>CAWGEE010000056.1:0-23850 GCA_963821415.1 uncultured Actinomycetes bacterium | reverse complement strand
TTGGTCGCTGGTTCGCCTGGAGCGCGTTCGCCCCCGCCAGCCGCCTGGCCGAGCAGCGCCGCACGGCGGCGTCGCGGCTTGGGGCCCCTCGACCGCGTGAGGGTCGCGGAATGACATAAGGATGTCCGGCGTGGCGACAACGCTCAGTTGCTTGCGCATGCGCACACCTCCTGGTCGGATGCGGCAAGTACACGGCAGCGCCGCCCGCGGTTCCACCGCGCATACGCGTTCCCGTTGCGAAGCCGTTGAGGGTGACGAAGAAGATGGGGCGGTCTGACCCTTACCAGTCAGGCACCTGGTCTATGGCGGAGTTGTTCGTCAACCTCCTCAGGTCGCTCCCATCAGGGTTCATGACGTAGATCTCAAAGGTGTCATTGACCTTGTCGTCGCGCTCGGTCTGGAACGCGATCTTGTCTCGTCGGGCGACCACGTCGGATTGAGCTCCTGGACCCTTGTCGGTGATCCTCGTCTGGGCGCTGCCGTCCGAGTTCATCAGGTAGATCTCCCAGTTGCCTTCGCGGTCGCTGTGGAAGGCGATTCGCGTCCCGTCGGGCGACCACGCGGGATTGAATTCCGACGTCTGGGTCGTCGTCAGCCGGGTCTGGCCGGTGCCGTCGGCGTTCATCACGTAGATCTCGGTTGCCGTCGCGGAGCTGTGAACGACGATCCCGGCCGTCGGGCGACCACGCCGGGTCGAAATCTCTGCCCGGTCGTTGGTGAGTCTTGTCTGGCCGGTGCCGTCGGCGTTCATCACGTAGATCTCACGGTTGCCGTCGCGGTAGGTCTCGAAGGCGATCTTGTCCCGTCCGGCGACCAGGCTGGGTTGCGATCGGGCCGGGTTGGTCGTGAGCCGGGTTGGCCCGTGCCGTCGGCGTTCATCACGTAGATCTCGTCGTTGCCGTCCCGATGCTGTGAAAGACGAGCTTCGTCCGTCGGGCGACCAGTCCGGGTCGGGTCGTCCGCGGGTTCGTCGTCAGGCTGGTCTGACCGCTCCCGTCCGCGTTCATCACATAGATCTCGAGGTTTCCGTCGCGTTGCTCTCGAACGCGATCCGGTCGGGTGCGGGCTGCTCGACCGTCCACGAGTAGGACACGCGCTTGCTCGCGTTTCCGGCCTGGTCGGTTCCCTGGACCATGAAGGTATGGCGCCCTGGCGCGAGGTTCGTGAACGTTGTGGGGTTCGGGCACAGGCGGAGCGGCGCCTGATCGAGGCTGCAGCTGAAGATCACGTTGGTCTGGCTTGCCTTGAAGGCGAAGGCCGCATCCCGAAGAAGAGTCGTCTGCTCCGGCTTGCGGGTGATGGTCACTGTCGGGGATGTGTTGTCCGCCGGTGTGGGGAGCGGGCCAAGGGCTCTGATCGCCGAGCGCTCGCTCTTCTTGAGGTCGATTGGCGTCGGAGGCAGGGGCTTCTGTCCGGCTGGGATCGTGACCTGCCGCCTCTTGCCCACGACCACGGCGGCCTTGACGCCACCCCTACGCGACGAAACGACGACAACTCCGCGCACGACCTTTACCACTACCTTGCGCCGGGCCGTGACCTTGATGCCGAACAACGCCTTGTCAACCTTCACGCTGGCCGCGCCGGCCTCGAAGCGCGCCTTGATCCCGGACAGCGGGTCTTTCCCGTTGCCCGCGCCATCCGTGGATCGCTTCTTGCCGGCGGGGTGCTCGGGGTAGCACCACGCTTGTCCGAGACGCAGTTTCGCCGACTACGTACTTGGACGGCCTGACGGCGAGAACAGCACCCCGATCAAGGGTGCAGACCGCGTGCCTCAAGCGGAGCTTGAACGCGACGGAGCCGCCCTTCTTCGTGTTCAGCACATCGCCGGGGTATAGCGGCGCCCCGGTGCGCGTAACGATCGAACCACGGAGGAGAACGGTGTCTTCGAGGATGTCGTCGATCGAGCCGACGGTCTTGGGGCCCTTCGATGCCGACGCGAACGCGGCGTCACCGGAGGCGAGATCGCGCTGGACGCCGCAACGCCAGCCAGCGTGAGGGCGAGCGCGAGAGCCGAGCTCGTGCGGAGGCGGCGGGTGCTAGCGAAGCGCATCGAGCATCTGCCGCAGCGTTGGATTCGAGTTCGCGAACCCAAGGACAGCGCACACGATCAAGACCCGATACGTGAACGTCTCGAGCCGCCGGCCGAGGGAGGGAACATCGGCGCTCGCGCCACGCCCGATCCGTGCCAGTCCGTCCAGGAGCCGGTCGTAAAGCGATGGGCCCACGCGCCAAATTCGCGATTTTCTCGCGCCAGGGGCGCGAACTTCGCGGCTCGGACGAGGCAGACCGTCTTCTGATCGTCCGCACCAGCGCGAGGATCGCCGCGAGAGCCAGGAGAGTGACCATTGGCCTGAATGGCCGAACGAAGTAGCCGGCGATCCCGCCGTAGAATCCTCGGTCGAGCATCCGCCAAGGCCACCAGTACCCGTTGCTCCGCAGCGCCGCGAGATCGTAGTGGGCATCGTTCGCAACTGTGAGGTCGTTTCGCGCCTTCGCGCTCGCTTCGACCATTTCCAGGACGCGCAACCGATCCGAGGGTTGAACAGCTTGGTCGACAGTGCCGACGTCCATCACGAAGTTCGGGGACGACGCGTCGGCGAACACAGCCTGATGGGGCGTGAAGAACTTCGCGCGATCGAATCGCAGATCCCTCCCGTGGCTCGACGGAAGCCGGCACGCCCTGCAAACTGCGCAGACGAGAAGTCCATGTCGCCGGTCGCCTGACCGAACTGGGCTGAAAAGTCGTTCCGCGCGACGTAGGTAAATTGCGCGCCGAAGAAACGTCCCATGCCCGCAAAGCGCGATCGCGAGAACACGCCCGGCCCGACGAATCGCGCAAGGGCGAAATCCGCGAGACCAGCAAATTCGCCTTCTTCGAACCGCGCGACGTTACTGAACCGCCGTTGCCGAAAGTCGGCAACGGCTCCGAAGGACGCCCGTGTGAAGTCGGCCGGGCCCACGAACATCCCTCCGGAGAAGATCGCGTTCCTGGTGAAGCTCGCCAACGTGAAACTGGACGAGCGAATGAAGCTCGCCCCTTCGAAGCTCACCAACCCGCTGAAACGGGCCAGCGTGAAGTCGCTCGTCTGCAGGAAGGCGGTTGGCCTGCCGCCAGGCGGTGTCCCGAATATCGCGGGCCCGTCGAATGTCGCCCGGTCCATGCGCACCGCCTCCAGCATCTGCGCGCCGCCCACGTCGAAGCCTCGTTGAAAGCTCGTGTCCGAGGCGATGAGTGGGCCGGTGAAGCTGCAATCCCGGCAGGCGAAGGCGTGTCCAACGCTTCCCAGCGGTCGGAAGTCCAGCCGGCCGTCGATCGTGACTCCGCGTTGCACGAACGAGCCCGTCCGGAGCTGGGCCAAGACCTGGTTGGCGGTCCACACCGTCGGCGTGGCCGACCTCGCGCGCCCGGGCACGACGCCAACAGCGAACACGAGCGAGAGTCCGCTTAGTACAGCGAGCCTCAGACAGCGGTTGGGTCGAAGAATGCGGCACCTCCTCGTCCAACGAGACCGTCGTGGCAGCCGACAGCACCGCCGCCAACGCTCTGCTCGGTCGTTTGGGCTTGCCACGATACGGCCTTGTTCCAATTGCGTCAAACAATGGGTCGCGAGTTTCAAGGAGTTGATGAGCGACCACGCGGACGTGATCGCGAACAACTGGCGATGACCAGCTTCCGGCGCTCGTCCTCGAGATTGGCGCGTGTCCGCGAGCTCCTACCAGGAGCCCGCGCCGTAGTCGAAACTCGCGAGGCTACGCCTAGGCGACGGCCCGGCCGCCTAGCCGCGCGAGACGCTACGGCGGAGCCTGGGCGGCTGCAAGCTCCTCGCGTAGCTTCTGCAGCGTCGGCGCGATGTTTCTGAGGGCATCCCGCTCCTCATGGAGAATCGCCGCAAACGCTCGGAAGCACCACGTCCGGTAGGCGGGGTGGTCCTTGTCAACGACGACGCCGATGAGGTTGGCAGCCCGTCGAGCCTGCCCCACAAGTAGTCGTTCTCGCGTGCGCGGCGGTCGAAAAAGGCTCCGAAGTGGAAGCGCTTCTTGCCCTGCACCTTGTCGGCCGGCGGGGTTTGGAGAACGTGGGCCTCGTACGGGCTGAGACGGACGACCTGGACGGCGTCCTTCTCACCCGCGTTCGCGAGCGTCTGGAACGGGTACAGCAGGACGTCCCACAGTGGAAAGCCGAGGTAGCGCACCATGAGGTCGCGGCGACAGGTGTCTGCCCAGTTCTCGGCGAGCACCGACAACTGCCCGAAGAGGTCCTGGTTGACGCTGCCGAGTCGTTCATGCTGGAAGGCGGCGACATCGTCGACCACCTGGGTGAGCTGCTGCTCGCGCTCACTGATGAACGCCGCCGGCTCGAGCCCTCTTTCCGCGAGGAAGTCGCCGATCCCCTCCTGGGGGAAGCAGTCGCGAAGCCTCTGTTGCAACTCCTCCGGATACGCGTCGCCGCCCATCGTCTCGCGCAGCAGTCGCCGCGCTGCGTAGAGAATTCGCTTGCCCTCGTCGAGATCCGCACGGGGTGGAATGTCCGGCTTCCCTTCACGAAGATCGCGATACCACCAGCGCATTGCCGAGTTGACGAAGTCGATGCGCCGCGACACGAAGCCGAGATCGAACCTGCGCAGAAACGCCAGCTGTGCCTCCGTCGTGGTGGTGCTCCGCTCGAGCAGGCCCCGCTCCGCGGCCCAGCTGCGAACAGCATGCCGCACGAGCAGGGCATGGTTCGAGTCGTCTGGGTAGTCGCAGACCGCGCAGACGGTACGGGCGTAGCGGTCGGCAGCCACGCTGATCTTCAACCGTAGGTAGCTGGAATAAGCAGGGCCGGCCTGCTCGACTGCCTTGGCGTGGGCGGCTGTGTTCCAGGCTGCCAATGTCTCGAGGTCGGGGTGGGACAGAAGCTGGTTGAGAGGCCCGAGCGTCTCCTCGAGGATCGACGCCACGAGGTCGAAGTTCGTCTCGATGACGTCGCGGATGAGTCCGACGCGCTCGTTGTGCGCCTCCACATCGAGCAGATCGTCGAGAATCGGCTCCCTGCGCGGGACGCCGCTCGCGGCGCCGATGGCGGCCTCGATCGTTCCCGGCGCCGCGCGCGCAGGCGCGTCGGGCACCGGCACGCTGACTTCGCCCGGATCGGGTTCGAGGTACAGGAGCCGCCGCTCGACCTCGACGTCAGCAGAGCGTCTGACGATGCTCCCGATTGCCCAGCCGAAGGGCTTGTTGTCGAGCACGCCGCCATCTACGAACTGCGTCTTCCCCGGATCTCCGTGAGCGAGCTCGTAGAGACGGAACGTGCGCCTGACGAACTCGTCGAGCTTCGCCTCCGGCACCCACTTCCGGAAGTCCGCGAAGCTGACCGGTGGAAAGACGCCCGGGAACGACGAGGTCGTGCGAGCTGCGAAGGCCAGGCCACCGTTTCCTACTGGCCCGAAGTTGTCCGGACCACCGCTGCGGTACCGGAACGTCAGCCCGTGGCGGTGCCTGTGGTCTTTCACCAGCCGCGGCTCGGAGATCGGGACCTGGCGGTCGTATCCGTAGAAGTCGGTGATCGTCACGAAGAGCTCGAGCATGCTGCCCTCGGGGACGAGCGTCTCGACCTCCTCGGGCTCTCGTGGCGACGCGTCCATACCCTCGAGCGCGTCGAACAGCCATCGCGCCATCCTGTCCCCTCGAACGATCGACCGTTTCAGTGCGAACGGCAGGAGGACGGGGAGCCGGCTCCACCAGGGCAGGAAGCGCGGCCCTTTCAGCAGCTGGTTGACATCGCCGCGCGTGAACCAGAGGTCACGGAGCGAGTCCTGCGAGAGGTTGTGCGCGAGCGCCTTGGCCAGATAGACGCCGTTGATTCCGCCCGCCGAGGTGCCCGCGATGACGTCCACGACGGCGAGCGTCCGCACTCCCTCCTCGATTGCGAGCTCGTCGAAGAGCTCGGCGTAGACCGTGTCGCTCGCGGCCGGATCGATATGCGCACGTCTACCGAGCTCGGCCAGCACAGATCCCTTAACGAGCCGGTGGAGCTCCTTCGTCACGCCGTGCATGTAGATGGCGAGCGAGGAGCCCCCGTAGCACACGAGTCCCAGCCGAAGCTCCTTCGTGTCGCCGCCTACGGTTGCCGCCGGCCGCTCGGGCCTTGTGCTGGGCGACGTCACTTGCTCACGTGGACGAAGACGACACTGTAGCTCGACTGAGAAGTCCGATCCTTGCGGGCGCAGCGCGAGTCGACGTTGCCTTCGATGGTCTTGAAGTTCGTCGGCGACCCGGACACGAACATCCCTACGTGGTTGTCGTCGGTGTGAAGTTCGAGCGGCAACTGCAGCCCCGCGCAGCCGGCGTAGCGGTTGTCGCCCTACCTCGGACACGTTATCGCGGTACCAGGGGTAGATGATCCACGTGCCCGCGACGATGGTCAACCAGGGGCCCTAGGCCGAGCCGTACCGCAGCCTTTGTCCGCTCGCGGATACCCTCGCCCGTCACCCATTCGGGGCGGCAGCAGTACAGGCGATCCAAAGTCGAGGTGCCGACGGGCAGGACGTACTACCGCGGTCGGGGCAAGGACTGGCGTGGTCGCCCGCGGCCGGTTGCTGGCGACGACCGTCAGCCCAGAGGACTGCCATTGGCCAGCCGGACCGTCATCGCGCCGGTGCCGGCTAGACGCCGATAACGACGAACGGCGCCCAGATTCGGGCAAGCTCTCCGCTCAGCACGTCCACAGGTTCGTCGTCGGCGAGGTCGTCGACGTACTCGGGATCGAGCGGCAGCATGGGCTCTCGATCGGCGGACGGGGCGCCACGGCGGCGGGTCGCCCCTGTCTCGCCCGGATCGCCGCCGAGCTCGACGTAGCGCGCAGCGATGTCGTCACCCGACATTCCACGTACCGCCTGTTGGGCGACGTGCAGCGCCTCCGCGGCGGGCACGCCTCCCGCAAGGTGCTCGTGGAACAAGCTCATCGTCGCGCACGCCGGCGCGTCGTCGACCGGCCACAGCGACACGACCGATCGACGTGCTCCGGCCGCGATCAAGCCGCGCGCTAGGCCCACCACGTCGCCGCCGAGGCTCGCTGCGCCCCGGCCGCTGTCGCACGCCGAGAGCACGGCGAGCTCGGCGTCGATCCGCAGTCCGATGAAGTCGGAGACGGTCAGCTCGTCGCGACCGGCGAGGACGATCGACGAGTCGCTGGGCGCGATCGGGTCAGCCGTCCGTGTGCGGCGAGGTGGACGAGATTGGCGTCGGCCAGACCCGGCGAATCGCGTCCTCCCCAGCGTCGGACCCGATCAAAGGACGAACGCCGTGTGTCTCGGCGACGGACATCGCCTCGACTGCCGCACCCGGTAACCGCCTGAGCGACGGCTTGACGCAGCGTCGAAGGCCGGATCGCCGACGACCAGCGCCCGGGTTCCCCGAGCGGCTCGTCGACGGTTGCCCCCGGAGAAGCGCCGCGGCCGGAAGATACGAGACGACATGGGTCTCGCCCAGCAGCCGTCCGTGATGCGGCAGCACCTGGAACGGGAGCCCGTGCAGCGGCCCGTAGGGGACGATGATCAGGCGACCGCACGCGTCGGCGACCGATGTCACCGGAGCAAGCAGGATGTCTGCGAGCTCGGCCGCTTCCGGCCCCGGCTGGCCGTTCGAGCACTGCGCTGCACCGCCTTCGCGAGGCGGGCGATGGCGCCGGCTTGATGGCGGCTCGTCACCGCGTTCGCTGAGCGTCGGGTGATCGTCCAGACGAGCAGTTCGCGATCGACGAGCTCGTACTCGACGAGCGCCGCATCGGGCGGCAGCGCCCGCTGAATGTCCTCGAGGGCCGCCGGCTCTCGGGGGGCGGTTCGGCTCGGGTTCTCGCATTCACTCCTTCGAGCTCGGCCTCGACCTCGACGAGCTGTTCCTCGGCCGACGCGAGCTCGGCGATCCGGCCGCGGACGTCCTCCTCGTCTGCGGTCGTGACATACGCACGGTAGAGACGGTCGTACGCCGCCTGCCACTCCGATGTCGCCTGACGCCAGGCGAGGATCATCCGCTCGTCGTCCGTGTCGTCCGCGGCGTCGGCCAGCAGCGCGGCCAGGGTTAGGGCACGGGCGCGGTCGCTGAGCTCGAACGCCTGCGCCTGGCCTTCGACGCGGCGGCGGAGTCCGCTCCTCGCCTCGAGCTGTTCTGCTCGTGCCAGCTGTGCACGTGCGGAAACGAGGTAGAGGCTCGCCAGCTCGCGTTGTCGGAGACGGCGACCCGATCGATGTCGCGCTGAAGGCGGCCGAAGCGTTCCTCGAAGTCGCGGACCGCGCGATCGGTCAAGGTCACGGCGAGCTCGATATCGCCTGCGCCGAGGGCCGCCTCGGCGTGGTCGGCCAGTTCGGCCCAGGCCGTCCGTCATTTGGCTCCCTGCGCAAAGAGCCGGAGCGCCGTCTCGTAGTCCTGCGCATGAACAGCCGCGATCGCGACCATTTACGCGCTCAGCCCCTGGGGGTCGACCAGCGCGCAAAGGCGTGTCCTGCGCCTCCTCGAAGCGGTCGAGGTCGGCCAGGAAGTACACCTCCATGGGCGCGTCTCCCGCCAGCGCCTGACCTTGGCGAGGGCGCGTCGTACCAAGCTCCGCGTCCCGGGCGGCCGGCCGCCGCGGCCCGGTTGTCCGCGCCCGAACGCTACGGAGCTTCGGCGAACGCGAGCTCTCTCGAGTGATGTCAGTGAGGCCGACGACCATGTACATCGCGCAATCCGAAGCAGCGGAAGGCGGGCGGCGTGCCCGCGTGAGCCGCCGCGAAGTCGTTTGGCGTTCCGCGCCGCCGCGCAGGGGAACGCCTGGCAACGCGAGCAGTTCCCGGATCCGCTCGACGGCCCATTCGAGCGCCGCGACGCTGCATCCCGGCCGCGGTCGCGTTGCGCTCTCGAGCTCGCCATGAGGACAGATCCACGAGACAGTCAGGTTGCGGTACAAGCCGAGCAAGCCGAGCACTCCTGCTCGGCACCGGTTACGGCGGCAGCATCGCCACTGCAGCCCGGTTCGCGTTAGCGCGCGTATGCCGCAGCCGTTGCGCCTGTCGAGCGAGCGCAGCTCGAGCAGCACGGTGGCAGGCACTTCCGCCCCGCTCGCCGGCACGAGCGGCACCGCCAGCTCGTAGGTCAGCTCCGCGCGCGCGTAGTCGCCGCGCTCGCCCCAGCTGGCAGCGGCGCGCTGGAGCAGCCTGCCGAGCCCTGTTGTCCAGCTCGAGCTCCCGTCCTGCATGCCCCAGTGAAGGAGCGCTGCGATCGACCCTCGAGGCTCGAGGTCGAAGCCTGTACCTGCCGCGAGCCGCGTCGCGGCAACCTGCCCGAGCGCGACCTGCGCGAGCAACCCGTGGACGGCCGTGAGCCACTGGGGCGCGACATCGCCGGCCGCCTCGAACGCGGTGGCCGCGGTCTGAGGTTCACCTGCTGCGCCGCGTAGTCGCGGGACAACCAGGCAAGGGCCGCGCGCCGCAGTGCGAGAGCTCCCTGCGCGCGCGGCTCTTCGATGTCGGCGAGATGCGCCGCCGCCTGGTCATAGGCGGCGGCTGCGCGCCGCAAGTCGCGGCGGTCGAGGAACGGTGAGGGCGCGTCTGTAATCGCGAGGTCGAAACCGAGCGCCTCTGGTGAGGAGCCGGGTGTTGCGTACCAGTCGCCCTCGACAAGGAACGTGCAGGCCAGACCGACTCGATCCTGGATCTCGCTCCCAAACGTGTTTTCGAGCTGCTTGCGGATGTCGGCCAGCATCGCGGTCGCCTCGTCGAGCTTCCCAGCACGGTCGAGGAGGTGGGCTACCTCGAGGCGGGCGAGCGGCGGCGGTGAGGGTCCGAGCCGCTCGCCTTCCTTGCGGACGGCGGCAAGTGCCTTCTCGGGCTTCCGGCGGACCTCCCACTCCGCCTTCCAACGCAAGCTCAGGAATGAGTGGAGGCCGTTGGCCACCCACTCGAGGAATTGGGTTTCCTGATCGCCGGGCTGGGGACGCGGGAACGTCGGCTTGTCCTCGGCGCTTGCGATCTCTGCGGCGACGTCGCCCGGGTACCACAGGCGGTCGACTGTCCAGGCCCAGGCCCGGCAGGCGGCGATCCTCCGCGGCCATGTTTCGTCGCGGGGTGCCGCGGCCTCGCACTCGTCGAGGAGGCGCTCCGCCGCCCGGGGCTCGCCAGCCACAAGCGCGGCGCACGTCGCATCGAGAAGGTGGATGTGCGCGTTCGGAGGATCGGTTCGCGCCGCGTCGAGTGCCTGCTCGCGCGCCAGGCCCGGCCGGCCGACACGCTGCATCGCCCACCACGACTCGAGTGTTTGCGAACTCGGGCGTTCGGGTTCGGCCGTCACGACGTCCCCGGAAGCTCGAGCCGCGTCCCCTCCGTGGATTCGGCAAATTTGGTCGTCAGCCCGTAACGGGCGTTCAGATCGCGATCCGCCCAGCGTCGGGTCTTTGCCGTCGGCGGGTAGTTGAACCACAGCGTGGACCCGTACCGCCGCAGTTATCGCACGGGCAAGCGAGACGTCGTCGGGATGGCCGAAGCGCTCACCGTTCGTTGAGATCAAGAAGTGCTTCGCCGACAGGAGCGTGAGCAGCTTTGCGCCGACGTTCTTCTGACTTCCGTGGTGGGGGAGCTTGACCGCATCGACCGCGAGGCGCCGGCCGCCACGCGCGTTCGCGAGCGCCCACAGCGCGCCGCCGAGCACGGTCGGGAATGCGTCGGCGCCGAACAGGCAACTGGCGCCGCGGTGCTCGAGCAGGAAGGCGATGCTGCTGCCGTTCGGGACCGACGTGTCGTTGACGTCTTCGTGGCCGCCAGGCGAGCAGATCGCCGAGCGGCTCGGCTCGGGGCTGGCGGTTCGATCTCCTCCGGCTCCCCGCGATGGAGCCGCGTCAGCGCCTGGTCCCACATGCGGCGAAGGGCGACCAGCCGCTTCGGCGTCGGCGACAGAAGTGTGATCCGCGGCCCATCGGTCAGCGCGAGCTCGCGAAACGTGCGATCGCCTTCGGTCGCGACCGGGCCCCCGGCCGACGACACGGTTCCACGGCAGGGGCTGTGCACGGGTGACACCGCTCAGGAGCTCGACCAGGTCCTCTCCCTCGGCGACGCTGCGCGTATGCCGTTCGCCGGCCTCGGGCAGCTGCGGGAGGGCGTTGAACCAGACGTCGCCAATGTCGAGGTCATCGCGCTCGAGCAGCGGCAGCATCCCGCCGATGTGGTCGGAGTCGATGTGCGACACGACTACGACGTCGATTGTCCGCTCGCCCGGCGGGAGCGCGTCGACCCGCGCCGCCAGCGCGCCGGCCGCCTCCGGTGGCCCGCCGTCGACGACCATCCGCCAAGGACGACCGTCGCGGGCGCACTCGATCCAGATCGCGTCGCCATACGTGGCGGGCAAGACCTCGATCGTGATTGCAGCGCCCACGCGCTACGCCTCCGCGACGACTAGGCAACAAGGTTATCGGGCCCGCACTCGGGCCGGTCACGGTCTCAGAGCAACCTGCGCCGCGCCGCCCAGCTCGCCAGCTCGTTCCGGCTCGAGAGCTGAAGCTTTCGGAGCACCGCGGAAGCGTGCGTCTCGACGGTCTTGATCGAGATCGAGAGGCGCCGGGCGATCTCCTTGTATGCGTAGCCGCGCGCAAGGAGACGCATCACCTCACGCTCGCGGGCCGTGAGCCGGTCGAGCTCTGGGTCGATCGTCGTGGGAGGCTCGGCTGCGAAGGCATCGAGCACGAAGCCGGCAAGCCGAGGGGAGAACACGGCGTCACCGGCCGCGACGCGCTCGATCGCGAGCACGAGCTCGTCGCCCGAGATGGCCTTCGTCACGTACCCGCGAGCACCCGCCCGGATCACGCCGACGACGTCCTCGGCCGCGTCTGACACCGACAGTGCGAGGAACACCGTCTCGACGCCCTGCTCGAGGGTGCCTGCGATGACGGCCGCGCCTCCGCCGCCGGGCAAATGAACGTCGAGCAGAACGACATCCGGCCGCTCTCGCGCGATCACCTCGATCGCCTCGAGCACGTCGCCGGCCTCTCCGATGACGGCCACGCGCCCCGCGAGCTCGGTACGCACACCGGCGCGCACGAGCTCGTGGTCGTCGACAACGACCACGCGACGCATCAGGTGCCCTCTGGCAGGCGGAGCTCGACCTCGGTCCCCTCGCCGGGAGACGACGTCACGACCGCCGTGCCTCCGAGGCGCTCCATCCGCCCGACCACCGACTCTCGTAGCCCAGCCCTGTCCGGCGGCACTGCCTCGGGCGTGAAACCTCGACCCGTGTCGCGGACGTACACGCTGAGACCGTCGGGCCCCGTCTCGGCGTAGACGTCGATGCGGTCGGTCTCGGCGTGCCTCGCGGCGTTGACGACGGCCTCGCGGACGGCGCCCATCGCCTCGACCACGCGCGGTCCGGCCGGTGCGCCACCACCGACGACCACGAGCTCGACCGGGATGCCATGAAGCTGCTCGACCTCGGCGCAGACGTCCTCGAGCACGGCTCGTACCGTCCCCGCGCGCCGATCGCGATCCGCGCCGTAGAGCCACGCCCGGAGCTCCCGCTCCTGCCGCCGAGCTAGCGCTGCGGCCCGGACGGGATCGCCGCCGGAGCGCTGGATGAGCGCGAGCGTCTGGAGGACGGAGTCGTGGAGGTGCGCAGCGACGCGCGCACGTTCCTCCGAGCGGATGCGCTCGCGCCGCTCCGCAACGAGGTCGCGTACGAGCCCCGCGATCGCGGGGGCGGCGACAAGGGCGAGGCCTCCTACGACCGCGGCCGTGAGCAGGGCGGCGTCCCGGGCGGCGGCCAGGTCGACGTTGAGCGCGATCAGCCCCGCGATTCCGAGGCCGGCTAGAACGAGGCCTAGCGCGATCCGGGCAGCCGCTTCCCGCCCTGAGACCAGTGTCTCCACGCCGAAGCGGTGCCAGGTGACCAGCAGGCCGAGGCCGACGAGGACGAGCGGCAGCGAGACGGAGGGATCGAAACCGAGCCCGAGCCCCTGGACGAGGAGCAGGAGCCCGACGATCACGAGCGCGGTTGCAACGACGCGGTCGGACGGCCCGAGACCTTCCTCGGGCACGCCACGGCCCCTCCCTCGTCCGGTCCACAACATGAGCGCCCAGGCGGCGACGTAGAGGACGATCCCGAACCCGCCGGCTGCGGCGAGCGCCACGAAGCCGGCCCGCACGACGGTCGGCGCCACTCCGATCCCGCCCGCGATCCCCGCAGCGACTCCGGCCAGGAGTCGGTGCTCCGGGTCGAGCGCCGGGACCCGGTCTAGGGCGCTGGAGTGCGCAGCGGTGGCCACGACCTGATCATTCCAGCGAATCCCAGGACAGACCCTCGGGGCTTACCCTGAAACGACCCTGACGGCCTCGGGGAACAATCGCGGGAACTACCGATGGCGACACGACAGCCTGGGCGCAACGATCGAGACATGAGCGAAACGACCACATCGGAGATGCCCACCGGCGGGGCGGCCTCGGGTCCACAGCGGCTCGTGCGGACGCCGGACAAGAAGATCGCAGGGGTGGCCGCCGGCATCGGCCACTACGTCGGGATCGACCCGACAATCGTCCGGATCGCGTTCGTCCTGCTGGCCTTCGCCGGAGGGATCGGGATCCTGCTCTATCTCGTCTGCTGGCTCGTCATGCCGAAAGGGGAAATCTCGGCGCACGGCGGTGCCCGCGGGGTGGATCCCTGGACGGTCGCGGCTCTCGCCGCGCTGGTGCTCGGGGTCGGCCTCCTGTTCGGCTGGCACGGCTTCGACGACAGCTTCCAGATCGCTTTGGGCCTCGCCCTCCTGGGTGGCGGGATCTGGCTCCTCGTCCGCGACCGTCCGCCAGACGGGCCGGTCCCGGCTACGGCTCCACCGAGCCCGCCTGATCCAGCACCCCCCGAGGGAGCAGTTCCCGCCGGGGTGGGGAACGAGGGCGAGGGCCCAGTCGAGACCCACGGCACAGAGGGGGCGGCTCCGGCCGCCCCCTCGAGTCGCCGCGGCCCCATCACAGCCGGCGTCCTGAGCCTGCTGTCGATCGGAGCCGCACTCATGATCGCGGGCAGCCTCTCGGGCTGGTTCGACGCCTCCGCGAGCATCGTGCTTGCGGCCGCGCTGGTCGTCGTCGGTGCCGGGCTCGTGCTCGCGTCCGTCGTCGGACGCGCCCCCTGGCTGTTCGTAGTCGGGATCGTGGTGACCTGCGCGTTGCTCACGGCTGCAGCTGTCGAGCCGCTGTTCGATGACGGCATCGGCGAGAAAGTGGTCGCGCCGGCAACGCTTGTCGAGCTCGAGTCGAGGTACGAGCACGGCATCGGCGACTTGACGGTCGACCTGAGGAACGTGCCGCTCGACGGAAAGACACGGCGTGTCGAAGTCGAGCTCGGCATCGGGTCGCTGATGGTCCTCGTGCCCAGGGCCCAATCGCTCGTCGTCGACGCGCACGTCGATGCCGGCAAGGTCTCGCTTCCTGACGGCCGCACGGCGAACGGCTGGGACGAAAGCCTCCGATATGCGAGCGGCGCCGCCGGGCAAGGGAGGCTCGTGATCGACGTGGAAATGGGATTCGGAGATGCGGAGGTGAGCCGTGGATAGTCACGTGAGGATCGGCGTCGGCCATCTGGCCTTCGGGCTTGCGTTCATCGCCATCGGCGTGACGTGGCTGCTGCGCGAAACCGGCCTGGACGTGACCGCCGCCTGGCTGACAGCGGTCGCGGCGCTCGCGTTCGGCGCCGCAGGCCTCGTCACCGTGCTGGTGCGAATCGCACGGTGATTACTTCAGCGAGGTCGCTCAGAAGAGATCGAAGTCGCCGGCGAGGACGCGGTCGAGTCGCCCCGTTCGATACCCGCGTACTGCGTCGCGGACAAGCGGTGCCGGCTCGACCCCGTAGCGTCTGACAACTGCATTGGCGGGCGAGGCAGCCGCGAGCCCTGCCTGTGCCTGGCGCAGAAGCTGCTCCGAGCTGACGCTGGGTCCAGCTTGCCACGCGGCGACGCTCACCGCGGCCGTGACACGCTCGACCGTTCGGCCGCCGTTCTGTCGTTCCTCTCCTCGCTCGAGCACGTGCAGGCCCGACTCGCCGGTGAGGATTGTCCCGCTCCCGAGCCCGGACACCGCAAGAACGTGCTCGGTCGGCTCCGCCGAAAGCTGCTGGATGCGCATTCCCCGTCGCTCGGCCCATCCCGCATACATGGTCGATAGGAGCTGGACGAACTCGGCCGCCCTGTCGGCGCTCCCATCCGACGCGCGAACACGAACGAACACATCGGTCGCCGCACCGTCGTAGATCCCGCGAACCGCCGAGTCGAGGACGTACAGGCGACTCGCCAGCAGCGCCACGAGGTCTCGGGGTCCGGCGCCCCCGTTGGTCTTTACCGAGCGCGCCAGCCTTTCGCCGAGCGACTCAGCCGTGGAGAGAGCGGCTTGCAGGCGGTCGATGTACTCAGCCTCACCGAGTGTCTCGAAACGGCTCTCGTCTTCCCAGAATCCGGGGGCGTTCATCGCCTGCAGCGCGTCCTGCTTTCTGCCCTGCAGCTCCTGTCCTCTGATCGCCCCGGAGAGACGGCGGAGCTCGTCGAGCACGAATGCCGACGCCCGGTCGTCGGACCGCGGCGCCAGCGCCAGCGACCGCAGGTCCAGCGAATGGCCGCCGTCATGCTCGTCAATTTCAGCTCTGTCGGGGGCGGCGGGCTCATCGGCATCGGGATCTATGAACTCGACCTCGATCTTCGTCCCTGCAGGCGCACTTACGAAGAGGAACTGCTCTCCCTCTGGTACCGCTTTCCCAACGATGGCCGCCGCCAGCGGTGCGAGCAGGTGGCGGTCGATTGCGCGCTTCAGCGGTCGTGCTCCGAGCTCCGGGCTAAATCCCTGCTCGATGATGAATTCGTAGGCCGAATCGTCGATCTCGATCGCCCAGGGACGACCACGGAGCCCACGCCTCGCCATCGCATCAGAGAGCTCCTTGTCGAGGAGTGCACGCATCTGTACCCGTTCGAATGGTCGAAAGACCACGACCCGATCGATGCGGTTCAGAAACTCGCGCCTAAAGGCGCTGTCCACCGCCTTCTGAACTTCGTCGGCCCGAAACGCTGTTCCGCCGGGCACGAAGCCCAGACGTCCCCCGATGCGCGTGGCACCGAGGTTCGAGGTGAGAATGATCACGGCGTGACGGAAGTCCACCGTTCGCCCTTGCCGATCCGTCAACCTGCCGTCGTCGAACACCTGAAGGAAGACGTCCCAGATCGGTCCGGCCGCTTTCTCGAACTCATCGAGCAGCACGACGGCGAACGGATCTTTGCGAACGGAGCTGATCAAGGCCGCCGCCTGCGGCTCGACGCTGGAATCCGACAAGAGCCGGTCGAGCGACTCCGGAGTCTGGTATTCGCTCATGTCGAGTCGCACCAGTCTCTGTTGCGATCCAAAGAGGAACTCGGCGAGTGCCTTGGCGATCTCCGTCTTCCCGGTCCCTGTGGGCCCTACGAACAGGAACACTCCGAGCGGGCGTGTGGGGTCGACGAGACCTGCCTTGATCATGGCAATGCGCTCGACGATGCACTCGACCGCCTCCGGTTGATTCAGGACGCGCGCGTTGAAATAGCTCCGAACCTCGTCCAGCTCCAACGCGGCTTGCGGATCGAGGATCGTGAGCGGTAAGCCCAGCGACGCGGCGAGCGTGCCGAGCACGTCAGTCGTGTCGAAGCTGGTTCTTCCTGCTTCTGCCACCTCGGCAGCGGTGGACTTGACGAGTCGAAGCAGATTGCCCGGAGCCGCGGTGTTGGGCAGGAACTGCTCGGCAAGCTCGAACGACTCCACGAGCACCTGGTCGCTGGTCGAGACGTTCAGCACGTCGGATGCGAGCGCGTGCTGCGCCACTGCCACCGCGTCGTCCATGTCCAGAGCACGGACGCGGAGGACATCGAAGGCGCTGCTGACTTGTGGCCGCTCCGATTGCAGACGTTCGAGCGCCGCCGGAGTGACTTCGGCCACGAGCGCGAGCTCCCCGGCCTCTACGTGCGGCAAGAGTGCATCGAGCATGCCCTTTGGGCTACGCATGTGCTGCCCCGCGTACACGGTCTCTTCGAGATCCGGCAACACCCAGATCGCGCGGTGTCCCTTCAGCTTGTCGGCGATCTCTTTGATGCGACCCTCGAGCTCGCCCACGTATATAGCTCCTGCTTGGACCTGTGCAGCGGTGGCCTCGAAGACGACAGGAGCCCCGTCGAGCCGCTGCAGTGCGGTGCGCGTTACCGCAGTCCTCCCGGTTCCGTGTTCCCCCACCAGCAGAACCGATCGGGGTGGCTTGAGCGACAGGGAATCGAGCATCAACTCGACAAGCTCCCGCCGACGACCGACGAGTAACGTCGGGGGTTCGTCGAATGGTCGCTCCCAGACGCGTGCGAACTGGGTCAGGAAATCGAGGTCGACGGTCGTCCCACGCCACTCCTCGAACGCTGACCTGAATCCCTCTCCAAGCTCGTCCTCGAAGCTGTCGATGAGTGACTCGATCGTCGGAACGAGCCGGATCGGAACCTGGCCGCGAAATGTCTCCACCGAGACGAGCTCGCCTCTCGCGCGACGGTCGCGGATGAATCCCGCGAGAAACTGCCAACTGATCCCCTCATCGAGCTGTGCGAGAGTCGGCCCGACAACCGGATACGCGGCATGCTTCACGAGGGCTCCATAGACAAAAGGCTCAACCTCATTCGGCACCCGGCGGAGCGCTCGGACAGCCGAATCCGTCCACTCTGGGGGGACGTCGTCCCGTTCGGCCAGCGCTGCCAGGGCCATGCACGCGACGTAGACGTTTGTGTCCCGGGACAAGCGCAGGACCGCATCCACGTCGACTTCCTGCTGCGCTAGACGCTCAACCTCGTCCTTGAAACGCTTGTCGAGCGGAAGGCGCTCGGGGTCGGCCCATCCATACTCCTCTTGCAGCGCGTCCGCCGCCTCGCGCGCCTTTGACAACTCGTCGGGCGGACGCTGTTCGTCATCCGTCTTCTGACCGGAGACGGCGCCACTGAGGTTCCTTCGAGCCCACCCGGCGACCCGGACCACCACGAAGGCGAAGCAGAAGAGGAGGACAAGGCCGAGGACGTACTCCACGTCGCCGTAGCGTAGGCCGACGTTCGCCGATTGTCACTTGTGGCGCAGAGCCCTGCCCGCCTTATCGGAAAAGGCGGGCTACGTCGTGGGCACGTGGCGGCCGAGGAACTCGAGGACCGTCCCCATCTGGCCGGCCCGCTCGTCGACGTCGAACGAGCCGTGCCCGGCCGAAAAGACGTAGACCTCGTGCGGGTGCCCTCGCGCGTCGAGCTTCTCGACGTACGCCATCGCCTGACGGAGCGGGCAGCGACTGTCGTTCTCGCCGATGAGGAACAGCACCGGCGCCTGCACGGCGTCGGCGAAGTTGATCGCATTTCGGTCGCGCATCAACTCGGGAAGGTCCTTCGGCTCCTTCCCTCCCAGGAGTGCGCGGTCGTAGGCCTGGAGCAGCGGCGAGAGGTCCTCGTAACCGGCCTCATAGTCACCGACCGGAACCCCGGCGACTCCGCAGCACCAGAGATCAGGATGCTTTCCGAGCTCGAGGAGTGTGACGTATCCGCCCCACGACCAGCCGGCGATCACCGCGCGCTCGCGATCGGCGATGCCGCTGTCGATGAGGTCCTGGAGGCCCGCGTTGACGTCCTCGAGCTCCGGTCCACCAATGTTTCCGATCAGCGTGTCGCGCCACTCGCGTCCGTACCCCGTCGAGCCGCGGTAGTTGACCATTCCCACTGCGAAGCCCATGTCCGCGAGGGCTTGGATCTCCGGCTGCCAGCGATCCAGGTCGAGCCAAGCTGGTCCTCCGTGCACGAGCATGACGACCGGGAACGGCCCGCCCGAGTCGTTCGGGGTGACGAGGAAGCCGTGGACCGGCTGGCCGTGCGGGTTTGTGAAGTGCCAGGACTGGTAGGGCCGCGAGGAGGGAGCGTCGACTTCCCTCCAGCCGAAGCACCTCGATTCCCGAATCGTCGACGATCAGCCGAGGGCGGTGACCGAGCTCGTGGAGGAGCCAGACCGTCCCGTCCGGCCGGACACGTGCCGACCAGACCACACCGGATTCGTCGAAGACGGTTTCCACTTCGCCCGTGGGCAGGTCATAGCGGAGCACGCGGTCGCGTGCCTCGTGCCGTTGAACGAGGAGCAGAGCGGAGCCGTCCGGCCACCAGTCGTGCGTCGTGACGGCGCCGTCGAGGTCGAGCTCGAGGTCGGTCCGCTCTCCGGTCGCGAGATCCCACATCGCCGGCCGCTCGTCTCCCTCGCGCTCGTGGTCGAACGCCAGTCGCGCCTCGCCCGGAACGGGCGACCAGCACTTCGTGTTCAGCGACATGCCCGCGTCCATCTGCTCGCCCACGGTCGCTCCTGTCCGAGGATCGACGACGCGAAGGGCGGGATGGATGAGGTCGCCGTGCTCGGAGTGCTCGAGACAGAGGAGCGCCCCATCGGCCGAGAGACCGCCACGGAGAAAGCCCTCGCCGGCGCTGCTGATGAGAACCGACTCCGACGATTGATGGATCACTCGCGCCTCGTCTCCGTCGAGCGAGACGTAGATTGCGAAGCCGTCCTCGTTGCTCAGCGCGGCCGCGACGATGCCCGGCGCCTGTGCCAACCCGCCGCTCCAGCCCTCCGGCACGCCGTGCAGAAACGGCCGCGTCTCACCGCCTGCGAATGGCTGGACAAGCCACTGCCCGGCCTCCGACCCCGTCTCGTCGTGGAACCACAGGACGCCCTCGCCGTCGAGCGTGGGGGTGCCGTCGGTGACGCCGACTGCATGATCGGTGACGCGCCGTCGCTCGCCGGTGGCGATGTCCCATGTGTGCACCTGCCAGACACCGGACTCGTTCGAGGCGTACACGGCTCGCTCGGGTGCCAGCGGAGACCACTCGGGCAGGAAGGAGACCGGCACATGAAAGCGCCTCTCCCAGGGAGGCATGACCTCTCGCGAGCTCACCGTCGGCCGACGCTAACAGAGACCGTCTCGTGAGCCCGACTGCGCGCTGCTCGCGTTGAATTCGTCAGCGAAGCCGGGCGGCGACGTACTTCGCGATCCGCACGAGCTGGGGCATTGTCGCGCTGTCCGCCATCACGGTCACGCGGAAGGCACGCTGACCCACCCGTACGGTGACCTCGCGGAAGATCGTCGGCTTCTCACGTTCCATCTTCCAGGCGACGTCTCCTACCCCACGCAGAGATGTGACAGTCATGCCGGCTGCGCGGTTCTGGCGCAACACCGTCTTGTTGTGGTTCCACCACGACGTGCTCTGGGAACCGCGGTCGAAGACGCCGACCTGAATCATGCGAAAGCCGAGGCCGAGATTGCAGATGATGAGGTTGCCCGAGTCGTACTGGCCGATCACGGTGGAGCGACCCAGTGCCTTGCGCGCCTCGGCGGCGGTCAGCACTTGGCAGCCGGCGTTCCGACCGCCCGGCGTGGGCGGACCGAGCGGCAGCAGGTTCTCGGCCGGCACCGTCCTCGTTGGCTGGGCGCCAACGGGCAGCGCGGCGACAGCCGCGAGAGCCACCGCCACCACGAAGCACGTCCGTATCCGCCCCAAGGGGCGCACCGTACAGGCTTGACGGCCTCCCGACCCGCGAGGAAGCCGGTGGTCACGCTTTCAACTCGGAGAGGGGAAAGGACCTGTGAGCGCGTGGTGGGACGAGGAAGTTCTGCCTGTGAGTGGTGAGGAACACGGAGTTGATCCCCTGGGCGCGCGAACGCGGCTCCAGGGGGAGCCGCGTTCCGTCGGGCAGCACGCCGTCCATCGCCAGGCGAACTCGCCTGAAGTCATCGGAGGTCGGGTTGAAGACGACGAAGTGAACGCCGCTGGCCGGTTCGTCCCGCATGGCGTCACCCCGGGGATCGGCGCTCCACGCGAACGGATTGTCGAGCGTGTTGAAGTCAGCTCGCAGCGGTACCGCCGTGCCCTTCGGGTACAGCGTCCCGTCCCGCCCGACGACATCGCGCTGAAGGCGCGAGGCCGACTGGATCGCGCCGGCGTGCCCGATGCGCTGATGGCGGGCGAAGTCGCGCCGAAGCTCGTCTGCACCGACCGCTTCGTCGGGCGGCTGGCTCAGCGTCTGTCTCGCAGGCGCCACCTCGAGGCCCGGCCTGAACATGGCATCCACGCGTTCTCCGTGGTCGTGGTTGAGGTACCAGGCGAGCATGTCCTCGTGAATGTGCGAGAGGTGCATGTGCGTCCCGCCGACGAAGTACGGAGAGCGGAGATCGGCGTATCCGAGCGTCTCGAAGTTGGCGATTCTCGGCGGGCCCAGGGCGTGCTTGACCGTCGACGTGAAGCCGAAGAAGAGCTCCGCGGTCGGAGGCATCAGCTCGCTGCCCGGAATTCCGGCGGCCGTCGCCATCCGCTTGGGGACGCTGCGCTTCCCGCCAAAGCCTCCTCCGACGAAGCCGCGCCGGATGCTCGTGACCGAGAAGATCCCGGGCAGCTCGTCGAACAGTCGCCGCTGGGCAGTGTCGATCGGCTCGAGGTGGTCGCTGCGCAGGAACACCGCCACGTCGTTGCCCTCGAGGATCGTCTCCTCGGTGTCGCTCGGGAAGCGGCCGGCGTCCTCGAGCACGCGTACCTCTCGCCGGCGCTCGGCGCTCGCCCGGAGGTCGACCGGGATCTCACGGCGTGCGGCGCCCGGAACGTAGCGCCGGAAGTACGGCAGGCCCCAGGCGACGGCGACGGCGAGGCCGGCCGGCGTGACGGGATACTCGGCCTCGAGTGCGGCGAGAGCTTGCTCGAGCGACCGCCGCGCCGCTCGCAGCGCGCCGGGCCTCTCGTCGACCGTGACGAGTGCCGTCACCACCCGGTGATGGAGCGGTGGGACGAGCACCTCGACGCCCTCGTCGACGACGACTTCGACCCCCTCGAGCACGTGCTGTTCGTTCGGCGGGGGCCCCATGACCTCGGGGCGCGCCGGCTTCTCGGCGAGCCGGTCGAGAAGCTCGTAGACGCCGGCCGCTCCAGCCGCCGTCGCGGCGGCGGCGCCGACCAGTTGGCGCCGGGTGAGCTTCATCTCCCGACGCCGCAAGGGGTCAGCGAATGCGCGCCTCGATCCGGGTCATGGGCACGAAGCGAACGTGCCCGCGCCCGGCGGTGTTGAACTGGATGACCGCTCCCAGCCCCTCGAGCTCTGCCGAGACACGGGTTGGAGCGTGCATCAGCCTCGCCGTCCGGCCGGTCTCGACATTCACGGCGTACACATCGCGGCCCGCTGTGACCAGCGCGATCCCGTAGTGCAAGTCGAGCGACGCCGCTTTCGCCGCAACCCTCCACGAATGGATCTTCTTCCAGGCCGCTGTCTCATAGACGTCGAGCGTTCCGCGCCGTGTGAGCACGGCGAGCGTGCCCGGCCGCAAGGAGATAGCGCGAGCTGCCCCGACACCCACGGTTGCGACGGGCCGGCCGCCCCGCGTCAGGATCGTGACGACCCCGGAGTCTCGGAGCACCGCAACACGGCCGCTGTCCACGGACATCGACACGACCTGTCGGCTCGACCGTGCGATCTCCTCACCGCGCCAGAGCTTCGGCACGATCCCGACGCTCGCGGTACGGCTGCGCAGTGCGTACCCGAGGATCGTCCCGTCCCCGGCGAGGCCGGCCGCACCCGTTGTGGAGCGTGCCACGATCCACTCCCGGCAGGCGGTGCCGGTGGCGGCGATGATGCGCGTCACCTTCCCGTAGGTGGTCGTCCAGGCGGCACGCCCGCCCGCCATGGCGACGTCGGTGATTCCGCCTGGCGCGTGGTTGGGCAGGCAGGTCTGGCTGAAGGCGTCGGAAAGGCGGGTCAGGTAGTGCCACGGGACATTCCAGATGAGCACGCGGTCACACCGGCCGGCCGGGTCTCGCACGGCAATCGCGACACGCGGGCCGTCCATCGAGATCGAGCTGATCTCGCGGGTGCTGAACGGGCGCGGCGGCCCGGCGCCTCCGCGCATCGAACTGTGGGCGCGGGCCGCAGAGCCGGCCGCCTCCGCGCCCCAGACGAGACCGGTCGGGATCGTCCCCGCGTGCGAGTTCGCCATGTACGTGTGGACCGTCGTGAACGGTCGAGCCAGTTCCCGCCGCACTGCGGAGAGCGGCACGAGCTTGAGCGTTCTCTCGGCAGGCGCCGTCCGGTGCTTGTGCGGTCCACGTCGTCCAGGTAGAGGACGCCGGCCGGGCCGATCAGCGGCCGATCGCCGGCGCGGGCCACACCGATGAGCGCATCCGGCCGTCCGAGATACGAACCGCGTAGATCCCGTGCCGCTTGATGTCGGAGAGAATCGCAATGCCTCCGTGAAGCGCGATCCGGGAGGGCGCTCGAACAACGGCCACGACGCCACGCGCTCGCTCGTGGCCCGGTCTACCACGACGAGACGGTCTGGCACGTCGGCGGAGGCGGGTGCCGCGACTACGCGGACGGTGTGAGACGCGTCCGAAGCGACGAGATTCGCGTCGGCCGCGGCAGCCTGCCTCTGGACGGCGGGCCGCTGGCACGAGACGGACATCTTCGCGCGCGCTGTAGTCGCGTAGTCCCACACGGCTGTCCCGGCGCACTTCGGCGATAGAGCCCACTCGACGACGATGCGCTCACCGGCGAAGCGGTAGCTGGTCACGTCCGCCGAAAGGGTCAACGAGCGTGTTCCCTGAAGGTTCTGGTGGCACCGGTCCACCGCAGTCGCGAGGCTCGCCGTGATGAGAACCACGGCACCGATGATCAAAGTGCCGTTTCGTACTTTCATGGCTCCCGACCGTAACAACGCTCCCCCTGCCGGTCAAGGCTCCCCTTTGCCGTTTCAGAGTCGACGGTGAGTCCGTTCGTCCCCGCGTCCGGATAGACCGGCGTGTACTTGAAACCGCTCCTTGTCGTTGTA
>CAWGEE010000055.1:0-112282 GCA_963821415.1 uncultured Actinomycetes bacterium | reverse complement strand
GCCTCACACCCCAGATACGACGCCAGCGAGGTTTCCAACTCCAGGTGCACATCCGTGCTTCCCCGTACCAGCCGCGACGACGTCGCCCCCAGCCCGTAGCCCTTCAACGCCGCCGTCGCCGCCGCAACGACCTCTGGGTGTTGCGACAGCCCCAGGTAGTCGTTCCCCGCCAGATCCACCAAGTCGTCGTCCCCCGGCCGCGGGCGCAGCTTCCGGCGCAGACCCGCGCGCTCCCGCGCGGCGGCCTCCGTCGACAACGCCCCGACAGCCACGTCATCGGACGACCTCCTCGATCGCCTCGATCACCGCGCCCACCAACAGGTCCGTCTCCGCCGTACCTAGCGACAGCGGCGGCATCAGCACCACCGTGTCACCCAGCGGCCGTAGCCAGACCCCACGCCGCCGCGCCGCGGCGCACACGGCCGCGCCGGTACGCTCGCCGACCGGCCGCACCTCCACCCCGGCCATCGTCCCGATCCGCCGGATTTCTGCCACGCCCTCGTCCGTCGCCAGCGGTCGCCAGCTTCGCGCCCAGCCGCTCCCCCAGCGTCGCTGCCTGCCCCACCAGCCCCCGCGAGGCAACCAGTCGCAGGTTCGCGTTGGCCGCCGCACAGCACAACGGGTTGGCGGTGTAGGTGTGGCCGTGGAAAAACGTCCGCCCGCGACGCCGGCGAACCCAGGAACGCCTCATACACCTCGTCCGTGGCCAGCACCGCCGACAGCGGCAGATACCCGCCGGTGAGGCCCTTGCCGGAGGTCAGCAGGTCCGGCACCACGCCCGCGTGCTCGCTCGCCCACATCCGACCGGTCCGGCCCACCCCGGCGGCCACCTCGTCGCAGATCAACAGCGCGCCGCGTTCGGTCGCCAGCCGCCGAGCCGCGCGACAGGAATGCAGCGTCATAGGTCAGCATGCCGGCCGCGGCCTGCACCATCGGTTCAACCACCACCGCGCAGACCTCCTCGCCCTGTGCGGGCCAACACCCCGGCCAGTTCGGCGACCACCTCGGCCGCGCGCTCAGCCGGAGCCTGCCCGGGTTTGCGCACCCCTGGCGACGACGCCGCGCAGCGTCTCGCAGCAACAGCGGCCGATAGGTGGCATGGAATAGCTCCATCCCGCCGACGCTCACCGCGCCGAGCGTGTCACCGTGGTACGCCTCCCGCAGGTGCACGAACAGTGGCCGCGACTGTCCACTTCTGGACCGAGCACTGGTACGCCATTTTCAGCGCGGCCTCGACCGCCCTCGACCCGTCACCGGCGAAGAAGACCTTCCACAGACCGCACCGCCCGTCGCCTGCGGTGCCGTCGCCACCAGCCGCTCCGCCAGCTCGATGCCCGGCACATGGGTAGCGCCGAGGAACGTCGCGTGGTCGACCGGTCGAGCGGCGCCCGCGCGTCGTCGATCTCCGGCGACGGTGCCCGAAGGTCGTCATCCGCAGCCTCGCCACGCCGTCGAGGTACCGGTTGCCGTCGACGTCGTACATCCACGGGCCCTCGGCCCGGTCGATCACGGTTGGTTCATCCGCGAGCCACGCGCTGTGCTGGGTAAACGGGTGCCAGACCGCCGCCGCATCCCGCTTGAGCCAGCCGTGCTGTCCATCGCGGCTCCCCAGTCCAGTTGTCGAGCTCCCACCGGACGCCTTGTAGGGTACGTCCCATGTCCGCCGAGTCCCGCAGCCGCGCCCGCGCGCCCGGTCCGTGGAATCGAGAAGGACGGGGCTCGACGAGGCTGGCGTCCTCGCCGTGCTCGCGCTTCCCGACGATGACCTGCCACAGGCGCTGCAACTCGCGCACGAGGTGCGGATGCGGTGGTGCGGTCCCGAGGTCGAGGTCGAGGGCATCGTGTCCATCAAGACGGGCGGCTGCCCCGAGGACTGCCACTTCTGCTCCCAGTCCGGTGTGTTCACCTCGCCGTCCGGTCCGTGTGGCTCGACATCCGGGCCCCGTCGAGGCGGCGAGCAGACGGCGGCCACGGGCGCGACCGAGTTCTGCATCGTGGCCGCCGTGCGGGGCCCCGACGAGCGGCTGATGGCCCAGGTGCGCGAGGGCATCGCCGCGGTCCGGGCGCGAGGTCGACATCAACATCGCCGCCTCCCTCGGCATGCTCACCCAGGAACAGGTCGACGAGCTGGTGGCGCATGGGCGTACACCGATACAACCACAACCTCGAGACCGCCCGGTCCTACTTCCCGAAATCGTCACCACCCACACCTGGGAGGAGCGCTGGGACACGCTCCGCATGGTCCGCGAGGCAGGCATGGAGGTCTGCTGCGGCGGCATCCTCGGCCTCGGCGAGTCCCTCGAGCAGCGCGCCGAGTTCGCGGTACAGCTCGCCGAGCTCGACCCGCACGAGGTGCCACTGAACTTCCTCAACCCACGGCCAGGCACACCCCTGGGCGACCGCCCGGTGCTCGACAGCCGCGACGCCCTGCGGGCCATCGCGGCGTTCCGGCTGGCGCTGCCCCGCACGATCCTCCGGTACGCCGGCGGGCGCGAGATCACGCTGGGCGACCTCGGCACGCGCGACGGGCTGCTCGGCGGCGTCAACGCGGTCATCGTCGGCAACTACCTGACGACCCTGGGCCGGCCCGCGAGCGAGGACCTCGACCTGCTGGGCGACCTGTCGATGCCCGTGAAGGCGCTCTCCACGACGCTGTGACAACGAAGCCGCGATGACCGTCTCCCTGTGGTGCGACCACTGCGGCGAATCGCTCTCCGCGGGTATGCACGATGCGTGCGCCGCCGCCCGCCGACTGGAACCGCCGCGGTTCTGTCCACTGTGCCGCCGCCGGATGAAGGTCCAGGTGTTGCCCGCTGGCTGGCGGGCCGTCTGTGTCGAACACGGCGAGCGCCGCGCCGGCAATGGCGGATAATGTGGCAGGGGTGTCCGCCCCTATCATCCTGCAGGGAGACCTCGTCGCACTCCGTACGACGACGCAGGACGACCTGCCGACGCTCGCCGCGATCCTCGCGAAACGCGAGGTCGGCCGGTGGTGGGCCGACACAGAAATGGACCTCACCAATCCGGAGGCGGAGCTGTTCACGGTCGAGCACGACGGCCGGATCGTGGGCGGCATGGAGTGGTACTCCGAAGAGGACCCCGAGTTCCGGCACGCGGGCCTGGATGTCTTCCTGGATCCCGCGGTGCACCGTCGCGGGCTGGGCACCGATGCCGTCCGTACCCTGGCGCGTCACCTCATCGAGACCCATGGCTTCCACCGACTCGTCATCGATCCAGCCGTGGACAACACGGCGGCGATCCGCTGCTACGAGAAGGTGGGCTTCCGGCCGGTGGGGGTCATGCGGGAGTACTGGTGCGACCCCTCCGGCGTGTGGCGCGACGGCCTGCTCATGGATCTACTCGCCCGCGAACTGACCTGATTGCCTCGGCCTGGCGCGTAAGTAGACTACCAACGATGAGTGATGAAGGCCTCTCCCCCGATGCGGCCGCGCCCCGTCCCGCCCCCCCCGAACCGAAACCGTCCTTGTTCCAGGGGGTGGCGTCGACTCGCTCCTCGCCCCTCGCCTGGTTGCGCCGACACCGCGACAAGGTCGCCGAGCAGATGGAACGCAACCGTCGCGGCGACTACACGGTGCCCACCTGGGTGCTCACGGTTGTCCTCGTATCCGTAGTCGCCGGCTTCGCCGCCCTGTTCATTCTCGGCTGACGGGCCCGCGACCAACCAGATCAACAGCGCCGCCTAACGCGCGTCGGTCTCCTGGCGTACCCACTCCAGATAGGCGGGGTTGCCGCGGGTCACGGGCGTGCAGAGGATCTCGGGCAGGTCGTACGGGTGGTTGTCGCGGATAAGCTCCTCGAGCGCGTCGTACCGGTCGGTGCGCGTCTTGAACAGCACCAGCCACTCCTCGGCGGACTCGACCGCGTTCTCCCACCAGTAGGTGCTGGCGATCGGCCCGACCACCTGAGCGCACGCGGCCCGACGACCCCACACGGCCGCGCTGGGCGAGCGCGTCCGCAGCCTCCCGCGAGTCGATCGCCGTCATCACCTGGCAGAACTCCCCCGAATCGACCATGCGCAGCACGGTACTTCAGCCGGGCAAGGCCTGGTGATGCCCTCCACGTGCTCCGTGAGCCCGGCGCGTACGGCATGCAGCGCCGCCTGTGTACGGTCCGCACACCGAGCTTGCCGAGGAAGGCGCTTACATGCGTCTTGACGGTTTTCTCGGCCAGACCCAACTTCCGGGCGATCTCGCGGTTGGACCGGCCGCGGGCCAGTTCGGCCAGCACCTCCAGCTCCCGGGCGGTCAGCCGGTCCCTCGGCGCGGAGGCGCCATCTGGGCCGGGCGCTCCCGCGTACGGCAATGCGGAAATCAAAAGGCCGGCGACCTCCGGGTGGAGCAGCACATGTCCGGCATGGACGGCCCGGATCGCGGCGGCCAACGCCTGCGGGTCAACGTCCTTGTAGACATAGCCCGCCGCGCCCGCCCGCAGCGCGGACAGGACGGTCGCCGGGTCGGTGAAGCTCGTGACCACGAGGACCCGCGCCGCACTGCCGTCCTCGCGAAGTCTGTTCAGCGCCGCTACACCGTCGCTGTCGGGCATGCGCAGGTCGAGCAGCACGACGTCGGGTGCGACCTCGCCGGCCACGCGCACACCGGCCTCACCGTCGGCCGCCTCGCCGACGACCTCGATGTCGTCCTGAACGTCGAAGAATGCTGCGCAGACCCTGGCGGACCATCTGATGGTCGTCGACGATCAGCACCCGGATGCGGTCAGCCATGGGCCGGCACCTCCACCCGCACGGTCGTACCGCCGCCGCCGCGGGACGCCACCTCGATCCTGTCCGCCGGCGGCTCGTGCCCGGTCACGCATGGAGGCCAGCCCGAGACCGCCGTGGGCGCGGCTCGCCGGGTCGGTGTCGAAGCCGCGCCCGTCGTCGGCGATCTCCAGCACGACGGTGCCGTTGCGGGCGACCAGACGCACGTCGACGAACGATGGCGACCCGTGCCGCAGTGCGTTGTGCAAGGCCTCCTGCGCGATGCGGTAGAGCGCCTGCTCCCGCTCCGGCTGCCAGCCGCGGCACGGCGTCGCCGCTGAACCGGATGGTCGCACCGTGCACCCGGTCGAGGAGCTCGACCTGCTTCCGCAGTGCGCGGTCGAGTCCGTCGCCCACCAGGTCGACCGGACGGAGCCCGTCCACGATCACGAGAAAGCGGCCGAGCGGCGGCACCTCCCATTGCAGCTCCAGGTGCGTGATCCATCCGGGCAGGAGCAGCAGGTCGACCGGCCCGTCGCCGACCACCTGGTAGGCGATGTTGAAGTCGCCGGTCTTCGTGTACTTGACAACTGGCTGCACCCGCCTGAGTCTAGGTCGCTCGGTCAGCACGTATGGAGCGAAAGGGAGGGCGAACATGGGCGTAACGATCGACGGGCTCAGCGAGAGCGTCCGCGGTGAGGTCATCACGCCGGACGACGCCGGCTACGAGGAAGCGCGGAAGGTCTACAACGCGATGATCGACCGGCGGCCGAACGTCGTCGTTCGCTGCACGTCAACCGACGACGTCGTCGCGGCGGTGAACTACGCCCGCGAGAACGAGCTTCCCGTGGCGGTTCGCGCCGGCGGTCACAGCGTCCCCGGCTTCGGCACCGGAGACGACGCCGTGGTCGTCGACCTTTCCGGGATGAAGGAGGTTCAGGTCGATCCCGGCGCACGGACGGCTCGCGCCCAGGGCGGCGCCACGTGGGGCGACTTCAACGACGCCACGCACGCCCACGGCCTCGCGACGACCGGCGGCATCATCTCCACGACCGGCGTGGGCGGCCTCACTCTCGGCGGTGGCATCGGGTATCTCGCCCGGGGTTGCGGCCTGTCGTGCGACAACCTCGTCTCCGCGGAAGTGGTCACCGCCGATGGGCAAGTGGTCACGGCCGGCGAAGGGGAAAACGAGGATCTCTTCTGGGCGCTTCGCGGCGGCGGCGGGAACTTCGGCGTCGTCACGTCGTTCGAGTTCCGCCTGCAGCCCGTCAAGGACATCTACGGCGGCCCGATGTTCTTCGAAGTCGAGGACGCCGGCACCGTGCTGCGCTTCTACCGCGAGTTCATCAAAGACGCCCCCGAGGAGTTCGGCGGCTTCCCGGCCTGGCAGATCGCGCCGCCGCTCCCGTTCATTCCCGAAGACCGCCACGGAGAGCCGTTCATGGCATTCGTCGCCTGCTGGGCGGGCCCGGTCGACCAGGGCGAGGCGATGCTGAAGCCGCTGCGCGATGTCGCACCGATCGTTGCCGAGCACGTCGGCCCGATGCCCTATCCCGCCCTCAACAGCGCTTTCGACGCGCTCGTGCCTCCCGGGCTCCAGCACTACTGGAAGGCGAACTTCGTGACAGAGCTGACCGACGACGCGATCGAGGCGCACCTCGAGCACGGGCCCAAGGTGCCGGTCGTGAACTCGACCGTGCACATCTATCCGATCAACGGCGCCGTCAACCGGGTGGCGTCCGACGAGACCGCCTTCGCCTACCGCGATGCGACGTTCGCCACGGTCATCGCCGGCATGTGGCCGGACGCTGCCGACAACGAGGACAACATCAAGTGGGTCCGCGACTACTACGACGCGACCGCACCGCTGTCGGAGGAGGGCGCCTACGTCAACTTCATGGCCGGGGACGACCAGGACCGGGTCAAGGTCAGCTACGGGGGCAACTACGACCGCCTCGTCGACGTCAAGCGGAAGTACGACCCCGACAACCTCTTCCGCCTGAATCAGAACATCAAGCCGTAGCGCTCGTTAACGCCCAGGCAACACCCGTCATCGCCGCGTCATCGTGGCTAACGATGCTTGCGAGCATGGATCCGCCAGGGGCCGCTCGGCGCCCCGGCTCAGCCGAGCAGGTTGCCTTCTCGGACGCGTCGCCCTACGCTGACGCTCTGGCAACGACCGTCACTACCGAAGAGCTGCGCCCCGGCGACCAGCTCGCGGGTTACGCGATCGAAGCGGTCATCGGTCGCGGCGGCATGGGCGTCGTCTATCGGGCGTTCGACGCGAGGCTGGGGCGGCCCGTCGCGCTGAAGCTCATCGCGCCCGAGCGCGCTCAGGACGTGCGCTTCCGCGAGCGCTTCCTCGTCGAGTCCCAGCTGGCCGCGAGCCTCGACCACTCGAACGTCGTGCCCGTGTACGACGCGGGCGAGGCGGACGGGCGTCTCTACATCGCCATGCGCTACGTCGAGGGCACCGATCTCCGCACCCTGCTCGAAGGAGAGGCGCCGCTCGATCCTGAGCGGGCGCTCGCCCTGGTGGGCCAGGTCGCTGCCGCGCTGGATGCCGCCCACGCGCGTGGGCTCGTCCACCGTGATGTGAAGCCGGCGAACGTCCTCGTCACCGAGGAGACCGGCAGGGAGCATTGTTACCTCTCCGACTTCGGCCTTACGCGAGGCCCAGATCCGGGCGGCAACTCGGGCGAGCCGGCACATCTCTCGGGCACGGTCGCCTACACCGCCCCGGAGCAGATCACCGGCGAGGCTGTGACCGGCCGAGCCGACCTCTACTCACTCGGCTGCGTCCTGTACGAGGCCCTGACGGGCCATCCGCCCTTCGCGGGCCGCAGGTCGATGGCCGTGCTCGTCGCGCACGTCGAAGAGCCGCCGCCCACCCTGCCGAGTCACGGTGCGCTCGAGCCCGTTCTCGCCAAAGCGCTCGCCAAGGCGCCCTCCGAGCGTTACGCGAGGTGTAGCGAGCTCGTCGCGGATGCGGTTGCAGCCCTGGGCGGAAAGGAGCTGCCACCGGAGCTCGACTTTCGCACACCCTTGATCGGGCGCCAGGATGACCTGGTCTGGCTGCGCGAGGCGTGGGGTGAGGCGATGCAGCGACAGGGGCATGTCGTGGTCGTCTCCGGGCCGCGGGGCATGGGGAAGACCCGTCTCGCGGCGGAACTGGCCCGCGAGGTCCTGGCGCAGGGCGGCGAAGTGCGGTACGTGAACTGCATCGGCCACGGCCCTGCGGCTGCGGCGCTCGCAGACGTCGGTGCGGCAACGACGCCCGTCCTGCTCGTCCTCGACGATCTGGACGCCGCGGACCAGGAGCTCCTCGACGCCGTGCGACACGCAGGGCGCGCTGTCTCACGCACGCCGGCACTCGTGCTCGCTACCTCACGAACGGCATTCCCCGGTGCTCCACACCGGGAGCTCAGGCCGCTCGACGCCGATGCCGTCGCCGAGCTGGCCGCGGCGATCGCAGGCGAGGCCGCCCTGGCGCTTCCGCTCGAGGCCGTGCTCGACGAGACCGAGGGCGTGCCGCTCGCGGTTCAAGAGGTCGTTGCGGAGTGGCTTCGCGCCGAGGCCAGCCGCCGCCTCGGGGAAGCTGCTCTCCGCGCGGCAGCCGGCCGGCAAGAGCTGCGGGCCGCCCAGGCAGACCTCACGAGTAGCGTGGTCGACCTCCAGCAGGCTCTCGACCGAGTCGACGCCGACGTCGCGGCCGCCGAGCGAGTCTGTCCGTTCAAGGGCCTGGCGAGCTTCGACGTCGCGGATGCCGACACGTTCTTCGGGCGAGAGCAGCTCGTCGCAGAGCTCGTCGCGCGCCTGCCGGGAGCGACGCTGCTCGGCGTGGTAGGGCCGTCGGGAAGCGGCAAGTCGTCGATCGTGCGAGCAGGGCTCTCCGCCGCCCTCGCGAGTGGCGCGCTCCCCGGCTCGGAGGAGTGGGTGCAGGTCGTCATTCGACCGGGAGAGCATCCGCTCGACGAGCTGGCTCAGGCGCGGCGCAACCGAACGGGCGCGAGGCTCTTGCTCGTCATCGATCAGCTCGAGGAGGTCTTCACGCTCTGCCGCGACGAGGGCGAGCGCGTGCTGTTCCTCGACGCGCTCACGCGTCTCGCTCCGCACGAAACGGTTGTCATCGCCGTCAGGGCCGACTTCTACGGGCGCTTTGCAACCCTCAGCACGCTCGCAAGCCAGCTCGCCGAGAACCACGTCCTGGTCGGCCCGATGAAAGCGGAGGACTTGCGGCGCGCGATCGTACTACCGTCTCGCCGCGCCGGTCTCCGAGTCGAGCCCGCCCTGGTGGATGCTCTCGTCGCCGACGTCGTCGACGAGCCGGGCGGCCTGCCTCTGCTCTCCACTGCGTTGGTCGAGCTCTGGCAACACCGTGACGGTCGGACCCTTCGGCTCGACGCGTACCGAGAGAGCGGCGGCGTTCGCGGAGCTGTTGCCAGGATCGCGGAAGAGGCGTACAAGGGGTTCACGCCAGCCCAACAGGAGACCGCCCGGAGGATCCTCCTGCGGCTGGCAAGCGTGGAGGGCGACGACGCTGTCCGCCGCCGCGCTCCGCTCGCGGAGCTCGAGCTCGAGACGGACGAGGACGCTCGACATGTGGTGACGGCTCTCACCGACAGCCGTCTCGTGACTGTCAGCGAGGATGCGCTCGAGGTCGCTCACGAGGCGCTGCTGCGCGAATGGCCAAGGCTGCGCGATTGGCTCGAGGAGGACGCGGAAGGGCGACGGCTGCACGGCCACCTCATCCGGTCGGCGCGCGAGTGGGACGACGCTGGCCGTGACCCGGCCGAGCTGTACCGCGGCGCCCGGCTAGCGGGCGCGCTCGACTGGGCCGGCGATCACGAGGCGGAGCTGAACGAACTGGAGAGTGCGTTCGTCGCCGAGAGCCAGGCGGCAGCCGACGCAGAAAGCCTGCGGATCCGTCGAACGAATCGCCGGCTGCGGCTGCTGCTAGCCGGCGCGGTGGTCTTCCTCGTGGCCGCCGTGGCCGGCGGCAGTCTCGCCGTGCTCCAGTCCGTGGAGGCCCGGCGGGAGTCGGATCGCGCCGAGCGGGCCGCACGTGTCTCGCAAGCCCTCGCGTTGGCCAGGACTGCGATGCGTGAATCACGAGGGCGACGAGGAGGGGAGCATCCTCGCCGCCGTGGAGGCTGTCGAGGTCACACGTCGGGCAGACGGGATCGTGCTGCCCGAGGCTAGTGAAGCGCTCGCGATCGTACTGGATGTGCCTCTCGTCACCGATGTGCTCACATACGAAGCCGGTGCACCCGCGTATTCGCCCGTCCCCACTGCCTCCATCGAGGGGCTGCTCGCACTAGCCCGCGCAACGGTCCAGCGCCCTATGTCTGAGGAGGAGTGCCGGTTCTATCTCCGCGTCGAAGCGTGCCCGCGCGCAACGGTGCCGGACGTCGTGGGGAGCACGGAGGAGGCCGCACGCTCCACGCTGGATGCGGCAGGATTCCGCGTGGTCGTGGCCTTCCCCTTGCCTACGAGCGACCCGTGAGAAGGACGGCACCGTGGTCGTGCAGGACCCGGCCCGAAGCGCAACAGTCGTCGTAGGGTCGACAGTCGCGCTCGTGATTGCTCGATACTCGAGGCCCTAGGGAACGAGGAGCCTTAGCTCGCTGAAGCGATAGTCCACGTGAAGCGCGTGAGGCTCTGGTCCGGCGCGAGGCCTCCAGGCCGCACCCCCGCGCGCACGAGCAGCACAGATGACGGCGCCCTCGTCGCGATGGCAAGCCGGTCTGCATCGAGGCCTTGCTGACGCCAGCGATCGGGCAGCCCGACCACCGTGACACCCGCGTCGCGAGCCGCTTCGATCACGGCTTCGGGACCGCGGGGCGCTAGCCGCGGCTCGGCCGTGACTCCCGCCGCCTGCTGGAGGACGAGCGATGCCGTGGCGAGCAACCTGCTCGCATCCCGCTGACCCGCTTCTGGATCGGCGGCCGTTCCGAGAAGCTCGAGTCGTGCTCCAGTCGCGCCCGCAATCCACGCGCCGATCTCCAGCGCCGCCCACTCGTGCTCCGCGCCCCCGAAGGGAACGATCACGGCCCGACCAGGACCGGCCGCGGCGGGCTTGCCTCGCGTGACGAGCACGCCGACATCGCAGGGGGCGCCTTCCAGAACGGTTGCCAGCTCGCCGCTGAGCCCTGCGCCGATGTCGCCAAGGGGATCGACGACGACGAGGTCGACGTTCTGTTCGGCGGCGACCCGCACGACGTCGTCGCCCGGCGTCGTCGTCACGAATGCGGCAGCGCGGACGGCTCGTCCGTTCTCGGCCAGGAACTCCATCCGCTCGTGAGCAAGGCGGGTTGCGTCGGCGAGCCTCTCGCCGTCTTGCTCGAGCACGATGAGGATCAGCTCTCGCCCCGAATGCGCGGCGAGCGGCTCGGCCACCACGAGCAGTGCGTCGAGCGTCTCGGCGCTCTCGGCGGCGACGAGAATCGCACGCGCTGAGGCCTGCCGAGCCGGCGCGGCGTCCTGCCCACCGAGCTGCGGGTCCTGACGGAGGATCGCCCCTTCGAGCTCCTGCAGCGTCGGGCCGGGATCGATGCCGAGCTCCTCGACGAACACCCGTCGGCCGTCCCGGTATGCCTCCAGCGCCTCGGCCTGCCGGCCGGATCGATAGAGCGCGAGCATCAGCTGGCCGCGCAGGCGCTCGCGCAGCGGGTGCTCGAGGAGCAGTCCTTGCAGCTCGCCCACGAGGTCGAGGTGCCGGCCGAGAGCGAGATCGGCGTCGATCCTGCTCTCGAGCGCAGCGAGCCGTAGCTCCTCGAGCCGGACGATCGCGGGCTGCGCAAACGCCTCGTACGCGAAGTCCACGAGGGCCGGGCCCCGCCATAGCGACAACGCGGAGCGCAGGAGCTCGGCTGCCCGGTTCGGCTCCGCTGCTGCCAGCGCGCTCCCACCTTCCTCCACGAGCCGCTCGAATCGATGAAGGTCCAGCGCTTCGGGCTCGATCCTCAGCTCGTAACCTCCCTGCGTCGTCAGCAGCAGATCCGCCGGCAGAGCCCGGCGGAGCACGGGCGACGAGCGCAGCGAGCGAGTTGGCGGCAGTCGCGGGCGGCTCCGCGCCCCAGAGGTCGTCGATCAGGCGGTCGCGTGAGACGGCCTCGTTCGCCCGCAGCAGCAGGAGCACGAGCAGCGTTCGCTGCCTGAGGCCGCCGAGGCCGATGGACCGGCCGCCGTCCAGAACTTCGAGCGGGCCGAGCACCCGGAAGTCGGGGCCGTCATGCCCAGTCATCGGCGGATCACCGGCGTGTCATGGGGAGGGCGGATTCTCCCACTGTCCGAATCATCCGGCAACCACAGGAGGAACCATGGACATCCACGCGTTCACGAACCACGACATTGCGAGGGGACGAGCGCCAGACTCGGTGCAGAGTGCCCGAGAAGCTCAGTGGAGGGTTGAGAACGACCAGAAGCTGTCCGTCGAGCCCCGTTTGCGGTTCTTTCGCCGCATCCGCAGGCGCAGGGCCACTGCTGCGACCCAGCCGCGCGCGATCTGAGTCACGCGCGCGGCCCGCAGCGCTCATGCCGGCGTCATCGGTTTGTCATCGCGTGACACGAAGCTTCTTCATGCCGATGACGAACACCTCCTTTCGCCGAGGCGCGAAGTTGAGCGTCCCGATCTCGTCTTCGGTGATTGCCGCGATGGTCATGGCTCTCGCCGTTCAGGGCGCTGCAGCCGCTCCGGCGCGAACACCCGACCAGCAGCTGGTCGCGGGCCTCAGGACGGCCCGCGCCGCGTCGCAGAAAGCGCTCAGCAGCATTTCGCCGGCATCGCCCGCCGGGGCGAAGACGGCCGCAGCCGCGCTCTCTCGTGCGATCGAGGGGATCGATGCAGCCAACAATGCCGCAGCGAGCGCGGTCGGAGCGCTCGAGACGTCTTCCGTGCGTACGGCGGTGCGGCAAGGCAAGACGCTCGCGAGGCAGGCGCGATCGGACGTCGTCAGAGGACGCTACGCAGCCGCACGAGTGAAGCTCCGCCGCGCCGATGCACTGACGTCGGCTGCGCTGAGCGACTTCGGCGTGCCGCTCGAGAAAGACTTTCCCTCGTTTGTCAGAACCCAAAGGAACACGACCGAGACAGGGTGGCCCGTGGGTGGTGGGTTTGAAACAGGCCTTTCCGGCATTTCCGCGCTCGTGGGCCGCGACATCTCAGAGGTCGTGATCGGCGCCGCCGACCGGCGGACGGCCAACGCCGGTGAGCGCGGGGCAACCTCTGGCAAGTCGCGGGGACTGCCGATCTATTACAAGGGTCCCGCCTTCCTCGTGGAGTCGAGCGGTCGCTACACGACGAACCACTGCTCACTGAAGTCGGGGTTGATCACCTGTCGCCTCTATTCGGCGATGCCGGCTGACCGGGTCTTCATGATCGCCGTCGGTCCCCCTCTGCCGAAGGGCACGAAGCTCCTCGTGAAGTTCCGCTCACCGAACGGCGATCGCTCCTACGCAGTGCACACGATCCGCTAGGCGCGCGGCCGTCATCGGCGCATCAGGCGCCGGTCATCGCGGTTTCCGATCCTCCTCGCAAACAACAGAGGAGGGCATCATGCGTAGCTTCATTCTCATCGGTCTGATCGGGGTGCTTCTGGCCTCGACATCGATCGCCCAGGCTCACAACACGAACTGGGCGTGGACCGAGTCCAAGGCCGCGAAGATGGTCGCTCGGCGACGCGACGGTCAAGCTTGCCGTCGGCGAACGGGCATCGCTGGCCGCCGAGCTCAACGACGCCGTGCGGTTGTACGGCGCTCTTGTCTTCGCCGCACAGCAGGTAGGAGACGGAACGTCGGAGGCCAGGTTACCAGGGCCTCCTGGCCCGGTATCGTCTCGCCCGCGACCAGGTGCGGAATGGTCTCGGAATCGCCGCCGCCGCCTGTAAGGGCTCGGGGACAGCAGTGCAGCGCAATCCGCTTCAAGCACTTCCGCTGCTCCGTTACGTCCGCTGTGCTCGAGATCCCCCAGGCCGAGCTGGACTACGGCGAGCAGGAGCTGCCGACTGTGATCGAAGGGTCACCGCGAATGATCGGCCCGCTCGAGGCCAGCCTCGACGTCCACATCGCTGGGAAGGCCTCGATCGCGTACCGGCAGGTCGCACGATGAACCGACGCTTCACGGTTCTCGTCGTGCCCGCGGCGCTCGTCGCAGCGATCTCGCTCCCGGCGAGCGCCGCCGCCCCGTCGCTCACTCCCGACCAGCAACTCGTTGCCGGCCTGGAGGAGGCGAGGAGCGCAGCTCGGGCGACCCTCAGAGGGAAGCCCGAGCTGCGCGGGCTCGTGCGAGGGATGCGCAGCGCTCGGAAAGCCGCCCCGCACGCGGTCGGCACGTTCGAGTCGCCGACGATGCAGGTGGCACTCCGCGAAGGATTGGACCTTGCCGAGCAGGCTCGGCAGGCTCGCTCGAGCGGCAGCAATGCAGCGGCGCGCCGAAAGCTTCGGCGACTGATCGCGTTGACGTCCGCCGCGCTCGGCGACTTCGGCGTCCCGCTCGAGAAGGACTTCTCCGCATTCGCCGTGAGCCGCGACTTCGCGTACCTCCCGGAGTTCGAGAACTACTCGGGCCTCTCGGCGACGGTCGGCGCGGATGTCTCGGAGGTCGTCATCGGGGCCGCCGACCGCCAGACGGCCAATGTCGGCGAGCTCGGTGCGGCCGTCGCGCCATCGGCGAAGCTCCCGATCACGCGTATGAGCGTGGCGGTCATCTCCGATCCGGTCGGCAACTTCACGTCGGGCTGGTGCGAGCTCGAGTCGGGCTTGATCACCTGTCGGATGCGGCCGGCGATGCCACGCGACCACATCTTCACGATCGCCTTCGGCCCGAAGCTGCCAAAGGGCACGAAGCTGCTCGTGAAGTTTCGCGTCGGCGGCCGGCGACCGGTCGTACGCCGTGTTCGCGACCCGCTAGACGTCGTTGCACGGCGTTTTGCAATCCGCAGCAGGAGGTAACCGTCGTCGGTGACGGCGCTCCCGGAGCTGCTCGACCGCAAGCAGCACGTCGACCTGGAAAATCGCGGGCTCGAGCGGTGGCTCGTGGGAGCCGTGATCGTGCTGCTCGCGGCGTTTCTCGGCCTCGGGCTCGCCAACGTCTTCGGCCAGAAGATCGAGACGAAGAGCGCCACCGCTGCGGCCGCCGATCTCGAGGTCGAGGCGCCGAGCGCCGTCAGAAGCGGCCTGATCTACCAAGTCCAGTTCACCGTCACCGCGCACCGCCGTCTCGACGAGCCGACGCTCGTGCTCGACAGCGGCTGGTTCGACGGCTTCACGATCAACACGATGAGCCCCGACACGAAGGACTGGGTGATGCGGGACGGCCGGAACGTCCTGTCCTATGACCCGCTGCCGGCAGGCACGGACCTCGTCGTCCGCCTGCAGTACCAGGTCAACCCCACGACGTTCGGCAACCGCGACCAGGGCGTCGCACTCACGGACGGAGACACGCCGATCCTCACGCTCGACCACGAGACGACGGTGTTCCCCTAGATGGACATCGTCATCCGCGCAGCCGTCATCTTCGCCTTCATCTGGCTGCTGATGCGCGTGATCGGGCGACGCGAGCTCTCCAGCATGGAGCCGTTCGACCTGATCATGCTCGTCGTGATCGGCGATCTCGTGCAGCAGGGCGTGACGCAGCAAGACGTCTCGGTCACCGGCGCGCTGCTGGCGGCCACGACCATCGGCCTGCTGACGATCCTCCTCGCCTGGTTCCACTACCGCTTCCCGCGGGTGCGGCCGGCGCTGGAGGGCCGGCCCGTCGTGCTCGTCGAGGACGGGAAGCCGATCGAGCCGAATCTCAAGCGCGAGCGGATCACGCTCGAGGAGCTCGCCGCTCAGGCGCGGCTCAAGGAGTTCGACTCGCTCTCGGACGTGCGTTGGGCCGTGCTGGAGACGTCTGGCGCGATCAGCTTCATCCCGCGCTCGAAATAGATCAGACCCGCAACGAGACGAGCCCCCGAAGGGGCTCGTCTCTGCGACGAGTGGGAGGGCGCCCACTCGACCTTGGATTCAGGCGCTGGCCACGTGCCGCCTGCGGTTCTGGCGGGTGATGACGAGCGCGCCGCCCACGCCGGCCAGGAGCAGCACGAGGCCGAGCGTGGCGCCGGCGCCGATGCCCGCGTCCGACCAGCTGAACCCGGCCGATGTGCCGACGATCTGTGTCGGCGCCTGCGGGAAGCCGTGGTTGCGCAGGTAGCTGACGGCGAGCGGGTCGCCCTGGCCGACGAGCACCTTGATCTCGCCCGGGGAGTAGCCCTGGCCCTGCAGGTAGCTGACGGCCAGCGGGTCGATCGCTTCGGAGTCGCCTGAGTCGCCACTTGCGCCCGCGGGAAGCCGTGGTTGCGCAGGTAGCTGACGGCGAGCGGGTCGCCCTGGCCGACGAGCACCTTGATCTCGCCCGGGGAGTAGCCCTGGCCCTGCAGGTAGCTCACGGCGAGCGGGTCGATGGCCTGGTTGCCGTTCGGATCCGTGACGCCCTGCGCCATGGGAGCCGCGACGGCCGCGGCCGCGAGTGCCAGTGTGATGAGTGTGATCGTGCGGGACATCTGACGCTCCTTTCCTTCCGCGACCGCCCCATGCGGTCGATGTACGAGAGAGAATGCGCCGGGCCGCTTACAGGCCACTGACAGCCGGCAGACACGCAAGGGAGCGCATGGAATTCAGGATTCTCGGACCATTGGAGGTACTCGAAGGCGAGCTCCCGGTGCCACTCCCGGGCCCGAGGCAGCGCAGCCTGCTAGCGCTGCTCCTGCTCCATGCAAACGAGGTTGTCTCGTCTGACAGGCTCGTCGACGAGCTCTGGTCGCACGAGGATCCGGAATCGGGATCCGCGGCGCTCCAGGCGAGCGTCTCGCGGCTCCGCAAGGCGCTCGGTGGCGGCTCTGAGCTCCTGGCCACTGTGCCGCCGGGCTACGTCGTGCGCGTCGGACCCGGACCAGCTGGATCTGCATCGCTTCGAGGCCCTCGTCGCCGGCGCCGCCGATGCGGATCCGGCGGCGGCCGCAGATGCGCTCCGCGACGCACTCGCTCTCTGGCGCGGCCCTCCGCTCGCGGAGTTTGCGTATGAGCGGTTCGCCGAGACGGCGATCGGCAGGTTGGACGAGCTTCGCCTCCTGGCGCTCGAGAAGCGAGTCGATGCCGACCTCGCGCTCGGCCGCCACCGCGACCTCGTCCCGGAGCTCGAGACGCTGGTCTCGCAGCATCCTCTGCGGGAGGGTCTGCGCGTCCAGCTCATGCTGGCCCTCTACCGCGGCGGCCGGCAAGCCGATGCGCTCGAGGCGTTCCAGGCAGCGCGCCGCACGCTTGTCGAGCAGCTCGGCATCGAGCCAGGGTCTGCGCTCAATGAGCTCGAGAAGGCCATCCTGCGCCACGATCCGGCCCTGGACCTCGCGGTCGCCGAGCGGCCACGGCGCTCGATCCTCGTCGCAGGCGTCGACGCAGCGGCGCTCGACCCGCTGCTCGCGGTGGCAGAGCCGCTTGCCCGAAAGCCCGCGAGAGAGGTGATCGTCCTACTGCTACTCGAGAGCCGCGACGAACTCGCAGCGGCTACTCGCGGAGATCACGACACGGTGCGAGCGCCTTGCCGAAGCAGGGGTGACCGCCCGATCGGCTCTCTTCACCAGCGCGACGCCTGGGGCGGACGTCGCGCGACTCGCGACCGAACAGGACGTCGACCTCATCGTCGTCGCGGCATCGCCGGAGCTGCTCGACGATCCAGACCTCGCCGAGCTCCTGCGAGTCGCTCCCTGCGATGTCGCCGTGAGCGTCGGCAAGTCTCCGGTGCCGGGGCCTGTTCTCGTGCCGTTCGCGGGGGCCGCGCACGACTGGAGCGCGATCGAGCTCGGCGCGTGGCTCGCCGGCAGCTGGAGTCAGCCGCTCCGCCTCGCCGGGCCGGCCGTCGAGGGCGGCCGGGACGCGAGCCGGCTGCTGGCGAGCGCCTCGCTCGCGGTGCAGCGTGCACTGGGTGTCGCCGCGGAGCCGCTGCTCGTCGAGCCCGGCCCCGAGGCATTCGCCGACGGCGGCCCGCGACGTCGCGCGTCGCTGTGTGGGCCTGTCCGATCGGTGGCGCAAGGAGGGCCTCGGGCCGGCCCGAAGCGGGCTCGTGGCAAGCGGTCAGCCGACGCTGCTGGTGCGCAAGGGCCTGCGGCCTGGCGGTCTCGCTCCGCCGGAGAACCTCACGCGCTTCACGTGGTCGCTCAAGGCCGGCTGATCAGCGGCGGCGCGGGTTAGCGAATCTTGCACGATGTCTCGACGGCCGCGACGTAGCCGGCGTACGCCTGCGGGCTCCCGCCGAGCGTGTTATTCGGGTTTCCCTCGTAGAGAGCAACCGCGTGCACGAGCTTGCGGGCCGCGCCGGTCGCCAGGACGAGGTTATCGCCGACGACCCACTGGAACACCTTCTTCCCGTCTGGGTGCCGCTCGGCGACGGCTGCACGGCGTCCCCGTAGGCCTCCTTCATCTCCTCGACCGTCGAGCACGGGCCGATCCCGGCTGCCGTCCGATAGTCCCTGTTCCAGGTTGTCATGATGTGGGCGGCTTGTCCCTCGACCGGGAAGTACACGGCAACCTCTGGTCCCTGGAACGCAAGCGAAGGAAAGCCAGGCTCGGAGAGCACTCGGGCCTGCCAGCCGCCAAAGGCTTCTTGTAATAGGACGGCATGTGGCCGAGCGTCGCACCGGCGATCGAGGTCTGGGTGATCTCGGGTGGGCCGTCGCGCGCTGAATTCGTGTCTCGTTTGAGGACGATGCCGATCGAGGCACCCATGGCTGCAACGACGACGAGGGCCGCGGCGAGCCATCGTCGTCGGCCCCTTCTCCGGGGCGCAGAAAGGCCCTGTGGGCACCCGCAGGCGAACAGCCGCGCAGCTCTCGTAGCGCTCCTCCGGATCCTTTGCGAGCGCCTTGGGCAGCACGCTCTCCAGTCCGGCCGGCGCGGGCGGTTGCCTCCTCCAGGTGAGCGAAGAGCGTGGCCGCCTCCGAGCCGCGCGGGAAGGGCGGCTCGCCGGTCAGGCACTCGTGGAGCAGGCAGGCGAGCGAGTACTGATCCGCCCTGCCGTCCACCTCCTTGCCCTCGATCTGCTCGGGGGCGACGTACGCGGGCGTGCCCAGCGAGAGGCCGGCCTCGAAGCCGGGCGCCTGGTCCGCCAGACGCCTGGTCAGGCCGAAGTCGGCCAGATAGGCGTGCTCATGTTCGTCGAGCAGCACGTTGGACGGCTTGACGTCACGGTGCACGAGCCCGCGCGCGTGGGCGGCGTCGAGGGCATCGGCGATCTGGGAGCAGATGGCGATCGCCCGGGCGGGCTCGAGCGGCCCTTCGTCATGGAGCAGCCGCTTCAGGTCCGTCCCCTCCACATAGCGCATGGCCAGGTAGAGCTGCCCGTCCGCTTCGCCGGCGTCGTGGATGGGGACGACGTTGGGGTGCTCGAGCGAGGCGGCCAGGCGCGACTCGACGAGGAAGCGCTCGCGGAAGTCGCGATCCTCGGCCAGGCTGGGCGAGAGCAGCTTGAGCGCCACCGAGCGCTCCAGGGCCACGTCGTGGGCGCGGTAGACGACGCCCATGCCGCCGCGGCCGATCTCCTCCTCGAGCCGGTAGCCGGCGATCTGGGTGCCGGCGGTTACCTCCTGGCCCATGGTGGCGGGTTGCCCTTCTTGCACTCGATGGTCTCTCTGCCCACGGGAGGGCCGTCGGGTCGGAAGTAACCGTTGAAGGTGTGCTCCACGCCGCGCACAGTCTTGTGCGTTCGCATCGTCAGACGCTCGGCCGATCCTTCGACCCGCTGGATGTAATTCGGAGCAACCGCCTGCCGGTTGTCGTCGAGCCGGATGCGGCCGTTGGGAGCGTCGAGGTCGGTACGCGCGAGGGCTGCCCGGAAGCGCTGCTGGCCGTCCGACAGGTCGCCCTCGACGGATTCCAGACCCTGAAGCACCGCCTCCATCGCGTTCGTGTGGGTGATCGGAAAGACGCTGGCTGCGAGCGCTGCGTACTCAGCGAACGTCGTGGAGAACTCCTTGACGTACCGACTCCAGGCCCGCTGCTCGTCGGAATCCGGTCCGACGGCGCCGGGGACGTTCATGCCGTAGGCGACCCCTTCGAACCGACTCGCCTGGGGACCGATCAACTCGAGGTTGGACGAGAGGATTCCACCGACGACCTTGTCCGCCAGGTTGCCCTTCACGGCCGGAACCGCGTTGACGAACGCGAGGGTGTTGATGATGAACCCGGCAGCGAGGTAGCCGTCCACGTTCCGCTGAGGCAGCTCCCGCGTAGTACGACGGCGACGCCTGCTGGGCCGGCGGTACCCAGACCTGCTGGACGACTCCACCGAGGGCGCAGAACTCGGCCACGAAGCCTGCGACCTGTGTGTAGTCGAATGACTGGTCGTCGGCGATCGTCACCGCGCGGCGCCAGCCCAGGTCACGGTACGCGTAGGTGCCGAGCCCGGCCATGATCTGTGCGCCGTCGGGTGAGAATCGGAAGAGGTTCGGGACCGGCTTCTGGAGGGTCAGCGCCTGCGCAGGCGAGGTGGCGACGAACGTGACGTCGGGCCGCGATCGCGCGTACTCCTTGATCGCGAGGCCCTCGCCGATGTAGTTCGGGCCGATCACCACGTCGACGCCCAGCTGCTCGACGAGTCGCCTGGTCTCCGAGAGCGCGGTCTCCCCGGTCTGGTCGCCACACCCGAGGAAGAGCCGGACCGTCCTGCCCGCGAGCGTTGCTTCCGTGATCCCGTCGGCAGGCCGTGCTCCGGCGAGTCTCGCACCGCGACGGAGCAACGGAAGCTCGGCACCGGCGATCGACGGCTCCGAGGTGAGGCCGTATGGCCCCTCGCAGACGGTGATCAGCCCGATACGGATCTCGTCCGAGCCGTCGTCATCCGCCGCAGAGACCGCGTCATCGGTGGCAACCCAGACTGCCCCGTCTCCCACCGAGAGATCCACCGGGTTGCCGTCGACATCGATCGTCTCCGTAACCTCGACCGTCCGGGGATCGATCCGGGAGACGGTGCCGTCTACCGTGTTCGCGACCCACACGGAGCCGAGGCCGACCCCGACCCCGGAAGCGCCGCGTCCGACCGGCACGGTGGCGCTGACCGAGTTCGTCGCGGGATCGATGCGCATCAGCGTGTCGTCGAGCTGGCTCGAGACCCACACGCCGCCGGCCCCGACCGCGACATCCTTGGGCGCCGAGGGAAGCCGAATGCTTGCCGCCAGCCTGCCCGTTCTCGGATCGATGCGCCAGAGCCGGTGGTCGAGCGGATCGCCGATGACCCAGACGGCGTCGTCTGCGACGGCCACGCTCGAGAAGTAGGCATCGGAGCCTTCATCGGCGGGCGGTGCCAGAACGAGCGGCTTCTCGATCCTGCTGGTAATGAGATCGAGACGCCCCACACGCCGGTCGGCTCCTGCGAGCCACACGTCCGACTCGCCCGCGGCGATAGGAGCGGCCCCTTGGAAGAACCCGCCGCTGGCAAGGCTGATGATGTTCTCCTCGCGCCCTGTTGCGGCGTCGATCACCGTGACATTGGCGTCCTGTGGCCCGTTGACGACGATCGCGCGCGTCGCCGTGTCGCCAGCTCAGTCGGCCTGCCGTGCGCGGACGTCCTGAGCGACACGCGCATCGTGTCCGGATCGATGCGCCAGACCGTGCCGTCGCCACGGTTCGCGACCCACACGCCGGCGGGTCCGGCTGCGACCGCGATCGGGTTGTTGCCAATCGCGATCGTGTCGGTCGCGCGGTTCGTGGCCGGATCGATGTGGACCAGGCGCCCGGTCGTCGTCGGTTGCACGGTGCCGTCTCCCCGCGTCAGGAAGAAGGCGAGCAGCGCAGCGCCGATCAGAGCGGCGCCGACGCCGGCGAGCGCCAGCGGCCAGCGCGCGCGCTTGGGCTCGAGGCCCAGCGCTCGTCGGGCGTCAGCGACGAACGCGGCGCAGCTCGTCGTAGCGATCGGCGGGCTCCTTGGCCAGCGCCTTCTGCGTGACGCCCTCCAGGCCGGGCGGCGCGGGGGCGGCTCCTCGAGGTGCGCGAAGAGCGTGGCAGCCTCCGATCCGCGAGGGAACGGCGGCTCGCCGGTCAGGCACTCGTGCAGCAGGCACGCGAGCGAGTACTGGTCGGCTCTGCCGTCGACCTCCTTGCCCTCGATCTGCTCGGGAGCGACATAGGCGGGCGTTCCGAGCGAGAGGCCGGCTTCGAAGCCCGGCGCCTGCGTCGGTGAGGCGGCGCGTCAGAGCCGAAGTCGGCGAGATAGGCGTGCTCGCGCTCGTCGAGGAGCACGTTGGAGGGCTTGACGTCACGATGCACGAGCCCGCGCGCGTGCGCGGCGTCGAGAGCATCGGCGATCTGCGAGCAGATGGAGATCGCCCGAGTCGGCTCGAGCTTCCCCTCGTGTGCGAGCAATCGCTTGAGGTCAGAGCCCTCCACGTAGCGCATGGCCAGGTAGAGCTGTCCCTCCACCTCGCCGGCGTCGTAGACGGGCACGACGTTCGGGTGGTCGAGCGAGGCAGCGAGGCGCGACTCGACGAGGAAGCGCTCGCGGAAGTCGGGATCCTCGGCGAGCGTCGGCGAGAGCAGCTTGAGCGCCACGCTGCGCTTCGAGCGCGAGATCGTGGGCGCGGTAGACGACGCCCATGCCGCCCTTGCCCACGAGCTCCTCGAGCCGGTAGCCGGCGATCTGTGTGCCGACGCTCATGTTCTCCTCCCCAGGCGCGTGACCTTAGTCCCTGGCGTCACGAATTCCTAGAGGCGGCGTACGCGTACGGATGGTGGAATGCATCGAGGGCCTTGTCTGCGTCGACCGAGAGCTCGAAGGAGCGGTCAGACCTCTGGTCCCTCACTTGCACGAGCACCCGGTGCTCACCGACCGGCCACAGGAGCGAGACCTCCACGCCGTCCGCGGCGCGAAATGCCAGCTCTCGTGTCCCTTTCCGGGTCATGGCGAGAGGGTGCACCCCCGCGCTGACACTCGGCTGACGAGCCGCTGACCGACCTCAGCAGCGGGAAAGGAACCGCGCGAGGCCGGCGGCGATCGACCGCGCGATGCGCTCGCGGAAGCCGCGGCTCTCCAGCAGCCGCGCGTCGGCGCGGTTCCGCATGTTCCCCGTCTCGACGAACACCTTGGGCACGTCGGAGAGGTTCAGCCCGCCGAGGTCCGAGCGCACGGAGAGCCCGCTTCCACCGAGATACGTCGCGTACGGGAGCCCGGTGCCTGCCCTATACGTCCGCCGCATCGCGAGCGCGAGGCACTTCGACGGCCGTGCGATGTCGGCCGTCAGGCCGCGGATCGACGTGGGATAGATGACGTGGAAGCCCCGGCCCGCCGCCGGGCCGCCGTCGGCGTGGATGGACACGGCTGCATCCGCACCCGCGCGGTTGCCGATGGCGGCGCGCTCGGTGATGCACGGCCCCCAGCCGGCGTTCGATGGACCGCGTGAGCACGACCGTGGCGCCGGACGCGCGCAGCATCCTCCGCAGCCGTACCGCCACGTCCCAGGTGAACGCCGGCTCCGCGTAGCCCGACGCCGTCGCCGTCCCGGTCGTGTCACAGGCCTTGCGCAGCGTGCCCGCGTCGACGAGCCGGTTGATCTCCTCGGGATGCGCCCAGTTACGGCCGTTGTGACCGGGGTCGATCGCGATCGTCTTGCCGGAGAGCGGAGACTCTCGGGCCGGCGCCGTTTCCCCCGGCGACGTGAAGCGCGGCAAGAACGACGAGCACGGTTAGGGCCGGGCGAGGCACGCGCCCAGGATACGTACGCGTAGTCTCCGCGACTGTGAGTCAGCCTGGAAACGCGGCCGTACGCTCGAGACCGGCAAGCTCCCGCAGGAGCTTCTCGCTGCGCTGCTCTCGGCTTCCCCGGACCTGCCGCCGGAGGTTCGGCTCGGGTCGCGGCATCGGAGAGGACGCGAGCGGCATCGATGTTCAGGACGGCACGCTCGTCGTGGCGGCCGATCCGATCACCCTCACGACGTCGGACGTCGCTCGGCTCTCCGTGCTCGTGAACGCCAATGACGTCGCCGTGTGTGGTGCCCGGCCGCGCTGGTTTCTTGCCGTCGTGCTCGTGCCGCCTGCGACCGTCGGAAGGCTCGATCAGAGACCTCTTCTCCCGGCTTCACGCGGCGCTGGCAGACGTTGGCGCGGCCCTCGTCGGAGGTCACACCGAGGTCACACCGGCCGTGACGCAGCCCATCGTGTTCGGCACCATGCTCGGAATCACCGAGCGGGGCGCGATCGTCGAGACGGCCGGCCTCGCGCCGGGCGATTTGCTGCTCCAGGTTCGGCCAGTGCCGATCGAGGGCGCGGCCGTGCTTGCGAACGAGGCCGCAGAGCGGCTCTCGGGCCTGGACGCGGAAACGCTGGCACAGGCGCGGGCGGCTCTGGACGATCCGGGCATCTCCGTTGTGGAGCCGGCGCTCCTGGCGACACGACTTGGCGCGAGCGCGCTGCACGACCCGACGGAGGGCGGCCTCTTGATGGGTCTGCACGAGATGGCCGTGGCGGGAGATGTTGGCTTACGGGTAGATCCGGATGCCGTGCTGTGGTTCGAGCCGGGCGTCGCCGTGTGCACGGCTTTGGGCGGGGACCCGTGGTCGACGCTCGCGTCGGGGACGCTGCTCGCCGCGTTTCCGGAGGCGGCCGTCCCGGACGCCGTGTCGGCATTCGAGGAGGCGGGCCATGCGGTTGCCGTGTTGGCTTCGGTGGAGCGCGGTCGCGGCCTGGTCGCGTCCGACGGCACGCCGATGTCTCCGCGAGAGCGGGACGAGGTGGCCCGCATCCTCTCGTCCTGATGCGCCGTCCGACGGCGAGGTGAAGATCCCCGGCGATGGACGTCGTACGGGCGCGCTGGTCGAGCTCCTCGTTCCTCCTCTACACCGGCGCATTCATCGTCCTCTTCGCCGCCATCGCGCTGCTGGACTGGCTGGCGTCGGAGCACTCTGACGGAGCGTTCTTCGGCTGGTCGGCACTCGTCTTCGCCGTCATCGCGGTGGTTGCGATCGGATTCGAGGCGGCGGGCGAACGGGTAACAGCCGGCCTGTTCGCCTTCGTCTCGCTCTTCATGTTCTCGGTCTGGGTCGGCTCGTTCGAGGACCTCATCGGGATCCTCGATGCCGACGACGGGCCGTTCGAGGGCTTCCGCTGGGGCCTGCTGCTCTTCGACCTCGTGATCATCACGGCGTCGCTGATCCTCCTTGCCCGCTTCCGGTTCCCCCTGCTCGTGCTACCCGCGGTCTTCATGAGCTGGTTCTTCGTCGTCGACCTCGTCTCCGGCGGGGGGAACTGGTCGGCGGTCGTGTCGATCGTCGTCGGCTTCGTCCTGATGCTCGTCGGCGCGGGCGCCGACCGGATCTACGGCTTCTGGATCCACTTCGTCGCCGCGTTCGCGATCGGCGGCGGTTTCATCTATTTGTGGCGCGGGTCCGCGTGGGAGTGGATCCTCATCGGCCTGATCGCGCTCCTGTTCTTCGTGTTAGCGGCCGGGTTCGACCGCTCGATCTACGCGGTGCTGGGCGCGATCGGCCTCTTCCTCGCGTGGACGTACTTCGTGGAGCGGTGGACGGACGCCGAGGTCGGCACGCCCTCCATCGAGGGCATCGATACCGCCGGGCTTCACGTCCGACAGCGGCGAGCCCAGCGTGTGGGGCGCCGCGATGCTGTACGCGCTCTTCGGGCTCGCGCTCGTCGCGATCGGCCTCTGGCTCGAGCGGCGCAGGCCCGCGGAAGCTCATCGAGCCTTCCGTCCCGTAGCGCCTACCTACAATTGGCGGCGTGAACGAAGCCGTCGGTCAGGAAGGCGAGAGTGTCCGGGCATAGCAAGTGGGCGTCCATCAAGCACAAGAAGGGCGCGACCGACAAGAAGCGCGGCCAGCTCTTCTCGAAGCTTGCGCGCGCGATCATCGTCGCCGCCCGTGAGGGCGGGCCGGACCCTGCCGGCAACCTTGCGCTCCAGAACGCGATCGACAAGGCGCGTGAGGCTTCCATGCCGAAGGACAACATCGAGCGCGCGATCGCCCGCGGCTCGGGTGCCGCCGCCGACGGCGAGGCGTTCGAGCACATCACGTACGAGGGCTACGGCCCCGCCGGCGTGGCCGTCTTCGTGGACGCACTGACGGACAACCGCAACCGCACGGCCTCCGAAGTGCGCCACGTGTTCTCGAAGAGCGACGGCTCGCTCGGCGAGTCCGGCTCCGTGGCGTGGCTCTTCGAGCGCACGGGCCTGCTGCTGGTCGCGGCGGACGGCGTCGACGAGGACGAGCTCACGCTCGCGGCGGCGGAGGGCGGCGCGGACGACGTGTCTCAGGACGGATCGGTCTTCGAGATCACGTGCCCCGCGGAGAGCGTGGGTGACGTGCGCCGCGCGCTCGAGGGGGCCGGCTTCACGGCCGAATCGGCCCAGATCACGATGCTGCCGAAGACGTCCGTCACCGTCGAGGAAGAGGGGGCAGCACGTAGGATCGTTCGATTGATGGAAGAGCTCGAGGAGCTCGACGACGTGCAAGACGTGTACGCCAACTTCGACATTCCAGAGCAAGTGCTCGAGGAGGTAGCGAACTGATGGCAGTCGCAATCAAGACCGGAGGCCGCATCGAGTCACTGCTCTCGGCGCGGCTCTTTCTCAACCCGCAGCTCGCCGGCGACAAGCTCTACTTCATCAGCGATCTCGCGGGCAGGCTGAGCCTGTACCGCATGGACGTGGGCGGCAGCGTGCCCGAGCCGCTGCTGCCGCCGGGGATCGCGCTTCAGAATCCGGAGCTGCTCGGCGGCTACGGGTTCTACGCGCTGCCGGATCTCGACCGCATCGTCCTCATGCTCGACCAGGATGGCGATGAGAACTACCAGCCCCAGATGATCCCGCTCGACGGCGGCTTCCCGGAGCCGCTCAACGAGGAAGTCTTCAGCGGGATGAGGACCCATCTCCTCGACGTCGATCCGGACACCGCCACTGGCTACGCCTTCGCGGAGTCACGCGAGGAGGCGAAGCTCATCGGCCTGCGCATCGACCTCGCCACCGGCGAGGTGGAGATCCTCGGCGAGGGCACGCACGGCCCGTATCCCGCCGCGTGGACGCGCGATCACTCGCGCGCCGTGCTCGGGGACGGCTACACGGCCGGCGACGTCGTCCTCTACGAGCGTGACCCGGACACGGGCGAGAAGACGATGCTCTGGGGGACGCTGCTCGAAGACCGGGAGGAAGGCGCGGAGCATCCGTTGCTCGGCCTACAGTCGGCGCACGTGACGGAGAGCCAGCAAGGGCTGCTCATCGGCACGAGCCTCTTCGACGACGCCTACGGCCCGGGCTACATCGCGTTCGACAGCCCAGGCGAGGTGGAGCCCGTGGAGCTGACCGGCGCTCGTCACGAGGGCATGGGCGAGCTGGAGCGGTTCCAGCACATCGACGGCGACCAGTACCTCGCCGTCTTCAACATCGACGGCGTCTCGTGGGCCTACGAGGCCGACTTCGACGAGGCGGCCCGCGCGATGAAGCTCGGCCGCGTGCTCGTCGGCGAGGGGGAGCTCGCCGGCGGCGTCCTGCACGGCATCGCACGCGACTCGGAGAGCGGGCGCTGGGCTCTCTCGTTCTGCACCGCTACGACGCCGACGCAGCTGTTCGTGCTCGACGCGAACGGCACGCCGGAACAGCAGACCAATGAGAAGCCGCTTGGCATCGAGCCGGCGCTGCTCTCGCCCGGCGAGGACGTCTCGTTCGTCTCTCACGACGGCCTGCGGACGTCAGCGCGGCTCTACCTGCCCTCACCGGAGCTCGGCTTCGAAGGGCCTCGGCCGCTCGTCTACTACGTGCATGGAGGGCCGCAGGGCCAGGAGCGGCCGAACTTCGCGTGGTTCTCGATGCCCCTGATCCAGGCGCTCACGCTGGAGGGGTTCGCGGTCTTCGTCCCCAACGTGCGCGGCTCGACCGGGTACGGGATGGACTACATGAAGCGCGTCGACCACGACTGGGGCGGCCAGGACCGGCTCGACCATGTGCACGCGATGACGGAGGTGCTGCCGAATGACGAGCGAGTGGATGCGAGCCGCGCCGGCGTCGTCGGCCGCTCGTACGGGGGTTACATGACGCTTACGCTTGCCGGCCGGCACCCGGAGCTGTGGTCCGGCGCCATCGACATGTTCGGCCCGTACGACATGTTCACGTTCCTCGACCGCATCCCGCCGACCTGGAAGCCGTACTTCGAGCTCGCCATCGGGCATCCCGAGCGCGACAAGGAGTTCCTCACCGAAATATCGCCGAAGACGCACATGGACTCACCTCGCGTGCCCGATGCTCGTCATCCAGGGCAAGAACGACCCGCGCGTCGTGGAGCAGGAGTCGAGCGACCTCGTCGAGGCCATGCGCGCCCAGGGCAAGGACGTCGACTACCTCATGTTCGAGGACGAGGGTCACGACGTCCTGAAGCTGCCCAACAAGGTGCGCTGCTACGAGACGATCGTCGACTTCTTCAAGAAGCACCTGTAAGCCCGACGAACGTCCTGTGCACCCCTCCGGGCAGGAATGTCCGGAGGGGTGCTTAACCTCAACGCGTGAAGGTTCTCGGCATCGACCCGGGCACGGCTGCATGCGGATACGGCATCGTCCACGAAGAAGACGGGCGCCTCAGGGCAATCGCCTTCGGGTCGTGGACCACCCCCGCCGGAGAATCCCCGGCTCTCAGGCTCAGGACGATCTACGAGCAGGTGGAGGCGCTCATCGAGGAGCACGCTCCGGCTGCCGCCGCGCTCGAGGAGTCGTACGTCGGCGCCGACGCCCGCATCGCGCTCTCTGTCGGGCAGGCCCGGGGCGCGGTGCTCGTCGCGTGCGCGCGCGCCGGCGTTGACTGCGTCGAGTACGCGCCCGGCATGGTCAAGAAGTCCGTCTGCGGCTACGGCCGCGCCGACAAGGCGCAGATGCAGCGCATGGTGAGGGCGGTCCTCGCGCTCGACGCCGTGCCCGAGCCGCACCACGCGGCCGATGCGCTGGCCGTCGCCATCTGCCACGCGCTCGCTCCGCCGCTCCTGAGGCAGGTGGCCTCGTGATCGCGCAGCTTCGCGGGAAGCCCGTCAGGCGCGGCACCGAAGGGCTCGTGCTCGACGTGGGCGGCGTCGGCTATCTCGTCCAGGCCACGCCGCGTGCGCTCGCGCAGGCGCAGAGGCCGAAGGACGTGACCGTCGAGACGTACCTCCACGTGCGGGAGGACGCGCTCCAGCTGTACGGGTTCGCCGACACCGCCGAGCGAGAGCTCTTCGAGCAGCTGCTCTCGGTCTCGGGCGTCGGCCCGAAGGTGGCGCTCGCCATCGTCTCCGGATCGACGCCGGCAGAGCTGCGCCGGGCCATCGCACGCGAGGACACCGCGCGGTTCGAGGCGATTCCCGGCATCGGCCGCAAGACCGCGCAACGCGTCGTCCTCGAGCTGAAAGGGTCGCTCGCGCGTCGAGCCGGAGGAGCCGTCGGCAGACGGAGACGGCCACGTCGTGGCGCGCGACGCGCTCGTCGAGCTCGGCTACTCCGTCGGCGATGCCGAGTCCGTGCTCGCGGCAATCGATCCCGCGCTGCCGCCCGAGGAACGCGTTCGCCAGGCTCTCAGGCAGGCGGCATGAGCGACGAGCGACTCGTCTCGCCCGTGCTCGCGGCGGAGGGCGACGAGGAGCTCGATCGCTCGCTTCGCCCGCGGACGCTCGACGAGTTCGTCGGGCAGGAGCGGCTGCGCGAGCAGCTGTCCATCTCGCTCGAGGCCGCGCGCGGTCGTGGCGAAGCACTGGAGCACGTCCTGCTGGCCGGGCCTCCCGGGCTCGGCAAGACGAGCCTCGCGTACGTGATCCGCGCCGAGCTCGGCGTCGGGTTACGTGTTGTGGCCGGCCCGGCGCTCGATCGCAAGGGCGACCTCGCGGCCATCCTTACCGCCCTGGGGGAGCGAGACGTGCTGTTCGTGGACGAGATCCATCGACTCGCGCCCGCGGTGGAGGAGATCCTCTATCCGGCGCTCGAGGACTTTCGCCTCGACATCGTCGTCGGGCAGGGACCGTCCGCGAGGACGCTGGCGCTCGACCTCCCGCCGTTCACGCTGGTCGGCGCGACGACGCGCACCGGCCTGCTGACGACGCCGCTGCGAGACCGCTTCGGCATGACCTTCCGGCTCGGCTACTACGAGCAGGACGAGCTGTCCGCGATCGTTCGCCGCTCGGCGCGCATCCTCGCCGTCGAGATCGACGACGACGCGGCGAACGAGATCGCCCGGCGCTCCCGCGGCACACCGCGTGTGGCCAACCGCATCCTCCGCCGTGTGCGTGACGTGGCCGAGGTGCGGCACTCCGGAACGATCACTACCGATGTGGCCGAGGATGCGCTGGCGCTGCTCGAGGTCGACCGCGAGGGGCTCGAGCGCATGGACCGGGAGCTGCTGGAAGCCGTCGCGACGAAGTTCGACGGCGGGCCGGTGGGGCTGTCCACGCTCGCCGTTGCACTCGGCGAGGAGCCCGACACGATCGAGGACGTGTACGAGCCGTATCTGCTGCAGCTCGGCTTCCTCCAGCGGACGCCGCGGGGCCGCGTGATCACGAAGCTCGGCCTCGAGCACGTCGGGGCGTCGATCGCCGCCGACGGTGCCCTCTTCTGATGGCGCAGGAACACATCTGGGTTCCGGGCGCCCCGCAGCCGTCGCTCGAGGACTTCGTCACGCGCCTGCGAGAGCACATCGAGCGCTTCGCGCGTGAGCGATGCCGACGGCCAGGCGGCTGTCGAGGTCGAGCTTCGCGACGGCTCCCACTACAGGCTGCTCTCGATCGCAGACGCGCCCGGCTACGGCTTCGTCACGCTCGCGCCCTATCGCGAGGACGGCGACCCCGAGGAAATGATCGTGCCCGTAGCCGCGATCGCCGCCATCAAGCTGACCCGGATGGAAGAGCACCCGCCGTTCGGCTTCGCCCAGCCGCCGGCTAAGGCTTGAACTGCAGCTCGTGCCAGGAAGGAACCGGCGCCAACTCGAGCAGAGCCCGGTGGCCGTTCGGCTCCGAGTACGTGAACTCGCCGGAGCGCTCGTCCCACTCGATGTCGAGCAGGCCCTGCTTCACCCGGTGGTCGAGCCACGCGCTGCGGAAGACCAGCTTGCGCAGCCAGTAGACGAGCGACTCGTCGCCGACGAGGGAGATCCGCTCCCAGTGCCGAACGAGGTAGTGGCCGAGCGCGCTGCGGGGAACCGCAAGCTGTCCGTCCGCGGTGAGCTCGACCAGGTCGGCCGTCTCATCGCCGTCGAGCTCGTTTCTCTCCACGAGGCCGAGCTTGACGGCGGCTGCCACGACACGCTCCTCGAAGTCCTGCCGCCCGAACGAGAACCGGTGGTTGACGAACTCGACCTCGTAATCGTCGCCCGAGGAGTAGTCGGCGTCCACGGGCCCAGGATAACCACGGCGTCGGCGCCGCCGTCCGACCCTCTTCCTAGCGTGAATGCACATGGACTGGGCGCTTGCTCACTGCGATACGCGCGCTGCTCGGAAGCTCGCCGATGAGCTGGGCGTCTCCGAGATCGCCGCCCGCGTGCTGATCCGCCGCGGCTACGACGACGCTGCGTCCGCGAGGACCTTCCTCGCCGGCGAGCTACCCGAACACGACGCGAACCTGCTCGGAGACGTGAAAAGAGCGTGTCAACTCATCCACAAGGCGATCGCCGACGGCACGCGCATCTGCGTCCACGGCGACTACGACGTGGACGGGATCTGCGCGACGGTGCTCGCCGTCAGCTGCCTCAGAGAGCTCGGAGCCGACGTCGGCTGGCATCTGCCGAGCCGCTTCGAGGAGGGTTACGGGCTCTCCGGCCAGACACTGGAGCGGCTCGCCGAGGACGGGTACGGGCTCGTGCTCACCGTCGACTGCGGCATCACCGCCGTGGAGGAGGTGGCTGCGGCCCGGCGGCTCGGCCTGGAGGTCATCGTCACCGACCACCACAGGCCCGGAGACGAGCTGCCCGACTGCCCGATCGTGGCGACGAGGCCCTCGTCGTACCCGTTCCCCGAGCTCTGCGGAACGGGCGTCGCGTTCAAGCTTCTCCAGGCGCTTGCGAACGATCCACTCGAGCGGCACCTCGACCTCGTCGCTCTGGCCACGATCGCCGACGTCGTCCCGCTCGTCGACGAGAACCGTGCGTTCGCCATTGCAGGGCTCAAGCAGCTAGCGCGCACCCAGCGCCCCGGTCTCCGCGCCCTCATGCGCTCGGCCCGCGTCGATCCTGCAGTCGTCGACGAAGGCGCAGTCGGCTTCCGTCTCGCGCCGCGCATCAACGCCGCGGGCAGGCTCTGCCGTCCGGAGATCGCGCTCGACCTTCTCATGTGCGAGGACGACGACGAGGCGGGCAGGCTGGCCACGACGCTCGAGGAGCTCAACCGCGACCGCCAGGCCGTCGAGGAGCGGATCCTGCGCGAGGCAGGCCGGCGGATCGAAGAGTGGCCGGAGAGCCGTCGCCGCCAGCGCGGCTACGTCCTCGCCGACGAGGACTGGCACGAAGGCGTCATTGGCATCGTCGCCTCCCGGCTGGTCGAGCGCTATCGGCGGCCGGTCGTGCTGATCGCGGGCACGGACGGCGAGTGGAAGGGATCCGGTCGATCGCTGAGCGCCTACGACCTGCACGCCGGCCTGACGGCCTGCGCAGACCATCTCGACCGCTTCGGAGGTCATCGTGCCGCCGCGGGTCTCTCCATCCGGCCGGAGGCGATCGACGCGTTCGCCGAAGCCTTCGCCGCGCATGCCGATGCTCATCTGACCGACGACCAGCTGCGGCCGGTGACGATCGTCGACGCCGCTGTCCCCGGCTCGGCGCTGACGCTTGGGCTCGCGGAGGAGCTGCGTCGCCTGGCGCCGTTCGGGCTGGGCAACCCGGGCGTGACGCTGTTGCTTCCGGGATGTGAGCTGACCGACCTGCAGACGGTGGGGGAGGGGAAGCATCTCCGCTTCCGCGTTCGTGAGCGCAGCCGTCCTGCCGGGAGCGCCATCGCGTTCGGGATGGGCCCTCAGCTCGACCGCTTCCGGCGTGAGGGCGCCTTCGACCTCGCCTTCCGCCTCGAGGAGAACCGCTGGAACGGCACGGTGGCGCCGCAGCTCGTCGTGCGACACATCCTCGAGGGCGACGAGCGCTACCAGGCGTTGCGAGCGCAGCTGGCCGCGGAGTGGGAGGCTGGGGAGGCTGCGTGGAGCGCCGAGGGACGCGCGATCTTCGAGGAGCTCGCGCTCGACGGCTCGCGCGTCCTCAGCCTCTACGAGTCGGAGACCTTTCGTGCGCTGATGACCGAAGAGCCGCTGCTCGCGCAAGCAGCTTAGGACCCTGAAGCGCCTCAGCCCGTCGCCCCGGCGGGCCTTTAGAGGACTCCTACCCGCGCGAAGCGGCGAGCGAGTCGAGCTCGACGATCATGCGGGTGAGGCGGCGAATGGCCCGCGCGCGGGCCCTCATGCGGATGCGTCTGAACAAGAGTCTCCCTTTCGCGAGTTCCCCTGCCATTCCTTTCGGAAACTCCCCCGTTCGGCATGAGCCCTCGTTCGGACCGCCGTCTACACTTGGAACATGGCGGTCGTCGAGGCTCAGGAGCGGCATGAGCACCTCGTAGAGGAGCTGATCGCCGACGTCGAGGCTTACAAGCCCGACGTCGATCGCGACCTGCTCCGCCGCGCGTTCGCCTACGCAGAGCGCGCGCACGACGGTCAGCGTCGCCGCTCCGGCGAGGCGTTCATCCGTCATCCCTGGGGTGCGGCCAAGATCCTCGCGACGCTGCACCTCGACGAGCAGACGTTGTCAGCCGCCCTGCTGCACGACGTCGTCGAGGACACGGAGTCGGACATCGCCGACGTGAAGGCCGAGTTCGGCGACGAGATCGCGCGGCTCGTCGAAGGCGTCACGAAGCTGACGCGCATCCAGTTCGCGAGCCGCGAGCACGCCGAGGTCGAGAACTACCGCAAGATGATCGTGGCGATGGCGCAGGACCCGCGCGTCATCCTCATCAAGCTCGCCGACCGCCTCCACAACATGCGCACGATCGAGTACCTCGGGCGCCAGAAGCAGCTGCAGAAGGCGAAGGAGACGCTCGAGGTATACGCGCCGATCGCGCACCGCCTCGGCATCCACGCCATCAAGTGGGAGCTCGAGGACCTGTCCTTCGAGCGCTTGCATCCGCGCAAGTACGCGGAGATCGAGGCCATGGTCGCGGAGCGGCGGGGCGACCGCGAGGAGCACGTGAAGAAGGCGTCCAGCGTCCTCAAGCGCGAGCTGGAGAAGGCGGACGTTCCCGCCGACATCTCCGGCCGCCCGAAGCACTTCTATTCCATCTACGACAAGATGGTGCGCAAGGGCCGCGAGTTCAACGAGATCTACGACCTCACGGCGATGCGGGTCATCGTCGAGCGCTCCGGCGACGAGGGGACGCGCGACTGCTACGGCGCGCTGGGGCTCATCCACTCGCTGTGGAAGCCGATGCCCGGTCGCTTCAAGGACTTCATCGCGATGCCCAAGCTCAACCGGTACCGCGCACTCCACACGACGGTGATCGGGCCCGAGGGGAAGCCGCTCGAGATCCAGATCCGCACCCGGGAGATGCACCGCGAGGCCGAGTTCGGCATCGCCGCCCACTGGGTCTACAAGAAGGGCAAGCGGGGCAAGGGCGACGAGGAGTGGACGGCGTGGATGCGCCAGCTCATCGACTGGCAGTCGGACGAGGCCGATCCGCGGGAGTTCATCAAGACGTTCCACACCGACCTGTTCTCGGACGAGGTCTACGTGTTCACGCCCAAGGGGGAGGTGAAGACGCTGCCGGCCGGTGCGACGCCGATCGACTTCGCGTATGCGGTGCACACCGACGTCGGCCACAGGACGGTCGGTGCCAAGGTCAACGGGCGCATCGTGCCGCTCCACTACGAGCTGAAGAGCGGCGACTTCGTCGAGATCCTCACGGCCAAGACGGGCCGGGGACCGTCCCGCGACTGGCTCTCGCTCGCGGCGTCCTCGCGCGCGCGCAACAAGATCCGCCAGTGGTTCTCCCGGGAAACGCGTGCAGGAGACGGAGCAGAAGGGCCGCGAGGCTCTGGAGCAGGCGTTGAAGGCGCAGAAGCTCCCCTACAAGAAGCTCCAGGGCTCCGCGGTGCTCGCGCAGGTGATTCGCGAGACGGGCTTCAAGAAGGCCGAGGACTTCTACATCGCGCTCGGCTCGGGGAAGCTCCAGCCCACACAGATCGTCCGCAAGGTCATCCAGCGGCTGAAGACCGAGGAGGTGGCGGAGGAAGAGACCGTCACCCGCAAGCCGACGCGAGACCGTCCGGCCACCAACCAGGCCGTAGGGATTCGCGTGGAAGGCGTCGACGACGTCCTCGTGCGGCTCGCCAAGTGCTGCACGCCGGTGCCCGGCGACGAGATCCTCGGCTACATCTCGCTGGGGCGCGGCATCACGATCCACCGCGAGGACTGTCCGAACGTCAAGGCGCTGCGACGGAACCCGGAGCGGCTGACTCCCGTCTCCTGGGACGGCGACAGCTCCCGAAGCTTCCGCGTCCAGGTGGCCGTCGACTCGTGGGACCGCCCACGGCTGCTGGAGGACGTCGCGCGGACGTTCGCCGAGCACGGCGCGAACATCGTCGCGTACGGCGGTGTCGTCGAGGACCAGATGGCCCGCAACCGTTACACGGCGGAGCTCGGCGACGTGAAGTCGCTGCGGGCGCTGCTGAACGCGTTACGCCAGATCGACGGCGTGTTCGACGCGTATCGAATGACTCCTCAGTGAGCGCCCTGGCCGGTCGTCCTCCCGGGCGGCGAAGCCGCCCTCCGGGCGACCTGGCGCCGCTGGCGGCAGCCGCCTGCGCGATCGACGCTTGGCCGTATTTGAATACTGTCCTGCGCGCCGATCGCTTGTCGTCTTTGCCAGCGACGCCCCAGGACGCGCACTGATGGAAGTCCATCCGACGGCGCAAGCCGGCTTCTCGGCCGCCGCCGAGGTCTACGAGCGGGCGCGGCCGGGCTATCCGGACGAGGCCGTCGCGTGGGTCGCGGAGCGGCTGGGCATCGGGCCAGGACGCGACGTGCTCGACCTCGCCGCAGGCACGGGCAAGCTCACGCGCCAGCTCGTCCCGCTGGGAGCCCGCATCGTCGCCGTCGAGCCGATCGACGCCATGCGCGCGGAGCTCGAGCGAGCCGTACCGGGTGTCGAGGCGCTCGCCGGCACCGCCGAGGCGATCCCGCTCGCGGAGCAGAGCGTCGACGCCGTCACGTGCGCGCAGGCGTTCCACTGGTTCCGTCCGGACGAGGCCGTGCGAGAGATCCGGCGCGTCCTCCGTCCCGGCGGCGGTCTCGCGCTGCTCTGGAACGGCCGTGACCTCGACGATCCCAAGCATGGTCGCGTGGACGAGCTGCTCGCTCCGCACCGCCGCGAGTTCGCCGGCTGGCGAGGAGCACTGGCGCTCCGTCCTCGGGCCGCTCGAGCTCAGGACGTGGCGGTACACCGAGAGCCAGACAATCGCCGAGTACGTCGATCGTGTTGCGTCGCAAAGCGTCGTCGGCGCAATGCCGCCCGCCGAGAGACGCGAGTTCCTGAACGAGGTCCGCGAAGCGCTCTCCCCCTTCGACGAGCCGCTCGAGCTGCGCTATCTCACCGACGTGTACGTCTGCGAAGCACTCGCTGCGAATCCCTCGAACGGGGGATAAGCCTCAGGCAGAAGCAGTACCCCCTTCGAGGGAACAACCGGAGGAAACCGGCTATTTGCAGGCGCTCCTAGCCCGAACGAGGGAGGCCGGTCACTCCTCGAGGTCGTCGCCCTCGAAGGCGCGGATCGTCTCGCGGAAGGACTCGGGAACGGGCACCGCGGTGTGTGTGGCGAGCTCGACGAGCACGAGCGTCTGGTGGGCGGTGACCATGAGCAGGTCGTCCTCCACGCGGTAGGCGGCACATTCGTAAGTGACGCTCGTGCGTCCGATGCGCGACACACGGACGAAGACCTCGATCAGATCGTCGAAGCGGGCGGGCGCGAGGTAGTCGATCGTGCACGCGCGCATCACGAACTCGCGCTTTCGGCGCTGTCCCCCGAACGCCATCCCGAGGTGCCGGTGGTACTCGACGCGAGAGAGGTCGAAGTACGGCATGTAGCGGCCGTAGTACACGATGCCCTGTGCGTCGGTGTCGGAGAAGCCGACACGGTCGAGCGCCGAGTACTTGAACGGCGGCTTGCGATCGGTGACGCGACCGAGCTCGAGACTCACGCCGAGATGCTACTCAGCGCTTCGGGCACGCTTGGCCAACGCCTGCCGCCTCGGCCGCTGCGAGCACTCGCTCGAGGGGTCGCCGTCGAGCGCCTGCTGGAAGGCCCTCCGTTCGCCGCTCGAAACGCCCAGATAGCGTTTGCGGCTGCGTAGAACGGATAGCTGTCCTGGGAATTGACGCAATCGGGTCATAGCGGGCGAGGTGAGGAAGGGGCACGCTGCCAGGGATGACGCGTCCTGTTCTACCTGCGCACGCCCCGGCGCTATATGGAGATCGCGGAGCACTTCGACATCCCACCGGGGCCGGTGGGCGTCATGCTCCATCGCCTGCTGCGCTACGGCGAGCGGGTGAGGAAGGGGCGACAAGGTTCTGGACGCTGTTCGCTCTGGTGATCCTCGCCAACCTGGCGGCCTGGGCAGCTGTCGTGTTCGTCGCTGTGTACTTCGTTGAGAGGGCTGCATAAGGGCGCCGCAAAGGCCGGGAGCTCAGCCGGGACATGGCCGTGGCGCCGGTCCGCAGCGCCCTCACGGCTGGCGAGCCTTACGCTTGCCGGCCGGAGATCCCGTCTTCATAGACTTCTCGCATGAAGGTCGGCGTCATGCTGCCGGTCGGCGACATGGACGCTGCGGCAGGCTCGTCGCCGACGTGGTCGGACGTGCGCGCTGTGGCACAGACAGCCGAGGGCTCGGGCCTCGACTCCGTCTGGATCGCTGATCACCTGCTCGCGCGGATGCCGGACGGGACCATCCACGGCATGCAGGACGCGTGGACGCTGCTTAGCGCCGTCGCGGCCGTGACCTCCCGTGTCGAGCTGGGCCCCCTCGTGCTGTGCAGTTCCTTCCGTGATCCGGGCGTCGTCGCCAAGATGGCTGCCACGCTGGACGAGGTCTCCGGCGGACGACTCGTGCTCGGGCTTGGCGCCGGATGGCACGATCCCGAGTACGAGGCCTTTGGCTTTCCAACCGGCCACCGCGTCAGCCGCTTCGCGGAGGCGCTGGAGATAGTCGCCCGCCTGCTTCGCCGGGAGCGCGTGTCGTTCGAAGGCCGCTATTACCGTTTGTCGGAGGCGGAGCTTCTGCCGGCTCCGAAGCGCGCCATCCCGATCCTGGTCGCCGGGAGAAGGCCACGAATGCTCCGGTTGACGGCCCGGTGGGCCGACGCCTGGAACACGGCCTGGTACGCGGAGCCGAACGACAAGCTGCGGGGAGAGCTGGACGAGTTCGAGCGGGCGCTGGAGGACACCGGGCGGCCCGCCCACGGCGTCCAGCGGACGCTAGGGATCATTGTCGGCGGCGATCCGCCGGACACGATCGCGCGGAGGCTCGACACGTGGGCCGAGCTCGGGTTCGAACACGTCGTCGCGGAGGTCGAGCCGATCGTGCCCGAGTCGGTCGAACGGCTCGGATCAGGGGTGCGCCTGTTCCGCGGCGCCTGAGATCACGCCGAGCACCTCGTCCCGCTTCGTCTCCATCAGCTCCTGCGTGCGTGCCTCGAGATTCAGCCGCAGCAACGGCTCGGTGTTCGACGGCCGGACGTTGAAGTGCCAGTCATCGGCGTCGACGGAGATGCCGTCGAGATGGGACACACGACCTTCGCGACCGAAGCGTTCCTTGAGCTCCTGGAGCTTCACCGGCACGTCGTCGACCGTCGTGTTGATCTCTCCGGTGATGAAGTAGCGGTCGCGGTAGGGGCGGAGAATGTCGGAGAGCGGCTTGCCGGCGCGCGACACGCGCTCGAGCATGAGCAGGAACGGGACGACGCCGGAGTCGGCCTGGAAGAAGTCGCGGAAGTAGTAATGGCCCGAGACCTCGCCGCCGAAGACCGCGTCCTCGCTGCGCATGCGGTGCTTGATGAACGCATGGCCGACACGGTTGACGAGCGCCACGCCGCCCGCGCGCTCGACGGTCTCCGGCACGGCCCAGCTCGCGCGGACGTCATAGATGATCTTGCCGCCCGGCTCCTTCGCCAGGATCGACTCGGCGAAGAGGGTCGTGACGAAGTCACCGGGGACGAACTCGCCGGTGTCGTCCACGAAGAAGCAGCGGTCCGCGTCCCCGTCGAATGCGACGCCGAAGTCGGCGTTCTCCTCCAGCGTCTTCCGCATGATGAACTCGCGGTTCTCCGGCAGCAACGGGTTCGGCTCGTGGTTCGGGAAGCTCCCGTCCGGCTCGAAGAAGCACGTGACGGCTTCGACCGGCAGGCGCTCGAGCACCGGAGGCAACATGGCCCCCGCCATCCCGTTCGCCGCGTCGATGACGATACGGAGCGGCTTGATCGCCTCGACGTCCACGAACGACAGCACGCGCTCGACGTACGCCGGCCAGATGTCCGCTTCGCTCACCTCTCCCCGGCGCTCGATCTCGCCGAAGCCTGCGAGTGCGCGGTCGCGGATGTCGAGCAGACCGGAGTCGCCGCCGACGGGCAAGGCGCCGCGCCGGACGATCTTCATGCCGGTGTACTGCTTCGGGTTGTGCGAGGCGGTGACGGCGATCCCGCCCTCCAGCTCGAGCTCGCCGACGGCGGAGTAGAGCATCTCGGTGCCGACCATCCCGATGTCGACGACGTCGGCGCCCCCGTCGGCTGCGCCGTCGATCGCAGCGCGCGCCATGGAGGGCGCGGAAAGGCGCATGTCCCGGCCGACCGCGATGCGCCGGGGCTCGAACTGCTCGACATAGGCACGCCCTATTGCGTACGCGCCCTCCTCGTCGAGATCGTCGGGGTACATGCCGCGTACGTCGTAGGCCTTGAAAACCGCGGGATTCAGCACACGCCTGATGCTATGCCGGAAGCCCGCGACGCGTGACGACGTTCGTACAATTACATGGTGCGAGGCAACGTAGAGCGCAAGCTGGCGACGGTTCTGTTCGTCGACATCGTCGATTCGACGCAGCTCGTCACGGGCGCCGATCCGGAGGTCGTCCGCCGCCGGGTGGCCGAGTTCTTCGACCGTGTGTCCCACTGCGTCACCGTTCACGGCGGCATCGTCGAGAAGTTCGCCGGCGATGCCGTGCTCGCCGCCTTCGGCATCCCGCAGGCACACGAAGACGACGCCGAGCGCGCTGCGCGAGCGGCGCTGGGCATTCGCGACGCGATTCGCGAGCTGGATCTCGAGGTCCGCGTCGGCATCGAGGCCGGCGAGGTCGTCGTCGACCAGGCGGATTCGACGTTCGCGACCGGCGAAGCAGTCAATCTCGCGGCACGGCTACAGCAGGCCGCGATGCCGGGAGAGATCCTCGTCGGTCCGACGGCCAACCGCCTCGCCCGGGGGCGGCTCGTTGTCGAGGACGCGGGACCGCTCGAGCTGAAGGGCATGGGCGCGGCGATGCGCGCCTGGCGCGTGATCAGCGCCGTCGACGGGACTCACGTCCACGTCAGCGCCCCGCTCGTCGGTCGCGAGACCGAGCTGGAGCTGCTCCAGCACACGTACGAGCGAACGCGTCGTGACGGCCGCGCGCACCTCTTCACGATCTACGGCGAGCCGGGCGTCGGCAAGAGCCGGCTCGTGCGCGAGTTCGTCGACTCCGTGGACGGCGCGAGCGTGCTCAAGGGCCGCTGCCTGCCGTACGGCGAGAGCGTGACGTACTGGCCGCTCGCCGAGATGATCAAGTCCGCGGTCGGGATCACCGACGACGAGCCGCTCGAAGAGGCGTTCGAGAAGCTCCGCGCCTGCTGCGAAGACGATGCTGTTGCCGACCTGATCGGCCTGGCTTCGGGCCTCCTGGAAGCTGTCGAGGGCGAGCGCAGCCCGCAGGAGATCTCGTGGGCCGCCCGCGAAGTCATGAGCACGCTTGCCGACGTGCAGCCGCTCATCCTCTTCTTCGAGGACATCCACTGGGCGGAGGAGCCGATGTTCGACCTCATCGAGCACATCGCCGACTGGGTGCGCGCGCCGTTGCTGATCCTCTGCCTTGCGCGACCGGACCTGCTCGACGTGCGGCCGGGCTGGGGTGGAGGCCGTGTGCGGTCGACCGCCATCGAGCTCGAGCCGCTGTCCGAGGAGGAGAGTGACGAGCTCGTCACCGCTCTCGTCTCCGACCTGGCGGATCCGCCGCCCCTGTCCAAGGGCCTGCTCGATCGAACGGAAGGCAACCCGCTGTTCGTCGAGGAGACCATTCGCATGCTCGCCGAGGGCGGCGACCACGATCGTGTTCCCGACACGCTCCAGGCGCTCATCGCAGCGCGTATCGATCACCTGGCGCCAGACGCCAAAGTACTGCTGCAGCGAGCGGCTGTCATCGGCCGGGTCTTCTGGAAGGGCGCTATCAAGCACGTCGCGCCGAACCTCGACGTGGAGGCGCTGCTCGACGACCTGCTGCTGCGGGAGTTCGTGCTTCGCGAGGAGCGTTCCTCGATCTCCGGCGAGACCGCCTTCCGCTTCAAGCACATGCTGATCAGGGAGGTCGCGTACGCGGGGCTGTCCAAGCAGTCGCGCGCACAGCAGCACGCGAGGTTCGCGGAGTGGCTCAAGGAACGCGCCGGTGAAGAGCTGCTCGAGATCCGCGCTCACCATCTCGACCACGCGACTCAGCTCCTGGCCGAGCTGGACGGCGCCGCGCCCGCCGACCTGACGAGCGAGGCGGCCGACGCGCTGACCGGCGCCGGCAAGCGTGCGCTCAACCGGGAGCAGTACAAGTCTGCGCGGAGCAAGCTCGCGCGTGCGGTCGAGCTCGAGCCCACGCTCCAGCGCCGCTACTACGCCGCGCGCGCGGTGTGGAGGCTGGGCGACCTGACCGCAGTGACGGTGGAGATGGAGAAGGTTCGCGCGGAGGCGGCGGCCGAGGGCAACGCGCTGATGGAGGCGCTGGCGCTGACGGCCCTCGGGGATGCAGTTCTCAAGCAATCCGGAGACACAGAGCGAGCGCAGGAGCTCATCGACCGCGCCCTCGAGCTCCAGAAGAACGAGACCGACGTCGACGCGCACTTCGACTCGCTCATCGTCCGAGTCGGCATCGCCACTACGCGTGGCTCGATGACCGAGGCCGTTCCGTACATCGAGCAGGCCTTCGCCGTGGCGCTCGCGGCCGGCCGCAAGGATCTCCAGACCATCGCGTCGCAGGCAGCTGGCCCAGGCGCACATCGTCCGGCTCGAGCTGGACAAGGCCGAGCGTCTGATCCAGAAGGCCGTCGAGCTGGCCGACGAAAGCGGAAGTCCTCGCGCCAGGGGTCAAGCGCTGCTCACTCTCGGCTGGCTCCATCGCATGCGGAAGGAGTTCGAAGCGGCCGAAGGGGCCTACGAGTTGGCGCGCGAGCTGTTCGCCGAGATCGGTCACGCGACGCTACTCTCGTACTCGCTCACCCGCATGGCGGACGTGGCCTTCGAGAAGGGCGAGCTCAAGCGCGCCGAGAAGCTCATGCGCGAGTCCATCCGGCTGCTAGCCCCGCTGGGCCAGCACCGCGAGCTCGCGGAGGCGCAGGCGGAGCTCGGTCGCGTGCTCGCCGAGCAGGGGAAGATCGACGAGGCGGAGCGGTTCGTGGCCGAAGCGCAGGAGTACTTGCCTTCCGCAGAGCCGCAGCTTCGGCTCTTCATCGTGCTCGCGGAGGCCGCGGTGCGTGCCGCACAGGAGCAAGAGGAGGAGGCAGAAGCGCTTCTGGTCGAGGCGCTCACGATCTCAGACGAGATCGACTTCACGGCTCTCCAGGCAGAAGTCTTGCAGCGGATCATCCACTTCCTCGGGGAGTGCGGCCAGGACGGGAAGGCGGCGCCCTACGAGGAGCGTCTCGCCGCGCTCGTGCCTGCCGAGAGCACGGCAGAGATCGCCTGATTCGACTCCTCGTCCGGCGACTCGCCGATCACGGTGGCCGGCCGATCGAATTCGATCCAGCGCTTCGCGTAGCGGGTCTGCGCGCAGCGTCCCCTCGCCGTAGGCGAGGTGCTTCGTCTCGTTGCGGTTCGCGAAAGCGATGTCGGAGAAGTGGATGTGGAACGGCGACCCGGGATCCTGGACGGCGTCCGCCGCCTCGAGCGCGGCCTGGAACGGCTCGCCGTCCGTGAACGCGCCGTCGCTCGTCGCGTGCATGTGGGCGAAGTCGAGCACCGGGCCGCACCCAGCCGGTGCGGCGCGAGATCTCGAGCACGTCGTCGAGCGAGCCGAGGTCGCGCACGCGGCCCATCACCTCGACGCCGAAGGGAACGGCTCGATCCTTCCCCTCGAGCCGTTCGCGGAGCTCGCCCAGCTGCTCGACGACGGCGTCGAGGGCGTCCTCGCGAGTGCGCTCGAGCAGGAAGCCGGGATGGAAGACCACCACCTCGGCGTCGCACGCCTTCGCGATTCCCGCCGAGTGGTCGAGCATGCCGACCGCCATGTTCAGCTTCTTGCCGCGCTCGGCGTGGCCCATGAAGCCCGCGAGCGGCGCGTGGACGGAGAGCGCGATGTCGTGCTCGCGGGCGAGCTCGCCGAGCCGCGCGGCGAAGTCGTAGTCCATCCAGAAGCGCGTCTCGAAGTCGATCTCGCAGGCGGTGTAGCCGCGCTCCAGGAGCGAGCTCGACCGCCCGCTCGGGGCTCTCCTGGGAGGGCACGCGGGCCGGCCCGAAGCGGATTTCGCCCATGTAACGGACGCTACCGCTTTTACGCCTCGCCTCCGTCCGACGCTGTTTCTACGGTGTTCCACATGGCTAAGAGACCTTCCCGAGTCGACTTGCTCGAGCTCGACATCGACCTCAGGCTCGCCGATCTGTGGCGCGAGCTGTCCGAGATCAACGAATGGAACATGGAGATCGCTGCCGCGTTCATGCGCGCTGCCTACGGCAAGGGTTACTGCGACGCCCTCACGGAGGACGACGCCGGTTCCCTCTGCCTCGACCACGGGTACCGGCTGCCCGCCAAGCGGGACGCCCAGCGGTCGTAGGACCCTCCTAGGGTCGAAGGCCTCGCGCTAGAATCGCTGCGTGGCGCGAAAGCGCAGTCCCGCGCGGCTCGTGGTCGCCCTCGCCGTCGCAGCGGCTCTCGCCGTCTTCCTGCTCTACACCTCGATTGCCGGCGGCACGACCGCGTCGCTGCGGCCGAGCCAGCTGCCGGCGCACGCGAACGAGAAGGTCCAGCTCGCGGGGCTCGTGATCGGCCCCGTTGCGGGCGACCCGTACGAGGGCGGCATGCGCTTCCGTCTCCGCGACATCGACGGCAAGGCGATCGGTGCCCGTCGTCTACACGGGCTCGAAGCCTGACCTCTTCCGCCCGGGTCGCCACGTGTACCTGAAGGGACGGCTCCAGCAGGGCACGTTCGTCGGCGAGCGCAACTCGCTCGTGACCAAATGCCCGTCGAAGTACGTCCCCAAGAAGCAGACGTAACCCATGGCCGAGCTCGGGCGCGCGGCGCTCATCGTCTGCCTCGGCCTCTCCGTCTACGCGCTCCTGGCAGGCTCGCTCGCGGCGTGGGAGGGTAGGCGCCGTCTTGCTGCGTCCGCGCAGAACGCTCTGATCGCGGCGTTCGCGGCCGCGGCGGTCGCGTCGGGAGTGCTGATCGCCGCTCTCGTGCGGCACGACTTCTCGTTCGTCTACGTCGCCGACTTCACGAGCGAGCGGCTGCCGCTCGGCTACACGCTGTCGGCGTTCTGGGGTGGCCAGGCGGGCTCGCTGCTCCTCTGGCTGCTCGTGCTGACCGGGATGAGCGCCGCGGCCGTGCTCTTCAACCGCTACGCCGCACGCGAGGTGATCGCGTGGGCGGTGCCGGTGCTCGGCCTCGTCGCGGCGTTCTTCGCGTTCTTGCTCGTTGCGGTCGCGAGCCCATTCGAGACGCAAGCCGCTCCCGCCGACGGAAACGGGCTGAACCCGAGTCTCCAGAACCCGTACATGGTCGTCCACCCGCCGATGCTCTATCTCGGCTACGTCGGTCTCACGATTCCCTTCGCGTTCGCGATGGGCGCGCTGCTCGCGGGCCGCACCGATGAGCGCTGGATCGTCGCCACGCGGCGGTGGACGCTCGGCGCCTGGGCGTTTCTCGGCATCGGTCAGCTGCTCGGCGCGCACTGGGCGTACGTCGAAGTGGGGTGGGGCGGCTACTACGCCTGGGACCCGGTGGAGAACGCCGCGCTGATGCCGTGGCTCGCGGCGACGGCGTTCCTCCACTCGGTGATGGTCCAGGAGAAGAAGGGGATGCTGAAGGTCTGGAACGTCCTGCTCGTGATCCTCGCCTTCTGCCTCGCGGTCTTCGGGACGTTCCTCACGCGCTCCGGGATCGTCAACTCCATCCACTCGTTCACGCAGAGCTCGATCGGCCCGTGGTTCCTCGGCTTCATCGTCGCGATCACGCTCGGCTCGCTGGCGGTCGTCCTCTACCGGCTGCCCATGCTCCGGGCGAAGACGAAGCTCGAGTCGGCGATCTCGCGGGAGGCGGCGTTCCTCTACAACAACCTGCTGCTCGTCGCCCTCTGCCTGACGATCCTCTGGGGCGTCATCTTCCCGATCGTGTCCGAGGCTGTGCGCGGCGAGTCGGTGACGGTTGGCCCGCCGTACTTCAACTTCTTCCTGCGCGTCTTCGGGATCCCGTTGCTGTTGCTGATGGGAATCGGGCCGCTCGTCGCCTGGCGGCGCGCATCGATCTCCTCGCTGAAGCGCATGCTTGCCTGGCCGGCGCTCGCCGCGCTCGTGACGGGCGGTGTGCTGCTCCTGTTCGGCGCCGGCTCGTCGCTGCCCGGCCTCGTCACGTACACCTTCAGCGCGTTCGTGCTGGCGTCGATCGTGATCGAGTTCGCAAAGGGCACGCAGGCGCGGCGGGCGCTCACGGGCGGCAGTTGGTGGAGCGCGTTCTCGGGGCTCGTGGCGCGCAACCGGCGCCGCTACGGCGGCTACGTCGTCCATGCCGCGATCGTCCTGCTTGCCATCGGCGTGGCCGGCTCGTCGCTGTACCAGACGACTCGTGAGGGAAAGCTCTCGCCGGGCGAGTCGTTGCAGGCCGCCGGCTACACGCTCACGTACCGCGAGCTGACCCGCGAAGCACGGTCGAACCACACTGCCGTACGCGCTCACGTCGACGTCCATCGCGACGGCGAGGTGGTGAGCCGCCTCCAGCCGGGAAAGAACCGCTACGCCGCGGAGCAGCAGGTCTCGAGCGAGATGGCCATCTACACGAACTGGCTGCGCGCCGAGGACGTCGACGTCATCGCCGACCAGGTCAACGACGACGGGAGCGTGTACTTCAAGGTGCTCGTGAAGCCACTCGTCAACCTGATCTGGGTTGCGGGGTTCGTGTTCTTCGCGGGCGCCGTGATCGCTCTCTGGCCGGATGCGCGAGAGAGCCGGCGCTTCGCCGAGCGTTACGAGGGCCCCGTGGCGGTCAAGGCATGAGCGCCTCGACCTGGGCGCTGCTGCTCGGCGGGCTGCTCGCCGCCGGCTGCGCCGTGTACGTGGCACGGCCGTTCCTGCGCGAGCCTGCCGTCGCGACCGGCGACGACCGGCTGAGCGCGCTGGACGAACGTGGGCGAGAGCGCCTCGCGCTCGTGGAGGAGCGGGACCGCGCACTCGACGCGCTGAAGGAGCTCGAGCTCGACCACCGCACCGGCAAGGTGTCGGACGAGGACTACCGTGCCTTGGTCGCACCGCTCCGGGCCGAGGCTGCCCGGGCCATCAAAGCTCTCGACTAGAAACGACAGGGGACAGTCACCGTGACTGTCCCCTGTTCTTTTTGGCAGGGGTAGCGCGCCGACCGGCGAACCCCGCCGCATGGTCCGCCGTGCGGCTCTCGTGCTCGTGCTCGCCGTGGTCGCCGCTGCGCCCGCCGGCGCGGACACGATCACCGAGCGCAAGCAGTCGGTGGACGCGAAGATCGCCGCGCTCGGCGAGCAGGTGGCCGAGACCCAGGCCCGGGAGTCTTCGCTTCGTGCGCAGGTGGAGTCGGCGTCGACGGAGATCCGCGCGCTCGCACAGCGAGTCAGCGACATCTCGCTCGAGCTCGAGCCGCTGGAACGCGAGCTCGAGCTTCGCCGCGAGCGGCTGCGCCGGCTGAACGAGCTCTTCCGCCTCCAGACGGAACGTCTGAAGCTGCTGAGGCGACAGCACGCGATCGCGCTGCGCCGCCTGGGAGACCGCGTCGATCGCCTTTACCGGCAGGAGCAGACCGACACGCTCTCGCTGCTGCTGTCGTCGACGAGCTTCACCGACGCACTCGACCTGTTCGACTACCTCCACCGCATCGCCGACGAGGACAAGCGCATCGCCAACCAGGTGGGGGCGGCCAAGAAGCGAGTGCGGACACAGCGCGAGGAGACGAGGACGACGCGCAAGCGCCATCGCCAGGAGACGCGGGTCGTCGCGCTACGCGTCGGCCAGGCGCGTGCGCTGCGCGACCGGCTTGCCGCTTCCCGCAGCGGGCTCGTCGCGGCACAAGCACAGCATCAGCAGGATCTCGCGGAGCTATCGGCCGCCGAGCGCGAGCACCTGGCGGAGATGGAGGCGCTCCAGCAGGTGAGCGCCGAGCTTGCCGCCAAGATCCAGGCCGCGCAGGCCGCGGCAGGCACCGGCGGAGGGTCACCGTCCGCGGCAGGCTACGTCTGGCCGGTGCTGGGGCCAGTAACGAGCCCCTTCGGCTGGCGCTGGGGACGGATGCACGAGGGCATCGACATCGCTGCCGGCTCAGGCACGCCGATCCGCGCTGCCGCAGCGGGCACGGTGATCTACGCCGGCTGGCTGGGGGCTACGGAAACCTCACCGTCATCGATCACGGCGGAGGCGTTGCCACGGCCTACGGCCACCAGTCCAGCATCGCGGCCGGCACTGGCGCCTACGTCGCGCAGGGACAGGTGATCGGCTACGTCGGCAATACCGGCCATTCGACCGGCCCGCACCTCCACTTCGAGGTACGCGTCAACGGCGTCCCGCAGGATCCGCTCGGCTACCTCTCCTAGTCTGCGGCTCAGGCCGAGAACTCGGCGAGGTGCAGGTCGGGCAGGTTGCGGTAGCGCTCGTCGAGGTCGAAGCCGTAGCCGACGAAGAACTCGTCGGGCGCCGTGAACCCGACGTAGCGCACCGGCAGGTCGTCCACCAGCCGGCGGTAGGGCCGGTCGAGCAGCGTGACGACCGCCAGCGAGCGTGGCGAGCGGAGCGCGAACGACTTCGTGAGGTAGTTGAGCGTGAGCCCCGTGTCGACGACGTCCTCGACGAGCAGGACGTCGCGGTCGAGGATGTCGGCGTCGAGATCCTTGAGCAGCCGCACCGCGGTCTCGCCGCCGGTCGAGCGGCCGCCGTAGCCTGCGAGCTCGACGAAGTCCATCCGGTGGACGATGGGCAGCGCCCGCGAGAGATCGGCGAGGAACATGAAGCTCGCCTTCAACAAGGCAACGAGCACGGGCTCGCGCCCCACGTAGTCGGTGGCGATCTCCGCGGCCAGCTCCCGCACGCGTGCGTGAATCTCCTCGGATGAGAGGTAGATCTCGCCGATCCGAGGATCGACGCGCGGGTCGGCCGCTTCAGCCGCTAAGAGGCGAGGTCGAGTCGGTATCTCTGGGCGAGGCGTTCGATGTCGCGCTTGTAGAAGAGCTTCACACGGACGTCCGGATAGCGCTCGCGGATCTTCCGCAGCTTGCGGTTCTTGCGGGTGACGAGAGACTGCTTCATCACGGTCACCTCGATGTAGAGATCCTGCTCGGGGAGGTAGAAGTCGGGCGTGAAGGCCTCCACCACGCGACCCTCTTCGTCCTCCTCGAGCACGAACGTTCGAGGCTCATACGCCCAGGGGATGCGGTAGAAGTCGAAGATCTTCGCGCACTCGAGCTCCGCTTCGTTGGCGAACTGCGGCGCACCAGAGCCGGAATATGCCTGGAAATCGGGGATTTCCGAGAGCACCGCGAGGAAGGGTAGCAACCGGTCCGGACACCCAAGCGCAGGCGACGTGGTAGAAGGCTGGCAAACCGAGCTGCGAGGGGGAAGCGATGAGCAAGGCGTACGAAGAGCTGACGAACAGGCTGGCCGAGGTGGTCGACCTCGCCGGCGCAGCAGCCGTGCTGGGCTGGGACCACCGCACGCAGATGCCCCGCAACGGCGCCGTGGCCCGTTCCGAGCAGCTGGGGACGCTCTCGAAGCTCATCCACACGATGTTCGTCGACCCCGAGCTGGGCCGGCTGCTCGACGAGGCCCAGCCCTGGGCCGAGGAGCAGGGCTACGACTCCCTCGAAGCGAGCCTCGTGCGCGTCACCCGACGCGACTACGAGAAGCTCGTGCGGGTGCCGCCGGAGCTCTCCGCAGAGCTCTCGCGTACCTCCGCGATCGCCGAACCGGTCTGGCAGGAGGCCCGCAAGGAGTCGGACTGGGCGAAGTTCCAGCCGTATCTCGAGAAGGTGATCGATCTGAGGCGCCAGTACGTGGACTGCTTCGAGCCCGCCGACGAGGACTACGACCACTTGCTCGACATCTACGAGCCGGGGATGAAGACGGCCGAGGTGCGGGCGGTGTTCGACGAGCTGAAGGCGGGGCTCGTGCCGCTCATCGCCCAGGTCGCCGAGCGTGCCGACGCGGTCGACGCCTCGTTCCTGATCGGCGAGTTTTCCATCGACGCCCAGAAGCACGTGGAGGGCAAGATCCTCGCCGACTTCGGCTTCACCGCCGATTCCTGGCGGCTCGACGAGACCGTGCATCCCTTCGCCACGCGCTCGGGCATGGACGACATCCGGCTGACGACGAAGCACCATGAGGACAGCCTGCATTCGATCTTCTCCTCGATGCACGAGTTCGGCCACGGCATCTACGAGTACGGGGGAGACCGCGCCTTCGCGCGCACGCCCCTCGCGCGCGGCACGTCGCTCGGCTTCCACGAGTCGCAGAGCCGCATGTGGGAGAACCTCGTCGGCCGCAGCCGTCCCTTCTGGCAGCACTACTACCCGCTCGTCCAGGAGGCGTTCCCCTCACAGATGAACGGCGTCGACGCGGAGGGCTTCTACCGCGGCATCAATCGCGTAAAGCCGTCGCTCATCCGCATCGACGCGGACGAGGCGACGTACAACCTCCACATCATCCTCCGGTTCGAGCTGGAGCAGGAGATGATCACCGGCCGTCTCTCCGCCGCCGACGTGCCCGAGGCGTGGGACGCGAAGATGATGGAGTACCTCGGCGTCGAGGTGCCCGACGTCGCGGACGGCGCGCTGCAGGACACGCACTGGGCCGGCGGCTCGATCGGCTACTTCTCGACGTACGCACTCGGCAACGTCGTGTCTGCGCAGCTCTGGCAGCGGATCTCGGACGAGATCCCCGACGTGTACGAGCAGATCGGCCGCGGCGAGTTCGGGCAACTGCGCGAGTGGCTGCGCGAGCATGTCCACCAGCACGGGCGGAAGTACATGCCGCAGGAGCTGCTTCAGCGGGTCGTGGGCTCGAAGATGGACCCGAAGCCGCTCCTCGCATACCTTCGGGGCAAGCTGGGCGAGATCTACGCGCTCGATTCGTAGACTTTCCGCATGGCTGCGGGCGCCGATCGTCCTTTCCGGATCGCGCACATCTCCGACGTCCACTGCGGAGGGCCGTACTTCGTGCCCACGCTGCTCGAGCGCGCGATCGCGGAGATCAACGACTGGCAGCCCGATCTCGTCGTCTGCTGCGGCGACCTGACGACGTTCGGCTACAAGCCGGAGTTCGCCGAGGCCCGCGCGTTCCTCGACCGCATCGCGTGCGAGGCCTTCGTCGTCATCCCCGGTAACCACGACTCGCGCAACGTCGGCTACGTCCACTTCGAGGAGTTCTTCGGCGATCGCAACTCCGTGCTGCAGGTGGGCGCGGTGACCGTCGTCGCCGTCGACTCGACCGAGCCCGACCTCGACCACGGCCGTATCGGCCGTGGCCGCTACGAGTGGATCGAAGAGCAGTTCTCGACGGGGGCAGAGCTGCGCGTGTTCGTCCTCCACCACCACCTGCTGCCCGTGCCGGGCACCGGCCGCGAGCGAAACATCGTCTACGACGCGGGGGACGCCATCGAATGCCTGCAGCGCTCCGGCGTCGATCTCGTGCTCTCCGGCCACAAGCACGTGCCGTACGCGTGGCGGCTGGAAGACATGTTCATCGTCAACACGGGGACGGTGTCCACGCTGCGCCTCCGGGGCAATACGCGGCCCTGTTACAACGTGATCGAGGTCGACGGCGAGCACGTCGAGGTGCGCCGCCGCTACCCGTACCACGGGGAGGAGCTCATGATCCGCTTCTCCACCGAGACGCTCGAGTACGTGAAGTCGACCGAGGAGATCGAGGAGGAAGTCGGCGCCCCATGAGAGCCGTGGCGGTCATCGACGGGGAGCACTACGCGGATGTAGTGCGCGCCACGCTTGCCGAGCTGCCGTACGAGTTCGTCGCGGCCGTGCTCGTCGGAGGTATGGAAAAGCTGCGGGGCGGGGAAGAGTACGGGGTGCCGAACGTCTCCGATCTGGACGCGGCTCTGGCGTACGAGCCGGAGCTCGTCGTCGACCTCTCCGACGAGCCGGTGCTGACGCCCGAGCGGCGCCTCGAGCTCGCGAGCCGCTCGCTCGCCCTCGGTCTGCGCTATCTCGGGCCCGACTTCGACTTCGAGCCGCCGCGCTTCGAGCCGTTCGCGCTGCCCTCGCTGGCGGTGATCGGAACGGGCAAGCGGATCGGCAAGACGGCGCTCACCGGCCAGCTCGCGCGCTTGCTCGCTCGCGACCGCGACGTGGTGGTCGTCGCCATGGGCCGCGGCGGCCCGGCGGAGCCCGAGCTGATCGAGGTGACGCCGACGCTGGACAGCCTGCTGGAGCTGTCCAGGTCCGGCCGTCACGCAGCCTCCGACCACCTGGAGACGGCCGCACTCGCCGGCGTGCGCACGATCGGGTGCCGGCGTTGCGGGGGAGGCCTCGCGGGGCAGGTGGCGAGCTCCAACGTCGCGGAGGGCGCCCGCCTGGCAGAAGAGCTCGGGCCGGACCTCGTCGTCTTCGACGGCAGCGGCGCCGCCATCCCGCCCGTCGCCACCGATCGCCGCATCCTCGTCACCTCCGGCGTGCAGGACGTGCGCGCCGGGCTCAACGCCTACCGCGTGCTCGTCTCCGACCTCGTGGTCGCCGTCGACGTGGACGACGCGCAGGCGGCGGCGATCCGCGAGCTGAAGGACATCCCCATAGTCCGCTGCGAGCTTCGCCTCGAGCCGGTGGAGCCGGTGGAGGGCCGTGTGGCGGTGTTCGCGGCAGGCCCGGCGCCGACCGACCACCTCGAGGTCGACGTCGTCGCCAGCTCGCCAAACCTTGCGGATCGCGCCAGCTTGCGCAACGATCTCGCCTCCATCGACGCCGAGACCTACGTGATCGAGATCAAGGCAGCCGCAATCGATGTCGTCGCCGAGGCCGCGCAGGAGCGCGGCGCCCGGGTCGTGTTCGCGCGGAACGACGTCGTGCCTCTTCCCGGCGAGCCCGGCCTCGACTCGGCGCTGCTCGCGCTCGCCGACGCGGCCATGGCCGAGAAGGTGCCCGCGTGACGGAGCCGCGACGTGTCGACCACCTGCCGCTCGGCGGAGACGGCGGGCTGCCGTACTCCAAGGGCCTGCTGGCCCGCGCGCTCGTCGCCACCGGGCTGTCGTCAGCACGGGCGTGGGAGCTCGCGCTCCGCGTCGAGGCAGACCTCGAGCTCCGTGGCCAGGCGTCCGTCGACCTCGAGCGGCTCGAGGAGCTGGCGCAGGAGGTGCTCGGAGAGTCGGAAGGTGTCGACGCCGTTCGCCGGTTGCGCCGCTACCGCGAGCTCCAGGCGCTCGATCTCCCGATCGTCGTCCTCGTCGGCGGCGCTACGGGCACGGGGAAGTCCCGCATCGCCACCGAGATCGCGTACCGGCTCGGAATCACACGCGTCACGTCCACCGACTTCATACGCCAGACGATGCGCGCGTTCTTCTCGGAGGAGTTCATGCCGTCCATCCACTACTCGAGCTTCGAGGCAGGCCCGGCGGCGCCGGAAGCGGACGACCCCACGCTGGCCGGCTTCCTCGACCAGACGAAGAACGTGCTCGTCGGCGTCCGCGCCGTCATCGAGCGCTCCCTGCACGAAGGGTGGTCGATGGTGATGGAAGGCGTTCACCTCGTCCCGGGGCTCGTGCCTCCCGTCGAGGGTGCGCTCGCCGTGCAGTGCGTGCTCGAGATCGAGAGCGACGACATTCACGCAGGCCACTTCTGGGTGCGCGACACGACCACCGAGGGCCTGCGGCCCGTCGGGCGCTACATCGAGCAGCTGGACGAGATCCGGCGCGTGCAGGACTTCATCGTCGGCCGGGCGCGGCGCTGCGACGTGCCGGTGATCGAGAACTCGAACATCGACGCGACGATCGGCGCGGTCATGGATCTCGTGCTCGCGAGCGCGGAGAGGCTCGGCGCGGTCGGCAGTGTCCTCGAGCGCTGATCGCGACGACGGCCTGAGCCGGTCTTGCATTTGCGAGCTCTACGCTCGCGCGACTGAACGTTCCGCGCTCGCCAGCGCCCGGTTTCTCGGCGCGGGCAGCCAGAGCAACGCCGAGGAAGCGGCCTTCTCCGGCATGCGGTCAGCGCTCGACTCGTTGCCGATCTCGGGCCGGGTCGTCATCGGCGTCGACGAAGGTGCCGATGCTCTCGCCCCCGCCAGTGAGCTCGGGGCCGGCGGGGACGCGGTCGATCTTGCGCTCGACCCGCTGGAGGGCCGGGGCGTGGTGGCGCGCGGCGGCCAGGGTGCGATGTCCATCGTCGCCGTTGCCGGCCGCGACTCGATGCCTCCGCTGCCGGACATGTACATGCGGCAACTCGCCGTGGGTCCGCGCGCGCGTGGCTCGGTCGACATCCTGAAGCCGGTCGAGGAGAACGTGCGGGCGATCGCAGAGGGCTACGGCCGTGCGCCGAACGACATAACGACGATCGTCCTCGACCGCCCGCGCCACGAGGACCTGATCGAGGACATCCGGCGCGCCGGAGCGCGCATCAAGCTGATCCCCGACGGCACCGTCACAGCCGCAATCTCGGCCGCCGTCCGCGGCACGAACGACCACCTCGCGATCGGCATCGGCGGCACGCGACAGGCCGTCATGACTGCTGCTGCGCTCCGCTGCCTGGGCGGCGAGATCCAGGCACAGCTCTGGCCGACGTCGCGGCGGGAGATCGAGGCCGCGCACGAGCACGGCATCGAGAACATCGAGCAGGTGTTCAAGACGGAGGACCTCGCGCCCGGCGAGATCATCTTCGCCGCGACGGGCGTCTCCACCGGCGATCTGCTGCGAGGCGTCCGCTTCCTCGCCGACAGCGCGTGGACGCACTCACTCGTCATGTGCACCCGCTGCAACTGGGTGCGGTTCGTGGAGGGGATCCACTTCTTCGCGCGCGAGCGGCGCGAGGAAGTGCGGCTACCCGGCAACTAGCTGCGTACGACTACACTCGTGCTCGTGCCCACCAAGGACGACGTGCTCGTGGCTCTGCACCGGGTCGAGGACCCGGAGCTGGGCATGGACATCGTCGACCTGGGCCTCGTGTACGACGTGGAAGTCGAGGCGGACAAGGTCAAGGTGATCCACACGCTGACGTCGATGGGCTGCCCCGCCGGGCCGATGATCCAGGAGGACATCCACACGACTGTCGCCGAGTCGTTCCCCGACGTGAAGGACATCGAGCTCGAGCTGACCTGGGACCCGCCGTGGACGCCGGACAAGATGTCCGACGACGCGAAGTTCATCCTCGGTTTCGGTTAGCCCGTACTCGGGAATTCGCAGCACGATCTTCCCGAACTGCTCGCCCGCTTCGAGGCGCTCGTGTGCGGCGCGGGTCTCTGCCAGCGGGAACGTCGAGTCGACGACGACCTTCGCCCGTCCGCTCTTGACGAGGTCGTAGGCGGCCTCGAAGTCCTCTTTCGTCCCCATGGACGAGCCGAGGATGGCGAGCTCCTTCCACCAGATGCGGTGCAGCGCGGCAGGCGGGTTCGGGCCCGTCGTCGCGCCGCAGACGACGATCCGCCCGCCCTGCGAGGCCACGTCCTGCGAGGTGCGCCAGGTGGCCTCGCCGACATGCTCGATGACGATGTCCGCGCCGCGTCCGCCGGTCGCCTCGATCACGGCGGCCTTGACGTCGCCTGACTCGTGGTTGACGGTGACGTCCGCACCGAGCTCCCTCGCGCGCTCGAGCTTCGCGTCGCTCGAGGAGGTGGCGATGACCCACGCGCCTAGCGCCTTCGCGATCTGGAACGCCGCCGTCGCGACCCCGCCGCCGATGCCCCACACGAGCACCCACTCGCCCTCGCGCAGCCCGGCCTTCGTTACGAGCATCCGGTAGGCGGTCTCGAAGACGAGCGGGAACGCGGCCGCTTCCTCGAAAGACAGGTCGTCGGGTAATAGGTAGACGTTCGTAGCCGGTACTGCGACGAGCTCGGCGTGCGTCCCGTCGGTGTGCTCGCCGATCACGGTCACGCGGCCCGAGTCCTGCATGACGCCGGGGTTGATGACGACGCGCTGTCCGGGCTCGAAACCGTCGACGCCGTCTCCCAGGGCCTCGACCACACCTGCGCCGTCCGCGCCGAGGATCCGCGGCTTCGGCACGGAGGGCAAGCCCTTGCGCACCCATACGTCGAGGTGGTTGAGCGACGCCGCGTGCAGCCGGATCAGCACCTCACCGGCTGCGGGCGTGGGATCCGGCACGTCCTCGTAGCGGAGGACTTCGGGTCCGCCGTCCTCGTGGATGCGAATCGCCTTCAGCGCATCTCCTTGGACTAGACCTTGACGCGCAGGCGGGCGAGCCCGAGCTCGGACAGCAACTCTCGCGCCCGCCGCGCGACGCTGCGCCGAAGGTCGGGGGGCTCGATCACCACGGCCTCGCCGCGGAAACGCAGGATCTCTCCTACGAGCCACTCCGGGCTGCCGACCTTCTGCTCGGCGGTCGCGCTGCCGTCCCGCAGCGGCTGCGCGCCGCGCTCGACCTCCCAGCGAGCGACCTGCTTCGAGTAGTGGATCCGCGCCACGCGCGCGTCGCGCAGCCGATCGGGCTCGAACCCCTCTCGCGGCTCGAACTTCTCGGGCGTGAGCGCCGCCGATCGCATGCGGTCGAGCCGGAAGCTCCGTGCGTCGTCCCGCGTGCGATCCCACGTATGGACGTACCAGTGCGGCAGCTGCCGTTCCAGCCAGTAGGGCTCGACGGAGTGCGTGACGACCGCCTCCTCGCCGACCTTGACGTACTCGATGTCCACGAGTCGCCGGCGCTTGATGCCGTTGCTGAGCGTCGCGATCAGCCGCTCCTCGACGCGGTCGCCCCGCGGTGCGGCCGTCTGGGCGAGGTCGAACTCGCCGAAGGTTTCCTCGAGCTTCCGTCGCACCTTGTCGAGGGGCCGGTGAGCCTCCGCCGCGATCATCGGCCCGACGAACTCGAGCGCGAGCCTGATCGCCCGCGCCTCGAGCGGCGTCAGGCGCGGCGACGAGCGGAACGTATCGCCGAAGAGCTCCTTGTCCACGTGCACCGTGTCCCCGCGCAGCTCCGCGTAGACCGCATAGCAGCCGCCGCCGAAGTTCACGAGGTTGAGCAGGGACAGGTGCTCCTCGAGCGCCTCGGGCGGGATCGTGAAGCGATCGACGAGCTCCGCGGCGGGGATCTCGGCGCTCGTCTCCTCACCGCAGGCGGCGAGCAGATACGCGAGGAGGGCCTGCAGCAATCCGAAGCGCTCGGGCGCAACCGGCCCTGCGGGACGTTCCGGGACCGGTTCGTCCGCGTCCGGCGCGGGGCCGGCGACCTTCGGAGGGTCGCCTTCGTGGCGCTCCCTGACTTTCCTCAGGCTGGCCGCCACCTCCCGCCGGAGCTCGTCCGGCTCCAGAGGAGCGGCCCGGCCGTCGAGGCGCAGGACCCAGGCCGCGAGATGCTCGATGCTCGCGTACGGCGTGACGAAGACGCCGTCATCCATGCGTCCTGAGCCGCGATGCGTGCGCTCCACCCACCAGGCGGTGTCCCCTGTCAGCTCGATGCGGGCTTCGCCCGCGATCTCGCCCATCTGCCAGGCGGGCGGCGGTCGATGACTCTGGGCGTTGAACTCCGGGGGCAGCCGGAAGTCGCGCTCCCTCCGCGTCGCGAACCGGATCTCGCCGCGTATCCGCGACACGCGGAACGTTCGGATCGCGTCCGCCTTGTGCTCGCGCCCGATCACGTACCAGCTGCCTTCGTGCGGCAGCAGCGCGTAGGGGTCGATCGTCCGGGCCCGAACCTTGTCGCGGGCGATGCCCCAGTAGTCGAACTTCAGCGTCCGCTGCTTCGAGATCGCCGTCTCCAGCTTGCTCAGGCGCCCCGCCAGCTCCGGCGAGTAGTCCGGGTCGGTCACCTCTACGCGCACGGCCGTCTCAGTCGGCGCCCGCGCGAAGCCCGGGCGGCCGAGCGCGAGGTTCTGCAATGCCAGCCGGAAGGGCTCGGCGTACGCGAACTGCCCCTCCAGTAGATAGAGACAGGTCTGGAGCGCCGCCAGCTCGTCGTCGGTGCAGCTCCAGCGGCGGCAGGAAGTAGTTCTCCGAGCGCAGCGTGTAGAGCTCCTCGCCCGTGAACTCGTCCCGCTGCGACTGGAGCGGGACGCCGAGGGAGAGCAGCTCCGAGCGGTCCGAGTAGAAGCGTCGCGCGAACGCCTCGTCCGACATCTCCGAGTAGCCCTCGACGTTCTGCTTGACGTCCCGAGCCGTCAGCGGGCGCCGCTCGGCCATGAGGAACGCCACCAGCGACAGTTGGCGGATCAGCTTGTCGGTGTCATGAGACACGCAGGGCGAGCTTATAGCTCGCGGGCTGTCCGGAGAACCTGGTTAGGCCGCGACCTTCGAGCGCTGCTCGAGGTGCTGGTGCGAGGGGCAGTAGTGCCGCTCGGGAAGTGGTGTGCGCTGGCAGGGCTTGCCCTTGCGCGTCATCGCCTGGCAGCGGGCGATGCCGCCGTCGAAGGCGCCGGCCTCGATCTGCTCCTCGATGAACGCGACGGCAGCACCCACGACCTTGTTGACGGACCAGGCCACCTGGGCCTGGCCGGTGATGGGGAAGTACCGCCGAATGTCCTGGAAGAGCGCCTTGTCGGGATTCGCGAAGTAATGAGGGTCGGTGGCGAGCCGCTCCATCGTCTGCTCACACGACGCGAGCACCTCGCGGCGGTACTCGAGCTGCTCCGCGGGATCGACATACGGGTCGATGAGATCCTTGATCGAGCGGTACAGCGCGCGCGAATACTGATACATGCAGGCGCGGATCTCGGCCACTCGTTCGTCCATGGTCATCAGTATCCCGTGCCGGTGTGAAGTTCGAGAAAGCGCTTTGTTGAGCGGGCGTTAATGGGGGTTCGTAACCGCTCGAGCTGAGTCTAACGCGTTTCGCGCGCTGTTACAAAGTCTTGTTCAGGAGTGTTACAAAGTCGGGCCTGGAACGTCAGCGCGCGATCTGCTGCGCGTAGGCGCTGCGGGCGTGGCGGGCGGCTTGCGGAAGTGCCGCCAGCGCCTCGTCGAGGGTGCGGTAGACGCCGCTGAAGACGATCAAGTAGCCGGGATGGAGGCTCGAGTAGCGCGACGACGCCAGGACCCCGACGTCGGACAGACCGGCGGCCAGGGCCGCGAGCGCCCGCGTCCGCGCCGCGTCGGGCCCTGCCGTGCTCGGGACCACGGAGAGCACGACCGTGTAGCCGTTGCGCCGTGCCGGCCAACTCCGGAGCTTCGCCGAGGACTGGGCCGCAGGCGCCGGTGCGGCTCGAAGCGGCGTGAGCGCGACGATCGTGGAGTTGCTGCTGTCGTCCGCGCCGGCCGCGATCGCCGCCGCGGCGCCCCCCGCAGCAACGAGGGCCGCGACCGCCACCGGCCAGAGCCAGTGCACCGGCCGGCGTCGTAGCGGCTGCCGCTGGCCGCACTCGACGCAGTACTCCTGCCCGGGGGCGAGGGCAGCGCCACAGCGGGCGCAGGCGTCACCGTTCACGACTCGGGCTCCGGCTCGGGTCCGTCGGTCGCTACCGTCAGCTCACGCCCGCAGCCGGGGCAGAAGCGAGAGAACGGTGGGATCTCGGTGCCGCACTCGCACCTGCGGAGCGGCGCCCGGTGGGTCGCGGCTCGTAACACGTCCTCGAGCTCCATGAGACGGCGGTCGAGCTCGACGAGCTCGCTACAGCGCTCCCGGACGAGCTCGTCGTTGAAGCGGTTCCGGCGAAACATCTCGAGGATGAGCCCGCCCAGGTCGCGGAGCTGCTCGTCCCGCATCTGCAGGAGCACGCGGCGTTCGCGGCGCAGCGCGCCGGGGGAGGGGAGAGGGACGCGAGGTGGCCGCTGCCGGCGGAGAGCCACGATGCGTTACCTCAGAGCTGGAGCACGACGACGCGCTCCTCGGTCATCTCCCGGACCGCGTAGGCGGGGCCTTCGCGGGTCGTGCCTGAGTCCTTGACGCCTCCGTATGGCATCTGATCCGCGCGGAACGTCGGCGCCTCGTTGACGGTGACACCGCCGAACTCGAGTCGCTGGGCCGCGTCGAGCGCTCGGCGTACGTCGGCTGTGAAGATGCCCGCCTGCAGGCCGAAGCGGGTGCCGTTGGCGAGCTCGACCGCTTCGTCGAAGCTGTCGTACGCCGAAACCGTCACAACGGGCCCGAACACCTCCTCGCATGACACCTTCGCCTGCGGCGGCGCGTCCGCGATCACGGTCGGGCCGATGACGGGGCCGTCGGCCTCCCCACCTGTGAGCACGTCGGCGCCGAGCGATCGCGCTTCCTCGATCCACGCGAGGATGCGCTCGCGGGCGTCGTCGTCGATAACGGGCCCCACGTCGGTGTCCTCGTCCGCGGGATCACCCGCCTGCAGCGCCTCGACGCCGGGGAGGAAGCGTTCGAGGAAGCTGTCGTAGGCGGCCTGCTGGATGTAGATCCGTTGGACGGAGATGCAGCTCTGGCCGGCGAACGAAAATGCGTTGGCGGCGAGCTTCGACGCCGCCTCGTCCAGGTCTGCATCCGCCTCGACGATCACGGGCGTCGCATTGCCGAGCTCGAGCGCGACCTTCTTGCGCGCGCCGCGCTCGCGGAGCTTCCAGCCGACGTCCGAGGAGCCGGTGAACGTGATCAGCTTCACACGCTCGTCCTCGACGAGGACGTCGCCGATCTCGGCCGCCGGGCCGGTGAGGACGTTGAGCCAGCCGGGAGGCAAGCCGGCCTCGTGCTCGAGCTCAGCGAGCAGCAGCGCCGAGAGCGGCGTCTGCGAGGCGGGCTTGAGGACGACCGCACAGCCGGCGGCCAACGCGGGCGCGATCTTGTGGGCGACGAGGTTGAGCGGGAAGTTGAACGGGGAGATCGCTCCCACCACGCCGATCGGGCGGCGCAGCGTGAACGCGAGCTTGCCGACGCCGGCCTGGGACGCGTCCATGGGCACCATGTCGCCTGCGAGCTTCCGCGCCTCCACGGCCGCGAACGTGTACGTGGACATGGCGCGCGCCGCCTCGACGCGGGCTGCCTTCATCGGTTTCCCGGCCTCGGCGCAGATCGTCTGCGCCACCTCGTCGTGCCGCTTGCCGAGATACCCGGCGACGCGGACGAGGATCTCGGCCCGCTTGTGCGCGGGCAGCGGCTCGGACATCGCCTGCTGGGCCGCGTCGATCGCCTGCCTCGCCTCGGCGGCGCCGGCCTTCGGCACGCGGCCCACGACGTCTCCCGAGTAGGGCGACCGCACGTCGATCCACTCGCCGGTCTCGACCCACTCTCCGCCCACGAGCAGCTTCCGTTCGCTGACCGCTGTGGCCACCTTGTGAGTCTAGATGTGAGACTTCCGGCGTGAGCGTCCCGGAGGTCCACTACGCGCGCTCCGGCGACGTCGCGATCGCGTATCAGGTGGTCGGCGACGGACCCATGGACATCGTGTTCGTGCGAGGCACGCTCGCCGATCTGCTGGCGGCGTGGGATCAGCCGCTCTTCGTCGATCACGTCGAGGGCCTCGCGTCCTTCGCTCGGGTGATCCTCTTCGACAAGCGGGGAAGCGGTCTCTCCGATCCCGTCAGCGAGCTGCCCACGCTCGAGGCCAGGATGGACGACGTGCGCGCGGTGTTGGACGCGCTCGGGTCAGACCGTGTAGTCCTCTGGGCGGGCCAGGAAGGCACGCGGCTCGCAGTGCTCTTTGCCGCTACCTACCCCGAGCGCACCAGAGCGCTCGTGATGTACGACCCGTCGGCGCGTGGCCTGTGGGCACCCGACTACCCCTGGGCACGTACTGAGGAGGAGTGGGCCGTCGAGCTTCGCGAGGTGGCGGAGCAGTGGGGTGACCGCGACTTCCTCGCCGACCGAGGCCGTCGCTACGTGCCGAGCAAGGCACACGACGAGCGCTTCATCGACTGGTACGTCTGGTACTCGCGCCGGAGCGCGAGCCCCGCCGAAGCCGTGGCGTTCCATCGCATGATGATGGACGGAGACGTCCGCGACGTCCTGCCGGCCGTGCGCTGCCCGACCCTCGTCTTCCATCGCGCCGTTTCACGCGAAGAGGTCAGCGACATCGCTTCGCGGATCGAGGGGGCGAAGCTGGTCGAGGTTCCCGGATTGGCTGGACGGCTTCAGCTGGGCGAACACGGGCGCGAACGCGTTCATGCTCGACGAGACCCGTCGCTTTGTCGGAGGCGTCGACCGCCCGCCGATCGTCGACCGAGTCCTCGCGACGGTGCTGTTCACCGACATCGTGGGATCGACGGAGAGGGCCAGTGAGCTCGGCGACGAAGGCTGGAGGCGCTTGCTCGGCCGTCATCACGAAGCTGTGCGGCGCGTGCTCGAGCAGTATCGAGGCCGTGAGGTGGGAACGGCCGGCGACGGCTTCCTGGCGACGTTTGACGGCCCTGCGCGCGCAGTGCGAGCGGCTGTCGATGCTCGCGAAGCTGTGCGGCCGCTCGGCCTCGAGATCCGCGCAGGCGTTCACACAGGCGAGGTCGAGGTCGTTGGAGGCGACGTCGCGGGGATCGCCGTGCACACGGGCGCGCGTGTAGCGGCGCTCGCTGCTCCGAGCGAAGTGCTCGTCTCGAGCACCGTGAAGGACCTCGTCGCCGGCTCGGGCATCGAGTTCGAGGAGCGCGGAGAGCACGAGCTGAAAGGCGTTCCGGGCACATGGCGGCTGTACGCTGTCCTCGATGCCTGACGCGCTCATCGTCGACGCCGTACGCAGCCCGATCGGCAAGAAGAACGGGACGCTCGCCAGCGTCCGCGCGGACGAGCTCGCGGGACAGGTGCTGAACGGCCTCGTCGAGCGTGTGGGCATCGAGCCGGCCGAGATCGAGGACGTGCAGATGGGCTGCGTCAGCCAGGTCGGCGAGCAGGCGCTCAACGTCGGACGTGTCGCGCTGCTCGTCGCGGGCTGGCCGGAGACGGTCTGCGCAGCGACGACGGACCGCCAGTGCGGCTCGTCGATGCAGACGGCGTTCAGCGCGACGTCGGCGATCCAGGCCGGGCACCTCGACGTCGTCGTCGCGGCGGGAGTCGAGAGCATGTCCCGCGTGCCGATGGGCTCCAACCTCGGCCCGGACGGCTTCGAGCTTCTCGGAGAAGCTCTTACGAGCGCTGGGAGATCGTGCCTCAGGGCATCTCGGCGGAGGTGCTCGCCGAGGAGTGGAACCTCTCGCGTGAGGCGCTCGACGCCTACTCGTACGAGTCGCACCGCCGCGCAATCGAGGCGATCGACGAGGGCCGGTTCGAGCGGGAGATCGTGCCCATCGAGGTTCGATCACAGACTCGGAGCTGCCGGGTCGGGAGCCGGTGCCAGTGGGCGAAGCCGGGCTTCGCCCGGCGGGAGCCCACGCTGCTGTCGGGGCCAGCGCGAGCGTGAAGGAGGGGGCTCCATGGGGGAACCATGGGTTCCCCCATGCTTGTCGACGAGACGCCGCGGCGCGATACGTCCCCCGAGAAGCTCGCCGACCTTCCACCTGCCTTCAAGCCCGACGGAGTCGTGACGGCCGGCAGCTCGAGCCAGATCTGCGACGGCGCGGCCGCAATGCTCGTCGTGTCCGAGGACGCCGCGTCACGCCTCGACCTCGAGCCGCGGGCCCGCTTCGTCTCGTTCGGGCTCGCCGGCGTCGACCCCTACCGCATGCTCCACGGCAACCCGCAGGCGTGCGAACGGGCGCTGGCGAAGGCGGGCCTGTCCTGGGACGACATGGCGGTGATCGAGGTCAACGAGGCCTTCGCCTCCGTCGTGCTGCAGTTCCTGGCGGATACCGGCCTCGAGGAGCGCTGGCGCGCGGGCGACGTCAACCCGAACGGCGGCGGCATCTCGCTCGGCCATCCTCTGGGAGCGACCGGTGCGCGCATCACTGCGACGCTGCTGTCCGAGCTCGAACGGCGTGAGGCGCGCTACGGCATCGCCACGATGTGCATCGGCCAGGGTCAGGCGATCGCAGGAGTTGTAGAACGCCTGTAGAGGGTTCAGCTCTCTTCCGCCGAAGCCGATGACCAGCTCGATGGTTCGCATGTTGCTCAACCTCGCCCGGCCGCTACCCCGCGGCCGCCTCGCCCTCCTCCACGGTCCTCGTTAACCAAAGAGGTCGTCGAGCCGGTCGACGTCGCTGACGTCGAGCACGAGCTCCACCTCGTCTCCCTCCTCGAGCACCGTGTCGCCGCGCGCGGGCAAGGCCGTGCCGTCTCTGCTCAGGGCACGCACCCATGTCCGCTCTCCCAGGGGCAGGTCGCGCAACGTACGACCGGCCGCGGAGGAGCCGACCGCCACGACGCGGCTGACGACGCCGCCGGGATCGGTGTCGCGCATGGGGACACCGAGTCGTGGCGCCACGAACGGGATGCTCGTGCCCTGGACGAGCACGGAGAACGCGACGACGATGAAGATCATGTCGTAGACGCGCTCGCCGTCGTCGATTCCCTCGAGCAGCGCAAGCGTGCCGAGCATGATCGGCACGGCGCCTCTGAGGCCTCCCCACATCACGAAGAGGCGCTCTCCCCAGCGGAGCCTCAGCGGGAGCGAGAGCAGTCCCACCACAGCCGGTCGGGCGACAAAGGCGAGCACCACGGCCAACAGCAGGCCGTCCAACCACACGTCTCTGTCGAAGTCGCCTAGCGAGATCGTCAGGCCGAGGACCGCGAAGACCGCAATCTCGGCGAGGCTGGCGAGCGACTTGTGGAACCGCTCGATCTCGCCCTTGTAGGGCGACCGCACGTCGCCGAAGAGCACTCCCGCAACGAACACGGCGAGAAAGCCGGAGCCGTGCGCGAGCGTCGTCACGCCGTACAGGACTCCGGCGAACGCGAGCGCGAGGATCGGATAGAGCGTCTCGTTGGCCAGGTCGATCCGACGCATTGACTCCCGCAGCACAATCGCGCCGAGGACGCCGAGCGCGAGGCCGACCGCCATCTCCGAGACGAACTCGAAGGCCACGCCCCAGAACGACGTGTTCGTCGTTCGTCGCGTACTCGAGCGCACCGATCATCAGCGAGATCGCGACGGGGTCGTTGACGCCCGACTCGCCCAGGAGCGTGGTACCCGTGCGCCCTCGGATCTCCTTGCGGCCGAGCACCGAGAACATCACGGCAGGGTCCGTGGGCGCCAGCGCGGCGCCGAGGACGGCCGCAATCGTCCAGCTGACGTCGAGCGCGGCGTGTGCGAAGAGCGCGACGAGCAGCGCCGTGCCGAACGTGCCGAGCAGGCCGAGAACGGTGATCTCGGGCCATGCGCGCCGGAAGCGGCGCCAGCCGACGTCCATTCCGCCCTCGAACAGGATGACGATGAGGGCCACGACGCCGATGCGGGACGCCGTCTCGATCGACACGACGGACAGCCCCGGGAACACGTCGCTGGCGACGGCGGCCACGATCAGGAAGATCGCCGGCCCGGGGATCGGGAACCACTTGCCGACTCTTGCTCGTGGCCACGGCCACGAACAGGCCGGCGGCCACGATGAGGACGACGGCAGCGAAGTCGACGATCTCGGACACGGCCCCGGGTAGTCTCGCACTCTGGATGTCGACCTACGACGCGATAGCCGGCCTGCCGCTCGAGATCGAGAGCTACGAGCTCGAGGCCTTCGAACGGCCCGTCTCGAGCGGGTTCGTGCGGCACACGACGGCGATCCGGCTGCGCGGCGGCGGCGAGGAGGGCATCGGCGAGGACGTGACGTACGAGGCGGACGAGCACGAGCGGTTGCGCAGCGGCGCAGCTCACGACCTCGCCGGGACGTCCACGTTCCACGAGCTCTCCGAGCTGGTCGGGTCGCTCGACCTCTTTCCCGCAGGTGCGCCGGAGGTACCTGCAAGGCGGAACTATCGGCGGTGGGCGTTCGAGAGCGCCGCGCTCGATCTGGCGCTGCGGCAGGCCGGGACGTCGCTTGCAGACGCTCTCGGCCGTACGCCGGCGCCGGTGCGCTTCGTCGTGTCGAGACGCTTGCCCAAGCCTCCGTCCGTGGCCCCGCTGCGCACGATCCTCGAGGTCCATCCCGGCACGCGGTTCAAGCTCGACCCCACGAGCGAGTGGACGGCGGACGTCGTCGCGGAGCTCGCCGAGCTGGACGCCGTCGACGTGCTCGATCTCAAGGGTGCGTACCGCGGCACGGCCGTCGACCAGCCGCCCGATCCGCACCTCTACGCGCTCGTCGCCGAGGCAATCCCGAAGGCGGTGCTGGAAGACCCGGATCTGGTCGACCCTGGTACCGCCGAGGCATTGCGCGCTCATCACGACCGCGTCAGCTGGGATGCGGTCATCCACTCCGTAGCCGAGATCGAGGCTCTTCCGTTCCCTCCACGCTGGCTCAACGTCAAGCCTTCGAGGTTCGGCAGCGTCTCCGAGCTCTTCGCGACGTACGACTATTGCGCTGCCTGCGGCATCACGATGTACGGCGGCGGGCAGTTCGAGCTCTCCGTGGGACGAGGACAGATCCAGACGCTCGCGTCGCTCTTCCACCCGGACGGGCCGAACGACGTGGCCCCTCTGGGCTACGACGGACCGACGGTGGAGCCCGGCACGCCGGCCAGCCCGCTGCCGCCAAATGGCTCAACCATCGGCTTTCGTTGAGCATCACGTTGCATAAATCAGCAACACGGCGTACCGTGTAAGCCGCTCCGGATGTACGTTCATCGCAGAGTCGACGCAAGCGAGCGGTTCCGCGAGCGGCGCCAACGAGCGCGCAGGCGCAAGAGGCTGCGCCGCGCCGGTCTCGCGGGGGCGTTGCTCGCCCTGGGAGCCGGAATCGTGCTCGGCGCGTCGTTCTTCAGCCGGGCGGGAAGGGCAGTGGCGAGCCCACGCGACGGTTGCGATGTCGTCGAAGGCGGTGGCCATGCCCCGCGTCCCGCGCGAGATCCGTGGCGTGCACATGACCATGGGCCTCGCCTCCGTGGAAGGGAAGCTCGGCGAGTACCTCGCGCTTCGCGGGTACGGCCTCAATACGCTCGAGCTCGACGTCAAGGACGAGAACGGCGCGATCGGGTTCGTCTCGCCGAACCTGCCGCAGCTGGCCCGCGACGTGGGCGCTGCGCGGATCCACTACGACGCGCGGGGCGCCGCCCAGGCCGCCGAGCAGGCCGGCGTGTACCTCGTTGGACGCGTCGTGGTGTTTGCCGACCCCACGCTCGGCCCGGCACGTTCGGAGCTCGCCCTGCAGTGGCCGGACGGCTCGGCGTGGCGCGATCCGGCCGGGCTCGCCTGGCTCAACCCCTACGACCGGCGCGTGTGGCGCTACGTCGTGGACGTGGCCGCAGCGGCCGCGAAGGCAGGCTTCGACGAGATCCAGTTCGACTACATCCGCTTCCCCTCGGACGGCGACCTCGATGCGATCGTCTATCCCAAGACCCGGCGCGAGCCGAAGGAGCGAACGATCGAGCGCTTCCTCGCCTACGCCAGCGGCCGGCTGCGCCCGCTCGGCGTGCGAGTCTCGGCAGATCTCTTCGGACTCGCCGCCACGCGTGATCTCGGAGTCGGCCAGTCGCCGAAGCGGCTCGGTCGCCACCTCGACGCGATCTACCCGATGGTCTACCCCTCGCACTACGTGCCCGGCGAGTACCACCTGACGGATCCCGAGGCGTTCCCGGGCCGCACCGTCGAGGCGTCGCTCGGCGATTACCAGAAGGCCGTGCGCGGCATGAACGTCCGCATCGTCCCGTGGCTGCAGGACTTCTCGCTCAGCCGCACGTACGGGTTGGACGAGGTAACCGACCAGGTGACCGCCGCGCGACGCGCCAACGCGAACGGCTTCATGCTCTGGAACCCGCTCGGCGTCTACACCCAGGAAGCGCTTTCGTCGCGTTGAAGCTGTTGGCCAGGCTGTTCTTCACAGGTTCCTTACACCGCGATCAAGCACGGCACACTCCGCGAAGCCATACTGCAGGAGTGATGCGGAAGATCGCTGCCGCGTGCGTGCCGCTGCTCGCGCTCGTCGTGCTCGTCGCCTCCTCGCAGGCGAAGCCGGCCGCGCAGGACGACGGCTGCCTCGTCGTCCAGGCCGGAAGGGGCATCGTCTCCTTCAACGCCAAGGGCTTCCTGCTCGGCCGGTTCGACTCGGGCCAGGTCGACATCGAGGACCCGCTTCAGGGTGACGGCAACGTCCGCGTCTTCAACGTCGACAGGAAGCGCCTGCTGACCGAGACGAAGACGCGCTACAGCGGCACGCTCGTCCGCTTCCGCGCGAGCGGCCAGTTCAAGGTTCGCGTCGAGGCCTTGGGCATGGAGCTGAGCCTCGCGGGCAAGGGCACGGCGACGCTCAACTCGGACGGGTGGTCCGATCCAGGCCATTACTCGAGCGACGCCCAGAGCTTCTGCGAGAGCCGCTTCCAGCCGATGCCCGACCTTCCGCGCAAGATCACCATCTCGGAGCAGACGGCAAGCTAGGCAAGATCTACGGCCATGGCGGCGAACTCCGCTCCCATCCTGGTCGTCGAGGACGAGAGCTCCATCGCGTCCTTCGTCGCGCTCTATCTCAAGAACGCGGGCTACGGCGTGCGCACGGCGGCGACCGGCGGCGAGGCGCTGACGTCGGTCGAGGAGGACTCGCCCGCGCTGATCGTGCTCGACCTGATGCTGCCGGACATCGACGGCATCGAGGTCTGCCGCCGCATTCGGGCCACCTCCGACGTCCCCATCCTCATGCTCACCGCGAGGGACGAGGACGTGGACAAGATCATCGGCCTCGAGGTGGGCGCCGACGACTACATGACGAAGCCGTTCAACCCGCGCGAGCTCGTGGCGCGCGTGAAGTCGATCCTGCGCCGCACGACGCCGGAGCGCCGCCTCCCCGAGAGCGCGGTCATCCGCCACGGCGACCTCACCGTCGACGCCGGCCGCCGGGAGGTGCACGTCGGGGAAGAGGAGATCCAGCTCGCCCCCAAGGAGTTCGACCTGCTCTGGGAGCTGCTCGACCACCGGGGGCTCGTGCTGACCCGTGACCAGCTGCTCGAGCGCGTGTGGGGATACACGTTCGCCGGTGACACGCGTACCGTTGACGTCCACGTGCGTCAGATCCGCCGCAAGCTGGGCGACGCTTCGCCGATCGTGACCGTCTGGGGGGTCGGCTACAAGGTCTCGCCGGCGAAGGACGCGGCCGCGGCCGGTTAGAGGGTCTGGCGAAACAGTGACTGTGCCGCCGGAATCACGCTGGAAGGCCGCGCTGCGGCGTCCTCAGTCGCCCACGTACTTCAGTACGCGGGCTCCCTGCGTCCTTGCATCGCGACCTCCAGCGCGCCCCGGCGGCGAGCACCGTCCCGCCAGACCCTCCTAGGTCGGGCCGTGTTCCATTCCCTCCGCTTCCGGCTGCCCGCCCTGTTCCTCGCGGGTGTGGTGCTCGCGGGCATCGTCTCCGCCGCCATCGCCTTCCGGCTCTTGCAGAGCTACTCGGAGGACAACTCGCTGAAGGAGCTGCGCCGGGAGGCGGGCGGGCTGACGAGCCTCTACGCGCAGCAGGCCATCAGGTCGAGCGACGAGGGCGGGATCGCGCCCGCGTTCGTCGGCGCCGAGCTCGAGCGGGCCACGGGCGACCGGATCTACTACGCGGGCCTGCCCCTGTTCCCGGGCGAGACCACCGGCCTGCGCCGCCTGCCCGCCGGGCTGATCGACGCGCGCACGATCCGCGCCGGCGAGTCGGTCACGTTCGAGTTCACGCCGCCCGACGAGGACCGTCCGTACATCGCAGTCGGCTCACCGGTGACGCTGGAGGGCACGACGTTCGGCACGCTTGTGGTGGCGAAGCCGAAGACGGTGCTCCGGGACACCTGGCTGACGCTGATGAAGTTCGTCGGTGTCTCGCTGCTGGGTGGCCTGCTCGTTGCGGCGGTCGTGGGCTGGTGGGCATCGCGCCGCATCACGCGACCTGTGCTCTCGCTCTCCCGCGCCGCGGACCGCATCGCCGGAGGTCAGTACGACGTCGCCGTCCCCAGGCTGACGGGGGAGGACGAGATCTCTCACCTGGCCGGTCGGTTCCGCGAGATGGCCACGCGGCTCGCCGAAGCGGAAGAGCTGGAGCGGAACTTCCTCATGTCGGTGTCGCACGAGTTGCGGACGCCGCTGACGGCGATCCGCGGCCACCTGGAGGCGGTGCGGGAGGGCGTCGTGGCCGAGCCCGAGGCGCGGGCCGAGTCTCTCGACGTGATCGCGGCCGAGACAGACCGGCTGGAGCGCCTGGTCGGGGACGTGCTCGACCTCGCGAAGCTCGACGCACGCCGCTTCACCGTGCTGCGCGAGGAGGTCGACATGGGGCGCCTGCTCGACCAGGCCTACGCGTCGTTCGGAGAGGAGGCGCGCCGCCGGGGCATCGACTACCGCTGCCTGGCGAGCGAGCGGCCCGTCATCACGACCGACGGCGACCGCGTGCTCCAGATCATCTCCAACCTGCTCGCCAACGCGTTCCGCTGGACGCCCGACGGCGGATCGATCGAGCTGGCCCTGAATGCGGACAACGGCTCGGTCTCCGTGGCCGTCGCGGACTCGGGCCCGGGCATCAAGAGCGAGGAGCACGAACGCATCTTCCGCCCGTTCTGGTCGCTCGACGGCGGCGGCACCGGCCTCGGCCTGACGATTGCCCGCGAGCTGGCCCTCGCTCTCGGAGGCCGCATCGAGCTCGCGAGCACGACGGGGGAGGGCAGCCGCTTCGCCCTCGTCCTGCCCGCGACGCCGGCTTGACGCCCGAAAGTCTCACGACTTTCGGGCGGTCAGCGTTCTCCGAGAGCCGTCGTGAGCCGCGCCCGCCATGTCGGTCGCGGCGGCGATGTGAGGTTGCACGACAGAGCCACGCAGGAGGACAGCGCAAGCCCTTCCGGATGGCATCCTCGACCTCCATCGCTCTCGGCGGTAGCACCGTGCCCGCGAGCGGGTCGGTTGCTGAGGGTCAGGCCAAGTCCTGAGACCGGCTCTTGATGGGACGCCGCGACCGTAGCGGTCGATCCCTAAGTCGGCTTAGTCTCGGCGCGGCGCTCGCCGAGCCGGTGCACCGTTGCGGGCGCCGAGCCGATCGCCTGCTCGATCCGCTCCAGGCGTTCGTCGACGCTCTGCCAGCCCGCGCCGATCAGATCGACGAGCAGGCCGAGGTCGTCGACGCGCGCGTGGCGTTCGGCGGTGAGATCGCTCTCGAGGCGCTCCAGCCGTCGCAGGAGCTGGACGGCCATTCCGCGCACCTCGGCCAGCTGCCTACCGACCGGGGCTGCCTCTCGCCTGACACCCTCGCGAACGGCCTCGCCGACCTGGGCCGGCAACGTGGAGCCGAGCCCGTCAGCGGCGGTCGACAGCTCGACCAGCTGAAGGTGCGTACGCTCGAGCAGCGCGCTGACGTCGGCGGCCGCGGGCCGTTCGGCGGAGGCCTCCGCAAGCCGTTCGCGCGCCCGTTCCATCGCGTGCCCGTGCATGAGCGAGGGACGATAACGCGGCCTCTCGGACGGCTTAACACTGCATGAGCGAAAGGATTTACCCTGCCCTAATCCCGCTTCCTCAACAGGGCGGTAGGGTGTCCTGGCACACTTCAGGGTCGCCCGTCCAGAAGGAGCTCTCGTTGTCGCTGTTGCCCATTCTCGTATTGCTGTTCGTCGTCATGTGGCTGCTCGTCATCCGACCGCAGCGCAGGCGTCAGGCTGAGCAGCGGCGCATCCTCGAGAACCTCGCTCCCGGCCAGGAGGTGCTGCTCGCGAGCGGCTTGTACGGCACCGTCCACACGGTCGTGGACGACGACGAAGTCCGCGTCGAGATCGCGCCTGACGTTCAGGTTCGCGTCACGCGCCAGGCGATCGCGGCGGTGCTGTCCGACGAGGACAACGAGCTGACGGAGCTCGAGCGCGCTCAGGAGGAGGCAGAGAAAGAGCTGCTCGCGGCGCGTGACGCCGGCGAGCGGTAGTCGCAGCGGACACTGATGCGAGAGCGAAAGAACCACCTCATCCTCGTCGGCCTGATCGTGGCTGCGCTCATCGGCGTGGGCCTGATCGCCATCCCCGGCTCACCGTTCCACAAGGGTGCGACGCTCGGCCTCGACCTCCAGGGCGGGCTCGAGGTGGTGCTGGAGGCCGTTCCGCCCAAGGGCCACACGCTCACCGACGAGGACCTCGATCGCTCGGTGGACATCATGCGGAACCGCATCGACAAGCTCGGCGTCGCCGAGCCCGAGATCCGCAAGCAGGGCGACAACCAGATCGTCATCCAGCTCGCCGGCGTCACCGATCCGGAGAAAGCCGCCGAGCTGATCGGGAAGACCGCCCAGCTCGAGCTCTACGACCTCGAGCAGGACCTGATCGGGCCCTCGATCGGCGCCGAGGGGGCGGTCGCCACTGATCGTCTGTTCGACCTCCTGGGCGGTAAGGGCGGCTCGGCTCCCGCCAACGCTTCGACGTACTACCTCTTCAACAAGAACGGCCGTCTGCTCGAAGGACCGGCGAACACCCGTGAAGCGCTCTTCACACGCAAGCACCCGCGGGTGCCGCCCGGCGGCAAGGTGCTCGGCGTCGCAAACGACGCCGTCGTCGTTTCGTGCGTGGCCAGCGAAGAGCAGCCCTGCCCGCCCAACCTGACCACGGGAGGGCCGTACTACTACCTCTTCCGCTATCAGCCGAACAACGCCGAGAACCCGATTCCCGAGATGACGGGTGGCCACCTCAAGTCGTCTGGGACCCGCCACGACTTCGACCAGTTCGGCCAGCCGATCGTCCGCATGGAGTTCACGGGCGAAGGGGAGAACCGCTTCCAGGACATCACCAGGCGACTGTGGCAGCGCGGCAACCTCCGTGGCATCCCGCAGCACTTCGCCATCGTGCTCGACAGGGAGATCAGATCCTGGCCGCAGATCGACCCGAACGAACCCACCCTCTCCGACGGCATCGGCGGCGGCTCGGCGCAGATCGAGAACATCGGCAACCTCGGCGAGGCGAAGGACCTGGCGCTCGTGCTGCAGACCGGTGCCTTGCCGGTCTCGTTCTCGCAGGTCGAGCGAACGGACGTCTCGGCCACGCTGGGCAAGGACTCGCTCCAGGAGGCGAAGACCGCCGCCATCATCGGCCTGCTCGTCGTCGCGCTCTTCCTGATCGTCTTCTACCGGCTGCTCGGGATCGTCGCCGTCACCGGCCTCGCCATCTACGTCGCGTTCATGTACGCGGCGATCCTCATCCTCAACGTCACGCTGACGCTGCCCGGCTTCGCCGGCCTGATCCTCACGATCGGAGTTGCGGCCGACGCGAACGTCGTCATCTTCGAACGCATCAAGGAAGAGGTGCGGTCCGGGAAATCGACCCGGGCCGCGATCGCGACCGGTTACCAGAAGGGCTTCCATACGATCGTCGACGCGAACGTCGTCACGGCGATCACGGCCCTCGTGCTGTTCGCCGTCGCCACCGCCCAGGTGAAGGGCTTCGCGCTGATGCTGCTGGTCGGCACCGTCGTCTCCGTGCTCACCGCCGTCGTCGCCACGCGCGCGATGCTCGGGCTGCTGGCCGGCTTCCGCTGGTTCGACAACCCGCGCTTCATGGGCGCCGAGGGGCAGGGGATCAAACCGTGGATGCGCATCGACGTCAACAGCCGCGGCCGCCGCCGCATCTGGCTCTCGATCGCGACGGTGGCGATCGTGCTCAGCGTCCTCGCCGTCGCCGTCAAGGGCCTCAACTTCGGCATCGACTTCAAGGGCGGCACGCAGATCACGTTCAGGACGGACGAGCCCGTGGCGCTCTCGGACGTTCGCAGCGAGATGGCCGCGATCGGCCGCGGCGACGCCGTCGTCCAGGGGCGCGGCGAGTCGGCGGGCGGCGACCGCTACACGAGCTTCCAGGTGCGCACGAAGTCGCTGACCGAGGCGCAGCAGAACAACCTCGCCGTGGGCTGGAGAACAACATCGGCGCCACCTCGTCGGCGGTGAAGAGCGTCTCGTCGAGCTTCAGCCGGCAGATCGCGCGCGGCGCGATCCTCGCCGTGATCGTCTCCTTCGCGCTGATCATGCTCTACATCTCGCTGCGCTTCCAGTGGCGCTTCGCGGTGCCGATCCTCCGCACGCTCTTCAGCGACATCCTCATCACGCTCGGCGTCTACGCCTTCAGCGGGCGCGAGGTGACGACGGCGACCGTGGCCGCCGTGCTGACCGTGCTCGGCTACTCGATCTACGACACGATCATCGTCTTCGACCGAGTCCGCGAGAACATCCCGCTCATGCGGCGCGCGTCGTTCGCGACGATCGCCAACGTCTCGCTGTGGGAGACGATGCGCCGCTCGCTGGCGACGACGTTCATCACGCTGCTCCCGATCGCGAGCCTGCTGCTCTTCGGCGGCGAGACGCTGAAGGACTTCGCGTTCGCGCTGTTCGTCGGCATCTTCCTGGGCGCCGTGTCGACGTTCTTCGTGGCCACGCCGTTCCTGACGGTGCTCATGGAGCGCAGCCCGGAGTTCCGCGGGCGGATCGGTGCCGACGACGTGGTGGAGAAGGGCGTCGGTGGCGCGGTCACCGTCGAGGCGCCCGTCGAGGAGGAGTTGGAGGCCGAGCCCGAGCGGGTTCCCGCAGCGCCGGTCGGTGCTGCGCCGGGCGACGGTGCGATGCCGCGTGCGCAGTCGAAGCGCGAGCAGCGCCGGCAGCGCCGCCGGTCCCGTCCACATGGCCGAGCCCGATAAGTCGCCCCGCGACCTCGCCGAGCGACTGGGGCTGGCCGCCGTGGGCGCAGTCGCGCTCACGGCTGAGCGAATCGACGAGCTCGCCGGTGACCTTTCCGAGCGCGGTGGCATCCGCCGCGACGAGGCTCGTCAGCTGATCGAGGACGCGGTCGCGCGCTGGCGCGGCGACGCCGTGCGTTTCACCGCGCGCGCGGGACAGGGCCTCCAGGGCCTCTACGCCCAGCTGGGGCTGGTCGCCCGCGAGGAGTTCGAGGAGCTCGAGCTCCGTCTGGCGCAGCTGGAGCACAGGCTGCGCCTCGTCGAGGGCGCCTTCGGAGCAGCCCTCGCCTACCGTGCAAGACTGACGGGGTGGCGTCGGGCACAAGAACGCGCAACATCGGCCGGATGTCGGAGATCGCGCAGGTGGCGGTCAAGCACGGGTTCGGCTACTTCTTCTCGCGCAACAAGCTGACCGACCTCGTGCCGGGGCAGGACGTCTCTTCTGATGGAGAGGCGCCGCCGTCCGAGCGCGGCAAGCGCCTGCGCGAGACGCTCGACGAGCTCGGCCCGACGTTCGTGAAGTTCGGCCAGCTGCTCTCCACGAGGCCGGACGTGGTGCCGCCGGACATCGTCGTCGAGCTGCGGAAGCTCCAGGACGACGTCAGCCCGTTCCCGTTCGCGCAGGTCGAGCAGGTGATCAACGAGGAGCTGGGCCAGCCGATCGAGCGGCTGTACGTCGAGTTCACCGAGCAGCCGATCGCCGCCGCCTCCATCGGCCAGGTGCACGAGGCCGTCTTACCGAACGGCCGGCGCGTGGCGGTGAAGGTGCAGCGTCCGACGGCGCCGCGCCAGATCGAGGCCGACCTGGCGCTGCTGTACCAGGCGGCGAAGATCGCGAAGGATCGCGTCCGCGCTCTCGACTTCATCGACGCGCAGGGCCTCGTCGACGAGTTCGCCCGCACGGTGCGCGAGGAGCTCGACTACCGGCAGGAAGCCCGCAACGCCAGCGCCTTCCATCGCAACTTCGCGGGCCATCCCAATGTGCGCGTGCCGCGCGTCTTCTGGAGCTATTCGGGCGCACGGGTGCTGACGCTCGAGTTCCTCGATGGGACGCAGATCGTCGACCTCCACCCGGATGAGCTGTCGGACGACGAGCGGCGCCGGCTGGCGTACGTGATGGCCGAGGCCTGGATGACGATGGTGTTCCGCCACGGGATCTTCCACGGCGATCCCCATCCGGCCAACATCTTCATGCTCGGTCATCCCGAGCGGATCGGGCTCGTCGACTTCGGCCAGGCCGGCAGGCTGACCGACGACGACATGTCGAAGCTGACGGCGCTCTTCATCGACGCCGCCGCCGAGAACGTCGATGCTTTGCCCAAGCGGCTGGCGGACCTCGGCGTTCGCTACGACAAGGCTCGGGAAGCCGAGTTCGTCGGCCATCTGCGCGAGTTCTACTCGCGGTACTACGGCGTCCCTCTGTCCGAGATCGACCAGATCCAGGTCATCCGCGAGGGGTTCCAGCTGATCTACGAGATGAACCTCCACCTGCCGTCGCGTTTCGTGCTGCTGGACAAGGCGATCGCCACGCTCGGCTCGGTCGGGGCAGAGCTGTACCCGGACTTCAACGTGTTCGAGGTTGCGAAGCCGTACGCCCGGGAGCTGATGGTGCAGCGCTTCTCGCCGGGAAGGCTCGCGCGGGATGCACAGAACGAGGCACGCGACCTCGTGCGGGTGTTGCGCGTGGCCCCCCAGCAGATCCATGACCTGCTCGAGTCGTTCCGGAACGGCCAGGTCGAGGTGCGCCTTTCCCGCGACCAGCTCGACCTTGCCTTGCGTAATCTCGACGTTGCGCTCAACAGGCTCGTGATCGCGCTCGTCGTCGCGGCGGGGCTGATCGGCTCCAGCTTCCTCGCCGCGGCCGCGACCGGGCCCGGCCTGCAGGCGCTCGCCGGCATCGGCTTCGCGCTGTCGTTCCTGCTGGGCGTCTGGCTGATGTGGGGCGTAATCAGACACGGCAGGCTGTAGAAAACTCGGCACACATTCGCGGGAAAGGACATCTCGACAGCGCTCGGTGACGCGGCTACGGTCGGCGCATGTCGCAGGCACTGCTCCTGGCACAGCCGGAGGAGGGCGTCGGAAGCTTCCTCGAGCGACATCTCGCGGACGACGGGTTCGAGATCGTCCGGGCCGACGACGAGGAGGCGACGCTGGCGCTCGCCGAGCGGGTGCGTCCGGACCTCGTCCTCCTCGCCACCGAGCTCGACGTCTGCCGACGCCTGCGCGAAGGCGAGCCGGGCCGGTCCTGGAACCGCCGCGTGCCCGTGATCGTGCTCGGCGAGCCAGAGGCGGACGCGGTCGACCGCGTGCGAGCGTTCGACCGTGGCTGCGACGATTTCGTCACGCGTCCCTTCCACTACGAAGAGTTGCTCGCGCGGATTCGCGCGGTTCTCCGCCGCAGTGATCCTCCTCTGCCCGACGACATGCTCCAGGCCGGCGAGATCGTCATCGACCTGCCGACGCGCTGTGTCACGGTCGCGGGCCAGCTGCTGCCGCTGCCCGCAAAGGAGTACGGGCTTCTTACCCGGCTGGCGACCGCGCCGACGCACGTGTTCCCGAAGCAGGAGCTGCTGCGCGACGTCTGGGGCTACCGCTCGGTGGCGCGGACGCGCACCGTCGACTCGCACGCGTGCCGTCTGAGGCGGCGCCTCGCGGAGCTCAGCGACACGCCGTACGTCCTCAACGAGTGGGGGGTGGGCTATCGGCTGATGCTGCCGCTGTTCGCCGAGCGCGCCTAGGCAATCGCCTCCCGGAACCGCTCGAGGACCCGTGACCAGCCGTTGTCGTATGACCCGCGCTCGTCGGCGCCGCCGGTCGGGTACTGCTCCCACCCGCGGTGCTCGAGCTCGACACGAGTGGCGTCGCCGTCCGCGCTGAACCGCACCTCGACCTCGGTCGGTGGAGCTGAGGGGTTGACCTTCCACTCCAGAACGACACGATGAGGCGGCTCGTAGACGAGGATCGCACCCCAGTCGTGCTCCTGCCCGTCGGGTGCCCGCTCGTACATGCGCCCGCCTACGCCTGGCTCGAACACGGCGGTCGTGCCCTCACCGGTGATCGAGTGGCTTTCCACGGGCCACCAGGTTGCGATGTCCTCCGTGAACGTGCGGAACGCGCTTTCGACGTCGCAATCCACCGAGATCTGCTTGCGCACCGGCTCGAGTGCCGTGTGCTGAGTCATGGGCTCCTCCCTTGCTTGCCGGCCGCGGCCTGCGCGAACTGCGCGAGAGCCGCCGACCAGAAGTTGTCGAGATACGAGCGGAGAGCGTCCAGCCCACCGGGCTCGAGCCGGTAGACGCGGAACGTTCCCTGCCGCTGCTCGCTGACCAGGCCTGCTCGCTTGAGCACGCCGAGATGCTGGGAGACCGCCGGCCGGGTCACCGGCAGCCCGCTCGCGATCTCCTTTACGGGCAGTGGGCCGCCCAGCAGGCGTTCGAGGATCGCTCGCCGCGTCGGGTCGGCAAGCGCCTCGATCGCCTGGTATGAGTTAGTCGCCACTTACGTAAGTTAACACTTACCAATGCTGCGTAGCAACTCAGACCAGCGCGGCACCCTCCAGCGCGAGCAGCGCCTGCTTGCGCTCCAGGCCGCCGGCGTAACCGACGAGGCTGCCCGATGCTCCGACGACGCGGTGGCAGGGGAGGATGATCGGAACGGGGTTCCGGTTGAGCGCGCCGCCGACGGCCCGGGCAGCCCGCGGCTTGCCGATGCGGCCGGCGAGCGCCCCATACGTCGTCACCTCGCCGTAGGGGACGCGCGCCAGCTCCCGCAGCACGCTCTGCTGGAACGCCGGCACCGTCGCAACGTCCACGTCGACGTCGAACGTCGTCCGGGCTCCGGAGAAGTACTCGTCGAGCTCGCGCTTTACGGTCGTCAGGCGCCGCGGGACGCGGAGCAGCCGCGTGCCGACCTGGCGCGCGAGCCGCTCGAGGGTCTCTTCTGGCGAGAACTCGATCCAGCAGACGCCGCGATCCGTTGCCGCGAGCAATAGCTCGCCCACCGGAGAGTCCGTCACGTCGTAGGCGGCGTCGAGCAGCCCCGCAGCGGAGGCGGCATCCCGGAAACGCGCATCGAGAGTGTCGGGAAGTGTCATGCGAGCTCCTTTCGCAGACGGCGCACGCCGGCCGATGCAGCCTGCCTGGCGGCGGTCGCATTCGATCCGAGGACAGCGCCGATCTGCTCGTAGTCGAGGTCGTAGCCGTAGCGGAGCACGACGGCGGCCCGCTCTGTCGGCGGTAATCCACCGGCGAGGTGCTCGAGCTCCGCGTGTGCGGGACGTCCGTCCCAGGACTCGGCCTCGAGCAGCTCGTCCGTTGCGCGGCTCCGCCGGTGAGCATCGATGACGACCCGCTCCGCGATCGTCGTCACCCACGCGCCGAGCTGCTCCGCGTGGCGCAACCCGGCGTAGGCGCGTAGCGCCCGCAGAAACGTCTCCTGGAACGCATCGTCCGCCTGCTGTCGTCCCAGGCGGCGGACGAGCAGCCGGTACACGCGCTCGCGGTTTGCGGCATAGAACTCCTCGAAGGGAGGAACCTGCACGGGTGGCATCATGTGCTCTAACGCAGTGGCACGTCGAGATGTGAGACTCGACCCATGAGAGTCGCCGTCGTGGGCCACGTCGAGTGGCTGGACTTCCTCGTCGTCGAGCGGGTGCCAAGTCCCGGCGAGATCGTTCAGGCGAAGGAGACCTGGCAGGAGGCGGCGGGAGGCGGGGCCGACGCCGCGGTGCAGCTGCACAAGCTCGCCGGCAACGCGATGCTGATCACCGCGCTCGGCGGCGACGACCTGGGACGCAGGGCGTTCGACGAGGTGAGCGGCCGCGGGGTCCGGGTCGAGGCCGTCTGGCGCGACGAGCCTCAGCGCCGCGCGGTCTGCTTCCTGGACGACGACGGTGAGCGCACGATCGCGCTGCTCGGGCCGAAGCTCGTGCCGCACGGCTCCGATCCGCTTCCCTGGCACGAGCTCGAGAGGGTCGACGGCGTCTACTTCACGGGAGGCGACGCCGACGCGGTACGGGCGGCACGGCAGGCGAACGTGCTCGTCGCCTCGGCGCGCGAGCTACCGGTGCTGCGCGAGGCGCGCGTCGAGCTGGACGTGCTCGTCGCGAGCGCCGCCGATCGAGGAGAGCGCTACGCAGGCGGGCTCGAGCCGCCGCCTCGCTACGTCGTACGCACCGAAGGAGCTCGCGGGGGCACCGTCGAGCCGGGCGGCCGCTTCCCGCCCGGCGAGGTCCCGGGTCCGGTCGTCGACGCGTACGGCGCCGGAGATGCCTTCGCCGCGGGTCTCACGTACGGCGTCGCCGACGGGATGCCGATCGAGAAGGCGTTGGAGCTCGCATCCCGCTGCGGCGCTGCCGTGCTCGCCGGCCGCGGCCCATACCAAGGCCAGATCACGCTCTAGGAGGGTCGGGGTTGCGCTGCGGCCTGGAGTGGTTTAAAGTGGGCCAAAGTGGTCCAACGATGAACGGTGGGATTCGATGTTCCTCGGCGAGCACGAGCACACGCTCGATGAGAAGGGCCGGCTTACGCTTCCGGCGAAGTTCCGAGACTCCTTCCCGGAGGGGCTCGTGCTGAGCCGCGGGATGGACGGCTGCGTCTTTGCGTATCCGAGAGCCCACTGGGTCGAGCTCGCGGCGCGCCTGACCGCGCATGGCTCGCTCAGCCGCGACGAGCGGATGATCCAGCGGCACTTCTTTTCCGGCGCGTCAGAGGCAACACCCGACAAGCAGGGCCGCGTGATGATCCCCGCGGCGCTCGCGAGCCACGCTCGGCTCGAGCGCGACGTCGTCGTCGCCGGCGTGCACGACCATCTCGAGATCTGGGATCGCGCCGCGTGGCGCGCCCAGATCGCAGACGCTGAAGGGAGGGCGGAGGATGTTGCCGAACGCCTTGCGTCCAAGCGCGACTGATCACGTCCCCGTACTCGCCGATGAGGTGCGGCGGCTGCTCGACGTCGAGCCCGGGAAGGCCGTCGTCGACGCGACGTTCGGCGCCGGCGGCCACGCCGAGCTGCTCGCGCACGACCTGCGGGGCAAGGGCCGCTTCATCGCCATCGACCGCGATCCCTCAGCGCGCCAGTACTTCGAGCGGTTCCGCAAGCGGGCCGGCGTCCAGGCGCGGTTCCTGCGTGGCGAGTTCGCGACCGTCCTCGACCAGCTGGCGACGAACGACGTTCGCGTCGACGCCATCCTCCTCGACCTCGGCGTTTCCAGCATGCAGCTCGACCGCCCCGAGCGCGGCTTTTCATACGCCGTCGACGCGCCGCTCGACATGCGCATGGACCCGTCCGCGGAGGAGACCGCGGCCGACATCGTCAACGACGCGGCGGAGCGAGAGCTGCAGGAGATCTTCCGCCGTTACGGCGAGGAGCGTTACGCACGCCAGATTGCTCGTGCCATCGCCCGCCGGCGGCGGAGCGAGCCGTTCGCACGCACGAGCGAGCTCGTCGACGTGATCAAGACCGCCATCCCGACGCCGGCCCGCTTCGGCGAGGGCCACCCGGCCAAGCGCGTCTTCCAGGCGCTGCGCATCGCGGTCAATGACGAGCTCGGTCAGCTCGAAGAGGCACTACCGGCGGCGGTTCGGCTGCTGCACCCGCATGGCCGGATCGCCGTCATCAGCTTCCACTCGCTCGAGGACCGGATCGTGAAGCGGTTCTTCCGGGCCGAGGCGCGCGGGTGCGTCTGCCCGCCCGACTTCCCGGTCTGCGCGTGCGGCAAGGACCCGGTGCTTCGCGTGCTGACGACACGGGCGGTCCGCCCGGACGCCCGCGAGATTGCGCTCAATCCCCGCTCGGCATCCGCGCGGCTGCGGGTTGCGGAGAAGGTCTGATGGCGGCCACCGCTCCGGTCGCAAGGACTCGGCCACCCCGGCCGCGGCCTGCGAAGGGCAAGGCTACGGCGGCGCCGCGCACTGCCCAGCGGCGGCTTGCGGGCGGGATCGTCTGGATCGTCATAGTCGCCGCGCTGCTCGCCGGCGTGGTGGCCCTCAACGTCGCGGTGCTGCGCGTCAACCTCGCCTTCGACGAGCTCGGCCAGAAGCGCGCGAAGCTGCGGGCGGAGAACGCCGCCCTCGCCTCCCAGCTCGCGAGCGCCGCGTCGACCGGCCGCATTCAGAAGGTCGCTGCCGAGGAGCTCGGCGCAACGGCCGCGGCCCCCGACCAGACCACATACGTCGTCCTGCCCCGGTAATGCGCGCGCGGAGGCCGTCCGACCGCCGCATTCGCCTGCTGCTCCTCGTTCTGCTGATGCTCTTCGGGATTTCGCTCGCCCGCGCGACGTGGCTGCAGACCGTGCGGGCAGCAGACCTCAGCCAGCGCGCGTCGAGCCAGCAGCACGAGACCGTGACCATCCCGGCCGGTCGGGGGACGATCGTCGACCGGATGGGCGTCCAGCTTGCGATCGCCGAGGAGGCGGTCACCGTCTACGCGAACCCGCGGCAGGTGACGAGCCCGCGCCAGGTGGCCCTCGCCGCCGCAAAGACGCTCGGTGTCGACGCCGACGCGCTGTACCCGCAGCTGCTCGACAAGTCGAAGGGCTTCGTCTACGTCATGCGCAAGGCCGACGCGGAGCGGGCGAAGGCTCTCGAGAAGCGAAACCTCGCCGGCGTCGGCTTCCTGCGCGAGGAGCGGCGCGTGTACCCGCAGGGCGCCGTGGCGGCTCACGTCCTCGGCTACGCCGGCACGGACAACCGCGGACTGGCGGGCCTCGAGCTGCAGCTGGAGCACGTGCTCGCTGGGCGTGACGGCAGCGAGACGTTCGTCAAGGATCCGTTCGGGCGCGTTCTCAACGTCGTGCGGTCGAAGCCGGAGCGGCCCGGGCGGGACGTCTTCCTCACGATCGATCACACGATCCAGGCGAACGCCGAGTCTGTTCTCGGGTCGACGGCGTCACAGTGGGGAGCGGCCCGGGCGACGGCGGTCGTTCTCGATGCACAGTCCGGCGGCATCCTTGCCATGGCCGTCGCACCGGCGTTCGACGCGAATGCCTATGCCAGGACGCCGGTCGACCGCCATCGCAACGTGGCGGTGACGGATACGTTCGAGCCGGGTTCGACCTTCAAGCTCGTGACGGTGGCAGGGGCACTCTCGGAGGGCCTCGTCAACGAAAGCTCGCCGTTCACGCTGCCCTACGGGATCAACGTCGCCGACCGTTTCGTGCACGACGCGGAGCCTCGGGGAACCGAGACGATGACCGTCGCGCAGATTCTCGCGCGCTCGTCGAACGTGGGTGCGATCACGCTGGCGCAGCTGCTCGGGCCCCAGCGCCTCGGCCGCTGGATCGAGCGCTTCGGGTTCGGCAAACCGACGGGCATCGACTACCCGGGGGAGACCCCCGGCATCGTGCTGCCGGTGGAGCAGTGGTCCGGCTCCACGATCGGCAATGTCCCTATCGGGCAGGGCATCGGTGTGACAGCCGTGCAGATGGCGGCGGCGTATGCGGCGGTCGCCAACGGCGGCATGTGGATTGCGCCTCACCTGATCGATCACGTGAGCGGAGGCGGAGGTGCGAAGCCGGAGCGCCGGCGCGTGCTCTCTGCGCCGATCGCCGACCAGGTGTTGCGGATGCTCGAGAACGTCGTGCTCGAGGGGACGGGCACGCTCGCGGCCGTGCCCGGGTACACGATCGCCGGCAAGACGGGGACGGCCGCCAAGCCCGATCCAGTGAACGGCGGCTACTCGACGACGAACTACGTCGCCTCGTTCATCGGCATCGTGCCGGCCAGCAGGCCGCGCTTCGTGATCCTCGTCTCGGTGGACGAGCCGCGGGGGGCGATCTGGGGCGGCGTCGTCGCGGCACCGGCGTTCAAGCGCATTGCCGACTTCGTGCTCCAGTACATGGAAGTTCCGCCCGACGACCCGGTCTCACTGGCCTCGTCCGATTAGGACGGCCCGAAAGAGCCCGGGGCCACCATCCTCCTCCCCGCTGTGAGCGTAACCGGGCGGAGGGGCGAGCGCCAGGGTGTTAGTGACAAAAGACCCGCAAATGGCACACTTCTGTTGCAGATGAGCGCCTTCCGGGACGACTGAGTGCCGCTGGTAGACTCGCCCGGCGTGGACCTGGAGCGAGTCATCGCTGCGCTCGCTCCGGCGACCGTCGCCAACGCCGCGGCCGTCGAGATACGCGAGCTCGCATACGACTCGCGAGCCGTTGTCCCCGGAACGCTCTTCTTCTGCGTCCGCGGCGAACGCGTCGACGGCCACGCCTTTGCCGGCGAAGCGGTCGAGCGAGGGGCCGCGGCTCTCGTCGTCGAGCAGCAGCTCGACCACCCGGTGCCCCAGCTCGTCGTAGCCGACGCGAGGGCAGCCATGGCCAAAGTGGCAGTCGAGTTCTACGACCACCCGTCGCACGAGCTCGCCGTGGCAGGCGTCACCGGCACGAACGGCAAGACGACGACGTGCTTCCTCCTGTTCGCGATCCTCGCGGCGGCCGGGCGGCGACCCGGCTTGCTCGGCACGATCGAGAGCCGCGTCGGCGGCGAACGGCGGCCCGCGCTGCGCACGACGCCCGAGGCGATCGACGTGCAGAGGACGCTGCGCGAGATGCTCGAGGCAGGTGACCGGAGCTGTGCGATGGAGGCCACGTCACACGGCGCCCAGCTGGGACGGCTTGCGGGGGTGCGCTTCTCGGCACTCGCCTTCACGAACCTCAGCCGCGACCACCTGGACTTCCACGGAACGCTCGAGCAGTACTTCGACGCGAAGCGGAGCCTCTTCGTGAACGAGAAGCCGCCGCCGGCGGCGCTCAACACGGACGACCCGCACGGACGACGGCTCGCCGTCGAGCTCCGCGCGCTCGGCCACGAGCGCGTGATCACGTTCGGCTTCGGTCCCGACGCAGACATTCGTGCGGAGGAGCTCGAGCTGAGCCGAGACGGTGCGCAGCTCACCGCCGCAGGCATCCCGCTACGCACACGTCTGCTCGGCCGGTTCAACGTCGCGAACGTCCTCGCCGCGGTTGCCGTTGCACGACTGCTCGAGCTGCCAGACGAGGCGATCGCCCGCGGCGTCGAGTCGGTGCGCGGCATCCCGGGGCGTTTCGAGGCGGTCGAGGAGGGACAGCCGTTCTCGGTGGTCGTCGACTACGCGCACACCCCCGACTCGCTGGAGACGGCTCTGCGCACCGCACGGGAGCTGGCGACGGGTCGTCTGATCTGCGTGTTCGGCGCAGGAGGGGACCGGGATCACGGCAAGCGACCGCTCATGGGCGCCGTCGCCGCGGGCAGCGCCGACGTCGTGATCGTCACCTCGGACAACCCGCGCAGCGAGGATCCTCGGCAGATCGTCGACGAGATCACGCGTGGGCTCGACACGGACGTGGAGGTGGAGCTCGACCGAGAACACGCAATCGAGCGAGCTATCGAGACGGCGCGGGCGGGAGACGTCGTGCTCGTGGCCGGCAAAGGGCACGAGCAGGGCCAGGAAGCCGCGGGGGTGATCCTGCCTTTCGACGATCGCGAGATCGCCCGCCAGGTCCTTCGCCGGCTGGCAACGCGCGCGTGATTCCGCTGGAGCTCGACGAGGTCGAGGCTCTCCGCCTGGGGAGGCTGCAACGCGCTCCCGGTGCGTCCGCCGCGACGGGCTTACAGATCGATTCACGGCGCGTCGTAGCAGGCGATCTGTTCGTCGTCGTAGGCGGCGGCGAGGCCTTCGTCGACGACGCTAGGAGTCGAGGCGCGGCGGCGACGCTCGCGCCTGACGACGCCTTCGCGGCGCTCGCGGCGCTCGGCCGGGCAGTCCGCGACCGCAGCGAGGCGACCGTCGTCGGAATCACCGGCTCGACGGGGAAGACGTCGACGAAGGACATCCTGGCGGCCATCTGCGGCCCCCGGCGAAGGACGATCGCGGCCGAGGCGAGTTACAACAACGAGCTCGGGGTGCCGCTGACGCTCTGCCGGCTGGAGCCCGACACCGAGGTCTGCATCCTCGAGCTCGCGATGCGTGGAGCGGGCCAGATCGCGGCCCTCGCGGACATCGCCCGGCCGTCGATCGGAGTGATCACGAACGTCGGGCCGGCGCATCTGGAGCGCGTCGGCTCGCTCGAAGCGGTGGCCGAGGCAAAGGGCGAGCTCGTCGCTGCCCTGCCCCCGGGCGGCGTGGCCATCGTGCCTGACGACTTCGCGGTGGAGAGGCACGACATCGAGGTCGTGCGGCGAGGCCGGCCCGACGCAGTTGCGGAGAACGGGGCTACAAGAATGCGCTTCGACGGCCGCGACGTCACCTTCTCCTTTCGAGGCCGGCACCACGCCGAGAACGCGCTCAGCGCTCTGCACGCGGCAGGTGCGCTGGGCATCGAGGTCGAGGGCCCGATCGAGGTCACGTTCTCGCGCTGGCGCGGCGAGGAGATCGGGCTGAGCGGAGGCGGCTTGCTCGTGAACGACTGCTGGAACGCGAATCCGATGTCGATGCGCGCGGCGCTCGAGGATCTCGTCGACCGAGCGGCAGGGCGTCGCACCGTCGCCGTGCTCGGCGAGATGGCCGAGCTGGGCGCCGACTCCACGGCGTATCACCGCGAGATCGGGGCGCTCGTCGGCGACCTCGGCGTCGTCGTGCTGATCGCAGTCGGCGAGCGCGGGCAGCAGTACGTCGACGCCGCGGACGGAGTGGCGGTGGCCGCGACCGCCGCCGACGCGAACGAGGCTGCGGAAGTCGCGAAGCGCCTGGTCCAGCCCGGAGACTCCGTGCTCGTCAAGGGGTCGCGCGTGGTCGGCCTCGAGGTCGTAGCCGCAGAGCTCGCCGGCGGGTCAGTCGACTAGGCTCTCCCGGCGTTGGTACGGGTGCTCATCGCGGGCGTCGTCGCCCTCGTCATCTCGATCCTCATAGCCCCGAGGCTCATCGGCTTCATGCGCACGCGCGGGTACGGCCAGCACATTCGCGAGGAAGGCCCGAAGCACCACTTCGTGAAGGCCGGGACGCCGACGCTGGGAGGCCTGGTGATCCTCATCGCGCTCGGCGTCGCGTTCCTGTCGCTCTCGCACTACACCACGAACGCACTGCTCGTGTTCTTCGTGACGCTCGGCTGCGCCGCGATCGGGTTTCTCGACGACGCGATCAAGCTGACGCACCGGAGGTCGCTCGGCCTCAACGCGCGCTGGAAGCTCCTGCTGCTCGCCGGCATCGCCGTCGTCGTCGGAGTTGTCACCGAACGACGCGAGTTCGCCACGGACGTCTACCTGCCGGTCGTGAACCGCGAAGTGCCGCTGTCCTGGGCCTGGTACGTGCTGGTCTTCCTGATGATCGCCGGCACGGCGAGCGCCGTGAACTTCACGGACGGGCTCGACGGCCTCGCGGCCGGAACGGGGATCATCGCGGTCTTTACGTTCACGGCAATGGCGGTGATCGCGTGGATCCGTTCGGGCGTGCCGGGCGAGCGCAACGACCTCTACATCGACCTCTCCATCCTCGGTGCGGCGTTGATCGGAGCAATCGTGGGCTTCCTCTGGTACAACGCCTGGCCGGCCGAGGTGATCCTGGGCGACACCGGTTCGATGGCGATCGGAGGCGCGCTCGCAGCGTTCGCGATCGTCATGAAGACGGAGTTTCTGCTGCTGCTGATCGGCGGCATCTTCCTCGTCGAGACACTGTCGGTGATCATCCAGGTGCTGTCCTTCAAGTACATGGGCAAGCGCGTGTTCCTCATCGCGCCGATCCACCACCACTTCGAGATGAAGGCCTGGTCGGAGACGAAGATCGTCGTGCGCTTTTGGATCGTCACTGCGATCTTCTGTGCGGTGGCGTTTGCCCTGTACTACCGCTACTACTTCCAGTTCTTCCGAAACTGAACCGACAGCGAGACAAATGGGCCGAGTGGCTCGTGGAAACGCGGTTCGAGGGTCGCTCGCAGGAGGAGATCGACGAGGCGCTCGCTTCGCTCGCCCGCGTCCGCGACCGCGTGCTCGATCGCGCACGGCTGGAGCCCGACGACGTCGTGCTCGACGTGGGCACGGGCACCGGGCTGCTCGTCTTCGGGGCGCTCGACCGGCTCGGGCCGGACGGCTCGGTCGTGGCCCTCGACATCTCGGTCGACTGCCTGGACGAGCTGCGCGCTACGTGTGACGACCCGCGGGTCGCCTACCTCGTCGGCGGGGCTGAGGTGCTGCCGCTGCTGGACGCATCCGTCGACGTCGTGCTGACGCGCTCGGTGCTGATCTATGTCCGCGAGAAGGCGGAGTCGGCGCGCGAGTTCTTCCGCGTGCTACGACCCGGCGGGCGCGTGTCGCTGTTCGAGCCCGTCAATCGCCGCAACACGCAGCTCTGGGAGCTCGTCGACTTCGGCGATCTCTCCGAGCGCGTCGCCGCCGACTTCTACCGGCGCTGGCCGCCGGACCACCCGATGCAGGACTTCGACGCCGAGGACATGGTGAGGTGGTTCGAGGAGGCGGGCTTCGAGAACGTCGATGCGGACGTCGTCGTGGAGACGGTGACCGTGACGCCCGATGCCGTGCTGCACGGGGTCGGCGCTCCGGGCAGCCCGTCGCTGCTGGACGCGTGGCGGGAGGCCTTCACGACCGACGAAGTCGAGCGGCTCGGAAGGGGCCGTACGGGCGGCGGGGCCGACCGAGCCGCAGTGGCCCGCGCTCTACCTCGCAGGGCGCAAGCCGTGAAGCTGCCCTCGCGAGTGCTCGTCGATGGGAATGGCGAGGTCGGGCCAGTCGGCAACGGCAGCCCTTGCGCGACGAGGGGTAGACGTCGTAGTCGCGGATCGCAAGCTCGGCAACGACGACGATCCCGCGCTGCTGGACGGGGTCGAGCTCATCGTCAAGAGCCCCGGCGTTCCGGGCGAGCACGTGCTCGTGGCGAAGGCCCGTGCCGGCGGCATTCCCGTGTGGAGCGAGGTCGAGCTCGGCTACCGAATGCTGCCGGCGAGCCGGTTCGTCGGCGTCACGGGCACGAACGGCAAGACGACGACCGTCGAGCTGCTGGGCGCGATCTTTCGCGAGGCGGGCCGGCCGGTCGTCGTTGCGGGCAACGTGGGGCGGCCGCTGACCGCGGCGGACCCCGCGGACTGGGTTGTCTGCGAGCTCTCCTCCTTTCAGCTCGAGGACGTCCACGAGCTGTCGTGCGAGATCGCGGTGCTCTTGAACCTCGAGCCGGACCATCTCGACCGCCACGGCACGTTCGACGCGTACCGCGACGCGAAGCTCCGCATCTTCGAGCGGGCGCAGACGGCGGTCGTGCCCCGCGGCCTCGGGCTGCCCGGCATCGAGTTCTCCCGCGACGACCCGCTGCCCGCGGAGCCGCGAATGCCCGGCGCGCACAACCGCGAGAACGCGGCGGCCGCGACGGCCGCCTCCCGTGCTGCCGGGATCGGCGACGACGCCATCGCGCGAGCACTCGAAAGCTTCCCCGGCGTCGAGCACCGGCTGGAACACGTCGCGGAAATCGGTGGCGTCGCGGTACGTGAACGACTCGAAGGCCACGAACACCGCGGCTGCGCGTCGTGCACTGGCCGCCTATGACGCGCCGCTGCACGTCATCCTCGGCGGCTCGCTGAAGGGGGAGGACTTCGCGCCGCTGGCCGAGGCGATGCCGGATACCGTCCGCGCCGCCTACCTCATCGGCGAGGCGGCTGAGGAGCTCGAAGCTGCGCTGCGGCCAACGGGAGTACGGCTCGAACGCTGCGGCGATCTCGCAACGGCCGTGGAGCGGGCGGCTGCAGCGGCCCAGCCCGGTGAGATCGTGCTGCTCTCGCCCGCCTGCGCGAGCTTCGACCAGTTTCGCGATTTCGAGCATCGTGGCGAGGAATTCCGCAGTCTGGTGCAGAAGTTGACTGGGTGAAACGGGCCCAACTCGAGGCCAACCTCCTCATCCTGGTCACCCTCGGCCTCGTCGCCTTCGGGCTCGTGATGGTGTACAGCGCGACCTCCGCTCGCGCGGCGGTCGGCGACGGTGAGCCGATGCACTACCTCATGCGCCAGGCGCTGTTCGCGCTGGCGGGGCTCGTCGTCCTCGTTGTCTGCGCCAGGACGCCGTACACGTGGTGGCGTCACGCCGCGCCGACGTTCGTCGCGGTGAGCATCCTGCTGCTCGCGGCCGTGCTGCTCGTGAGCGATCCCGTCAACGGCGCGCGCCGCTGGGTGACGATCGGGCCCATCACGTTCCAGCCGTCGGAGCCGGCCAAGCTCGCGCTCGCCGTGTGGGTGGCCGCCTATCTCTCCCGCGCGCGGATGCGTCCGCCGCGAACGCTGACCGAGCTGGCGAAGCCGCTCGGCCTCGTGGCAGGCCTCTGCTGCGCGCTCATCCTGCTCGAGCCCGACCTCGGGACGGCGGTCGCGATCACGCTGATGCTGGGCGGGATGCTCGTCGCCGCGGGAACGCCGCTCGGCCTGCTCGCCCGCGCCGGAGCGATCGTGGTCGCCCTTGGCGTGGCGGCCATCTACCTCGAGCCGTACCGCCGCGAGCGCATCCTCTCCTTCTTCAACCCGTGGAGCGACGCACAGGGCTCGGGCTTCCAGTCGGTTCAGGCGATGATCGGGCTCGGCTCCGGTGGGGTCTTCGGCAAGGGCATGGGGGAGAGCATCAACAAGATCTTCTATCTGCCCGAGGCGCACACGGACATGATCTTCGCGGTCATCGGCGAGGAGCTGGGGTTGATCGGGGCCGCGGGTGTCATCGCCGCGTTCGCGGCCTTTTGCTGGGCCGGCCTGCGGATCGCCATCGGTTGCCCCGACCGCTTCGGGTCGTTGCTCGCGACCGGCCTGACGGTGCTCGTAGGCGCCCAGGCTGCAACCAACCTCGCGGCCGTGCTGGGGCTTGCTCCGGTCACGGGGATCACGCTGCCATTCCTGTCCTACGGGGGGTCGAGCCTCATCGTCGCCCTCGCCGCTTCAGGCATTCTCCTTAACATCGCAGGTGGCGATGCCCGAGCGAAACGCGCCGAGGTGCCTGATCGCAGCCGGGGGAACCGGCGGCCACGTGCTGCCGGCGCTCGCGGTGGCGGAAGCGCTGAAAGCGCGCGGCGCGCTCGTGACGTTCGCCGGGTCGCCGGGTCGCGCCGAAGCGCAGCTCGTTCCTGACGCCGGCTACGAGCTCGATACGTTCGAGATCTCGGGGCTGCCGCGCTCTCCGAGCCTGGAGCTGCTGCGGGCGGTTGCGCTCGCGGGCAAGGCTCCGGTCGCCTGCCGCCGGATCCTGGAACGCCGCCGGCCCGATGTGGTGCTCGGCGCTGGGGGCTACGTCGCCGGCCCGATGGTGTTCGCCGCGGCCACGCGGCGCATTCCGGCGGCGATCATGGAAGCCGACGCGCACCTCGGCCTGGCCAACCGCCTCTCCTTGCCGTTCGCCCGCCGCGTCTTCCTCGCCTTCCCGATTCCCGGCCGGACAGGCTCGAAGTACCGCGTCACGGGCCGTCCCGTGCCGGTGGGCTCGAGGGCAACGCCGCGTGACGAGGGTCGGCGGCGCTTCGACTTGCCGTCCGACGGCCCGCTCCTGCTCGTGTACGGCGGCAGTCAGGGGGCACGGACGCTGAACGAGCTCGTCGTGGAGGCGTTCGCCGACGACGGCCCGCACGTCCTCCATCTCGCCGGCGAGCGCGACTATGGGTTGCTGCGGGACCGCGTGCACCGCGAGGGCTACCGGCTATTGCCATACACGCATGAGTTCGGTGCGGCGCTCGCAGCCTCGGATCTTGCGCTCGCGCGTGCGGGCGGGTCCGTGTACGAGCTGGCTGCTGCCGGCACGCCCGCCGTGCTCGTCCCGTACCCGAATGCGACGGGCGACCATCAGGCGAAGAACGCGGAGCACTTCGAGAGGGCCGGCGCAGCCGTCGTCGTGCCCGAGCGGGAGGCGCGGCGCGCACCGGCTCTCGTGAGCTCTCTGCTCGCCGACTCGGCCCGGCTGGAACAAATGGCAGCGGCCATGCGCAGGGTGGCGCGGCCGCACGCCGGCGAGGAGATCGCGGACGAGGTGCTCGCGCTTGCCCGTGCTTAGCGGGCGAAGGCTCTGGTTCGTCGGCATCGGCGGCGCGGGGATGAGCGCGCTGGCCGTCGTTGCACGAGCCTGGGGTGCCGAGGTCGCCGGCTGGGACCGCACGGAGACGCCCTATCTCGAGCCGCTGGCGGAAGTGGACGTCGAGATCTCGCCCGTTCCCCCGCCGCCGCCGGAGGGCTGGGAGCCGGTGGTCTCGACGGCGTTCGCCGGCCTCGTCGACGGCCGGACACGGGGCGAGCTGCTGGCGGAGCTGGTGGCGTCAGAGCGGTCGATCGTGGTCGCTGGTGCACACGGAAAGACGACGACGGCAGCGATGATCGCCTTCTGCATGAGCGAGCTCGGCCTCGACCCGACGTACCTCGTCGGTGGGTCGGTTCCCCAGCTCGGTGGCAATGCGGCTGCCGGAAGCGGATGGCTGGTGGCGGAAGGCGACGAGTCGGACCGGTCACTGGAGCTGCTGCATCCGGAAGTCGGCGTGCTCACGAACGTCGATCTCGACCACCATTCGACGTTTGCTTCCCGTTCAGAGGTGGCGGAGCTCTTCGACCGTTGGGTGGCGGGTTGCGAATTTGCAGTGCGTGGCGACGACCTGGAGCCGGTGGGTTTCGAGCTTGCGGTGCCGGGCGATCACAATCGGAGAAACGCTGCGGCGGCGCTGGCGGCGCTCGAGTTGGCCGGCGTCGACCGGGAACTGGCCGCCGGCGCTCTGGCCGCCTTCCGCGGCGTCGCGAGGAGGCTCGAGCTCCGCGGGTCGGCGGGCGGCGTGACGGTCTATGACGACTACGCGCACCACCCGGCGGAGATCGAGGCGACGCTCTCTGCCACAAGAGAGCTGCATCCGGATGCGCGTGTGCTCGCCCTGTTCCAGCCGCACCTCTACTCGAGGACGCGGCACCTGGCAGTCGAGCTGGCGGACGCGTTGAGCGCCGCGGACGCCGTCTGCCTGACCGACATCTATGCGGCGAGAGAGCAGCCGGTCGAGGGCGTGACGGGCAAGCTCGTCGTCGACGCGCTCGCACAGCGGCGTCCGGGGATGTGGATCGGGTGGGCGCCCGGCGTCGACGACGCGGGCCGGATGGTGTCGCGTGCCGCCCGCGCGGGAGACGTCGTCGTCACGATCGGCGCCGGCGATGTCGACCGAGCCGCGCCCATCATCCTCTCGGCGCTGGATGGATGAGCGCCTCGCCCGAGCACTCGACTCTTTCTCTCCCCCGGGGGCGCTATCGCGCCCTGACCCCCGCATTGAGCGTAGCGGCGAAACTGTCACGCGTGGGTGACGGGAGAGCGCCGAGAGCGTGACAACTCATCCCCAGGGCGACGTCGCCGCCCGGGTCGAGAGTGACGTTCCCCTTGCGCGGCTGACGACCGTCGGCATCGGCGGCCCCGCCCGCGTCTTCGCGCGGCCCGAGACCGTCGACGATCTCCAGCAGCTCCTCGCCTGGGCGAAGGAAACGGCCCTGCCGCTCGTCGTTGTCGGCCTTGGGTCGAACGTGCTGGCCTCCGACTCCGGCGTCGAGGCGCTGGTTGTCCGACTCGCGGGAGAGCTGGCAACGGTGGAGATCGACGACACGCGGCTGGTCGCCGGCGGCGGTGCGCCGAACGCCGTCGCCCTGCACCGGGCACGAGCTGCCGGACTGGGAGGGATGGAGTTCGCCTGCGCCATTCCTGGGACGGCCGGCGGGGGCGTCCGCATGAACGCCGGTGCCTATGAACGAGACTGGTCGGACATCCTCGAGCGGGCATTCGTCGTAACGGCGGACAGAGCGGGGTGGCTCTCGCGCGAGGAGCTGGACCTCGAGTACCGCCACTCGGCGCTCGTGCCCGGCCAGGTCGTCGCGAAGGTGGAGTTTCGGCTCCAACGCCGCGATCCAACAGAGATCAGACGCCACGTCGCCGAGCTGAACGCGCGCCGCAAGGCGACGCAGCCGATCAACCGGCGCACGTTCGGCAGCGTCTTCAAGAATCCCGACCACGCGCTCGGCGCGGGGCCGATGCTCGATGCATGCGGGCTGAAGGGGTACACGGTCGGCGGCGCGCGCATCTCGCCACGGCACGCCAACTTCATCGAGAACGCGGACGGCGCGACCGCCGCGGACGCGATCGCGCTCATGGCAGAGGCGCGGCGGCGCGCCATCGAGCAATACGGGACCGAGCTGGAGCGAGAGGTGGAGCTGCTGGGCGACCTCAGCCTGCCGCCGGCCGGTGAGCTGCCATGACGAGGGAGCTCCCGCCCGAGGAGCTCGAAGGCCTCAAGGAGCGAGGCTGGCGCCAGATCGCGGCGATCGACGCCGCCCTCGAGCGCGGCGAGATCGGCGAAGACGGCTGGCACCACGCCATGGCCGACTTGATCGTGCCTGTGTACCTCGCCGGGGACAATCCGCGGGAGACGGCGGCGAGCGCGTGGGGATTCACCATCGCGGGCCGTACGGAGCGCGCCCATCCGGACACGCCCGAGCTCGTTCGGCGCGCCTTCTGGATCGACGCTTCGCCACGGTAGGAAGGGAGCAGCCACCGGCGAAGTTGGAGGCGTGGCTGGGGCGCGACCTTCACCTGCGGCTGCGGGGCCGTCGGGTACCGTTGCCGCACCGCGCCGTCCGGTCGTCAGGGCGACATGGCTACCGTCCCGGCGCGCCACGCTCGCCACGCTAGTGACGATGCTGGCGGGCGCCGCGCTCTACGTCGGCGCCCGAGAGACTTCGGTGTTCGCCATCGATCGGATCCAGGTACAGGGCGTTTCGCCGGGCGTCGCGGCACGGGTTCGAGCGGCGCTCGAGCCGCTCGCCGGCTCCAGCCTCATCGCCTTCGACGCGACTGACGGGGACAAGCGCCTCGCATCGGTGCCGACGGTCGCGGCGGCAAGCTACGACCGCGATTTCCCCCACACGTTGAAGGTGACGATCGTAGCGGAGGTGCCGATCGCACTGCTACGTCGAGGCCGTGACGCGTGGGTTGTGTCCGATAGCGCTCGCGTGCTCCGCAAGGTCACCGAGCGGCCACTGCCCAGCCTGCCGCGCATCTGGCTACCGGCGAACGCCGACCCGCTGGTCGGGGCGGTGTTGGCCGATGAGTCGGCGGCGACCGTGCGTGCTCTCTCCGCGATGCGAGATGTTCGACTGCCCGTCCCGATCCGATCGGTCCGGCTCGTCGATCGGGAGGCCTCGATAACGCTGGCGTCGGGCGTCGAGGTCATCCTCGGCGCACCGTCGGAGCTCGCCCTCAAACTCGCGGTCGCAGCGCGCATCCTCCCCCTGGCGCCCGATGCGCCGTATCTCGACGTGAGTGTGCCCGAGCGCGCCGTTGCGACCGACTCGATTCCCGTCGACTCTCAAGTCGATGGTTGAGCTTTAGGGTTGTTCGCCTTTTCGTTCGCCTAGATCCGATTGACAGGCGGACCGAAGGCCCCTACCCTGGGTCCTCGCAGGCGAGCGTGAGCCATCACGTTCGAGTGAAGGTCGAGATCGAGGTTGGTGGAGAGTGAGAGGACAAGCAGGTAATTACGTAGCGGTGATCAAGGTGGTCGGCGTCGGCGGAGGTGGGACGAACGCCGTCAACCGCATGGTCGACGCCGGGCTGGCGGGCGTCGAGTTCATCGGCGTCAACACCGACGCCCAGGCGTTGCTCATGAGCGACGCCGACGTGAAGATCCACATCGGCGACCAGGTGACGCGCGGGCTTGGCGCCGGCGCGGATCCGCAGGTCGGGCACGCCGCCGCGTACGAGTCGCGGGACGAGCTCAAGGAAGTGCTGAAGGGCGCGGACATGGTGTTCGTCACGGCGGGTGAAGGTGGTGGAACGGGCACGGGTGCCGCTCCGATCGTCGCGGATCTGGCGAACGAGGTCGGTGCGCTCACCGTCGGTGTCGTCACGCGTCCGTTCTCGTTCGAGGGTCGCCGCCGCTTCGACGTGGCGGAGCAGGGGATCGGCGATCTCTCCGAACGCGTGGACACGATCATCGTCATCGAGAACGACCGGCTGCTCCAGGTTGTCGAGCGGCAGACGTCCGTCGTCGATGCCTTCCGGCTCGCCGACGACGTCCTCCGTCAGGGCGTCCAGGGCATCACGGATCTCATCACCGTGCCCGGGCTCGTGAACCTCGACTTCGCCGACGTGCGCACGATCATGCGCGACGCCGGGACGGCGATGATGGGCATCGGCAGCGCCAGCGGAGAGAACCGGGCGGCCGAGGCGGCCAGGGAGGCCGTGTCGTCGCCGCTGCTCGAGGCCTCGATCGAAGGGGCGACGGGCATCCTCCTCAACATCACCGGCGGCAAGAGCATCGGCCTGTTCGAGGTCAACGAGGCGGCCGAGGTGGTGACGTCGGCGGCATCGGCCGACGCCAACATCATCTTCGGCGCGGTCATCGACAAGAGCATGGACGACGAGTTGCGCGTGACCGTGATCGCGACTGGGTTCGGGCAGCAGCGCCGCCGCAAGAAGAAGGCGGCGCCCGAGCGGACGCGTGAGCGTGAACGCGAACCCGCACTGGCATCTGCGCCGGTGACCGAGGAGAGCGGCTTCGACATCCCGAAGGAAGTGCTCGACGTGCCTTCCTTCCTTCGCGACTCGTAGCACTTCGCAAGACCCTCCGGCGTGGAGGGACAGCCGGTTAGCATCCGGCGCGTGCAGACACTTCGGCGCACGCCCCTCCACGCCGCACATGTCTCGCTCGGCGCGCGGATGGTTCCGTTCGCCGGTTGGGACATGCCCGTGCAATACGAAGGCGTGATCCCCGAGCATCGGGCCGTGCGCGATGACTGCGGTGCGTTCGACGTGTCGCACATGGGCGAGCTCGAGGTGGAGGGGCCGCGTGCCCGCGAGCTCCTGCAGTCGCTGCTCTCCAACGACCTCGACCGGATCGGCGCCGGCCAGGCGCAATACACGCTCCTCACGAACGAGAACGGCGGGATCGTCGACGACCTCATCGTCTACCGGCTCGACGACTACCGCTTCTTCCTCGTCGTCAACGCTGCGAACGCGGAGGCCGACTTCGCCTGGATCAAGGACCGGGCGATTGCCGGCACCGACATTCGCGACGTATCCGACGAGTACGGGTTGATCGCCGTTCAGGGACCTCACTCGATCGAGCGGCTGGGCCTGCCCGACGCGCCCGCTTTCACGTTTGCCGAGGCCGAGCTGAACGGCATCCCGTGCATGGTCAACCGTACGGGCTACACGGGCGAGCTAGGCGTGGAGCTGCTCGTGATGGCGGACGAGACCGAGGCGCTCTGGCAGTGGGTGCTCGAGCGCGGCGCGCAGCCCTGCGGCCTCGGTGCGCGAGACACGCTGCGGCTCGAGGTGTGCTACCCGCTGCACGGCTCGGACATCGGCCAGGACACCGATGCGATCTCCGCCGGCCTCGGCTGGACGTGCGCGCTCGACAAGGACTTCACCGGGGCCGAGTCGCTGCGGAAGATCAAAGCGGAGGGCCCGGCGCAGCGGCTGGCGGCCTTCGTCATGGACGACCGCGCCGTGCCGCGTGCAGGCATGACCATCGCAGAAGGCGGACAGGTCACTTCCGGCACTCACTCGCCGATGCTCGACCAGGGCATCGGCATGGGCTACGTCCCGTCCGCCGTGGCCAGCCCCGGTGAGAAGATCACGATCGACGTGCGTGGCAACGAGCGCCACGCGCACATCGTCCAGAAGCCCATCTACCAGCGAGAGGAGCACTGAACGTGGCGGCTGCTGAGAGCTATCCCGACGATATCCGCTACCACCCCGCGCACGATTGGGCACGGGTCGAAGACGACGAGGCAACTCTGGGCATCACGTGGTACGCGCAGGACTCTCTCGGCGAGCTCGTTCACTACGAGCCGCCGGACGTCGGTGCGACGCTGGCCAAGGAGTCCGTGTACGGAGAGGTCGAGTCGGTCAAGGCAGTGTCGGATCTCATCTCGCCACTGTCCGGTGAGGTCGTGGAGGTCAACCAGAAGGCTGTCGATGAGCCCGACGTCGTAAACGAGGACCCCTACGGCCAGGGCTGGCTCGTGCGGATCCGCATGTCCGATCCCACCGAGCTCGATGGGCTGCTCGACGCGAATGCGTACCAGCAGCTGTTGGAGGCTTGATGCGGCTCGCAGACCAGTGAGCTTTCTGTCGCTGACGGATGCGGACCGCGAGCAGATGCTCGCGGCGATCGGCGTCTCCAGCGTCGACGAGCTGTTCCGGGACATCCCGCAGGGCGTGCGGTTCGATCGCGAGCTCGACCTCGAGCCGGCGCTCTCCGAGCCCGAGCTCGTCGCGCATCTCGAGCAGCTTGCCTCCCGGAACGTCGGCACCGGCCGCGAGCTCTCGTTCCTCGGCGCGGGCATCTACGACCACTACGTGCCCGCCGTGGTCGACACGATCCTGCAGCGCGGCGAGTTTCTGACGGCTTACACGCCGTACCAGCCCGAGTTGAGCCAGGGCGTCCTGCAGGCGATCTTCGAATACCAGACGGCCATCTGCGAGCTGACCGGCGTGGACGTCGCCAATGCGTCCGGGTACGACGGCACGACGGTGGCCGCCGACGCGTGCTACATGGCGAAGCACATCACCGGCCGCACGCGGATCGTCGTCACGGAGGCGACCAGCCCGCAGGTGCGCCAGGTGATGAAGACGTATGCGCCGGGCTTTGGCCTCGAGATCGTCGAGGTTCCCCACTCGGGCGGCGTCACCGATCCGGCAGCCGTCGCCGCGGCTGCGGAGGATGCCGCGGCCGTGCTCTTCCAGCAGCCGAACTTCTTCGGTTGTCTCGAGCCGGCTCCGGATCTCGCCGCCGCGGCCGTCGACGCGGGCGCTCTGGCCGTCGCCCACGTGGATCCCATCTCGCTCGGCGTGCTAGAGGCGCCGGGACGGTATGGCTGCGCGATCGTGGCGGGCGAAGGGCAGGGCGCCGGGAACGCCATTTCCTACGGCGGTCCTCACTACGGCTTCCTCGCCTGCCGAGCGGAACATGTTCGCCGCATGCCCGGCCGCATCGTCGGCGAGACCACCGACGTCGAGGGACGGCGCGGCTACGTGCTCACGCTCTCGACACGGGAGCAGCACATCCGCCGCGAGAAGGCGACGTCGAACATCACGACGAACCAGACGCTGCTCGCACTCGGCGGGCTCGTCTACCTGACGTGGCTCGGCCCGGCGGGGCTCCGCGAGATCGGCGAGACCTGCATGGCGCTCGCCGGCTATGCACGTCAGCGGCTGGAGGAGGCCGGGCTCGAGCTGCTGTTTCCTGAAGAGACAACGTTCAAGGAGTTTGCCGTTCGCGTCGGACGGAATGCTCGTGACGTCGTAGCGGCGGCGCGCGAGCAGGGCGTGCATCCGGGCTACGCGCTGGGACGCGACTACCCAGGCCTCGACGACTGCCTGCTCGTCGCCGTCACCGAGAAGCGCACGCCCGCCGACATCGACCGCCTCGCCGAGGTGCTGGCCGAGGTGGCGGCGTGAAGCTCGTCTACGAGCGGTCGGTCGCCGGTCGCACTGCGTACACCCTGCCGCGCCATGACCTGCCGTCGCCCGAGATCCCGCCGTCACTGCGCCGCGAGCAACCACCGCGCCTGCCGGAGATCTCGGAGCCCGAGCTCGTTCGCCACTTCACGGCCCTGACGACGAGGAACTTCGGAGTGGACACCGGCTTCTATCCGCTCGGCTCCTGCACGATGAAGCACAACCCGCGCGTGAACGAGGTCGCGGCGCGGCTCCCCGGGTTCGTCGACCTCCATCCGCTGCAGGACGAGGACGGGGCACAGGGCGCGCTCGAGCTCATGTGGCGTCTGCAGGAGATCCTGGCCGAGGTCTGCGGCCTCGACGCCGTGTCGCTCCAACCTGCCGCCGGCTCCCAGGGGGAGCTGACGGGCCTCATGCTCATGCACGCGTACTTCGCCGACCGCGGCGAGGACGAGCAACGCCGGCGGATCGTCGTCCCCGACACGGCCCACGGCACGAATCCCGCCAGCGTGACGATGGCCGGCTACGAACTGGTGCAGGTGGCCACCGATCCCCGCGGCAACATCGACCTCGACGATCTGCGCGGCAAGGTCGACGAGACGACCGCCGGGCTGATGCTCACGAACCCCTCGACGCTCGGGCTGTTCGACGAGGGCATCGAGGAGGTGGCGGGCATCTTCCACGGCGCCGGCGCGCTCATGTACTACGACGGCGCGAACCTCAACGCCGTCTGCGGCATCGCCCGGCCCGGCGACATGGGCTTCGACATCGTCCACATCAACCTCCACAAGACGTTCTCGCAGCCGCACGGCGGCGGCGGCCCGGGCGGTGGGCCGATCGCCGTTCGCGACATGCTCGAGCCGTACCTACCGGTGCCGCAGGTCGTCAGCGAAGGCGACCGCTTCACGCTCGACTCGGAGCGGCCGAAGTCGATCGGCAAGGTGCGCGGCTTCACGGGCCCCTTCGGCGTCTTCGTCCGCTCGTACGCGTACATCAGGATGTACGGCCCGGCGTTGCGCGAGATGTCCGAGGTGGCCGTCATCAACGCCAACTACCTGCTGGCGCTGCTTCGCGACTCGTACGACCTTTCGTACGACCGGCTGTGCATGCACGAGTTCGTCCTCTCGGCGCGCACGCTGAAGCGCGAGCACGGCGTGACCGCGCTCGACGTCGCCAAGCGGCTGATGGACTACGGGTTCCATCCGCCGACCATCTACTTCCCGCTCGTCGTGCCCGAGGCGCTGATGATCGAGCCGACGGAGACCGAGGCGAAGGAGACGCTGGACGACTTCGCCGACGCGATGAAGGCGATCGCGCGCGAGGCGGCGGACGAGCCCGAGCTGCTCCGCGAGGCGCCTCATTCCCAGCCTGTCGGCCGGCTCGACGAGGTGAAGGCGGTGAAGCAGCTCGTCGTGAAGTACGGCTTCGAGAAACACTCGGCAGAGGCGCACGCAAGCCAGAAGCGTTGATCGCGGACGTCGTCCACGCGCTCTCGCGGCGGCTGATCCTCGCCGCCTCTGAGAGCGAGGCGATCCGCGGCTTCGTTCGCAGGCACGGGATGCGCTTCGGAGCGCGTCGCTTCGTCGCCGGTGAGACGTTCGAGGAGGCGGTGCCGGTCCTGCGAGGGCTCAACGAGAAGGGCCTGCTCACGAACACGACGCTGCTCGGCGAGGGAGTCCGCGAGCCTGCGGAGACGCGGGCGGTGGTGGAGGATTACAAGCGCGTCCTCGACGGCATCCGCCGCGAGGGCTTGCGGACGAACATCGCGATCAAGCCGACTCATCTCGGCCTCGCGCTCGACCGCGAGCTCGCCTACGAGAACGTCCACGCACTTGCGGCGCATGCCGCGGAGCTCGACAACTTCGTGCGCATGGACATGGAGGAGTCGCGCTACGTCGATCCGACGCTGGCCGTCTATCGCCGGCTGCGCGAGTCGGGAGCAGACAACGTCGGCATCGTCCTGCAGGCGTACCTCTACCGCACCGAGCGCGACCTCGAGGAGCTCCTGCCCCTCCGTCCGAACATCCGCCTGTGCAAAGGCGCGTACCTGGAGCGCCCGGAAGTCGCGTACGCGGAGAAGCGTGACGTCGACGCCGCGTACGTCAGGTTGCTCGAGCGGGCCTTGACGAGCGCGGGCTTCGTCGGCATCGCGACGCACGACGAGCGGATGATCGAGCACGCGATCGCGTTCATCCGGCGTCGAGCAGATCCCCGCCGAGAGGTTCCAGTTCCAGATGCTCTACGGCGTGCGGTCGCAGCTCCAGCTCTCGCTCGTCCGCCGCGGCTACGAGGTGCTGGTCGCCACGCCCTACGGGCCGGACTGGTACCGCTACCTCATGCGCCGACTGGCCGAGCGGCCCGCCAACATCGGCTTCCTGCTGCGGAACCTCGTGCGAGGATAGGCGGCATGGCGAGAGAGCTCGTGAGCCTCACCGGGCTCGACCGCGACTCGCCGGCGTTCCGCCTGTACCAGAAGGCGAAGCGACTCGGCACGTGGGATCCGGCGGCGATCGACTTCTCGACCGACCGCGAGCAGTGGCCGGCGCTCACGGAGGCGGAGCAGGATCTGCTCCTGCGCTCGTGCACGCTGTTCCTCGCCGGAGAGGAGTCGGTGGTGCTCGACCTGCTGCCGCTGATGGGCGTGATCGCGCAGGAGGGTCGCCTCGAGGAGGAGCTCTATCTCACGTCGTTTCTCTGGGAGGAAGGCAAGCACACGGAGTTCTTCCGCCGCTTTCTCGACGACGTGGCGGGCGAGCACGGCGACCTCACGCGCTTCTATCGCGAGGGCTACATGCAGCTGTTCGCCGAAGAGCTTCCGCAGGCAATGTCCGCACTGAACACCGATCCGAGCCCGGTCGCGCAGGCGAAGGCCATCGTCACCTACACGCTCATCGTCGAGGGCGTGCTCGCCGAGACGGGCTATCACGCGTTCTTCACCGCGCTGGAGGCCCGCGATCTGCTGCCCGGCCTCCGGAAAGGCCTCGGTCTCGTCAAGCGCGACGAGTCGCGACATATCGCGTACGGGATCTACGTGCTGTCGCGGCTGATCAGAGAGGACCCTGCGATCTGGGACGTCGTCGAGGCGCGGCTCGACGAGCTCGAGCCGCTGGCGCTGGAGGTGGCCAACGAGACGTTCGCGGGCTACCGGCCGATCCCGTTCGACCTGCCGATCCTCGTGCCGTACGCGGCGCAGCAGCTCCAGAAGCGCCGCGCGCGCATCGAGAGCGTGCGACTAGGACTGAGCCCAGGGGAGCTCGAGATCGAGTAGCTGCTCGAGCCGCCGGTCGTGAGGCTCGAACACGGCACGCAGGCGGTCGCGCGTGGCCGGCGACATCGGCGGGTACGCGCGGACGTTCTCCTGCGGGTAGCTCGCGGGCTGCCACTCGGGCACTCCCAGGAACCGCTCCACCTTGGACAGCGCGCCGGCGGGCTCGTCGAGCAGCTCGTCGCTCGTCAGGACGAGCAGCTGCTCGCGCGGAAAGAGCTCCAGCCACCGCTCGAGGTGCTCCGCGTAGCAGCCGCGGGCGACGTAGCTGCGGCCGAAGAGCGGCAGGGGCGACTCGTACGTGTGGTCGGCGACCCAGCGTTCTAGCTCCGGCTCGAGCTCCGCCTGCTCCCAGTCGAGCGCGTCCTCGAACGAGCGCGCCTCGTCACGCGTCTCCCGTTCCATCTGGAAGTGCGAGTAGGCGCGCTCGACGGGATCGCGCAGCACGACGATCAGCTTCATGTGCGGATCGAAGGCGTGCACGCGTCCCGGGGAACGGGGGTCGAACAAGTAGGCCGGCGTCGCCTCTCCGACAGCCAGGCGCGCGCCGTGCCTGAGGCGGGTCGCCGCCGCTCGCGTCTTGAGCGGGAAGTGCGAGAGGTACCAGCGCTCTCCGAGGGGGTACGTGAGGCTGAAGTAGTGCACCTCCTTCCTGCTCGAGCAGTACACGGCCGGGTGGCTCAGTCAGGTAGCGGTGCAGGGACGTCGTGCCGCCCTTGAGGGCGCCGATGATGAGGAAGTTGGGGCGGACGCGTGCGGGCGCGCTCAGCTCACGCGCGCGCTGCCGGGCGCCTCGCGTTCTCGCCTCCACCCGCCAGGCCACGGCCGGCGGCACGCGCCGGAGGAAGTCGACGGCCTGGCTCATGCGGCCAGGCGCTTCGCCGCCAGCTGGCCGCAGGCGGCGTCGATGTCGCGTCCGCGCGTCAGCCGGACGGTCGCGGGCAGCCCGGCGCGGTCGAGGACGTGCTTGAACGCTTCGATCGCCTTCCGTGACGAGCCGTCGAACGCGCCGGTCGGGTTGTACGGGATGAGGTTGACCTTGAACAGGCGAGGCTCGAGCAGCGCCGCCAGCTGCCGCGCCTGCTCGACGCGATCGTTGACGCCGGCGAGCATGACGTACTCCACGAAGACCTTCCGGCGCCGCAACGACACGTAGCGCTCGCACTCGGCCACGACGTCGGCGAGCGGATAGCGCTCGTTGACGGGCATCAGCTGTGAGCGCAGCGCGTCGTCGGGAGCGTGCAGCGACAGGGCGAGGCGGATCGGCTCCGCCACCTCGTCCACGAAGCGCGTCAGACCGGGCAACCAGCCGACGGTGGATACGGTCGTTCGCCGGTGCGTGATGCCGAGATCGGGCAGCCGCGCGCCGGCACCGAGCACGTGGTCGAGGTTGAGCATCGGCTCGCCCATGCCCATGAAGACGGCGTGCGTGAGCGGCCCTTGCCGGCGGAAGTGGAGCGCCTGGTCGACGATCTCGGACGCGGTGAGGTTGCGGCGGAAGCGCATCTGGCCGGTCGCGCAGAACGTGCACGTGAGCGGGCAACCGGACTGCGAGGAGAGGCAGAGCGAGCGCCGGCCGTCGCGATAGGTCATGAGGACTGCCTCGACGGGATGCCCGTCGTGGGTGGAGAAGAGCGCCTTCACCGTGCCGTCCTTCGAGCGAGCCTCGGTCTCGACCTCGAGCGTGGAGAAGCGCACGTCATCCGCGAGCGCCTGCCGTAGCTCGGCGGGCACGTTCGTCATCGCGTCGTACCCGGGAGCTCCGCGCGCGGCCCACTGCCACACCTGTGCGGCGCGGTACCGCGGCTCGCCGCGGGCGGCGAGTGTCTCTTTCAGCAGGACGAGATCCATCGCGCTGCGAGAATAGCCCCGTGATCGACCTCCGCTCCGACACGGCCACGAACCCGACCGCCGAGATGCGCGCGACGATGGCTGCCGCGGACGTGGGCGACGAGCAGCTGCGCGAGGACCCGACGGTCAACGAGCTCCAGCGCCGTGCGGCTGACCTGCTCGGCCAGGAGGAGGCGCTGTTCCTGCCGACGGCGACGATGGCGAACCAGATCGCGCTCTTCTGCCAGAGCGAGCGCGGCGGGGAGCTGATTGCCGAGGAGCGGACGCACGTGCTCGTCTTCGAGGCCGGCGGCCCCGCCGTGCACTCGGGGCTGATAACCCATCCGCTTCCCGGCGACCGTGGCCGGATCACGCCCGACCAGCTGCGCGACGTGGTGCGGATCTCCGACGATCTGCAGCCGCCGAGCGTCGTCGTGCTCGAGCAGACACACCGCAGCGCGGGCGGCCGCGTCTGGCCTCTGGAGGAGCTCGCCGGCGTTGCCGAGACCGCGCGCGAGCTGGGCCTCGTCGCTCCACCTGGACGGCGCGCGCTTGCTCAACGCCTCGGTCGCGAGCGGCGTGCAGGCCGCCGAGTACGGCAGCGTCGCCGACTCCGTCACGCTCTGCTTCTCGAAGGGTCTCGGCTGCCCGCTCGGCGCGATTCTCGCCGGGCCGCGCGAGACGATGGGTAAGGCGTGGCGCGCGAAGTTCCTCTTCGGCGGAGCGATGCGCCAGGCCGGCATGGTGGCGGCGGCCGCGCTGTACGCGCTCGACCATCACGTCGACCGCCTGGCCGAGGATCACGCCCGCGCGCGGCGGCTGGCCGAAGGGCTGGCCGAATCCGGCCTGCCTGTCGATCCCACGACGGTGGAGACGAACTTCGTCGGGCTCGAGGTCGATCCGCTCGGCCTGACGACCGAGGAGGCGACGGAGCGCATCGGGGCCGAGGGCGTGCTGGTCGGCTGGCTGCGGCCCGGCGTGCTGCGCCTTGCCACGTACCTCGGCGTCGAAGACGCCGACATCGACGCAGCGCTAGCCTCGATTCCCGCGCCCTTCTAGTCCGCGTCTAAAGACTGCCGCCGCGCTCGAGGCGATTCCTCGTGCGCTCGCCGTCCGCGTCGGCTAGACGTTGCGGTCGCCGACGAGCAGGAACGCGAGCGCCACCAGCCCGTAGGCGACGATGAGAACGATGCCCTTCCTGCTCGTCGAGCGGCCGTCGCGCAGCAGGACCGCGGTCAGCGCCGCGGCTCCCGCGACTGCGGCGATCTCGACGGGACGGAAGGCCAGCGACAGCGGGTCGATCGCCCACGAGATGATCGCGACCGCGGGGATGAGGAACACCGCGACCTGGGCACCAGACGCGAGGGCGATCTCGGCCGCCAGCTTGATGTTCCCGCGACGCGCGATCACGACCGCGCCTCCGTGCTCGGCAGCGTTGCCGACGATCGCCACGATGACGGCGGCCACGAAGAATTCACTCAACCCAGCCGCATCGGCGAACACCTCCAGCGACCCGACGAGGATCTCGGCCACGAGCGCCGTGACGAGCGTCGCGACGCCGAGCACGAGCAGTGAGGCACGAAGCGACCAGCCCGCCAACGCGGCCTCGTCCGACGTGTGGAGCTCGTGGTGCCGACGCAATGAGCGCCACGTGACTGCCACGTAGACCGCGAGCAGCACGAACGAGATGACGAGCGAGATGACCGTGAGCGAGTGGCGGTCGGGATCGCCTTCCCACCCGGGAATCGACGGCACGAGGAACACGACGACGGCGAGCCCCACGAGCGCAAGCGACGTGAAGCTCGATTGACGGTCGACGTCGCCGGTGCCGCCCAACCACAGCGAGAAGCCGAGCACGAGCAGGAGGTTGCCGACGACGCTACCCGTCAGTGACCCGCGGACGACCTCAGTGAGACCCTCCTCGACGGCGATGAGCGCGATGATCAGCTCCGGCGCGTTGCCGAACGTGGCGTTGAGGAAGCCGCCGATCCCAGGGCCTGTGTGGTGCGCCGCGTGCTCGGTCGCCTCTCCGATCAGCCATGCGAGCGGGATGAGCGCGATCGCCGCGAGCACGAACTCGGCCACCTCATCGAGGTCTGCGACGTAGTGGAGGAGGATGACGAGCGGGCCGAGCGCGAGCGAGGCCGTGAGGATCTTGCGCACCACGCGGGCAACCCTATCCGGCCTCGGCGGGAGACCATCTCCGTAAGGAACCCACCTCTATGCCTGAACCGCGCGCCGAAGTCAAGTCTTGCGGCGGGCGTCTCCGTATGGCCACAATCAGGGTCATGAGGCAGCTCACCGGCGCGTCCGACACGCTTCCGCTTCGGCCGCAGGACGAGACCCAGTGCAACCGCTGCGACGTCCACTGCGAGAAGGTCGTCTACCCCGCGGCGTGTGTCGAGCGGGGCTGCTCGTTCCTCTACGCGTACGAGGAGTTCGGCCACACGTACCTCGGCTGCATGCAGAAGGTCTACGAGTGCGAGATCGACTTGCTACTCCTGCTGGAGGCCGAGCAGACCCGCGCAGGCTTCGGTGCCGTGCGGGCGACGCGGCGGCCGCTGCCGATGTGCAAGGCGGAGGTCGTGTCGTGCTACGAGCGCCGGCAGGGCGAGCTCGGCTGCATCAATCCCGAGTTCTCGGAGCTGCCGGTGGGGGAGCCGGCCTTCCGCGTTCTCGCGCAAGTCAGCTCGTAGACCCTCACACCCAGCGCGCGTGTAGCTCTCTCAGAGCTGTGATGTCGGAGGCCTCGGGGCCTCGGTTGACGGCGCCCGTCTCGATCACCGCCGGCAGCTCCTGAAGCTGCGGGTGGCCGACGAAGACGCCGAGGCGCTCGCCCATCAGCCCGGCGAGCACGCCATCGTGCCGGTCGCGGTTCGATCCGAGCGGCGCCTTCGAGTCGTTGATGTGCAGGAGGCGCAGCCGATCGAGCCCGATCTTCGAGTCGACTTCCTCCAGCAGCCGGTCGAGCTCGTCTCGGTCGGTGATGTCGTAGCCCGAGGCGTAGAGGTGGCACGAGTCGAGACAGAGGCCGAGCCGCGGATGCTTGCCGAGCCGGTCGACGACCGCCGCCAGCTCGTCCACCGAGCGACCGATGGTGCCGCCGCCGCCGGCGGTGTTCTCGATCAGCAGCCACGTTTCGTCCGAGCATGCGTCGAGCGCGGGCTCGAGCGCCGCAGCGATGCGGTCGAGCGATCCCTCCAGTCCGCCCCCCAGGTGAGAGCCGGTGTGAAAGCAGGCCTCGGCGCCGATCGCGCTCGCCGTCTCGGCTGTCCTGCGAAGCGCCGTCGTGCTCTTCTCGTAGAAGTCCGGGTTCTCGCTTGCGAGGTTGAGCAGATAGAGGGCGTGGATGAACGCGGCGCCGATCCCGCTCGCCTCGCGTCTCTCGCGAAACGCCTCGAGAACCGCCGGGTCGTGGTCGGGAAAGCGCCATGCGCGGTTGGGCTGCGCGAAGAGCTGGACGGCGTCGGCGCCGATCTCGACGGCGCGGTCGATGGCGCCCTTGATTCCGCCTCCGCAATGCCCGCCGATCAGCACTCCGCCGCATAACCTACTTCCGTGGCCGTCCGCGTCCGCATGGCTCCGAGCCCCACGGGCTTTCTGCACGTGGGCAACGTCCGAACCGCCCTCTTCAACTGGCTCTTCGCGCGCCACGAGGGCGGCGAGTTCCTGCTGAGGATCGAGAACACCGACACCGGGCGCGAGGTGGCCGAGGCCTCCGAGCAGATCCAGAGCTCGCTGCGCTGGCTCGGCCTCGAGTGGGACGGCGAGGTGACGTTCCAGCTCGACCGGCTCGAGCGCTGCCAGGCGGAGGCGCAGCGGCTGGTCGACGAGGGCAGCGCGTATGTGGACGACGGCGCCGTTCGCTTCCGCATGCCCGACGAGGGCGTGACCGCCTGGGACGACCTCGTGCTCGGGCCCATCGAGGTCAAGAACGAGACGATCGAGGACCTCGTCATCCTCCGCTCGGACGGCCGTCCGACGTACAACTTCGCATCACCGGTCGAGGACTGGCTCGACGGCATCACGCACGTCATCCGCGGCCAGGACCACGTGTCGAACACGCCGAAGCAGATCCAGATCCTCACGGCGCTCGGCGCCGAGCCGCCGCGCTACGGGCATGTCCCGTTCGTCCACGGCGCCGACGGGGCGGGCCTCTCGAAGAGGCATGGGTCGGTGACGACCGACGAGTTCCGCACTCAGGGTTACCTGCCCGAGGCGCTGGTCAACTACCTGGCGCTGCTCGGCTGGAGCTACGACGACAAGACCACGATCATGTCGCGCGACGAGCTCGTCGAGCGCTTCTCCCTCGAGCGCGTGTCGAAGAGCCCGGCCGTCTTCGACTACGAGAAGCTCACGTGGATGAACGGCGTCTACGTCCGCGCGCTGTCGGCGCAGGAGTACGGCGACGCGCTGCTCGCCTGGCTACGAGACCAGGGCTACGGCTGGGACGAGGAGCTCGTGCGCCGAACCGTGCCGCTCGTCCAGGAGAAGATCGCCCTGCTCTCGGAGTACCCCGGCTACGCGGGCTTCCTGTTCGGCCCCGTGGAGCCGGATACGGCGCAGCTCGACGGCAGCGGCGAGTTGCTCGCGGAGGCCGCCGGCGCCGTCGCAGCCGTCGAGCCGTTCACCGCGGAGGGAATCGAGGCGGCGCTGCGCGCGCTGGCCGACGAGCGCGGCTTGAAGCCACGCGACGCGTTTCAGCCGATCCGCATCGCCGTCACGGGCTCGAAGGTCTCACCCGGGCTCTTCGAGAGCATCGAGCTGCTCGGCCGCGACGAGACGGTGAACCGCCTACGGTCGGTAAACGAGTAACGACCCTGCCACGGCTCCGAGGCCGGCAGCCCACAGCGGCCAGATGACGAGCACGGCACCGGCGAGAAAGCCCACGGTGCCGATGGCCAGCAGTGCGAGTGCCGCGGCCGCGAGGGTCCCCGTGCGCTGCTCCTCGACCGAGGGCAGGGCAGGCTGAGGAACGCGGATCAGGCGACGCCGAGCGAGCCGCACGCGGAACAGCGCTCCCCGCCACTCGTGGACGAGCTCGGCGGCGCCCTCCGTATCGTCGAGCTCGAGTAGCGCGGCGACGTCGCCGGTGACGTCCCGGGCATCCGCGAGCGCCGCGGCGAGCTCGCGGTGAGCCTCGGCGGTCGCCGGGAGCGGCGGCAGGCCGTGGATCGCCTCGCCGGCCCGGTGCAGCGAGTACTGGAGGACGGGCAGGACGTCGAGCGTGTCCTCGTCCAGCTCGTCAGGCTCGGCAGCGATCCGCTCGAGGCGTGTGAGCGCGCCGGTCAGGTCGCTCCACAGTCCGTCGAGCGCGGTCGCGTACTGCTCGCGGGTGACCCCGGCGTACGTCACGGCCACTTCCGATGATATCCAGACCTTCCTCTGTGTAGATTCCCCGCCGTGGAGAGCGCCACCGTTCGAACCCCGACCGACTACGAGACCGCGCTTCGTACATATGCGTTCGAGCGCGCCGAAGAAGGCCGCGCCGTTCGCGTAGGCGAGAAAGAGCGCTCCGAGGCGGCGGCCATCGTCGCGAAGTACGCGGATCTCTTCACGCGCGACCAGCTCGACGTGTTGAGGGCGGCCGAGGATGCCTCGCCGGACGACGCCGAGCGCGAGCGCCTCTACCGTTTGCGCAAGAGTTGCGAACGAGGTCTGCTCGCGCGCGATCTCGTCCAGATGCAGGACGAGGTGCAGAACGAGCTGCTCGCCCTCCGCATCGACTTCCGCGGCGAGGACATGCCGCTTCGCAACGCCGAGGCGAAGCTCGCGGTCCTCGACGAGTACGGGGACCGGGAGGAGCTGGGCGAGATCCACGCCGACGCGACGGCGACGATGAACGAACGGCGCCTCGACGTCGCTCGGGCGGCAGAGGTCATACGCGCCGAGCTGACCGGCATCGACGATCCCGTCCTGCGCAGCGAGGAAGAGAAGGGCATCTCGCTACGCCAGCTCGCCGAAGTAGTGGCGGATGGCAGTGCGCTCGTCGAGGACTGCTACTCCGAGCTGCGCGATCGCTGGCTCGACCGTCTCCTGGGGCCGGACCGGCCGGCGACGCCTTCGTCCTACCACGCCGCGTATGTCCGCCGGCTGTCCCCGCTTGCCGACACGTACCCGAAGGAACGCGGGATCGAGGTGTGTCTCGCCACGCTGAGCGACCTCGGCTTCGACCTGGCCGGCGACTCCAATATTCGCACCGACCTCGAGGATCGCCCGCAGAAGTCGCCGCGGGCAAGCGTCATCGCCTCCGACCCGCCGAGCGTCGTCCACCTGATCACCAGGGCGCAGGGGGGCCTGCCCGACTACCGGAGCTTCCTCCACGAGGCCGGCCACGCGCTGCACTACGCCGGCTGTGATCCCGACCTTCCGTATGCGTTCCGTGCCCTGGCCCGCGACAACGCCCTCACCGAGATCTACGCCTTCTTGATCGAGTCGCTCTCGCGCGAACCGGGCTGGCACGAGCATCACTTCGACCTTTCGTCGAAGCAGGCGGCCGAGAACGCCGAGGCGACGATCTTCCTCCACGCGTACCTCTTCCGCCGCTACACGGCGAAGCTCCAGTTCGAGCTCGACTTCTGGTCCCGGTTCCGCGAGGACGGGGGGACCTCGGAGGGCTACGCCGACCGGGTGACCGAGGCGACCGGCTACGTGTACCGCGCGGACGGGTTCGTCGCGGACATGGATGCCGGCTTCTATTCGGCCGACTACCTGCGCGCGTGGATCCGCTCCGCCCAGGTGCGCTCGTACCTGATCGGCGAAGTGGGCGCGGACTGGTGGCGCGACAAGACCACGGGCGACCTCTTGCGCAAGCTGTTCTGGGAGGGCACGCAGCCGTCGAGCGAGGACGTGGCCGCGCGGCTCGGGTTCAACCCGCTCGACCTTCGCCCGCTCGTCTCGGAGATCACCGGCTCGGCCGAGCCGGCCGGCGCCAAGCTCTAGCCGAGCTTCGCGGCGAAGGACTTCGTGAACTTCGTGCCGCGGGCGCTGAACGACATCTTTCCACGGAGGGTCTTTCCCTTCGCGGATTTCGAAGTGCGGTAGCGACAGGACGCAGTCCCCGAGGCCGCCTTCGGAGTCCCTTTGATCTTGGCTCCTGCAAGCGACGCCAGTGCACGAAACGTCCGGTCGGCTTGATTGGTTGACCCCCGGCGGTCACTCGCACGGTGGCGGACACCAGCGACCCCGCCTTCGGCTTCGCGGGTGACAGCTTGACCGCGCTTGCGGTGGCCTTCGCCGGCGGTGGAGGCGGTGGCGGTGGCGTGGTTGGGTGACAACGACGGTGACGGTCGTCGAGTTGTCGGCCGCATTGGGGTCGGACGTCGAAGATTCGACGATCTGCGCCTTGACCGTGTAGCTTCCCGGCGCGTCGGCGACGACATTCCAGCCCCAGGCTGAGTCCTGGGGCGGGTTGCTCCCCGGTGCGTTGCCGAGGGCCACCTGGCACACCGTCGTCAACGCTTCGGTGCAGTCCTCGCTCGGGTCCGGTCCGTCAGCGCCCCAGCGCAGACCTGTCGGCAGCTCGAACTGTGCTTTGACCGTGGCGACATCCGGGCCGGCATTGTTGACCGCGAAGCCTGCGATGAAATCCAGGACGGGGACGTTCGCGGTTCCGCCGTTGGGGATCGTCGGAGGGCGCGTAGCGATCGAGCCGGTGCCCACGAGAATGCTGACCTGCACGTTCGCAGCGGTGGGCACGGCAGACGCGGACGTCACGGTGAGCAGCGCGCCGACTCCCGCGACAATCGCCACCGCAATACGGTTCGTCAACAGCCTCTCCCCACCTCGTGACGGACGCTACTACGGTGATGGCTGCGAAGTCAAGATCCCGGTGCGCTCACCGACGACGAGTACGCGGCGGCGAAACGGATGCTCCTGTGAGCGCGGGACTTCGCTTCTACTGGCCCGTCGTGCAGGTGGCCGCCGTGGCCGGCGGCATCTACGGCGGCTGGTGGCTCTTCAACTGGGCGACCTCCTAACGAGTCAGATCCACTCTCGCCGCTTCGCTACGCCGACCACGAGAACGGCGATCGCGACGGTGACGGCCACGACGACGTAGAAGCCCCAGGCCGCGTCGAAGAGCCCGACTCGGAAGTTCATCCCCATCAACCCCGCGATGACCATGCCAGGGAGGAGGATCACGGACGTGAGCGTGAGCACTTTCATGATGTCGTTCGTGCGGTGGCCGGTGCGGGCGATGAGAACGTCGAAGGAGCCGACGATCGCTTCGCGTGCATCTCGTGCCTCCTGGACGGTTGACTCGAACCGGCGCAGAAGCGACTGGAAGCGTTCGCCGGAGGCGTGGTCGCCGAGCGCCTTCAGCTCGGGGTGCGTGAGCGCTACTAGCGCCGAGCGGTGATGTGCCAAAGCACGTCGCAGAACTCCGACCTGCCTGCGCATGGTCACGAGCTGCTCGATGTCCTGTTCACCGCCGTCGCCGCGCATCGCCTGGATGTCGAACTCCTCGAGACGGTGCTCCATATGATCGAAGGCGGCCGAATAGGCGCCGAGCACCCACTCGAGCAAGGCGGCGAGGAAGGCCGGCCCGTCGAGGCACGCCGGTATCGCCTGATCCCGACACGCGCTCCTTGAACTCTTCGAGGACCGGGACCTGCTGATCGTGCGCTGTGACCACCCAGTGGTCGCCGACGACGCATTCGACCGCGATCAACTCGCAGCTCTCCTCGTCCGGCGCGTACGTAGTCACGTGGATGTAGCTGCCATGATCGTCGAACACCGCGGGCCCTTCGGACGCCTCCAGATGATCACGAGTTCGCTCGTCGAGGCCGAAGGCTTCAGCGACACGCGCGGCGTGCTTCGCCGTCCGCTCGTCGACGTCGACCCACAGCAGCTTCGAGCGCCCCAGCCGCCGGGGCCGATCGCGAAGGAGGTCATCGAGCACCTCTGCCTGGTCGCGATCGAAGAGGATTGCCTGGCTCAGAGAAGGCCCCCCATGTTCATCGGACGCCTATACCCCGCAA
>CAWGEE010000054.1:0-16528 GCA_963821415.1 uncultured Actinomycetes bacterium | reverse complement strand
AGGCCAGGCGAGCCGTGCCTTACGACTCGGTGTCTTCTTCTTCGAGCTCGGTCAGCACCTCGATGGCGTCTCGCGCGTCCTCGACCTCGGACTCCGCGACGAGCACCTTGAGCGGCGGGTCGTCGAGCGCCTCGGGATCGTGCTCGACGGCCGGCTCGAGCTGCGACTCGATCCCTGCGGCCGAGAGCAGCTCCTGGAGCTCCTCCGCCTCGGCGACGTCGCCTGCCACCGCCACCTGAACGAGCCTCGTCACACCTCCTCGGACCCTACAACAGCCCTGCGCGTGCGTGCGCCCGAGCGGACGAGCACCGGCTCGCCTCGCTCGGCGTACGGGATCTCGATCACGTCGAAGTCGCGCGGCACGACGGTCGCCGGGAACACCTGGCGTGCCTCCTCCGCTACCTCCGAGCCGAAGTACCGAGCCGAGAGATGCGTCAGGGCGAGCAGACCGACGCCTGCTGCCTTGGCGGTGAGTGCCGCCTCCGCCGCCGTCGAGTGGTTCGTCTCACGGGCGCGCTGCCGCTCGTCGGCGCCGAAGGTCGCCTCGTGGACGAGGACATCGACGCCGGTCACTGCCTCGACGACCGAAGCGGCGGGCCCCGTGTCGCCGGTGAGGGCGAGCGAGCGGCTTGGGCGGGCGGGACCGAGCACCTGGTCGGGCGTAATCGTCTCCCCGCTCGCGAGCACGACGGCTTCGCCCCGCTGCAGCAGGCCGCGCTCCTTGCCGGGCGGAACGCTGAGGCCGTCGGCGACCTCGACGTCGAAGCGCCCGGGGCGGTCAGCCTCTGCGAAGAGGTAGCCGATCGACTGCGCGCCGTGGTTGACGGCGAATGCGCGGTCCCGTAGTCGCCGCGGTCGATCGTGTCGCCCGGTTCGAGCTCGAGCGTCTCGATCGGGTAGGTGAGGCCCCCGAAGACACGGCCCAGGACAGCAAGGAGCTGGCGCAGCCCGACCGGACCGTAGAGTCGAAGTGGCAGCTCACGACCGCGCAACGCAAAGCTCTTCAGCATTCCCGGCAGTCCGAGGTAGTGGTCGGCGTGGAAGTGAGTCAGGAGGACGTCTTCGAGGTCGGCGAGGCCGACGTCGGAGCGCAGCAGTTGCCGCTGCGTCCCCTCACCGCAGTCGATCAGCAGCTTGTCGCCGCCGCGGCGGACGAGCGTCGCCGAAGTCGCCCGCTGGGCAGTGGGAAAGGATCCCGACGTCCCGAGGAACACGACGTCCAGATCCACCGGGCGAGTGTATCGCCGCCACCGCCGCGCGGTGACCTACGGCCTAGGCTGCCGTGCCGCGGCCCGGGAACACCAGGTCGGTGTAGACCATCTCGCCCTTGAGCTTGCGCGCGTCCGGGTCCCAGGGGAAGAAGATCGCGTTGCGCCACTCGAGCTTCTCGCCGGTGGGCTCGAAGTCGAGCCACCTGCCCGTGTGCGTAGCGGTGACAATCGCCTCCTCGCAGACGCCCTGAGGGCCGATCACGATGTAGTCGAGCTCGAAGTGGATATCCGGGAACGCAGTCAGCAGCTCGGTGTAGAACCGCGTCGCGCCCTCGTGCCCCTCCCAGCGCGCTCCGGTGCCGGCGACGGAGTAGACGCAGTCCTCGGTCAGCGTCGAGATCAGGCCGGGCAGGTCGCGGTTGTCCTCGGCGATCGAATGGACCTTCCAGAGCTCGCGGATCTCGGCGACCTCGTCGGGATCGACGGGCCGGCGGAGGAGATCGAGAATGCGGTCGGTTGCCATGAAGCTCCTTTCAGAGGCGGGGAGCGAGTCATACCACGCGCTCCCTCACGACCTCATGCCTCACGATCTCTGCCCTACGGGAGTGCGAGACGCTGTCCCGGCACGATCGTCGCTCCCTCGAGCTCGTTCAGCTCCTGGATCCTCCAGACGCCCTCCCGTGGATCGCCTGCGAGGCGCGAGACGGCGATGGACCAGAGCGTGTCACCGCTCTTGACGCGGTAGTGCGTCGGGCGCGCGCCCGCGCCGGTGTCGCGGGCGAAGACCGCCCAGAGCAGACCGGCGACGAGCACCACGATGACGATCCGTCCGAACACGTGTTCTATACTGCACGAACATGTGTTCGCTTGTCAAGCCGCTGCCTCGGACCGCGCCAGGATCGCGTCGAGCAGATAACCGGCGCCGAAGCGCACGGGGTCGTCCGCCGGCAGGCCCGCGGCCGCCGCCTCGGCCTCGATGACGCCGCGCGCCTCGTCGTCGGACGCGATCTCGGCCGTGTTGAGCGCGAGGCATGCCACCTTCGCTGGCCTGCGGGGAAGGGCGATCCGCTCGTGCAGCTCCACGAGCTCCCGGAGCGGTGGGATCGGATGGCCCGGCGAGTCCTCGATCTCGGTCGTGCCCGCCCGGTGGCAGAGGACGAAGAGGTGCGGCGCGGCGCCGTGGACGAGCCCGAGCGTCACGCCCGAGTAGAGCGGGTGGATCAGCGATCCCTGGCCCTCGACGAACAGGAGCTTCCCGCCGCGTTCGGCCCCCTCGACCACGAGCCGCTCCGCCGCCCCTGCGAGGAAGTCCGCGACGACGGCGTCCACCGCTATCCCCCAGCCCGCGATCGCGATCCCGGTCTGTCCGGTCGGGACGAACACGGATGCGAGCCCGCGGCGGCGTGCCTCGAGGTCAAGCTCGACCGCGACCGTCTTCTTCCCGATCGCGCAGTCGGAGCCGACCGTGAGGACGACCGTCGCGTCGACCTCGAGGTTTGCGCCCGTGGGCACGTTCAGGCCCTCCGGCGGCTTGCGCAGGTCGCGGAGCGTGGCCCCGTGCTTGCTCGCGAGCTCGACCAGCTCCGGATCGTCGGAGACGAACTCGTGCAGTCCGCTCTCGACGTCCAGGCCATGCGCGAGCGAATCCTTCAGAAGCTGGCGCCACGCGGGCGGAAACCGCCCGCCCGTGGTCGCGACGCCGACGACCGCGACCGTCGGCGCGTAGGCGAGCGCGTCCTCGACCGAGCCGACGATCGGTATCCCCTCGTGCGTCTCGCCCGCGCGCGCGGAGTCGAGGATCGCGACGACCGGATCAGGTCCGTAGCGGATGATCCCGCGCATCGTCTTCCCGTGGTGCGGGTCGTGCGAGTACCCCTCGCCGAGAATCAGGATGCGCCGCTCGGCCATCTACAACCGCAGCCGCCAGTACGCGCCGCGCCACTTCTCATACGCGTGGACGCCGTAATCCCGCGAGAGCCAGTCGAGCGAGGGCGTCACGCACGGGGCGCGACGCCGAGCCCAGGCGACTCGGACGGTGATCTGGACACCATCCGCGAACGTTATGCCCGGCCAGGGATCCTCCCGCAGGAGCAGGTTCCCGTCGAGGTCGACGTGGTCGCAGAGCGGCGCGACGCAGCAGCCCGCCGCCGTGCTCAGACCCGACTCGACCATGCACCCGAGCATCACGCCGAGCCCGAGCGCGCGCGCCGCGTGCGCCATCCGGATCGCCTCGCGGATCCCGCCCGACTTCGAGAGCTTGATGTTGATCCCGTGCGCGATCTCCGCGCACGACGCGACGTCGGACAGCGTGTGGCAGTCCTCGTCGACGTAGATCGGGATCGGCGAGCGCTCGCGGAGCACCCGCCCGCCCTCGTCGCCGGCCGGGAGCGGCTGCTCGCAGTACTCGACGCCCGAACTGCCGGAGCTCGGGCAAAGAAGCCGAGCGCCTCGTCGAGCGACCACCACTCGTTGACGTCCACCTGCAGCGGCAGGTCGGTCACTCCGCGGACCGCGCGCACTCGCTCGACGTCGAGCCCGTCGCCGCCTCCGAGCTTGAGCTTGAGGCGCCGGAACGAGCGCGCCGCCTTCGCTGCGCGCCGCGCCATGTCGTCCGGGTCCCCGAGCCAGACCGTCCACGAGGTCGATGGGCCTGTGCGCGGGAGCCCGAGGAGCCGGAACACAGGTGCCCCGAGGAGCTTTCCCTGCAGATCGTGCAGCGCTCCGTCGATCGCCGCCTTCGCCGCCTGCTCGCCGGGGATCTCACCCAGGCTCGCGCCGACCTCCTCGAGTGCGAACGGGTCGTCTCCGAGCAGCCCGGCGTGCTCGTCCACGAACGCCTTCGCCGACTCGCCGGACTCGCGATATCGCTCGATCGGAGCGCCTTCGCCGTAGCCTGTCACGCCGTCGTGCCTCAGCGCGACCTGCAGGACGTCCGCGTAGTCGGAGGCCTCGCGCGAGATGACGAAGGTCTCGGCGAGCTCCAGCCGGATGATGCGGGCCTCGACCTCCACGCCAGGAGCCTACGGCGCCGAGCTCGAGGCGGCGTACCCAATTGACGTCCACCTCGTCCCTGGCCGGGCACGAGGCTCAGGACTCGCTGCGGAGGCCGACAAGCCGTCGGCGGTAGACTTGCGCTCGCGCGCTCGTAGCTCAGGGGATAGAGCGCTCGCCTCCGGAGCGAGAGGTCGCAGGTTCGATTCCTGCCGGGCGCATGATCGGTTGGCGAGCTCAACTCCGCGAGAATGCGCTGACGTGGCCTCGTACGAAGTGAACGAGAGCGCCGTGGCGCGCGCCCGGCAGCTCATCGAGAGCCGGCAGTACGTCCTCGAGAGCGACTGGGGAGACGTCCAGCCTCGAGCCGCGGACGAGAACGCCTTTCTCGAATCCCACTCCTGGGACGAGTACGCGGAGTGGCATCTCGGGCTGACACAGGGTGCGACGGATGAGACGAAGGCGCGGTACGCGTTCGTCTACGGAGACTTCCGGCGCATCCACCGTTCAGGCGTCATCGCGTGCCACTATCGCGCGGCGGAGTGGCGGCACAAGGAGATCGAGCTGGCTGCGCACGACTTGCTGCAGCTCCTCGACCGCACGCGCGCCTGACCGTCTCCCGATATCGGCCTCGTCCTCGCTTACTCAGAGCCGGGTAGCCACGGCGTTCCGTGCTCCGGCCCTCGCGCGCAGCTCGGGCTCGGCGGTCGGCACCGCGCGGTAGACCGCCCCACGCCACGCGGCGGCGTCCGCGCCGAGCCTGACGACCTCGGCGTCCACGCAGCCGAGAGCCCGGAGGTAGTCATGCAGCGCCTCGTGCGCCGTCGTCGCTACCTGGAGCGCGACGCGCCGGCCGCCCGACCGAACTTCGAAGTTGTTTCGCACCGCAGATCCCCAATCCCCACGGAGGCGTCGCCGCCCCCGCAGTCCCAGTCTCCCACACCCCCACACCCACACCCAGCGGTCACGTCGAAGCCCGAAGCCCTTCCCGCAGCCCAGCCCGCGACCGTCCTCATACGATGACGCTATCCGAACGAGACGTCAAGGGAGCGGCGTTCGCCCAGGCCGTAGTCGCGAAACGACTACACCACCTGTTCGCTACTGAAAGAGGAGGAGCAGCGCGTCCGTGGGCGCGTAGTCGTCGGTCAGGACCGGCACGTCGTCCGTGGGGATGACCGCGTCGTGCCGGTCGAGGATCGGCTTGCGGAGATCCGGCACGAGCGGGCTGCGCTGCCGGAAGACGGCCCACCGCTCGGCGACCGTCGTCGGCTGCGGCGCCGCCTTGTCCGTCGCGACGAGGATGAGGTTCCGGAACGCCTCGTCGCCCCGGTCGCCTTCGAGGATCGTGGGATGGACGAGGACGGTCGGGAACACGCTCTGGTACGTCTTGTAGATCGCGCGGAAGAGGCGCGAGCCACGTCCCGCGATCGCGCCGATCGCGTTCATCACGACGACGCCGCCCGGTTCGAGGCGCGAGCGCGCGAGCTCGAGGAACTCCTGCGTGACGAGGTGGGCGGGGATCGCATCCGCGAAGAACGCGTCGATGACGATCACGTCGTAACGCGCGGCCTCGTTCGCGAGGAACCGCCGCCCGTCCCCGACCTCGACGCGATGCCGCGGACTGCGAGGGAGCGCGAACCAGCGGTACGCAGCTTCGACGACCGCGGAGTCGAGCTCGACGGTGGTCAGTCGCGCGCGCGGGAGCGCGCGCAGCATGCGCTTCTGCGACGAGCCGGCGCCGAGCCCGATGAAGAGGACGTCGCGGGCGGCCCCGTTGTACGCGAAGCCGAGGTGGAAGAGGTCGGTGTAGCGGAAGCGCGTGCGGTAGGGATCGCCGATGTACATCGCGCTCTGCAGCGAGTTGTCGAAACGCAGGTAGCGCGTGTCCTCGTCCTCGACCACCGCCAGCCGGTGGTAGCGCGTGTCCTCGGCGTGCACGAGCCGCAGGCTCGGGTCGTCGACTCCGTTCGACGGGTTGCGCGGATCGCGGTAGCTCTGCCCGCGCTCGCGGAAGATCGGCGACCAGTTGCGACTCTCCGCCACGGACAGCTGGCCGGTGCGGTCGGTGCCGACGGCGAAGGCTGCGACGCCGGCCAACGTCGCGGCGCCGGCTGCCACAAGGGCCCAACGCGGCGCCCCGGTCGCGAGCGCGAGAAAGGCTGAGGTCGCGAGGAGCACCGCCGCGCCGAGCACCAGCAGCTGCTCGGTGCCGAAGAGCGGGATCAGCCAGAACGCCGTCGCGAACGTGCCGACGATGCTTCCCGCGGTCGAGATCGCGAACGTGCGACCGGCGGTCGCGCCCGACCTCTCAACGGACGTAGCCTGCAGCCGGACCGCGATCGGCCCGACCGCGGACAGCACGAGGCTCGGCGGGCCGAAGAGCACGAGCGCGCACAGGAGCGGATCGAGCCTCGGTCCCGGATCCCACTCGAGCACGGCCTCGATCACCGCCGAGTCGACGACCGGAATCAGCCCGACGATCACGCCGCCGAGCGCGATCGTCGCGACGAGGAGCAGCGGCACCGGCCGCCGATCCCCGGCCACGCCGCCGAGCCAGTAGCCGGCGGCGAGGCCGGCCAGGATCACGCCGATGATCGCCCCCCAGACGAAGAGCGAATTCCCGAAGTACGGCGCGAGCACCCGGCTCGCTGCGATCTCGACGCCCAGCAGGACCGCGCCGGACAGGAAGACGGCGGTGAGGACCGCCCAGCCGTTGCCGAGCCGCACGCAGCTGCTGGTCACTGTCTCTCCCACGCGCGAAGACAGTACCTCCACATGTCGCACGTCACAGCGCGGCGCAGCGTGCAGACTCCCGCCCCGGAGACCGCCGAGGCGTCCACAGGTGGGACCGCCTCGGGCTTGGCCCCTCACACAGCAAGACACGGAACCCCTCTGGCTTGGCTAGAGGAGCGCGCGCAAGGCATCGATGAGCCGCTCGACGTCCTCCTCGTCGTTGTAGGGGCCGATCGAGGCGCGGAGGAAGCAGCGCCCGTCCCACTCGTACACCGGCGCCTCGATGCCGTGCTCCGAGAACAACCGCCGCCAGAGCTCGGCCGTGTCACAGCGCGGGAGCTCGACCGCACGCATGTACGGCGCAGGCTCCCCCGGAAGCCGAGGCAGGCCGAGCGCGGCGAGACGCTCCTCGGCGAGGTCCGCGACCGCGCGCTGGCGCTCGGCGTCGAAGGTCGCGTGCACCTCGATCGCCTTCGGCACGGTGAGGTAGGCGGCCGGGTCGCGCGTTCCCGCCCAGCCGTGCCGCTCCGCGAAGTCGGCGTCGTCCCGCCAGCCCCAGCTCACGACGAGCGGGTCGAGCCAGGCGTGGTGCTCCGGACGGGCCCAGAGAAACCCGGCCCCCTTCGGAGCGCAGAGCCACTTGTGGCAGTTGCCGGCGTAGACATCCGCCCCGATCGCACCGAGGTCGAGCGGGACGTGCCCGGGCGCGTGTGCTCCGTCGACGATCGAGAGAACACCGGCTGCCCGCGCCGCCGCGCACACCTCCTCCACCGAGCAGGCAGCCGCGCGGTCTGCGAGGTGATGTGGCTGACGAAGACGACCCGTGTGCGCGGCCCGATCGACTGGGCCAGCGCGTCAGGCTCGCGCTCGACGGAGCGTCGCACCCGACCGAGCTTCCAGGCCTTCACGAGCGCCCCGTACTCGTGCGTAGTCGTCAACACCTCGTCCCCCGGCTCCAGCGAGAGCGAACGGATCGCCGAGTTGAGCGCCGACGTCGCGTTTGCGCCGGGGCAACGTCCTCGGGGCGCGCGCCTACGAATCCGCCTAGGGCGAGGCGGACGATCGGCGAGGAGCCCCGGCTATATAGCCTTGAAATTTTCGGTGTGCCTTTTAGGAAATCGGTGGGTTCACAGCCTCGGCTCCCGCTGCCAGGCCCTGGTAGCGGTCGAAAACAGAGACGCGGGCACGCCCCGTACGCCCCCGTGGTTGAGGTAGGTCACAACGACCGGGGTCGAGGAGAGACAAGTCACACACGCTCGTGGCTACTGTCTCACGATGCGCCGCTGGCTCCTGAGGGCCTTCGCCCGCAGTTGCCGCGGTCGGTGTACCACGCTGCAGGCGGGCGGCCTGCTGAACGCCTTCGGGAACGGGATCGTGCTCCCGTTCACGTTCATCTACCTCCACAACGTGCGCGGGATCGGGCTCGGCACCGCCGGGCTCGTGCTCGGCACGAACGCCGCCGTCAGCCTGGTCGCCGGGCCGATCGCCGGGGATCGCTTGTCGACCGGGTCGGAGGCCGCCGCACGCTCGCCCCGTCGCGCTCGGTTTCCTCGCGGCCGGCTACGCCGGCTTCGCATTGATCCACGAACCATGGCAGGCGTTTGCCGTGCGCGGTCGTGACAGGGATCGGCAACGGCGCCTTCTGGCCGGCGCAGTCGACGATGATCGCCGGCCTGACTTTTCCGATCGAGCGCCGCACGGCCGCGTTCGCCACCCAGCGCATCGTGATGAACCTCGGCATCGGCCTCGGCGCGCTCGTCGGCGGCCTGATCGCGGCGACAGACTTTTCCGGCCCGGGAGCTTCGAGGTCCTCTTCCTCCTCGACGGGGCCACCTTCGTCGCGTACCTGTTCGTCCTGCTTTCGCCTTTTTCTTCGTGCCCGGGAGCCGCGCGCCGGAGCCACGCGGCGCAGGCCAAAGGCGGCCCCGGCTACGGGCCGAGGATATCCCGCGGGACCGACGCGTTCCTCGGCGTGATCGCGCTCAACGCGATCTTCATCTTCGCCGGCTTCGCCGGCTTCGACCTGCTGCCCGTGTACTCAAAGAACGAGGCCGGGGTAGGCGAGGGGGCGATCGGGCTGATCTTCTTCGTCAACACGATCGTGATCGTCCTCGCCCCAGCTTCCGATCGCGAAGCTTCGCGGAGGGCGCAGGACGGATGCGGGTGCTCGACGCTGCTAGGGCGTGATCTGGGCCGCCGCGTGGGTGCTCGTGCCGCTCGCCGGGGCGATGCCGCCTCGAGGGCGGCGCGGCAGTCCTTCTCCTCGTCTTCGCGATGGCTGTCTTCGCCGTCGGCGAGTGCCTGCACGGCGCGGTGCAGGCACCGCTCGTCGCCGATCTGGCCGAGCCGCGCCTCCTCGGCCGCTACATGGCGCTCTCGGCGCTGTCCTGGCAGGTCGGGTTCATGCTCGGACCAGCGCTCGGCGGCTTCGCTCTTGCCTATGCACCGCACGGGGTGTGGTTCGCCGCAGCGGTCATCCTGTCTCGCGAACGGGGCGGCCGCGCTCGCGCGCTTGTTCGAATCCCCGCCTGCCCAAACGCGCACGGCGGACGCCGATGGGCGCGCAGGCACAAGCCTAGCCCCGGCTCCCGTGATTCCCTGAAGGGCGACCCCTTGGCGGCCACCGCGAAGGCGGGACGCCCCCCACACTCTCAGGCTTAGCCCGCGCTTTCAGCTGCCGGCTTCTGCTTCAGGGGTTTTCGCGTCTCGGTTTGTCCTTAGCGCGAGCCAGAATCCGAGACTGCGGAGACAGGTCAGGGGTGTGGCGCGTCGCGGATCCGCGGTGGAGCGGATCCCCCAGAGCTGCCAGCGGGAAAGCATAGGAGCTAGGATGACGAACATGAGAGCAGACCACCAGACGATCCCCTGAGACCCGATGCCGAGCCTGCCCCGCATCAGCCGGCGTGTCCGTTCCCGCACAAGCGTGGAGGGAGGCGGGCTGCGCGGACCGCCTCGCCGGTCCGTCCCGGAGCTATCTGCGAGCGGGCTCATCTGGGTCAACGTCGTCGCGCCCGACGTCGAAACCGCGCCGGGCTCGCGGACCGGTTCGGCTGGCACCCGCTGGATGTCGAGGACATCGTCTCCAGGCGCCAGCGGCCCGAAGGTCGACGCCTACGAGGACGAGGGCTACCTCTTCGTCGTCCTGCACTTTCCCGTGTACGACAAGTCGGTCCAGCGGCTGAACGCCGCCGAGCTGGATTTTTTCCTCGGCCCGGACTACCTCGTCACCGTCCCGAACCGGGAGCTGCTGCCGGTCACGCGCCTGTTCCGCCGTTGCGAGGAGGACGAGGTTCGCGCAAGCAGCTCTTCGCGAAGGGGCTCGGGCCGCCTCCTATACGAGGTGCTCGACGACCTTTTCGACTACTGCTTCCCGATTCTCGACAAGATCGGGTTCAAGCTCGACCGCGATCGAGGACGACATGTTCGAGCGCCGTTCCAGGAGATCGTCCGCGACATCTCGAACGTGAAGCAGGAGATCATCTGGTACCGCAAGGTGATCAAGCCGGAGCGCCCGGCGTTGCGCGTGCTCGAGCGGCGGATGGAGAAGTTCCTCCCGGAGGAGCTCGACCTGTACTTCGACGACATCGTCGACGCCGCGGAGCGGTTTGGGACCCTCGACAACTACAAGGAGGTCGTCGAGGGCCTCGAATCGACGAACGAGTCGGTCATCTCGCACCGCCAGAACGACGTCTTTCGCCTGCTCACGCTGATCAGCGTCACCGATGTTGCCGCTGACGCTGATCACGAGCGTCTTCGGGATGAACGTCGCTCTTTCCCGGCGAGGGCCACGCCCGCCGCCGTTCTGGGTGATCCTCGGCTTCGCTCGCGGTCGTGCTGTGGGGATGGTCGGCTTCTTCCGTTGGAAGCGGTGGGTCTGAGTTGCCGCAGGCGCGGCTCGAGGACTCCGGCGCAGGTCTGGCACCGGCGAGCGACGGCTGGTTCGTCGTGAACGTGCGCGACGCCGAGTGGTGGACGTCGCATGACACCGGAAAGCAGTCGCGCGGCTCGAGGTGCAGCTTCGAGAACGAGGAGGAGCACGAGTTCCCGCAGCTCGGCATCTGCATTCACGTCCTGGAGCCGGGCGAGCCGAACGGCCTCTACCACGCCGAGTCGGACCAGGAGGCGTTCCTCGTGCTGTCCGGGGAGTGCAGGCTGCTCGTCGAGGATGAGGAGCGGCTCCTCCGGCCGTGGGACTTCTTCCACAGTCCCCCGGGACGGAGCACATCTTCGTGGGCGCCGGCGACGGGCCGTGCGCGATCCTGATGGCCGGCGCACGGGGGTCGGACGACTGGCGGGTGCGCTACCCGGTGTCGGAGCTCGCGGCTCGCTACGGCGCGAGCGCCCAGGAGGAGACGTCCGACCCGAAGCAGGCGTACGTCGGGTTCGAGCGGTTCACAGCGGGAGCGGCCCTCGTACTGGGAACAGCCTGCCTTGCGCATCAGCAAAGAAAGGCAGCTGGGCCGGGTGCCCCGCCGCACAACAGGCCCATCTGCCCTGTTCCCCGCCCTACAACAGAATTCGAAGCGCGGTGTCCGCGGGGCAGCCGCGGTCCGCAAGGCCGGTCGCATGGTGCAGATCCACCTCGACATGAGAGGCGAGCACGAGCGCCGAGCCGATGTCATACCCGGAGCGAACCAGCTCCTCGAAGCGCCAGCGAAGGATCGCTTCCCGGACTCGTCGATTAGTTCGAACTGGGCCGCAGTCGGTTTGCGCCACTCCCTCTTCTGTCGGCTTTCGAGTTCACAGTTGACCGTCATCGGCGTGATGCCGCGCCCTCTTGAGGTCCTCAAATGACAGGCCGAAGGTCCGGTTGCGAGTACTGGCCGTCCCCCGGCCGGGGGATGACCAGCGCGGTCGGGTATCGACGGCGGCGTCAGGGCGCCAGACGACGACGGGCCGGCCGTTCGACCCCGCGACGCCCCGGCGCCCGCACAGGCCGCCGCGGCGATGGAGAGCGAGCGCTCGCATCGCGACTTCGGCGTTCGTGCGTCGGGGGCTCTTCGACGGGCGGAAGCTCGTCGATGCCGGCGCGAGCCTCACGATCCTTGCGATCGACTCTCCAGGCGAAGAACAGAAGGCCGCCGCACACGATCACGAGCGCAGCGCCGAGGCCCACACGAGCCCAGATGTCGGAGAAGATCACGATCGCGACGATTCCGGCAGCCAGTAGCAGGATCCCGGCGCCGGCAAGCCTGAATCCGTAACTCCACATGGGCGCGAGTCTCCGGTAGAAACCCTGGCGTGACCAGGCCTCTCTGGGCGCCGTGGCGGCTCGAGTACATCGTTCAGGCTGACGAGCTTCCGCGGCTGCGTCTTCTGCGACGGAGGGCGCCGGCGAGCTACCCGAGGCGGAGTCGCTGCTGGTCCACCGCGGCGAGCACGCGGCCGCGATCCTGAAGAAGGACCCGTACTCGTCCGGGCACCTCATGGCCGCGCCGCTTCGGCATGTCGGCGCTACTCGGCGAGCTGTCCGCCGAGGAGGCGCTCGCGCTCCATCGGCTCGCCGTCGGCGGCCTCGAGGCGCTCACGGCACTCTACGCACCCGGACGGCTTCAACCTCGGCTGGAATCTCGGACGCGCCGCGGGCGCCGGCATCGCGGACCATGTGCACCTGCACGTCGTGCCACGCTGGTCGGGCGACACGAACTTCATGCCGGTGCTCGCCGACGTGAAGGTGCTTCCGGAGCACCTGCTCGAGTCGCGCGACCGGCTGCGCGCTGCGTGGCCTACGAAAACTTGAGGCGGGCGATCGCGCGCCAGGCGTGTCGAGGTCATCGTAGTCCCAGTCGTAGAGGCTGACGCCGATCGTCGCCGCCGTCGTCCTCCACGGCCGCGACGAACCCCGCGAGCTCCTCGCCACCCATGTGGGTCCACCACGCCTCCGGCGACGTGGATCGGGACTTCGGGGGTTACGCGTGAGCTTGCGGAACGAGCCGAAGCGGAGCGCGTGACATAGCCGTACGTGGCTTCGAAACCCTCGGAAGGGCTGCCCGTGTAGTCGTCGGGGCGATCGCGTCGACCCTCCTTCGGCCAGAGCCCCGCCCACGGAAAGCGCGGCCAGCGCGACGGACGGCGCTCGAGGGCTCGCGGGTCGATGGGCACGATCGCGAGCGGCATCCTCCCCCGCAGACCGTCCGCACCGCGCGGGTCAGCGCAGACCGCGCGCTGCGAGCGCAACCGTGGCGTTCCTGAGCGATGTAGCCCTCGATGTTGAGCGCGATCCCGTCGAAGGCGCCGCCGGTCGGCGTCCTGAACGACAGCATCGCGAGACACGCGTCGGATGTCGAGCGGTATGCTTGAGGTGCCCCGGCAGGTACCACGCGACCGCGCGAACACCACGAGCGTGCAGCGCATCCACGAAGCGGCCCAGCTCTCTTCGGCCTGACGACGTCCGTCCGGCGCGCTGTAGTTCGCCGTCTCGACCGAGACGGTCTCGATGCCGCGGGCCGCCATGAGCAGATGCCGAGCGCTCCGGTAACTCCCTGAACACGCCCCCGTCGTAGATGTCCACCCACGTGCCGAGCCCGCCGAAGACCGTCGCGTCCGCCTGCTTCGCGGCGGGCGCCGACAGTCTCGGCTCCGGCGGATGCGACGACGAACGTCAGTGCGAGGGCTGCAGCGAGGACGCGCACGCCCGAGACGGGTGCCGCGAGTCTGTGAAGCGCGTTGTCAACGCGAAGCTAGAATCGAGTGTCGCGCGGACGTAGCTCAGTTGGTAGAGCACTGGCTTCCCAAGCCAGGTGTCGTGGGTTCGAGTCCCATCGTCCGCTCTCACGATTCATCCCGGGTTTGCGGCCCTACAGCGGCTCACTCGCAGCCTCGGCAGTGCCCCACAAGTGCCCCAAACGCTCGCGCACGGGCGTTCATACGGGCGAGCGTCGCGGCCTCGGAGCCGCGGATCAGGTCCCCCTAGGTGCGGTCGATCATCACGCAGCGACGTGCCCATCTAGCGCGCGACCGCGAGCGCAGGGTCGCCCGTCGCGAGCAGGGGTTCGACGCGTACGTGTGCCGCAGCGCGTACGGCGTTTATTCCAGCTGCTTCTCGGCCTGCGTCACGACAAACTCACCGAGTCTAAGAGCAGAAGAGCATCACAATAGAAGGGACCCAGATCTATAGAACATACGTTCGTAGACCGCGGAAGCCCCCACGCACACAGTCCGCTTCCATTTTTTTTTTTTTTTTTTTTTTTTTTTTTTTTTTTTTTTTTTTTTTTTTTTTTTTTTTTTTTTTTTTTTTTTTTTTTTTTTTTTTTTTTTTTTTTTTTTTTTTTGCCGGTTTGCAATCGAGAGCCCCAGAGCCCTACGGAATGGCCGAGGACGCCGCCCACGAGTTGCATGATCTAACCGCTCGACCGCCAGAGCCCGGACCCGAGGACGTGTCACGCCAACGGAAGAAATACGAGGACGGCGGCAACTAGTCGCACTCGAGTCGGCCGAGATCGCCGGACGACCCACTCGCCGATCGTCGGCCAGGTACCTGCGGGCTGCGGGCCACCGAATAGACCCAAACGCGTCCTAGCGGGCGAGGCGAGTGCAGGACACAGTCTCACTACGGATGGAGGGGGAAATATCTGCTGCTCTCCCTCCATCCTCTAACTGGCTCGTTCGGCGACTTCCGAAAGGGGACACGCTGCGGCACTGAGGACAGGACGCGCACGGGGGTGGCTGACGGCAATCGACTCCTGGTCCGTGCGAGCTCGCTTCGTGTTCCCTCTCTCCGCGTAGGGTTGCTGTAACTCGACCAGGAGGTTCCGATGGCACTCGCACGGGTCGTTTCCTTCGAAGGGGTCAACAAGGAACGGATGGACGAAATGCGACGCGAGATGGAGGGTAACGAGCGGCCCGAGGGGGTTCCTGCGACGGAGATCATCGTGCTCCACGACGCCGAGTCGGAGAAGTCGCTCGCGATCGTGTTCTTCGAGAACGAGGACGACTAGGGCTGGGGACGAAGCCCTCAATGCGATGCCGGCAACCGACACGCCGGGACGCCGCACGGCCGTCACGAAGTACGACGTCACGGCACGTATGACGAGCTAGGCGGCTCACCAGGTCCTCGAGCTCGGGATTGCCCGGCAGTGCTCGGCGGCGCGGCCGCCGGTCGTCGCCCAGGTCTCGACGTGGACGGGCGGAGTTCGTCGCGACCCGTCCATGATGATTGGAGTGTTCCGGGTCCGCCGGAAGGAGTCGGCATCGCCGCCGCCTCGCAGATCGCCGCGGATCAGTGCCGCTGACACCGCTTCTGGCGCACAATCGGCATTCAGCAGTCAGCATCGCGATCGGTTGCGTCGAGCGACTGGGGCAGGGGCTGCGAGTGCGAAGACGTCCACGCCCAGCTGAGCACCACAGGCGCGGCGACGTCGGAGGTGCTCGTCCACTCCACTCAGGAGGATCGCCATGGGTGTAGTACGGTCGGACGACCCGGTCCGACACTTCCACGAAGGGAGTCGATGTGCCCAGAGTCGTCATCACCCATGCCGTCGAAGACATCGACCGTTGGCTGCAGGGCAAGGCAAAGCGAGCCGCTGCCATCGAATCGGGTACCGGCAGCAACGTGACCGACTACACCGCCGCTGACGGAAGTAACAACGTCGCCCTCACCGCCGACGTCGCCGATCTTGCGGCGTTGCAGGGAATGTTGGCGTCGCCGCCGCCCGACGTCCTGGCCGCGATGCAAGCGCACGGCGTCGTGCAACCGATCACAGCCTACGTCGAGGCTTAAGTCACATCGGAACATCTGAGCTCAGGGCGTCCGCGCGCCGGAGACCGACCTGTTGCCAGGGAAGCCAGTGCATCGCAGCCTCGACCCCGCGTTCGCGCCTTGCCGCTCCCAGCGAAGGCGGACGCCGGGGCTCACCTTGGGCACCTGGGGGCTACTGCCAGGCGCTCACGACCGTTGCGACGACGAGCAGTTTCACCTTTCGCCGGCGTGGATGACCGCCAGCTCCGCCGGCGTCCTCTCATGGACAACGGCCCCCGTCCAGAGCACGAACGGGAACCCGATCCATAGCGCCAACCCCAGAAACAGCCCGGCCTCCCACTCGTCGATCTCACCTTCTGCAGCGAGGCCCGAGACGAGCGTGACCACGATCAGATTGCGGAGTAGCTCGACGGCCGGTATCCAGCGCGAAGATCGCTCGCCAGAGGCGGCAGACTCGCTCACCGTGGCTAGCCGCTCTCCGAGGAGAACGTAATAGGTCGCACTCAGAGCGAACGCGGCCACCGTCGCGAGGAGAATGGCCAAGAGGTTTACATCAGGCATCTTTTTATATATATATAAAAAAAAAAAAAAAAAAAAAAAAAATGTTGCTCCTTCCGAGCTAGGCGGCGGCCCCGCGACTCACGCTGGCGGCGCCCCCGCCGGAAAGGGCAACATCAAACCGGCATCCCGAGGGCCGAGACACCCTTTGCCCCCGCTTCAGCCGGCGGCGTGAGCACCGGAACCGAGGGTTGTGCGCGGGACTCGCATCGATAAGACGGCGACGCAGGCAAGAAGTCATCGGCCGCAGTGCCGAACGGTGGCCCACTCGTGGCCCGGCCGTATGAGCGCGCTTAGCTGCGCGCGTCGTGCTCGAGACGTTCTGCCACGGTACGGA
>CAWGEE010000053.1:0-26529 GCA_963821415.1 uncultured Actinomycetes bacterium | reverse complement strand
AGTCCTCATCCTTTGGGTTCATTCGCCATCATTCACAGCAAAAGCAACAACGCGACACACGCGGGCCCCACGCAGGCTATGGTGACCGTCATCACAGCTGTGGCCGCTTTTTCAGCGTCAGGGCGCATCGTTGCTCCTCCACCGGACATAATAACGCTATGAGCACCTCACTGGTTGCCAACGTCCTGCCCACTCGGCGTAATTAGGGGGTACAGGTTGTGCTCATGACGAGAAAAAATTGAGCGTTGTGCCACAAGCGCGCCATGAGCTTCTCGTCGCGGTCGTCGGCACGTTCTTGGCGTCCCAACGAGAACGGATTGTCGCGTTGGCGGCCCGAGCCCGCCCCCAAGCTCTCGCGCACGTCAGCTTTTCGTAAACGCCGCATTGCCTCAGCGTAGCCGCGTAGCCGTGCAATGCAAACCGCGTCGAAAACGACCGGCCAATATCTGGCAATCTGCTCGCAGTTGAAGTGGAAGTCTATGTACCCAGCTTGGGTGAGCCCTTTGGTCGCTTCTAACTTCCCTCTCTCATCACGGAGATAGGCGATATAATCCACTTGGTAAGCCCCCCAGATATCTGCCGGCACTGGTTCTAATGGATCGATGTCGCGGCCGGCGCGGGCCCAAACCGAAATCGACTTAAAAAGGGCCTTCTGTCTGAGCTGGACCAGCGCGCTCATTAGTGCGTTGCTCGGCTCCACTCTGGTGGCCTCGCGCTCGATTATCTGCTCCACGACTTGCGCCAAGGTACAATCCGCTTCCGGCGAAAGCATTGCTTCATATTGACGGTACAGATCACGATACACCCAGACTGGCTGACCAAGAGAGCGGTCAACCCGGCTACCCACCAAAACCCTGAGGGCATCGGTATATTCCAGCCCAGACCATCTTTGACGAAACCAAAGACGCCGAAAGCGAAGCCAATGAGAACAACGACCAACGATGCAATAGGCGGCTGAGGTAGTCCCAGAGAAACGACTTGCTCTCACTCATCAACCTTCCCCACGCATGAAGACGGCGTGTCGGTCCCGGCTAGTGGGTCGTGCGGCAAGTCGTCTTCGTGGTCCCGGTTATGTACGTGTACGACGAACACGTCGTGCGCTTGCTGCTGTACTTGCCAGCCTGAGCTGCGGCCGGTGCAAGGATGACGAGGGAGACGAGGACAGCGAGTAAGATTCTCATGGTCGTTCCTTTCTTGGGGCGTTCACCAGCGGCGACAACGGCCGCCGCGGGAGAACGCGCTGGTGATCATGATGATCAGGAAGAGGCCGAACATCGGGAAGCGTTTGCCGAGGATGACGAGAGCAACGATCCCGCCCATACCCATCCAGAGTCTGACATTTTCTGGTATGGCGGCGAGGTTATGTCCGAGCGCTAAGTACGCCAAGATACCGAGGTAGGCGGCGCAGATGGTGACGAGATTGACGGCGCGTTCCTTGTAGATGACGAGGCCGACGCCGACAGCGATGCTGCCGGGGATGATTGTTTCCGGGCTGATGAAGAACCAGCCGAACCAGAAGATGGTCCAGCAGATGCCTTTGTTGGACGCAATCCAGGTAATCATCCCGGATGCCGGGAGGGGAGCCGCATCTTCCACAGAAGGCCCCTCCACGGTCGCGGGCAGCGCCGTGGGCGCGCTAATGACTGCGGGAGGGGGTTTGGGTGCCCGTCGTCGCTTGACCTTGCCAGAGCTCGCAGGGCGTCCAGGAACGCGCGGCCTCGTGGTCATCGCGAGGCCTGGGTCGCGTAGCGGAAGTAAACCATTCCCGGGAAAAAATAAAAAATATATAGGGGCGTGCCCCGGAGAGCTAAGACCTTGAAATAGCTTATGAAAATCGGGGTCATCCGCGCGCTCCCTGCCGGTTGAGCATGCGCTGAAGCGTCTTCGGGTCCAGCGTCTGGATGCCGTAGTCCTGCGCCAGCTCGACAGCAATCGCGCGCAGGGTCGCTCCCCCCTTCCGCATCGATTGCGCATGCCGCAGCGCCTCCTGCTCAAGCTCGTTCGGCACCAGGCTGCGTTCCTTGCCCTCACCGACCACGTCGAAGCCGAACGGCCTTCGCCCGCCGTTGTAGAGCTGCTGGGCAGCCCGATGGGCCTTGGCCTCGCGTACACGCTCACGGATGCGGTCGCGCTCGTTCTCACTGACGGCACTCAGGATCGTGAACACCAGCTTGCTGATGCCGTTGCCGCAGACGTCACCCCCAAGATCGATCATGTGGAGGCCGACGCCGTCCTCCTTCATCTGCTCCAGGGTGCCGAGCGCATCGGCCGCAGACCGGAAGGCACGATCCAGCTTCGCCGTGATCACCACGTCGCCCCGTTTGAGCGTAGCCAACAGGCGTTGCCCCTGCGGCCGCTCGGCGAGCGGTACGGACCCGGACACGCCAGCATCGACGAAGCACTCGGCAACCTACCAGCCCTTCATCATCGCGTAACCGGTGATTTGCTGGCGTTGGACGTCGAGCGATCGGCCGTCGTTCCCCTGCTCGAAGGTCGAAACTCGGCCGTATCCATAGACTTTCATGGGTCATCCTGTGGCTTTGCTAGAACGCCACAAATAAATGCCACAGGATAGCGCAAGCCTCGAAGCTTGTTCAAATCGGCCAGAAAACTGTCGAAACGCGCCAGGCCGTCAGGCCGCGCCGGCCGAGTTGTCGTCTGAATGCGGCCGGAGGACTACGATCTTGCCGTCGTCGATTACCTCATGCACCGGCAATGGCTCGATTGGCACGCGCTGGTCCGACAACGCAGGCAACGGCGGCGTTCCGCATACGGCGCAAACGGCGGCGGCGGGCCTGCGGAGCCGTCAGGGTAATCAAGCCGCTTGGTGTCGTAATTGTACTGCGCCCCGTGCGGGACGCTGACGACGGTGAATTCGAGCGGCGCCAGCTGTGAGAGGTCGGGGCGGAGCTCCTCGCTTTCCAGCGCGGCACGAATTTCCTTCAGAATGAACGCGAGCCGAGCGGCTTCCGCCGACTTAAGCTTCCCGCTGAGACTGGCGCGATAGAGACGGCCTAACTCACGGCGAACATTGCCGATTGAATTGAGCGGCAGTGGTGCGCGGTCTGGTCGACGATGAAGGCGGTCTCCATCGACATCGGTTCGCAGCCGCGGGGCTCGTGCTCGTGCTCATGAACATGGCGGCGATCGTCCCGCTCTGGCCGGGCAACGTGGGACTGCTCCAGGTGGCGATCGCCGCGCCGCTCTTCGGCTACGGCGCCCGTACGCGCAGGGCTTCGCGTTCGGGCTCGGCCTGCAGATCATCGAGGTGTCCGTGGGCATCGGCTTCGGGCTCGTGTTCCTCGGACGTGAAGGCTGTCGTACGCGCTCTCCCGCGCATGCCGCCTGCGGTCGAGGTGCTCGAGGAGGACGAGGGGCAGGAGAGAGGCGGAAGAGGCGGAAGCCGAGAGGGAGCCCGAGAGGGCGCTACCTCTAGCTCTTTGTCGAGCTCGCCGTCGCGAGCCGACGTAGCCGGCGACGATCGGCGCGAGGATTCACGCGACGGTGGCGTTCGTCTCTGCCAGCGGCCGAAACTCCCACGCCGAGAGGCCCCAACACTTGAGCTCGGTCTCGCTCTGACCGTCGCCGAGCGGGGGCCCTCGTCGACCAGCGCCACCTCGCCGAACGAGGCGCCAGGCCCGAGGTCGGCGATCTCGAGGTCTCCGCGCCTGGCTTTCGCATTGCCTGACTGATGATGAAGAAGCCGATGCCGCTGAGCCCTCTTGCGCGATGACGTCGCCGCCTGGACGTCCGCTCCTTAAAAACTGGGAGATTCGTTCGAGCTCTTTCTTCTCGACCCCTCGGACACTTGACGTGCCCTAGAAAATCGACAAGCGTGCTGTCAACGCTGCTTCGTCGTCGTCGTGGTGTCGCCGAAACCGCATAGCGGGATTCTATGCAGAAGGCTTGAGCGGAGCTGCCGGGAGGCGAACAGGGGACTTAATTCTGTCCCGACGCCGCTTCCTCTCCAGCTCGACTTTGCCCTCGGCCGAGTCGAGGCGTTGCGCCTGCAGATCTCGTAGTGTCTTCCCCGCGCTGCCAGCGCGATCGCCTCGTCTATCCCGACATCGCCTGACTCCAGCCGCTCGACGATCGTCCGCAGCTCCACCTCTGCCTGCTCGAACGTCAGCGCCTCGTCGGTCACTGCGAGCCTCCGACCCGTGCGCCGAAGCCGCCTTCCGCGAGCTCATGTCCACGAGCTCGCCAGCCGAGAGGGCGTTGCCGTCCGCACGACCTCGTTTTCCTTGCGGACGATGGCGTAGCGACGGGCGAGGGTCGCGCGTGGCGAGAGGGCACGAAGCCGTCCGCGCACTGATCCAGGCCTGTGCGACGCCGCTCCAGCAGCAGGCGGCCGCCGTGGCGCATGCGGTCGGCCTCCGCTCGAGTCGTCGCGGCGGCGATCGACACGGCGCGCGACCCGCGCCGGAGCGCCGCGCGCCGTTGTTCGAGGGTCTCCACGAGCTCGGCGAAGTCGGGCACGACGAGGCGGCTGCAGCCGTCGGCGTCGATGCGCGGACGTCGGCTGCGAGGTCGAGAGTGGCGTGTCCTGCTCCTGTCCGACCGCGGACACCACGGTTACAGGACAGGCGAACACGGCTCTGACGAGCCGCTCGTCGCTGAACCAGCAGGTCCTCGAACCTCTCGCCGCCTGGGGCGAGCACGATCATGTCGACCCAGGCCGCGCAGCGAACGACCGGAGGGCTTGCGCGATCTGGCTGCCGCGTCGGCCCCTGGAAACGTGTCTCAGCCACCAGCAGCGCGCCGCGGGAAGCGCGCGTCACGGACGCGACCACGTCGTGCTTCGCAGCTGCGTCGTTGCCGGTGACGAGTCCGACCTGTCGCGGGAATCGGGGCAGCGGATGCTTGCGCTCGGCGGCGAAGAGCCCTTCCGCTGCGAGCTGCTGCTTGAGCCGCTCGAGCGCCGCGAGGTGGGCGCCGAGGCCGAAGCGCTCGATCGAGAGCACCTGCAGGCGCAGCTCGCCTTCTGCGGCCAGACCGGCGCGGCCGTAGACGTGGACGTGCTCGCGTTCGCGAATCCAGTCGCAGCGTCGAAGCGGCGACGCGGCAACACCGCTTCCACGACGCATCGCCGTCGAGATCCTTCAGCGTGAAGAAGCGGTCTGCCACCGGTCCTGCCGGCGAAGCTCGCTGATCTCGCCCTCGACCCAGACTGTCGGCAGCCGGCGCAGCCAGTCGGCGAGGCCTCGTCGAAGGCGGCGACGGAGAAGACCTTGCGGTCGCCGTACTCGACGCCTCGACCTTCGCCACGCCGAGATCGTACGCCGAAGGAAGGCGTCAGCAGCCTGTGGATGAATTGGCACACAATTGGCACACATCAGTGCCAGGAGCCTGTTTCGCAATGAGCAGGGACCGGGCAGACGGCGCCGAAGCAGTCCGTCGTCAATGACGGCGAGACTGGAGGTGCATGTGTGGGAGCCCTGGCGGGTCTCGGATGGGCTGTGGCAGCGGGTAGCGCCGCTGTTGCCGACGACAGAGCGTCGCTTTCGCTATCCCGGACGCTTGCCGATTGACGACCGGCGCTGCCTGGAGGGGATTCTCTTCGTACTCTTCTCCGGCCTGCCCTGGCGGGCGGTGCCCGCAGAGCTGGGCGTCTCCGGCGTCACCTGCTGGCGGCGACTCAGACACTGGCAGCAGGCGGGCGTCTGGACGCGACTGCTCGTCTCCTTGCGCCTGGAGCTGGAGCGAGCCGGTGCCGTGGACGAGGCCAGGCTGCTCGTCGACTCCTCGATCGCCCCGGCGAAAAGGGGGCGCGCAGACTGGGCCAAGCCCGGTGGATCGCGGCCGCACCGCCTGCAAGCGGCATCTGATCGTCGACGGTCAGGGACTGCCGCTGGCGGTGGCTTGACGGCGGCCAACATCAACGACTACGGCCAGCTGGTGCCGCTCTTGGAGCTGGCCAGGGGCGGCCTCGATGGAGAGGGAAGGCTCGTCCTGGCCGATCGCGGCTATGACTCCCGTGCCGTGCGCGAGGGCATCGAGGCTCGCGGCTATGAGCCACGTATCGCCGCCGCAACCGTCACGGCCAGGGCAGACGGCGTGACTCGCTTGCTCGGGAGCGCAGCGCCATCGAGCGCACCTTCGCCTGGCTCTCCTACATGCGCAGGCTGGCCACGCGCTGGGAACGCCTTGACGACCTCTACCTGGCCTTCCTCACCCTCGGCTGCGCCGTCGTCTGCTGGCGTCGTCTCGCTCAATCATTGTGAAACGACTTCCAGGCACTGGGCCATGGCCTAATGAGGCTGGCTGTCTTGGGCAGCGAGTGACGCCCTAGCGGGCGGTGGGGCCGGCTAGGGCGTCAAGAGGAGAGCTAGAGCAGGATCTCGGTGGCGAGCTCTGCCGTGCAGCCGTCGCGGACGAGATCGACGGCCTGGTGGAGGTCGACGCTCGAGTGCGCGAGCCTCTCGGCGAGCGGAAGGGGGTAGCCGGCCTCGATCAACACGTGAAGCCGCCAGCTCTCGATTTTGACTCGCTCGCTGTGATCGGACTCGACTACCTGTGTCATCTCGCTCACCCTTTCCCCGGTTCGTTATGTCCTAGACGAACCCTCTGGGGGGAAGTTGGAATCGTTACGGAAGGTTTACGAATGCTCAACGACGGGCCAACGGAAGTCCACGTGACGCCTAGGGCTCGTCGCGCGCGCGATGGCTTCCTGCCTGGCTTTCGGCCAGATAGCGCATCCCGAGCCGTGCGTGCTCGGTAAGCGCGTCGTCGAGCTCTTTCGAGAGCCGGCGGACAGCCTCGTCGCGGGCTGAGCGCACCGCTTTGTCGAACTCCACCGCGGCGGCCTCCACGATGCGGCTGGCCTCGCGCTCCAGCGAGCGCCCGAGCCTCTCTGCCTGGCGGCGCTCCACCTCGGCAAAGCTTGCGGCCAGCCGTTGCGTCGCGTCGACCTCCTCCCGCGAGATCTGCTCACGGAGATCGCGCTCGCGCCGGCGCAGCCGCTCGCCGACCTCGTGCAAGGCTCGACGGCGTTCTGCCGCCATCTGCTCGAGCTCGTTCGTCGCCTGCTGGATCGCTTCGGCGGCGGCATTCTGGATCTCCTCGCGCATCCGCAGAACCGCCACGCGCTGCTCGTCGGCCTCCGCGCGAAGGGCCTCCGCCTCCTGTGCCAGTGTCCGCTCGACCTGCGCCAGACGCTCCTTCTGTAGCGCCTCGAGCCTGCTGACCTGGCCCTCGATCTCACCGGTCGTGCGCTCGAGATCGTGCGCCCACGCCGTCAAGCGGTCCTCCACCCGCTTCTGCACCTGCACGAGACGCATCGAGTACTCGGCGGCCGCCCGGCGCTCGCGCTCTGCGTACTCCTCGCGCCACTCCTCGCCCAGCCGGCGCGACTCCTCGACGAGCAGGCTCGTCAGCTCCGAGCGCGCGGCCGCGAGCGAGCGCTTGAGCTCCGCAGTCCGCTGCTCGTACTCCGCCTGGACCAGGGCTTCGAGCTGGGCCCGTTCGGCGTCGAACGTCTCCTGGGACGACGAGCGTCGGCGCACGATTTCATCCTACGCGCAGCAAGACGAGGGCGACGGCGAGCGCGATGACGGCCCCGGTGAGGATGCGGAGCGCCTCCTCCGAGGCACGCGTCAGCAGCCCCGGAGTGACGACCAGGGTCTCGCCGTCGTCGAGCTCGAGCGAGCCCGACACGCTGCGGACGCGCCTTCTCACCAGCCGCACCGGCGTCGAAAGCCGTCGCTGGGCGAGGCTCAGCAGCGCCGCGAACACCGCCGCGGCGACGGCGACGCGGGTGATCGTCTCGGCTGCGGCAGCATAGGCAGTGAGCAGCGGGAACGCTCCCCAGGCGACGGCGAACCAGAGATCCGAATGGAAGACGCCGCCGAACAGCTCGAGGTTGTAGGCGACGACGATGAAGCCGCCGAATGCGACGAACGCGAGCAGCCACGGCCACCACGCGATCGCGGCTGCGATGCCGATCCCGATTGCGGCTGCGATCGAGGCAGCGGCGAGCAGCCAGAGGAAACGGTCGGGGATTCGCGTGGCGAGCGGCCGGCCGCGGAGCTCGTCGAGGGCGTGCGCGCCGATGCCGAGCGCGAGCGCGAAGGCGGCGAGCGTCCAGCCGAGCCTGCTCGGCAGCCACAATGGCGCGAGGGCCGCCCCGATCACCACATAGCTCAGGTGCCACAGGGTGTAGGGGACGTGCAGCAGCGTGACGTAGTCCCGCCAGCCGCCTGGGCGCAGCGCGTACCACGCGGCGCGGCTCATGCGCGGCGACCCCAGACGACGACGGCGCCACCGAAGGTGAGAGAGCGGCTCTGGACGTCCTCCACGCCTGCATCACGCCAGGCTCCGAGGAGCCGCTCCAGGGGCCAGGCCTCCCAGAAGCTCCTGACGCTGTCGCCGAGGAAGCCGCCGACCTCGGCCCAGCCGGGGGATACGAGTTGTCCCGCCACCGGCAGACCGATGCGGACATACGCCTCCCACGCTGCACGGGCGATTGAATTCTCCGGTAGGCCGAACTCGAGTCCGGCAACCGTCCCGCCGGGCCTGACCACGCGGGCCAGCTCGGCGAGTGTCTCTGCGGGATCGTCGACGTAGCGTAGGAGGTACGTGAACGTGAGCGCGTCGAACGACGCGTCCGCAAAGGGGAGATGATCGGCGTCCCCGTGGACGAGCTCGACCTCGGGCGGGACTCGCTCGCGGGCCACCCCGAGCATCTCCACGCTCTGGTCGAGGCCCACCACGCGGCAACCCTTCCGGCGCACGAGCTCGATCGCGACCGTGCCGGTGCCCGTGGCGACGTCGAGCACGGTGTCGCCCGGGGCTGCGGCGATGCGTCCGACGAGGAAGCTGCGCCAGCGGCCGTCCTGGCCGAACGAGAGCAGCCGCGCGTAGCGGTCGTACGTCGGCGCCAGCGGCGCGAACAGGCAGATCGCATGCCGCCGTCGCTCGGAGAGCCCGACCACGCACCGAGTGTAAGTGGCCGCCCCCGGAACTTCGGCCAGCTCGGCAGGCTGCGAACCGTCGCATGCCGGCGTCCTCAGTCGCGTCCGTATTACCAATACGAACGCTCCCTGCGTCCTTGGCCTGCTTGGTTCTCGCGCTGCCGAGCAAGACCGACGTCCCGGGGACGGCCACTAAGCTGACCTCGTGAGCCTCTCGGAGGAGCTCGAGCAGATCGCGGTGGCGGCTCAGCCCTACGCCGACGACGGCGAAGAGCTGGCGGCGGTCATTCCCGCCGAGCCCGGTGAGGGCGTCCGCGTCTTCCTGTGTGCGTTCTCGGACGGGGAGACGCGAAGCTGGATCGCCCTGCGCCCCGACGGACGGGCCGTCCTGAATCGTTCGCTGCTTCGTGACGCAGTGTCGATCGCGGCTCTGTGCGAGCTCGCGGAGGACTCCGCCGACGGGCTGGACGTGCTCGAGGAGCCTCCGCGCGTCGCCACTCCTGCGTACCTGGATGCGATCGCCGCGGCCGCACGGCAGGTGGAACAAGGTCCCGGCTCGGGCTTCACGGAGGCGATGAAGCAGGGCTCGATCGCCGTGGAGGGGCTCACGGTCGAGGTCGAGGGCGCCTACAAGGTTGAGCTACGCTGAGCTCATGGAAGGCAGCGGCGGGTTCGGGTTTCCGCTCGGTGGCGATCCGGAGGATCTGCTGCGCGGCCTGCGTGAATTCGCGGAAAAGCAGGCCGAGTCCGTTGCCGACGCCCAGCGGGAGCAGTTCGCCACGCTTACGCTGAACACGGCCGTCGACCTGACGGCGGCAGCGCTCGGTCAGATCGAGGCGACGGGCACCGTGGACGAGCAAGCGATCGCGCTGCGCGACGCCATGCGTGTCCTCTTTCCCGAGGCGGTGGCCCTCGTGAGCGCCGCCCGCCAGGGCTTCATGCGCGAATAGGAATCAGGCCAAGAGGGAGAAGCCGCCGTCGACGATGAGCGTCTGGCCGCGGATCATCTCGGCCTCGGGCGAGCAGAGGAAGCAGACGACGCCGGCGACGTCACCCGGCTCGACCAGCCGCCCGGCCGGCGTGCGCGCCTTCGACCACGACAGCATCTGCTCGCGATTCGGGAAGGCGTCGAGCGCATCCGTCTCCACGACGCCCGCCGACACGGCGTTCACGCGGATTGCCCGCGGGGCGAGCTCGACCGCAAGGTGCCGGACGATCGACTCGAGCGCCGCCTTGGACGCGCCCACGAGCACGTAGTTGTCGAGGACGCGCTGCGCGCCGAGGCTGGAAAGCGCGACGATCGACGCGCCTTCGGGCATTGCTGGCGCGGCCGCGCGCGTGAGTGCGATCAGGGCCCGAGCGTTGGCGGCCATCGTCCAGTCGAAGTGCTTGTCCTCGGTCTCGAGCGCCGGCCTCGCGACCCCCGTGGCGGCGTTGTGGACGAGCACGTCGAGCGGGCCGAGTGCCGCCACCTGCTCCGTCACCTTGCTTGACGACACGTTGCCGCGCACGAGCACGGGCTCGGCGCCGAGCATCTCGATCTCCGCCGATGCCTCTTCCGCCGCCCTGTCGTTGCGGAGGTAGCCGATGGCTACCCGCGCTGCACCGAGCTCCGCGAAGCGCTTCGCGATCTCGCGACCGATGCCGCGGGAGCCGCCCGTGACGAGGACGGACTTCCCGTCGAACCTCATCGCCGTCGCTTGGGCAGCGGCTCCGACGCCGGAGCGGTGCTCGGGATCTCCGCCCAGCCGATGCGGCTGCGCGGTTCCGGCTCACCGTCCTCGGCCTTCGAGGAGGCATGTCCGAGCCGGTCGAGCAGCTCCATCTTCTCCTCGCCGTAGCGGCGCGTGGGGTGGTCGGGCGGCAGTGCCTCGATCAGCTCGCGCACGCGCGCGCGTAGCTGGTACGCGAAGTGCGGCGTCGCCGAGCCGACGAGTATTTTTTTTTAAAAAAAAAAAAAAAAAAAAAAAAAAAAAAAAAAAAAAAAAAAAAAAAAAAAAAAAAAAAAAAAAAAAAAAAAAAAAAAAAAAAAAAAAAAAAAAAAAAAAAAAAAAAAAAAAAAAAAAAAAAAAAAAAAAAAAAAAAAAAAAAAAAAACCAATACAACTACACACTCCGGCTCACCGTCTTCGGCCTTCGAAGAGGCATGTCCGAGCCGGTCGAGCAGCTCCATCTTCTCCTCGCCGTAGCGGCGTGTGGGGTGGTCGGGCGGCAGTCCCTCGATCAGCTCGAGCACGCGGGCGCGGAGCTGGTACGCGAAGTGCGGCGTCGCCGAGCCGACGAGCCGGTCGATCTCCGAGATGGTGGCGTCGGCCACGGGCGAAGCCTAGTCGACGGATAGGGTCGAAACGTGCGGCGCCACCTGCTTTCGACCGAGGCGATCCTGGTGCTGACGGTGGTGATCTGGGCGTTCAACGTCACCGTCACGAAGTACATCCTCGGCGAGGGCTTCCAGCCGCTGTCGTTCGCTGCCATCCGTTACGGGCTCGCCGCCCTGGCGTTCATCGCGATCACGCTCTGCCTCGAGCACTCGCTGCGCGTCGGCGGCCGTCGCAGCCTCGGTCAGGTGGGAATCGCGATCTTGGCGCTCTTCGTCAACCAGATCTGCTTCGTGTATGCGCTCGAGTTCACGACGGCGACGACGGTCTCGCTGCTCATCGGGACGATGCCGATCATCGCCGGGTTGCTCGGCACGGTCACCGGGCTCGAGCACGTGCCGCCACGGTTCTGGCTCGGCGCGGGGATTTCCGCTGTGGGTGTAGCTCTGGTGGCCCTGGGCACGGGGGGTGACGTCTCCGGCGACCTGCGCGGGATCCTCCTGGCGCTTGGGATGGTCGCGACGTGGTCGATCTACTCAGTCGCCGTTGCACCGCTGATGCGCACGTATTCGCCGTATCGCATCAGCACGCTCGTGATCGGCGTGACCTCTGTCGGGCTTGCTCTGGCCGGAGGCGGCCAGCTTGCCGACCAGGAATTCGACTTCGGCTGGCTCGTGTGGCTCGGCCTCGCGTTCGCCGTCGTCGGGCCGCTCGTGCTGACGACCGTGCTGTGGTTCACGGCGGTGCACAGGGTGGGGCCGGCGCGTGCAACGCTCGTCGTCAACCTTCAGCCTTTCCTCGGCGCGATCTTCGCCGTCATCCTCCTCTCCGAGCCGCTCTCGGCGATGCAGGTCGTCGGGGGCGGCTTCATCGCTGTGGGACTCGTGCTCGCGGGTCGACGCGGGGCGGTTCCAGCACCAGCGGAGTAAGATCTTCCGCGTGAGTCACGACGACTTCATGCCCATCGAGGGCTGGGACCACGTCGAGCTCTGGGTCGGCAACGCCAAGCAGTCGGCGTATTTCTACGAGCACGCGCTCGGGTTCGCGCCGGTGGCCTACGCAGGCCCGGAGACGGGCGTTCGCGACCGTGCGTCCTACGTGCTCGAGCAAGGCCACATCCGCTTGGTCGTGACGAGCGGGCTGCGCGCAGACAGCGAGGTGGCGCGCTTCTGTCACGCGCACGGCGACGGGGTGAAGGACGTCGCGCTGACCGTGCCGGACGCCACGGAGGCGTACCGGCAGGCGGTGCAACGCGGCGGCGTGTCCGTGACGGAGCCCCATTGGGTCGAGGACGAGCACGGACGGGTGGAGCTCGCCACGATCGGGACGTACGGCGAAACGGTGCACACGTTCGTCAACCGCTCGGAGTGCGGAGGCCGGTACCTGCCGGGGTACGAGCCTCTCGCGGACAACGGCGCAACGGGCAAGGGCGTCGGGCTACGGGCGATCGACCACGTGGTCGGCAACGTCGAGCTCGGCCGGATGAACCACTGGGTCGAGTACTACGAGAAGACGATGGGCATGACGGAGATGCTCCACTTCTCGGACGAGGACATCTCCACCGAGTACTCGGCGCTGATGTCGAAGGTGATGACGGGCGGCCACGGGAAGATCAAGTTCCCCATCAACGAGCCGGCGGAGGGCCGACGGAAGAGCCAGATCGAGGAGTACCTCGACTTCTTCGGCGGGCCCGGCGTCCAGCACGTGGCGATGCTGACGGCGGACATCTGTGCGACCGTCGACGAGCTGCGCAGCCGCGGCGTGCGCTTCCTCGACACGCCGGATACGTACTACGAGGAGGCCGAGTCGCGCGTGGGCGAGATCGACAAGAGCTGGGAGGACGTGCGGCGCCTGAAGATCCTCGCCGACCGTGACGACGACGGCTATCTGCTGCAGATCTTCACGAAGCCGGCGCAGGACCGGCCGACGATGTTCTTCGAGATCATCGAGCGCCACGGCGCGCGAGGCTTCGGCCAGGGGAACTTCAAGGCGCTGTTCGAGGCCATCGAGCGCGAGCAGGCCCTGCGCGGCAACCTCTAAGCGCGATGCCGCCGCGCACGGAGTATGCGCGGAGCGGCGAGATCGAGCTCGCCTACCAGGTGTTCGGCGACGGAGGTCACGACGTCGTGCTCATGCTCGACTGGGCAAGCCACCTCGAGGCCCTGTGGGAGCAGCCGGTGATGGTGCGACTTCCTGACCTCGCTCGGACGGTTCGCGCGTGTTGTCTGGTTCGACATGCGTGGCATCGGGATGTCCGACCCGGTGCCCGACGGTGCATCAGCGCCCGAGGACTGGGTCGACGACGTGACGGCCGTCATGGATGCTGCAGGCTTTCAGCGCGCGTCAGTCATCGCCCAGGGACACGCCGTACAAAGAGCGTTGATGGCGGCAGCGACGCACCCGGAGCGAATCGAGTCGCTCGTGCTCTACAACGGCTTCGCGCGCCTCGCCCGGGCAGACGACTATCCCGCGGGCATGCCGGAGAGCGCGCAGGAAGCCATCCTCGACAGCATCGAGCAGACCTGGGGCACCGGAGCCCTGGCCGCGCCTCTCGCGCCCTCCGTGGCCGACCGGCCCGGAGTGATGGAGTGGTGGGGACGTCTCGAGCGCTTCGCCGGCACGCCGCGGACGGCGCTGGCGAAGGCGCGATCGATCTACGAGCTCGACCTGCGGCACGTGCTCCCGCTCGTCGCCGTACCCACGCTCGTCGTCACGAGTCGGGACAACATGTACATCCGGGCGGGCCACGGCCGCTATCTCGCCGAGCACATCGCCGGCGCGCGGCTCGTGGAGCTCGACAGCGCCGACCACTGGCCGCTCCCGGATCCCGAGCTGCTGGGCGCGATCGAGGAGTTCGTCACCGGCTCGCGGTCGCGGGCAGTCGGACCCGGATCGCGTCCTCGCGACCGTCGCGTTCGTCGACGTCGTGAGCTCCACCGAGCGCGCCAGTGAGCTCGGCGATCGCGGTTGGCGGGCTGCCCTGGAAGTGTTCGAGCGGGACGTGCGGAGCTCACTGCAGGTCTACGACGGGCAGGCTGGAGAACACCGCAGGCGACGGCATCCTCGCCACGTTCGACGGCCCTGCCCGCGCCATCCGCTGCGCGTGGCACATCCGTGACGAGGTTCAGCGCGCGCGGGTTGCACGTGCGCTGCGGGCTGCACGCGGGGGAGGTGATGCGGCGCGAGGCAGGCATTGCGGGCATTGCGGTGCACATCGCGGCACGCGTATCCGCATTGTCGGAGCCGGACGAGGTGCTCGTGACGCGCACGGTGCGCGATCTTGTTGCCGGGTCGGGCATCTCGTTCGAGGAGCGCGGCGAGCACGAGCTGAAGGGCGTGCCCGACCGCTGGGCGCTGTACGCCGCCGTCGCTAGGACGCCGCGGCGAGCAGCGCCTCGGCCTCGCGGATGTAGCGCGTCGCGCGGACGCGACCGCCAGAACGCAAGCGAGCGCTGCAGCTGCTCGTCGGCCTCGGCGCGGCGACCCTCGGCGATGAGCTGCTCGGCGGCGCGCAGGCGAGCGAGCGACTCGAGCTCGGCGTCGCCGATCTCGTAGAGCACGTTCGGCGGCCTTGACGAAGTCCCGTCGCAGCAATGCCTCGCGACGCGTCAGTCCACTTCGTCTGGGCGCTGTGTTCGAGCTGCTCGGCGAGCTTGTCGGCATACCCGAGCTCGTCTGCGACGAACGCGAGATCGACCGAGCCCCAGGACACCGACTCGGCTCGAACGGCCTCTCGCGCAGCTGCCCGCGCCTCGTCGGCCTTCCTGCCTCGACGAGCAGGCGGGCACACCCCGACAGCCACGGAACGCTGCTGGAGATCGCCCGCTTGCTGCGCGAGAGGCACCGCCTTCCGTATGTCGTCGAGCGCGCCTTCGACGTCGTCTCGCGCCAGCCGGACAGCTGCGCGGCGGAGACGCATGCCTCCCTCGTGGTAGTGGGGCTTCCCCGCTTCGCATGCTGCCATGAACTCCTCGGTGGGCGGGAGCGCCGCGTCCCAGTCCCCCTCCTGGAACATGCAGCCACAACTTGACGTTCCGAGAGAACCTGGCAGGTTCACCACGCCGAGGCGCTCGCCGATGGGCCACTGCCTCGTCCATGAGCGCGCATCCCGCGGCGCAGGTCACCGAGCATCCGGTACGAGACTGCGAGGTTGTTGGACGCGCGTGCCACCTCGGACGAGCCTGTCGCGGCGGCGATCTCGATGGCTCGCTCGAGGTCCTCGGAGCCCGGCCGCGTCGCCGACGTTCGCTCTTCGCAGTGCCGATGTTGATGAGCGCATGCGCTTTGAGCTCTCCGAGCCCGAGCTCCTCGGCCATGGCGAGAGCTTCTCCACCGATTCGAATTGCCTCTTCCGTCGCGCCTGCGAGCATTCGGTAGCGCGAGACCTGGCTGAGTACGTGCGCCTTTCCAGGCGAGGCGGTAGCTCGTCCTCACCAGCGCGAGCGCGCGCTCGAGATGCTCCGACGACCGTCCGGGCTCCGCGCGATACCACCAGAGCTCCGCCAGCAGCGCATCCGCCTCCGCCGCCAGCTCGGGGCGGCCTGCGGCGAGAGCTGCCTCGCAGGCTTCCTCGAGCGCTCTGCTGCAGCTCGTCGTCAACGCGTTCGCGCTGTACGTACGGGCGAGCTTGAAAAGGAGCTCCGGCCGCTCCGGGTCGTCGTGTGGCCAGGCCTCGATGGCGAGGGCGTAGTAGCGCGCGGCCGCGGCGAAGGAGTTGAGCGAGAAGGCGCGATCACCCGCGTCCCGGAGCGCGATCCGTCCCTGTTCGGCCAGTTGTCTCGATGTCCTGGCCGCGACGAGCGGGCGTAGTCCAGCGCGGCGGAGTAATGGTGGGCGAGCAGCTCCGCGTGGTCCTCGATCCGGCCCAGCGACTCGATCCACTCGGCGGCACGCGATGCTTTTCCGCGCGGTCGCCCGGGGAATCTGCTCGTAAGTGACCTCACGGACGAGCGCATGACGGAACGAGTACTCGGTCTCGCCGGCGACTGTCGAGCGCCGCTCGCGGCGCACGAACTCGTTTCGCTCGAGTGCGTGCAGACGCTCCTCCAGCCGCCACCGCTCCCCGCCGAGGGCGCCCAGCCAGAAGCTCCTGCCCATGACCGCAGCGTCCTGGAGCAGTTCCTTCTCCTCGGTGGAGAGCGTGTCCAGGCGGGCGGCGATGATGCCCTGGACCGTCTCGGGCAGGACGACGTCACCGGGGCGTGAGGTCAGCATGCGGGTGAACTCCTCGGCGTAGAGCGGGTTGCCGCCGGCGTGATCGAGCAGCCGGGCCTGGACGCTCGGCATCGACGACTGAGCTGCCGAGCAAGGCATGGAGGAGCGCAGTCGTCTCCTCGTCGGAGAGCGGTGAGAGGAGGATGCGTCGAGGAGTTTACCTTGCCGCCGCCCCAGCCCGGCCGGCGGGTGAGGAGCTCGGGTCGCGCCGTGCAGAGCACGAGCATAGGCACGCCGCTCGCCCAGTCGACGAGGTAGTCCACGAAATCGAGCAGCGCGTCGTCCGCCCAGTGCAAGTCCTCGAAGACGAGCACGAGGGGACGCTCGTCGGCGATCGCCTCCAGGAAGCGGCGCCAGGCTGCAAACGCCTCCTCGCGCCTGTCCTCCGCCGACGCTTCGTCCGCTTCGAGGCCTGCCAGCGGGCGCAGATGGCGCTCTACCCATGGGATGCTGGCCGCATCGTCGACGAACCTCTCGACCGCCTGCTGGAGCTTCCCGCCCGCCTGCTCCGGGCCGTCGGACTCGAGGATCCCGGCCTGTGCCTTCACCATCTCGCCGAGCGCCCAGAAGGTGATGCCCTCGCCGTAGGGCAGTGAGCGGCCATGGCGCCAGAACACGAGTCCGAAGGTGCCCGTCTCGATGGTCTGGAAGAGCTCGTAGACGAGCCGGCTCTTGCCGATGCCGGGCACGCCGACGAGCGTCACGAGCTGCGGCTCGCGCTCGCGGATCACGCGCGCCGAGCGTCTCGCGCAGCAGCGTCAGCTCCTGCTCGCGGCCGACGAGCTGCGCGCCGCCGACGCGCTCGACGCCGACGCGTGCGCGCGCCGCCAGCGCTTCCCACACCGGCACCGGCTCGGCCTTTCCCTTCGCCTCGACCGGCACCGCATCGCGGTAGTCGATGGCCCGCTCGGTCGCGCGGTAAGTCGTCTCGTCGACGAGGATCGCGTTCGTCGGCGCCGCTGCCTGCAGGCGCGCGGCTGTGTTGACGACGTCGCCGGCGGCCATGCCCTCCCCGGCCTCCGGGTCGGGCGCCCAGCGTGATCAGCGCTTCGCCCGTCGTGATGCCGATCCGGACGTCGAGCTGTCCTCGGCGAGCCCATCGCGGATCGCGAGCGCAGCACGCACTGCCCGCTCAGGGTCGTCTTCGTGCGCCACAGGGGCGCCGAAGACCGCCATCACCGCGTCGCCGATGAACTTCTCGACCGTTCCTCCGAACCGCTCCAGCTCTGAGCGGACGCGGGCGTGGTACGGCTGGAGGACGGCGCGAACGTCTTCCGGGTCGAGTTGCTCGGCGCGGGCGGTGAAGCCGACGAGGTCGCAGAACAGACAGGTGACGACCTTCCGCTCCTCTCGCGTCGCCGCCGCCTCGTCGAGCGGTGTTGCGCATTGCGAGCAGAAACGTGCGTCGTCGGCATTCTCGTGCCCACAGCTCAGGCAGAGCTTCACCCCGCAGAGGATAGGATCTCGCCCGTGATTCGACGGGGGTCGCTCGTTGCTGCCGTGCTCGCGCTCGCAGCGACGGGGGCGGCGCTCGGCTCTGGGTCAGCGCCGCCCACGAAGTCGAAGCCGCTGTGCCTCGGCAAGCGGGCGACGATCGTCGGCACCGCTGGAGCCAACAACCTCAGGGGCACAAGGCGCGCAGACGTCATCGCCGCCCTCGGGGGAAACGACTCGGTGGACGGGCTCGGAGCGAACGACCTCGTCTGCGGCGGTGCGGGCCGTGACACGCTCATCGGTGGGGCGGGATCGGACCGGGTCGACGGCGGCCCCGCGTTCGACGTCTGCCGCGCCGGTGAGACGCTCAAGGGCTGCGAGGAGATCCGGCCGAACGCCGGACGCGGCCCGCTGAAGAGCGGCGCGTACACGACGGACGTCTTCAGGCCGCGGTACTCCTTCCGCGTCGGCCAGGGCTGGCAAGTGCGCCACCACGAGCCGACCGCGATCTCGATCCACCAAAGGCTCGATCCGGGCGGCCTGATCCTCGAGCTCGACTCGTTCGGCGGCAGCCGGAGCGTTGCTGCACGCGTCGCCCAGTTCTCGTCGATCGCCGGCACGCAGGTCAGCGGCCCGGTGGCTGCCTCGGTAGGTGGCGCCGCCGGCCAGCGTCTCGACCTGCTCGTCACGGCGAGCGACATCGTCGCCGTCCCCGGGCTCACCGAGCGGTACGAGCTTGGAGCCGGACGATCGCCTGCGCGTCTATGTGGTCAACGTGAAGGGAGTCTCCGTCGCCATCATGATCGAGGCGCCCTCGGCGGACTACGCGGCGTTCGCGGCCGACGCGGAGGCCGTGGTGGCGACGTACAAGTGGGCAGCGTCCTAGCCGTCTAGCCTTCCCACGTGACTCCGCAACGCCGGACGGCGCTCGTCTCGGTCGGCGCCGCCTGCGCGCTCATCGGGCTCAAGCTCACGACCGGCCTTGCGAGTGGCAGCCTCGGGCTCATATCGGAGGCTGTGCACTCGGGCACGGACCTGGTTGCTGCGCTGCTGACGTTCTTCGCCGTCGGCGTCGCCGTACGGCCGGCCGACCGCAGCCATCCCTACGGACACGGGAAGGCGGAGCATCTGGCGGCGCTGGCGGAGGCGGCCGTCCTGGTGCTGGTGTCGATCGGCGTGGCGACGTTCGCGGTGCTGAGGCTGACGGGAGTGATCGAGACCGAGGTCGACGCGGCGTGGTGGGTGTTCGCCGTCGTGATCGCGGTCATCGCCATCGACCTCTCGAGGACGGTTGTCTCGCTGCGCTCTGCTCGCCGATACTCGAGCGCGGCGCTGCTCTCCAACGCGCTTCACTTCGGCGGCGACCTGGCGGGCACCGTTGCGGTGCTGCTCGGCCTGGTAGCCGCGACGCTCGGCTGGCCCGAGGGCGACTCGGTGGCGGCGCTGTTCGTCTCGTTCCTCGTCATCACCGCGGCGGCGCGGCTGATGGGCCGCAACATCGACGTGCTCATGGACCGCGCCCCGGCCGACTCGGTGGAGACGGCTCGCCGGGCCATACGCCAGCACGTGCCCGGCGTGTCGCTGCGGAGGCTTCGTATGCGACAGGCGGCCGGACGCCACTTCGTGGACGTCGTGATCGGCGTCTCACCCGGTGCGGCCGTCGCTCAGGGGCATGCGGCGGCCGACGCCGTCGAGGATGCCGTGCGGCGGGCGCTGCCGGAGGCCGACGTGATCGTCCACGTCGAGCCCCAGCGGCCCGACGAGGTCGAGGTTCGCGAGCGGGCGCAGGAGGCGGCGCTGCGGGTGCCAGACGTGCGCGAGGTTCACAACGTCAACGTCCTCACGGTGGATGGCCGGACCGAGATCTCGCTCCACCTCAAGCTCCCCGGAACGCTGAGCCTCGACGAGGCACACGGCGTCGCCGAGGAGGTGGAGCGGACGATCCTCGACGCTGTTCCCGAGGCGGCGACCGTGCGGACCCATATCGAGCCTTTGGCGGAGACGTCGGAGGGCCGGCGGCCCAGCGAGTGGGAGGTCGAAGACCACATCGAGGCGGTGCTTCGCATCGTCACCGACGAGCTGGGGGCGCCGCCGCGGGCGATGCGCATGCTCGAGACCGGCGACGGCCTCGTCGTCTTTCTCACGCTCGCGCTCGATCCGCACACGGAGCTCGCCGCCGCCCACGAGAGGGCGAGCGCCGTGGAGGAGCGGATTCGTGCCGAGCGCCCCGACGTGGCCGACGTGCACGTGCACACGGAACCGTAGGCTCCGCGGATGCGTTTGTGCATGTTCACGCCCCTCGACCGCGACCTGCGTCGAGGCTGGCCGGGCCGCATCGAGGGCGACCGCGTGATCCAGCTCGCGGCGCAGACGTTGCAGGCGTTCTTCACGGGCGGCGGCAAGGCGCGCGAGCACGCGGAGTACCGGCTCGACGAGGTGCGCTTGCTCGCTCCGGTGCCGCGGCCGCCCTCGATCCGCGACTTCTACGCCTTCGAGGAGCATGTCCGGCGCGCCCGCGAGCTGCGCGACGCCGGGCCTCCGCCGCCCGAGTGGTATGAGCTTCCCGTCTTCTACTTCTCCAATCCGGCGGCGGTGTACGGGCCTGAGGACAGCATTCCGTACCCGCTCGGCGTGGAGGAGCTCGACTACGAGCTCGAGCTGGCGACGGTGATCGGCGCAGAGGGCGAGATCGCGGGCTTTACGATCATGAACGACTGGTCGGCGCGTGACCTGCAGCGACGCGAGATGGCTGTTGGGCTCGGCCCGTCGAAGGGCAAGGACTTCGCGACCAGCCTTGGCCCGGTGCTCGTCACGGTGGACGAGCTCGACGGGTCGGGCCTGGAGATGGTCGCGCGCGTGAACGGCGAGGAGCGATCGCGGGGCAATTCGCGCGACATGCACCATCCGTGGTCGGCGATCGTTGCGCACGCATCCCGGAACACGCGACTCGTGCCGGGCGACGTGCTTGGCTCCGGGACCGTGGGGACGGGGTGCATCCTCGAGCGCGGAGACGGGCGCTGGCTGCGGCCCGGTGACGTCGTGGAGCTGGAGATCGAGGGCATCGGCGTGCTACGGAACACGGTCGGCCCGCAGTCCGCCGACTGACAGGTCCCAAAGGGACACCCCGTAGGTACCCCTGGCCTCCTCCCCGCTGCGACGATAGTGCTCCCGGCAGCACGCAGGTGCAACGAGACCGAGCCAGCACTGTGACAACCAATCCACATTCACCGGCGACGACGATCGTGCTCGACTTCGACGGCACGATCACCGAGGACGACCTCCTCGACCGGATCGCACGGGAGTTCGGTGATACCGCCGTCTACGAGGAGGTGGAGCAAGGCCTCCACGCCGGAACGGTCACGCTGCAGGAGTGCATCACCCGCGAGTACGAGCCCGTGACGATGCCGATGGCAGAGGCCGTCGCGTGGGTGCTCGAGCGAGTGCGCATCCGTCCCGGCTTGCCCGAGCTCGTAGCCCTCGCGCGAGAGCTCGGTTGGGACGTGAGAGTGCTCTCCAGCGGCTTCGAGGAGCTGATCCGTCCCGTGCTTGACGAGGCGGGCGTCGACGGCGTCGAGGTGGTCGCGAACAGCGTCGACGTCGGCCCGGACGGCTGGCGCGTCCGTTGGCACGAGCAGACGATCTGCGCGGCCTGCGGCGAGGCGTGCAAGCGCGGCGGCCTGCCCGCCGACGGAGAGGTCGTCTACGTGGGTGACGGCATTTCGGATCGTTGCGCCGCACAGGCCGCCGATCGAGTGTTCGCCACGAGAGGTCTTGCCCGCTACTTCGACGAGCGCAACCTGCCGTACGAGCCGTTCGGCGACTTCCACGATGTCGTTCGAGGGCTGAAGGGCTAGGCTGAGCGAGTGCACGTTAGGCCCGCCAGCGCGTCGGATCTCGAGACGCTGAAGGAGCTCTGGCTCGCGTTCGACCGCGAGAACCCGTCGCCTGAGTACGAAGACGTTGACGAGGCCGTGGAGCTGTCAGAGGTAGAGGAGTACGTGCACGAGCACGTTGCGCTGGTCGTGGAGAACGGCGAGGTGGCGAAAGGGTTCGTGCTCGCACGCATGCGTGGCGCGCGGCACGGCTGGATCAGCGATCTGTACGTGAGCCCCGACTTCAGGCGAGGCGGCGCCGCCGGGCGACTGGTGCGCGACGCGGCCACGGCGCTCCGCGAACGCGGAGCGGACACGATTGAGCTCGATGTCCGGCCGTGGAACGAGGAGGCGCTGGCGGTATACGAGCGCTGGGGCTTCCGCCAGAGCAAGCTCACACTCGCGACGAAGGCGGGAGACCTCGAGCAGCGCCTCTCCCAGGACGCGCCGGCGCCGTCCCATGGGCTCGTGTTCGCGCAGACGGACGACGAATCGCGCGTGGCGAAAGCTGTCCGCTCGTACGTGCCCCGGCTAGGCCGCTCAGGGCGCACGGACATCCACCCTGCGGCGAACGGCTGGATTGCCGTGGACGACGAGCTCTGCAACGGCGACCCGAGCCTGCTGCGTCGGCTCGCACAGGAGCTTTCCTACCGCACGGGAGGTGTCGTGCTGACGCTCGGGGTCGAGGAGGAAACGGTCGTCCGGTACGTCCTGTTCGACCGCGGGTCGATTGCCGACGAGTATTGCTCGCTCCCCGAGTACGACGGGCCGCTGCCGCCGGGCGACGTGGTCGCCCTGAACGCGAACCCGACCGTTGCTCACCGGCTGACCGGGGCCGACCCGGAGCGCGTGCGCGCCGTGGCGAAGACCGCGTCCTCGGCGGCCGGGCTGCCGCCCGCCGAGGACCTCTACGCGGAGCTGGCCGACGTGCTCGGAGTGCCCGTCCCGTGATCACGCTGTATGACGCCGACCGTTGCCCTACTGCGCCCGCGTGCGGATCGTGCTCGCCGAGAAGTCGGTGCCATACGAGACCGTCGTCATCGACCTCGCCGACCGGCCGGCCTGGCTCTACGAAAAGAACCCGGTGGGGAAGGTTCCGGTGCTCGAGGAGGACGGCCTGTGCATCCCCGAGTCGCCGGTGATCATGGAGCTGCTCGAGGAGCGATTCCCCGAGCCGCCGCTTTACCCCGCGGACCCGGCCCAACGAGCGCTCGTCCGACTGGCGGTCTGGCGCTTCGACGACGAGTTCTCGCGCGGCTACTACGCGGCGCGTCGCGGCGCCGACGGCGCCGAGGAGCGCTTCGCGTCGCGCCTGGCGGCGCTGGACGAGCGACTGACGCAGACGCTCTTCCTCGCCGGCTCCACCTACAGCCTGGCCGACATCGCCTGGTTCCCGTGGCTGCCCCGGGCCGAGGCGTACATCGGTTTCAGCCTCGAGGACTACCCCGCGATCGCTGCCTGGCGCGACCGGCTCGCCGAGCGACCTGCAATCGCGGCCGAGATCGACGTCGTCGCCTCGCTCGCAGCGTGAGCGCGCTGCCTACCGTCGTCAGCGCGGACTGGGTCGCCGAGCACGCGAACGACGACGACGTGTTGCTCGCGGATGTGCGGGGGCCGAACGCTCACGCCCGTGGCCACCTGCCGCACCGATCCCGCTCGTGGTCGGCGCGCCCGGCCAGTTCACGGGCTCCGACGTCGTCGAAGCGTTCGCCCGTGAAGTGGGACTGCGACTCCGCCGGCACGGGGTAACGGGCGATGAGAGGCTCGTGCTCTACGACGAGGGACGCTGCGTCGCCGCCGCCTCCGCGCTTCAGGCGATCGAGCTGGCCGGACATCCGAACGTCGCGGTGTTCGCCGGCGGCCTCGCGGCGTGGCAGGGAGCAATGGACGAAGGCGCCGTTGTCCTCGACAAGTCGCGGGTCGAGCTGGAGCCGCGGCTCGATGCGTTTCCGACGCTGGACGAGCTGCGAGGACGCCTGGACGATCCCACGCTCGCCCTGGTCGACGTTCGCCATCCAGAGGAGTTCGCCGGCCGGGCGGGAGCGCCGTGCGATCCCCGCCAGGGCCACATCCCCGGCGCGCGGAACGTCGAGGTCTCGACACTCTTCTCGGCACCTGGAGAGCCGCTACCGGCCGACGACGTGAAGGCGCTGGCCGGGATCTCCGACGACGCCGACGTCGTCACCTACTGTCACTCGGGGTCGAGGTCCGCTCTGGCGATGATCGCGCTACGAGCGGCGGGCTATCGCGCGCGAAACTACGTGGGGTCCTGGCACGAGTGGAGCCGGCAGGAGGACCTGCCGGCCGCGCACTAGGCGGTGACTGCGACCCGCGCGGCCGCTTCGACGAAGTTCCCGCAGAGTGCCCGCCCGAGCTTCGCCCACTCGTCGGCGCGCCGGTCGTACTCGGCAAGGAACTCGTCAGCCGTTCCGGGCACCTCGTCCGCAGCTTCGGCCAGCCAGGACTCGAGGGTCGACCGGTTGATCTCGGGATGGAACTGGACGGCCACACGGAGTCGCCGAGCCTGAACGCCTGGGTGCAGCACTCGCTCCGCGCGAGCACCTGGGCGCCGGTCGGCGCAGTGAGCTCGTAGTAGTGCCACTGGAACGACGGGAAGCGGGCGGGGAGCCTGCGAAGAGCGGATCGTCGGCAGCCTCCTCGGTGAGCTCGACGTCGACCCAGCCGACCTCCGGCTCGGGCATCGCGCTCACCTCCGAGTGCGCAGCCTTCGCGATCAGCTGTGCCCCCAGACAGACGCCGAGCACGGGGATGTGGAGGTCGAGCAGCCGCTGCAGGAAGAAGTTCTCCTCGCGCAGCCACGGATGCCTGTCGTCCTGGTCGGCGTGCATCGAGCCACCGAAAATCATCACGGCGCCGTAGTCGTCGACCGGCGCCGGCGGCGGAGTTCCCCACGCGAGCGACCACGTGTCGATCTCGTGGCCCCTCCGCTCCGCCTCCTCGCCGAGCACTCCGGGCGGGACGTTGGAGCCGTGGAGGATGGCGAGAACCTTCATCCGTCGCCCAACTGTAGCTGGCCCTGGACGGCGGGCTCGATTCCGCCCGAGGCGGCCACCCCCGCAGAGTCGAGCAGCCGCCGCAGCATTTGCGCGCCCGACGGCGCATAGTCATTGCGGTTGTTGTTGAAGAGCGCGTAGGCCTCCTCGGCCTGGTCGGCGAGCGCGGACAGGGGCTCCACCCACTCGGCGAGCTCCTCCTCGGAATAGCGCCAGTCGAAGCGCTCGCCCGACGTCCGCGCGTTACGGATGTTCCACGTCTTCCAGTTTCGCCCGTGGAAGCGGACGTAGACGACCGGATGCGTGGCGGCGGCGACGGCAGGGATGAGCATGCGCAGAGACGCGTTGCCCGAGGGTCAGGACCGTCTCGAGGACGCCCTTGCTGTTCTGCTGGAATCGTGAAGCCTTCAGAAAGCGTCTCCTGCTCGGCAGGCGAAGCACAGGCGGCGAAAGTAAGGACCATGGCGAGCGAGACGGCGTTCTGCATGTGCGTTCCCCCGGTAAGTGGAATTACGTTGGTTTCCCCAGTAGCAGCCGGTGTGCCATTTGTAACGTCCTGTAATCAGGGATGTCAGCTCAAGAGTCAGGTACAAATTGTTTTGGACTTGAACAAAATTCGTTCAGTAGGTCGGACAACTCCCGGAGAACACGACGGCCCCAGCGCCTGGGGCGATGGGGGCCGGTAGTAATAATCCTCAAGGGGATTTGAGAGGATCGAGGAGCTGACAACAGCCGGACGAGCAGTTGTTACCGGCGAACGTGTAGTCGTCGGCCGCCGTGGCGTAGCTGGTGAGGCCCTTGTCGTGACGAGACGCAGTCCTGGGTGTACGCGACCGAGCCGCCACCACCGCAGCCGCGCTGCCGCAGCGACCATGACAGCCGTTGCCGCCGCCGCAGCCGCAGCCCCGACCGGCCGTTCCGTAGTGGCCGGCGCCGATGTACTTGTAGCCGCAGCCGCAAGAGATGTGGGTCCAGCCGCGCAGGGACACATAAGTGAAGGGCGTGCAGGAGCTCGCCGGTTGGGACCTCTCCATCGAAGGAGGAGGCGGATGGCGCGACGTCCTGGCACGCGTGACTCGCGTCGTCACGCTTGGGGAGCTGCGACTCGAGCTGGGCGAGGACGCCGTTCACGAGCTTCATCTGGGCGGCGTCGATCGCGTCGCCGTTCGGCATGAAGTCCCCGACGCCCTGGTTGCAGTCTACCCGGAAGCCGGTGATCGACGCGCCGAAGTCGAAGGTCGCATCGACGATCCCCGGCGCGCCCTCCTCGACGAGCACGTGGAGCGATTCGCCGTCCTGGGAGTCGGAGCGTTGCGCCTCGAGGGTCGACAGGGCGGCTGGACGAGGCCGAAGCCGTCGCGGGCGTTGCTGGCGGCGTCTCGCCGGCACCACGGCGCCCATGACGAGGGCCATCGCAGAAGCGCGATTCAAAGTCCGCATAGCGTGTGTACCCTCCGTAGGGAGACTTACGAGCGGCTATGCAATTGGTCCACGTTGTGTTCCCGCTCCTAAGTCCTTGGTACTCGAAGAACAGGGGTGAAGCGAAACACGACAGCTGTTTGAACCTTGAACAGAATTGTGCAGTACCTGATCTGACGCAGAGCGCTAGATCGAGTCGCGGGAGTGGAGCCGAAAGGACGAGTGAAACGGAGGGTGGAGGGAGTGAAAAGAAGAGGGATCCGGAGGTGGAAGCTACTTCGTGGCGGCGAAGTCGCCCTGGGCATCCTCGCTGGGGACACCCTGGTCGTCGAAGTACTCCCAGTCGG
>CAWGEE010000052.1:0-16187 GCA_963821415.1 uncultured Actinomycetes bacterium | reverse complement strand
TTCTTATGAGTTGACTTGCGCAACCAGCTCGCGGACTTTGTCATCGCCTTCGGAGCTGATCCCGTCCATCGCCGAGACCCACTCCCCGTATCGCTCAACGGCCGCCTCGACGCTCTCGCGGTCTTCGTTAGGGAGCGTTGTGATTGTTCAGAAGCTCGCGAAGCTTGTCGTAGTGAGGTGTCGAGGTGAGGGGAGACGGTGGCCGAGCTTCGTCCTCGGCCTCCTCCGACACCTCGTCGTCGTCAAGTTCGTTCACGTTCAGTTCCATCCGGCTTGGGGCGTCGCTCAAGCTGAGTGACGAGAGGACCGGAGTCTTGCAGGGCACGCGGCTAGACACGTCAACCGCGGTCGTCGTGCACCGGCGCTGCGGGCGCAGCAGGACGAGGAGCATGGTGCGACCGTAGCGCCTGCGATGTCACGTGTTTGTGCCGGTTTCGCAACGCGGGTGTCAACACGTGACGATCATGTGGACGCGACCGAACGCGAACGTACGAGGAGAGTTCGCACCGTCGATGCCCACCACTGCGCGCCGCCGTGCGCGGTCGGCGTCTGGGTCGCATTGAGGTCGCGGGCGATCTGGCGCAGGCTCTTTCCCTGAGCGTGCTCCGCCTGAATGTGACGCACAAGCTCGTCCCCGACGACGGTCGGGCGTCCGGGAGACGCCGTCTGCACCCTCCCTCGCGAGGCCGGCGTCGCTCGTTCACGAACCGCTCGAGCTCGTCGACCGGGATCAGCTTCGGACCCCAAGGCATGTCGATCGTCTCGATGAGCGGCAACACCCGTCGGCTGAAGGTCGTTCGACTCACCCCGAGCGCCTCCGCCGCCTGCGTCCGGGTGTAGGCGAGTCGCTCGACCTCAGTCGCGTAGCGAACGCGGGCTCGGGGGACTCAGAAGACCTGGGGACGGAGGGCGCGTGCCGCTTCGCTTTCTCGACCTTCCGCCTGTGCCGGCGGGACATTTGCGTACGAGCGTACACAAACTCTGATCGTATTGCACTTTGGGTGCATCTGTTCTCGCCTGCTATTGAGGTTAGTAGTTGCTGTACGAGAGCCGGGAGAGCCGGGCGTAGGTGGGTCGCCGCCTAAGATCGCGCGGACGTGGCCGTCTCGCCTGCCGAGATCGATCGATTCCTGCAAGTCGAGCTTGCGCGTCGCCAGCTCGGGGAGGTAGCCGCGGTCGAAGCGGCGGATTGGCTCGACGACGCCGGGCTGTTACCCGATTCACCGAGCCGGCCAGGGCTGCCCCTTCGTAACCTGCTTCGTGCAGGTCGAGTCCGCAGCGGCGAGCAGCGCCCGCCCCAGAAGCACGGCAACTGGTTCATCGTTCGCCGCGACCTCGAAGGGTTGGGAGGCGCGAATCCCACTCACAGACGCGGCCAGAGCCGCAGGCGTCGATCAAGCCCGGGCGTGCCTCTGTGCGTGAGGGCCACCGCGTGACGATGGAGTGGATGGGGGAGGAAATCGTGACCCTCGAGGATCTCCTTCATCCCAAGCTGCGCGTTCTGTGCATCGGGATCAACCCTGCGTTGACGAGCGTCGACCGCGGCCACTACTACCAGGGTCAGTCCGGCCAACGCTTCCTTGCCCGGCTTGTACTGTCGGTCTCCTGCCCGTGTACGACGGCCGCTGGGAAGACGACGTCGCCTTTGGGCTCGGCATCGGCCAGACGGACATCGTCAAGCGCCCGACAGCGAAGGCGGAGAAGATCAGCGCAGCTGAGTTTGCTCATGGCAAGCGCGCGCTTGATAAGCGGCTGGAAGGCGTGGTGGCCGAACTCGTGATCTTCACGTTCAAGAAGGCCGCGACCAAGCTCTTCGACGACTTCGAAGGGCACGGGTTTATCTCCGGCTTCACCCTCTGTGGCGGCGAGGTTTTCGTCATGCCGGGGCCATACGAGAAGAGCGAAGTCGCCGACAGATCCCTCTCGGAGTTGCGCGCCTGGGTCAAGCGCCACGCACGCGTAACGCTATGAAACGGTCAGCGTTCGAGGACGTGGCCGCGGGTGAGCTGGCGGTCGAGCTCGATCAGACGGCGGAGGCGGAGAAGGGCTTCGATCTTGTCGTCTCGGTCGAGTGCGCCGAGCATGCGGGCGAGGTCGTCGGTCTAGGCGATCTGGGGACGGAGGCCCCGCCCGAGCGGCTCGCGGTCCGCGCGGCGGCGGAGGTCGTCGTAGCCGCGAGTCCCTGCCGGTTCGGGCACGAGCTTGAGCTCGCCGGCGGGCGTCTCGAGCTCGACCACGGCTCCTCGAGCTTGCGGAGGTCGAGCGGTCGTGTGCAGGTAGTTCGTGAAACGGGAGCGACGGGACTCGAACCCGCGACCTCCGGCGTGACAGGCCGGCGTTCTAACCGACTGAACTACGCCCCCTTACGGGAGTCAGTCTAGCTAGCTCTCGGCGATGGGTCGGCCGACGACCAGGAGCTCGCGGAGCTCCGGATCCAGCTCGTGGTAGCTCGCGTCGGGCAGGACGCCGAGCGCGTCCATCGTCTTCGCGAAGAAGCACCGCGCCGCCGCCGCGAGGGCGACGTCCATGATCTCCGCGTCCGAGAGCCCGAGGTCGCGGAGGCGCTGGAGGTCAGCCTCGTCGATCGAGGACGCGTCGTCGACCACCCGCTCGGCGAAGTCCATCACTGCGACGTCCACCTCGTCGAGCCCGGCGTCGCGGCGATCGCGCGCGATCTCGCCCACCGGCTCGCCGAACTGCTCCGCCAGCACCTTGCCGTGGGCGAGGGAGCAGTAGCTCGAGCGGAGCCGGCGAGCGGCGGCGAGCGTCACGAGCTCGTAGCGCCGCAGGTCCATGTTCGCCTTGATCGCGCCAAGCAGCCCACCCCAGGCCGCGTAGACGTCAGGCCGCTCTGCGAACGCACGCTCGTAGTTCGTCGCCACGAGCGCATTCTGTACGAGAGCTACCCGGGGCTGCCGGCGTCAGGCGTCGGCGGCGGCTCCGGTATCGGGCCGCCGGCGCCGGGCACCGTCGAGCAGTCGACGTCGCCCGACTGGACGAGATCCACCGCCTCCCGAAATGCCTCGTACGACGGCTTCCGCGTCCCGTCGCGCCAGAGAACTCCCGACTGCCAGCCGGCGAGGCGGTCTTCGTCGATCAGCTCGAAGTTGAAGTACGCGCCGACCTCCGTCTGGCAATGAGCGAGGAGAAGCGCGTCGCGGAGCTGGTTCGCCTGGTCTCGGAACCACGGCTCGATGCCGTCCGGCGCGTCCGGCGGCACGGCCCAGTGGTCGGTCTCCTCCCCGTAATAGTGACGCCGCTTGCTCGGCGGAACAGTCGTCTGGAATCCGTTCTCCATGTACCAGACGGATGGCCGCCTCGCGCTCGGCAGCGGCTGGCCGGTGCCGAAGAACGCCTTGTGCAGCGCTTCGAGCAACCGGGGCAGGTCAGCCTGCGACACGCTGGCGGGATCGTCGTGGCGCACCCACGGCGGCTCGGCGGCGTTGATCGGATACGGGTTGTGGCCGAACGTGCTGATGATGGGCCGCTTGCGCCCGCTCTCCCGGTAGGCGACTCCCACGGCGCGCATGAAGCCCGCGGGGTCATTGCGGGCCGCCGTCGAGGAGATGAGATTGACGGCCGGGCGGAGCCTGCGCAGGTGGTCCCAGCACTGGGCCAGCAGCGCCTCGTAGGCGGCTGCTCCGCCTTCGGTCGGCCAGAACTCGGGCGAGTTGACCTCGTTCCAGACGACGACGTCGCGGATCCTGGGGATCCGTTTCAGCGCGTGCTTGAGGAAGGCGCAGTAATGCCCGCGCTGGACGTCGTCGAGCGGCGCCTGGTGCGGCTGCCCGTAGACGGCCAGCACGACGCGTTGCCCGCGCGCGACCATCTGGGCGGCGCGGTGCAGGTAGATGCCGGCCTCCATCGGTCGGCCGGTTCTGCCCCAGCTGCCAGGGGATCGTCAGGCGGACGATGTCGACGCCGAGATGGCGGTACGTCGCGAGCAGCCCGTCAGACCGCGTCCGCCACTTGGCGGTGTCGTCGTCGAGACCCACCAGCAGCTGTCGCGGAACGCCGGACGGCTGGCCGGAAGCATGCGCAACCAGTACGCACGCGCACGCCACCAACGCCGCCCCTAGAACTGCCGCCCTCCCCAAGAATGCGGGACTCTCTCACTTCGCGCCGCCGCCCGTCAAGCGGGAACCGTTCAGTTGTCTAGAAGGACATCGAGCGCGGCCAGCGGACGCCGGAACGGCGTCGCGATGTAGATGCCCTCGGCCTTCTCGCGCAGCTCGCGAACGAGCTCCCGCGCGTGTGCCGTGCCGATCTCGGCCGCCCCGGGTCCGGCGTCCCGCATCGCCTCCTGGAGCGCATCCGGCACGACGATCCCCGGCACCTCGTTGTGCAGCCGGAGTGCGAGCCGGTAGGTCGACAGGGGGAAGAGGCCGACGATCACCGGGATCGGCCACTCGCCGCCGATCCGCTCCCGAAACTCGTCGAGGTAGCGGAGGTCGAACAGGATCTGCGTCATCGCGAACTGTGCGCCGGCCTCCACCTTGCGGCGGAAGCGATCAGCCTCGAGCTCGAGGTCGTCCGCGGTCGGGTTTACGGCGACGCCGATGAAGAACGACGTTGCCGAGTCGATCAGCTTCCCGTTGTAGTTGTGTCCGGTGTTCAGGTGCGCGATCAGCTGGGTGAGCCCGATCGCGTCCACCTCGTAGATGCCCTGGCTGCCGGGGTAGTCGCCGACCTCGGGCGGGTCACCGGTGACGGCGAGGATGTTCCGCACGCCTTCGGCATGACCGCCCAGCAGGAGGGCCTCGAGGCCCATCACCGAATAGTCGCGCGACGTGAGATGCGGAATCGTCTCGACTCCGAGCCGGCGTTCGATGGCGGAAGCCATGATCATCGCGCTGAGCTTGGCGCTGGCGGTCGCGTTGTCGTTGATGTCGACGTAGCTCGCGACGCCTGACTCGCGGATCGCCTCGACGGTCTCGAGCAGCCCTGTGTAGTCCCCGCCGAGCGGCGGGTCGATCTGCACCGAGACCACGAAGCGTCCCTCGCGGAAGTCGCGGGCGAGCGCCGTCTCGTGTCGGTCTGGCGCGAGCGCGGCAGCGGCCAGCGTCCGCTCCGCCACTTCGAGAGGCTCCGACGGCACACGTTGCTCGTCGAGCGCTCCGCGAATGGCGGCGATCTCCGCCGGGGTCGTCCCGCAGCAGCCGCCGATGATGCCCGCCCCGAGGTTTCTCGCCTGGGCGGTGAACTCGGCGAAGTACTCGGGCGTGGCGTGCGGGAAGATGACCCTGCCGCCGGCGAGGCTGGCAAGGCCGAGATTCGGCAGCACGGCCAGTGGAGGGCCGTCTCCGCCCATCTGCTCGATAGCCACCAGCGCTGCCTGGAGGCCCGCCCCGTGGTTCGCGCCCATCGCGGCCACGTCGAGCTCTCGCAGACGATCGGCTGCCGTGCGGGCCGCGACACCGGCGAGCGTCTCCGCGTCCTCGTCGAAGGTCAGCAGCGCGACGATGGGGAGGGACGAGACGCTGCGTACCGCCTCGATCGCCTGCTCGAGCTCGGCGAGGTCGTAGAACGTCTCGACCATGAAGAGGTCGACGCCGCGGCCCTCGAGCACCGCCGCCTGCTCCGCGAACGCTTCGAAACGCTGCTCCTCGGCGTCGCCCACGTCGCCGAGCGGTCCGATCGAGCCGGCGATGTAGACGTCGCGTCCCGACACCTCGCGTGCGTCACGAGCGAGCTTCACGCCGGTCGAGTTGATCTGCTCGAGCTCCTGCTCGAGGAAGTGCCCGGCGAGCTTGCGCCGGTTGGCGCCGAACGTGTTCGTCTCGATCAGCTCGGCACCGGCACGGATGAACCCGAGATGGAGGTCGACGACGCTCTGCGGCGAGCGGAGGTTGGCCTCCTCGGGGCAGCGCAGCCGCGGAACCGCGCTTGCGATCAGGGTGCCCATGCCGCCGTCGGCGCAGATCGGCGGCCCGCTGCGGAGCCTGTCGAGGAACGAAGAAGCCACCACATTCACCCTAAAGGTCCGCGGCAGGGATGCCGATAGGGCCCACGAACTCCTTCTTGCGCCGGGGGACTAACGGCAAGGTTTCCTGCGGCAGACGGAGTCAAGACGGCGGGTTACGGCCCGCCGTCTGCGTGGTCCGGCCCGTCCGCCGCCTCGTCCGTAACTCGTCCTTCACAAAACCGGACGCCGTTTGTATGATCCGCCCCCCATAGGTGAGCCGGACGGAGAGGCGGCCGGCTCTTTGCGTTTCGGTAGGTAAGACCCACTATCGCCTAGCGCGAGAAAGCCGAGGTAGCGTGCTCACCGTCGACATCTCTTTGCCGGACGTCGAAGAGCTTCACAAGCTCGTTGCAGACGGCGTCGAGAAGGGCTTCCTCACCTACGACGAGATCGTGTCGGGTATCGAGGAAGTGGAGCTGACGAAGGAGCAGGTCGAGGACTTCTACACGTATCTCATCGATCACGGGATCGAGCTCATGGAGGGCGAGCAGCACAAGCACCCACCTCACGAGCAGCCGCCCCCGGAGGACGAGAAGGCGATCCCGAAGCTCGATCTCTCGGTCGAGCCGTCGCTCGACTCGCTCCGTCTCTATCTCCGCGAGATCGGCAAGGTGCCGCTGCTCACCGCCGACCAGGAGGTCTATCTCGCCAAGCGCATCGAGCGCGGCGACATGCTGGCGAAGCGGCAGATGATCGAGGCGAACCTGCGGCTCGTGGTCTCGATCGCGAAGGCGTACCTCGGCCGCGGGCTGTCCTTCCTCGACTTGATCCAGGAAGGGTCGCTCGGCTTGATCCGCGCCGTCGAGAAGTTCGACTACCGGCGCGGCTACAAGTTCTCGACGTACGCGACCTGGTGGATCCGGCAGGCGGTGACGCGTGCGATCGCCGACAAGGCACGGACGATCCGCATCCCCGTGCACATGGTCGAGAAGCTCAACAAGGTCGTGCACATCGAGCGCCAGCTCGTCCAGCGGCTGGGCCGCGAGCCGCGGCCGGACGAGATCGGCGAGGAGCTCGAGATCTCGACGGAGGAGGTGCGCGAGATCCTGCGCATGGCGCAGCACCCGGTCTCGCTGGAGAAGCCGATCGGCGAGGAGGAGGAGTCGGAGCTCGGCGACTTCGTGCAGGACGACCAGGCGGAGTCTCCGTTCGACACCGCTTCGCTCTCGCTGCGGCGCGAGGACATCGAGCGCGCGCTCCATTCGCTCCCTGAGCGTGAGCGGCTGGTGATCGAGCTCCGCTACGGCCTGAACGGGGAGCCGCCGTGCACGCTCGAGGAGGTCGGCCAGGCGTTCGGCGTCACGCGCGAGCGCATCCGCCAGATCGAGAACAACACGCTGAAGAAGCTGGAGTCGCTGCCCGAGGCACAGGGCCTCAAGGACTGCATTTAGGAGGCCTGCTCCTAAGAAACTCGGTCTGCCGGATCGGTCGTGGGCTCGAGGTGCAGTAGCCCGAGCAACGCACCGATCGCGACGCCGCGCTGTGCCTCGTGCCGCATCTCCGCGGATGGGTTGACCGTGTAGTGGTTCCGGCGCCCGACGCGAGTTCGATCAACGTAGCCGTCCTCGACGAGGTCGGCCACGATGCGTTGGGCGGCCCGCTCGGTGATGCCCACCTTCTCCGCGACGTCCCGCAACCTCACCTCCGGGTCCTGCGCTAGGCAGAGCAATACCTGCGTGTGACTCGTGACGAAGCGCCAAGGCTTGTCGTTGTGGTCGTCCCTTGACATACGATATTTTTATCGTACGATTCTTTTCGCCTTAAATCTGTCGCCTCTACTATGCTAGCCCGCCCGACACCTGCTGAGCAAGCCGCGGCGACTGCAGTTGCGGCGATCAGTGTTGCTCCGGCGACGGACACCATCACGGCGGTCTCCCTCGAGGGCGAGTGGGACCTGACGACGGCACCGGAGCTGATCGCGATCGCCCAGCGCCTGACTGCCCAGGGCCAGCATCTGATCATCGATCTCAGCGAGGTCACCTTCATTGATGCCTCGACCGTCCGTGCTCTGCTGGAGGCCGATCGCCTTGCGCGAGAGCGCGGGTGCGACCTCGTCGTTCAGCTCGGCGGGGCAGGCTTTGCCGAACGGGTGCTCGGCATCACGGGCGCCGACAGAAGACTGGCCACGGCGGCCACGCGCCGAGCCGCGTTGCAGTTCGTCGCGGCGCCGGCCTAGCCGGTCGCTCTGCGATTTCACCGCGTCCTCACAGTTCCCTTACAAGCGCCTTGCCTCGTCAAGCGAATCTCACCCGACTCTCTCGGGCAGGTAACGGCAGGCAAGGAAAGGGGAAGGGGATGCCAACCAACAAACGGCGGCTCGGGATGGGAGTCGCGCTCGTGGCCGGACTCGTGGCAGCCGGAGTGGCCACGCTCGCGCCAACCGCCGGCGCGCAGAAGGAGCCGGGCAGGATGAGCGGAGATCGCCCGACGGTGCTCCGACTGCAGGGCGTGAACTTCATCGGGCAGTGCACGTTCAGCCATCGCAACACCGACGACCCGATCGTGTTCGCCAACACGCCCGGCGCGTCCCACGACCACAGCTTCGTGGGCAACCGGACGACGAACGCGTTCTCGACGACCGACTCGCTGCTCGGCGGCCGCACGACCTGCCGCCGCTCGGGTGAGACCGCGGCGTACTGGATGCCGACGCTCTACGTCGACGGCAACGCCGTCACTCCGACCGGCGCGACGATCTACTACCGGCGGAAGACGCTCCAGAAGGTCACCGCTACGCCGCCCGGCTTCAAGATGATCGCCGGCGACGCCACCGCCAAAGCCCCACAGGCCAGGCGGGTGACGTTCTGGAACTGCGGCGGTCAGGTGAACGTGCCGGCTTCCAGCATTCCGCCGGCATGCCCGGACGCGCGTGGCTCGATGCTGCGGCTGCACGTCACGTTCGCGGCTTGCTGGAACGGGGTCAGCCTCGACAGCCCGAACCACAAGCAGCACGTGGCGTACCCGATGAACGGGCGCTGCCCTGCAGGCTACGACGTCGAGATTCCGCAGATCTCGCTCATCTACCGCTACCCGGTCACGGGCCAGCACAGCTTCGAGCTGGCCTCGGGGGGCGTCTACTCGGCGCATGCGGACTTCTTCAACGGGTGGAACCAAGCCGAGCTCGAGCGCTTGACGCAGGTGTGCCTCAACGCCCTGCGCCACTGTGGAAACAGGCAAGTGAGGTAGTTCGAGAAAAGGGGTAAGGAGGCTCTGAGGGCCGTTCCGGGGGGACGGCCCTCTTTTATCCCTCGCCCGCTTCGCTTTCCGCTCGGGAAGTGCGGCCTTCGGCCGCGCGTCAAGGCGAGCGCGGGTGAGCCGCTCCCGCACAGGTCGGGAGCGGCGGCGGAAGCTCGTAGCTGCACGCTCTATCCCTCGCCCGCTTCGCTTTCCGCTCGGGAAGTGCGGCCTTCGGCCGCGCGTCAAGGCGAGCGCGGGTGAGCCGCTCCCGCACAGGTCGGGAGCGGCGGCGTAAGCGCGTACCTCAGCCGTGATTCAACGGATGAGCGGGTCGCCCGGGTCCACGTAGTGCTGCACCAGCCGCGCCGTCATCGTGATCGCGAGGGCAACGGCGAGTGCGACGGCCCACCGGCGGGGAAGCGAGGCGAGCCCCGCGCCGATGGCGAGCGCCAGCGCGGGTAGCCCGACCAGCACGTACCGCGCCTCGAACGCCGGCTGGGCGATCGAGGCGAGCAGCGTCGCGGCGAGCGGCGCGACGAGCCAGACCGCGACGAGCGCAGCCTTCCAGCGGGCCGCTCGAGGAACCGCCTCGCGGAAGAGCTGCACGACACCGATTGCGCCCGCGAGCGCAGCGATGGGATTGCGGCTTGCCCAGTCCCACATGCCGACTGCGACGTGCCGCGGCGTGGGCGTCGGGATCCAGTCCAGCTGGCCGTTGTCCCCCGACACGACGAGCACCAGTTGCGGAAGAAAGGCGGCGAGGGCGGCGCACGCTGCGAGCGCCGGCACTCGGAGCGAGGGCCGCGGGCGAAACAGCAGAAACGCGACCAGGTGCGCGGCCGCGACCGAGAACGCGAAGACGCTGACCCAGCCCGCGGCCGCCAGCGAGGCAGCCCAGATCGCCCACCACGCCGTCGAGCGCTCCTCGCAGGCGCGGACGAAGGCGTAGGTCGCCAGGGTCGCGAGCAGCACCGCGAGCGTGTAGCCGCGCGCCGCCTGTGACCACGATACGAAGTAGGAGCTCGCTGCCAGCGCAAGCCCGGCGGCGAGCCCGGCCAGCTCTCCGAACAGCCGCCGCCCGAGCAGCGCGGTGGCGCCGGCGGCCAGAGCGCCGAAGAGCACGGAGGGCAGCCGCAGCGCCCACTCGGACGTGCCGAAGACGGCCAGCCAGGGCTTCAGCAGGGCGTAGTAGACGACATGCGGCGCCTCGGTGTCGCGCGCCGCCTCCCAGATGCCCGACCAGGAGAGCGTCGCCGTGTCGCGCGTGAACTGCTCGTCGAACGAGAGCGGCTGGGCGCCGAGCCTGATCAGTCCGAGCGCGAGCGCGACGAGGATTACGCCGACCGGCATCCAGGCGCGGTACCGCCTCATCTGTCCGGTGTCCGCCGCGCCCAGAGCGTCGCGTTGAGGACCGCGGCGACTACGACGAGCCTGGCGGCGATGAAGAGGACGAGGAGCAGCGCGGCCGCAAGCCCCAACGTCCCGTACGTGCTCTCGCGCTGGGACGCGTAGGCCCCGAGCAGGTTGTAGGTGAGCGAACCGATGAGCAACCGCGCCTACGCCGAAGAGCACCGCTCCGGGAGCGAGGCCCTGCCACCCCGCGTCCCGGCGCGGGAGGCGGCGAATGACGGCCAGCCACAGCAGCGCGATGAGGATCGCGTCTACGACGGGCACGACGATCGCGTCGCCCGGGAACGGCCACAGCTTGTCGGTGACGGGCACGACGACGAAGAGCGCCACGAGGACGGCCAGGAGCTGCAGCGTGGCGGTCCACGTCGGCTTCGGGACGGCCTCGCGCTGCTCGGTCCAGACGAGACGGTGCACCACGATCAGCGCGCGCAGCAGGCTGCGCGTCAGGTACACGAGAACGGGGAGCCCGATCACCAGCGCGTACCAGTAGTTGTCGCCCGAGGCAGCCGTTGCGACCGACTTCGTCACGAGGCCGGCGAGACCAGTCCCTGCTACGGCTTCTCGCGGCACCTCGCCGGTCACTTCCGAGACAACTCCCAACACGCCCACCAGCACGAGTGCGAACGGCAGCATCCAGATGAACAGGCGGTACGCGAGCGCGCCGGCCATGATGCCGCCGCCGACGTCCGAGTCTCGCTCGATCCCGGTCAGCGTGACGTCGACCGAGCTGTGGAGCTCGCGCTCCGCTCGTATCCGTTCGGCGAGTCGCCGCCGGTGCCCGGCGATCCTTTCCTGCCAGGTCCGCCTCGTGGAGGGCTCAGGGGTCTTCGGCTGCTCGGCCTCCACGGAGGGGCAGTATGCCCTTACGTTCCCGTCGTCTGGAGCTTCTGATGCAGGCTGGGATTGGACGTGTTCGCGTCGAAGGTAGAGCAGTGAGCACGAGGGTCTTCCTCGCCGCAGCCGCGGCTGCATTGCTGCTCGCCCCGACGGCGTCCGCCGACCTCGCCGACGAGACGGCGCTCGCGGAGCGCTACGCACCCGTCGTGCGGCTCGTGGCGCAGGCTCAGGAGTGCGGCTACGGGGAGGCGTACGAACCGATCGACCTGGACGTGCTGTTCGACGAGCCGACGGTTGCGCTGCGCGGCCCGTGGGGCCCGGATCTCGTGAAGATCGGGCCGGCCGCCGCGGATCTCTCGGCCGAGCGCTTCGAATATCACCTCGACTTCCCCGGGAACCCGCTGCAACCCGGTTGTGGCTACGAGCGCTGGGGGCAGCGAGTGACGAAGGGCACGGCGCCGACCGTGTACGCGCACGTGGCGGCCGAGCCGGGCCGGCCCGGGAAGCTCTCGCTCCAGTACTGGTTCTACTACGTCTTCAACGACTGGAACAACACGCACGAGGGCGACTGGGAGATGATCCAGCTCGTCTTCGACGCGGCCGACGCCAAGGAGGCCCTCGGCCGGCCGCCGGCGGCCGTCGGCTACAGCCAGCACGAGGGCGCCGAGCAGGCGGACTGGGGAGATGACAAGCTCGAGCTCGTCGGCGGGACGCATCCGGTCGTCTATCCGGCTGCCGGCTCGCACGCGAACTTCTACGAGGACGCGCTGTTCCTCGGCAGCTCCGCCTCCGAGGGCGTGGGTTGTGACGACACGACCGGGCCGAGTCGCCAGCTCCGCCCGACCGTGCGAACGGTTCCGAGCGATCCCGCGGCGGCGCAAGAGCGCTTCCCCTGGATCGCCTTTCAGGGCCGCTGGGGCGAGCTCCAGCGGTCGATCTTCAACGGGCCGACCGGCCCCAACCTCAAGTCCCAGTGGACGAGACCCATCGAGTGGTCCGAAGGCTGGCGCGAGCGCAGCATCGCCGTGCCCGGCGCGGGCGCTCTCGGGACGGGCGCGACCGACTTCTTCTGCAGTGCGATCGGCGCGGGCTCGAACGCCTTGCGCCGGGCGATCGAAGAGCCGCAGACGTTGCTGCTCATCCTGATCGCCGTCGCTCTGCTGATCGGCTTTCTGCTCACACGTACCTCGTGGACGCCCGCCGCTCCGCTGCGGCTCGCCCGTCGACGGGCGTGGGGTCAGGTGCTCTCGTCCACGGCGCGCATGTACTTCGGGCGATTGCCGCTCTTCCTCGGCATCGGCGTCCTTGCCGTCCCCATCGCCGTCGCGGTGACCCTGCTCCAGGCGCTGGTTTTTCGCGCCTCGGACGTGATCGGTCTCGAGGTTAGTGGAGAGAGAGGCGGTCTCCTGGTGGCCTTCGTGATCGCGCTCGGAACCGCGCTGACGCTTCTTGGGCTCGGGATCGTGCAAGCGGTCACGGCGAAGGCCCTCGTCGAGATCGACGAGGGCCGCCGGGTCATGCCGTGGCATGCGTTCCGGCTGGCCCTTGGCTCGGTGAGGCCGCTGCTGGGCGCGCTGCTGATCGCATCCGTCCTGCTGGCGGCTGCTCTTTTCGACCGTCTTCCTGCTGCCGGTCGGGATCGTGCTCGCCGTTCGCTGGGCGCTGATCGCCCCCGTGGTGGTGCTCGAGGACGCGTCCGCGACGAGCTCGCTCAGAAGGAGCGGACGCCTCGTGCGCCACGAGTGGTTCAAGGTGGGATCGCTGGCAGTGCTGGGCGCCGCGCTGGCGCTCATCGCAGGCCCGCTCGTCGGGGCCGTCCTGATTGTCGTGACCGAGATCCCGCTCGGCTGGCTCAACCTCATCGCGGGTGTCGTCTACGGGATCGCGCTGCCCTTCGTCGCCGTCACGACTACGTACCTCTACTTCGACGTGCTGGTGCGCGACGAGGTCGCCGAGGAGGCCTCCGGGACCCTGCCGGCGGAGATCGTGGTTTCGCGCTGATCGTTACTGCATAGACTCGTCGTGAACGCACGTTTCCCCCGGCGAAAGGAGACGAGATGTCCGTTGCCAAGGTCGTCGAGTTGACCGCGAGCTCCCCTACGAGCTTCGAGGACGCTTGCACGGAAGGGATCGAGAAGGCCAGCGAGACCCTGCGCGGCATTCAAAGCGCATGGGTATCCGAGGAGAAAGTGGACGTCGAGGACGGCAAGGTCGTCGCCTTCCGCGTCACGTTGCGCATCACGTTCCTCGTCGAGTAGTCAGACGGGGGAATACCATGTGTTCCCTGAGACGGGGGACCATGTTTCCCCGTGGACCCCCTTCTTCGAGTCTCTTGTAGGTCGCCGCGGCCGCGCGAAGAGCGCGGTCTTCGCGCGGCTAGAGCGCCGGCTCGTGGCGGGCTAGAGCTGTCTAGAGTCCTGCTCGTGGATACGGAGCAGGCTGCGCGCCGCTGGGCGGAGACGTGGGCGGCCGCCTGGCCGCGAAAGGACGCCGAGTCGATCGCAGCGCTGTACGCCGATGACGCGCCGTACCGAGCTCTCGCGTTCCGCGAGGCCGACACTGCCTCGAGCTACCTGCGGCGCGTTCTTGCGGAGGAGTCCGACATCACGTGCCGCTTTGGCGAGCCCGTCGTGTCCGGGCGACCGAGCAGCCGTCGAGTGGTGGGCGACGCTGGATCGAGGCGGGCGAGCCGATCACGCTGGCGGGAGCGACGCTGCTCCGCTTCGACGGCGAGGGCAACGTCGTCGACCACCGCGACTACTGGAATCACGCCCCGGGGCGGATCGACCCGTATCCCGGCTGGTGAGCCGCTAGTTCGGCTTGCCGGCCATCGCCCATACGGCGACAAGGCTGGCCGCCAACATCACGATGGAGAGAGCGAGCGTCGTCGTCAGCAGCCCGCGTGCCCTTGCCGTCGCGCATCCGGTAGACGCCGATGCCGCCGACGATGAGCGAGACGAGCAGGAGCAGTGCGGCGAGGTCGGCGATGATGTAGCCGATGCCGAGCCAGGCGGGCTCGTCCACGCCTTCCGGGAGGTCGTCCCAGCCTTCCTTCGAGTAGAGCCACTCCGCGCCGATGCGCAGGATGATGTACCCGGGCAGCGCGACTGCGACGAGCGTCCAGTATCCGAGCCGCAGCATCCGTGCGTCGCCTCGGGCGAAGCCGAGCATGGCCGCGGCAGGACAGACACCGCCCGCGAAGCACCACCGCGCCGACGATGTGAACGAAGAGCGGGAAGTTCCAGCTGTCGGGGCGAATGCGCGGCGAGTGTGCTCATGCGCCCGGCTTCCACACCATGTCGATGACAATAAGCACGAAGACGAGCGACACTGCTGCCTGGAGTAGGACGCCCTCTGCGTTCGGTTGATGGCCAGCAGCTCGGCGTTCGAGCCGGGCTGCCCCTGCGCCTGGAGCTCCTGTGCCTTGTTCATGCCGCGCATGTATCCATCACCGGTGCGCTTGCCGATGACCGCAGGATCACCCAGAGAACGATCGCAGCGATGATCCAGCCGTCCCAGAGGTCGTAGCCACCGAACGAGAGCGCGAGCCAGATGCCGAACATGATCGTCCCGCCAGCGCCGAGACCGACGGCGGCATTGCCGACCATGACGGACGTTCCCAAGCCGAGGCGCCCTCTGGCGTTCCGTCCGCGCACTGCGACGACGAGCACCCAGAAGAGTACGATGCCCAGATCCGTAGGCCGCGGCGGACAGCACATGGAACGAGAGCAGCCAGTCGTCGAAGCTCACGGGTGCGATCCTACGACAGTGCGATCCGTTTGCAAACCGTTAGGACTTGATCGCGATCCGCTCCGAACGGGTAACCGAGGGCTATTCGACAGGAGGTAAAGAGATGCTCTGGCTACTCGTGATCATCCTGGCCGTGCTTGCCATCGGCGGCGGCGTGGCGCTCTCGAAGTTCCTGTTCCTGCTGTTGATCGCCGCGCTCGTGGTGGCGATCGTCGGTCCCTTCTCCGGTAGAACGGCCTGACGTTTCCTCTGTGCGGCTCGCCTCGCCCTGCGCGGCGAGCCGCCGTGCTCGGCGTTGATCTCCGCGCCGAAGAGCAGTGCGGCGCTGGTCAGCCACAGCCACAGCAGCGTGACGACGACGGCCGAGAGCGTTCCCCACGTCTTCTCGTACGACCCGAAGTGCGCGCTGTAGAACGCGAGGCCGACGGAAGCGACGAGCCAGATGACGAGTGCCGTGGCCGCGCCCGGGGTGATCCACTTCCATTCCTGCTGCTCGACGTCCGGGCCGAGATAGAGGACGACACCGAACGCGACGAGCAGGCCGCAGATCAGGATGGGCCACTGGAGGCCCCACCAGAGCCAAGCGGTGAGGGTCGGTAGGTCGACCGCCTCACCGATCCAGCGTTCGAGGTGCGGGCCCAGCACCAGCAGGCCGACGACGAGCGCCATGCCGACGACGAGTGCGATCACGATCAGGAGCGCGAGCAGCCGCTTGCGGACGAACGTCCTCTCGTCGGCGCGGTCGTAGGTGACCGTGAGGCCCTTCATGAGCGTCGCCGCCGCCGACGTGGTGGTCCAGAAGGCGAGGGCGAGGCCGACGGCCGTTATCGCGACCCCGCTGCCGGTGGACTCGGACGTGCGGCGGAGGCTGTCCTGCAAGAGCGTTGCCGCCTCTTCAGGCATCACGGCCCGCGCGCGGTCGATCAGCGACTCGATCGTGCTCGGGTCCGCGACAAGCGAGAAGACGCCGAGCACGACGAGCAGGCTTGCCGGGATCGCAAGGAACAGCGAGTACGCGAGCGCCTGCGCCATCATCGGCACGTCGTCGTCC
>CAWGEE010000051.1:0-13703 GCA_963821415.1 uncultured Actinomycetes bacterium | reverse complement strand
TTGAGCTCGCCGAGCCGGTCGTCGGCGACGGCGCGGGACGCAGAGCTCCTCCCAGGAGAGAGACGGGTCGCTCGTTCCGGCGACGTGGAAGCGGCCCTGAACCTCGTCGAGCACCATGTCGTCGGCGCTCGCCTCGAGGTACTCGGCGGCGAGCTGCTTGGCGGCCTCGACGACCTTGTCCGCGGCAACCCTGGCGGCAGCGCCACCGATCTGCAGCGACTTCGAGCCGTACGTCCCCGTGCCCGCCGGAATCGACGTCGGTGTCTCCCTGCACGACCGACACCTTCTCGAGCGGCAACCCCAGCCGCTCGGCCGCGATCATCGCGAACGACGTCTCGTGTCCCTGGCCGTGGGAGAAGGAGCCCGTGTACACGATCGCCTCGCCGTCAGCTGTGATCTCGACCTCGCCGTACTCGGTCTCGCCGAGCGGGTTCGTGATCTCCGTATACGAGGAGATGCCGATGCCGAGCTCCTTCGGGCCCCCCTCATCACGACGCCGCTTCTGCTCGGCACGCAGCTCGTCGTACCCGGCGGCGTTCAGCGCAAGGTCGAGCGCACCCTCGTAGTCGCCTGAGTCATACGTCACACCGGAGTGCGTCTGGTGCGGGAACGCGTCCTTGGGAATGAAGTTCTTGCGCCGCACCTCGGCCGGATCCATGCCGATCTCCGCGGCGTAGAGATCCATCATCCGCTCGATCGCCTGTGCCGCCTCGGGTCTTCCAGCGCCTCGGAACGTCGTCATCGGCGTCGTGTTCGTGACCACCGAGCGGCCCTCGACTTCGACCCGGTGGATGTGGTACACGCCGGTCGCGAGCATCGCGGTGAGCGCCGGCATGAAGGCCCCGACTCCGGGGTAGGCGCCCGAGTCCTGCGTGACGTCGAGCTTGTAGGCGAGCACCTTGCCGTCCTTCGTCCCGCCCAGCGTCATGTGAAGCCACTGCCCGCGGCCGTGAGCGAGCGTGTTCATGCTCTCGGTGCGCGTCTCCGTCCAGCGAACCGGGATGCCGTGGTTCTTCGCCAGCCAGATGATGAGCGCCTCCTCGGCGCCGAACGCGGCCTTCGCGCCGAAGCCGCCCCCCACGTCGGGCGCGATGATCCGAAGCTCGTGCGGCTCGAGCCCGAGCGTCGGGCAGAGGCCGTGGTGGTCCCGGTGCGGCACCTGCGTCGAGAGCCAGGCGGTGATCTTGCCGTTCGACGGTTCGGCCGCGGCTGAGCGCACCTCGAGCGGGCATGCGGCCATGCGCTGGCTGACGAGCGTGTCCGACACGACGACGTCGCAGCCCTCGAACAGCGTCGGGTCGTGATCCATGCGGCCCGCCCGGCCCGCGATGTTCGTGCCGACGTCCGGGAACAGCAGCAGCTCGTCCTTTGCCGCCTCCTCCGGGTCGAGGAGCACGGGCAGCGGCTCGTAATCGACGGCGACGAGCTCGGCGGCGTCCACGCCGGACGCGCGGTCGTCGCTGAGGACGATGGCCACGATGTCACCGACGAAGCGCACGACTTCCTTCGCGATGAGCGGCCGCCGCAGACGCTGCTCGAGCACGGGGATCGGCGGCGGGCCCATCGACACGTCGCCGACGTCGGCAGCGGTCAGGACCTCGATGTTCGGGAGCGCCTCTGCGGCCGAGGCGTCGATCCCGTTGATTCGGGCGTGCGCGTACGGCGAACGGACGAATGTCACCGTGCGTGCGCCCTCGAGCGGGAGGTTCTCGACGTAGGTCGCCTTCACCGCGGAGGAACCTCGGGTCTTCCTTACGCAGCACGCGATTGCCGAGAACGCTCATGGCGGCGAGCCTAACACCCTCGGTCGCCGCGACACTGCCTGCCCGCGACGTCACGTCCACGCGGCCCGGTAGATACGCGTCCTCGAGCGGCGGGCTGAACGGAATCGGCGTGAATGGCGCGCCGACTCGCTGGATCGGCGCGTCGAGCTCGTCGAACACGGCAGCCTGAACCTGCGCGGCCAGCTCGGCGCCGTAGCCGCCGTGGGTCACCGCCTCGTGCGCGACCACGAGCCGGTGCGTCTTCGCGACTGACTCGGTGATCGTCTCGAGGTCGAGCGGGACGAGCGAACGCGGATCGATCACCTCGACCTCGATGCCTCCTCCCGCAAAGCTCGTCGGCGGCCGCGAGCGACTCGTGGACGAGCCGCGACAGCGCGACCACGGTCACGTCTCGCCCCTTGCGCACGACCTTCGCGCGACCGAGAGGCACCGGCTCGGGATCGTCCGGGATCTCCTCGCGACGGAAGTAGAGCGTCTTGTTCTCGACATAGACCACGGGGTTCGGATCGGCGATGGCCGACCGGAGCAGGGCGGCAGCGTCGGCGGCGGTGCTCGGCATGACCACCTTCAGGCCTGGCACGTGCGTCAGCCATGCCTCGAGGCTCTGCGAGTGCTGCGCAGCGCCGCGCTGGCCCGCGCCGCCCTGGGTGCGCAGGACGAGTGGCACGGTGAGCTGGCCGCCCGACATGAAGTGCGCCTTCGCCGCCTGGTTCACGAGCTGGTCGAGCGCGAGCGTCAGGAAGTCGATGAACATGATCTCGACCACGGGCCGCAATCCCGACTGCGCTGCGCCGATGGCAATGCCGCAGATCGCCGCCTCGGAGATCGGCGTGTTGCGGATGCGCTCCGGCGCCGAACTCCTCGACAAGCCCCGTCGTGGCGCCCCACGGCCCGCCTTCCGCGACGTCCTCCCCGAGCACGAACACGCGTGGGTCCGCGCGCATCGCCTCGGCAAGCGTGTCGGTGATCGCCTGGAGGTACGTCGTCTCCGTCATGTCGCGTAGACGAGCTCCGCGATGAGCGACAACGGCGGGAAGGGGCTCTGCCGTGCCGCGTCGACCGCCTGCTCGACCTCCTGCTGCGCCTCCTCCTCGAGCCGCGCAGGCTCGTCCTCGGCAAGCCAGCTCTCCTCGACGCCTCGTCGCTGAAGTCGCAGGATCGGATCGAGCGCCTGCCACTCGTCGGCCGCCAGCGCCTCGCGGTAGTGCTGGGGGTCGCCTTCGTAGTGGCCGCGCAGGCGGTGGGTCAGGCACTCGAGCAGAAACGGCCCTTCGCCGCGGCGCGCCCTTTCCAGGAACTCGGAGAACGCAGCTCGGACGGCCACGACGTCGTTGCCGTCGACGGTCTCCCGGTCGAGCCCGTAGGGCGCTACGACGTCTGCGACACGCTCGACGTTCGTATGTGCCGAGCGCGGCGTGAACTCGGCGAAGCCGTTGTTCTCGCAGACGAGGATCGCCGGCAGCCCCCAGAGCGTCGCGAGGTTCACCGACTCCACGAAGATGCCGCCCTGGACGGCTCCGTCGCCGAAGAAGACCACCGCCACCTGGTCGCCGCCGGAGAGGCGGCTCGCGAGCGCGCTCCCCAGCGCGAGCGGGACGTTGCCTCCGACCACACCCGTCGCGCCGAGGAACCCGTGCTCGACGTCCACGAGATGCATCGAGCCGCCAAGGCCCCGGCAAAGCCCGTCCTCCCTACCCATCAGCTCGGCCATCACGCGCTCGAGCGGGGCACCCTTGGCGATGGCATGGCCGTGCGCGCGATGGCCGCTGTACACGGCGTCGTCGGGACGCAGCTGGCCGCACACGCCCACCGCCACACCCTCCTGGCCGACGCTGAGATGAACGAGACCGTGCACCTCGTCCGCCCGCGTCAACTGGCCGACGCGCTCCTCGAAGGCGCGGATGCGCCACATCGCGCGCAGAAGCGCGAGGCCGGCGTCGGCCGTCAGCCGAGCCGCGCCTGACCTCATCTACGCGGCGACGGGGCTGCCGAGTGCCTTCTGCACCGCGGCGACGATCTTCGTCTCGTCGGGCAGCAGGTACTGCTCCATCGGCTCGCTGTACGGGATCGTCGCGTCGAGAGCCGTCACCAGCTCGACGGGCGCCTTCAGCGACGAGAAGCCCTCGGACGCGACCTCGGCGGCGATGATCGCCGCCGCCGAGCCGTGCCGCGTCGCCTGGTCGACCACGACGAGCCTGCCGGTCTTCTCGACCGACTGGATGATCGTCGCCGTGTCGAGCGGCGCGAGTGAGCGAGGATCGACCACCTCGGCATCGATGCCCTCTCCGGCCAGCTGCTCTGCCGCGGCCAGCGCTTTCCCGACGGTCCAGCCGATCCCGACGACCGTGACATCGGCTCCCTCCCGCACGACCGCAGCCTCGCCGATCGGCACCACGTGCTCGCCCTCGGGCACGTCCCCGTGCTCGAGCGTCAGCAGGTAGTTGTGGAAGAGGATGACCGGGTTGTCGTCGCGGATCGCAGCGGTCATGAGCCCCTTTGCGTCCGCGGGAGTGGAGGGCACGACGACCTTGAGGCCGGGCACGCCCATGAACATCGAGTAGATCGTCCCGGTGTGCTGCCCGGCCCAGCCGGCCGTGAAGCCGTACCCTGCCTGGAGGACGATCGGGACCTTCACCTTGCCTCCGGACATGCCGTAGAACCTAGGCGCCTCGTTCACGACCTGGTCCATGGCGACGAGCATGAACTCGGCCATGTACAGCTGGACGACCGGCCGGTAGCCGGCAAAGGCGGCGCCGACCGCCATGCCGATCTCCGCCGTCTCGGAGATCGGCGTCACGCGCACGCGGTCCGCGCCGAACGCCTTCACGAACGGGTCCTCGTCCGTGAGCGCGAGGTTCTGGCCGAAGTAGAGGACCGTGTCGTCGCGTGCCATCTCCTGGTGGACGGCCTCGCCGATGGCCTGGATGTAGGGAAGCTCACGTGCCATTCTCGGTCCTCCTACGCGTAGACGTGGGCGACGGCCTTTTCGGGCGCCGGGAACGGGCTCTCGAGCCCGAACTCGACGGCCTCGTCCATCTCCTTGCGTGCGGCCTCGGCGATCTCGTCCGCCTCCTCCGTGGAGAGCGTTCCCTCGGTCACGAGCCGCGCCCGGAAGCGGGGCACCGGGTCGCCGCGCTTCGCGGCCTCGTACTCCTCGACGTTGCCGAAGACCGCGATCGCCTCGTGCTCGGGATAGTGGAGCGGCACGCCCGGCGGCGCGATGATGTTGCCGTGGGCGCTCAGGCGGAAGACCATGGACTCCACGAGCGTCGGCCCGTCGCCTGAGCGCGCGCGCTCGACGGCTGCGTGCAGGGTTTCGTAGACGGCCACCGGGTCGCCGCCGTCCACCGTCTCGCCCGGCATGCTGTAGGCCTTCGCCTTGACCGCGAGCGGCTCTCCTGCCGCCGCGTTCGCGTCCTCCTGCTCGACCCTCGTGTACGCCTGGTAGTTGTTGTTCTCCATCACGAAGACGACGGGCAGCTTCCAGAGCGAGGCGATGTTGAGGGTCTCGTGGAACGCGCCCTGCTTCGAGGCGCCGTCGCCGAAGAACGAGAGCACGACCTGTCCCTGGCCGCGAATCTGGGCCGCCCACGCGGCCCCCGCCGCGTGCGGGATGCCCGCCCCGACGATGCCCGACGTCCCGAGAAAGCCCCGCTCGATGTCGATCAGGTGCATGGAGCCGCCGTACCCCTGGCAGATCCCCGTCTCTCGGCCGTAGATCTCGGCCATCAGCGCCTTCGTGTCGGTGCCGAGCGCGATCGGATAGCCGTGGCAGCGATACGTCGCGGTGAGCTGGTCGTCCGGCTGGAGTGCGGCCAGCGAGCCGACGATCGAGGCTTCAGCCCCGTCCGCCAGGTGTGTGTGACCACGGATGACGCCCGGGTGCTCCTCGAACGTGCTCTTCACGCGCTCCTCGAACTCCCGGATTCGCAGCATCTGGGTGAGCATCCAGACCAGCCGGTCCTTCGAAAGGCCGTTGTCAGACACCGACGCTCCTTTCTCGTGACAGAGCGAGTTGCGCGCTCGTCGTCTCGTACGCTCGGTCGAAGATCTGCTCGATGGGCAGGTTGCGGAGCTCCTCCGACAGCACCTCGACGCCCCAGGGGCCGTCGTACCCGAGCTCGCGGAACACGGCGACGTACTCGGCGACGGGGAACTCGCCCTCGCCGGGCAGCTGGCGGCGATTGATGACCTCGTCGAGGCGGTCCTCCGCGTACTCGTACGGGCCGTCGGAGAGCTCGACCCACGAGATGAAGCGAGGCGGGATACGGCGGAGCTCATCCGGTTCGAGCCGCAGCTTGCCGAGGTGCCACGTGTCGAACGCGAGGCCGCCGTTCGGCGCATCCGCACCCTGGACGACCTCGAGCGCCGTGTCGATGTCGTTCACCTGCACGTCGTACGGCATGAACTCGTAGACGATCTTCGCGTCCGTGTGCTTCGCGGCGTCGGCACAGAGCTCGGCGAATCCCTCGACGATCCGCGGCAGCTCGCATTCCGTGCCCATGATGTTGCCGGCCTTGATGTGATGCGCCGGCAGCTCGGCAGCCGCCTCGAAGAGCAGCGCGCGCCGTCTTGTCGGATGCCTGCCGGCGCTCGTCCTCCGGATCGAGGAACCAGTCGCCGAGGAACTCGAGCTCGAGCTGATCGAGCCCGTGGTCGTCGAGGATCTGCCGCAGCTCGCCCAGCGTCTGCGTCTCGAGCAGGTGCTCGAGGTCGGCATGCCAGAGCCCGATGCCCTTGAAGCCGACGCGCTGTGCCTGTTCACAGCGCTCGCGCAGGCTGAAGAGGCTCCACTCCCGCCCGAAGTGCACCTCGACCGGCCCGGAGATGGTCCAGTAGAGGCCGATGAGGTCGTCGCTGCCGCTCACTCACGGCGAAACCTAACGTGCCGCGGCCAGCGTTGCCAACAATCTTGGTAACGGGATCGCAAGACAATTAAGCTCCGACCGTTCACCGAGACAGGAGGCGTTCGACCGTGGCCGACTACGTCATCGTTGGTGCAGGATCTGCGGGCTGCGTCCTCGCCGGCCGTCTGAGCGAGGATCCCGACGTCAGCGTGCTGTTGCTGGAGGCAGGCCCGCCCGACACGGCGGCCGAGCTCCATGTGCCGGCGATGTTCCCGCTCGCCTTCAAGTCCAGCCTCGACTGGGATCTGTACGGCGAAGAAGAGCCCGGTCTCGGCAGGCGCCGGCTCTACTTCCCGCGCGGCCGCGTGATCGGGGGCTCGAGCTCGATCAACGCGATGATCTACCTGCGCGGCAACCGCACCGACTTCGACGATTGGGCTGCGAACGGCGCGGATGGCTGGTCGTACGACGAGGTGCTCCCGTACTTCAAGCGCTCGGAGGACAACGAGCGCGGCGAGAGCGAGTTCCACGGCGTGGGCGGACCTCTCGCGGTGTCCGATAGCCGCTCGATGACGCCGTTCATCGAGGCGCAGCTCGAGGCTGCGGTGTCGGCGGGCTACGAGCACATCGACGACCTGAACGTCGACCGGCCGGAGGGCGTCTCTCGCTTCCAGCTCACGCAGCGCAACGGCATGCGTTGCAGCGCGGCCGACGCCTTCCTCCATCCGGCGGCGAACAGGTCGAACCTCGAAGTGCGGTCCGGCGTGTTCGTAGAGCGGATCGTCTTCGAGGGCGACCGCGCCGTCGGCGTCGAGCTCGTCCAGAACGGCGAGCGCGAGACGGTCCGGGCCGAGCGCGAGGTGATCCTCTCCGCAGGCACGTACCAGTCACCGGTGCTGCTGATGCTCTCGGGGATCGGCCCGGCGGCCGACCTCGGGATCTTCGGGATCCCCGTGCGGCAGGACCTGCCGGTCGGGGAGAACCTTCAGGACCACTGCATGGTCAACGTGAACTACCTCACCGACCAGCAAGGGCTCTTCGGGATCTTCACGCCGGAGAACTTCGAGCTCCTGCACGCCGAGGGCCGCGGGCCGCTCACCTCGAACTACCCGGAGGCGGGCGGCTTCTTCAAGACGCGCTCGGACCTACCGGCGCCCGATGTCGAGTTTCACTTCGCGGCGGCGCCGTTCTTCGACGAAGGCCTTTCGCCGCCGCCGGACAACGGCTACGCGTTCGGCCCGGTGATCATCAAGCCCACGTCGCGCGGCAAGGTCGGGCTGCGCACGCCGATGCCGGATTCGAAGCCAACAGTGCTCTGCAACTTCCTGACGACGAACGAGGATCGCGCGAGCATGCTCGAAGGGGTGCGGATCGCACTCGAGATCGCGTCGCAACCATCACTGAAGGCGCTCGAACGGGAGCCGCTCAGCGTCCCGGCCTCGGACTCGGAGGACGACATCTGGGAGTGGGTGCTCCGCGCGAGCCAGACCGTGTACCACCCGACGTCGACCTGCGCGATGGGCGCCGTGGTCGACCCGGAGCTGCGCGTCTACGGCGTGGATGGGCTCCGCGTCGTCGACGCTTCGGTGATGCCGACGATCACGCGCGCGAACACGCACGCGGCCACGATCATGATCGCGGAGAAGGGCGCCGACATGATCCTCGGGAAGGCGCCGCTGGCCGCCGCAGCTGCCACCGCTTGAGGTGAGGCCCTCAGCGAGCGGCGATGCCGGCACGGCGGCCGAGGGCCGCGCCGAGGGCGCTGGAAAGCTCGCCCTCGGGATCGTCGCCCGCTGCTGAGGCCCGCCAGGCGATGAGCCCGTCGGGCCGGACGAGCACGGCGCCCGCCGGGCCCGTGCCGTAGACAGTCTCGAGCTCGCCCGTCGCATCGCTTACGTCGGCCCCGATGCGGTGCGTCCGCACGGGCACGCCGAGCGCGTCGCCCGCCGCCCGTCCCGCGGCACACCAGCCCTCCCCGTCCGACCCGGCGAGGACGACGAAGTCGCGACCGAACAGATCCAGCGTCGACCGCTCGACGCCGTCGAACGTGACCGGCACGTGGGGCGCGCGAAAGCCGGGGCGACCCGACGGCTCGCGCGGGTCCTCCCACACGGCATCGTCGTCGTCGGGCTCCACGAGGACGGCAGTGGAGCGGTGGCGGTAACCCAGCTCGATGGTCGCTTCCTCGACGATCGGCATGAGGTCTTCCTTGCCGAGAGCCGGGTCGAGCCGGAGCACGTAGCGCGTGTACGCCTGCTCCGTCGTGAGCGCTCCGACGGGCTGGCGTTCGTCGTTGTAGGTGGCGAGCAACGCATCGTCCGCCAGGCCGCCCAGGACGTGCGCGAGCTTCCAGGCGAGGTCGTACCCGTCCTGGACGCCGACGTTGCCGCCGAACCCGCCTGTCGGCGGCATGACGTGCGCCGCGTCGCCGGCGATGAACACGCGGCCGTCCTGCAGTCGTTCGGCGTACTCCGCCGAGGCAGACCAGCGTTGGACGTTCTCGATCTCGACCGGAAGCTCCGGGTCGCCGAGCGCCTCGCGGACGTAGCGGATGCAGCTCGGCGTGCTCATGTCCTCGCCGATCCGGACCGACCGCGTTCCTTCCGCGTCGACGGTCGAGTTGACGACGAGGAAGCCCGCCTGCAGATCGATCGAGAAGCGGAAGAAACCCTGGAGGTGCGGTCCGAACACGTAGACCACGCTCAAGTTGCGGTCGCCCATCAGCCGGCGCACGTCGGCTTTGAAGTAGATGGTGATGCTGTCCGAGAAGCTCCCGTGGCCGAGCTGCCGAATGCCGAGCCGCTCGCGGATCGGGCTGTGCGCGCCGTCCGCTGCGATGAGATAGCGGCCGCGCACGGTGTACTCCGGCCCGCCTTCACGCGGCTTGACGACAGCCGTCACACCTTCTGCATCCTGCTCCACCGAGACGGCCTCCGACGCGTACTGCACCTTCGCTCCGAGGCGCTCCGCCGCACGGAGCAAGACGGGCTCGAGCCCGATCTGCGTGACGAAGACCCTCGCCGACGGGCTGATGTCCTCCACCCCTTCGTTGATGAAGCGGAAGTACCAGTCGAGCTCCTTCCCGCCGAGGCTGTCGACGGACACGATCGCGCCGTTCTGGACGAACTCCCGCGCCGCGGCCTCCTCGATCTCTTCCTCCAGGCCGACGGCGCGATACGTCTCCATCGTGCGCTGGTTGACGAGCGCGGCCCGCGGGTGGATGGCGGTGCCGCGATGGCGCTCGAGGACGAGCGAGGGCACGCCGTGATGCCCGAGAAAGACCGCGGTCGACAGTCCGACGAGGCTGCCGCCGACGATGAGAACGGGAACGTCTTCGTGCGTCATGGCCCCGACCAATCCTGGCACACCCTTGCCTTGCGTGGCCGAAGCTACGTGACGTTCAGCTCGATCCGGACGCCGTTCGGATCGCTGAGGAATATCTGCGTCATCCCGGCGTCGGGGATGTCGTTCACCACTGCCTCGACGCCGGCGCCTTCGAGGCGACCTGCGACGTCGTCGTACCCTTCGGCCGCGAACGCGACGTGGTCGATCGACGCGCCGGTCGCGGCGAGCCCGACGTTCGCAGCGTGCGCCTCGTAGGCCGCGCGATCGGCGACGTGGAGACACGCGACGCCGTCCAGGTACAGCCAGTGCCCGGGAAACGGCAACGGTGGTCGCGGGCCGGATTCGAACCCGAGCGCGTCGCGGTAGAACGCCTCGGTCGCGTCGAGGTCGTCCGTCAGCACGAGCGCATGGTCGAGACGACGGAGCGTCATCCGCTCGACCTGCTGTGCGCGTAGTCCGCGAACGCCTCGATCGAGTCGGGGTCGATGAGCATGTCCTTGCTCACGACCTCATCCACGGAGACGCCCGTGAGGATGCGCTTGACCGGCAGCTCGAGCTTCTTGCCCGTAAACGTGCGCGGGATCGCCGGCACCGCGACGATGTCGTCCGGCCGGTGCCGTGGCGAGAGCTCCGAACGAAGGGCGTCGGCGATCCGCGTTCGCAGCTCGTCGGTCAGCTCGATCCCCGAACGGAGCACGACGAAGAGCAGGAGGTCGTCCGTCTGCTCGAGGTGGACGACGAGGCTGTCGAGCACTTCGTCGAACTCCTCGACGACGCCGTACAGCTCGCTCGTGCCGAGGCGGACGCCGCCCCGGTTGAGCGTCGCGTCCGAGCGGCCGGTGATCATCGAGCTGCCCCGCTCGGTGAACAGGATCCAGTCGCCGTACCGCATGACTCCCGGGAAGTCCTCGAAGTACGCGGCTCGGTAGCGCGAGCCGTCGGGGTCGTTCCAGAAGCTGACGGGCATAGAGGGCATCGGCTGGCGGATGACAAGCTCGCCGAGCTCGCCGACGACCGGCTTTCCTTCGGTGTCGAACGCCGCCGCACTCACGCCGAGGCATGGCGCGGCCATCTCGCCCGCGTAGACCGGAAGCAGCGGGCAGCCCTGCACGAGGCCCGTGCACACGTCAGTGCCCCCCGAGCCGTTGTTGAGGTAGACGTCCCGGCCAACCTGCCGGTACAGCCACTCGTATCCCTCCAGCGGCAGCGGCGAGCCGGCGGTGCAGAGCATGCGTATCGACGACAGGTCGAAGCGGGCTCCCGGCTCGAGCCCTTCCTTCCGGCAGGCCATCGTGAACGCGGGGCTGAGACCGAAGAACGTCGCCCGCGTCTCCTCCGCGAGCTGCCACTGGAAGGACAGGTCGGGATACGCCGGGTCGCCGTCGATCATGACGATCGAGGCGCGGGTGAGCAGCACCGAGACCAGCGCGTTCCACATCATCCACGCGGTCGTCGTGAACCACTGGAGTCGGTCTCCGGCACGGATGTCCCAGCCAAATGTGTGGTTCTTCAGGTGCTCGATGAGGATGCCGCCGTGCCCGTGCACGATCGCCTTCGGCAGCCCTGTGGTGCCCGACGAGAAGAGCACGTACAGCGGGTGCGCGAAGGCAACGGGCTCGAACGCGAGCGGCCCCGGTTCGGCCGTTAGCTCCTCCCAGCCGACCGCGTCCGGGAGGGCGTCGCCGTCGCCGCCGGCGTAGGGAACGTGCACGACCGTCCGCAGCGAGGGCAGAAGCTCACGGACGGCGGCCACCTGCTCGCGGCGATCGACGAGCTTGTCGCCGTACCGATAGCCGGCGACCGCCAGCAGAACGGTCGGCTCGAGCTGGCCGAGTCGGCTGATCACGCTGCGCGTGCCGAACTCGGGCGGGCACGTGGCCCAGACGGCGCCGAGGCTCGCGCTCGCCAGGAAGGCGACGAGCGTCTCCGGGATGTTGGGGAGGTAGGCCACGACGCGGTCGCCGGGCCCAACGCCGAGCCGCTGCAGGCCCGCGCGAGCGCGGGCGACCTGCTCGCGCAAGTCGCCGAACGTCAGCTCGATCGGCCCCCGGGACTGCGATCGGGCGACGACCGCCACGGAGTCGGTGTCCTCGTCGCGACCGAGCATGTGCTCCGCGAAGTTGAGCCGCGCCCCCGGGAACCACTCGGCGCCCGGCATCTTCCGCGACCCGAGCACCTCCTCGTAGGGCGTGTGCGCCTGAATCTCGAAGTAGTCCCAGAGCGAGCCCCAGAAACCCTCGAGATCGCTGATCGACCACCGGTGGAGCGCGTCGTAGTCGGGGAAGTCGAGGCCGCGCTCGGACGCCAGCCAGTTCATGTAACGCCCGAGCGCGAACCGCTCGCGCGCGTCGGCCGGCGGCGTCCACAGCACCTGCCCGGTCGTCAGCGGCTGACCGGTGACGCTCATGGGTAGACCTCGTCCGGTTGCTGGTCCTCGCCAGGGGCTCCGCTGAAGATCTCGGTGATAACGCCGAGATCACGGTCCGTAGAGAGGTACGAGAACGAGATCCCGTTGTACTCGCCGCCGAGGACAATGTCGTGCCCGCGCTCGGTGAGCTCCTCGAGCGTGCCGTCGTAATCGCGGACGCCGACCCCGATGTGGTGGACGCCGGGGCCGTTCGCGGCGAGGAACCGCGCGTAGATGCTCTCATCGTCGAGCGGCTCGACGAGCTCCCATTGCACCTGCCCGACCTGTGCGATCGCGAGACGCCACGACCGGGCCACGGGCTTTCCGTTCTCACACATGTCGCGCACGTTGTCGCCATTGAATTCGTAGATGTGCCACGGGCCGATGCCGTAGTCCGAGACGTACGTCTCCATGGCTGATTCGAGGTCGCGGACGACGAGGGCAACCTGCAAGGTCTCGGTGAACAGCGGCTCGCGCATCAGAGGAATCCTAGAATCGCCGGCATGACCGATCCAACGCAGGTCCTCAGCCGTCTCTTCGACGTCAGCGGGAGGCGGGTCATCATCACCGGCGCGGCCGGCGGGCTCGGCTTCGCAATGGCTGAGGTGCTCGCCGAATGCGGCGCCCGCGTCACGCTGTCGGACATCGACGCCGAACGACTCGAAGGAGCCACGGCGCGGCTGGGCGAGCGCGGCTGCGACGTTCGTGGTGAAGTCGTGGACGTCCGCGACGAGGCAGCCGTTGATGCGTTGTTCGACGGCGTCGTCAATGCCCAGGGCGGAGTCGACGTGGCGTTTGCGAACGCAGGCCTGGCCTCGGTTCCGGGCTTTCGCGTTGACGACGGCCAGACGCTCGCCACGCTCGAGCGTTCGGACTGGGACACGGTGCTCGACGTCAACCTCAACGGCGTCATCCACACGATGCGGAGCGCTGCGCGGGTGATGATCCCGCAAGGCTCCGGACGCATTGTCGTCACTGCGTCGAACGCGGGGCTCAGGGTGGAGCCGCTCGTCTGCTACGGGTACACCGCCAGCAAGGCCGCGGTGATCCATCTCGTCCACCACACCGCGCTCGAGCTGGCGCAGCACGGTGTGCTCGTGAACGCGATCTGCCCCGGGCCGTTCTACGGGACGCTCATCGGCGGCGGGGTGACCGAGAACCCGACCGAGGAGATGCAGGACATGTGGCGCACGCTCATCCCACTCGGCCGCATGGCGCATCCCGACGAGCTGAAGGGCGTCGTCGTGCTGCTCGCGTCGGAGGCATCCAGCTTCATCACCGGCACGGCGCTCGTCGTCGACGGCGGGTCGCTCGTCCAGG
>CAWGEE010000050.1:0-8428 GCA_963821415.1 uncultured Actinomycetes bacterium | reverse complement strand
GAAAGATTCACACGATCGTTCACAATCCGCCGCTCGACGGCGTGATGTTCGAGTGGGCGAAGTTGCCCACCAACGCTCTACGAAAGGAGCAACGATGAAGCTTCGGAGGGCAGCGATCGCGCTCGCACTCCTCGTCGCGGCGCTCGTGATGGCGGCTATCGCCGTCGGTGCGAGCTCTGACTCGACACAGGCGCCTGTCGGGTCCGGAAAGCCGTCGGCGAAGAAGAGCGTGTGCGGTATGGGTACCGGCAAGAAGGCAACGGGCAGGCCGATCAAGATGGGCGGCATCTTCATGCTCATCCCGGGGTCGACTTCACGACGATCGGCAAGCTCGCAAAGGCGTACTTCGACTGCGTCAACGACAACGGCGGCATCCGCAACCGGCCGATCAACTTCAGGCTCTACACGGAGCAGCTGCAGCCGGCACAGGAAGCCGCACTCGCCCGAAAGCTCGTCGAGAGCGACAAGGTCGTCGGAGTCGCAGGGAACACGAGCTTTGCCGAGTGCGCCGTGAATGCGAAGTACTGGAAGCGCGTCGGGATGAACATCATCAACGCAGGTGTGCCCGGTGAATGCTTCACGTCGGCCGCCTACGCACCAGTGAACATGGGACCGCGCTACTCGAACATCGGCGCAGCCCAGGCCCTCGTCCGCAAGGGGGCGAAGTCGATCGTCGTGTCTTCACCGTCGACCATCGCCTCCTATGCCAACGGCGGCCCGCTCAAGGTCGCAAAGGCAGCCGGCATCCCCGGGATCAGCGACGCGCAGAACGTTCCGATCACCGACCCCGCTGCGATCGTCCTCAAGCTCGTGCAGCAGGCGAAGCAGGCGGCCGGCAGCCGGGGGAAGGGCGGCGTCATCCTCGACTACACGCCCGAGTCGGCAATCCCGCTGCTGAAGGCGGCAGAGGCCCAGAACCTCATCAACGAGGTGTACTGGGGCTCCTCGACGCCGATCGCCAACGAGTTCACGGCGAGCCAGGTGTCGAGGGAGTGGAACAAGAACAACCTCTGCTGCATCAACCAGGAGTTCAGCAACCTCGATACGGGGAAGCCGGACTCGAACCTCTACGGGGCGGTCACGAAGAAGTACGCGCCGTCGGTCCCGCTCCAGGCCTTCGGGCAGATGGGGTTCCTGGTCGGGAAGTTCGCCACGAACGCGTTGCTCAGCATCAAGGGCCCCGTCACGAGGCAGTCCTATAACAGGGCCGTCCTGAACCTCAAGAACCAGAAGACGGACATCCTCTGCAAGCCGTACTACTTCGGGAAGCTGCCTTACCACATCCCGAACAACGCCGACATCACCGTCAGCTACGCGAACGGGAAGGTCGTAGTGGTGGAGAAGTGCTTCAACATCGCGCCTGTGGACAAGGAGATCGTCCAGACGCGGAAGTGGGAGAAGCAGTTCAAGCTGAACACGGGTTAGAGAAAGGAAGAGACGAGAGGTGGACATAGAGATCGGGCCGCCCGGCGGTGCCTAGCCTCGTGCTCGCGTTCGGCGGGGTCGGCTGGGAGCAGCTCCAGCCGTACATCCCCATCGGCCTGGCGCTGGGCGGGGTGTACGCGTTCTCCGGGCTCGGCATCGTCGTCCTCTACCGGACGACGGGGGTCGTGAACCTCGCCTTCGGGGCGATCGGCGCGGCGGGCGGCCTGATCTCGTGGTACCTGATCAACCACCACAGCTGGCCCGAGTGGCTGGCATACCTCGTGGCGGTGGCGTTCGGCGGAGTGGTGACGCTGCTCTATGGCGTCATCTTCGGCCCAGCCTTCGCCGGGCGCGATCCGCTCGTGAAGATGATGGGCACGCTGGGCCTCGCGCTGATCCTGCTCGGGATCATGGCCTGGCGTGCCCCTCCGATCGCGGCGTCGGTGCGGATCCTGCACCTTCCGACATCCGACTGGACGTACCGCATCTCCGGGGCAACGGTGACGTGGACCCAGATCATGGCGCTGCTCCTCGCCATCGGCCTGACCGTGTGGACGACGCTGTTCTTGCGGATGACGAAGCTCGGCACTGCGATGCGGGGCATCGCCGACGACCGCGAGGTCACCGCGACGCTCGGCGTGCCAGTGCGGTTCGTGGAGGCGCAGGCGTGGTTCGTCTCCGGTCTCGTGTGTGGGGCGGCCGGCCTCGTCCTCGCCGATCAGCTGGGAACGCTCGACTACGCAGGGCTCAGCTTCCCGCTCGTCATCGCAGCCATTGCGGCGGCTCTGATCGGGGGTCTGCGCTCGCTGCCGGCCACGCTGATCGGCGGGCTCGTGATCGGCCTCGTCCAGGGCTGCCTGGCTGCGTACTTCAGTTGGCCGTCGCCCGCGGTCCCGTTCTCGCAGTACCGCGGGGTGACGCCGTTCGTGCTCGCGATCGTCGCCCTGCTGTGGTTCGCCCGCCACCGTGTCGTCCAGTACTCGAAGGCAACCCGGTAACGCGACTTGAGCGTCGCGGGTGTGCCAGGCGGGAAGGCGGCGCGGGTTCCACCGCTCGACGTGGAGCGCAGCACCATCGCACGCGCCGTCGCCGTCGGTGCGGTGCTGGCCGTCGCGTTGCTCGTGATCCCGCTGCTCGGCGGCGACTGGATCACGACGTTCACGAGCGTCGCCATCTACTCGGTCGTCGCTGCCGGGCTCGGGATCCTCTACGGCCGCGTCGGGATGATCTCGCTGTGCCAGATCGCGCTGCTGGCAATCGGCACGTGGGTCGCCGCGAGGTTTTCGTACCTGTGGGACCTGCCGTTCCCGGTCCTGCTTCTCCTTACCGGCGCCATCACCGCGGCCGTCGGCGTGCTGATCGGGCTGCCGGCCCTTCGACTGACGGGGCTCCACCTCGCGCTGATCACGCTCATGGCCGCCGGCGCCGTGACCGTCATCCTCGGCCAGGTCAACTTCCCGAATGGTGGTGGCGGGTTCACGGGCAGGGGGACAGGAACGGCCAACGTCGATGTGCCCAGGCCCGACTGGGCCATATCGGACACGTCGTTCTATCGCTACACGGTCGTCGTGTGTGCCCTGATGTTCGCGCTCGCCCTGCTGCACGTGGCCGGCGGAGCGGGCCGTGCGTGGGCGTCGATCCGCGAGAGCGAGCCCGCCGCGCTCGCCGCCGGCGTCAACATCACGCTCTACAAGCTCTGGGCGTTCGCGCTCGCGTCCTTCATGACGGGCGTGGCCGGGGGCTTGCTCGCTGCACAGGCCGGGCAGCCGACGATCTACATCTTCCCGACGCAGGACTCGATCACGCTCGTCGCCGCCGCCCTGATCGGCGGCGTCTACAGCTTCTGGGGAGCGATCGTCGCCGGGATCTTCCTCCGGCTCGTGCCGAAGATCTTCCAGGACGAGTGGGGCATCGACGTCAACTTCGTGCTGATCCTCTTCGGGATCGGGCTCCTTCAAGTCCTGCTGACTGCCCCCGGTGGCCTCGTCGACCAGTTCCCGAAGGACATGGCCAAGCTGGGACGAGCGGTGGCCGGCCTCTTCCGCCGCCTGGCCGCGGCTGTGAGGGCGCCGACGTGATCGAGGTCGAGAACCTCACCGTCCGCTTCGGCGGCGTCATCCCGCTCAGCGACGTGAGCGTTACCTTCGCCTCCGGCACGTGCGGGCTGATCGGGCCCAACGGGGCGGGGAAGACGACGTTCCTCAATGTCCTGAGCGGGTTCGTCAAGCCGGCAAAGGGTGCGGTGCGCGCCTTCGGCGACGACTTGCTGCGCATGGCCGACTTCCGCCGCGCCCGCTGGGGGCTCCGGCGGACGTTCCAGCAGGAGCAGTCGATCGAGAACCTGTCCGTCTACGACAACGTCGCCCTCATGCATCAGCACTCGGCGGGAAAGCGGGCGACGAGGCGCCAGGACGTCTTCGATGCCCTCGAGTTCGTCGGCCTGACGGTGTCGCCGAGGACGAAAGCGCACGTGCTCGACGCCCGCAATCGCCGTCTCGTCGAGGTGGCACGTGCGATCGTCGGCCAGCCGCGTTGCGTGCTGCTCGACGAACCGGGGGCCGGGCTCCCCGAGGGGGAGACGGAGCACCTAGCGTCGGTCATCCGGCGCATCCCGGAGCACTTCGGCGCGCTCGTTGTCCTCGTCGAGCACGACATGGGTCTCGTCTCGGCCTGCTGCCAGACGACGACGGTTCTCGACTTCGGCGAGCTGATCGCCTCCGGCCCCACGGCGGAAGTGCTCCGGAACGAGCACGTGATCCGCGCCTATCTCGGGACCGAGGAGCAGCTGTGAGCACGCTGCGCATCGAGGAGCTGTCGGTCTCGCGAGGTGGCAATCCGGTGGTGCGAGACGTCTCGCTCGAGATCCCACCCGGAGAGGTGACGACGCTGCTCGGCGCGAACGGCGCCGGCAAGTCGACGCTCGTGCTCGCCGTCGCAGGGGTGCTCAAGCCGACCGGCGGGCAAAGTGCTGCTTGGGCGACGAAGACCTGACGCGCCGCCGGCCCGAGAAGATTCGAGCGGCCGGGGTCGCGGTGGTGCCCGAGGGGCGGCGGCTGCTGCCGGCCCTCACCGTCGAGGACAACCTCCGCGTCGCGACGTACTCGCTGTCCCGTGCCCAGGCGAAGGACGGTCTCGGCCATGTCCTCGAGCTCTTCCCGCAGCTCAAGACCCGGTGGAAGTCCCAGGCGCGGACACTCTCCGGAGGCGAGCAGCAGATGCTCGTCCTCGCACAGGCGCTCGTCTCACGTCCGAAGGTGCTCCTCGTCGACGAGCTCTCTCTCGGCCTCGCGCCGATCGTCGTGACGCGCCTCGTGCCCACGATCGAGGCCTGCGCAGCCTCGGGCATCGGCGTCCTGCTCATCGAACAGTTCGCGCACCTTGCGCTCTCGCTCGCGAACAACGCGTACGTGCTCGAGGGAGGGCGCATCCGCTACCAGGGCGCCGCCGAGGAGCTCAAGAAGCGGCCGGAGGTGCTGCAGTCCGCGTACCTCACCCGCGACGAGGTCGTGAACGCGTGAGCGCTACCTGATGCGCGCGGCAGTCACCCAGGCGCGAGAGGTCATGCAGGTCGTGGACGTGCGAGAGCCGAGCTCCCCCGGCCCCGGCGAGGTGCTCGTCCGGCCGGAGGCAGTCGGCATCTGCGGCTCGGACTTCCACTACTTCCTCGGCGACATCGGCGCAGTCGAGGAGTCGCAGCGCTTCCCGCGCATCCAGGGGCACGAGGCGTCGGGGATCATCGAGGAGGTGGGGCCCGATTGCCCACCGCACCTCCGGGCGGGCGAGCGAGTCGCGTTGTTCCCTCACACCTCGTGCGGGCAGTGCTACCCGTGCACGATCGGCCGCAGCAACGCGTGCGTCGAGCTGACGCTGATCGGGATCCACCGCGACGGCGCGCTTCAGGAGCGGCTCGTGCTCCCCGCCGAGCAGGCGTTTCCCGGTGGGCGAGCAGGATGCGGTGAGCGCGGCGGTCGTCGAGCCGATGTCGATCGCCGTGCGGGCAGTCGCCCGCGGCCGTGTCGCCGCAGGCGAGAAGGCGGTCGTCTTCGGCGCCGGCCCGATCGGCATCGCGGTAGCCGTCGCGGCGCTCGACCGTGGCGCATCGGTGCTGCTCATCGACCCGATCGAGTCGCGTCTCGAGCGAGGGCGCGCGGCCGGGGCGGAAGCCGTCGAGCCCGGCGCGGACCCGGTTGCGGCCGCGCTCGAGTGGGCCGGCGGCGACGGGCCCGAGGTGGTGTTCGAGGCAACGGGTGTCCCCTCGATCGCGCAGACGGCCGTGGAGCTCGTTGCCCAGGCCGGGCGCGTGGTGATCGTCGGACTCGGCACCGAGGGCGCTCCGCTGACCACCGGCTCACTCGCGTTCAAGGAGATCGACATGCTGGGGACGAGCACGTGCAGCGCAGACGACTTCGCCGAGGCAATCGACGTCGTCTCCCGCCGGCGCGACGCGCTGGCGGGGTTCGTCACGCACGAGTTCCCGCTCGAGGATGCGCCCGAGGCAATCGTCTACGCGATGCGGCATCCTGCTGACGTGATGAAGGCCGTGATCCGGCTGGACGGGCAGTGACGGAGCTCCGGACGCTCGACGCGGGGCGCGCAGAGGCCATGGAGGCGCTCTGCGAGCTGATCGTGCCCGGCTCGAGCCGCGTCGGGCCCGTCGTCTACGTCGACGCGATCCTCACGAACATGCCGCCGCCCGTCAGGGACGACGCGCTGGCGGCGATCGACAAGCTCGCTCCGGCGGCCGCCGAGGGCTCGGACGCGCTCGCCGAGCACGTGTTCACGGCGGAGTTCGCGATGGTGCGCGCGCTCGCCATCGAGGCGTTCTACAGCGACTTCGTCGCGCCGGGCCTGGACGTGGACGGGGCCTGGAAGGAGATCGACTTCAACTCGCCGCTCGCGACGAGGCTGAACAAGGACTGGTCGTACCTGGGAGTGGCATGAAGGACCGAGTTCGACGTCGTCGTGGTCGGATCGGGCGCGGGCGGAGGCGTCATCGCCGGCGAGCTCGCGCAACGCGGCCGAGACGTCCTGCTGCTCGAGTGCGGGCCGCACCGGACGGCCGCCGACTTCATGCGCTGGGAGGCGCACGCCAACCACGACATCTGGTGGCCGCTGCGTCTGGCGCCGCTTCCCGACGGCGACGTCGTCGCCTTCCTCGCCGGCCGCTGCGTTGGCGGTACGACGACGATCAACACGAAGGTGGCGCTGCGAGCCCACGAGCGCGACGTCGCCAAGTGGCATGCCGCCACCGGGCTCACGAACGACGCAGGCGAGCCGTTCGCGGCGTCCGAGCTCGACACGCATTACGACCGAGTCGAGCAGGTGCTAGGCGTCCGCGAGCGGACGGACTGGCCCAAGAGCGTCCACACGGTCGAGCCCGGCTTCCAGGCGCAGGGCGTCGAGCTCGAGCCCGTGACTGCGTACACGGACCCGAACTGCATGCGCTGCGGCTCCTGCCTCCAGGGCTGCGCGACGAACGCCGGCAAGTCGACGATGAACACGTACATCCACGACGCGCTGGCACAAGGCGGGCTCGAGCTGCGGGCTGAGTGCACCGTCGAGCGAGTGCTGATCGAAGGCTCGGAGGCGACAGGCGTCGAGTACGTCGACGCCGAGGGCGCACGCCAGGTCGTCGGCGCCGACGCTGTCGTCGTGGCCGCGGGCGCCCTCAACACCCCGCAGCTGCTGCTGCGCAGCGGCGTCGACAACCCCAACGTGGGCAAGCACCTCGGCCTGCACCCGGTGCGCCTCGTCTACGGGCTCTTCGACGAGCGCACAGGACGCGCACATGGTCTACCCGATCACGCGCCCACTGCATGGACTTCCAGCACGACGAGGAGGGCGGCTTCGTCATCGAGGCGACGACGATCCAGGATCCGATCAGCTTCGCGACGACGCTCCGCGACGAGCAGGGGCCGTTCTGGGGGCCGCGGCTGGTCGAGGCGCTGCGGGGCTTTCGGAACTGGATCGGCCTGCTGGCACTCGTCAACGACGAGAACGGCTCGGCCGTGGTCGTGGACGAGGCCGGCGGCGAGCGCTTCGACGTCCACTTCGAGCCGGTCGAGATCGGAGCGACTCGACGCGTCACTGGACTTCAGCCGCAAGGTGCTCGAGGCCGCGGGCGCGAAGCAGATCTGCTGGACAGGGCTCGCGTCGACCCACGTCCAGGGCAGCTGCCGCATGGGCGACGACCCGGCGCGGTCGGTGGTCGACCGCAACGGCGAGTCGCACGACGTCAAGCGGCTCTTCGTCGGCGACGCCTCGCTCATCCCGCGCACGCTGTCCGTGAACCCGTCGCTGACGATCATGGCGCTCGCGACGCGGGTCGCCGAGCACCTCGACGCCGACCCGAACGGCTACCTGGGCGCCAAGGCTGCTGCCGCAGTCGCACCGGCCTAGCGAATCACGCGTCGGTTCCGAGGACCCAGAAGCGCTCTCCGCGCTCTGCTTCGAGCTTCGCCAGCTGCTCCCTGTGGATCTCACGGACGCGCGCCGGGGTGACGGCCTTGTCCGCGCTCACCTCCTCGATCATGAGGCTCGTCTTGTCCTCGTAGAGGTGCTCGCCGGCGAGGCGCGCCTGGCCGTCGTCGGGCCGAGGATGAAGGCCTGACGGCTCGACGTGTGGTACAGCACGTCCGGATCGTCGACCTCGTAGCCGATGGCTTGCAGGTCCGCTCCACGAGCGATCTGGTGGAACGTGAGCTCGTCGCAGATGCCCCCAATCGCCGACCGCGAGCCGGTCGTCGGAGTTCCACAGCACGGCCTCACCGACGCTGTTGTAGAAAGCGAGCACGCCATCTTTGCCGGTGATGACCGCCGGGTTCACCCCCCAGGTCACGCGGTAGACGGGCTCGTCCACCGTCATGTCGGGCGTCATGATCTGCTCGTACTCGCCCGCCCCTTCGAGATGCACATGGCGCCAGAAGTTGAGAAGCATCGCCCGGTGCAGCGGCTTGGTCGTCTTCTTCGAGGAGCTCCGCCGTCGGGTTCATGCAACCGTAGA
>CAWGEE010000049.1:0-63173 GCA_963821415.1 uncultured Actinomycetes bacterium | reverse complement strand
GCACGAGCGCATCGGCACGTCGTCGACGAGCACCGTGCACGCACCGCAGACGCCCTCGCCGCAGCCTGGGGCTTCGCTGCGGTCAGCGCGAGTTGGTCACGGACAACTGACAGCAGCGTCTGCCCTGGCCCGGCGGCCATGTCGTGTTCGACGCCATTGACGACCAGCCGCACCGCTCTGGTCACTCCGGTCGCCGTGCGAAGAAGACGAGCTCCCGTCCGGGCCGGTCGGGTGCGCCGCGTACCTCGTCCACGACGTACCCCTGCTCGGCCAGCGCGGCGTAAACCTCCTCGCGCTCGCGGAAGCGCAGTGTCGAGTCGGACGTCAGCACTTCGCCGTCGGGGAACACGCACGTCCCGCGGAAGCCGACCAGCGGCAGCGTTACATCGATCAACTCGACCCAGCTCTCGACCGCACCCACGCCGTCCACCTGTGTAACACCGTACGACGCCGCCCTGGTCCACGCGCGCCACGCCTCGGATGCCGGGTCACGCGTCTCGAACACCAGGCGCCCGTCGGGACGCAGCGCGTCGTGGATACCACGCAGCGTTCCTTCCGAGTCCTGTCGCTCGACAATCGCCTGGGCAACGTTGCCGGTCATCGTCGCGAGGTCCACCCGTCAGCGGCGGCAGCGACGTTGCGTCCCCGTGGATCCAGCGCACCCGCTCTGCTTCGGGCTTGGCGCGCGCGACATCGAGCGACGCACGCGCCGGATCGACGCCAATCACGTCCAGACCCCGACCGGCAAGTAGCAGCGCAAACGTGCCCGTCCCACAGCCGACATCGAGGACACGGCGAGCTGCGAGCTCCTCGGCGATGGCGGCGTAGACGTCGAGATCGCTGCGGTCGGAGTCCAGCGCGTCGTAGATCGCCGCCAGCCGTGGATGCTCGAAGATGTTGTCGGCCATGCAACGTGATGATGACGGGCATGCCTGAGCCGCTGGAGCGCGCCGTCCGCGTCTCGACGCTCGAGCTCTTCTTCGATCTCGTCTTCGTCTTCACGATCACGCAGCTCACCGGCGTGCTCGTGAGCGGAGGCGACGCAGCGGCGGCGTTTCAAGTGATGGTGATGCTGCTGATCGCGTGGTGGATGTACGACGCCTACGCCTGGCTGACAAACGCTATCCCTACGGAGCGCGTGCGCTACCGCCTGACGCTGATCGGCGCGATGGGCGGCTTCCTCGTAATCGCGCTCGCCATTCCGGACGCGTATGAGCCAGCCGGCCTCGCCTTCGGGCTCGGCTACCTCGTGGTGGTGCTGCTTCACGGCGCCATGTACGCCAAGGGCACGTCGGTCTCGGAGGTGGCCGCGATCCTGCGGATCGTGCCTTTCAGCCTCGTCGGCGCCACGCTCATCATCGTCGGTGGCGCCTTGGGTGGCACGCCACAGTGGGTGATATGGGTAATCGCGGCGGCACTGCTCTGGTTCACGCCGTATCTCACGACCACTGAGGGGTTCGTCGTCTCGCCGGCGCACTTCGTCGAGCGCCACGGGCTCGTGATCATCATCGCGCTAGGCGAGTCGATCGTGGTCATCGGCGCGGGCGCCTCCGGTCTCGACGTGGACGCTGGTTTGCTGCTCGTCGCGCTCTTGTCGCTGGCGCTCAGCGCGGGGCTATGGTGGCTGTACTTCAGCGACGAGGGTGCCGTGAGCGACGCGATGGTCGAGGCTTCGCCCGAACGTCGCACGGGGCTCGCGCTCAACGCGTTCGGGTACTGGCACTACGGCCTTCTGCTCGGGATCGTCGCGCTCGCTGCAGGTCTGAAGAAGGCGATCGGCGATCCGTACGAGACGCTCGATGGGTGGATCGCGGTCGAGCTGGCAGTGGGGGTCGCGCTGTTCATCGCCTGCGACGTCGGCTTCCGTCGCGCTCTCGGCATCGCCGGCGGGTGGGTGAGAGTCGTCGCGGCGGTGGCCGCGTTGGCGACGATCCCACTCGGCCTTGGGGTAGCCGCGTCAGCACAGGTGGGCGCGCTCGCTGCGATCGTCGCCGCCGCCCTGATTCTCGAAGGCAACCGAGTGCCCGCGGCATGAGTCGAGCATGGGGACGCTTTCACTCGCGGCCTCGGCGAGCCTGGCGTGTCACATTACGCTTGGCATGAGCATGGCCGTCGAGGTACGGCAGCAGAAGAGCTTGACCCTCATCCTGGCACGGGGGTTCGCATCGAACCTCTCGATGCCCATCTCGGTGCACGACCCGACCGGAACGATCGTCTTCTACAACGAGTCGGCGGAGGCTGCCTTCGGGGTGACGTTCGCCGAGCTGGGCGAGCTATCCGCCGCCGAGTGGACGGCGCGTTACTCGCCCGAAGAGGCCGACGGGACGCCGATCCCGCTCGAGGAGCTCCCGGTCGGTGTTGCCCTCACGGAACGGAGACCGGAGCACAGAACCGTGCACTTCACGCGTCCCGACAATGTTGGCTACGTGGCGGAGGTGACCGCTTTCCCGTTGATGGGACGCGAGGAAGAGCTGGTCGGAGCCGTGAGAATCTTCTGGGACGAGGCGGTGGGCTCGCAACCCGTGTCGGGTATGCGGGCCGAGGATGCCGCACGAGAAGAGGCCGCGCCACGCCACCGACGGCCGAAAGGCCCCGCCCTGATCCTGGCGCGCGAGCTCGCGTCCAACCTCGCCACACCGATCTACATCGCCGATGCCGACGGCACGCTCGTCTACTTCAACGAGGCGGCTGAGAGGATTAGTGGCCGGTCGTTTGCGGAGACGGAGGAGATGTCGATACGCCAGTGGGCGGGGCTGCTCAGGCCGCGGAGTGTCGACGGTTTGCCCCTCCAGCATGAGGAGATGCCTGGTGGCATCGCTTTCAACGAGCGCCGCCCCGCTCATGCGCGGCTGCGGATCACGGGCCTCGACGGCGTCGAGCGGGAGATCGCCACGACGGCGTTCCCGCTGTTCGGGCCGGACGGGGCGTTCCACGGGATCACTGTCATCTTCTGGGAACAGGAGTAGCGCCGCGAGGTTTCCGCGCCATCGTCAAGAGATCACCTCGTGCCACCACGCTGAGTCCGGGCAGAACGGCGCTGCTGGACAGCCGGTCGCGTCGGTATCGAACCGGTACACGAGTCCCGCGGTGGGTTCGGCGCGACGCTGCTCGTCACTCCAGTTCTCGGTAGCCGTCGTGACGTAGAGCCGGTTCAGCCCAGGGCCGGCGAACGCACATGACGTGGTCTGCTCGGCCGGTACGAGCAACGTCTCACGAAGCTCACCGTCCGGCGAGTATCGATTGATCCTTCCGCCCCCGTAGATCGCTACCCAGAGGTCGCCGGCGGCGTCGACAGTCATGCCATCGGGTGCTCCGATTTCTTCGGCCACCGTTACCAGCACTCGTCTGTCGGAGATTGTGCCGCGATCGCCATTGAAGGTGAACGCGTAGAGGACGCGCGGGCCGCTGTCGACGAGATACATCGTCCCGCCGTTTGGGCTCCAGCCCAGTCCGTTCGAGATCGTCAACCCGTCGAGCATCAATTCGCTCCGTCCGTTCTGATCGAGGCGGTAGAGGGCCCCGCCTCCAGCACGGTGGTCGTCAGCCAGGGTGCCGGCCCAGAACCGCCCCTGCGGATCACACGCAGCGTCGTTCATCCGCGTTCCTGCCGGAGCGACCTCGACGATTGTTCGCAGCGAGCCATCAGGGGATAGATGGGCAAAGCCTCTGCCGGCAGCCAGCAGCCATCCCTCGTCATCCTGGACGGGCGCGATGGCACCCACGGTTGAGGGCACCGGGTAGCTGCGAATGCGGATGAGATCGCCCTGGTCGTCGATCCGTTCGCGGTAGACGCGTCCGGCCAGGATGTCCACGCCGAGCAATTCGTCTCGGCGCGCGTCCCATCGAGCTCCTTCGCCGAGCACGGTCTGCTCGCCTGCGCAGAGTACGGCGGCGCCGTGCGTCATGCCGCACCTTCCGGCCAGCAGGGCCGCACGACGGAGGCGCGTGTCACAGGGCTATGAGCATCGCAGCAGCCTAGTGTTCATGGCACGTGGGCCAGCGTGAGATCTGTGACCGGTAAGCCAACGTGGTGGATCCGAGATGGCTGCATCCAGCCTTCTTCGCGTGGGCGGATGTCGGTTGAAATAGAAGCACGATCGCGCCAGGCGACCGGGTCACCCACTTGGTCTACGACGTGTGCACGGGATAGCGCAGATGCGTGACACCCACACCGGTGACGACTGTCGGATTCCCGAGGACGACCGGTGTGTTCGCGAGGTGGTCGAACAGCCGCACTCCCGCGCCTAGCAACACGGCAGCCAGATCGATGTGGATCTCGTCGAGCAGCCCGGCGTTCAGGCACTGCTGGATCGTTTGGCCGCCGTGCACTAGCACGGACTTCGGGTCGGCAGCCGATTTCGCTCGAGCAACGGCGCTTTCGATGCCGTCGGTGACGAACTGGACTGTCGAGCCGGGCCGTGGCCAGCCGTCGGGCACGTTGTGGGTGGCGACGAAAGCGGGCACATCCCACGGGTGCTGGCCGCCCCAGCCGTCGGCGACCTCGAACGTGCGCCGACCGGTGAGGAAGGCGCCGGCCTCAGCCTCCAAGCCCCTCAGGTGGTCGGCGCTCTGCGCCGAGACGTGGAACGTCATGCCGGATGTCGTGCTCGCTGTCGAGACCTCGACGTCGCCCGAGAAGTACCAGTCGAAAACTTCGGCGACCCCGTCGTTCGCGTCGGCGACGTACCCGTCTAGAGACATCGACATGAGTGCGACCACCTTGCTCATCTGGTGCTCCTTCGCTCGCGGGGCCGAGTAGTGCTTTCCCCTCAGAGACTCAACAGGGACGCATGAATCATCGGTCAACCTTGTGGCAGCGGGCCGCCGGCGCCTGTTGCGCACGTTGGGCGCGGAACTGCCCTCGTCCCGCAACTCAACGAGGCCGGTCAGCGCAGCGGTGGCACCCACTGCCGAGTGTTCATGCCGGATTCGGGGTGACAGCAGGGAGTGCCCCCGGCATGAATCGAACATGCGCACGCGGTTTAGGAAACCGCTGCTCTATCCACTGAGCTACGGGGGCGTTTTGGCTCAACCAAAGCGTTTGAGCCGGTTTCTGCTCTAGCCACTGTACCGTCGGAGGGCATCCACTTTTCGTGCGCCACAAGCCGACGAGCTGTGGTTGGCTCAACGGCAAGGTACGCCTTCCGCAGCTCGTCGTGCTGGAGGAGGTCCGACCCTTGCCATCGAGGACGATGCGTCCGGTCGAAAGCACGTAGCCGCGGTCGGCAATCGAGAGCGAGACGTTCGCATTCTGTTCGACGACGAGGAGCGCGACGCCTGCCCGATTCACTTGCTGCATGATCTCAAAGCTGCGGTCGACGAGAACTGGCGCCCGTCCCATTGAGGGCTCGTCCATGAGCAGCAGCTTCGGGCGGGCCATCAGCGCGCCCCATCGCGACCACCTGCTTCGAGTTGATTGTTTAGGTGTGACGTACAAAAACCCTTAGTTGTCGTGCTTGGCTGCGTCGTACGCGCGCTGCTTCGGGCTCCCGGCGGGGTAGAAGACACCCATGATGCGCATGAGGTCCGGCCCAACGTTCTCGATGCAATGCACCTCGTCGGGTGGGAGATGGAAGCACGACCCTGGGGCGATCGGGATCGTGGCGCCGCCGACATGCGCAAGGCCCTGCCCGTCGACGATGTAACCGACCTCGTCATAGGGATGGCTGTGATCCGGCGCCCGGCACGGCATGACGAGGCCGACGAACTGGGTGACGTCGGTGTCCAGGAGGACGCGGAAGGTCCGGTTCTCGTCGGCGCGCTTCTCCTCGCAGTCGGCGAAGCGAGTGACGGTCGGGCTCTGCGCTCGCTCTGGGCCGGCGGGTACCGTCACCGAGACGACCTCGAGCCCTTCGGCCGTCTCGACCTCGTATGTCTCTCCCGCACCAAGGAAGACGCCGGTCTCAGGCTCGAGAGGATGCTCGTCGGATCCGAATCGCAGCGTTGCCTTCCCGGAGACGACGTAAAGGATCTCCTGTCTTCCATCGAGCGCTCGCGGCAGTGAGCACCCTGGGTGGAAGCGGATCAGGCGTTGCTCGAGCCGCTCGCAGCCGTTCGAATGGTCGAAGGCGACCCGGATTTCCGCCGTGTCCCCTTGCTCACGCGACGACTCGATCTCGCTCTCGGCAACGACGTACGTCGCCACGCCGTGCTTCCTCGTCATGGACTCCAAAGGTCTAGTGTCGCCGAGCCGGGAGCCGGGTGTCAATCCGCTCGGTCACGTGAAGAGCGAGCGTAGGTCCTCCCGCTCTGCGGAGGACAGCGACACACCTGACGCTTCGGTCACGGGCGCGAGGTGCTCGGGCCGTCCCGGCCCGACGACGATCGACTCGACGTCCGGATTCGAGAGGAGCCATGCGAGCGCCAGACCGGCAATGCCGATGCCGCGCGCTTCCGCCTCGGCGCGGAGGGCGTCGAGCCCGCGGAACACGCGCTCGCTCTCGTAGCGGCGATAGCCCTCGGGGCGCTGCGTCATGCGCGAGCCGGACGGGTAGCCCGCGCTGCGCCCGTACTTCCCGGTCAACCATCCGCCCGCCAGGGGGCCGAACGCCTGATAGGCGATGCCGTGATCGGCGCAGAGCGGAAGCACCTCCTCCTCGTCACCATGGTCGAGGAGCGAGTAGGAGTTCTGAACACAGGCTGGCTTGCCGGCGCCGAGGACCAGACGCAGCTGCTCGCTGTCGACGTTCGAGACACCCCACGCCTGCGCCCGCCCGGACGCGACGACCTCCTCGAACGTCTCGACCGCCTCCTCGACCTGCACGTCAGGCGCCTCGTGCATCAGGTACAGCTCGATGGAGTCCACACCCAGCCGTTCGAGGCTTGCCTCGACCTGGCGCAGCACACGATCGCGGGCGAGGCCGTGGTCGGCACCCTCAGCCACGGGGTTGAACGTCTTCGTGGTCAGGCGCGGACGGCAGCCTGTCGACTCGATCCAGCTGCCGATGTACCTCTCGCTACGGCCGCCACCGTAGGCGTCGGCGGTGTCGAACCTGCGCAGACCGAGCTCCCACGCAGCGTCCATTAGCGCCAAGGCTTCCGTCTCGCTCGTCCCCTGGCCGAAGAAGGCAGGCGCGGAGCCGACACCGCCGAAGTTCCCACAGCCGAGGACGACGCGCGGAACGTCGGGGCGGTGGGGCTCGCTCATCGCTCCGAGCTCACGAGCGAAGCCAATGTCTTGCGCAGACTAGGCGCGGGCCGCGACAGGCGTCGTCCGGAAGAGGCGGTCGAGCTCGGCGACGAGCCTGTCGACCTCCTCCGGGGTGTTGTAGTGGATGAAGCCGACGCGCAACGACTCCTCCGGCAGAAGCTCAGCGAGGCCGACGCAGTACCAGTTGCCAGCCGACCAGACTCCGAGCCCGCGCTCGCCGAGCCGCCGGGCTGCCTCACCCGCGCCGACTCCCTCGACGTTGAACAGAAACGTCGGCACGCGGCCGTCCATGGTCGCCGGTCCGTAGAGCTCGATCGACTCCGGCAGGTTCGCGAGGAAGCGCTCGCCCAGCGAACGCTCGTAGGCACGGATGGCGTGCATGCCCCCGATCGAGTCGAGGTATTCGATCGTCGCGCTGAAGCCGGCGAGCAGCTCGTACGGATGCGTGCCCGTCTCGAACCGCCTCCCGATGGGCGAAGACGCCGACGGCCTCGCCTTGTACGGCCGCCAGGTCTCGGCGAGCTCGCTCCGGATGTAGGCGATGCCGAGATGCGGCCCGCAGAACTTGTACGGAGAGCACAGCAGTACGTCGCAGCCCAGCGTCTGGACGTCGATCGGCTCGTGGGCGGCGCAGTGCACGGCGTCGATCCACGAGACGGCGCCGGCTGAGCGGGCGAGCCGGCAGATCCGCTCCGCGTCGGCGAGCGAGCCGGTCGCGTTCGACGCCCAGGCGAACGCCACGACGCGGGTGCGCTCCCCGAGCTTTCGCTCGAGGTCGTCCATGTCGATCGTGAGATCGTCGCGCGCCTCGACGAACTGCACGGTGAGTCCGCGGTCCTCCGCCAGCTCCACCCAAGGAGCAACGCCACCGTCGTGATCGAGGCGCGTGACCAGGATCTCGTCGCCCGGCGCGAAGTCGCGTCCGGCGCTTGCGTGAGGTCGAAGTTGAGGCTCGTCATGTTGGCGCCGAACACGATCTCGTCGGGAGAGCAGCCCAGAAGAGTCCCCGCATCCTCCTTGGCTTTGTAAGGATCGCCTCGACGGCGCGACTGGTCGCGTAGGGAGCACCGAGGTTGCCGCTCGCCTCGCGCAGCGCTCGTGCAATCGCCTCCCCTACCTCGTCCGGCACTTGCGATCCGCCCGGCGCGTCCAAGAAGACGAAGTCACTCTGGAGCGAGGAGTACCGCTGCCGAACCGCCTGCACGTCGAAGACTCCGTCGCTCACACGGAGAGCCTACGGGACATCGCGCCTCGCGCCTCGCCGGTTGCACGCAGCGGCCGGTCGGCCAGGTCCGCGAAGTATGCTCAGGCCGTGTCCAGGGAAGAACAGACCGGGCTCGAGGACGAGCTGAAGCCGATTCTTCCCGGGGCCGGCGCGAGCGACTACGAGCGCTACCTCCGCACCGACGAGCTGCTCGCCCTCCAGAAACCGGTGGAGGAGCGCGCACACCACGACGAGCTTCTCTTCCAGGTCGTCCACCAGTCCTCGGAGCTCTGGCTGAAGCTCGCCTGGAACGAGATCGAGGCGGGTACGGAGCATCTGCGTGCCGGCGAGATCCCCTCTACGTTGCGGATGCTGCGACGCTCGGTGCTCTGCCTGAAGCTCGGCACGGATCAGCTCGACATGCTCGAGCTGATGTCGCCGTGGGAGTACACGTCCGGCGTCCGGCCGGTGCTCGGACACGGCAGCGGCTTCGACTCGCCCGGCTGGAGGGCCGTACGGCGGGCGCTGCCGGACCTGGGCACCGCCTTCCACGAGCTCCGCAGGTCGCGGCGCCTGTCGCTCGTGGACGTATACCGGCAGCGCGACGAGGTGGACGACCTGTACGAGCTGGCCGAGGCGCTGATCGAGCTCGACGAGCGGGCGACGCTGTGGCGGATCCGGCACCTGAAAGTGGTGGAGCGGATCATCGGCGGCGAAGCCGTCGGCACGCAGGGGACTCCGGTCGAGCTGCTCGCCGGCCTCATCCGTCGCAAGTTCTTCCCTGAGCTGTGGAATGTCCGCAACGAGCTGACCGAGCTCGCCAAGGCGGAGTCAGGCTAGGACCGGCCCCGGCGCTTCAAAGGCTCTCGAGGAGCGCGAACCCCGCAGCGTGGGCACGGCGCGCCGCTTCGTCTACCGGAAGCCCCCAGAAGCGATCAGGGCTCGAGAAGATCTCGATGTCGAGGAAGCCGTTCCAGCCGCCGTCCACGAGCGCGTGTACGAGCTCCGCCGAGCGCGCTCCTCCCTCGCCCGGGAGAAGGCGATCAGTACGGCCTGACTCAGGAGGTACGTCGGCCACATGAAGACCCGTCACGCGCGCCGCGATCTTCGCGAGATCACCCGGCGCTTCTTCCCAGAGGTTGTACGTGTCGGCCATGATCCCGACGTCCTCGAGCCCGGGTTCGTCCAGGAGCGCGATGGCGCCGGCGATCGAATTGACGAATGAGACCGTGCTGCGCTGCGAGGCGTGGGCCGGCTCGAGTCCGATCCGCACGCCTGCCTCACGCGCAGCAGTGGCGACCTCGCGCAGGCCGTCGATGACCGCACGGCGGGCGTCGTTCTCGTCCAGCTCGACTGCGGGACCGGTCAAGCAGAGAACGCACTCCGGCTCGTAGGCAGCAAGTCGCCTGACGCTCGAACAGAGCGCCGCCACCCGCGTGTCGGGATCGGGAGGTCCCTCCATGCCCGGAATCCCGAGCGGGAAGAAGGACGGCACGGCTGGGGACGCAGCTCGCGACACCGAGGCCCGCCTCGCGCAGGAGCGCACGATTCGCCTCGTCGTCGTCGGGCAGCTTGAACTCCCAGATCCCGATCCCCTCGAAGCCGGCGGCAGCGTAGGCCGCGACATCCTCCTCGAAGGAGGCGGCTACCGTCGAGATCTCGCTCAGGGAAAGCCTCACGGCCCTGGCCGCCTCGAGCCTTTGGAGAGCTTCATCGACCGATGACGGGCACCCTCGAAAACAGGCGCCTCGGCAGGGCGGGCTGCGTCAGCTGCTTGTAGACGAGGTAGCCCGAACCCGCTCCGAGACCCGGCCCCGGGTGGGTGGAGGCGCCTATGTGCCAGAGCCCCTCTATCGGCGTCTTATGCCCAGGAGCCTGGGCGAGCGGGCGGAAGAGGAAGTTCTGGTCGAGCGAGCACGACCCGCCATAGATGTCCCCGCCGACGAGGTTGACGTTGGCCGCAGCGATGTCCGCGGGCGAGAGGACGACTCGCTGGATGGTCGCGCGCTCGAGGTTTCGGAGGTGACGGCCGAGGCGGGCGACGATCCGGTCGGCGTAGGCCTCGCGCAGCTCTTCCGTCCAGCCCTCGTCACCGACGTCGATCTCACCCGCCGCGTCTCCTTTGATTCGGCCGGCGGGGAGCTCCTGCAGCTGGATCCAGAGGATCCAGGATCCCTCTGGCCCACGGGACGGGTCGACGGCCATGGGCTGCCCGCAGACGATGGTCGCCTCGGCGGGGAGAAGTCCGCGCTCTGCTTCGTTGACTGCCCGTGAGACGCCGTCGAGCCCCGGTGTGACGTGGACGATCGCGGTGCGTGCGAGTCGCTCGTCCCCCTGCCACGCCGGGAGCTCGTTCAGCGCGAGGTGGATCTGCATCTCGCCCCGCCCGTAGCGGAAGCGCCGCGCTGCGTCGGCGATCTTCGGGGGAACCTCTCCCTCCCGGAGCAGCGCCGAGTAGAGCTGGGTAGGCGTGACGCTGGCGATGATCGCGCGCTGCGCGGAGATCATCTCGCCATCTGCCAACCGCACCGCGCTAGCCCGCCCGTCGGAGACGAGGACACGCTCGACCTCGGCGTTGGTCCGAACCTCGCCGCCCGCATCTCTGACGATGCCCGCAAGGCCGTCCACCAACTTGACGCCGCCTCCCTTCGGCACAGGCATCCCACCGAGTTGGAGGGCACAGGCGATCACCTGGGTCATGAAGCCGGAGGTTGCCTGGTCGGGTCCCAGTCCGGTGTGCAGCACCCATGGGGCGAGGAGTCCGTGCGCCGCGTCCGAGCGGAAGGTGTCGCCGAGCCAGTCGCGACAGGTCGAGAACATCGAGGCGGTGTGCTCGAGTAGTCCCCTGCGACCGAAACGGCGAAGGGCCTTCCGTCCGAGATCGAGCCCGGCCGGCGACCACAGCTCGGTCCCGAGAACGCCGAAGCTCAGGTCGGCGCTGGCCATGAACTGGTTGAACATTCGTTCCCAGGCAGCGCCGTCGGCCTCGGCGAGGCGCTCCAGCTCCGAGACGTTGCCCTCGAGGGACGTCGTCAGGAAGACGCTCGACCCGTCAGGGAACGCTGATCCTGTCGGGAGGTCCGTGTTCAGGTATTCGAGCCCGCGGCGGTCGAGGCCCTCCTTCAGCTCTGCATAGGCGGCGGAGCTCGTCCAGAGTGGGTGCCAAGAGGCGAAAACCTCGTGTGTGAAACCTGGCGCCGTCAGGTCGGTGGACGTCTTGATTGCACCGCCGACGTAGTCGTTGCGCTCGAGGATGACGACGCTCCAGCCAGCCTGCGAGAGAAGCGCCGCGCCCGCGAGAGAGTTGATCCCGGCACCGATGAAGACCGCATCGTAGGCCGCCATCGCCGGGCGACCTTACCACCGAGCTTCCACTTGACACTCTGCGGGCGTGTGTGACTGAATGACGGTCGTGCTTCTGCCTGAAGTCGAGTACGCGCGCCCAGCGACGGTCGAGGAGGCAGTCACGCTCCTCGACGGCAACCACGGCGCGCGCCCACTTGCCGGCGGCCAGACGATCGTCAACGTCATGAAGTCCCGGGCGGTTGTCCCCCGACGTCCTCGTCGATCTCGCCGACCTGGACGAGCTGCGCCAGATCGGCTTTTCCTCGGACGGGATGCTGGAGATCGGTGCGATGGTGACCTACGCCCAGCTGGTGAGCTCGTCCGAGGTCGAGGTCGCTCGGCCGGTACTGGGCGAGGTCGCGGCCACGATCGCCGACGTCCAGGTTCGGGCCCGCGGCACCGTCGGAGGCAACGTGTGCGTCAACGATCCCACGAACCACCTGCCACCCCTCCTCGTCGCGCTGGGGGCGGACTTCACGATCCGCGGTCAAGGTGGCGAGCGCGTCGTTCCCGCGGACGAGTTCTTCATCGGCGTGTACCTCACCGCCGTCGGGGAGGGAGAGCTCTTGACCAAGATCTCCGTGCCGCCGGCGCGTGGCGCGGGTGACGGGTTCGCAGGAGTAGCGATCGGTCGACACGGGACGTACCTCGTCGACGCCGCCGCGACCGTTGCCCCGGACGGCGTCAAGATTGCGATCGGCTGCGTTGCAGGTGCTCCGCTACGGGCGACAGCGATGGAGGAGCGCCTCGCCGGCGGCGATCTCTCCGAGGACTCGGTCCGGGCGGCTGCGGAGGGCCTTGGCACTTCGCTCGATCCTCCGTCCGACGTGCACGCGTCGGCCGACTACCGTCGCGCTCTCGCCGAGGTCTCGGCTGTGCGTGCTGTCTTGCAAGCAGCATCGCGGAGGAAGGACTAGCTGTGGCCGAACCTGCCAAGAGCCGGACGATCTCGATCGAGATCAACGGAGAGCGGTACGAGCAGGACGTCCCGGCGCGGCGGCTCCTCATCCACTTCCTCCGCGACGACCTCCAGCTCACGGGCACCCATATCGGCTGCGACACCGGCAACTGCGGCGCCTGCACCATCAATCTCGACGGCGAGGCGGTGAAGAGCTGCATGCTGCTCGCGGTCCAGGCCGATGGAGCGACGATCACGACCGTCGAGGGGCTCACCTCCAACGGCGAGCTGAGCGCGCTTCAGCAGGCGTTCTCGGACACGCACGCGCTCCAGTGCGGCTACTGCACGCCGGGAATGCTGATGAGCGCGAGCGTTCTGCTCGCCGAGAACCCGAGCCCGTCGGAGGAGGAAATCCGCGTCGCTCTGCAGGGAAACATCTGCCGCTGCACGGGGTACTGGAACATCATCGAGGCGGTCCAGCTCGCAGCGAAAGGAGGGGGAGCGTGACGTCCGTCGAGACCACTCCCGAGACCTCCGCTGCGCCGACTCTCGAGAGGGAGTTCATAGGCCAGAGCGTGCCCCGCAAGGAAGACCGTCGCCTCGTCCAGGGTCAAGGCGTCTTCGCCGACGACATCAAGCGCTGGGGAATGGGTTACGTCCATTTCGTCCGCTCGCCTCATGCGCACGCGAAGATCGTCTCGATCGACGTCACGAAGGCGCTCGAGCTCAAAGGTGTCTACGGCACGCTGACGGGTGACGAGGTCGCCATCCAGACCGACCCGTTCTTCCAGATCGCGAGCGAGCCCGGGGCGCACGTAAAGGACTACGCGCTCGCCGTAGGCAAGGTGCGCTATGCGGGCGAGCCGGTCGTGGCGGTCGTCGCCGAGACGCGCGAGCTCGCGCGCGATGCCTCCGAGCTCGTCGAGGTCGAGTACGAGCCGTTGCCGGTCGTCGTCGACGCCCGACTGGCGCTCGATCCGGAGACGCCGCTCCTGCACGAGGAGTGCGGGACGAACAGGTCGTGGTCGGGTGACTACGAATGGGGTGACCTCGACGCGGCGTTCGCCGAAGCCGACCACGTCGTCCGGATCAAGGAGCTCCACTTCGACCGCTTCAACTCGACGCCGCTCGAGCTCAACGCTGCGCTCGTCGAGTACAACCGCGGCACGGGCCAGTGGACGATGTACTCGAACAACCAGTTCCCCGGGTTCGCAGCGATCATGATGGGCCCGGCGCTGCGGGTCGGACTGGACAAGCTGCGGATTGTCACGCAGGACATCGGTGGCGGCTTCGGCAACAAGATCACCTCGCACCCGCAGCTCACGGCATGCTGCCTGCTCGCGCGGAAGCTCAACCGCCCCGTCCAGTGGACCGAGTGGCGAACCGAGTTCCACCAGTCCATGTCGCACGGCAACGAGCGGTGGTTCCACGACGTCGAGGTGGCGGTGAAGGCGGACGGGACCCTGCTCGGCTTTCGCTGCAAGGCGCTCGACGATGCAGGCGCGTACTTGCGCTACGAGCCGCTCGGCGGGGTCATCTGGTCGCAGGTGACGCCGGGCCTCTACCGCTGGCGGAACATCCGCATCGAGTTCACGCAGGTGATGACGAACAAGGCGCCGGTCTCGCCCAACCGCGGCTACTCGCGGATGCAGCACCTCTGGCTGACGGAGCGAATCATCGACATCGTCGCTGCGGAGCTCGGCTTCGACCCGATCGAGATCCGCAAGTTGAACTACATCAAGCCTGAGCAGATGCCGTACGAGACGCCCAACGGTTGCGTCTACGACTCCGGCGACTACCCACGCACGCTCGACCTCGCCCTCGAGCTGATCGGCCACGACGCCCTCGTGGAGCGACGGGCGGAGGCGGAATCGCGTGGCCTCCTGCTCGGTTTCGGGGTGGGCTCGACGCTCGACTCGGGGACGAACAACTTCGCCCAGTCGCAGCTCATCAACCCGGAGCTCCAGTTCTCGGGCAACAACGAAGTGGCGATGGTCAAGCTCGACATCCTGGGCGAGGTGGTCGTGACGCTCGGCACGGCGCCGCAGGGCCAGGGGCACGAGACGACTGCCGCCCAGGTGGTCGCCGACATCATCGGCTGCTCGCCCGACGACGTCACCGTCCGTGTCGGACACGACTCGTACTGGAACACGCACGCCGGCTTCTCAGGCACGTACGCGAGCCAGTTCGCCGTGACGGGACTCGGCGCGGTGAAGGGGGCGGCGGACGAGCTCGCAGGGCAGATGCGAAAGCTCGCTTCGATGGTCTTCGGCTGTGGTCCGGATGACATCGAGCTCGCGGAGGGCCACGCTCGGATCGCGGGCAACCCGGAGGCCGCCCTGCCGTTCATGGCGCTCGGCGCGATCGTGAACGCGGGCAACGCGGGCTTCGCCGAAGATCCGCCGCCTCTCAATGCGCGCTATGTCTTCCGGCCGGCCTTCGACGTGCCTGACCAGGAGACGAAGTTCGGGAACTTGACGCTTACGTACGCGACCCAGATCCACGCCTGCGTGATCGAGATCGATCCCGAGACCGGCTACTACGAGATCGTCGATTACGCGGTGGTCGACGATTGCGGCTCGCGGGTCAACCCGAAGATCGTCGAGGGCCAGGTGATGGGGGCGACGGCCCACGCTATCGGGGCCGCGATCTGGGAGACCTTTGCCTACGACGAGGAGGGGAACCTCCTCACGCCCAACTTCTACGACTATCACGTGCCTCACGCGCTGGACATGCCGCCCCTCAAGACGGGAGCGATCGAGTCCCCCTCGCCGTTCACGCCGCTCGGGACGAAGGGTATGGGCGAAGGCGGCGGAGCTGGAATTCACGCTGTATGTGCGGCCATTCAGGACGCACTTCGTCTGGCCGGCAAGCCGATCGTCTCCGACAGCCACAACCCCTACCACCGGGTGTGGTCGATGCTCCAGGATCCCGAGGCAACGCGGGCAAACGTCGAGGTCCATTCGAAGTGATCGTCAGCGGGACGAAGGAGCTCGCGGCTCCGCGCGATACGGTCTGGGGCGTCATCTCGGAGCCCGAGCAAATGGCGAAGCTGATGCCCGGGGTCGAGAGCTTCGAGCTCCAGGACGAGAGCCATTGGACCGCGAAGGTCAGCGTCCCCCTCGGCCTCGGCAGTCTCAAGCTGACGATCAACTTCCAGAGGCTCGAGGAGCGCCCGCCGGAGTTCGCCTCCATGCGGGCCAAGGGAACGGGTGTCGGCGCGCTGATGGACATGACGACGTCCTTCACGCTCTCCGAGGCAGGGGACGGCACGTCGATGGCCTGGGAGGCCGACGTCAAGATCGCGGGGCCGGTCGGCGCGATGGGCCAGCGCGTGCTCCAGCCGATCGTCAACCAGCAGGTCTCGCAGGTGCTGGCCGCGCTCGAGAAGCAGGTCGCCGCCGCCTCGGGCACCGGGGACTAGGGAACGCACCGACCGAGCGATGGTGCCGTTCCGGATCGGCGTCATGCAGCTGACGATGGAGCCGCTCGAGGAGATGCTCGCGTCGGCGCGCGCCATGGACGAGGCCGGAATGGACACGATCTGGCTCGCCGAGGCCTACCCGTGGTGGCGAAAGCACGGCATGGAGGCGCGCTCGTCCACCGTCGTCTCGGCGCTGATGGCGCGCGAGACGACACGGCTGACGATCGGCTGGGGGATCATCTCGCCCTTCTCGCGCCATCCGGTGCAGGTGGCGATGGACGCGCGCGTCGTGCAGGAGGCGGCCGGGCCGGGCCGGTTTCTGCTCGGCTTCGGGGTCTCGAAGATCTTCCTGAACAACATCGGCGCTAAAACCTCGAAGTGCTCGGGCCCATGCGAGACGCGGTCGCGATCGTGCGCGGCGTCCTCGGTGGAGCGCCGTTCGAGTACGAGGGTGACACCTGGAGCGCGTCCGTGCCGGGGCTGAGTGACGACGCACACGCGCCTCGCGACGTCCCGCCCGTCTACGTGGCGGCGACGGGGCCGAAGATGCAAGCGCTCGCAGGCGAGATCGCAGACGGGTGCCTGACCCCCTCCATCACGACGCCCGCGTTCGTGCGCTACGCGCGCGAGAACGTTGCCGCCGATATCGACATCGGCTGCACGATCGTCGCCTCGATCCACGAGTCGGATCGCGCCGCAGGCCGGGAAGGAGCGCGCGAGATCGCAGGCATGTATCTCGCGAACAAGTTCCAGAACATCAAGGGCTCAGCCGAAACGCTGCTCGATCTCGCCGGGATCCAGATGGAGGAGCTCAAGCCCGTCGCGGAGGCGATGGAGCAGGGCGGTCGCCTCGCCGCCAAGGCCGAGGTCACCGACTCGCTGCTCGACCGCTGCAAGCCGATCGCCGGAACGCCCTCGGACTGCATCGAGGCGATCGAGGAGTACCGTGATGCCGGCTGCACGCACGTTATGCTCGAGCTTTGGGGCGACAAGCGGCACGACCAGATCCGCCTCTTCGGGGAGAAGGTCCTGCCGCATTTCCGATGATTGACCGCGACCGCCTCGTTGCGGACGCCTTGGCGGCGGTCTCGATTCCGAGCTTCACGGGCTCCGAGGAGGCGATGGCGGCGTGGATGGCCGACCAGTGCCACGAGCTCGGGCTGGCCGTGCAGTGGCAGCAGATCGAGGACGGGCGCGCAAACGTGCTCGCGACGCGGGTCGGCACGGGCGGCGGGCCGACGCTGATGTTCAACGGGCACATGGACACGTCGTACTCCGGTAGCGAGCCGTGGCTGGCCGGCATCCCGGGCTTCCAGCCGCAGGGGTTCGAGCGCGACGGCCGCATCTACGGGCTCGGGATCTCGAACATGAAGGGCGCGCTCGTCGCGTATCTGGCAGCGGTGCGCGCGCTCGGCGATACGCCCTTGCGGGGCGACGTGATGATCGCAGCGGTGGCCGGTGAGATCGAGAAGGCGCAGCAGGGCGATGCGCAAGGGGCCGAGTTCCGCGGCTACGCGGCTGGATCCCGTCATCTCGTCGGGCATGGCGGCGCTGCGGACATGTGCATCCTCGGCGAGCCGACCGAGCAGAAGCTCGTGCTCGCCCACTTCGGGACGCTCTGGCTCCGCCTTTCGACGACAGGCCCGTTCATCCACACCGCCTTCTCGTCCGGCCGGCTCGAGGAGAACTCGATCGTGCGGATGCGCGGTGTGCTCGACCGGGTGCTCGAGTGGCTGCCGAGCTGGGAGGAGGAGATGAGCTACGGCGACGTCCGGGGCGTCGCGAACGTGGGCGCGATCCAGGGCGGCTTCGGCTGGCGCGTTTCGCGCACGCCGCACCGGACCGATCTCTTCCTCGACCTGCGCGTCCCGCCTGACATCGAGATGGCCGAGGCGCGGCGGAAGGCGCTCGAGTTCGCGCGGACGCTCGACGGCGTTGAGGCCGAGGTCTACGTGACGGCCCCCGGCGCCGAGCTCGAGGAGTCGCACCCGCTCGTCGGCGCGCTCGAGGACGCCCACTCGAAGGTCTTCGGCGCGGCGCCCGAACGCGACGTCACGCGCTGGTTCTCCGACGCCTCCGTGCTGTCGCGGTACGGGATCGCCACCGTCAACTACGGCACCTCGTCGGGCCTGCCCGATCCCGAGTTCGGGGAGAACCTGGAGATCGAGGGGCTCGTCAAGACGGCCGAGGTCTATGCGCGGTCGGCGATGACGATCTGCGGGGTGGAGCCGTGAAGCTGGTCACGTTCGGCGAGGGGACGGGGCGGGTGGGCGTGCTCGAGGGTGACGAGATCGCCGTCCTCGCCTCGCCGACGATGCGCGAGTACTTCGAGCGCGGTGGCGCGGGCGAGACGGGCGAGCGCGTCGCGCTCGCAGAGACGCGGCTGCGCGCGCCCATCGTCCCGAAGAAGTTCTTCCACACTGCAGGGAACTTCCGCGAGCACGAGGAGGAGTCGAAGCAGGTCGGCTGGACGCACGAGATCGCGCCGTGGATCGTCTTCTTCCAGAACGTGGACGCGATCGTCGGCCCAGACGAGCCGGTCGTCTATCCGGAGCACCTGACCGAGGAGCTCGACTACGAGTTGGAGCTCGCTGTCGTCATCGGGAAGGCGGGGAAGTGGTTCTCGCCGGAGGAGGCGACCGACTACATCGGCGGCTATGTCATCTTCAACGACATCACCGCGCGCGACATCCAGCGCCGCGAGATGCGCTCCGGTGTCTTCTCCTTCTGCAAGGCGATCGACACGTTCTGCCCACTCGGCCCCTGGATCGTCACGCCCGATGAGATCCCCGACCCGCACGACCTGGCGATGGAGCTCCGCGTCAACGGAGAGTCCCGCCAGGTCTCGCACTCCGGCCGGATGAGCGTGACGATCCCGGAGATCCTGAGCCACTACTCGGCGCTCGGCTACTCCGCAGGTGACGTCGTCTCGACAGGAACCGTGTCCGGGGTCGCGGGGTTCTCGCCCGACGCAGCCGCCCTCTACCTGAAGCCGGGCGACGTCATGGAGGCCGAGATCGAGCGGATCGGCGTCCTGCGCAACCCCGTCATCTCCTGGCAGGAGGCGCACGGGGAGCCCCCGCCTGCCCGAGCTCGCTGGTGAGCTGGCAGCGGGACGACGCGAAGCTCGAGCGCGTGCGGGCGCTGATGGCGGAGCGCGAACTCGACGCGCTCGTCGTGCGAGCGCCCGACAACGTCCTCTATCTCACGAACCTCTGGGGGATGAAGGGTTACGACGTCTGCGTGTTCCCACGCGAGGGCGAGCCGGTCCTCATCTGCCTCGAGGCGAGCGAGGAGGACGCCCGCCGCATGGCCTGGACGTCCGACCTTCGCCTGTTCGCCGGCTACGACCCGTCGGACCCCCGTCCGCCGACCATGCGCGCGCTCGACCTTGCGAGGCAGGAGGCGGCCGAGCACGGAACGGTCGGGCTCGAGCTCTCGCTCGGCACGCAGGCGGCCGACCGCATGGTTGGCGAGCCGACGACGTTCACCTACGAGTGGTTCCACGCCTTCGGGACGCGGGCCCAGGACGCGACCCAGCTCCTTGCGGAGGCACGCGCCGTCAAGACGGCGCAAGAGATCGAGCGGATGCGGCTCGCGAACGAGATCGCGGCCGCCGCCATGGAGCACTGCAAGCGGATCATCGCGCCCGGAATGAGCGATGCGCGGATCGCCGCCGAGTGGGAGGGCTTCGTCCACGGTGAGGGCACCGGCTGGGAGGGGAAGGTCGACCTGGCGCTCGGCTTCTCGCTCGTCTGGTCCGGGCCGGGGATCAAGACGTTCACCGCGACGACGTCCCGGCCGGTCGTCGCGGGTGAGCCGACGCTGTTCGAGATCTGGGTCTCGGCCGACGGCTACTGGTGCGACCACACGAAAAACCTCGTCGTCGGCGAGCTCACGCCGGCGTACCGCGAGCTCGAGGAGGGGCTGATGGCCGTGTACACGGACGCGATCGGGCTCGCGCGCCCAGGAGCCAGCCTTGCCGAGCTCGACCGCCGGCTGCGCGAGGGGATCGAGGCGATGGGCTACCCCGGTCAGCCGTCTCATCCGATCTGCCATGGCGTCGGCGCTCGTGCCCACGAGCCGCCGTACGCACACCAGGCGGGTGGCGGCGAGATCGAGGCGGGCATGGTGCTGGCGATCGAGCCAGGCTGTTACTGGGAGGGTGGGGGCGGCCTGCGGGTCGAGGACAACTTCCTGATCACCACGGGCGGCGCCGAGAAGCTCTCTCCCTTTCTCGATGGAATTATCCAGGCATGACGATGGATCGGTCGAAGATCTGGACCGGCGACCTGAACGCCAAGGCGCTCGAGTCGCAGCCGCGCGTCACCGTCGGCCTCTACGACACGACGCTGCGCGACGGCGAGCAGACGGTCGGGGTGGTGCTCTCTCCCGAAGAGAAGCTCGAGATCGCGAAGGCGCTCGACCGAGCGGGGGTGGACCGGATCGAGGCGGGCTTCCCGCGCGTGTCCGCCGACGACACCCGTGCGATTTCCCTGATCCTGGAGGCGGGTCTCGAGGCCGAGGTCTGGGGCTTCTCGCGCGCCGTGCCGGCCGATGTCGAGGCGCTGGTCGAGCTCGGCCTGGCGGCCTCGGTGATCGAGAGCCCGATCTCGGACGCGAAGCTCGCCGCGCTCGGCGTCACGCGCGAGACGATGCTCGAGCGGATCCGTTCGGCCGTTTCGCTCGCAGTGGAGCACGGAATCCGGGTCGCCTACTTCGGCGTCGACTCGACCCGCGCCGACCTCGAGTTCGTCCGTCGTGCCTACGAGAGCGCGGTCGAGGCCGGCGCCTCCGAGGTCGTCGTCGTGGACACGCTTGGCATCGCCACGCCCGAGGCAGCGGCGTTCCTCGTCGGAGACGTGTCCGAGCGTCTCGGCCACGACGTCCCCGTCCACTGGCACGGGCACGACGACTTCGGCCTCGCGACGGCAGCAGCCATTGCCGCGGTCCAGGCCGGCGCGACGTGGGTGCAGGGCACGGTGAACGGGATGGGAGAGCGAGCCGGCAACGCTGACCTCGTGGAAGTTGCGCTCGCGCTCGAGGCGCTCTACGGGATCCCGACCCGGCTCCGGCTCGACCACGCCCGCGAGCTCTCGCACCTCGTGCAGGAGCTCTCGGACACACAGCTCGCGCCATGGAAGGCGGTGACGGGCGAGAACCTCTTCACGCGCGAGTCGGGCGCCGTCGCCTCCCAGTTCCATGACCCGCCCGCGATCGAGCCCTACGCCTCGGAGCTCGTCGGCGCGGAGCGGGGCATCGTGCTCGGGAAGAAGAGCGGGCTCGACTCGATTCGAATCAAAGCCGGCGAGCTCGGGCTCGACGTCCCCGAGGATCAGCTCCCGGCGCTACTCGAGGCGGTCAAGCGGGCGGGAACCGAGAAGCGCGGCCTCGTCACCGACGCCGAGTTCCAGCGGCTCGTGTCGCAGGGGCGCGCCCGTCCGAGTTGACCGACATGTCAGCAGCCGGGATACTCGTGCGACAGCGTGGAACGGGTCTGCATTGTCGGGGCGGGGGTGATCGGGAGCCTCTTCGCGGGTCATCTGTCTCAGGTTTGCGACGTCTCCGTGCTGACCCGACGGAGAGAGCACGCGGAGGCGTTGAACGGTGACGGCCTTCGCGTCAGCGGAAAGAACGACCGCCATGCGCGGGTAACGGCGACGGCCGACCCGGCGGAGCTGCCGCCGTTCGACGTCGCTATCGTCGCCACGAAGGCGTCAGGTCTGGAGGCAGCAGCGGAGGCACTAGAAGGCCGCTTCCCGGAGGCGACCGTGATGACCGTGCTCAACGGCATCGGGGCAGAGGAGGTCGTGCGTAGCCACGGCGACTGGCCGATCGTCTCCGCCGTGACGTTCATGAGCGGGACGCGCCATTCGGACACGCACGTCGAGTACATCCTCGACACCGAGACGTGGCTCGGCCCCTACGAGGACACGCCGTTCGAGACGGTGCGCGACATCGCCGACACGATCGTCGAGTCGGGCCTGAAGGCGGAAGCGCTGCCGGACCTCCGACCCGCGCAGTGGTCGAAGCTCATCTTCAACGCGGCCGTCAACCCGGTCGCGGCGCTTACCGGGCTGCCACACGATTTCCACTTCGCCGAGGAGGAGGGCCCTACTGACCTCGGACACCTCGTGCACGGGCTCGTGGACGAGGGCAAGGCCGTGGCCGCCGCGGCCGGTATCGAGCTTCACGACGATCCCTGGGAGATGAACGTGCTCGCGACGAGGCGAGGATCGGCGCATTACCCGTCGATGCTCGAGGACGTCACGGCGCACAGGGAGACCGAGATCGAGCTCATCACCGGCTCGCTCGTCCGTCAGGCCGAGCGGGGCGACGTCACCGCGCCGCTGCATACGATGCTGTACGGCCTCGTCAAGGCGAAGGAGGCCTCGTGGTGAATGGCCAGGATTCGGAAGAGACAGGAAACCCCAGGAACGACAGGGAGGCGTCAATGATTGGAGCTACCAAGGCAGCGCTGGTGCTCGCCGCCGTCGCAGTAGCGGCCGTAGCCGTGGTCGCCGGTGGAACGGCCGCACCGCAGCAGGGCAAGACCGTCGTCATCGGCTGGGCCTACGATGGCGTGGGGAACATGGCTGCCTACGACGGGCCCGCGCTCGTCACGGCCCGGCAGCGCGTCACGCAGCTGAACAAGGCGAGCTCGACGAAGTTGAGGATCGTCACCTGCAACACGCAGGGCAACAAGCCGGCGATCGCCAAGGCCTGTGCTGCGAAGCTGCTCGGCCAGGGCGCTAAGCGTCATATTCACGACCTGCGACGTCGACTACGCGGCCCCGGTCATCCAGGAGTCGATCAACGCCGGGAAGCTGACCCTCGCAACGTGCATCGGCACCGACCAGATGGGCCCGAAGCGCTTCGGTACCAAGGGGCGGCTCGCGTTCTCGTTCGGAAACGTCGCCCAGGACGAGGGCTCGGCGATGGCGGAGTTCGCCTGGCGGCGGGGCTGGCGCAACGCGTCACTCGCGACCGACACGGTGATCGTGTACTTCAAGAACGTCGTCCAGGCGTTCAAGGCCCGCTGGCAGCAACTCGGCGGCAAGATCGTCACCGAGGAGACGTATCAGTCGGCAGGTGGCACTCCAGCGTCGTGGCAGAACGTCGTCACGCGCTTGAACGCGAAGCAGGCCGACGTGATCGTCACGTCCACCGCGCCGCCGTTCGGCGCCCAGGTGCCGATCATGACCGGCCTCCGAACGCTCGGGAACAACACACCCATCCTCAACTCCTGGGCGGGTGACGGTAGCTACTGGTACACGCCGGACCCGAAGATCACGAACTACTACTACCTCACGTTCGCCTCGGCGTTCGGCGACGACCCCGACGCCGCGGTGAATGCGTTGAGAAACCGAAACAAGGCTGCGATCGCGAAGGCAGGGAGCACGGGTGCGTTCGTCACCGGCACGGCCACGATCGACGGTCTCGTGCTCGCGCTGAAGCGCACGGGTGGCTCGACCAACGGGCTCGCGCTCGCGGCGCAGATGGAGAAGTTCAAGAATGTGCCCACGCTGTCAGGGCTCGTGAGCTTCTCGAAGCAGCTGCACACGGTCTACGGCCGCAAATACCGGGTCATCCGCGTGCAGAACAACGTCCCGAAGGTCGTCGGGACCGTCAAGGCAAAGGTCGTTCCGAAGATCTCGTAGCGGCCTTGACGGACGCGGAGACGCATCCAGAGGAGACCAGGCGGTCCGGAGCCTCGCTCCGGGCCGCCGAGGTCTCGCGCTCGTTCGACGGGATCCAGGCGCTCCGCGGCGTGATGCTCGAGCTCCACCGGCACGAGGTGGTCGGCCTCATCGGGCCGAACGGTGCCGGCAAGTCCACCCTGGTGAACGTGCTTACGGGGTTCGACTTCCCCGACGAAGGGGCCGTCGAGCTCGAAGGCCGAGACATCACGCGGTGGAGGCCTCACCGCCGGGGCCGAGCCGGGCTCGCGCGGACGTTCCAGCACAGCCGCTCCTTCCGCAGCCTGTCCGTGCGGGAGAACGTTGAGGTGGCAGCACTCGGGGCAGGCGCCGGGCGCCGGGAGGCCGGGCGGAGGGCGGACGAGCTGCTCGATTCGCTTCGGCTCACGCCGTATGCAGACGGTCCTGCCGGCTCGCTCGCGCACGGAGACGAGCGGCGTCTCGGTGTCGCACGCGCGCTGGCGACGACGCCGCGCTTCGTCCTCATGGACGAGCCGGCGGCGGGCCTGCCCGAGGCCGAGGTGCCTGCCTTCGCCGACGTCGTTCGGTCGGTGCGCGACGACCATGACGCGGGCGTGCTCCTCATCGATCACAACATGGCCCTGATCATGGACGTTTGCGACCGGATCCAGGTGCTCGACCACGGGATGACGCTGGCAGAGGGATCGCCGGGCGAGATCCGGGCCAACCTCGATGTGGCGGCCGCATACCTGGGCGAGAGCGCAGTGCACGAGGACGGGCCGTGAGTGGAGCCGCGTTGGAGCTTGTGAGCATCGAGGTTGCGTACGGAGGCGTCGCCGCTGTCCGCGGGCTCTCGCTGAGCGTGGCGCCGGGGGAGATCGTAGGGCTGATCGGACCGAACGGCGCCGGCAAGTCGACGACGCTGCACGCGATCATGGGGCTCGCGCCGGTACGCGGCGGCGAAGTGCTCTTCGGCGGGCGTTCTCTCCGGGGAAGGGCTCCCGAAGCCATCGCGCGCAGTGGCATCGCGCTCGTTCCCGAAGGCCGGCGACTCTTTCCGGAGCTGACCGTGGACGAGAACCTTCGCCTCGGCCTCGCAGGACGTCCGGCGTCCGCGGGAGCCGGCGAGGACCTCGCCGCCGTCGCCGAGCTCTTTCCCATCGTCAAGGAGTTCAAGCACCGGCACGCAGGCGCGCTCTCGGGTGGCCAGCAGCAGCAGCTCGCCATCGCGCGCGCTCTCGTCGCAGGGCCGTCCATCCTGCTCCTCGACGAGCCGTCGCTGGGCCTCGCGCCGACTGTCGTCGACCTCGTCTTTGCGACGTTGCAGACGATCCGCGAGAGCGGCCTCGGGGTTCTCCTCGTCGAGCAGCGAGCGCAACGCACGGTCGCGATCGCAGACCGGACGCACGTTCTCGCGAACGGCGAGCTTCGCCTCACACTCACTCCCGACGACGCGGCCGACACGGACCGGATGGTCGCGGCGTACCTCTCGTGAGCGGGCTCCTCGCCAGCGGTCTGACCGACTTCGTCGGTGATGCGCTCGACCTTCAGGTTCAGGTCGACGCGATTGGGCTGGGTGCGGTCTTCGCCCTGATGGCCGTTGGGATCGGGCTCGTCTTCGGCGTCCTGCGCCTCGTCAACTTCGCCTACGGGCAGCTCGTCATGGCCGGGGCGTTCGCGCTCGCATTCGCCTCGGATCGGGACTGGCCCGTGGGGGTGGGAATCGCGCTCTGCTTCGCGGTCGTGCTCGCGCTCTCGCTGGCCATGGAGCGGGTCATCTTCCGCCCGCTCAGGACGCAGTCCGGCGCTGTGATGCTGATCGCGACGTTCGCTGTCGCCTTCCTCCTGCAGAGCATCGCCCTCCTCTGGTTCGGGCCGCTCGGGAAGACGGCCACATCTCTGGTCGCGCTCAACCGCCCCGTGTCGGTGGGCGACGTCGAGATCCGAAAGATCACGATCGTCGCGATCATCACCGCGGCCGTTTGTCTCGCGCTGCTCGTGCTGCTCCTGAACCGCACGTCGATCGGCCTACACATGCGCGCGGCGTCCATGGACTTCTCCACGGCGCGGCTGCTCGGGGTGCGGGCGAACATGGTGAGCGGCGTCGCGGTGCTGATCTCCGGCGCGTTGGCTGCCGTGGTCGCCGTCATGCTGACCGTTCAATACCCGACGGTGACCCCGACGTTCGCCTTGCAGGAGACGATCGTCGTCCTTGCCGGGGTCGTCGTCGGCGGGATGACGCGGCTGCTCTCGGCCACTCTCGGCGGATTCCTCATCGGCTACGTCTCGGGGCTCCTCGGAGGCGCGCTGCCGACCGCGCAAAGCCAGTATCTGCCGTCGTTCCTCTTCGGCCTCGTCATCCTCGTCCTGCTCGTGCGACCGGATGGGCTCTTCACGCGCCATCGCGGGCTGGTGGAGCGCGTATGAGGGTGTCCCGGGCTGCGCAGCAGGTGCTGGCGCCTGCTGCGCTTGTCGTGGCAGCTGCGTTGTTCGGAGCGACGGTCTCGCGATCGACCGAGATCTACTTCATCAATGCGCTGGTATCCGTCTCGATCGTTGTCGCGCTGTACTCGTTCGTCGGCAACTCCGGCGTGGTGTCGTTCGGGCATATCAGCTTCTTCGCGGTCGGCGCCTGGGCCGCCGGCGTGCTCTCGGTCCCCGAGCAGGAGAAGCCCGCGTTCATGCCCTACCTCTTCGACTTCCTCAGCTCGACGACAGTGGGCAATGTCCCGTCGCTCGTGATTGCGGCCGCGGTGGGAGGAGCCTTCGCGTTCCTTGTCGGCCTGCCCTTGATGCGTCTTTCGGGACTCGCGGCCGGGATCGCGACGTTTGCCGTGCTCGGCATCACGAACAACCTCCTTCGCTACTACGAGAAGATCGGCCCGGGACTGAATACGTTCTCGTCCGTGCCGGAGACGACGGATCTCGTTCAGGCAACGGTCGGCGCGCTCCTCGTCATCGTCGCGGCGTTCGCGTACCAGCGAAGCCGCTTCGGGCGGCAGCTGCGCGCGACGAGGGAGGACCCGGCAGCCGCCCGTGCGGTCGGAATCTCGATCTACCGGCAACGACTCGGGGCGTTCGCGCTCTCCGGGTTTCTGGCCGGGTTCGCGGGAGGGCTCTACGTCCATTTCCTGCCGATCAACGCCGACGCGGTATACCTCGACCTCACGTTCATCACGCTCGCGATGCTCGTCATCGGAGGCGCCACGAGCCTCTGGGGCGCTGTCGTCGGCGCGCTCGCAGTCAGCGGTCTTGACTCCGTGCTCGCGAATGCGGAGAACGGCATCGAGGTGCTCGGCCGGACGATCGAGGTTCCTGCCGGGACCCGGATCGTGGTCGTGAGCGCCCTCATGGCCCTCGTCCTCATTCTGCGGCCGAGCGGGCTTACCGGAGGTCGCGAGTTCTCTTCCGAGCGCCTGGTGCGGAGGATGCGCCCGGCGGCTCGGGAGGCTGCGCGATGAGGGTGTGTGTCGTCGGATGTGGAGCCGTGGGCTCCCTGTTCGCCGCGAACCTCGCACAACTCGAGGATGTGGAGGTCTGGGCCTACGACCTCTCGCAACCTCACGTCGACGCGATCAACGCAAACGGTCTCGAGCTCACCGGCGCAGGGGAGGTCGTCGGGAAGGTGCGGGCGACGAGCGACGCCACCGATCTTCCCCCGTGCGACTTCGGGATCGTGGCCACGAAGGCGATGCACACGGAGGCTGCGATCGCTGCCACGGCGCACGCCTTTGTGGCAGGCGCGGCCGCGTCGGTGCAGAACGGCGTCGGCAACGAGGAAGTCCTTGCCCGTTACGTCTCTCGCGTGATCCGGGGAACGACGTTTCCTGCGGGGAAGATCCTCGAACCCGGCGTCGTGCAGTGGGACGTGAAGGGTGACACGACGCTCGGCCCGTTCGAGCCGAGCCCTGCCACCACCGATGAGATCGAGCGGCTCGCGGATGCCTGCACCAGGGGCGGCATGCCCACTACGGCCGTTGCGGACGCACGCCCCGCGCAGTGGCGCAAGGTCATCTTCAACTCGGCGACGAACCCCGTGGGTGCGCTGACCGGGCTCACCCACGGCCGCGTCTGCGAACGCCCGGACCTGCGCGCGCTCGTGACAGCGCTTGTCGACGAGGGCAAGGCTGTTGCGGCAGCGCAAGGGATCACGCTCGATGCCGACCCCGAGGAGCTCATCGATCATGCCGCCCGACCCGAGGTCGCCTACGACCATAAAGCGAGCATGCTCCAGGACGTCGAGGCTCGCCGTCTCACCGAGATCGACTTCTTGAACGGCGGCATCGGGCGCTTCGGCCGCGAGCTCGGCGTCCCGACCCCGTTGAACGATGCGGTCACTGCTCTCGTCAAAGGACTGGAGGCGTCATGGACACTTCACTGAGCCCCGAGCTCGCGCGGCGATACGCGAATGTGCGGGCTGCGATGGCTGCGCACGACCTCGACGCGCTCGTCGTCTCGGGCAGCGAGTACTCGGGCTTCGAAGGGGCGGTCACGTACCTCTCGGGATTCCAGATCGTCCACCGCTACGCGTACGTGGTCGTCCCGCCAGTGGGAGAGCCGTGCATCGTGTTTCCGTCCGAGGCCCGGTATGTCGGCGAGCACGGGACGACGGAGATCGAGCAGGTCTTCGCCGACCGGCCGGGCGAGCACATCGCCGACCGTGCGCGTGAAGCGGGTTGGAAACGGGTCGGCGTCTACGGGCTCGACTACATCATGGCGGTGCGCGATTACCAGGCGCTCGAAGGGCTCGAGCTGATCCCGTTCGACGTCGAGTTCGATCTCGCCCGAGCCGTGAAGAGCGAGGCTGAGCTCGACTCAGTGCGCGACTCCGTCCGCATCAACGAGCGCGGATTCGAGGTCTTCTTCGAGGCCTACGCGCCGGGAAAGACGGCGGCGGAGGTAATGGCCGCCGCAGAGGAGTGGTTCGTCGCCGAGGGTTGCGGCCGCCTGACCATGAACATGGTCCTCACGGGAACCGATGCCTTCGCGCGCCCCGAGTTCAAGATCGCTCGCGGCGAGGAGATCCTCGGGGAGTTCTTGCTTCCCTCGCTCGAGGTCGCCGGCCCGGGGATGCACTGGGTCGAGGTCTCACGGGCAATCGCCTCGGGAGCTGCGAAGCTCTCCGCCGACACCGAGCGCATGCTCGAGGCGTACGAGGAGTACTTCGAGGTAGCAAGAAGCGCCATGCGGCCGGGCGCGAGCTGCCACGACGTGCACCGGGCGGTCTCGGCGGCATTCGTCGGCCGGGGCTATCACCTCGGGCACGTCACGGGCCATTCGATTGGCATGACGATGATCGAGTTCCCGAAGATCGGCGAAGGCGTTGAGACCCAGCTCGCCGAGAACATGGTGTTCTCGATGCACCCGCACGCAATCGCTCCAAATGGGGAGGACTGCCTGTACATGCAGGAAACCTGGCTCGTCACGGCGGAGGGAGGCGTCCCGCTCTCCTCATTGCCGATGCACGTCTTTCGAGCGTAGACGAACCGCTGCTCTATCCACTGAGCTACGGGGGCGAAAGTGGCGATTTGCAGGGACTTCCTGGCAATCGCCAGTTCATTGTCAGCGACCAGTGTAGAGGGTGCGGTTGGGTTTCTCCTCCGCCCACGCGTCAACCCAAAGGCGACGGTGAGCGAGCGGTGACCCGACAGACTCATGATCCGTCGGTCCCTGGTTCGAGTCCAGGCGGGCATCCCAGCGCCCATGCGGAATCCGCATGGCTATGTGAGTCGGGTGTGCCAGAATCGCTGGAGATGTCCTCGGCGTGTGAGGATCGCGTGCGCGAGAGATTCCCGATCGTCCTCCACGTCTCAGTGACGCCGAGAGGAGCAGGACCGCTATGAGCACGCCCTACGAGCGCCCTTCCGACCCGGCCAAGCGCCGCAGTGCGGCCATCACCGACGGCCCCGATCGCGCCGGCGCAAGGGCGATGCTGAAGGCGGTTGGGTTCAGCGACGAGGACCTCGCCCGTCCCCTGATCGGCGTCGCCACCAACTGGATCGAGACGATGCCCTGCAACCTGAACCACCGCGAGCTCGCCCAGGACGTCAAGCGGGGGATCCGCGACGCGGGCGGCACGCCAATGGAGTTCAACACGATCTCGGTCTCGGACGGAGTCGCCATGGGCACCGAGGGCATGCGTACCTCGCTCGTCTCGCGCGAAGTGATCGCCGACTCGATCGAACTCGTCGCGCGTGGGCACCTGTTCGACGGACTGGTCTGCCTCGTCGCCTGCGACAAGACGAACCCCTCGGCCGTGATGGCTCTCGGCCGCCTCGACATCCCCGGCCTGGTCTTCTACACCGGCTCGATCGCGCCGGGAAGGTTCCGCGGTCGTGACGTCACGGTGGGAGACGTGTACGAGGCGATTGGCGCCCACGCGTCCGGGCGCATGACGGCCGAGGAACTGCACGAGCTGGAGTCGGTCGCCTGCCCCGGCGCCGGCGCCTGCGGCGGCCAGTTCACCGCCAACACGATGTCCATGATGCTCGAGTTCCTCGGTCTCAGTCCCGCCGGCCTGAACGGTATCCCGGCGCTGTCGAAGCGCAAGCAGCAGGCTGCCTACGAGTGCGGCCGCATCGTCATGGAGCTCGTGCGGCGCGACGTCCGCCCGTCGCAGATCGTCACCCGCGAGGCGCTCGAGAACGCCGCCGCGTCGGTTGCCGCGACCGGCGGCTCCACGAACGCTCTGCTTCACCTGCTTGCGATCGCCCGCGAGTTCGGCATCCCGTTCACGATCGACGATTTCGACCGGGTGTCGGCGCGGACACCAGTGCTCGCCGACATGAAGCCGTGGGGCCGCTTCCATGCCGTCGACGTCGATCGGGCGGGCGGCGTGGCGCTGGTGGCGCGGGAGCTGGCGAAGCGCGGCTTGATCCACGCCGACACGGCCACCGTCGAGGGTCGCACGCTCGGTGAGGTCGCGGCCGCCGTCGTCGAGCGGCCGGGCCAAGAGGTCGTGCGTTCGATCGAGCACCCGATCAAGCCGACCGGAAGCCTGCGCATCCTGCGCGGCAACCTCGCTCCGGACGGGTGCGTCGTCAAGCTCACCGTCGACCGCGCAAAGCACCGCGGCCCGGCCCGCGTGTTCGACAGCGAGCCTGACTGCTTCGCCGCGGTCAAGGCCGGGCAGATCCGGCCCGGCGACGTCGTCGTCATCCGCTACGAGGGTCCGGCCGGCGGGCCTGGCATGCCCGAGATGCTGCAGGTGACGGGAGCGATCATCGGCGAGGGGCTCGGAAACGAGGTCGCGCTCGTCACCGACGCGCGTTTCTCCGGCGCAACGCACGGGTTCATGGTCGGCCACGTCGCTCCCGAGGCCTTCCGCGGCGGTCCGCTCGCCGCGCTCGCGGAGGGCGACCTCGTCGTCATCGACGTCGAGGCGCGCCAACTCCGTGTGGAGCTCTCTGACGACGAGATCGCGGCCCGCCTCCGAGACTGGACGCCGCCCCCACCCCGCTACGAGGGCGGCGTGCTCGGCAAGTACGCGGCGCTCGTCTCCTCGGCATCGGAAGGCGCAATCACGCAGGCTAACGCAGCGTTGAGCCCGTGACATAGACCGCAGCGTCGGAGAGCAGGAACGGCGCCAGCTCAGCGCCATGAACCGAAAAGTAGGCTATGCCGCTCCGCTCCAGAGTGCTTACGATCGTGCCTGCGGGGGCCAGCGAAGACGAGAGGAGCACACGGTAGGGATGGATTTTGGGATCAGCCTTCCGACCGACCCGCCTACCGACGCACAGGTCGAGAAAGCGAGGCTGGCGGAGAGATCCGGCTTCAAGTACGTCTGGTGCTGGGACACGCACATCCTGATGCAGGAGTACTCGCCGCAGATGACTCTGATCGGGCTCGGCACCGAGAAGGTGGTGCTCGGCTCCTGCGTCACGAACCCCGTGACGCGCGATCCGACGGTCACCGCCAGCTTCTTCGCAACGCTGGCGAACATGGTCGGCGCCGACCGACTGATCTGCGGTATCGGTCGAGGCGACAGCGCCGTCCGCATCCGCCGGGCCAAGCCTGCCAGTCTCGCCGATCTCGAGGAGTCGGTGAGGATCATCCGCGGGCTGACGAGAGGCGACGAAGTGGCGGTTTCGGGTCACCCCGTGCAGCTCGAGTGGGCCAAGGGCGGCGAGGTTCCGATCTTGGTTGCCGCCTACGGGCCGAAGGCGCTCAAGCTCGCCGGGCGGATCGCGGACGGAGTCATCCTCCAGGTCGCAGACCCGTTCTTCATCGAGTGGTGCCTCGAGCGGGTCGCCGAGGGGTTAGAGGAGTCGGGCCGAGACCTCTCGAGCTTCCGCGTGCAGGCCGCCGCCCCGAGCTTCATCTCGGAGGACAGGCACGAGGCAAGGGAGAACCTCCGCTGGTTCGGCGCGCTCGTCGGCAACCACATTACCGACCTGTTGCGCCACCACGATCCCGCCGAGATCCCCGAGGATCTGCGCGCGTATGTCGAGGGGCGCACGTCCTACGACTACCGGGAGCACACGCGCCTGAACACGGAGCACTCCCACTACGTGCCCGACGAGATCGTCGACCGCTTCACGGTGCTCGGAACCGTGGACGAGTGCATCGAGAAGCTTCGCCGGCTCGAGGCGCTCGGCGTGACCGAGTTCAACATCTACACGACGATTCCCGAGCCCGAACGTCTAATCGAGACGTACGGGCGGGATATCATTCCGGCGTTCAAACAGATACCGGCGTAGACCGCGAAGGGGGCGAAGAGGTTGAAAGCCAATGCCGCCGTCATCCAGATGAACTTCTCCGACAAGACGGACGCGAATGTCGAGAAGGGCGCGCGACTGATCAAGCAAGCCGCGGATGAGGGCGCCGAGATCATCTGCCTGCCCGAGCTCGCGACGAACGTGTACTTCCCGTTCGAGATCGAGCCGCGGTGGCTGAAGCTTGCAGAGCCGATTCCGGGCCCTTCGACCGAGACGATCGCAGCGGCGGCCCGGGAAGCCAACGCCTACGTTCTCTTCCCCATGTACGAAAAGGAACAGGACGGCGAGCTCTACAACACGGCGGTGTTTATCGACCCGAGCGGGACGATCGTCGGCAAGTATCGGAAGACCAGCATCCCGCTTGTGAAGATGGCGGCGATCACCGGGATCGAGAAGTACTACTTCCGCCCCGGCAACCTCGGCTTTCCCGTGTGGCCGACCGACACGGGCGTGAAGGTCGGCACGGTCATCTGCTACGACCGCCACTTCCCGGAGGGCCCTCGCTCGCTCGCGCTCGCAGGTTGTGACCTCATGTTCGTGCCGACTGCGACGGCGGCCGGCAGCTCGATCTGGGAGCTGGAGCTGCAGGCCCACGGTGTCGCGAACAACATGTGGGTCGGCGGCGTCAACCGCGTCGGCGTGGACGTCGGAGGCGGGCCCGCCGATTTCTACGGCCGCTCCTTCTTCTCGGGCCCTGGCGGCGATGTCGTCTGCCGTGTGGCGAGCGAGCACGACGTGATCCTTCAGTGCGAGATCGACACGGAGGTGAGCGCGACCCTGCGCGACGAGTGGGGGTTCTTCCGTGACCGGCGGCCTGACGCCTACGCCGCGCTGGTCGCCCCTTGAGGCCGGAAACCAAGACTGAGGAGGAGAGATGTCCACTCTGATCAGGGGTGGCCGCGTGATCACGGCCGCCGACGACTACGTCGCCGACATCTACATCGAGGACGAGGACATCTCGCTGATTGGCGAATCGCTCGACGTCAGCGCCGATCGGGTGATCGACGCGAGCGGCAAGTACGTGCTGCCGGGAGGAGTCGACGTCCACACGCACATGGACACGTACTTCGGCGGGACGACGACGGCCGACAACCACTATGAGGGCACCGTCTCCGGCGCCTTCGGCGGCACGACGACGATTGTCGACTTCGCGATCCAGTACCCGGGCCAGAGCTTCGCCGAAGCGCTTGGCGCCTGGCACGAGAAGCTCGAGACGAACAAGCCGGTCATCGATGTCGGCTTCCATCTCGTCGTCACCGACCTGAAGGGCGGCGGCTCGCTCGACGACCTCGCGAAGCTGCCCGACGAGGGCATCTCGAGCTTCAAGCTCTTCATGGCCTACAAGGGCACCGATGTCCACATCGACGACGAGACGCTGTTCAAGACGATGCAGGTCGCAGCCGACAACGGCTCGCTCGTGATGGTCCACGCCGAGAACGGGGACGCGATCGACGTGCTCGTCAAGCAGGCGCTCGCGAAGGGCAACACCGCGCCGAAGTACCACTCGCTCACGCGGCCGCCCGAGACCGAGGGCGAGGCGACGAACCGGGCGATTCAGCTCGCTCGCATCGCCCGCTGCCCGCTGTACGTAGTCCACGTCTCCTGCAGCGACGCGATAGAGCCGATCGAGCGCGCTCGCGAGAAGGGCTGGACCGTTTGGGGCGAGACCTGCACCCAGTACCTGACGATCGACTTCTCGAAGATCGACCAGCCTGGCTTCGAGGGTGCGAAGTATGTCTACACCCCGCCGCCACGTGAGAAGCAGCACATCGAAGCGCTCTGGGAGGCCTTGCGCACGGACGGTCTCTCGGTCGTCTCGACTGATCACGCGCCCTTCAACTTCAAGGGCCAAAAGGACATGGCCGGAACGGACGACTTCTCGAAGATCCCCAACGGACCGCCCGGGATCGAGGAGCGGCTGAAGCTCCTGCACGAGCTCGGCGTCCGCGCCGGCAAGTTCGACCTCAACCGGTTGGTCCAGCTCTACGCGACGCAGCCGGCGAAGCTGTTCGGGCTCTATCCGCGCAAGGGGACGATCGCCATCGGCTCGCGACGCCGACGTCGTGATCTTCGATCCCGACAAGAAGCACACGATCTCGGTCAAGACGCACCACTCGACGTGCGACTACAACCTCTTCGAGGGGACCGAGGTCACGGGCTTGCCCGAGACGGTGCTCGTCCGAGGGCAGCTCGTGATCGAGGACGGCGAGCTCGTCGCCCAGCCCGGGACCGGGCGATTCATCAAGCGCGCTAGGGTCGGTGAAAGGCTGGAGCCGGCAGTAGCGGTCTAGGAGAACGTCGGTCGAGCGGCCCGGCAGGCTCGCTCCGGTCGGGCCCACTACGTGGCAGGAGGTGGTTCAGATGAGCACCCTGCGCCTGGCGCTGATACAGATGCAAAGCAAGACCGACGCGCGCGACGAGAACGTCGCAACTGCCTGCGAGTACATCGACGAGGTGGCCGGCGAGCGGCCCGACCTCATCGTGCTACCCGAGTTCTTCAACCACGAGTACGTCTTCCAGTTTCGCGACTACGCGTACATCGACTGCGCCGAGCCCGAGAACGGCTACACGATCACGGCGATGCGGGAGAAGGCCAAGGAGCACCGGACGACGATCTGCGCCACGATCTTCGAGGAGCAGGGGCCGGGCGTGTACTTCGACACAGCCTTCTTTATCGGCCCCGAGGGCCAGGTCTTCGCCAAGTACCGGAAGACCCACCCGGCAGCTGTTCAGAGCCTCGAGAAGATCTACTTCCGCGGCGGCACGCAGTTCCCGGTCGTGGAGATCAACGGACTTCGAGTGGGCGTGATCATCTGCTACGACCACCTCTTCCCCGAGACGGCTCGCTGCGCGGCCGTCAACGGCGCCGAGCTGATCGTCGGTCCGTTCGCTGCGCCCAAGTTTCCGGTGTGGGACCAGCTCATGATTACGCGCGCCTGGGAGAACGGCGTCTACATGGCGCCCTGCAACAAGGTCGGACTCGAGGGCGACTGGATCTTCGGCGGCCGCTCGCTCGTGGTCGATCCCTTCGGCGAGATCGTCGCGCAGGCGAGCGACGACGCGGACGACACCATCATCGCCGAGATCTCGCGCGAGCAGGTATACGCGGCGCGCCGGCGATGGCCGATGCTTCGTGACCGGCGGCCCGAGGTCTACGGCCCTCTGACCTCACCCGATGAGGTCGCCCGCGGCCTGCTCGCGAGCGTGCCGGCACGCGAGGACGCGCTCGACCGGGAGGTGACGCTGAAGTCCTAGGTCTTGTGCGCGCGGCCCGTGCTCGGCGGGGCCCGCGGCCCGCTTCGCCGACACTCGTCGGAGGGCAACCATAGGCCGTTTCGGACGGCGAGGCGTGCGGAAGTCCGGCTAATCTCGAGCCGGACCGCGTCTCAGGGCGCCGTTACCTCGGCGTACGCCTCCGGCCTCCGGTCGCGGAAGAATCCCCATGTGTCGCGGTAATGCTTGCTCACGTCGGTGTCGATCTCGCAGTAGAGGATCTCGTCGCCCTCGCTGCCCGCGACCGCCTTCAGCTCGCCGTTCGGGGCCGACCAGAGCGACCGGCCGTAGAACTTGAGGTCGAAGTGGCCGTTCCGGTCCTTGCCGACGCGGTTCACGGCGCCCACCCAGAACAGGTTCGCGATCGCGTGCCCGCGCAACTCGATCTCCCACATCTCGCCGCCGAGCGGGGTTGCGGTCGGGACGAAGACGACGTCTGCGCCGTTTAGCGCGAGGCACCGCGGCCCCTCCGGGAAGTGGCGGTCGTAGCAGATCGTGACGCCGACCTTGATCCCGAGGTCAGTGTCCCAGACGGGATAGCCGAGGTTCCCGGGGCGGAAGTAGAACTTCTCGTTCCCCTCGACGTCGCCGATCTTCACCTGCGGGATCATGTTCTTGCGGTACTTGCCGACGATCTCGCCCTGCCGGTTGATGAAGACGGCCGAGTTATAGAGCACGCCGTCCTTGACCTTCTCGTAGAGCGGGAACACGACGTATGCGTTCGCGTCCGTCGCCGCCTTCGCCACCTTCTCGGTCGAGGGCCCCGGGATCGGCTCCGCGTAGTCGAGGAACTCCGGGTGCATCCCTACGCAGAAGTACTCGGTCGTCGCGAGCTCGGGCAGGCAGATGATCTCTGCGCCGTTCTTGCCGGCCTCCCGCACGTAGTCGCAGAGCCTGGCGACGTTGTCCTCGACGTCGACCGAGAAGTTGAACTGGATGAGGGCGCACTTGGCTTTCATCACTTCGCCTCGTGCTCAGGGGGGAGTGGTTGCGGCGGGCTTGGCCAGGGCCTCGCGCACGCGCGGCGCGATCCCGCGACCGTACGTTCGGATCACCTCTTCCACGTCCGGGACCCACGGGTAGATGTCGAACTCGGAGACCCCGAGCGACGCGAGCTCGAGGATCTTCGCTTCGCACTCCTCCTCGGTGCCGATCACGCAGAAGCGGTCGCAGATCGCGTCGGGCACGTACTTGCTGTGGTCGGCCCCCGGCACGCCGTGCTGCCGGTAGTCGTAGCCCTTGCGGTCCTGCACGAAGTCGAACAGCTCGCTCGGAAGCTCGCTCCGGTCATGGTGGCGGAGGACGTCGGCGATGTGGTTTCCCACGACCGCCGGGAACCAGCGCACCCGGTCGCGCGCCTCAGCCCGGTCGCCTGAGATCCACGTCGCCGTCGAGCAGTGGATGACGATGTCGCCGAAGCTCCGGCCCGCCTCCTCCGCGCCCGCGCGGACCCACTGGAGCCCCCACTCGATGAAGTAGGGGTCGGCGACCTGGAAGACGACCCCGTCGGCGACTCGCCCGGCGAGCGTCAGCGCCTTCGGGCCGTAGCCCGCCACGTAGACCCGCTGCGGACGCTTCGGCGCCCACTCGATCGTCGCGTCAACGCCCCCGAGCTCCATCGACTCGCCGCTCGCGAGCGTCCGGATGATGCGCACCGCCTCCTCGACCTGAGCGAGGTTCGCGGGCTTCCGCTTCATCACGCGCACGACGCTGTCGCCGCGGCCTATGCCGCAGATCACTCGCCCGCCGGTGATCTCGCTCAAGGTCGCGAACGCGCTCGCGGTCACGGTCGGGTCGCGCGTGACCGGGTTCGTCACCAAGGTGCCCCACTCCATCGTCTCGCTGCGCGAGTTCCCGATCAGCCAGCCGAGGACGCTGTAGGCATCCTGCCAGATGATGTGCGAGTCGTACATCCAGAACTGGTCGAAGCCCGCGTCCTCGCAGGCGCGCATGATCGAGAGCGACTTCGAGGCCGGAGAGTTCCCGTGTGCTGCGCCGAATTTCATCGTCCGGTCTCCCCTTTATTCAGCCACTACATTGCGAGCGTAACAACTCTCAATTCGCATCCGACACCGGGCTGGCGGCCCCGGCGTACATCGGCGAGAGGCGGTAGAGCCGCCGGTCGCCGGGGAGGGCGAGCGGGGTCACACCCTGCGTGCTTTCAGTCCGGCCTCGACGCCCGCTGGCGGTCCGCCGCGCGTTGATCTGTCAAGGCCCTCCTGCTAGCGTCGAGAGGGTCGATCGAGCCGAGGAGGGACATGCTGAGAGAGACCGCCGAGGGCAAGCACGTCCTGGTGCGCGACTTCTCGCGCCGCTACCTGATGGCAGACCGGGGCGAAGGGATCTACATCTGGGACGACGAGGGCAACCGCTACATCGACGGCTCGGCCGGCTCGTCCGCCGTCGTCAGCATCGGCCACGGAGTCGCCGAGGTCGCGGAGGCGATGGCCGCGCAGGCGCGCAAGCTTGCGTTTGCGCCGATGCACATGTTCACGCACCAGCCGATCATCGACCTGACCGATGTCCTCGCGGAGATTGCGCCCGGGACGCTAAACAAAGTCTGGCTCATCTCCGGCGGCTCGGAGGCGACGGAGAACGCCGTCAAGCTCGCCCGGCAGTACCACATCGAGCGCGGCAACAGCCAGAAGCAGCTCGTGATCTCGCGCTGGGAGTCGTTCCATGGCGCGACGATCGCCTCGCTCGGCTACGGCGGCCACACGTTCCGGCGGCGCAAGTACGTGCCAATGTACGAGAACCAGCCGCACATCTCGCCCGCCTACCGCTACCGCTGCGAGTACTGCCGGGACCGATCCGACTGCACGTTCCAGTGCGCGAACGCGCTAGAGAAGGAGATCCGGCGCCAGGGCCCGGAGAACGTCGCCGCGTTCATCGCCGAGCCCGTCGTCGCCGCTGCGCTCGGCGCCGTCCCAGCGCCGCAGGGCTACTTCCAGCGGATTCGCGAGATCTGCGACGGCTACGACGTTCTCTTCATTGCAGACGAGGTGATCACGGGCTTCGGGCGCACCGGGACGATGTTCGGCATCGAGCACTGGGACGTGGAGCCGGACCTGATCGCGACCGCGAAGGGGATAAGTGGCGGTTACGTGCCGCTCGGCGCCGTGATCGCCCGCGACGAGGTCGTCGAAGCGCTCGAGCGCAACCACTCGAACTTCGTCTCCGGGCACACGTTCGTCGGCAACGCGCTCACGGCGGCGACCGGGGTCGCGGTGCTCCGCTACCTGCTCGAACACGACCTCGTCGAGAATTCCCGTCTCCAGGGCCAGCGCCTGCTCGCGGGGTTCGAGGAGATCAAGGAGCGGCACCTGATCATCGGCGACGTCCGCGGCATCGGGCTGATGGTCGGCATCGAATTCGTCAAGGACCGGGAGACGAAGGAGCCCTTCCCGGCCACCGACCGGATCTCCTACAGGATCGCCGACGCGGCTCTCGAGCGCGGGCTGATCACGTACCCGCTCCAGGGGTGCGTGGATGGGGTCGAGGGCGACATGAACAAGCTGACGCCGCCCCTCTGCATCACCTCCGAGCAGGTGGACGAGCTCGTCTCGATCTTCGACGAGGCCGTCACGGTTATCGAGGCAGAGCTCTGAGCGAGTCGATCGTCGGGCCGCGCGGGTCGTACTCGAGCCCGATCGCCCCGTCGTAGCCCGCGCCCTCGAGCGCCTCGACGAGGCGCAGGAGGTCGATCTCGCCGGTGCCCGGGGCGCCGCGGCCGGGGCAGTCGGCGTAGTGGACGTGGTCGATCAGGCCGACGAAGCACGGCGCCTCGCGGATCGGGTCCCGGCCGGACCGCGCGGCGTGGTAGGCGTCGTAGAGCATGCGCACGCGGTCGGAGCCGATCTCCTCGATCAGCTCGGCCGCGGCGGCCGCCGTCGGTAGGAGGTACCCGGGAGTGTCCAGGTCGTTGACCGGCTCGACCACGAGCGTCACGCCCTCCGTGCCTGCGACGGCTTCGCGCAGGAGGGACGCGACCGTTGCGAGCTGCCGTCGCCTCGGCACGCTCGCCACGGCGCGGCCGACGAGGACGTTCACCCGCGTCGCGAGCCGGGCAGCCGCCCGCAGGCTCTCGAGGACCGCCTCACGGCGCTCGGGGAGATTGAGGAAGCCGCGGTCACCCGCCGCGATGTCGCCGCAGTACGCGTTCAGCATCGTCAGAACCAGACCGCACCGCCGTACCTCGGCCGCCCAGGCATCCGCGCCCTCGTCCGGCCACCAGCTCTCGACCGCCTTGAATCCGGCCGCGCGTGCCGCGGCAGGCCGCTCGAGGAACGGAAGCTCCCTGAAGAGTGTCGAGACGTGAGCCGACCAGCGCGTCACGGCGTCGACGCCCGCCGTCGCTCCGAGAACTCGCGCCCGGCGCGCAGCGCCTCCGCACGCAGCGCCTCGACCGCCTCGCGCGCCTCGTCCGTCCATTGATAGAAGCCCTTGCCGAGCCTCCCGGAAACCTCGACCTCGGCCGCCAGGTTCGGGAAGAGCTGCTCCGCGGCCCGGCGGAAGGTGTCGGGCCCGCCGAGCTCGGCGGTCGCGAGCGGGCCGGCGGCGAGCCAGCGCGGCGCGAGACCGTCGGCGACCGCGGCGTCGATCGATTCGACCTCCGCCACGCCCTCGTCGAGCATGTGCAGGCACTCGCGCAGGACGGCGAACTGCAGGCGGTTCCAGATGAAGCCGGGGACGTCGCGGAGCAGGACGAGCGGCGCCTTCCCCATCCGCCGCCCGAGGTCGGCGAGCCGGTCAACCGTCTCCGGCGCGGTTGCCGGGCCGGGCACGACCTCGACGACGGCGGTCAGGTGGGCGGGGTTCAGGAAGTGGAAGCCGGCGAAGCGCTCCGGCCTCGCGACCCCATCCGCGAGGGCGGCGATCGAGAGGCTCGAGGTGTTCGTGGCGAGCACCGCGTCCTCGGCGAGCCAGGGCTCGATCCGGGCGAAGAGCTCCCGCTTGGCCGCCGCGTCCTCGACGATCGTCTCGATCACGAGCTCGGTGCCAGCGAAGCTCTCCTCCGCGATCTCGACGGCGCCGACCTCGACGCCGGCCAGCGAGCCGGCCGCCCGCGCCGCCGCCTCGACCCGCGCAGGATCGCGCCCGGCCACGGCGACGCTCGCCCCGGCGGCGCACGCGGCCGCGATGCCAGGGGCCATCAGCCCGCTGCCGAGGACGACGATCCGTCTGATCATCGCCCGTTCTGCTCGACCGAGGCAGGCGGCGTCAACGACGGCTCAACTCCCTGTGAGCGACCTCGTCCATCACGGGAGCTCCACGTCGCTCACGATCTCGACGAGGAAGTCCGGGCTCACGAGTTCCGCGATCACCGTCGCGCGCGCCGGCTTGTGGTCGCCGAACGTCTCGGCGAACGCGGCGTCGTACTCCTTGTAATCCGCACGATCCTTGAGGAAGACGAGGCAGCGGGCCACGGCCGTCAGATCCGCCCCGTACTGCTTGCAGATCCCGTCGAGCGTGCGGCAGATCTGCATAGTCTGCTCGCGCGCGGATCCCTCCCCGACGAGGCCGCCGCTCTCGTCGAGGGCGACGAGGCCGGCGACGTACAGGTGTTTGCCGGCGAGGGTCGCGTTCGACAGATGCCCGAGTGGCGAGGCGACTCCCTCCGGCTGCAACGGCTCCACGGATCCCATGCTGATCTCCTTACGGTTCGCCGTGTTCGTACGGACCCTATTGCAGGGGCGTATGAGCCTCCGACCGCGACGGAGCGCTGGCGCGGGCCTCAGCCCGCGAGCGCCTCCTCGCGCTCCGGGACCAGCGTGTCCCAGGCGGGGCCGCGGGCGAGGAGCTCGCGGTTGACCTCGTCGCTCGAGGTCAGCGGCCCATACACCTCAGGCCGGCGGTCGCGGAGCATCGGGTAGCGGCGTCGCGCCGCGTAGACCTGCTCGCGCGAGACCTCGACGACGATCGTGTCGTCGGCCTCGTCGCTCGCCTTGCCGATGATTTCGCCGAAGGGGTCGACGACGAGCGAGCGGCCGCCGAAGATCCACTCGCCCTCCAAGCCGACCTTGTTGCACGGTGCCATGTAGACGCCGTTCTCCCAGGCCCGCGTTGTCATCAGCGCGTCCCACCTTGGCTCGGAGGGTGCGGCGAACGGGCCGAGGATCAGCTCGGCGCCGTTCACCGTGGCGCAGCGCGCGGTTTCGGGGAAGTAGTGGTCGTAGCAGATGATCACGCCCACCCGGACGCCCTTGATGGGGAAGTTCGGGAACCGCGTCCCGCCCCGAAAGTAGATCTTCTCGAGGCTGCGCACGGCCGCCGGGTGGGTCTTGCGGTACTTGCCGAAGATCTCGCCGTCGGGGCCTATGAAAAAGGCGGTGTCGAAGTAGAGCCCGGGGCCCTGCTCCTCGAAGATCGTCGCGCAGATCGTCGTCCTGTGCTCTCGCGCCTTCTCCCGGATCGCGATGATCGTATGGCCGCTCTCGGGCTCCGCGTAGTCGATGTACGCGTAGTCCCGGAACTGGAAGCAGTACTCGTGGTTGAAAAACTCCGGCAGGACGATCAGGTCGGGCTTCTCGTCGGCGACCTCGTCGATGTACTTGCAGGCCTTGGCGACGTTCTCGTCCCGGGCGTCCGCCTTGCTCTGCATCTGGATCAGCGCCAGTCGCAACGTGCTCATGCGCACCTCCTCTGCTCATGGCGCGATCCGGCCGACGGAATCACAGCCGGGTCGCGCACGCTTGCTACCTCGTCACACGGACGGCCGCGGCGCGCGCGAGCTTCTCGCCGTAGCGCCCCTCTTTGATGAACTGGCCTGTGATCGTAAAACATCCGCGGGTGCTGTGCGGTCGTTTCTCCCCCCTTTGCGCCCGACGTTTTCCTCCTTGCCCGCGCGGCGGCCTCCCGTTAGGCTCGCACCCATGCAGGCACGGCCGGGAGGCGCTCGCCGGCACAGGAGCGGCGCCGATGGTTACGACGCCCTAGGGCGGTGAGCCACTACAGCCTCGAAGGGAAGGTGGCGGTCGTCACCGGGGCCTCTGTCGGCCTCGGCGAGCAGTTCTGCCACGGGCTGGCCGAATCCGGGGCGAACGTCGTGCTTGCCGCGCGGCGGGAGGGGCGCCTGCACGAGATCGCCGCAGAGCTCGAGGGGCGCTACGGGATCAGGGCGGTTCCCGTATGCACCGACCTGACGAAGGAGAGCGAGATCGTCGACCTGATCGGCACCGCCGTCGAGGAGCTCGGGACCGTGGACGTCCTCGTCAACAACGCTGGGGTCACGATCGGGAGGCCGCTGCTCGAGCACACGCTCGAGGACTGGCAGCAGGTCATCGACGTCAACCTGACGGGGACCTTCCTCGCCTGCCGTGAAGCCGCCCGCGTGATGGTCCCGAGGCGGTCGGGCTCGATCGTCAACATCAGCTCGGTCTTCGGCTTCCAGGCGACGGCGAAGTTCCCGGTGATCGGCTATTACGCCTCGAAGGGCGGCGTGACGGGGCTGACGGTCGCACTCGCGGTCGAGCTGGGGAAGCACAACATCCGCGTGAACGCCGTCGCGCCGACGTTCTTCCCGACCGAGATGTCGCAGGGGATGTTCGCCGACACCGAGGACGCCGAGCGGCTCCGGCAGGAGTTGCTCTGGCCGAAGACGGCGCTGCCGGAGCTCGCCAAGCCCGAGTGGATTCGCGGTGCCGTCTGCTTCCTCGCCAGCGAAGACTCCTGCTACGTCACGGGCCACACGCTCGCTGTCGACGGCGGCTGGCTCGCGCTCTAGGCGACCGACGTCGCCTCGGCCGAGCGGTGGAGCGCGACTCCGCGCGCGCTCTCGGCGATCAGGCGACCGAGAGCTCGGGGATCGGCAGCTCAGCATGGACGGTGAGCACGGCCCGCCGGATCCCGTCCAGGACCTCGTCGGCGAGCGCCTCGTCCATCGGCGTCGAGGTCGACATCAGCCCGCGGCGCGCCATGAATAGCCCTTCGTTCAGCATCGCCATGTGGAGGAGGCTTGCTTGCTCCTTGGCGACGCGCCCGGCGTGGTCGCGGTAGCAGCGGATCGGCCCGTCGGTCAGGTGGATGTTGAGCAGTGAGCCGATGCCGGTCGCGGTGACGGCGAGCCCGAGCTCCGTCCCGAGGGCGTTGATGCCCTCGCGGAGCCGGTCGCCGAGCCCGTTGATCCGATCGTACTCGCTCGGGGGGAGGAGCTCGAGCGCGGCGATCCCGCCGGCCATCGTTGCGGGGTTCCCGTTGAAGGTGCCGTAGTGGGGGATCGCCCCGGAGCGGCTCGGGTCGCAGACTGCCATCACGTCCGCCCGGCCGCCGAAGGCGCCGACGGCGAGGCCGCCGCCGATGATCTTGCCGATCGCGGTCAGATCGGGGGTGACCCCGTAGAGCGCCTGTGCGCCGCCCGGGGTCAGCCGAAACGTGATCACCTCGTCGAAGATCAGCAGAGCGCCGGTCTCGCGGGTCAGCTCGCGGAGCCCGTCGACGTAGTCCTGCTCGGCGGGCACCATCCCGCCGGCGCCTTGCATCACCTCGACGACGACCGCCGCCAGGCGGTCCGCAACCGGCTCGAGGATCGCCCGAGCCCCTTCGAGGTCGTTGTACGGGATCATGACCGTCGACTGGTTGACGCCGGGCGAGAGGCCGGGCGAATCGGGGACGGGAGTCGGGCGCTCGGCCGGGCCCGCCTTGTCGAGGGGCGGCGCGACGGAAAGCTGGACGTCGTCCCACGTCCCGTGGTAGCCGCCCTCGGCCTTCGCGATCAGCGGGCGGCCGGTGAAGGCGCGCGCCACCCTGACCGCCATCATCACGGCCTCCGTCCCTGAGTTGGCGAAGCGGACGCGCTCGATCGAGTCGACGCGCTCGCAGAGCATCTGAGACAGGCGAAGCGTGTGCTCGTGAGGCGCAGCGAACGAGGCGCCGCGCCCGAGCTGCTCCCGGATCGCCTCGACGACCGCCGGGTGGGCGTGGCCGTGGATCAGCGACGTGTAGTTGTTCAGGAGCTCGACGTAGCGGTTGCCGTCCACGTCGGTGAAGTACGGCCCGCTCCCTTCGGCGACGAAGGGCGGATAGGGCGTGAACCACGCAGTCGAGCGGGTGTCGCCGCCCGGCATCGACCTCTTCGCGGCCTCGTTGAGCGCGGCCGACTTCGGCGTCCGGGCGACGTAGCGGTCGGTGATCGGGGATGCAGACATCGGCGCTCCCGTCGTTCGCGGGTCGGATCGGGCCGAAAAAGAGCCTAACAAGGGCGCTCCGGCTACGTCTTCACCGTTCTGCCTGCCGCGCCTTCGCCGGGGAAGACGAGCTTGCTCGAGGGCGAAGACTCTCCCTTCCGCGGAGGCGAGCCTATGATCGACCGCAAGGAATGGCGCTCGTCGAGCTCGAGGCCAAACCTGTGAGTCACGAGTGACACTCGACCCTGACCCGCCCCGATGAAACCTGCGAGATCACCGGCCGGGCCGCCGGCTGAGGTCGCCTGGCGCCCGGACTACGACTTCCTTCGCAACTCGAACATCGCCCGCTTCATGGCGCAGCACGGGATCGGCTCGTACGAGGAGCTGCGGCGAGCCTGGATCGACGACGTCGAGTGGTTCTGGAAGGCGGCGGCGGAGGACCTCGGCGTCCGCTGGTACGAGGAGCCCGTCCAGACCCTCGATCGGTCGCGAGGAAACGAATGGCCTCGCTGGTTCCCCGGAGGTGTGACAAACCTTGTGGAGTCGTGCGTCGAGCAACACGACTCAGCCCGGCTTGCGTACGTCTGGGAGGGGGAGGAGGGAATCACGCGCTCCATGACGTACGGCGAGCTCTCCGCTCTCGTCTCCCGGATCGCCGGCGGACTGCGCCACGCGGGGGTTGGCAAGGGCGACCGCGTTGGTCTCTATCTGCCGCTGACTCCCGAGGCGATCGCGTGCTTCTACGCCTGCGCGAAGCTCGGCGCGATCTGCGTGCCGATGTTCTCGGGGTTCGGCGCTGGGGCGGTGGCGAATCGCCTCGAAGATGCGAGGGCCAAGCTGCTCATCACGGCCGACGGCTTTTACCGGCGCGGCAAGACCGTCGACATGCGGGCCGTGGCCGAGGAGGCGGTCCGCTCTGCCCCGACCGTGTCGCGCCTCGTGGTCTGTCCGAGGCTCGCTGGGGCCGACGAGAGCTGGCAGGTCTTCCTCGACGCCGAGCCCGTGGTCGAGCCCGAGCCGGTCAGCTCGGATCACCCATTCATGGTCGCTTATACGTCCGGCACGACCGGCAAGCCGAAGGGCGCCGTCCACACGCACGGCTGCTTCCCGCTCAAGTCCGCGACCGAGACGAACTACCACGCGGATCATCGAGACGGCGAGCTCCTCTTCTGGATCACGGACCTGGGGTGGATCGTGGCGCCGATCGCCGTGCTCGGCGCGGGACTTGCCGGGAGGTCGGTCTTCCTCTACGACGGAGCGCCCGACCATCCAACGCCCGGGCGGATGGCCGAGATGATCGAGCGGCACTCGATCTCGATCTTCGGCGCCTCGCCGACCTTCGTACGCGCGCTGATGCACAGGTCGGCCCACGGCTTCGATCGTCCGCCCCGCTCACTGCGCGTACTCACATCAACGGGCGAGCCGTGGAATGAGCTGCCGTGGCTGTGGTTCTTTGAGCAGATCGGCGGTGGCCGCTGCCCGATCGTCAACCTTGCCGGTGGGACAGAGGCCGGCTCCCTCGTCGGGGTCCTGCCAATCTGCCCGTTGAAGCCCACCTCGTTCAACACCCCGGCGGTCGGCGTCGACATAGACGTGTTCGACGCTGAAGGAAAGCCCGCGGCGCCGGGTGACGTCGGCGAGCTCGTCGTCAAGCAACCATGGCCTGGTCAGACGAGAGGCCTCTGGGAGGACGACGAGCGATACCTGAGCACGTACTGGAACCGCTGGCCCGGCGTCTGGGTTCACGGAGACTGGGCCAGCCGCGACGACGAGGGGTTCCTGTTTCTGCACGGACGTAGCGACGACACGATCAACGTCGCCGGAAAGCGCGTGGGGCCTGCTGAGGTCGAGTCGGTGCTCGTCTCGCATCCCCGCGTCGAGGAGTGCGCGGCTGTCGGGATTCCTCACGAGCTCAAGGGGGAAGCGGTCTGGTGCTTCGTCGTGATGCGAGGAGAGGACGACGAGATCGACGACGAGCTGTCCTCGCTCGTGGCCGAACGCCTAGGTCGTGCATTTGCGCCCGAGCGAGTCATCAAGGTCTCCGCCCTGCCTCGTACTCGGAACGCAAAGATCATCCGGCGGGCCATCCGCGATGTGGTCACGGGAGCGTCGTCGGGCGATCTCAGCTCGCTCGAAAATCCCGAGGCGCTGGAGGAGATTCGGCGACTTCTCGGGAGGCCGCTTGGTTAGCAGGAGGACGAAGTGGTCGTCCTCGAAAGTGGCTGAGAAATCGTAAGCTGGCGCTGATGTCAGCCGTCGCCGTAACTCTCGAGCAAGCCGCCGGCTTCGGCGGTGGCGAGGAGGGCATGACCAGACTCGCCTGGTCGAAAGAGATCTTCGACGTGTACGACTGGCTCGGGAAGCAGCTCCGCGAGCTCGGACTCGACGTCGAGATCGACGCGGCGGGGAACCTCCTCGCGAGCTGGGAGATCGGCTCGGGCAAAGCAGTCCTCGTCGGCTCCCATCTCGACACGGTCCCGCACGGCGGCCGCTACGACGGCGCGCTCGGCGTCCTGGCAGGGTTTCACGCCATCCGTCTTCTGAAGGAGTGGGGCGTCGAACCGCGTCGGCCGGTCTGGCTCGCGTCGTTCATGGACGAGGAGGGCGCACGGTTCGGGACAGCGCTCTTCGGCAGCCGAGCGTTTGCCGGCGAGGACATGGGGGAGCTCGCCGACCGCCGCGACGTCGCAGGCATCTCGTTGCGCGAGGCGATGACGGCGGCCGGCTTCGACTTCGACCGCCTCCCGCAGGCGCGGCGGATCGACGAGATCGGCGCGTACCTCGAGCTCCATATCGAGCAGGGGCCGGTGCTGGAGCAGGAGGGGATCGAGCTTGGAATCGTGACGGGCATCGTCGGTGTGCTCGGGTTCCGCGCGCGCTTCCTCGGCGAGGCCAACCATGCCGGCACGACCCCGATGCGGATGCGCCGGGACGCGCTCGCTGCGGCTGCGCGCGTGGTCCTCGCGCTCCGCGAGGCAGCCCTGGAGCGCGGCGACATTACGACGAACGTCGGCATCATCTCGGTCGAGCCGGCTGGGTTCAACGTCGTCCCTGGAGTCGCGGAGTTCACGATCGACACTCGTTCGGCAACGCAAGACGGGTTCGCGAGTCTCGAGCCGCTGGTGCGCGAGACGCTTGAGCGAGTCGCGTCCGAGGAGGGGCTCGGACTCGAAGTACACGAGATCTTCCGGCTCGACCCGCTCCCGCTCGACGAGACGCTCGTGGCGACGTTCGGACGCGCCGCGGAACTCGAAGGCGTGAAGTACCTCCGCCTGCCCAGCGGCGCCGGGCACGACGCGATGGTCGTCGGCCGGCAAGTACCGGCGGGGATGCTGTTCGTCCCGAGCCGGCGGGGGATCAGCCACTCCCCCGAGGAGTACACGACACCCGAGCAGTGCGAGCTCGGCTCCCGGGTGCTCGCGCGCGCCCTCCAGCTGCTCGTGACCGAGGCGTAGGCCCGCGCGCCGCGGGTAGGCAGGCACCGAGGGGCGGGTGGCAGCGGAGGTTCGGAGCGCGGCTGCGCGCTACGGGGACCCCGTTGCGTTGGCTGGTTGTCCGAGTCTAGAATCGGACGCTTGAGCCGGATAGTCAGACGCCGGACAGCGGATCCGTGAGGCCACAACCGATGCGGCCTCCGACGGCTCTGTCGCAGGCTGCCGCGGGAGAGAGACATCGCGCGTGATCCGCGAGCGCTTCTTCCGGAACGGCAAGCGTTCCCCCGCGGCTGAGTCGCCGGTCCCCGACGCGCTGCTGACGGCAACGAACGTCGGCGCCCGGTACGGCGCGAGCACTGTTCTGCGCGGCATCGACCTCCACGTCATGCCCGGCGAGATCGTGACCCTGCTCGGCGCGAACGGCGCCGGCAAGACGACGTTCCTGCACACGGTCATGGGCCTCGTGACGATGACGTCCGGCCGCGTCTTCTACGACGGCAACGACCTCACGCGCCGCTCGCCGGAGGATCGCGTCAACGGCGGGATCGCGCTTTGCCCAGAGGGCCGGCGCATCTTCGCGAAGATGACGGTCGACGAGAACCTCCGCCTCGGCGCCGGCTTCAAGTTCCAGGACAAGTACGACGAGGGCCGCGAGCGCGTCTTCCGGCTCTTCCCGGTCCTCGAGCGGCACCGCGACACGATGGCCGGGCTGCTCTCCGGCGGCGAGCAGCAGCAGCTCGCGGTCGCACGGGCGCTGATGAGCCACCCGAACCTGCTTCTGCTCGACGAGCCCTCGCTCGGGCTCGCGCCGAAAATTGTGGCGAGGGTCTTCGAGCTGATCGCGCAGCTTCGCGAGGAGGGTGTGACGATCCTCCTCGTCGAGCAGAACGTCCGGCTCGCGCTCGATGTCGCCGACCGGGGCTACGTTCTCAACACCGGGCGGCTCGAGCTGTCCGGCGACGCCCGCGAGCTGAGAGAGAACGCCTCGGTCGAGGAGGCCTACCTCGGGCTGGCGGTTGAGGCCTAGATGGAGGCGATCCTTGCCTACAGCGGTGCGGAGGCGGCCCAGAACGTCGTCCACGTGCTCTCGCTCGGCAGCGTCTACGCGCTGCTCGGGCTCGGCGTCGCCGTCGTCTACAGCGTGCTCGGGCTGATCAACTTCGCCCACGGCGAGCTCGTCACGCTCTCTGGTCTGATGATGTTTCTGCTCCGCATCCACGATGTCCCCTGGCCGGTGGTCGTGCCGGTCGCGATCCTCACCGGCGGGGTGGCGGCGATCGCGATGGAGCGCGTCGCATTCCGGCCGGTGCGCGGCGCGCCGCCGACCACGCTCCTCCTGACCTCGCTCGGTCTCGCCATCATCATCCAGAACGTCCTCCTGCTGACGCTCTCCAGCGGCGCGCGCTCGAACGACATCCGCATCGGCAGCTGGAGCTACTCGACGTTCCACATCGGGAGCGTCTACGTCCAGTGGCTCGACGTCGCCACCGTGCTGACGACGATCGTCACGCTCCTGCTCCTGACCATGTTCCTCCGGCACTCGGTCCGCGGCCTCGCCCTCCGTGCCGCCGCGGAGGACTTCACGATGACGCGGATGATGGGGATCCGGGCGGACACGGTGATCATGCTCGCCTTCCTCGTCTCCGGGCTGCTCGCCGGGATCGCCGCGTTCTTTTACATCGGGACGCTCGGCCAGGTCGGCTACAACTACGGCTTCACGCCGCTGCTGAAGGGGTTCATCGCCGCTGTGATCGGCGGCCTCGGGAGCCTGAGCGGCGCCGTGGCCGGCGGTTTTATCCTCGCCGCGCTCGAGATCTTCTTCACGGTCACCCTGCCGGCAGAGAACACGCCGTTCAGCGGCGCGATCGTATTCGCGATGGTGATCGTCGTCCTGCTCTTCCGGCCGCAGGGCCTGTTCTCAGGGCGCGGCGGCGGGACCATAGAGCGGGTATGAGCACCCTCCGTGTCTACGGTGGCCGGCGGATCGTCGCCTTCGGCCCGGCTGCGTTGCGTGAGGCTCTCGCATGAGCGCCAACCAGGCGACACCCACGAGTGCTCACACGAATCTCCCGCGCCTAGCCGACTTCTGGGTCACACGCGCGCTGCTCGGCTCGGCCCTCCTTTCGGGACTTCTTGCCGCCGGGGTGGTGGGGATCCAGCTGACCTCCGGGCCGACGACGCAGACGGTGCTGTTGATCTTCCTGATCAACCTGCTCGTCGTGATCGGCCTCCAGACGTTCACCGGCAACTCCGGCGTCGTCTCCTTCGCGCACGTGGCGTTCATGGGCATCGGCGCCTACACGGCAGCGCTGATGTCTACGGATCCGGTGTTGAAGCAGACCCAGATCCCGGACGCGCCGGGCTTCATCCGGCACGCCGACCTCGCCTTCCTCCCAGCGGCCCTCGTCGCTATCGCCGTCACCTGCGCGATCGCGCTCCCCGTCGGGTTCGTGTTCGCGCGCCTGACCGGCGGCGCCGCCGCGATCGCGACGCTCGCGTTCCTCGTGATCGTCCGGACCGTGAGCGCGAACTGGGACACGCTCACGCACGGTACGTTCACCTTCTACGGGATCTCCGAGTACACCACTGTCTGGTGGGGGCTCGGGTTCGCGATCGTCGCCATCGTCGCCGCGCGCCTCTTCCGGGAGTCGGGATTAGGGCTCGGCCTGCGTGCAACGAGCACCGACCCGCTCGTCGCGCGGGCGATCGGCGTCAACCTGCCGCTCGCCCGGCTCGCCGCGTGGGTGCTGAGCGCGGGCATCGCCGCAGTCGGCGGTGTCCTCTACGCGCACTTCATCCTCTCGCTCGCGCCGACGTCGTTCGACTTTGATCTCACGTTCGTCATCCTCGTGATGGTGATCGTCGGCGGACGGAGCGTCTCGGGCGCCGTCCTCGGCGCGGCGGTGATCGCGGTGCTGAACGAGGTCCTGCGCCAAAGCGAGATCGCGGTGGGCAAGCAGGGACTCTCCACGACCGTCGTCGCGGTCATCTTCCTGCTGATGATGATCCTGCGCCCGGAGGGGCTGCTCGGGCGCTGGGAGCTCGACGAGCTGCTCGTGCGCGGCCTTCGAATGCGGCGGAGGCGGCCCGCAGCTTCTGCGGCTCAGAGCGAGCTCGCAGCCGAGGAAACGGAGGAGATAGGGAGGTAAAAGCGGGCTGGAGTAGACTCGGCGGAGAAGGACGCGCAGTGAGATAAAGGTCAACCACAGGAGGAAAGGGAGGACGCATGTCACAGCTTCGTAAGCGAGTACTCATCTCCGGGCTGGCCGCAGCCGTCGTAGCGCTCGCAATCGGTGGGCTCGCCGCCGCCAAGTCCGACAAGGGCGGCAAGTCGGCGGCGGTGCCGTCGGGGACCTACAAGATCGGCTTCGTCGAGAGCATCACCGGCAGGCTTGCCTTCTACGACCCGATCTTCGCGGCGGGCCTGAAGGTCCGGATCGACCAGATCAACGCGAAGGGCGGCGTCGGCGGCAAGCTCAAGCTCCAGCTGATCGAGCAGGACGGGAAGAGCGACCCCGCGCAGGGTGCTGTGGTCGCCCGCGACCTCGTCGCCAAGGGTATCCAGTTCGGCGTTACCCCCTGCGACGCCGACATCGGCATCCCGGGCGCGCAGATCTTCGCGAGCAAGAAGATCCCGGTCGTGATGTCGTGCGGCTCGGGGTGGACGTTCCCGACGATCGTCGGCCCCTACGCGTTCAATAACCTCTTCGGCACGGCGGCGATGGGCGCCGGCCAAGCGTCGTTCGCGATCAAGCGGGGCTGGAAGAAGGCGTGTGACCTCTCGTCGAACGACTACTTCTACGGCAAGAACACGAGCGACGTCTTCGACGCCGCCTACAAGAAGCTCGGCGGGAAGCTCGTCTGCCACGTCTACTACAAGCTGACCGACAGCGACTTCCGTGCGATCGCGACCCAGATCGCGAAGGCGAAGCCGGACGTCGTCACGACGACGCTCGTCTTCCCGGGCTCGACGACGTTCCTGAAGCAGGTGCGGGCAGCGGGCTACAACGGCCCGTTCATCTGGTCGGACTCGATCGACTCGAACGCAGCGCTCGGTGCCGGGTCGGCCCTGCACGACATCTACTTCGCGGCGCACTCGTGCCCGACCACGCCGGCAACGAAGGCGTTCAACGCGGCGTACACGAAGAAGACGGGCAAGAAGGCCGACGCGAGCTTCATCGCGACGGGCGGCGACCTCGCCGACGTGATCGCCGCGGCGATCAAGAAGGCGGGGAGCGTCGATGGGACGAAGGTCCGCAACGCGCTCGCAAGCCTGAAGAACGTCCAGGGCCGGAGCGGCAAAATCAGCTACGCGGGTGCTCCGCTCTTCCACAACCCGGTCAAGGACATCTTCATCCTCAAGTGGGCGAAGGGGAAGCAGCAGTGCGTCACGCACTTCTACCCGAAGGTCGTTCCCGCGATTAAGTAAGCAAGAGAGAGGCAGGAGGAGCCGCCAGACCCGTGAGGCTCGACGTCGAATCGGTCAGCAAGGACTTCGCGGGACTGCACGCGCTCGCCGACGTGAGCATGCACCTCGACGAGGGCGAGATCCTGGCGGTGATCGGGCCGAATGGTTCCGGCAAGACGACGCTCATCAACGTCGTCTCCGGAGTCATTCGGCCCACCTCCGGACAGGTGCGGCTGAACGGGAAGGTGCTGACGAACCTTCCGTCCTTCCGCGTGGCGAAGGCCGGGATCGGCCGAACGTTCCAGAACATCCGCCTCTTCCGCGATATGACCGTGATCGAGAACGTCGAGACGGCCGCGTCGCGGAGCCCGCGGGCGAGAGGGCTCCGCAGGCCGCGCAAGGTGAGCCACGACGCGCTCGGGATGCTCGGCCTCGACGGCTACGCGGACATGATCGTCAGCACACTCGCGTATGGGCTGCAGCGGCGGGTCGAGATCGCGCGGGCGATCGCGACGAAGCCGCACTTCCTGCTCCTCGACGAGCCGGCCGCCGGCCTGAACGAGGCCGAGTCAGACCAGCTGCTCAAGGTGATCCGCTCCCTGCGGAGCGAGCTGGGCTGCGGGATCATGGTCGTCGATCACGACCTGCGGCTGATCATGCGGGTCGCCGAGCGGATCCACGCCCTCAACGAGGGGCGGACACTCGCGACAGGACTGCCCGAGCAGATCCGGCACGACCAGGCCGTGATCGAGGCCTACCTCGGCGCCGAGCATGTCCACGAGGCGCTCGACGCGGGCGAGACGATCGCCGAGCACGAGCAGCAGGCCGCCTCGAGCGGCAACGCCTGAGTCAGCCGCGCTGAGTTTCGGCGACGAAGTGACTGAGGCGGGCGACGCGTAACGCCGGTGCCGTGGCCGCCGTACCGTGCGGCGGCCTCGAGATCAGCTAGCGAGGGGTACCCACCAACTCTGACACTATCGACCTTCGTGACTTCCTTCGCGACCGTATCGCATCGGCGCATCGGCCTTGCGTTCCTCGGCTCGCCGAGAGTCCCCGAGATGGTTCGCCTCGCCCGGAAGGCCGAGACGGCCGGCTTCGAGTCGGTGTGGGTGGCGGAGACCCGGATCACCCGAGACGCCGTGGTGCCGATGGCGGCGATCGCGGGCGCGACCGAGCGGATCCGCGTCGGGACGGCGATCATGAACGTCTTCACGCGCGGGCCGGTCGTCGTTGCGATCACCTTCGTCAGCCTCGACGAGATCGCGCCGGGCCGGATCGTGATGGGACTCGGCACCGGCTCGCCGCTGATCCTCGCGCCGCAGGGACAGCCGTTCGAAAGGCCGCTGACGCGACTGCGCGAGTACTGCGAGGTGCTGCGCCCGCTGATGCGCGGCGAGGAGGTCAGCTTCGAGGGCGACACGATCCGGCTCGAGGAGGCCCGGATCGAGGATCTCCTCTCGAGCGACGGGATCGCCTCCGAGGCGACGGAGATGCCGCTCTACCTCGGCGTCACCGGCCCGCGGTCGCTGGCGCTCGCCGGCGAAGTCGCCGACGGCGTCCTCCTGAACACCTGCCTGCCCACCGAGTACGTCACGCCGCGCAACGGGCCTGATCGAGCAAGGTGCGGCGAGCAAGGGGAGGTCGGTCGACAACCTCGAGCTCGGGATGATGATCGCCGTCTCTCCGGACGAGAGCTCGAAGGCGGGGAAGGATCGGGCACGCAGGTTCATCGCCCTCTATCTGTCGATGTTCCCGAACATCGCGAAGGAGACCGGACTGCCCCAGGACCTGCTGGCCGCCGCCCGCGCTGCCTTCCAGTCCGAGGGACTCGAGGCAGCGGCGTCGTTCATCGGGGACGACGTCGTCGACGCGCTTTCCGCCGCCGGGACGCCGGACGAGTGCCGGGCGCGGCTGGACGACTACCGTCGCGCCGGAATCACGCTTCCGGTCGTGATACCGCTCGAGGGCGCGTTCGACCTGACGATCGAGACCCTGGGCGAGAACGCCCCTCCGGGCCAGAGCTGAGGCATACCCGTGGCCACCATCGGCGCTGTCGCTACGCCGCTCGCGGGTGCGTATGGGGTGACGCTGATGGTCGTCGGCCTGTTCACCATCGCGCTGCGACCAAATTCGCGTTCCTCGCCGTCGGCGAAGGGAACCCCTGCTTATCCACCGAGCTACGGGGGCGAGCCGAGCCACGATAGCCAAGCTCTAAGGAGGGGTCTGGGGGGAACCATGCCTGGCCCCACTTCTGAGCGCGGCGGAGCCGACCATTGCGGTCACGACGAGGACGAACAGGGGATCGCTGTCGGGCGAACGCGCTGGGACGAGCTCCGCGTGGCCAGGTTGACGGCGACGGCGACGGCGGCATAGATCGTCGTGAACCAGGCGAGCGCGGTCACAAGCTTGCCCGGAGCGCCCTTGAGCGGACCCTCTCGGACTCCTGCCAGGATGGCAGCGGCCATCACGAGCAAGATCGCGCAGGATCTTACGGCGAACACGCGCCCGGATGTGTCGAGAACACCTTCCGTTTCGCCTCCTTGCGTATACGCGCCCCACGGCGCGCCGAAGACGAGTGCCACCTGAAATGCCGCGACGACCACCATCACGACGGCAGCGGCGCGCGCCGCGAGCACGGGCAGGAGCATCACGGCCCGAGCTCTAGCGGCCGAACCAGCGAGCCAGGTGCTCGCGCTCGAAGGCGACCTTCTCGTCGTGATGCGCGGCGGAGACGTCGCCCACGCGTACCGACGGCTCGGGCTCGGTGTAAAAGTCTCCCTCGATCAGCGCGGACTCGCGGAGCCCGGTCTCGAGGAAGCAGTAGCCGCGACCGTCGAACGGCCCGGGAGCGGGCTGACCGAGGATCTCGGCCGCGATCTCCGCCGCCACCGTCGTGCCCTGCGCCTCTGCCATCACGCCGGCCTTCGGGAAGGGCAGGCCGTTGGCCAGCCGAATCAGCGTGCAGTCGCCGACTGCCCAGACACCGTCGAAGGCCGTCGCGAGCGTGCTCCGGTCTGGCTCGATCCAGCCGCTGTCACCGAGCAGGCCGGCGGCATCGAGTACGGCGGGCGGGCGGTGCGGCGGCAGGGCGAGCAGCAGATCGAAGGGGAGGTCGCCGTCCTCGAACACCACCCGGCCGCGCTCGACACGGTCGGCCTTCCTGCCCACCTGCCATTTGATCCCGCGCTCGTCGAGGCGCTCCCCGATCCACGCTGAGCCCACGGCGCCGGCGTTCGGGAGCAGCATTGGCTGGAGTGTCGCCACAGATAGGTGCGTCCTCTCGCGCAGCCCCCGTTGACGCAGGTGATCGTCGAGCAACATCGCGCATTCGTACGGTGCGGGCGGGCACGGGTACGGCGCCCCGAAGACGACGATGGCCACGCGACCGCCGCCGAAGGTATCGAGGGCTCGGCGGAGCAGTGGCGCAGTTCTGAGGACCACACGTCGTGGCCATGCTCGGCGAGGCCAGGGACGAGATTGGGGCGGGACTCGGCGCCGAGCGCCACGACCAGCCGCTCGCCCTGGAGGTCTCCGACGCTCGTCTCCACGGAACGTCCGACGCCGTCTCCACGGAACGACGGGTTGGATCGATGGCGGTGACGTCGGCCTCGACGACCTCGATCCCACCTCCGGCCAAGCCGGAACGGGGTCGGCTTCCCTCTTCGATCGTCCCCAGCCCCACCAGCTGCCAGAGCTTCCGGAGGCCCATCGAGAAGGCAGGCTGACGGTCGACGAGAAGCACCTCGTGCGCGTCGCCGAGCTGCTCGCGCAGGCCGGTCGCGACGGCGATGCCGCCGAAGCCGCCGCCGAGCACGAGCGTCCGCTCCACCGGCCTAGTCTGAACGACTCAGCAACACCCGGGCAGCCCCTCCGGCCGGTGTACCATCGGAACCCCTGCTCAGGCGTCGCAAATCGCGTCGCCGGCGGGGTTCTTCATGACAGAGCTCCCGGGCGGCACAGTCACTTTCCTGTTCACCGACATCGAGGGCTCCACGATGCGCCTGAAGGAGCTCGGGGCGGTGCGGTACTCGGAGGTCCTCGATCGCCACAACGAGCTGCTCCGCGCGGCGTTCGGCGCACACGGCGGCGTCGAGGTGGAGAACCTCGGCGACGGGTTGTTCGCGGTGTTCGAGAGCGCTGCGTCGGCGGTCGCGGCCGCGACCGACGTCCAGGTCGCCGTCGCCGCGGAGTCGTGGCCGGGCCGCCGCCCCATCCGCGTGCGCATGGGGCTCCACACGGGCGAGGCGCTCGTGAGCGGCGGGACGTACGTCGGGTATTCCGTTCACCACGGCGCCCGGATCGTCGAGATGGGCCACGGTGGGCAGACGCTCCTCTCGGCTGCGACAGCCGGGCTCGTCCAGCACGATCTTCCCGACGGTGTCCGGCTGCGGGCGCTCGGGGAGATCGCGATCGCCGATGCCGATCTGCCGCAGCGCCTGTTCCAGCTCGACATCGAGGGGTTGCGCACGGAGTTCCCCGCGCTTCGGGTGTGGCAGCTCGTGCTCAGCAACCCCGGAGCGTCTCGTCGAGCGCGCCGACGAGCTTGCGACGCTGACCGAGCTCGTCGAGTCGGCGTACGTGGGAGCGGGTCGCTTCGGCGTCATCGTCGGGGATGCGGGCATCGGGAAGACGACTCTTGTCAGCGAGGTGCGGCTCGCGGCCGAGCTGCGCGGGATGGAGGTGCTCCAGGCGCGGGGAGGCGAGCTCGAGCACGACTTCTCGTACGGGATCGTCCGTCAGCTGTTCGAGTCCCGCCTGGCGGCGATCTCGCCCGAGGAGCGGCGCAAGGCTCTCGGAGGGTCGGCCGCGATCGCCGACCAGCTCTTCGAGGAAGGGGCACCCGCGTCGGAGGGGTTCGGGCCCGTCGACACGTCGTTCGCGCTGCTTCACGGGTTGTACTGGCTGACCGCGAACATCGCCTCCGACCGCCCGGTGCTCGTTCTCGTGGACGACCTCCATTGGGCCGACGAGCCGTCGCTGCGCTGGCTCGGCTACCTCGTCCGCAGGCTCGAGGGCCTGCCGGTGCTCGTCGTCGCCGCGCTCCGGCCACCTGAGCAGGGATTCGAGAAGGTACTGCTCTCCGAGCTCGTGGCCGACCCGGCCGCACGGCTCGTGCTGCCGAAGGCGCTCAGCCACGCAGCGGTCGAGGCGCTCGTCCGGAGCGTGCTCTCCGCCGACGCCGACGAGGCGTTCTCGAGGGCGTGCTTCGAGGCGACCGGCGGCAACCCGCTGCTGCTGCGCGCGCTGCTCGACGCGCTCGCGAGCGAGAAGGTGCCCCCGCGGGCCGAGCAACGCGGGGGCGGTGATGGAGATCGGGCCGACCGCCGTCGCGCACGCCGTTGAGCTGCGACTCGCGCGCCTGCCGAGCGAAGCCGGAGCGCTGGCGCGGGCGGCGGCAGTGCTCGGCGAGGATGCGGAGCTCGGCGTCGTGGCGGCGCTCGCGGACCTCGACCGTGACGTCGCCGCACACGCGGCAACGGCTCTCTCCAAGGCAACGATCCTCCGCTTTGAAACCACGCTCGGGTTCGTCCATCCGGTGGTTCGCGCAGCGGTCTACGGGCAGCTGACGCCTCCGGAGCTGGAGCGCGCGCATCTCCGTGCGGCGCGGGTGCTGTCGGACAACCATGCGCAGGCGGAGCGCATCGCCGCCCAGCTGCTGCTCGCTCCTCCCTCCGGCGACGACTTCGCGATCGACGCGCTCGCCGAGGCCGGAGACGCGTCCCTTCGCCGCGGGGACCCGCGCGCCGCAGCCCGCTACCTGCGGCGTGCTCTCGAAGAGAAGCCCGACGACCGCGTCGTCCAGAGCGAGCTCTACATGCGCCTCGGCCGCGCCGAGCGCCTGCTGTCGAGCCCGGGCGCGGCCGATCCGCTGCGACGGGCGCTCGAGCTCTCGGAGAGCCCGGAGCAGCGCGCCGAGATCGCGCGCGAGCTCGGCACGGCGCTCTTCTACGGGCTGCACGTCGAGGAAGCGATCGACGTCTTCCAGCGGGCGATTGCCGAGCTCGACGAGACGCACGTGGAGTTGCGCCGCTTGCTCGAAGGCGCGCTCCTCAGCGTCACGAGCATCTTCCCGCCGCTCTACCCGATTGCCCAGATGCAGATGAAGCGGATCGAAGCCCTCGGCCTGGCCGACGACACGGGCTCGCGAATGATCAACGCCATCCTCTCGTACGACGATGCGAGGCGGCTCGCTCCCGCCGAGCAGGCGCTCGAGCGCGCCGAGCGGGCGTTGGCCGCGGGACCGCTCCACTCCGAGGACAACGCGGCGTACATCTTCGCCGTCTACACGCTGGCGCTCGCCGATCGCTTCGCGGAAGCGGAGGCGGTGTGGGATCAGGCCTGGGTGGATGCGCAGGTCCGCGGGTCGATCTCGGGCTACGCGCTCGTCTCCACCTTCCGCGCGTTCGTCGAGCTGCACACGGGGCGGCTGGACGAGGCGCTCACGGATGCCGGCAACGGGCTCCGCGCGTGTCAGGAGTACAGCTTCGAGACCGGGATTCCGTATGCGGTCGCGCACATCGCCGACGCGGCGCTCGAGCTCGGGGACGTCGAGATCGCCCGGACCGCCGTGGAGCAGCTGGACGCCGTCGCCGACGGGAGCCACCTCGTCTGGGCGTATCTCGACTCACGCGGCCGCACGCGCATCGCGACGGGCGACACGCGCGCCGGGCTGGAGGACGTGCTCGAGGCAGGCCGTCAGTACGAGGCCCTCGACGGGCGCAATCCCGCGTTGCTCGCCTGGCGGTCGACCGCCGCGCTCGCGCACCTCGAGCTCGGCGACCGCGAAGAGGCGGTTCGCCTGGCGCGCGAGGAGGTCGAGCTCGCACGGCAGTGGGGGCGCCCGCGAGCGCTCGGGCAGGCGCTCCGCGTCGCCGGCACGGTCGAGCTCGACCCGGACGTCCGCCTCGCGCTTCTGCGAGAGGCGGTTGCGGTGCTGGACGGCTCACCCGCCCGGCCGGCGCGAGCAAGGGCGCTCGTCGAGCTCGGCGGCGCTCTCCAGGCGGCTGGCGAGAGCGGCGATGCAGCGGGCTTCCTGCTCGAGGGTCTCAGGCTCGCGCGGGCGATGCGCGCCTCCGGGCTCGCCGGACGAGCCGAGGAGCGGCTCGTCGCGCTCGGCGCCGAGGTGCCGGAGTCGCCGGCGGAGGGCTTCGACGCCCTCTCGGCGAGCGAGCGCCGCATCGCCGCCTATGCGGCGGAGGGGTTCACGGTGGACGAGATCGCGCAGTCCCTCTTCATGACGCCGGCCACGGTCGAGGACTACCTCGCCCGCGTCCGCAGCACGCTCGGGGTCGAGACGAGCGACGAGCTCGCGCGCGCAGTGTCGCCGGGCGAGGACGCCTCGGGCATCCACGTGCGCGCGTAACCGCGACCGGGCTATGTGCGGGCGCGGGCCTCCGCGGGTCGCTCGTCGACCACCGGAGCACGTCCCTTCCCGTCGTGGGGCGGCTCGATCGTGATGTTCGGGAGGATGCGGTCGAGCCAGCCAGGCATGTACCACGTCCTCTCGCCGAGCAGCGTGAAGAACGACGGCACGAGTGTCATGCGCACGACGAGCGCGTCCGTGAGGATCGCGACGGCGAGCAGGATCCCGAACTCTTTCGAGACTCGCTCGGGCGTGAGGATGAAGGCGGAGAAGACCGTCCCCATGATCACGGCTGCGGCGACGATCACCCGCCCGATGGCCGCGATGCCTTGCTCGACGGCTTCCTTCGTCGGAAGGCCGTGGACGTGCTCCTCGCGGATGCGGCTCATCAGGAAGACCATGTAGTCCATGGAGAGGCCGAACAGGATCGCGAACGCGATCGGAGGCACGAACGTCTCGATCGGCCCTGTCCGGTCTAGGCCCATGAGCGAGAGCAGGTGGCCCTCCTGCACCACGAGCGTGAGCACGCCGAAGCCGACGAAGGCGGACAGGATCGTCGTGACGGCGGCCGTCAGCGAGACCACGATCGAGCGGAACGCCATCGCGAGCACGAGGAACGTGACCCCGATGACGTACAGCAGGAACCACGGCAGGCGCTCCATGATCTGGTCGGCGATATCCGCGAACGCCGCGGTCAGGCCGGAGACGTACACAGCTGCGTTCCCGCCTTCGGTCGCCGCCGGAATGACGTCGCTGCGCAGGGTGTCGACCAGCTGCTCCGTCCCCTCGTCCTGCGGCGCGAAGTCCGGCTTTACGAAGACGATGGCGACGGTCTTCGGGTCGTTGTAGACCGGCTCGTCGACGGTGGCGACACCCGGGAGGGCGCGCGCGGCCGCGACGATCCTCTGCGGCGCGGGCTCGTCGCCGTTCACGTCGACGACGATCGGGATCGGAGCGTTGAAGCCGGGGCCGAAGCCCTCGGCCAGCAGGTCGTACGCCTTGCGCGCCGTCTGGTCCTCCGGCTGCGTCCCCTGGTCGGAGGCGCCGAGGCGGACGAGAGCCGACGAGCCCGCGGCCACCAAGGCCACCAAGAGCACCACCGGGAACACGATCTTCGCGTTTCGCGTGACGAACCGGCCCCAGCGGGCGATGGGAGTCTTCTGCCTGCCCTCTTCGGAGTCGTCGAGCGGGCGCAGGAATGGGATCTTCAGCCGGTCGATCTTGTGCCCGAGCTTCGCGAGCACTGCGATCAGCAGCGAGTTCGCGATCAGCACGGTGGTGAGAACGCCGAGCGCCGAGCCGATACCGAGCTTCGTCACGAAGTCGAGGCCGAAGATGGCGAGGCCGCTCACGGAGATCGCGACGGTCAAGCCTGCGAACAGGACCGCCCTGCCTGCCGAAGAGCCCGCCTCGGCGGCGGCGTCCGCAGGCGCCATGCCGTCGTGCAGCAGCTGTCTGAAGCGTGTGACGATGAACAGCGAGTAGTCGATACCGACACCGAGCCCGATCATCGAGACGAGCAGCGGGGTGATCGTGTTGACGTCGGTCAGTCCGGCGAGGAGGAAGAGCAGGAGGAACGCTGTGGCCACCGCCGTGATGGCGAGCGCGAGCGGAATCGTCGTCGCCACGAAGGTGCGGAAGACGATCATCAGCACTATCAGGGCCGCGAGCAGGCCCAGCAGTTCCTGCGTTCCCTGCTCGATCGGCGGGAACTCGGCATCGCCGTTGAACTCCACTGTCACACCCGCCGGCGCGACGGTCTCGCGGACAGCATCCTGGACCGCAACGACCGACTCGCGATCCTTCGAGTAGATCACCCGGTCGAACTGGGCCTCCGCGTACGCGATGCGCCCGTCGTCGGAGACCGTGTCCTCGGTGAACGGCGTCTCGACGCTCTCGAGGCCTGCCTTGTCTTCCGTGGGCTTGAACTCCGCCCCGCGGAGCCTCGCGATCGCCTCGTCGATCGCCTGCTTGTGCTCGGGCGTGTCGAGCCGCTGTCCCGCTGGAACGGCAAACACGACGTTCAGCACGCCGCCCTGCTCTTCGGCGAACTCTGCCTCGATCAGGTCCGTCGCCTTCTGCGTGTCCGAGCCGGGGATCTCGAACTCGTCGCGGAGCGAGCCGGCGAACGAGATGGTGAGGACGACCAGCACGGCGAAGATGCCCAGCCACGCGCCGATGACGCGCCAGGGGTGCGTCGCGCAGCGCCGCATCCACCGCGCCAGCCCCCCGGTCGAAAGTCGTTCGTGCGCGGCCCGCCGCTCCCTGCTCTCCGTCATCTCACGTCCTCTCGTCGTGCCGTTTCCGAATAGACGAGTTCTAGCCGCGAAACTCATCGCAATGCGGTTACTAGGCGGTTACAACGCACCGGAGCCGCGTAGATTCCGCTTGACAACCAACCCCGGAGGGCGCTTTGACTCTGCTCTGGTTCTTCGTCTGGCTGATCTGCAACCTCATCGGCGACGAGGAGGTGCTGACCTTTGACCCCGTCAACTGGTGGGCGGGCAGCCTGCTGTTCGTCATCGCCGTCGACCTCGCGGGCGTGCACGCCCTCAAGGCACGCAGCTGACCGCGCAGGGCCTCGAGCAGCTCGTCGAGGTCCTGCGGTTAGCCAGGGTTACTTCTTCGCGGGCAATGAGCGGGCGAATGTCGCGCCGAGCTCCACCCACTTCGCGAGCTGGCGCTTGGTTCGCACGTCTTCCGTGCCGACGCGGAGCCAGCCGTGCATCTGCCGGCCACGCATCTCCATGAGCCTCGCGTTCGTCGCTGCCACGAGCGCACCCGACTCGGCCGGGTCGACGCGGACCAACAAGCCGCCTTGACCGCTCACTCCGACGGCCATGTTGCCGCCGATGAGGAAGGCAAGGCCGCCGAACATCTTCTGCTCGGTCAGCTTGCCCTCATCGGCGAGCAACCCGCGAATGCGGTCGGCCAGTTCCTCGGAGTACGGCCATCTACGACGGCGGCTGCGCGACCCATGGGTCGTCCCCGGGATCCCCGCCCGCTGCGACCACGGCGAGGCGCTCGAAGTAGTGATCCCAGCCGTGACCGTGAGACTCGGCCGACTTGTCGCTGGGGAGGTCGCTGTGGCGGAAGCGCAACAGCGTGCCGCCATCGTTTGCGATCAGATCGAACTCCACCGTTGTCGAGCCCGGCGGCACCGAACCTCCCGGT
>CAWGEE010000048.1:0-57926 GCA_963821415.1 uncultured Actinomycetes bacterium | reverse complement strand
ACGTCCTTCGGCTCGCAGGACTTGGCACATCCCGCGGTGCACGACCTCGAGCTTCGAATCCGAAGTGCACGGTCCCGCGTAGAGACGTGCGAGAGGATGCCGACCTCGACTCGCCGAACGCTGCGCGCGCTCCGTCGCGGTCCAGCCGCTCGCCGAAGCGAGGAGGCTGCCGGCCAACAGGTCGGAGCGCTCTTCGAAGAGTTCGCGCCAATGGTCCTCGCAGTCTGTCGGTCTCGTCTTCGGGATCCGCAGGCGGCCGAGGATGCAGCGCAGGAGACGTTCCTGAACGCGCACCGCAGCTTGCTCGGTGGAACCCAACCCCGCGACCCCGCCGCGTGGCTTGCGACGATCGCACGTAACGAGTGCTTTCGTGTGCGGTGCATGGCTCGCCCGGCGCCGCTGGACGAGGACACGGCCGCCAGTGAGCTCGACACCGCGGACATCGTCGCCGGGCGATCCGATCTGAACGATGTCTCGAGCGCAATCGCCGCTCTTCCGGCGCGGCAGCGCGAGGCACTCGTCCTCCGTGAGTTCTGCGGCCTCTCCTACGATCAGATCGCGGCGGCGATGAGCGTCTCCGGCTCGGCGGTCGACGCGCTCCTCGCCCGCGCACGCCGACGGATCGTCGAGCAGCTCGGCGAGATTCCGCGTGTGACGCACGGCACACTCGTCGTGCCGGCGGCTCTCCGCGAGGAGCTCGCCCGGTTGATCCCCGGCCTGGACGCCGCAGGCGCTGCAGGCGCTGCCGCCGGCGCCGGTGCCGGCGGCTTCGCAACCTTTCTGAGCTTCGGGTCGGCCCCCGTCGGCGCCAAGGTCGCGGCCACCTGCGCGGCGACGGTCGCAATCGCGGTTCCGCTACAGGCGACCGTTCGCGAAGACGCCACGCTGCGCAGCATGGAGCGGGCTCGTGTCGCGGCTGCCGCGGGGGCCGGCGCCGATGCACGCGCGGAGCCCGAGGTCGACAACTACGCGCACGCATCAGGCACCGCGGGCTCGAGCGGTCACGACTACGGCTCGGGCCAGGGCGGTTCGGGATCGGGCGGTCACGGATCGGGGTCCAGCGGTTCCGGTTCGAGCGGTTCCGGTTCGGGCGGTCACGGCTACGGCTCGGGCCCGGGCGGATCGGGATCGGGCGGTGACGGATCGGGTCCAGCGGTTCCGGTTCGAGCGGTCACGACTACGGCTCCGGGGGCTCCGGATCGGACTCGAGCGGCTCGGGGTCGGGCACGGAGGACTCGAGCGGCTCCGGGTCGGGTAGCTCCGGATCGGGCTCGAGCGGCTCGGGCTCGAGCGGCTCGGACTCCGATTCGAGTGGCTCAGGGTCGAGCGGCTCGGGCTCCGGTTCGTCCGACGACGACTGAGCCAGGCACGAATTCGCGCTCTTCCGAGCGCAGGTTTCTTCACCAGATCGACTCCTTCTCTACATGGAGGCTTCCAGCCACGACCGGGCCGGGGCACGCCGGCACGCGTGATGCCTGTGCGGTTTCTCCTCTTCTCGAACGAGGCCGTCGGCCTCGGCCATCTGAAGCGAACCGTCGCCATCGCACAGCGGTTGGCCGGCTCCGACCCTGGCGCGACGTCATTGATCGTCACGGGATCGCCCGTCCCGTCCTGCTTCGAGCTGCCCCCACGCGTCGAGGTGATGACGCTCCCCACGTTGATCCGCGACCGGTCTGGCACGCACCGCTCCCGTCGCCTGGCGGTCGGTGCTCGCGACGTCAGCCGCCTGCGCGGAAGCATCGCGCGCGCGGCGGGCCTCGCCTACGAGCCCGACTGCGCCGTCGTCGACCGGCTCCCGCTCGGACTCGAGGGCGAGCTCGCACCCGCGCTGCGAGCGCTGCGCGCGTCGGGCTGCAAGCTCGTTCTCGGCCTACGTGACATCGAGAACGACCCCGTCGAGGTGCGGCGAACGTGGGGACCCGATCTCCGCGAGGCCATTCGCACCCTCTATGACCTGATCCTGGTCTACGGGCCGTCGGCACCGGCGTTGGACGCGATCGACTGCCTCGACTGGGACGCCGACAGCTTGCCGGTCCCGGTGCACCACGTGGGCTACGTTGGCAACGGAGCGTCCGATTCGCGACCCGTCGACCTCCCTGGCAAGTACGTCCTCGCGACGGTGGGAGGGGGTTCGGATGGATACGCCGTCCTCGCGACCTTCATCGAGGCGGTTCGGCTGAGGGCACTTCCCTGTCCCGCGCTCGTCGTAACCGGGCCGCTCATGCCCCAGCACGACGCAGAGCGTCTGGAGAGGCTCGCTGCGGGACTCGCCGTCCACGTCTCGCGCTTCCGGCCGAACCTCGACGCGCTGATCGCGGGAGCATGCGCCGTCGTTTCCATGGCGGGCTACAACACCGTCGCCGAGGTGATGCGTGCGCGTAGGCCCGCGCTCCTCGTGCCCCGCGTCGTGCCGATCAGCGAGCAGCTTCTCCGCGCGCGGGAGCTCGGCCGGCGGGGCCTCCAGGACGTGCTGCATCCGAGCGAGCTCTCGGCGCCGACGATGCGCGCCGCCCTCGATCGCCTGCTCGCGAGACCCCGGCCGCCGTTCGACGAAGAGTCGTACCGCGGCACCGAACGGACCGCAGAGCTGCTGACCGGGCTCATCGGGATGAACGGCCGCCAACCGAGCGAGAGGCCGGCGGCGTGATGAGGGGAACAGTCGCCTATGTCGTCAAGGGGTTCCCGCGGCTCTCGGAGACGTTCATCTCGAGCGAGATCTACCGACTGGAGCGTGCCGGGGTCGAGATGCGCCTCTTCGTGCTGAAGCCGGTCGAGGAGCACGAGCGAGGCGCACCGCACGAGATGGTCCGCCGGATTCGCGCGCGTCCCGTCTACCTGCCGGCCACGACGAGCCTCTCCGGCGTCTCTCGCACTCGGTGGCTTGCGCGAAACATCCCCGAGTTCCTTCCAGCGCTCCGCCGCGTCGCGCGCCGCAAGCCGGTCGGGCTCCTCCGGGCGATCCGGGCCGCACTCGCCGACTCGCTGCGTGCGCGCCGGCTCTGGTGGTCGCTCCCGCGCAAGGTCTTCCTGCGCGAGCTGCTCCTCGGAGTGGCGCTTGCCGACCGGGTGCTCGAGGCCGGCGACGTCTGCCACCTGCACGCTCATTTCGCACACGGCTCGACCACCGTCACGTGGTACGCGTCCCGCATCACCGGCGTGCCCTTCTCGTTCACGGGTCACGCGCGGGACATCTACACCGAGCAACTCAATCCCGGCGGTCTGCTGCCCCGCAAGATCCGAGCCGCGAGCTTCGTCGTCACGTGCACGGAGGCGAACCGGCGCCATCTCCGGGCGCTCGGGGACGGGGCAGATGTGCATCGCGTGTACCACGGACTGAACGTCGACTTCGCCCGCATCCTTGCCGCCGGCGGAGCGATGCCCGCCCGGAACGGGCGCTTCCGCGTCCTCGCGGTCGGGAGACTCGTCGCGAAGAAAGGGTTCGACGTCCTCGTCGAGGCCGTCGCGCTCCTGGCCGATCGCGGAGTGCCGGTCGAGGCGGTGATCGTCGGACACCAAGCCCCCCTCGAGCCGGAGGTAGGCCCGAAGCTCGAGCGGGCGGTGTCGGAGCTCGGGCTCGCCGGACGGCTCCACCTTCTCGGCTCGATGACCCAGAGGCAGCTCTTCGACGAGTATCGCCGCGCATCAGCGTTCTGCCTCCCCTGCCGTGTCGCCGACTCGGGCGATCGAGACGGGATCCCGAACGTCATGGTCGAGGCGATGGCCTGCGGGCTGCCGGTCGTCGGCACCCAGGTCTCCGGGATTCCCGAGCTCGTCGTCTCGGGTCAGAACGGGCTGCTCGTCGCTCCTGAGGATCCCGAGGCCGTGGCGGAGGCACTCGTCCGGCTCTACGAGGATCCGAGGCTCGCTCGCTCGCTGGGAATGCGCGCGAAGGCCACCGTCCGCGAGCGATTCGACGGCGACCTGCTCGTCCGCGAGCTCGCGAGCCTCTTCCGGGAGGCGGCGACATGACAAGCGTGACGGCGCTTTCGGTTCCCGCGGCCGAAGTCGTGCGCCGCCCCGTCTACTGCGTCATCGAGCACGAGCATCGGAGCAGGGAGGTGGCCGACTCCGTTCGCGCAGGCCGCTTCGAGTACTTCGGGCAGCAGGTCGAGCTCGGCACCGCGCCCGACTGGACCGGGGCGGAGCTTCCTGCCGACGAGGAGTGGCGCATTGCGTGGAGCAAGTTCTACGACGGCCTCGACCTCGCGCACGCGTTCGCGGAGACGGGCGACATCGGCTTCCTCAGGACCTGGGAGCGACTGGTCGCCTCCTGGATCCGGCAGGTGCCCGTAGGCTGGGACTCGAGCGACGTCGCTGCCCGCCGCGTGCAGAACTGGATCTACGCGTGGCAGCGGTTCGCCGCCGCGCGGGCATTCCCGGGCCTCGCGCCGGGGCTCGACGCAGCGATCGCCCGGAGCGTGACCGAGCAGGCGGCGTTCATCCGCTCGAACCTCACCCCGGCCCGCAACCACCGCACGTTCGAGCTGTACACGCTCTTCCTCGTCGCACTCGCGCTCCCCGGGTCGGATCCGGATGGGACCCGGCTCCGCCGACGCGATGCGGGACCTCCACGAGAACCTCGTGTCCGACTTCCTCTCGGACGGCGTCCACTGCGAGTGCTCGACTCACTACCACCTCCTCGCACTTCGGTCCTTTCTCGGCGCGCGCGAGAACGCGAGACGATTCGGCCTCAGCTTCCCTGACGGATTCGACGAGCACCTCGAGCGCGCTTGCACGTTCGCGCTCCACTGCCATCGTCCCGACGGCGAGATTCCGGCGCTCTCCGACTCCGACACCGGTTCGTACGGCGAGCTTCTCGAGCCTCGCAGGCGACGCTGCTCGGACGCTCCGACCTCCAGTACGCCGCCACGAAGGGTGCGCGCGGACGTGCACCGGACCGCCGGTACGCGAGCTTCCCTGCGGGCGGCTACTTCTTCCAGCGAAGCGGATGGGGGACGGACGGCGTCGCGTTCTCGGAGGAGCGCTTCCTCGTGCTCGACTGCGGTCCGATCGGCGCCGGCGGACACGGTCACTACGACCTGCTCGGCATCGAGGCCTCCGCGGGCGGTCGACGGCTGCTCGTCGACCCCGGGCGCTTCACCTATGCCGAATCCACCTCGGAGAACTGGCGGCGCTGGTTCAAGGGCACGGCAGCACACAACACCGTCTGCGTCGACGGGCTCGACCAGACGCCGTACCGGCGGAGGAAGCCGAAGGGCCAGGTGGCCGAGGGGCGATTCCTCGGCCGGCTCAGCGCCCCCGGGCTCGACGTCCTGCACGGGGAGGCCACGAGCCCCTGCTACGACGCCGTACACGCCCGCAGGGTCGTCTTCGTCGGCGACGAGTACTGGCTCGTCGAGGATCGCCTGCGCGCCCGGATACCGCACCGCTACGACCTTCGCTTCCACCTGGCGGCGGACGCATTGAACGCGACGCGGGTCGACCATGACGGGAGGACGGCCATCGTGCGGGCGCCGGGGCTCGCGCTCGTGCTCCCGGGTGCAGCGGTTCCCGTCCTCGAACACGGGTGGATCGCACCCGAGTACGGGCGAAAGGTCCCCGCGCCGGTCGTGAGCGTCGCCGTCGAGGCGTCGGACGCGATGTTCCTCACGCTCGTCGCGCCGCTCGAAACGGCGCAGGCCACTCCCGGCGTGCGCGCCCAGGCAGCCGCGGACGCGGTCGTCGTCGAGGTCACGGGATCCGGCCGGCGCGACACCGTGACGCTGGACCCCGACGCAGGCCGCGTGGCTGCGCACTTCGGAGTCGGGCGATCCGCTCGCGTTCCGCCTTTGCAGCGCCGGGCAGGACTGGCTCGCCTGGGACCGAGGTCGAGCCTTCAGGCGGGGAGCGAGACACCGTGACCTGCGCTCTCGATCGCGACCCCGCGGTGCCCCAGCGCGACCTTCTCCTCCAACCCGCGCTCGTCGCGGAGCGGCTCGAGCCGTTGCTCGGGAGGCCGCGGCGCCTGGCCATCGACTCCTGCCGCCAGGTGCGCGTGAAGTACCGGGTGGGAGCGCGCCTACGGGTCGTGCACCGAATCCGCGCGAGGTCGCTGAGCTTCGACATCTCTGCGAGCACGTTCCCATCCCTCGAGCGCAGCGAGCGCGCGTACGCCGACGCCCGAGCGCGGGCCGTCGCGTGGGGTTCCGTTCCGCCGGTCGTCCACGACCGCGGGCTCGCGACGGTCTTCTGGAGCTTCCCGAACGACCGGAAGATTGCCGGGCTTCCGGCTCTCGCCGGCCCATCGCCCGAGCTCGCACGGCTGCATCCGGCGTGGCGCCGGAGCGAGCTCGTCTCCTACGCGCCCGAGAAGTCCGCCACGATGCGCTGCCGGGACGACGCCGGGAGGACGATTGGCTTCGCCAAGGCCTATGCCGGTGAGGAGGGCATGCGCGCGCGCCGGGTCCACGACGCGCTGACCCGCGCGCTCGGCCCGGACGATCCGCAGCTCAGGCTTCCGCGCGCGCTCGGCTATTCGCAGCCGCACCACACGCTGCTCGTGGAGTTCGTGGACGCCGCGCCGCTGTACGCGCCCGACGCCCCGGATGCGGACGTGCGATACGTGCGGCTCGGCCGTGCGCTCGCCCGCTTCCACGAGCTCCCCGCACCGGACGCGACTCGATTCACGCGCACCGATCCCGAGCGGCTCGAAGCAGCAGCCGAGCTGATCGGCGCGGCGCGGCGCGACGTGGCCTCGGCGGCTCGACGTGTCGCCCGCGAGGTCGCTCCGCGGCTCGAAGTCGGGGACGTCTCCTGCCTGCACGGCGACGTGAACTTCAGGAACGCGCTCCTGGAGAACGGACGCGTCGCGCTGATCGACCTTGATCAGGTCGCGACGGGCCCGCCGGCTGCAGAGCTGGGAAGCGTGCTCGCGTCCCTCCGCTACGGCGCCATGGTCGGCCTCGTCCAGGCGTCGGTCGCCCCGCGGCTGGCCCGCAGCCTGCTCGAGGGGTATGCGGAGGTGCGCTCTGCTGCCGGACGAGAGCGCGCTTCGCGCATACACGGCCGCCGCACTTCTCGGCGAGCGAGCTCTTCGCGTGGTGACCCGCGTCCGGCCGGAGGGCCTCCGGCGTTTGCCTGCTCTCCTCGCCGACGCACGAGGGATGCTCGGATGAGCACGCTCGCGTCGACACACTCCCGCTATCGGCCGCAACTCGAGGAACTGGTGCACGGGGAGGCCCTCATCCACGCCGTGGAGGGGGCGGGGCTGGAGTGGGGGTGGTCCGGCGGGCGGGCTTGGACGCGGATACACGAACGCTTCGAGCCGGGGTGCGACCCGTACGCCACCTGCGTGCTCGCCACCGCGGACGAGCCGCAGCAGATCGTGCGCGTGCAGGCCTTCCGCGAGCGACGCCCCGAGGCCGGCACCTGCGCCCACGACGGCCACGCAGGCGCTGCAGGATGGCTCCGCGTCACACGCTTCCCGTCCGACCCCGCACTGACGACACTCGAGCGCGTCCTCGCCGCGCATCGGCGGTCGACGGTTGTCCGCTACCGGCCGGGCCGGCGCTGCACGATTCGCATCGACGGCACAGCCCGCATCCGCTTCGTCAAGGTGTACGCGAACGGTGCGGGAAGGCGAGCCTACGCCGACGGCCTCGAGCTCTGGCGCGTCGCTCAGCGCGGGGAGCTCGGTTTCGTCGTCGCAGAGCCCGAGCGCTTCGACGACGAGCTGTGCGCCGTCTGGCAACGGAGCGTCGTCGGCGAGCCAGTCCGGACGCGCCTCCGCGGGAGCGAGGGGTGAAAGCCTGGCACGGCGGCTCGGCCGTGCGGCGGGGACACTCGGGCGTTCGAGCCTGCGCTCGAGCCGGCGGCGCGAGTTGCAGACGGAGCTCGAGCGCTCGCGGCTGAGGGGCGCCGAGCTCGAGCTCCGCGTCCCGGAGCTCGGCGAGCGGGTGAGGCGGCTCCTGGCCGCGCTCGAGGACGCACACGCCGGCCTCGACGCGTCCGGCGCGCCTCGTCCGGTACACGGCGCGCTCCACATCTCCCAGTGGTTCGACGGCGACGTGGGCTTCGCCCTGCTCGACTACGACTCACTCGCGCTCGGCGATCCCGAGCTCGACGCCGCGACGTTCCTCGCAGACCTCGACGTCGAGAACCGTGAACGTGTGCCCGTCGACAGGCTGGCCACGGCGTTCGTCTCGGGCTTCGCCGACGCGGTCGGGCCGCTCGACCTGCGACGCCTCGCTACGTACCGCGCGCACGGGCGGCTCGAAAAGGCGCTTCGGGTCGCTCGCGCAGTTCGCCCCGACGGCGACCGCAAGGCGGGTCGACGCCTACGCCTGGCACTCGAGTGCCTCGGAGAAGCCGCATGAGACGGTCCGGGCTCCTCCTCTACTGTCAGCACTCGCTGGGTCTCGGCCACGCCGTCCGCTCGTTCGCCCTCGCGGCGGCGTTGACCGAGCGCTTCCGGGTCGTGCTCGCCTGCGGCGGCGAGCCGGCCGGTCTGAACCCGCACGACGAGGTCGAGCTGGTCGAGCTTCCTCCGGTGCGTGCGTCGACCGACGGCGCGCTCCTCGCGACCGGGCCGACGAGCCTCGACGACGCGCGCCGGAGGCGACGGCGGCTCCTGCTCGAGACGTTCCGATCGCTCAGGCCGGCAATGGTGGTCGTCGAGCTCTTCCCTTTCGGTCGCAGGCGCTTCGCCGACGAGCTTGTGCCCCTGCTCGAGGCGGCGGGCTCCACGTCGCCCAGGCCCGTTGTGGTGTCGAGCGTGCGCGACATCCTCGTTGGCCGCGGGCCCGACCAGCGGGCGCACGACACGATCTCGTGCGTCCTCGCCAATCGCTATCTCGACGCCGTTCTCGTCCACTCCGATCCGCGCTTCGCGCGTTTCGAGGAGTCGTTTCGGCCCGGCATCGCGCTACGAGCTCCGGTTCACCACACCGGTTTCGTCGTGCCCGAGACCGCGGAAGTAGCCGCCGCGCGCTCGCCGCAGGCTCGGGTCGTAGTGTCGGCCGGCGGAGGGCTTGTGGGCGCACCGCTCCTGCGCGCTGCCCTGGACGCCAGGTCGCTGCTGCCGCAGTCGCTCCGGCTCGACGTGGTGGCAGGCCCCTTCCTGCCCGACGACGACTGGCGGGCGCTGCGACAGGCGGCGGGCCGCCTCCAGGGCGTCGAGCTGCAGCGCTTCACGCCCGATCTCGGCGAGAGGCTTCGCTCGGCAACCGCGTCCGTGAGCCAGTGCGGGTACAACACCGCGCTCGATCTCCTGCGCGCCCGCATCCCCGCCCTCGTCGTCCCGTTCTCGGAGGGCAGGGAGGACGAGCAGACTCGGCGCGCAGCACGGCTCGAGGAATGGGGTGCCCTCCGGGTGCTTTCCCCTGATCGGCTGAGCCCGACAACGCTCGCGCGCGAGATCCTCGCATTACTCGACTTCCAGCCTCGCCAGATCGATCTCGACTATGCGGGTGCCGACTCGAGCACGGAGCTGCTCGTGAAGCTCGTCCGAGGTCGGCAGACCGTCGAGGTCATGGCGGGATGACGTCCGCGACCCAGCTCCTCCGACCGTACGTCCGCAAAGAGTGGCGGGCCCTCTCCGGTGCGGGTGTCCTCGCCGTTTTCGCGGCCCTCGCCGACCTCGCGCGGCCGTGGCCGCTCGCGTTCGTGCTCGACTACATCGTTCTCGGTCATACAGGCGCATTCGCTCTCGAGACCAGGGAGCTCCTGATCCTCGCCGCCATCGGCGGCCTCGTGCTGGCCATCGCGCTCGTGTCGGCGCTGTCGGAGAACTTCTCGAGCCTCTGGCTCCAGCGCGCCGGCGAGCGGATCAGCCACGAGATGCGCGTGAACGTCTACGACCGCCTGCAGCGGCTCTCGCTTCGCTTCCACGAGCGGAGGCAGAAGGGTGACCTCGTCACCCGGGTTACCGGAGACGCAAATGCGGTGGGGGACATGTTCGCGACGTCTCTCGGCACGCTCGTGCAGGCGACCGTCCTCCTCGTCGGGATGCTCGTCGTGACGTTCATCCTCGACCCGCTGCTCGCGCTCGCCTGGCTCGCGGTCGTCCCGTTCCTCGCGTTGGTCGTGTTCACGTTCCGCGTTCGGATCCGGACCGCCGCCCGCCACCAGCGGGCGGAGGAAGGCGCGATCGCCTCGGTCGCCAACGAGGCGCTCTCGGCAATGGCCGTCGTCAAGGCGTACGGATCCGAGCGCTTCGAGCTCGAGCGGGTACAGGAGCGAAGCGAGAAGCGGATGCACCTCGGTATCGAGGCCTCGCGACTGCAGGCGAACTTCAACACCTACGTGGGGATCCTGAGCGCGGTCGGCACCGCCGCGGTGCTCGTGCTCGGGGTCTTCCGCGTCGCCGCAGGCGCGATCAGCCCGGGCGATCTCGTCATCTTCGTCTCGTACGCGAAGAAGGCCGACAGCCCGCTCCGGCACATCGCCCGCGAGTCGGTCCGAATCGCTCGCTCGATGGCGCGAGCCGAGCGCATCGCGGAGATCCTGGCCGCGCGACGAGCTGCTCGTCGAGAGGCCGGGCGCATACCGCGGCGGCCGCGCCGCGGGCGCGATCGCGTTCGACCGTGTCTCGTTCGCGTACGAGCCGGCGCGTCCCGTCCTCCGAGACGTGTCCATCGACGTTCCCGTCGGCACCCGACTCGCGGTGGTCGGCGCTTCGGGCGCAGGGAAGTCCACGCTGGGCGGCCCTTGTCGCCCGGCTCTACGACCCCGTTGAGGGCTGTGTGACGATCGACGGGCGGGACGTTCGCGACTGCTCCTTCGAGTGGCTGCGCACGCAGGTCGGCGTCCTCCTCCAGGACACGGTGCTATTCACCGGAACCGTCAGGGAGAACATCGCCTACGGCGAGGAGGTGAGCGCCGAAGCGGTCGCCGAGGCGGCTCGGGCCGCAGCGGCACACGAGTTCGTCGTCGGGCTGCCGCGCGGGTACGACACGGAGCTCGGGCCTCAGGGCGTCGGCCTCTCGGGGGGCCAGCGTCAGCGGATCGGGATCGCGAGGACGCTCCTCCGCGATCCACCCATCCTCCTGCTCGACGAGCCGACGACGGCACTCGACACGGAAGCCGAGGCGCAGCTCCTCGAGGGCCTGGAGCGGCTGATGCATGGCCGCACGACGCTCCTCATCACGCACTCGCTCGCGCTTGCGCGACGCGCCGACCGAGTCGTGGTGATCGACCGCGGCCGCATCGTCGCCCAGGGACCGCCCGATGTCGTTCTCTCCCGAGGCGTTCCCGGGCTCGGGCCGCCCCGAACGGGGGAGACTCGCGCGGCCGTCCCGCCGGACCCGGCGCTGCCGCAGCTCAACCGGCTGCTCGAAGCCGAGGAGATGCGCCCCGTGCTCGCCCGTTCGCTCGGTGGCCGTGCCGAGCTCGAGGACGTCCGCATCGCCCGCGTCTCGTACAGGCCGGGCAGGCGGGTCGCGGTGCACTTCCGCGGCGTCGTGGACGGCCGGCGCCACGATGCCGTCGTGCGGGCGAGCGCGAACGGCGAGCACGGCGTCCGCCTGCCCGAGAAGCAGCCGGAGGAGGTGGCGAGACGATCTCCGGCGCTCGCCCCGGTGACGCACGACGACGAGGTCGACGCGATGGTCAGCTGGCTTCCGTTCGACTCTTCGCTCCCGGCCCTGATCGCGTCGCCGGCGACGCTCGCGCAGCGCCTCGGTGCTGCCGGCCTCGATGTCCCCGACGGATCGGCCGAGCCCCGCCTGCTCGGCTACAAGCCGGATGCGCGCGTCGTCCTGCGCATGGGCGGCCACGTGCTCAAGGGCTACGGGAAGGATTCGCAGTTCAGCCGGGCGCTCGACGGACTGACCGTGTCCTCCGCGCTCCTCTCGATCCCGACCTCTACCTACGAGGCTTCCTTCCCGGATCTCAGGCTGGTCGTGCAGTCAGCCGTCGACGGTGACCTCCCGGAGAGCGCGCAGGACGTCGCCGAGGCAGCAGGAGCCCTCGCGCGGACGCTGCACGAAGCCACGGTTCCTCCGCTCCCGCGAATGGGATCGTCCGAGCTTCTGGACGCGGCGAGGCGGAGGACGTCGCTCGTCGAGACGATCCTCCCGGAGCTCGGCGACCGTCTGCGGCGCCTGCTCGCCGAGCTCCACGCCACCGCTCCCCGCGACGGCCCGCTCGCTCCGACGCACGGTGACTTCCACGTCGACCAGCTCCTTCGGGTCGACGGCCGGCTCGTCCTCATCGACTTCGACGGCATGTGTCTCGCTCATCCGGCCGTCGACGTCGCCTCGTATCTCGCCGACGTCGTGCGGGGTCGTGGCGGCGACCTGGCGACGATCGACGCGGTTTGCGAGCCGCTGCTCGCCGGCTACGGGTCCCGGCCGGCCTCGCTCGAGTGGCATCTCGCTGCTCTCGTTCTCATCCGGGCGCCGCATCCGTTCCACCGACTCGCCCCGGCGTGGCCGGAGCGGGTCGAGGGCACGGTGCGGACGGCGGAAGAGGTGCTGGCGGCGTGAGCCCTCCCCGACGACCCTGCCCTGCCTCGTCTGGGCCTGCTTCTCGATCCGGATGCGATGTCACCGCTCCTCGAGCGATCGCTCGCACGGCCGGCGCGGATCGAGGCGGTCCGCGTCGCGAGGATCGCGTACAAGCCCGGCGTCCGCGCCGTTGTCCACTACGAGGTCACCGTGGACGGGCTGGCGGAGAACGCGGTTGCGTTCGCGCAGCCGGGCCGCGACCTCGCGGCGCGGGCCCGTCGGCCGGACCTCCTCCGGATCGCGCGCGACGTCGACGGCCGCTCGCCCGCACGCACTCCTCTCGTGTACGACGCCGATGCGGACGCGCTGCTGACGTGGCTGCCGCTCGATCCGCGGCTGCCGGCGCTGATCGCGCCACCACACCGTCTCGCACGCCGGCTCGCGCTCGCGGGGCTGCAGGTGCCTGTGCCATACACCGAGCCGACAATCGTTCCGGAGAGTTACAAGCCGGGCACTCGCATCGTGCTCAGGCTCGGACGCCACGTCCTCAAGGCGTATGGCGGTGAGCGTCAGTTCCAACGAGGCGTGACGGGCCTTCGCCTCGCGTCCGCGACGCCGCTCCGAATCCCGCGTGCGCAGACATCCATCCCCGGCCTGCGCCTCACGGCCCAGTCCTACGTCGATGGCTCGACGCCGACAGCGGAGGCGGCGGCCGCGATCGCCGGCGAGCTCGTGCGGCGCCTGCAGACGGCACACATCAGGCCGTTGCGCCGCATGAGCCCCGAGCTCGTCCTCGCCCTTGCAGTGGAGAAAGCCACCCTCACCGCGCACCTGCTCCCGGAGCTCGCCCCGCGCGTCTCTCGGCTCATCGGACGGCTGAAGCAGGCGACTCCGCCTGCGCCGGAGCTCGTGCCGGCGCACGGCGACTTCGACGCCGATCAGCTCGTGGACGTCGACGGCGGCGAGCCCGTCGTCCTCGACTTCGACGACATATGCCTCGCGGCGCCCGCGCTCGACCTGGCCACGTACCTGGCGGACGTCGTTCGCGGACGCGACGAGGACGAGGACGCGCTGGCCTTGTCCGCAAGCCGCTGCTCGCCGGCTACGGAGCATGCCCGCCGGATCTCGACTGGCACCTCGCGGCGGTCGTGCTCGCGCGGTCCGCGCACGCGTTTCAGCGTGCCGATCCGTCCTGGGAAGAGCGAGTGCGAGGCATGGTGCGAACGGCCGAGGACGTGCTCGCAGCGTGAGAGTCCCGCGCGATCCGGCGCTGCCTCGCCTGGGCTTGCTCCTCGACCCCGAGGCGATGGCACCGGTCCTCGAGCGGTCACTGCGCCGACCCGCGAGGCTCGACTCCGTCCGCATCGCGCGCGTGTCGTACAAGCCGGGCGAGCGGGTGCTCGTCCACTACGCGGTGCGCGTGGACGGCGAGCGCGAGGACGCCGTCGCGCGCGCAGTGGCCGGACGCGACCTCGCGGCCAAAGCCCGGCGCGCCCAGGCGCTTGCTCTCGCCCGCCGCGTGAACGGGCGCTCTCCAGCAGCGACGCCGGTCGTCCACGACGCGGACGCTGACGCCCTTCTGACCTGGCTCCCGTTCGATGCACGCCTCCCGGCGCTCGCCGAGGTCCCGCACTGGCTTGCCGGGCTACCTCGGCTGCTGTCCTACAAGCCCTCGCGTCGCGCGGTGCTGCGCGTGGACCGGCACGTGCTGAAGATCTACGGGTCGGCGCGGCAATTCGCCGCGGCCGCGGCGGGGCTCAAAGCCGGGTCGGAGCTGAGCGGCATCGCAACGCCCGCGTGCGTAGCCGTCCTGCCGACCTGGCAGGTGACCGTGCAGGCGGCCGTCGACGGCACGCGAGCTTCGAGCTTGGAGCTCGCTCCCGAGGCAGGCGACGTGCTGCGCACTCTGCAGCAACTGCAGCTTCGCACGGTCGGAGTCGCGCTTCCCGCGGCACAGCTCGACGCCGCGAGACGCAAGGCCGCTCCTCATCGGGACCGTCGTACCCGCACTCGCGCCCCGCGTCAGGGCGCTGGTCCGCCGCCTCGAGCGGTCGGCGCCGCCGAGCCCGAGACAGCTCGTGCCGGCTCACGGCGACTTTCACGCCGGCCAATTGCTTCGCGCCGGAGGAGCCATGCACGTCCTCGACCTCGACTCGCTCTGCCTGGCCGATCCGGCCCTCGACGTCGCCGAGTACACGGCAGGGGCGACCGAGGCCGGTCTCGACACCGGCGGAGCGGTTCTCGAGTCGCTCGTCGATGCTTACGGCGCTCGCCCCGATGCGCTCGACTGGCACCTGGCCGTCGCGATCCTCGTCCGCGCGTCGCATCCCTTCCATCGAGCCGAACACGCGTGGGTGGGCCGGGTCGAGGAGCTGGTCGGCGCCGCCGAGGCGGCCCTCGCGGAGCGGACTAGCGTTGTGTGAGGGCTCGTGGCTCGATCCGCTCCGCCAGGAGCTGGACAGTGCGCCCACGCCTCGCACGTTCTACTTCCGCGACGACGACGGGGGCTGGGCGTCCGGCCGGCTCCTGTCGGTCCTCGACCTGTTCGCGAGCTACGGCGTCCCGCTGGACGTTGCCGTCATCCCCGCGGCAGTAGACCGAGCGCTCGCGAAGAAGCTCAGGACGCGCCGGGAGCACGAAGAGGGGGTACTAGCGTTTCACCAGCACGGCTATACGCATGAGAACCACGAGCGCAACGGCCGCCCGTGCGAGTTCGGACCTGGACGCTCGGAGCGCGCCCAGAGGCACGACATCGCCGCGGGTGCGCAGCGGTTGCGGAATCTCCTCGGTTCGACCGCGGCGATCTTCACGCCTCCCTGGAACCGCTGCACGGAGACGACGGGACGCTGCCTCGTCGAGCTCGGGTTCCGCGTGCTCGTCCGCGATTCGAGCGCGGAGGCGCTCGGACTCGACGGGTTACGGGAGCTCGAGGTACACGTCGACTGGTCGGCCCGCCGCAAGGGGCGGCGCCTCGGTCGCTCGGAGGTCGGCGGGCTGCTGGCGGCAGCCTCCCGGTGCGGGCCGACCGGCGTCATGCTCCATCACGCTCTCGTCGGCAGAGGAGGGACTCGCCGACCTCGAGCAGCTCCTGGCACTGCTCTCCGCGCACGACAATGCGCGCTGCGTGCCTCTCCGCTCACTCGCGTAGAGCAGAAAGCTGTCGCGCCGGCTTTGGCGTTTCGCTTGGCTCAATCGACCGGCGGCGCAGATCGACGTCGTAGACCCTGACGGCTCATCAGCACTTCACTCTTTCCGCGGGGGTGAGAGCTGCAGCAGCTCGCACGCCCACTCGAGCGCGTACTCGAGGTCGTGGAGCCACCCGGCGCGGAGGACGGACGCATGCTTGATCGACTCGTCGACGGGCTGGGCGGCCTGGAACGCGCAGCTGCCGGCGAGCAGTGCCGCGTAGGCGGCCTCGTCGGCGAACTCGACCGGCGGCGGCATTGCTCCGGTCTCGCGAATCGATAGCAGCGCGTAGGCGAGGTCGACGCGGTGATCACCCACCTGCGCCGACGCCCAGTCGATGAGGACTGCGCCGCGCTCCGTGTAGCAGACGTTCCCCGCCCAGACGTCGTCGTGGAGGAAGTCGTCTCCGGCGAGCCGTGCTGACGACTCCGCCGCGTGAAGGATCGGCTGGGCGTCCTCCAGCCATTTCGCCGAGAAGAGCCCGTGAGCCAGCACCGGCTCGGGATCGTCGGCTATCCGCTGCCAGTACGTGCCGAAAGGACGACCCTCGGGCCGGCGCTCGAGCCCGGGCGGAGGCGTGGTCGCCGCTACCTGCCTGACGGACTCGAGCAACGCCTCCCCGCGATCCTCGTACGGCGGCGGCCAGTGAGCGCGGCTCAGATCCTCCAGAACGAGCACGGCCCATCCGTCGGCCGTCGACGCTCCGTGGACGTACGGCATGTACGGCGCCGCGACCGACTCCAGGATCGCTGCCTCCCGCTCGACCTGAGGGCGTGCGCTCGGCTCCGTAGCCGCCTTCACGAACACCGAGCGGCCGTCGTCGAGCTCGACCAGCCACTTCTCGGCGTGCGTGTGCCCTGCGACGACGTGTCGCCACGAAGACCGGCTGGGCTCCCGTGGCGGCGGTGACGGCTGCCACGACCGCTGCCGGCGGGTTCATACGCCGCGCGCGCGGAGAACGCGGAGGGCGCGCAGCGTGTTCCAGCGGCTCTCCTGACCCGGTTTCTCCATCTCGACGAGCAGTGTGCCGGGTATCCGCTTCTGCAGCGGCCAGCGCCCGTTCGGCTTGCGTGCGCTCAACAGGAGCTCGATCGCGTCGTCGACGCGCTCGTCGTCGATCGCCGGCGTCAGCCGGAGGTAGTCGAGGCCACGGAGGAAGGTGTAGTGCCAGTGCCACGGGTACGTCAGCTGGGTGAACCGCTCGGAGATGACCTCGCCCGTGTGATCGGAGCGGTAGAGGCGATGGGCGAGCATGAACTCGGCCGCTCGTGCCTCAGCGTCGCTGAACGTCGCCGCCGGCACCGCTCCCTGGTCGACCGCGATACGGACGTTCTCGAGCACGTTGAACGTCGTGTGGAACGAGCTGTGCGTCCTGTGCGGGTGGTTCCGCATGTGGCAGTTCCAGCCGCCGTCGGCGAACTGCGCGCTGAGGATCGCCTCGGCGAGCGGGAGGAGTCGCGGATCGTCCGGGTCGAGGAAGTACGCGGACAGTCCCAGCCAGAAGCCGAGATGGCAGAGATCGACGCGCTTGAGCAGGTACTCCCCGTCCACCTCCTTGCTCCGGGGGGATGAACCGGTCGACGAGCGCGCCGAGCTCGGGCTGGGCCGCCGGGTGACGTTCGGGCACGCCGAGGGCGACGAGCAGGAGCAGCGTCCAGGTCGAGGCCGTCCAGCGACCTGCCGGCCACTCGCCGCCCGCACCCCTGCGAGCGAGCAGCTCTGCGACCCAGCCTTGCTCGACTGTGCGCCGCCGCTCTTCCTCCCAGACCGCGGGCGGCTCGTCGAGCAGGTCGCGCATCACCTGCCAGCGGATCGCCGGGTCGCCTTCGAGCAACCAGTCGATGACCGCCGCGTCTCCCTCCGTCATCGCCACTCGGGTGTTCTAACGGATTACGAACCGAGCACGTTGACCGCGCGCGCGGCAATGAGCAGCACGGTGACGGCGGAGATTGCCGACTCGAAGCCCATCAGCGCCTTTGCGCGAAGGGAGAGCGGCATCGCGTCCGTAGGGCTGAAGGCGATCGAGTTCGTCAGCGACACGTACAGGTAGTCCCAGACCTGCGGACGCCAGTCCCGCGCGGCGAGCCCCGGATTGTCGTCCTGTGGAAACTCGAAGTCACGCGTCGCGGGTCTCGGAGCGTGCAGCCGAGCGACAGGGCCGCCTGCGTCGACTTCCCAGAACCACAGCCCGAACACGATCACGTCGGCGCTCCAGATCGCGAAGCCGGTGAACAGCAGCTCACCGCCGCTGAGATCAGCGCTGTTCGCGGTCACGAGCCCGGCGACGAGAACCACCACCGCCGTGAGGTTGCCGAGCGCGAGCAGGCCGAGGAGGAACAGGGCCGCCCTCCGCGACCGAACAATGCCCTTGCCGCGATACGTCAACGCCAGGTCGATCGTCAGCAAGAGCACGGGAAGGGCAACGAGCAACCAGATCCACCACGACAGGCCGAGCAGCTCCCACTCCTTCGCCCGGCTCACGACGGCGAGCACGACGATGACGAGCAAGACGACTGCAGCAGCAGGAGCCGCCTCGCGTCGACTCTCTGCCCGTGCTTCAGCCTCGCGTGTCGACACTGCCACCAATTCGCTCTGCTTGTTACAACACCTGTGTGACCGCTCTGCCGCAGCGGCCCACAGCGAGCAACGAGCGGACCATGCTGATCTGGTTCGGCGTCGCGCTCGCGCTCGCGCCGCTCGCTCTGCTCGCGCTCTTCCTCCTCGCGTCGGGCATCGACTACCGCTGGGAGAGCCACGTAGCGCACTTCTGGCTCGTGCTCGCCGCCGCCCTGGTCACGCTCGGGCTCGGCTACGCCGTCAGCGCAACGGCCCGGCGGCGTCGCGACGCGAGGCTGTTCCTGATCTCGCTCGCGTTCATGGCCAGCTTCGGCTTCCTCGCGCTGCACGCATTGGCGACACCGAACGTGCTGCTCGGCGCCAACGCCGGCTTCGAGCTGGCGACACCGGTCGGCCTCGTCGTCGCCGCGTTGCTGGCGGCCGCGTCCGCCCTCGAGCTGAGCCGACCGCAGTTCGATGGCCGTGATGCGACGCTCGACAGCTGCTCGTCGTCGCCCTCGTCGGCGTGCTGCTGCTGTGGGGCGCTGTCTCGCTCACCGAGACGTGGCCCCTCGACTCGCCGATCGCCGCCGAGCAGCTCGACGGCTGGCAGGTCACGCTCGCCGTGGCCGGAATCGCTCTGTTCGCCCTGGCCGCCGCTCGGCTACTTCCGCCTCTACCGCCGCCGCGGGGCGACGTTCGTCTTCGCCGTCACGTTCGCGCTCGCGCTCCTGGCGGAGGCGATGGTCGTCATCGCCTGGGCTCGCAACTGGCACGTCTCGTGGTGGGAATGGCACGTGCTCATGCTGCTGGCGTTCGTCGCGATCGCGCTTGCCGCACGCCGCGAGTGGCACGAGGAGCGGTACAGCGCGCTCTATCTCGACGAGACGCTGGCCGGCGCCCGGGACGTGAGCATCCTCTTCGCCGACCTGGCCGGTTTCACGGCGTTCGCCGAGCGCCACTCGCCCGAGGAAGTCACGGCCATGCTGAACGCGTACTTCGGCAGGATCATCCCGCTGATGGAGCAGTCCGGCGGCGAGGTCCACCAGGTCATCGGTGACGAGGTGATGGTGATCTTCAACAAGGCCGGCGACCTGCCCGATCACGCGGCCGTGGCGGTGGCTTCTGCCAGAGCCCTCCAGGAGACGGCTGCGGCGGTGGCGCGCGATCATCCCGACTGGCCGCGCTTCCGCGCCGGCGTCAACAGCGGCGAGGTGCTGGCGGGCGTCGTGGGCGGGCCGCGCGGGCACCGCAAGCACGGCGTCGTGGGTGACACGGTCAACCTCGCCTCCCGGCTGGAGTCCGAAGCGCCGGTGGGCGAGGTCGTGCTCGGCGCGGAGACCGTCCGCAGGCTGCCGCCCGGCACGCTCGTCGAGCGGATGCCCGAGCTGCGGGTGAAGGGGAAGGCGGAGCCGATCGAGGCCTACGTGCTGAGAAGCTAGAGCTCAGCTGCCGTCCGGCCACCCGCCGCGGTGGAGCACCATCGGATAGTGCGGCAGCCGCCCCGTCGGGTCGTCGATGACGGCGTTCGTCTGCTCGACGTAGCGCTTCCTCGCCCGCCACCCGTCCGGATACGGGTGCAAGCCTTCGGACAGCCTGCGCTGATCGAGGACTCCGGCCATGGCTTTGCGCAGCCGTTGCGGCTTCCATCCTCGTTCGACGTCCGCATGCAGCGCGGGAGCGGCCGCCTGCGCCTTCAGGCCCTTGGCCGTCAGGCGAGCGAGCTTCGCCTCGACCGAGACGTAGCCGGTCTTCTTCAGGAAGTTCAGCGCCATGGTCGTCGCTTCCCTGGACACGCCCGCGGTCGCGGGTAGCTCGCGGACGTCGAGACCCGCCTTGCCGAGGACGCGCACGAAGTTCGCGGTCAGCGGCAACGACAGCTCCGACCTGCGCTCGAAGTCGAGCGTGTACGCGAGGAGCACCTGCGCGAGAAGTGCGGACAGGTGAGGCGCGGTCGTCGCACCCTCGCGCTCGTCGATCTCGGCGACCATCCCGTTCCTGCCGTCGACGATCGGTAGGTACTCGGGCAACACGACGTCGAGCCCTCCGATCACCGGCGCGAGCGCCCGACGGAGCTCGTCGACCGTTGCCGCTCCGAACCGCTGTTCCCACCGCTTCTCGATCTCGCCGAACAACGGCGGCGCGATCTCCTGCACCTTCTCGCCGATGGGCGTGGGGCGGACGAACCACTCGGGCTTGAGCGCTCGAGCGCTGCCCCAGCCGTCGCGCTTCGACTTCGGGGCAGCACCGGTCGGCTTGGCGCTGACGAACACGTAGCGCCACCGCTCCATGCCGCCCAGCGTGGAGAGCGTTCGCGACTTCGGGATCCCCGACGCCTCGGGCAGCTCGCCGACCGTGATGCCGTCCCCGACGAACCGCAGGAAGTTCGACCACATCACCATCGAGATGGGGAGCCGGTGACCCAGTTCGGCCTCGGTCAGCCGGTGGTCGAGCTCGTTGTCGAACTCGATCGTGAAGGCGACCAGCAGCTGAGACAGAGGCGTCGACAGCGGAACGGGCACCCGGGTGTTCTAACGGATAGCGTCGTCCCGTGAACGCGGTTCCCCTGCGCCGTAACCGCGACTTCATGCTGCTCCAGACCGGGCAGCTGCTGTCCAACATCGGTACGCGGCTGACGTCGATCGCCTATCCGCTGCTCGTGCTCGCGCTCACGGGCTCGGCGGCCATGGCCGGCTTCGTGCTCTTCGCGCGCACGATCCCGCACGCGCTCTTCGCGCTGCCGGCAGGGGTCGTGGCCGACCGCTGGGACCGGAAGTGGCTGATGATCGGTGCGGACGCCGTGCGCGTCGTCGCCGTGAGCGTCCTCGTTGTCGTCGTCGCGCTGGACTCGGATGCGTTCTGGCTGATCTCCGTGATCGCATTCGTCGAGGGCGTCGGCACGGCGTTCTTCATGGCCGCCTATCCGGGTTCGGTGCGGTCCGTCGTGCCGACGCATCAGCTGCCGGACGCCTTCGCTGTCCAGACCGGCCGAAACGCGATCGTGCAGCTCGCCGGCTCGCCGCTGGGCGGCGCCCTGTTCACGATCGCGCGGGTACTGCCCTTCGTCGTGGACGTCATCTCGTATGCCTTCTCGGCGATCTCGCTGCTCATGATGCGAGCCTCGTTCCAGCAGAAACGCGAGCGCGATACCTCATCGCTTCGTGCACAGCTGCTCGAAGGCGTCCGGTACGTCTGGCACCAGCCATTCCTTCGAACCGTTGCTTTGATCTTCGGCCTGCTCAACTTCGTCGGCCCGAGCATCCTCTTCGCGATCGTCGTCATCGGCACCGACCAGGGTCTCTCGGGAGGAGAGGTGGGACTGCTCGTGGCCGTGTTCTTCGCGGGCATCCTGCCCGGGACGCTCCTCTCGCCCTACATCCGGCGGGCGTTACCCGTCCGGGCCGTGTTCGTGCTCGAGCTCTGGACGTGGGTGGGTTGTGCAGCGTTTCTCGTGTGGCCGAGCGTCTACGTGCTCGCCGTGTGCCTGTTGCCGACGGCGCTCGTCATCCCGTCCACCGACTCGGTCGTCCACGGGTACCGGATCGCGATGACGCCTGACCGGCTGCTCGGCCGAGCGGAGTCGGCTTGGACGACGTTCGCGATCGTCATCTCGCCGATCGGCCCGCTCATCACGGGCGTGCTCATCACCGAGGTGTCGGCCCGAGCCGCCATCGGCCTGTGCGTCGTCCTCGCGCTCATTCTTGCCCTGTGGGCGACGTTCAGCCCGGCAATCCGAAACGCGCCGAGCATCGACGAGCTCGCAGAAGTGCCGGGCTAAGGTTCGCGTCGCGATGGCCGGGCTGGACAGCTTCGAACGCGTGCCGTTGCTGTTCGGGCCGTCGCCCGTCCACCGGCTCGAACGGCTGAGCGAGCACCTGGGCGGGAGCGTGGACATCTGGGCCAAGCGCGAGGACTGCAACTCCGGCCTCGCGTACGGTGGCAACAAGGTCCGCAAGCTCGAGTACCTGGCGGCGGACGCGCTCGCGCAAGGCTGCGACACGCTCGTCTCGATCGGTGGCGTCCAGTCGAATCACACGCGGCAGGTGGCGGCGGTCGCGGCCCGGCTCGGCCTCCAGTGTGTGCTGGTGCAGGAGCATTGGGTCGACTGGGACGACCCCGGCTACGAGACGGTCGGCAACATCCTGCTCTCGCGGATCATGGGGGCCGAGGTACGGCTCGATCCGGCCGGCTTCGACATCGGCATTCGCCGCAGCTGGGAGGAGGCGCTGCAGTCGGTCGAGGAGGCGGGAGGAAAGCCGTACGCCATTCCGGCCGGTGCCTCCGACCATCCGCTGGGCGGGCTCGGCTTCGCGCGCTGGGCGCAGGAGGTCGCAGGACAGGAGCGGGAGACCGGTGTCTTCTTCGACACGATCGTCGTCTGCTCGGTCACCGGCTCGACGCAGGCCGGCATGATCGCCGGTTTCGCGTTGCAGGAGCGCCCGCGTGCGGTGCTCGGGGTGGACGGCTCGGCCACCGTCGAGCAGACGTGGGACCAGATCGCACGGATCGCGCGCAGCACCGCTGACGCAATCGGGCTCGGGCGCCCGCTGCGCGACGACGAGGTCGTCTTGCTCGACGGGTGGCATGCCGGCACGTACGGGATTCCCGACGAGAAGACGATCGACGCGATCCGCCTCTGCGCGCGGCTCGAAGGGATGCTCACCGATCCGGTCTACGAGGGGAAGTCGATGGCCGCGCTCATCGACCTCGTCACGTCAGGTCGCATCGAGCCCGGGTCGAGTGTGCTGTACGCGCATCTCGGCGGCCAGCCTGCGCTCAACGCCTACGCGGGCGCCTTCTGAGCGAGCTGTGCGAGCCAGCGGTGGCCGGGGTGGACGAGCTCGAGGGCGTCCGCGAGCCAGCGCCGCCGTTCCGGCTCCAGCCGCGGTAGGGCGGCGGCGAAGTCGGCGTCGTCCTTCTCTCGCGCGTGCTTGGCCTTGTAGAGCAGGACGACCTCCGGCCGTCCGTAGGGGATGCCGTCGGCGGTCCGCTCGATCACCTGGTCGTACGGCAGGCGGATGCGCTCGTCGCGCCGGCAGATCCACGTGTCGCCGTCGGAAGGCTCACGCATGATGTCGAGACGCCACAGACCCGTCTCGGGCTCGCGCACCCACGTCTGGTGAGTTGCTTCGAGCGCATGCCTCGCCTGTTCGAGTGGCGAGACGAGACCCTGCCTCGGCGTACCGACTACGAAGAGCTCGAACCCGGCCAGGGCTTCGACGACCTCGTGGAACCGGTCTTGCGGGACGGCGATCTCCAGGTCCTCGTGCTCGCGATAGCTGCCGCCGAGGAAGAGGTCGATCGCCCAGCCGGCTGCGACGTACCAGGGCGCCCCGACTCCTGCGAGCCTGTGAGCGACCTCGTCGGGCCGCCAGGCCTGCCATTTGCTGATATCTGGCTCGAACGGTTGCATCGGAGTGTGCTTGTGTTGCACGCTACGTACAGCTAATCGGCGGAGGAGGTCGTGATGCACCAACTGCTGTCCGCGATCCTCGAGGAGAAGAGCGGCGACGTATTGCAGATCGACGGCGGGGCGACCGTGTTCGAGGCGATCACGAAGATGGTCGACGCGAACGTCGGCTCGCTGCTCGTCACCGAGGACGGAGAGATCGTCGGCATCATCACCGAGCGCGACTATCTCCGGCGGGTGACGCTCCAGGGCCGCACGGACAAGGAGACGGCCGTGCGCGAGATCATGTCCTCGCCGCTCGTCGTGGCGACGCCCGAGACGTTGATCGACGAGTGCATGGCGATGATGACCGACCGCCGCATCCGCCACCTGCCGGTCGTGGACGACGGCGCAGTGGTGGGAGTGGTCTCGATCGGCGACCTCGTGAAGTTCCGGGCCAAGGAGCAGGCCTTCGAGATCAAGTACCTGACCGACTACATCACCGGAGGACGCGAAGCCGGCTAGCTCGGGTCGAGCGGCTGCCAGAGCTCGATGCGGTTGCCCTCGGGGTCGGTCAGCCAGCCGAAGCGCCCGTACTCGTGGTCCTCGACCTTGTCGTCGACGTCCACGCCGGCCGCCCGCAGCTGGGCGAGCATCGCATCGAGGTCGGAGACGGTGTAGTTGACCATGTGCTCCTTCTCGCGCGGCCAGTAGTCCGTATCCGCCGTGAACGGCGACCACACGGTGTTACGGCTCTCCGGGATGATGGCGTGGCCGCCCTCCGTGACGGGAACTCCGAGGTGCTCCGCGTACCACGCGCCCAGCGCCGCCGGGTCCTTGGCACGAAAGAACACTCCGCCGATGCCGGTTACTCGCTCGGCTGGGCCTTCGTCAGCCACGCCTCAGCGTAACGCCTGCCATCATCGGCTGCGTGGACGAGCCTCGTGCGCAGCGGCCGGCGCACTTTCCGCAGGGCGTATGGCGTTCCCAAGTCGCCCACGGGCATGGTCTCCTGGGAGTGGGCGAGGGAGCGTCTCGAGGCGGCGCGAAACTACTGGCTGGCGACCACGAAGGCCGACGGCGCGCCGCATGTGATGCCCGTCTGGGGCCTCTGGCTCGACGGCGTCGTCCTGTTCAGCACGTCGCCTGAGTCGATCAAGGCGCGCAACTTCGCCCGCGACCCGCGCGCTGTGCTGCACGTCGCCAGCGGCGAGGAGCTGGTGATTCTCGAAGGCGACGTGGAGGATGGCGTCCTCGACGACGCTGCGGCCGATCTCTACGCGGCGAAGTACGACTACCGGCCGGAACCGCCGGGCTCTGCCAACGAAGGCTGGTACCGATTTCGCCCGCGCAGGCCGCGTACGCCTGGGGACAGGACTTCCCGCGATCCGTCACACGCTTCACTTTCGACTGAGGAGCCGGATTTTCCGCAAATTGCGAGAAGTTCGTGCGAAGACCCTCTTGACGGGGACGCCGAGATGCGAAAGAGTCTCCCCGTCAAGTCCTGTGGGCCTTCGGGTTCGCAGGACTTGGCATTTGTAGGGCCTTTCTATCCGCCGACGTAGCGAACACCGGGCACTCCGGTGACGCGCGCCGCCTTCGTTCTCCGGAGATGCCGGGCGAGCCAGCGCCGTACTTGCTCCCTGGTGAGCTGGAGTTGCCGTTCGTAGGAGATCCACCCGGCGTCGCACCCGGTCGGGACGATCTCCATGAAGCCGCAGTGCGAGCCGCCCGTGATCGTTGCAAGGAGCGTCGGTGACGGCGCACGGCGGAACATGACGGCGGTGCTCGCGGCTGGAACGATCCGGTCGTCCGAGCCCACCACGAAGAGCGACGGCACGCGCAAGTGACGGACGGCGACCGATGCCCGCGGCGTGGTCTCGGCCGCTGCGAGCGTCACCACGGTGTCGACTGATCGGCTGCGCGTACCTGCGAGCAGCGCAACGCCGCCGCCCATGGAGTGCCCCGCTACAGCGGATCGTGTCGAATCGACCTTGCCGCGCGGCACGGCAGAGGTTCCGCTCGCACTCTGCGTACCGAGCCAGCGCAAGGAGCCATTGAGGTCGTCCGCGAGCCGCGCGTGGCTCGGAAACCGTCCGGTCTCGCTGTCGGGGGCGATCACGGCGTAACCGGACGCGGCGATCGAGCGGAGCGTCCCGACATACCACGACGACCGGTTCATGTAGCCGTGCGCGAACGCAACAGCAGGGTAGTGCCCTCCTAGCGTGGGATAGGAGAGACGAGCCGGGAAGGATCGTCCGGAAGCGTTGACCGTGACCATCTTCGTCGTGACTGGTGAAAGCGGCCCGCCGTTGGTCGACGGCGCCCCGACCAAGATGGCGGCGTAGGCGACGAAGAGGGCGCGAAAGATCACGGCAGGCGCCAGAAGTCGCCGGCGAGCCCTAGTCGCTCGAGGATCGCCATGCTCTCCTCGCGCGTCCGCGGGCGCCAGTTCGGAGACAGGCGGTCACCCCACCACGCATGGGCCAGCTCGCTGAGCTGAGCGACGGAAATGGTCGCCCCCGGCCGGCGTCCGCCGAGCCATCGAGCAACGTGTTCCTCCGACCGGAAGAGATTCATCGTGCTTCAGGTATAGACGATGTCCTCCCACCATTCGGACGCGGGCACGAGGCAGTGAAAGAGCAGCGTCTCGTCGTCCGGCCGCTGGTCTTCGACCGAAACGCCGATGGGGTCGCCGCAATCGGGACATGACGTCTCGATGCGGCCGTCGCATTGAAGGGCGGCACATACCCCGAACGCGTCCCACGCGCAGTTGGCGTACCACGAACGCCCGTTGGCGACGACCCGGTACGCCGTAGGGACGGCCGAGAACGGATTTGCCATTCGGATCTCCGATCCGGCTTCGTTGAGCACGAGTGCGTGCGCGTCATGCAAGCGCGTCCAGCCGGCGAGCACGTCGTCGACGCTCGATGCGGCAGCGCCCGCGACCTCCGCCGCGGTTGGCCCCCGTCCAAGGTCGGCAAAGAGGCCGTACGTCAGATTGCGTAGCTGAACGTCCGCGTCGTGCATGTCCACCTACTTCTTCGGGATGACGACCGGGGCGCAGGGCGCGCCGAGGACGTCGCGCACCGGCTTCCCGTTCAGATCCTTCAAACGCACCGTGAGGCGCGAAGCGGCCACCGTCACCTGCGCATAGCTGTAGGTGTCGAGGGAGACGCAGCGGAGGCCGAGACCCGACCGGCGGTTCCGGCTTGAAGAACACGGCTCCGATCAGCTCGCCGATGCCCTCGCGGCCCAGGGCCTCGTCGACCTCCTTCGCGTACGTGTTCGTCGCCACCGGGCCGGTGATGACCTCGGTGACGCCGCTCGGCACCGGCCCGTTGGGCGTGAACGTCTGCAGCCGGACGTCGCCGACGAGGTTCGCATGTGTGTCCGTCGTCAACACGACGACGTTCTTCACGCCGCGCAGCGCCTCGACGACCCGCTGCCGCTCCGGCGCGTAGCCATCCCAGCGGTCGTAGGGCAGCGCGAAGAGCTGCATGAGCGGCGTCTCGTTGACGATGACCTTGAAGGTCGCGGTCGATCGCCGCACGTCACGCAGGAAGCGGGTGAGCTGGCGCGTGCCGAGCATCGTGCGCGAGGGATCGGCGATCCGGTCGATGCAGGCCTGGGGCACGGGCTGCGCCAGCGAGGGCACGAGCAGCGTGAAGGCTTGTCGCACGGCCGCCGGCGCCGTGGGTGCGAGGTCGGGCGCGCCGGCCACGTTGCACGTCCCGCCTGCCGACGCCTTCGCCGAGCGGAACGAGCGCTCATCCAGGAAGAACAGCTCGAGGTGCCTGCCCCAGCGGAACGTCCGGTAGAGGCCGTCGGCACCGGTGCGGACGGGTGAGTAGTCCGTGAACGCCTTCGCGCCCGCCGCATAGAGCGCGTTCCCGTGCTCCGCGCGGCTGAAGTCGTTGACGAACTCGTGGTCGTCCCAGTGGCTGTACGTGCCGGCCGAGGCACGCAGTGTCCGTAGCGGCGCGAGCGCGAGGTTCTGGCGGTACTTGGCCCATTTCGCCTGCCTGGTCAGTGCCGGCTTGACGCCCGCCACCTCGCTGTCGGAATAGATCGTGTCGCCGAGGTTGATGTTGAAGTCGTTGCGCTCGGCGGCCATGCGCCCGTAGACCTGGAAGCCGTTGTACGCCGGCTCGCCGTTCGTACCGGGCGTTGCGTCGGCATCTCCGGATGATCGCAAAGCGCACGGTGCGTCTCGCCGTGCGCGCCGGCGCCGTGCGGAAGCTCCCCAGTTGGCTCGAGGCGCCTCCCTGGCGGAAGCGGTACAGGTAGGCGGTGTTCGGCTGCAGGCCCTTGACCGGTACGGCCACTGTCAGGTCGTTCGCCTGACGGGCGGTTGCTGAGGCTACGACGCCGAGCCCGACGATGTGCTTGACGCTCTCCGCGAGCTCCAGGCTGACCTTCCCGGCCCCTGGCGCCCGCGTCCAGAGCAGCGCGCTCGTCGACGTGACCTCGCCGGCCGCCACGCCGTACGCGAACGGGGACGTCGCGGGAGTCGCGCTGCCCGCGAGCGCCAGGACGGCGGCGCTGCCGACGGCGGATGCGAGGAGCCGCACGCGCCGACCCTAACGAAGGGAGCGCCGTCGGTCGATACAGACGGCGTGCGCACGTTCCTCCTGACCGTTGCGGCCCTCGCGGTCCTCGCCGTGCCGGCCGGAGCCCAGTCGGGCTCGTCTTGGGTTCGTCACCAGGGGGATGGCTTCTCTGTCGACCTGCCCTCGAGCTGGGCCGACGAGAAGGACCGCGCGCGCCTCGTCAAGGAAGTCCGGCGCCTGGCCGGAGACGACCCCGAGCTCGCCGCGCTCATCGACAATCTGCTGGCGGCGGGCGAGCACGAACATCGCCGTGAAGCTGATCGCGTTCGACCTCGCGAAGTCCTCGCTGCAGACCGGCTTCGCGACGAACCTCAACATCGTTCGCGAGCGCACGTCGCTGCCGCTGCCCCTCTGGAGGCAGCAGGCGCTGAAGCAGCTGAATGCGACGAGCTTCGTCGTCCAGCCGATCTGGTGGCGCAACGTCAAGCTCCCCGCGGGCAAAGCCGTCCGTCTCGAGTACCGGGCCCGCTTCATCGATCGGCGGGAAGCGGCTGGACGCGGCGATCACGCAGTACGCCCTGATGGGCACCGGGGGCGCGACCGTGCTCACGTACACGACGCTGCCGCGCCTCGCGAAGGGCTATCGCGCGACGTTCGAGCGCAGCGCGAAGAGCTTCCGCTTCCGCTAGCCGGCTAGGCCGCTGCGAGCTCGAAGAACGTGCGCCTGAGCTGCGGCTCGCAGCGCCTGGAAAGCGTCGACCACGGTCGGATCGAACTGCTTGCCGGCCTCCTCGACGATCTCCTGAACCGCCGCTGTCCACGTCCCCGCCTTCCGATGCGGCCGATCGGACGTCATCGCATCGAGCGTGTCGGCGACGGCGAAGATGCGGGCGCACCTGGGGATCTCCTCTCCCTGCAGGTGGTCGGGATAGCCCGTGCCGTCCCACCGCTCGTGGTGGGAACGGATGATCTTCAGCCCTTCGCCCTGGAGCAGCGACACGCCGCCGAGCATCTGCTCGCCGATGATCGTGTGCGTCTGCATCATGCGGCGCTCGGCGTCGCTGTACGGCCCGGCCTTCTTGAGCACGGCGTCGGCGATCGCGAGCTTGCCGATGTCGTGCAGCCAGAATCCGTACTTCACGCCTGGATCGACGAGCAGCGTCGGATCGATCGCCTGGGCGAGCTGGGCTGCGTACTTCGTCACTCGCCGGCAGTGCATGTCCGGTCCCGAAGTCCTTCGACTCGAGCGCGATGGCGAGGGCCGAGACCGTCTCTTCGTAGGCCGACTGGATGAGCAGCCGCTGGCTGCGCTCGAGCTCCAGTAGCCGGCGCAGGTCCTGCGCGTACAGCAGCAGCTGCTCCTCCGGCCGCTCGTCCGTCTTCCGCCGGAAGGGCCCCTGCGGCAACCCTCCCGCCACCTGCTCGATGATCTCGAGCAGCTCCAGCGGGCTGAACGGCTTGTGGACGAAGGCGTCTGCCCCCGCGGCGCGGCCCTCCTCGTCGCTCGCCTCCGAGGAGCCGGTGAGGAGGACGATCGGCACCTCGGCCGTCGCAGGCTGCGACCGCAGGCGGCGGCAGAGCGAGAGCCCGTCGACGTCGGGCAGGGCGACGTCGAGCACGATCACGTCGGGCGTGCGCTCAGCCAGCCGCTCCATTGCCTCGGCTGCGCTGCCGGCTTCGTCCACCTGCACGTCGATGATCTCGAACGTCGTCCGCAGCAGCATGCGAAGAGTCGGCTGGTCGTCGACGACGAGGATGCGAATGCCGTCGCGGGCCGGCAGCAGAATCGGAGCGGCTTCTGCGGTCGGCGCGAGACTCAGCTCGGGTCGCGCGCCTTCTGTGGTGTCCGCCACCGCGATCACGTCGGTCGTCTTGTAGACGGCCACCTGGTTGCGCCCGGCGTGCTTCGCCGCAAACAGCGCTTCGTCGGCATGCTTGAGCAGCGCGTCTTTGTCGGCTCCGTGCTCCGGATAGGACGCGACGCCGGCAGACAGCGCCGGCAGCGTCGTCGGCCCCTGATAGTCGATGAGAGCCTGGCGGAAACGGTCTGCGGCCTTGAAGCCGGCCTCCGCGTCACCGCGCACGACGACGGCGAACTCGTCACCGCCGATCCTGAACACCTCCTCGCCGGTGCGTGCCCGCGCCTCGAGCAGGCGGGCCACGGAGATGAGGGCCTGGTCGCCGGCCGAGTGGCCGCCTTCACCGTTGTTGATTTCCCTGAACTCGTCGAGGTCGACGAGCACGAGCGTCACCGGGGCCTCCCTCGTCGTCGCCTGCTCGAGGATCGACTCGAGATGCTCGTCGAATGCGCGGCGGTTGCGGAGGAGCGTCAGCGGGTCACGGCGCGCTTCTGCCTGGCTGTGTGCGAGCTTGCGCCTGCTCGAGAGGTCACCCGCGGCGATGTCGGCGAGTGCTCCCACGAGGTCGCTGTCGAGCTCGAACTGGACGTTCGCCGGCATCACGATCAGCAGCACGCCGAGGCGCTCGCCGTCGGCGAGCAGCGGCACGGCGGTGGCGGCGCCACAGGGGACGCCGTACGTCCGGTAGAGCTCGACCAGCTCGCGGCCGCCTGCCGCCACCGGGCGAGCATCTCCGAACGCTCGGCGGACGACGCGCGGCGCCCCGCGAGGCCAGGCCTCCGGCGCCTGGTCCGCACCGGGACCGCCGAAGCCTGCCGGCACGAGCTCCGGCTCGACGGCGAGATAGACGCCCGCGAGCGACGCGCCCGTCAGCTCGCTCGTCTCGCGGGCGAGGAACCCGAGCGCGCTCTGCTCGCTCAGCGTGCGGGCGAGGGTGTGGGCAAGGCGAAGCAGGGGCTGGCTGGCACCCTGGACTGCGCGCTCCAGCTCCCAGAGTGGCGCACCCTTGACGACGAGTGATGTGGCGCCGGCCTGGAGCATGCTCTGGACCGAGTCCTCGTCCTCGAACCCGGTGAACGCGATGACGCGGGTCTCCGGGCGGGCTGCGCGAATCTGCCGCGTCGCCTCGATGCCGTCCAGCTCCGGCATGCCGATGTCCATGAGCACGGCGTCGGGCTCGTGCTCGGCGGCGAGCGCGACGGCCTCCTTGCCGTTGGTCGCCTCGGCGACGATCTCGATCTCGGGGTGGTCGGCGAGCACTGCCCGCACGAGCCGGCGGGCCTCGTCGGAGTCATCGCAGATCAGAAGCCTGATCATCCTTCACCCCCTCGTGGTTCTCCTCTCTCTGCCATCGGTGCCTGACAGCGCGACGCGAATACCCCATACGAGGGATGTGGCCGTTGGAGGAATGCCGATATGCGGCGCGAAGGCACGAATGGTCATGCCGCGACTGCGCTGGATCGTCCCTGTGCTGCTGCTTGTCGGGGCAGTGCCTGCCTCCGGCGTGGTCGGGGGCTCTGAGCTGACCAAGCCCGGTGTCATCCGCATCACGAACCGCGAGGTCTCGCGGACCGTCGTCGATCACGGCGTCCCGGGCACGAGCGCGGGCGACCAGCTCATAGTCACCCAGCTCCTCTTCAACCGGCGGATCACGACGAGAGCACTTGGCCACCAGGAGGTGCTCTGCACCCATCTCGGGAGAGGCGGAGTCCTCGGCGCAGGCTCACGCTCGTGCAACATGACGTTCTACTTGCCGGAAGGACGACTAGTGGCGATGGGCGCAGTGCACAACCTGCTCTTCTACATGGTGCCGGTGATCGGGGGTACCGGGCTCTACAACAACGTCGGTGGCACGTTGACCGTCACGTTCCTCGGAGGGAGGCCGGCACGTCAGCTGCTGCTGTTTCGGCTGACAGTCTAGGCTGAGGTCGTGGCGGACGTGGATACCGCAGCGACCGAGCAAGAACCCGACAGCGGGCGCGTGACAGTTCTCGTCGTAGAAGACGACAGCGCGCTGCGCGAGTTCCTCTGCACGGCGCTGGCAGACGAGTTCGAAGTCGCGGGCGCCGTCAGCGGCGAAGAGGCGGTGGACCTCGCGCGAAAGCTGCGACCGGACGTCGTGCTGCTCGACGTCATGCTGCCCGGCCTCTCGGGCCTCGACGTCGTGCGCGTGATTCGCTCCGACCCAAGTCTCAAGGACACGCCCGTCCTCGTCATGACCGCCTTCAGCGAGATCGACGCACACGATGCGGAGGCCGCCGGAGCCAATCGCTTCCTCGCCAAGCCGTTCGACCTTCACGAGCTGACGACGGCCGTGCGAGACCTCTTGTGAGGCGATGAGCCCGATGGCGGACGTGCAGGTCGAGCAGTCGCACCCAGGCCCGCTTGGTCGCGTCCGGCGTCTGCCCGTGCTCCGCGCCTTCGGAGTACGCATCCCGCTCGTGGCGAGGATCGCGCTCGCGAGCGCGCTGCTCGCCGTGCTGGTGGCGGCAGCGTTCGCCATCCTCGTCATCACCCTCTCCAATCTCCGGGACACGACCACGGCGGCGAACCGCTCGAAGGACGTCACCTCCGCGACGCTCGTGCTCGAGCAGGATCTCCTCCAGCTCGATTCCGCACTGCGCGGCTTCGTCAACACCGGCGACCGGAGGTTCCTGCGCGCGTGGCAAGAACGCCCGCGAGGATCTCCCCGCGTCGATGACCGCGCTCACGCGGGCCGCGGCCGGCAGCGAGGGACAGGAGCGGCGCGCCCGGCAGCTCGTCGGGGCCGTCCGCCAGTACCAGGAGGACTACGCCGTGCCGATCGTCGGCATCGCCGAGTTCAGCCCGGCCGCGGCGCGCTCGGACGACGCCGTCGCCGAAGGGCGTCGACGACTCGAGGCGCTCCGACGGCAGGTGACGCAGGTGCTGACCACAGAGAACGATCTCGCGTCCGCGCGGGTCTCGTCGGCGACCAATCAGGCGAACCGGGCCATCCTCGTCGGCCTCGCCGCGCTCGGAGTGTCGGTGCTGCTCGTCCTGCTGTTCGGCGTCGAGCTCTCGCGCGCCGTCGCCCATCCGGTGCGTCGCGTGTCGGAGGCGGCGAAACACGTTGCCGCAGGTGACCTCTCTGTGCGTCTTTCGGAACGAGGCCCGGCGGAGGTGTACGACCTGTCCACGGCCTTCAACGAGATGGCCGCCTCGCTCGAGCGCAGCAAGCAGGAGCTCGAAGACCAGAACCGTCAGCTCCGGGAGTCGGAGCGGCTGCGTTCCGAGCTGATCAGCGTCATCTCCCACGAGGTGCGCACACCGCTGGCGTGCGTCCTCGGCTACGCGTCGCTGCTGCAGACGCGTCCCGTCGACGACGAGACGAGGCAGAAGTACCTCGTGATCATCTCCGACGAGGCGCGCCGGCTCGAGAGCCTCGTCAGCGAGCTCGTCGACGTCAAGCGCATCGAGGAAGGCCGTCTCGAGCTGGAGGTGGAGACGTTTGACCTCGGGACGCTGCTGGAAGAGCAGGTCCGCTCTTTCAGCCATCGCAGCGAGCGGCACACGGTCGAGCACGAGCCGGGAAGCGGCGCGCTCGAGGTGAGCGCCGACCGCGGCCGCATCGCTCAGGTGATCGCCAACCTGCTCGGCAACGCGATCAAGTACTCGCCCGACGGCGGCCGGGTGGAGGTGGAGGCAGGAATGCGCCTCGGCAAGGTGCGCGTCAGCGTGCGTGACCAGGGCATGGGCATCCCGGAGGCTGCGCGATCGCGCATCTTCACGAAGTTCTTCCGCGGCGAAGCCGGCGTGGGCGGGATCGGCGGCATGGGGCTCGGGCTCGCCGTGTCGCGGGAGATCGTGGAGGCACACGGCGGCCGCATGGGCTTCGACACCACGGTCGGCCACGGGTCCGTCTTCTGGTTCGAGCTCCCGCCCGCGCCGCAGGAGCAGGTCTGAACACTTCCTGAAATCCCCTCGCGGAGGAGCTGCGTGCCGCGCGGGTCGGCTATCACTGTCCGCATGACTCGCATATGCATCGCGATCGCCGTCGTCGGGCTCGTGCTCGTCGCGTCAGCGGGGGCGGCGAAGCCAAAGGCACCGGTGTCCTCGTTCGTCGACCCGACGTTCGGCAAGGTGCTCTCTCGCACCGACAAGCAGGTGCTCTACTACTGGCAGGTCGAGAAGAAGGCCGGCGGCAAAGTGCGCTGCGTCGGCTCCTGCGCGAAGGCCTGGCCGCCGCTGATCGTGAGGTCCGCCGCAGCGGTGACCCAAGAAGATCGCCGGCCTGAGCGGCACATTCGGCACGATCCGCAGGCCGAACGGCAAGCTCCAGGTGACGCGGAACAAGCTGCCCGTCTACACGTACGCGCACGAGCGGCCGCGCCAGGTGCTCTGCGACAACGTCGACGGCTGGTTCGTCGTCCGCCTCTAGGAACGACGCCGAGGGGGCCGTCGCGGCCCCCTCGAGCGCTCGGGGAGGGTGGTGCGTACTACGCGTCCGGCGGAGCGAGCGGGACGAACGAGCTGTCCATGGGGCCGCCGAACCTGTGTCCGAAGCCAGGCCCGCGCTTCTCCAGCAGGGGCTCTCCGTTGACGAGGGCGTCGATCTTCGCTTCGAGCCGCTCCAGCAGCTCGTCGCGCTGAGAAGCGGTGATCCGGCCGGCCTCGACCGCCTGGTCGAGCCTTGCCTTCCCGGAGGCGACCAGCGCTTGCTCGAGACCGTCGACGGACTTGCCCTCGGCCCTCGCGATCTCGGCCAGCGTCTGGCCATCGCGTAGCCGCTCGTGGAGCTCGGCCTCGGTCAGTCCGAGGTAGTCGGCTGCGCCTTCGAGGCCCAGGCCGCCTTCCAGGTGGTGCTTGAAGCCGAAGCCGAAGTGCGGGCCCAGGAAGTCGCCCGCCTCGATCCGCTCGCGGATCGCGGCGGCCTGTTCCTCGGTGAGCCTGCCGGCGGCGACGGCGGCATCGACCTGCTCCAGGGCGGCGGCCTTGTAGGCGTTCTGGAGCTCCGTCGTCGTCACACCGAGCTTCTCGGCGACTGCCGCCTGGAAGGCCTCCTGCTCCTCCTTGGGATCGAAGACGTCTGTCGCGGCCGCGATGGCGGCGCCGGCTCCGACGCAGACGGCCGAGCACGACTGCACCCACGACGAGGGTGCGCTTCGTGGCGAGTCGGTTGAGGTTCATCGGGCTCCTTTCGTCGTTCACGGTGCCCATCGAACCAGGCGTTCCTAAGAGGACACTGAAAGCTGGCTAAGAGCTCTCGGTGAGCTGGAGGCGGACGATCGTGCCACCTCCGTCTGCTCGGGCCGCGCCGACGCTTCCGCCGTGCGACTCGGCCACCTGGCGCACGATGGCGAGCCCGAGACCGGAGCCGGGCAGGCCGCGGGCGTCAGGAGCGCGATAGAAGCGATCGAACACCTTCGGCAGATCCTCTTCGGCGATGCCGGGCCCGTGATCGCGGATCGAGACGGCAGCGTCCGCCACGCGAACCTCAACCGTGCCGCCGTCCGGGCTCCACTTGACGGCGTTGTCGAGGAGGTTGGAGACGGCGCGGTGCAGGCGCTCGCGCGAGCCGTGGACGACGGTCTCGTCGAGGGCCGTCTCGAAGACGACCTCCGGCGCCCTGCGGCGCGCTCGCTCGACGGCGTCCGCCACGAGCTGGTCGAGCCGGATGTCCTCCTCGATGCGCTCCGGCTCGCCGTCGCGGGCGAGGTCGACGACGTCGGCGATCAACCGCGAGAGCTCGTCCAGCTCGGCATCCACGTCGTCGAGCAACCGGCGGCGCTCGTCGTCGGGCAGCGACTCGGCCTTGCCGAGGATCTCGACGTTCGTGCGCAGGCTCGTGAGCGGCGTCCGCAGCTCGTGCGACGCGTCGGAGACGAGCCGGCGCTGCGCCTCGACGGAGTCCTCGAGAGCCGCCAGCATCGTGTTGAAGGCGACCGCCAGTCGCCCGAGCTCGTCCTTGCGGTCCGTGTCCACCCGGCGGCGAAGATCCTGCGTGGCGGTGATGTCCTCTGCGGCCTCGGTCAGCCGGCGGGTCGGGCACGAGCGCGGACTGCGCGACGGCAAGGCCGAGCAGGGCAGCCAGGCCGCTGCCGCCGATGGCGATAGCGAGCAGGATCCAGCGCAGACGATCGAGCACGCCGTTCACCTCGTCCAGTGGGCGTGCGATCTGCAGCGCGAGCCCGTCGGCGAACGGGACGACGATCATTCGGACGTCCCTCCCTGAGACCGTGGCGTCCTCGAGGTACGCGCCGCGTTCGCCGGTGGCGACCTCCAGTGTGCGCTCGTCCACCGGCAGCTCGAGCGTGAACCCTGGCTGCCTTAGCGTGCTCCCGTCGGCTGCGACGAGCTGCACGTAGCCGCCGGGCTCTCCCAACACGGGTGGCGGAATGCGCGGAAACTCCGGCTTCGAACGGCTTACGCTCGATGACCGCCGGCGCGCTCGCGAGCGACTCGTCGACCTCGCCTCGCAGCTCACTGCGGACGACGAAGTACACGCCGATCGACGCGATGATGACCGCCGCTGCGACCGCGAGCGCGGCGGAGAGCGTCAGGCGGGCTCGCAGCGTCATTGCTCGCGCAGGGCGTACCCGACTCCGCGCACCGTGTGGATCAGCCGCGGTTCCCCACCCGCCTCCGTCTTCCGCCGCAGGTAGCCGACGTACACCTCGAGCGAGTTCGACGTCGGCCCGAAGTCGTAGCCCCAGACGCGCTCGAAGATCAGGGAGCGCGTGAGCACCTGCCGGGGATTGCGGAGGAAGAGCTCCAGGAGGCTGAACTCCGTGCGTGTGAGCTCGATGGCGCGATCGCCGCGGCTCACCTGACGGGTCCCGGTGTCGAGCGTGACGTCGGCGAACTCCAGCACGTCGCCCGGTGCTGCGCTGTCGCTGCGGCGCAAGAGCGCCCTGAGCCGTGCGAGCAGCTCCTCGAGCGCGAACGGCTTGACGAGGTAGTCATCCGCGCCGGCATCGAGGCCGGCGACGCGGTCGGTCACCGACTCGCGCGCCGTCAGCATGAGGATGGGGAGGCCGCTGCCCTCGTGCCGGAGGCGTCGGCACATCTCGATGCCGTCGACGACCGGCATGGCGACGTCGAGCACGATCGCGTCGGGCTCTGCTCCCGCGACGTGGGCGAGCCCGTCTGCGCCGTCTTCGGCCAGCTCCACCTCGTAGCCCTCGAGCGTGAGCGCACGCCGGAGCGACTCGCGCACGGCGCGGTCGTCGTCCACCACGAGCAGTCGCGTGGGCATGCGGAAAGGATCGCAGGCGCGGCTGAGAAGACGCTAAGAGGCGCCGTCCCGAAGCGCCTCGATCGCGCTCTGCAGCCGTGTCGTGAGCGCAGTCGCAGCCCGCTCCGTCGGCTCCTGCTGCTCGACGGGAATCGCCTTGCCGATGACGATCCGCACGCGGGGCAACGAGATGCGGTGTGTTCGCGGCTCGAGCGTGAACTCGGTACCGATGAGTGCAACCGGGATCAGCGGGGCGCCCGAGGCGAGGGCGAGGCGCGCCGCTCCGCGCTTGTACCCACGCTTCTGGTCGGGCAACGACGTGCCTTCGGGGAAGAGACCGATGCACGCGCCACGTTCGAGCAGGGCCACTCCAGCAGCCACGGCCCGGCCCGCGTCGGCGCCGCGCTCGACGGGAAACGCGCCAGCGGCGTGGAGGATCTGCTTGACGACCGGAACGCGGTACAGCTCCGACTTCGCCATGAACCGCACCTGCCGGGTGACGGCGATGCCGAGGAAGAAGCCGTCCAACACCGAGACGTGGTTCGCGGCCAGCACGCACGGTCCCGTCTCGGGAACGTGCTCGCGGCCCGTGATCTCGGATGCGGTAGACGAGCCGTGAAGAGCGGCCGCAGGATCTTCTCGACGATCGTGTAGACGGGGCGATCGGCATCCACTCACGTCACCCGGAACCGCTCCAGCTCGCTCGCGATCGCCGCCAGCCACGCGCCGGCGCGCGGCAGCGGCACCGTGCGGCCGCCGGGAGCGCGGACGGCCGCGCCGTGGAGGCCGCCGCGGATGACCGTGTACGACGCGTCGATTCCCCTGGCGACGGCTCGCTCGTACGCGTGTCTCGAGCTCCTCGCCGTCACGCCCGGGATGCCCGGCAATGGGCTGTCCAGGCTGCCGTGGAGGATGGCGAGCCGCTTGCCCTCGAGCGGCGAGAGATCGAGCTGCTCCGGCAGCCACGGCGCCAGCCCGACGACAGTCGCCACCGACGGCTGCGCAGCGAGCCGCACGGACACCGTGCCGCCCATGGAGAAGCCGAGCATCAGCGTTCGCCGCGGCTCGAGCGCCGCGATCGCCGCCAGCCCGTCTTCCACGCACAGATCGAGCCGCCGCCAGGACTTGATGCGGTAGCGGACCTCGCCGAAGCGCAGCTCGGGAAACCTCGGCGCCAGCCGTTCGACGAGCCACTCGACCGTCGAGCTCCACGTGCCTGCGACCTCCGCACGGCCGCCGCCGTTCACGCAGACGACGGCGTCGGCTCCGGCGCCCGTGACGCGCAGCTCGGCGCCGCTCTCGACGACCATCACGTCTCCCACGCGTCAATCATCGCGCTTCCGCGCGGCAGGACCTCGCCTCAGTCGCGTCGAAGCGCTACCGTGCTGCCTTCACCGCTGACGTACCCTGCCTGCCTGCCTGTGATGCTCAAGCCACGACTGTCGATTGCGGCCGTGCTACTGGCCGTGGGAGCCCTGTCCGCAGGTGCCGTGGGCGCGCCGACGGCAGCGTCCGGGCCCCCGCAGCGCCCGAACATCGTCGTGATCATGACCGACGACCAGACCGTCGAGTCGCTGCGCGTCATGAAGAACGTCAAGCGGCACCTGGTCGCCCAGGGAACGTCGTTCGACAACAGCTTCGCCTCCTTCGCGCTCTGCTGCCCGTCGCGCGCCACCTTCCTCACCGGCCAGTACGCGCACAACCACGGCGTGCTCTCGAACAAGCCGCCCTACGGCGGCTACTACGCGCTGGACAGCAGTAACACGCTTCCGGTGTGGCTCGAGCGCGCAGGCTACGAGACGATCCTCGTCGGCAAGTACCTCAACGGCTACGGCGACCAGGACAAGCGGGAGATCCCGTCCGGCTGGACGGAGTGGCACGGCGCCGTCAACAACTCCGCGTACCAGTTCTACGGCTACACGCTGAACGAGAACGGGAAGCTCGTGAAGTACGGGCGCAACCCGGCGTCGTACCAGTCCGACGTCTACGCTGACAAGGCCGTCGAGGTCGTGCGCCGCCGCGCGGGGGAGAAGCGCCCGTTCTTCCTCTGGGTCTCGTTCCTTGCGCCTCACATCGGCGGGCCGCCGACGCCCGGCCGGTCGGCGCTGACGACGTTGCCGGCGCCCAGGCATCTCGGCCGCTTCGCCGCCTCGCCGCTGCCCACGCCGCCGTCGTTCAACGAGGAGGACGTGTCGGACAAGCCCGGCTCGATCCGCAACCGCGCTCCCCTCAGCGAGCAGCAGGTGGCCGCGATCACCGAGCGCTACCAGTTGCGGCTCGAGTCGCTCCTGGCGGTGGACGAAGCCGTCGGCCGGATCGTCGCGGCGCTCAAGAAGGAGGGCGAGCTGTCACGCACCGTCATCGTCTTTACGTCGGACAACGGCTTCATGCAGGGGGAGCACCGCATCCCGATCGGCAAGCAGAGGGTGTACGAGCCCTCGACGCGGGTGCCGCTCGTCATGCGCGGCCCGGGCATCCCGGCCGGGCTGCGGCTGCGACAACCGGTGGCCAACATCGATCTCGCGCCCACGATCGTCGCGGCGGCGCGCACGCGCGCAGGCCTGCCGATGGACGGGCGCCCGCTGTGGCCGCTGCTTGCCGACCCGGGCATCTTCTGGGGACGCGACCTCCTCCACGAGGGGCCGCTGGACGAGGCTGCCCAGACGAAGTACTCGGCTCTCCGGACCCCGCGCTGGCTCTACGTGCGCTACGTAACGGGCGGAGAGGAGCTCTACGACCTGCTGGTCGACCCCAACCAGCTCGTGAACCTGCGCTCCGACGCGGCCTCCGCAGCGGTGCGAACGGACCTCCGCTCCCGCCTCTCGGGCTTCGAGAGCTGCGCCAGCGCCGACTGCCGCCGCGGCCCCGAGCTGGCGCTGGCGGTCGAGGTGGCCGGCGAGTGCCCGTCGGCGACGGCCAAGATCGCCCTGGCCGCCGTGGATCCGGGCTCCGTCGCTCAGGCCAGGCTGCTGCTGCCCGGGGAGATCGTCGAGCTGGCCGCTGCGCCCTGGGAGGCCGTCCGGCCGCTCGGGCCCGCGGCCGGGAACGTCCGCGCGCACGTCGTCTTCAAGGACGGGCGCGAGATGACGCGGGACGCCGTGCTGCCGGCCTGCCCGCCTGCCTAGAGCTTCTCGCGCCAGGCCAGCACGTCGTTCAGCAGGCCGAGGTCGTAGTCCGGCCCGTCGGCCGAGACGATGAGGTGCGTGATACCGGCCTCGACGAGCGCGTCGACGTCGTCGACGTTCTCCTGCCGTATCGACGTGCTGCGCTCGATCTCGGCCGGGTCCCGGCCGACCTTCTCGCACCAGTCGTCGAGGACGCCGCTCAGCTCCTGCATCGTCTCGACGTCGCCGAAGCCGTGCCAGATGTCCGCGTGCTCGGCCGTGATGCGCAACGTCACCTTCTTGCCGCGGCCGCCGATGCAGATCGGGATGCGCCGTACCGGCGGCGGGTTCAGCTTCTGCCAGCGCTCCTTCATGATCGGCAGGTCGCGGTCGAGGTCACGTAACCGGCTGCCGACCGTGCCGAACTCGTAGCCGTACTCGTCGTAATCGCGTTCGAACCAGCCCGACCCGATGCCGAAGATCAGCCGCCCGTCACAGATGTGGTCGACCGTGCGGGCCATGTCGGCCAGCAGGCTCGGGTTGCGGTACGAGTTGCACGTGACGAGAGCGCCGATCTCCGCGCGCTCCGTTGCCTCCGCGAGCGCGGCCAGCACGGTCCAGCACTCGAAGTGCTTGCCGTCCGGGTCGCCGCTCAGCGGGAAGAAGTGGTCCCACGTCCACAGCGACTCGACGCCGAGTCGCTCGGCCTCGAGCCAGGCGGCCCGCATGTCGCGCCAGTCGCCGTGCTGCGGGAGTGAGCGATAGCCGATCCGGACCACTCGTGCCACTCTACGCCACAATTGCGTGACGGAAACGCTGCCGCGAGAGCGGGGACGGCTGCTGTCGACTGAGCACTCTCGCGGCTTCCAGAAACAGGTCCAGAACGCCCTCTCAGAGCGGACTTTGTAACACCTGTTCGCAGGCCCTCAACAGGCGGTCAACAGAGACGTAACGCCTCTTTTGCAGGGTTTTTACCGGTTCTCGGCGCGGCTTGTCCGACAACGCTGCTACCGTACTGCCCCTCTAAGTAACAACCAGCGACGGCCCGTGCACAAGCTCGGTGGGCGGCACAGGTTTGGCCTTCGCGCTCAGCAGTCAAGGAGGACAGCTTGCGGTCGAGACGATCACGCATGCTGTGGCCCGTCGTTTGCGTCGGGTTGGCAGCGGCGCTTGGTACGGCGATGTTGGGTAGCACGGCAGGTGCGAAGGTCACCGAGGTGACGAAGGCGCCTGGTCCGGCGACCGACAACGAGGAGGCATCCGCGCCTCGCGTCTTGACGAAGGCGGACCACCGAGTGACCCGTCGCATCATCAGCCAGCGCAACTCCACCTGGCGCTGGCAGGACGTCATGCAGGTCGAGCGGACGCCCTACGTCCGGGACTCACGAGCAGTCGATGAGCCGCGCGTACCGCAAGTGGGTGCTCAGCGTCTGGGAACGACGCGCGAAGCAGGCGTGGCGAAAGGCGACGAGGCCGCCTCACTACGACGAGTGGATGTGCATCCACCGCTACGAGGGCAGCTGGGTCGACCCCGACGCGCCGTACTACGGCGGCCTGCAGATGGATCTCGGCTTCCAGCGCGCGTACGGCGCCGAGCTGCTCGCGACGAAAGGGCACGGCCGACAACTGGTCGCCGCTCGAGCAGATGTGGGTCGCCGAGCGTGCACACGCGTCAGGCCGGGGCTTCTACCCGTGGCCCAACACCGCGAGGTACTGCAACCTCTTCTAGCGGTCTGAGCTAGCTGCCGACGATCTGGACGAGCCAGCGGCGGTCGCGCTCGCGGTCGAGCTCGAGGAACAGCACGCGCTGCCACTCGCCGAGCAACAGCTCGCCGTCACGAATGGGAATCGACTCGCCGGCCGTGCCCAGCAGCATCGCCATGCAGTGGGAGTGGCCGTTGGCGAAGTCGACGTCCTCGGGGCAGATGTTCTCCGTCCGCTTGTCCCAGTCGTCGTGCGCGTAGTAGTGGTCGTGCGGCACGAGCTGCCGCAGCAGGTCGACGAAGCTGTCCAGGAAGCCGTTCTGCGGCTCCGTGATGCGGATGCAGCACGTGGTGTGCGGCGAGTAGACGCACGCGATGCCGTCCCGCACGCCGCTCTCGCGAACCGTCTCCTGCACGTGGTCGGTGATGTCGTGGACGCGCAATCCGCCTGCCGTGCGCATCTCCGTCTCGCTCTGGAACACCTTCACGGGTGAGAGGTTAACCAAGTCGCGCATGACGGTTACCCTGCAGCCTGTCGGGCCCGTAGCTCAGCTGGTTAGAGCAGCGGACTCATAATCCGTCGGTCCCTGGTTCGAGTCCAGGCGGGCCCATTCGCTTGATGTCGAAACGACAACGGAAGTGCCTGCAGACAGGCACGTGCCGCCACCCCGATCGCTTCGAGCTAGACGGACAGCACACGAACCTTGAGCCTCAGTTCTTACAGGGAGGTCTGTGTCCCAGCCGCGTCGGCCGCGAGGTCGGCTGCCTGCATCAGGGTGAGAGCTCGCCCCTCGTTCTTCAGCGCCTCGGCGCTCGCTGCGTCGAGGCTCGCCTCCGCCTGGGCGAGGAGGGGAGCAACTCGCTCCTCGAGCATGGGCAACGGCTCCGTGCCCATCGACTCGAGGAGCTGGTACGCGGTCGCCGCAAGTCGTGACGGCGGCGGCGGCGTCGCCGACGCCCGCAAAGGCACCGGCCAGCGCGTGCACTGACTCGGCGCCGGTGCGGCGGTCGGCGCGGTCTGCGCACAGACGGACGCTCTCAGTCAAGAGCTCGACGGCGTCGGCGTAACGGCCCTCGAACACGGCGACGAGGCCCAAGTTCGAGTGCGCGAGCGCCCTAAGGAAGTCGTTCTCAAACCGTCGGGCGATCTCGAGGCTCTCCTCGAGGTAGCCCCGGGCCTTCGAGTAGTCGCCTCGGAGAATCGCAGCCCAGCCGAGATTGTTCAGCGAGTCCCCGACGCTCTGCTCGTCGCCGAGCGCGCGCCGCAACGCGAGGCTTTCCTCGAGGAGCACCTCGGCGCGTTCGTGTTCCAGGGTGTTGGCGAGCTCAGAGCCCACTTTGTCGAGCGCCTCCGCGCGCACCCATGGATCCTCGACGCGATCCGCCAGCTGAAGGCACTCCTCGGCGATGGCGAGCGCCTCGGTTTCTGCACCGCGCTCCTGGTAGACCCAGCTCAGCATGCCGAGGCAGAGGATCAGCGTCTCCAGGTCCTCGGCCTCTCGCGCGAGATCGATCGCGGCATGGAAGCGCTCGGTCGCTTCGTCGTAGTCGCCCTGCCAGTACATCAGCCGTGCGAGCCCGAACGCCGCGCGGCCGCGAAGCTCGGGCGAGCTCGCCGCACCGGCGAGCAGCGCGCTTTCGAGCCACTGCCGCCCTTCGCTTGCGCTGCGGTTCTCCCAGAAGCGCCACATCGAGGAGGTCAGCCGGAGCAGGTCATCATCCCGACCCGGGGTGTCGAGCAGCGTCTCGATCGCGGCTCGGAGGTTGTCCCGTTCCGCGTCGAGGCGGGCCAGCCAGGCGGCGTGCATGGCCGTCCGCAGCCCGTGTTCGGCGGCCTCCGCGAAGGCGGCGAAGAACGCGGCATGGCTCGCGCGCAGCGCCTGAGCCTCACCTACGTCGTCGAGCCGTCCGAGGGCGTACTCGCGGATCGTCTCGAGCATGAAGAAGCGCCCGTCGGCGGTCTGGCGGAGCAGGCTCTTGTCGACGAGGGAGCCGAGGGTGTCGATGTCCGCGCCGGCGACTGTCTCGGCGGCCTCGAGATCGAAGCTTCCCGCGAACACGGCCAGGACGGCGAACAGGCGACGCTCGACCTCGTCCAGCAGCTCGTCGCTCCACGCGATCGTGGCGCGGAGCGTCCGCTGCCGTTCCGGAAGGTCGAGGGAGCCGGAGGTGAGCAGGTCGAGGCTGCTCCCGAGGCGCGCGAGGATCTGCTCCGGTGTCAGCACCTTCACCCTCGCGGCTGCGAGCTCGAGCGCCAGCGGCAGGCCGTCGAGCCGGCTCGCGATCTCGGTCACGTGCTCGTCGGGCTCGAAGTCCGGCTTCAGCTGACGCGCGCGCTGCGTGAACAGCGCCACCGCCTCCGTCGGGGGCAGCGTCGGTACCGGGTACTCCTGCTCGCGCGAGACGTTCAGCCGCTCTCGGCTCGTCGCCAGCACGCGCGCCTCCAGCGAGGCGACGACTGGCGCCGCCTCGGGCAGCAGCTGCTCGAGGTTGTCCAGCACGAGCAACAGCTTCTTCTCGCGCACGAAGTCGTTCAGATCGTCGGGGGCGCCGAGCACCTGGGCGACGGTCGACTCCACGAGCGCCGCATCGGTGACCGCTGCGAGCGAGACGAACCAGACCCCGTCCGGGAACTCGTCCGCGAGCTCGGCCGCAGCCTGCAGCGCGAGCCGCGTCTTCCCGGATCCACCGGGGCCGGTGAGCGTGACGAGCGTGCCGGCGCGCAGGAGCTCCGAGATCTCCCCGAGCTCATGCGCACGACCCACCAACGCGTTCGGCTGCACCGGCAGGTTCGTCTGGTGCAGCGTCTTGAGACGCGGATACTCCCCCTCGCCCCACTGGTAGATCCGCTCGCTCGCGCTCAGATCCTTGAGCCGGTGCTCGCCGAGATCGCGAAGCCCGCCGGAGTCGATGAGTGCTGCGGTCGCCGCCGAGACGAGCACCTGCCGGCCGTTGCCTGCTGCGGCGATTCGCGCTGCCCGATGCACGTCGGGGCCCACGTAGCCCTCCGCCGTCAGAAGCGGTGTGCCGGTGTGCAGACCCATCCGCACGGGCAGTGCGAGCTCCTCTTGGGCCTCCCGTGCAGCCGCGAGCGCACCCGGCGCGGTTGGAAAGGCGACGAAAAAGGCGTCACCCTGCGTGTCGACCTCGACGCCACCGTGGCGGGCGAACGCGGCGCGGAGTACGACCCGGTGCTCCGCTAGCGCGTTCGCGTAGCGCTCCGGCCCCAGGTCATGCAGCAGCCGCGTCGAGCCCTCGATGTCGGTGAAGAGGAAGGTAACGGTGCCGCGCGGCAAGTCGGGCACGCCGCGAGTCTACGGACGATCAGGCTCCAATCGCGAGACGGGGGCAGGTGGTAACAGGGTGGCAACGAGACCGGCCGAGATGGCACGAGACGTGCGGTCCGGACTTCCGTCCCATTTTCGGCTGATAGCGGCGAATTCTCAGATAGGCCGAGACCACCGAGACCGCGGCCTTCAACTCATAATCCGTCGGTCCCTGGTTCGAGTCCAGGCGGGCCCATCGACAAAGTCCCTGCATCCCCTTCGCGTCCCTTGTGCAAGGGGAGGAGCGAGTGGCGGATCGCGAACCTCCCGACCTTGCGTCCCACCTCCACTCCCGTGCTGCAGGCGAAGCGGAAGTGGAAGCCGACCACCACCCGCGAGTCCGCGTTCTCGAGCTCGGCCTCCGTGAAGCTCTCCCAGCAGCGCTCGGCGCCCGCCGGGACGGAGGTGGTCGACGTCATGCAGAAGCGAAAGTCGTCCTCTCCGGTGAACCTCCGCAGGATCTCGGCGGCCGCTCCTCCGAGGAGGCTGTGGGTGGAGGGGTAGTCCGGAAGGGCCGGCGTCGGACGAAGCGGCAGCCAGGTTGGGTCGGGGCTCGTGTCGGGGTTGCCGTCCGTCTCTGCCTTACGGATGGCTGTCACCGGTCGCCAGAACGCGAAGTGCCGCTTCTGGTACCAGCCGGCTAACGAATCCGTCGGCCATTGCCATGCTCAGGAGGGCGAGCAGCCGCGCGGTCTGATGCAGGTCGTAGTCCCGGCGCGACGAGACGATGCTCCCGAGGCGGCTCCAGCCGACGGGCGAGCCCTCGGCCCAGAAGTGAGCCAGCTGGGTCTGGTCGGCGGTCCGAAGCGGGCTCGTGTCCTGCCCCAGGCCCTTGACCTCGTTGAAGTCTTTCGCGTATCTGGCGCTCGCCAGGTCCGGCGGCGGGCCGGGCAGAAACTGGCTGCGGTCGCGCAGCGTGAACGGGCTGACGTTCTGGAACTGGGCCTCGAGCATCGGCGCGAACGCCGGAGGAGTCGGCTCCCAGACGCCCGGTCCCGGCGTCGGAGCGAACGGATCTGGACTGTCGAACCCGTCGTTCGCCCGAAAGTCGAGCAGGAGCTGGCCCACCGCCCGGCCGAGCGCCACACCCGCGCTCTCGGCCGGGCCATCGGGAACGCTCGCGAGTGAATCCGCGAGCGCGGCGTCGAGCGATGCCTGGTTCGCCGGGAAGAAGGAGACGAGCACCTTGTGCGCAGCAGCCGCAGCGGCAGCCTCCGCGTCCGCTGTCCGATCCGAGAGACGCGACGCATAGGTCTCGTATCGCGGCTGCGCACCGTTGACGGCGTCGTGCTGTGCGGCGTGCATGATCGCGAGGACGCGCGAGAACCTGACCGCATTCCCAAACGCCTGTGAGCGCGCGATCTCGTTCCACGTGCGGATGACCTCACCCGACCGCCGGCCGTGCTGCGGCTTCGCGAGCGCAGCGCCTCCGACGATCGCCGCGACGGTCAGCACGATGCAGGCCGTGGGCAGGATTCGACTCATTCGAGGCATGGCTTCTCCTCTCGTCATCGGTGGACCTTTCGGCCGGCGGCGACCTTCACCGAGACGGGCAACTCGACGCTCCCGTCGCCGGCGGCGTACTCGCCCACGAGCCGGTCGAAGGCGGCGCGGATGCGCACCAGCGTCTGCTGCGGCTGGTCGAAAACGAGCGCCCTCATGCGAACGGTGCCGCCGCGAAGCCCCTCCCACAGCTCATCCGCGCTGGACAAGCGATGGGTGAAGGCGACGGTTTCCACCTCGACGTCGCTCAGGCCGGCGCCCTCGAGGAGACCGGTGAACTCGCGGTCGGCGGCAAAACGGAAGAACGGCGGGCCCGGCGGGATGGACGCAACCGGCTCGGCGCCGGCGTCATGGGCGGCTTCGAGAGCGACGCCGAGGAGACGCGTCCGCTCGGGCTCGTCCCAGGTGGAGAGCGCGACCTTCCCACCCGGCGCGAGCACGCGTGCCATCTCGGCGGCAGCGTGCTCCGGACGCCCGAGATGGAGGATGAGGAAGTTGCCGACCACCGCATCGAACGAGCCTTCGGCGAACGGCAGGCGCTCGGCGCTTGCCTGCACGAACTCGAGCCGCGGATGGAGCCTGCGGGCGAGCCCGACCATCTCCCCTGCCACGTCGACGCCGACCGCCGTCGCGCCGCGCGCGGCGGCAGCCGCGGCCACGTAGCCGGGACCGGTCGCGACATCGAGCACGCGGGTCTTCCCCCCGACCTCGGCAGCGTCGAGCAGCGGCTCGATCACCCGCGTGGTCAGCGAGCCGAAGAACCGGTGGTAGCCCCCTGCTTGCTCGTTCCACCCGGCTGCCTCGAAGGCGTTGAAGGCATCGGCGTCGATTGCCTGCGCGCTCATTCCGCGTTCGATGCTGGCCCTAAGGCGGGGCCTGCGCATCGGGCGGACCGCCTTATCTTTCGGACGCGGGCGCCGTATCTGGGCGGCATACTCGAACGAGACATGGAGCCTGGAGTAGCGTCGCCGAGCCTGGTCGGGCGCGCAGACGAGCTGCAGCGTCTCGAAGCGGCGCTGACAGAGGCCGCCGACGGCCACGGCTCCACAGTGTTGATCGCGGGCGAAGCCGGCATCGGCAAGACGCGGCTCGCCTCCGAGCTGGGTGATCGCGCCCGGGAGGCGGGTGCGACGGTCCTGAGCGGGCGCTGTATCGACCTGGTCGGCAGCGGCTTGCCCTATCTACCGTTCGTCGAGGCGCTGCGGCCGCTGCGCGGGTCTCCGGCGCTCGCCGACGTCAGCAGCTCGCTGCGCGAGCTGTCGCGCCTCGTTCCGGAGCTGTCGGAGCTGAGCACGCCCGTGCCGTTGGACGCAAGGGGCCCGGACTCGCAGCTCCGACTCTTCGAGGAGACGCTCGTGGTGCTCGAGCATGTCGGCGCCGAGGCTCCGGTCGTCCTCCTGCTCGAGGACCTGCACTGGGCCGACGGGTCGACGCTGGATCTCGTGGCCTTCCTCGCGCACGCGGCTCGCGTGCAGCGGATGCTGATCGTGGCGACCTATCGCAGCCACGAGTCCGAGCCGGACAACTCTCTGCGGCGCTTCGTCGCGGAGCTCCTGCGCGCGCGGGAGGCCGTTGCTCTGGCGCTCGAGCCGCTCGGCCGGGACGACGTCGCGCGACTTCTTGCCACGGTTGCCGTGGCGCCGCTGCCGACCGAGCTCGTGGCCGAGATCTGCGAGCGCTCGGAGGGAAATCCCTTTTTCGTCGAGGAGCTGGTCGCGGCCGCCGAACGGGGCGAAAAGGCACTTCCGCAGGTTCTCCGCGACGTGTTGCTGCAGCGGCTTGACGACCTCGACGGCGAGACCCGGTCGCTGCTACGGGTTGCTGCGGCCGCTGGCCGTGACGTTCCGTACCGGCTCCTCGCCGCGGTCGTATCCCTGTCCGAGACCGCAGCTCGTCGAGGCGCTACGCCGGGCGGTCGAGCACGACGTACTTGTGCCCGACCAGCCGGCGGGGTCGTTCCGGTTCCGTCACGCGCTCCTGGCGGAGGCGATCTACACCACCGTCCTGCCGGGCGAGCGCGAGGAGCTCCACGCGCGTCTCGCCCGCGCCCTGGCTGACGACCCTGCTGTCGCTGCAACCTCGATCGCGGGCGAGCTGGCGCACCACTGGGCGGCGGCCGGGAGGCCGATCGAGGCGTTGCAGGCGTCGGTCGACGCGGCCAGGGACGCAGCGGCCGTGTCCGGGCCGTCGGAGGCGCTGCAGCACGTCGAACGCGTGCTCGAGCTCTGGCCGCAGGTCGACGATCCCGAAGCCTTGCTCGGACTGGAGCTCTCGGCGCTACTCGCCTGGGCTGCGGAGATCGCCTTCTTCGCGGGCGCCCCCGGGCAAGCCGCCGAGCTCATCCGGCGGGCGATCTCCTTGGCCGACCCGGCCGACGAAGTCCAGGTTGGCCTGCTGCACGAGAGGCTCGGCTGGTTCCTGCTCCCGGGCGGCGTCGATCGCGAAGCCGGTCTGGCCGCGTTCGAGCGGGCTGTCGAGCTGGTCCCGGCGGAGCCGCCCTCGGCCGAGCGCGTCCGTGTGCTCGCAGCGCTCGGCAGTGCGCTCAATAGCTTCTGGCGGCACGACGAGTCCCGTGCCGCTTGCGAGCAAGCGCTCGCGGTCGCCGACGCGATCGGGGATGATCGGCCCGCCCTGCTGGCGCTCACCGACCTCGGTGTCGACCTTTACCTGCTCGGCCAGTGCGCCGAGGGGATCGAGTGCCTGCACGACGCGCGCCGGCGGGCAAGGGAGCGCGGCACGGCGCCGGACGAGCTCCGGACCTACATCTCGCTTTCGGACCTTCTGTTGTACGCCGGCAGGCTGCCCGAGGCGGCTCGCGACGCGCTCGAAGGGTTGGCGGCAGCGCGCCGGCGCGGGTACGAGCGCAGCGGCGGGACTCTCCTGGCGGCTAATGCCGCAGAGGCTCTCCTCGGCCTCGGCGACTGGGCGCGTGCCGAGGAGGTGCTCGACGCCGCCCTCCACGCAGCCGGCAGCTTTCGGCCGGAGGCGTTGCACATCCTCCGCGCGGAGCTGGCGCTCGGGCGCGGCGAGCTCGAGGACGCAGATCGACACCTGGAAGCGGGCTCGCGAGCGGCGCTCGAGCCGCAGTCGACCGCCGCCTACGCCTGCCTCCAGGCGGAGCTCGCCCTCTGGGAGGGGCGGCCGGCGGACGCGGCTAGCGCGCTCGACGGGGTGCTGCTGCAGCGACGCGCCGGCTGCCGTGCAGATCCGTGCAGCGCGGGTCTGCGCATTGGCCTTGCGAGCCGAGGCGGAGCTCGCGCAGCTCGCGGCGGTCCAGCGCGAAGAGGCGGGCGTGGAGGAGGCGCGCCACCGCGCGGAGCGGCTGGTCGGGCGAGCGCGCCGCTCGGCCGCCGCCGCGGCCGCGGTGATGCCGGACGCCGAGGGCTGGCTCGCGACTGCCGAAGCGGAGCACAGCCGCGTCGAAGGCCGCTCCAGTCCCGAGCAATGGCAGTCTGCGATCGCCGTCTGGGACGAGCTGGGGCGTCCCTACCTCGCTGCCTACTGCCGCTGGCGCTACGCGGAGGCACTTCTCTCCGCCGGCTCGTCGCGAATGGAAGCAGCGATCCCAGCGCGCGAGGCGCACCAGGTCGCGAGCGATCTCGGCGCACGGTCCCTGCAGGGCGAGCTCGAGCTGCTCGCTCAGAGGGCCCGCCTCGATCTCGCGGATCACGGCGCGGAAGAGCCGCTCGACGAGGAAAACGCCCTCGGCTTAACCCCGCGCGAACGCGAGGTGCTCCAGCTCGTCGCGCGGGGTTACACGAACCGCGAGATCGCCGCAGAGCTCGTCGATCAGCGTCAAGACCGCGAGTGTCCACGTCTCGCACATCCTCCGCAAGCTCGACGTACGCGAGTCGTATCGACGCGGCGCGGATCGCGCAACGGCTCGCGCCGCCCGCGCCCGCCGAAGAGTGATAGGCCCGTGCGAAGTTGGTCCGTTCGGAACTGTCGTTCCAATTGACTCTGCGTCACCGCGTCTCGTCGTTCGCCCAGCTCAGTCCGTCGCGTGAGCCGGGGTGGCAACAGGGTGGTAACGAGACCGGCCGAGATGCACCGAGACGAGGGAGTCGGTCGGGGCCGCGATTTCCGCTGACGGGCGATGATTCCTCAGACAGGCCGAGACCAACCGAGACCGCGGGCATCAACTCATAATCCGTCGGTCCCTGGTTCGAGTCCAGGCGGGCCCATCTGCAGCACGGTAGCGGGCCCGAGATGGCTTAGACCAGTCTGTCGCCCTTGCCAGCCTTGCCACGTATGTACGCGCGGTGCCTCATCGGTGCTATATCGGACACGGATACCCACCCCAGCTGAGTGACTTGGCTGAGGCCTACTGCGTGGGGCACGAGTTAGTTCTTCGTCGGAGGCACACCGAACCCCGCTGCGATCAAGCGCGCACCCATCGCAAAACGTTCGCAAACGCGGCCAGATCAGCTCTGCTCAGCCGTCGGGACTGGCACCTCACCCGGGTGAATCGTGGGGACGGCCGCTCGGACTCACCCGCCGGGCTCTTACAACACGTCGCGTGGTGCTTCGGCGAACCCTCGCGCCGAGTAAGCAGGACGCGCCGTGGTTACATCGGGTCCCGCAATGGCGATCGCTGTTCGAGCGCGTACGCGACCGCCTCCTCGAGCGTCATCGCGCTACCGCGTTCCCACGCCAATTGGAACGCCTCATCGCCGAGAGCGTGGCGTACCCGACCGACCGCCTCGTCGTGCGCGGCGAGCTCGAGTGGATGGTCGGCTTCGCGGCCGACGTCCCCGCCCAGCGTGTTGCGCGCTCCCCATAGACGCGCCGCCGCTTCGGGCTCGCCCAGCCGTTCGGACAGCGTCGCATAGAGTTCGAGCGAGTCGAGGAGCCCCGCCACGTAGCGAATGCGGGCGTAGTGCTCGGTCGCGACGGCAAGCATCGAGAAAGCGCGCGCGAGATCGCCGCGCTCCGAAGCGGTCTGCACGAGACCGGTAAGCGTTCCGGCCTGACCCTGGAGGTCCTCAAGTTCGCGGAAGTTCGTGTACGACTCTTCGAAATGCCCCTCCGCCATTTCCAGCTGTCCCTGGAGGCGAGCCACGTGCCCGAGGTTGTAGAGCGCGATCGCGAGCTCCATCCGCAGTCCGAGTCGACGTGCGAGCTCAGCGGAGTCCTCCCACAAGCGAGCCGCGGTATCGAGGTCATCTCTGTAGGCGGCGATGTCCGCAAGCAGCAGCATCGACTGAGCAGCTCCCTCCTCGTTACCCTCCTTGCGATCGAACGTCAGCGCTTCCGCCGCAGCCTCCGCTGCCCCGTCGACGTCGCCCTGCTCCATCGCGATGAGGGCCAGACCTCGGAGCGCCCGTGGCCGCATCGCCAAAACGGCTGAGGCTTGCAGGGTCGTCTCGAGCCAGCGTCTGCCCTCGGCTAGATGACCGCGGATCATCCAGAAGCGCGAGAGGGCTCCAGCGAGCTGCAGCGCACTTGACGAGTCGCCCCGCTCCAGCAGGTACGCGAGGACTGAGGGGAAGTTGTCATGTTCGTCTTCGAAACGCTGCAGCCAGAGAGCCGCATCGCGGCCTCGCAGGTCGCCATATCTGCGATCCGCAAGCTTCACGAAGAATCCGGCGTGGAGTCTTTGCACCGCATCCGCCTCCCCTGACTCCTCGAGGCGCTCGCCCGCGAACTCCCGGATCGTCTCGAGCATCCAGAAGCGTCCGTCGGTATGGCGGAGGAGGCTCTTCTCGACGAGCGACTGGAGCGTGTCGAGGCCGGCCTCGCAGATCTGCTCTGCAGATTCGAGCGTGCTGCCGCCGGCAAACACACTGAGGCGCGCGAAGAGGCGCTGCTCTTCTGCGCTGAGCAGTTCGTACGACCAGGCGATAGTCGACCGCAGGGTGCGTTGGCGCTCGGGCAGGTCCTGCGCCCCGCCGGTCAGGATCGGGAGGCGCTGCGCGAGCCGTTCGAGCAGCGCGCTTGGGGAGAGGACCTTGACGCGAGCGGCCGCGAGCTCGATCGCGAGCGGCAGGTGGTCGAGTCGGCGGCAGATCTGGGCCACCTCGCCGTTCGCTGCGAGCTCGACACCCACCGCTCGTGCGCGTTCGTGGAAGAGGGAAACGGCGTCTGCATCGCGCAGAGGCAGAACGACGTACTCACGCTCGCTCGTGAGATGCAGCGTCTCGCGGCTCGTCACGAGCAACGTCACGTTGGGGCAGGCAGCAACGAGCGCAGCGAGCTCGGGTGCGGCAGGAAGCACATGCTCGAAGTTGTCTAGTAGGAGCAGCAGCCGCCGGCCGCCGATGTGCTCGGCAAGGTCTCTCTTTGCCGCCACTACCTGCCCGATCGTCGAGGTGACAAGCGCGGGTTCGCGCAGGCCGGCGAGTCCGACCCAGAAGACGCCGTCCGGGTAGACGTCGGAGACGTCGGCGGCTGCCTGAGCGGCGAGTCGCGTCTTGCCGGATCCACCCGCGCCCGTCAGCGTCAGCAAGCGAGTGCGCTCGTCGGCGAGCAGCGCGCTCACCTCCTGGACCTCGCGCTCGCGCCCGAGGAAAGGCGTCGAGGGAACCGGCAGGTTCGTCTGGTAGAGCGACGCGAGCGGCGGGAACTCCTGCTTGCCGAGCTGGTAGAGATGCTGCGGCGCCGACAGGTCCTTGAGGCGATGCTCGCCAAGGTCGCGTAACGAGAGTCCGCGAGGAAGCCGGGCTTCGACACCGGCTACTGTCGTCTCCGACACGAGCACCTGGCCGCCGTGGCCGGCGCTCATCACGCGCGCCGCCCGGTGCACGTCGAGACCGGCGTACAAGCGGTCAGTAACGAGCGGCTCGCCGGTGTGGATACCGATCCGCACGCGGATCGGCTCACATTCCCATTCGTGCTCCGCGAGCGCACGTTGCGCCTGCGCCGCGCCCAGCAGCGCCTCGCACGGATCGGTGAAGGCGAAGTGGAAGGAGTCGCCCTGCATCTCCACCTCGACCCCGCCGTGGACGGTGAACGCCTGGCGGAGCAATCGCCGGTGGTCTTCGAGCGCCCGCACGTACACGTCTTGGCCGAGCTCCTGCACCAGCCTCGTCGAGCCCTCGATGTCCGTGAAGACGAGCGTGATCGTGCCGCGAGGTAGATTCGCCATAGTCGAGTGGCGCAAGCCTACGATCCAGCGCCTACCGCGACCAGGGGCCGGGGACGGTTGCGGCGCTGACGCTCTCTTTGTCGCCGCAGCGAACGACCGCGCAGGCGACCGCTCGTATCCTCGAACACGCGCGCCGAAGGTTGACTTGCCATAGGTCTGCGTGTTACAAGGCTCCACTTCCATCGCAGGGGAGGCAGGGGAGGCGGGTTGGAAGACTGCGGCTGGCTGGAGAGGCGGGTCTCGCGAGGCGTTCTGCTTGGCGTAGCCCTGCTCGTTCTCCTCGCGCTCGTGGCTGCCAGCGGGACGAGCGCAGCCGACGGCGTGACATTCACTGTCGACTCCACCGGAAACGGGGCGGACGCGACTATAGACACCGTTTGCGCGGACGTGACAGGCGCTTGCAGTCTGCGCGCGGCGATCCAGGAGTCGAACGCAAGCGTCGGGTCGAAGGACACGATCGCCTTCAATATCCCCGCGCCGCACCTGATCGTCGTCCCGGCGCTGCCGGCCGCGTTCCCCCAGGTCACCGACGCCGTGGTGATCGACGGCCAGACGCAACCGAACTACGCCGGAACGCCCTTGGTCGAAATCGACGTGGGTGGGCAAGGCGCGTTCGGTCTCCTCGTGATCGGAAACGACAGCGCCGGAACTGAGGTCAGAGGTATCGCGATCTACGGCGGCAACAGCGTCCTCGACTTCGCGATTGACTTCGACAATCCAGGAGAGAATGTCGTCGAGCGAAACTTCATCGGAACGGACGCGAGCGGGACGACGGCCAAAGGCAGAGGCGGCGTCACATTCGGCTGGGTTAGCGGCGGCGATGGATTCGTATCCAGCGACAACAGGATCGTGGACAACGTCATCGCAGGCACCACCGTCGCCGGAGTTCATCTGGAAGAAGCTTCCGACAATCAGGTTCTGCGGAACCTGATCGGGACGGACGCTTCCGGGACGGTCGGGCTGTCCGACGGCTTGGGAACCGGCATCGACTTGACGACTGGTAGCAGCCGGAACCTCCTGGCGAACAACCTCATCGCCGCAAAGAATGAAGGCATCACGATTCGCGGCCCGAGCTCGGACAACCGCATTGAGGGCAACCTGATCGGAACGGACATCACCGGCACGGTCGACCGCGGCAACAGTACCTGGGGAATCGGCGTCTTCGACAACGTCAGCGGAACCCTCATCGGTGGCGCCGCTCCGTCCCTCCGGAATGTGATCTCGGGCAACGACGGCGCTGGAATCACTCTGACCCGTGCCGCAGGTACGGTCGTGCGTGGCAACCTGATCGGCACAGACGGAACGGGAACGAGCGACCGGCCCAATGGCGGTCCTGGAGTATCGCTCGGCCAAACCACCGGGTTGACCTTGATCACGGATAACGTCATCTCAGGGAACGACGGGCCTGGAATCTCCGGCGGAGCGACGGCGGGCGGCTCCCTGCACATCGAGAGCAACCTGATCGGGACGAACGAGGAGGGGACAGCAGCCGTCCCCAACGGCGGAGACGGAATCGAGGCGAGCCACCTGGGCGGCGAGGCTGTCATCGGTGGCGAGAGCGAGAGCCAACGGAACGTGATCTCGGGAAACCTCGGCGATGGACTGAGCACCCTTGTCGACCGGATTGCGGTTCTCAACAACTACATCGGCACGAACAAGGACGGCGACGAGGCTCTCGGAAACGGTGGCTACGGCATCTCGGCGGGCGGAGATGTCGGCACCGCGATCGGGAAGCCAGGAGCGGGGAACGTCATCTCGGCCAATAGCCGGGCTGGTGTGTTTCTGCGCGGCGACGGCGCCGCCGTTCAGGCAAACCTGATCGGAACCGATGCGAATGGTCAGACCAAACTGGCGAACGGCGAGTCCGGATCTCTGGCACTTGTTGCTGGCGCAACGCCCGGATCGGAGGGGACGCAGCGGGAGCGGGAAACCTGATCTCCGGCAATGACGGGTGGGGAATCGACCTCACTGCGACAGGCGCGAGTATCGTGCAGGCGAATCGCATCGGCATGGACGCCGGCGGAGACGCGTTGCCCAATGCGCTCGGCGGTATCAGGATCGCAAACGGACTCTTCTTCGGGGATATGGCGGATGTCGCCGAAAACATCGTCTCCGGAAACAACGGACACGGACTGCTGCTTACGGGCACTCTCAGCCACGTCCATGACAACGAGATCACCTTCAACATGGGCGACGGTCACCGTCGCGGGCTCGAGGGCAACCCGCAACACGATCTCCGAGAACAGATCTCGTCGAACGACGGCCTCGGCATCGATCTCGATGACGACGGTGTTACAGCCAACGACCTCGGCGATGGCGACGGTGGGGCCAACTTCCGCCAGAACTTCCCTGTGAACCTGCAGGTCGGCGCCGACGGCACGACGATCACGGGGACGCTCAACAGCCGCCCGAACACGAACTACCGGATCGAGCTGTTCGGGAACAGCGCCGGTGTTGCCTGCGATCCCTCCGGCAACGGCGAGGGCGAGGAGTATCTGACGGCGATGGACGCGGCGACAGACGGTAGTGGAAACGCGACCTTTTCAGTGCCGCTTTCCAAAGCCTTGCCTGCCGGGCACTTCGTCACTGCAACCGCTACGGACGGCGCGGGTAGCGCGTTCCCGGGCAACACGTCCGAGTTCTCGCAGTGCACGACGCCGCCTGGCGAAATCGTCGTTCGGAAGGGAGACCGTGCCCGACGGGTCATCTGCAGCTAGTTCGCATTCTCGGGTGCGATCACGGCCACGCTTGCCGACGGGCAGAGCGAGGGGCAAGACGGTCGCCCCGGGGATGTACACGGTCTCGGAGGTGGTCCTTGCTGCGTGGGATGCCTCGGCGATCCAGTGCCCAGGATCCGACCGGAGACAGCAGCAGCTCGACGGTCCCCGTCGGCCCTGGCGGGACGAGCATCGGCAAACTTCCGCGTGGCGGCCGGGGAGACGGTGACGTGCACCTTCACGAACACGAAGCGTGGCCTGGTGATAGTAGCCGAAGACCGTCTCACGGGCAGCCTCCGACCGGCAGCCACTCTTCGCGTTCGAGCTCCGTCAGGGCGCGTCCTCGTCAACGCGGGCACGACCCTCGAGTAGCAGACGCAACGCCGGCGAACAGCGGCAGTGATCGTTCCGACGACGCTCGTACCGGCTCGACCTACCCGCTTTGCGAGTTCGTGTTGCCGGGCTGGATGACGACGCTGGGGCCGCCGATCTATGTCGTTTTCCACCCGAGCGGCGATAACAGCATGGTCTGTACCGACTTCACTGTCCAGCCGGGTGAGACCAGGACGTTCTCGATCAACAACAGCCCGCCCCCGGGTGGACTGGCCCGCACGATCGGCTTCTGGAAGAACTGGGCTTCCTGCCGGGTCCGCGGGAAGCAGAGGCCGATACTCGACCAGACGCTTGCGAGGCGGAGCCGGCGGATCCGATCGGGATCTGACCCTTCACGGCAGCGTCGACCCCCACGCGCCGGACTGCCTGAAAGCCGTGAGATTCCTGAACAAATCGACGATCACCACCGGCCGGAAGATGTCGAGTGACCCGGCCTTCAACCTCGCCGCCCAGCTCCTCGCGGCCAAGCTGAACGTCGTGGCCGGAGCCGGGACGTGTCCTGCGGCGGTCACGGCGATCAACAACGCTCAGGCGCTGCTCGACCTGATCAACTTCAACGGCATCACTCACGCGACGATGACCGACGGCGCAGAAGAACCTGGCGAACAGCACTTGCAGCCACCCTCGATAGCTACAACAACAACGTGCTGTGTTGATGCAGTGCGACGGTGAATTGCCAGTCAACTGACTTGAGGCATATCGGCGCGGGAGGGGGCCGCCGCACAAGTGCCCGGCCAGCAGTGGAGACGGCGCAGAGGGCCTAGCCCGAGACGGCAGCACAGGACATCGCGGTGACGTCCGCAGTCGGTGTACTTCCCTCGGTGGTGGTAACAGAGTGGTAAGAGACCGGCCGAGATGCCACGAGATGGGAGACGCCGTGGAGGCGACGATTTCGCTGACTGTCTGCGAACGTTCAGATGGGCCGAGACCGGCCGAGACTGCGGCCTTCACCTCATAATCCGTCGGTCC
>CAWGEE010000047.1:0-45103 GCA_963821415.1 uncultured Actinomycetes bacterium | reverse complement strand
ATTGATCCTCCTCGTACGTGACGTCTACGCGATTCTGCCGCACGCGGGAACGCCCTAGAGCTATTTGACACTTCTGGGCTGCGGCCCTAGGTTCCGGGACAATGCGTCGCCGCGTCACGTGGGCTGTCGCCTTCGGTCTCGTCGTCGTCTGCGCATCGTCGGTTGCCGCGGCCGTGAGTGCGAGGATCACCGGAACCTCGGGAGACGACGTCATCCGTGGTACAGCCGGCGCGGACACGATCCTCGGTCGCGGCGGAGACGACCGGATCTCCGCACTTGCAGGCAACGACCGGATCACACCCGGCGCGGGACGCGACACGGTCGCGTGCGGTGCCGGAGTCGATCGCGTCCAGGCCGACGCAGCGGACAACGTCTCCGGCGACTGCGAGGTCGTGGCGGGAGCGGTTCCCAAACCGCGGCTCGTCCTGCTCGGGCACCCCGTGCACGTCCAACTCGCCTTCCCGTTCGCCGACGAGTTCAACACCGTGTTGAACCGAGCGGCGAAGCCGCGCGACATCGTCCTGTTCGTCCTTGGTGCCAAGGACGGACCGATGCCTCAGACGAGGATGCGGGTCGAAGAGCTCAGGGGCGCGCGGTACGCCGGCTCGGCCATATTCGTCGTCGATACGGGAGGCGTGGACCCCGAGCTCCTCCAGCTTGTGATTCTCGAGATGCGCGAGTTGCTGCGCGCGAATCAGATTCGCGGCTCGTTCACGATGCCCGTCATTCGCCACGACGATCCGAACTTGCAACTCCTGTTTCGCGGGCTGTTGTCGACTGCGTGAGCGCCGTTTCCGACCTCGCGCGCGAGCTGCGCAGCGTCCTCGAACCGGCGCTGGAGGACCTCGCCGGACTGGACGAGAGCCAGCGCCGCGCCGCGCTGCAACAGGCCCTCGGCGCCGAGCTGACGCCGGCCGGATTGCTCGAGCGGCTGGCGCTCGTCGACCGCGCCGAGGGCGCCGGACCGGCGTGGCGGGCGCTGATCGGCTTGCTTGGACGGAGCACGCCTCCGCGCTGGAGCTTCGCCGTCGCCGGCCTCACCGTCGGCCCGCAGACGATCCAGGTCGGCGGCACGACGCTGCCGGATGGCGCAAACCTCTCGTTCTCAATGGATCCTGTCGTGATCGAGCCCGGGCGTCCCGGCGTCCAGGCTGATCAAGTCACCGTCAATCTCACGCTCACCGACGACGTCGACAAGGCCGCGCTGAAGCTCGACGTCAAGGCGCTGCGTCTCGATCTGCCGGGCGAGGAGCCCTGGAAGCCGTCGCTCCTGGCGGCGTGTCGTTCCAGGCCGATCTCGTCGCCGTCGTCGACAAGGCCGGCTTCCGCTTCGAGGGCGGAGGCAAGGACGGGGTCGCGCTCAACCTCCGCGTCGTTCCACCCGGGCTCGAGGGACCCACCCTCTACCTCGGCGCCGGTGAGCGCGGCGGGCTGATGCTCGCCGCGTCGTTCCGCGCGGCGCTCCTCGGCATGGGGAGCGCCACGGTGGAGCGTGTCGGCGTCGAGCTCAGCCCGTCGCCGGGGGGGCTGACGCCCCTGACGCCTCGCGGCTTCGGCGTCTCGATGGACCTCGGGCCGGCGAAGGGCAGCGGCTACTTCGAGCGACTGCCGGACGGCCGCTACGGCGGCGTGCTCGGGATGAGGCTTGGGATGCTGGACGTGAAGGCGTTCGGCCTGCTCAGGACCCAGCCCTTTGCGTCGCTGCTGATCGTGATCACCGCCGAGTTCAGGCCACCCATCGAGCTCGGTCTCGCCATCACGCTCAACGGCGTCGGAGGCATCGCCGGCATCAGTTACGGGTCATCACGGACGGCCTCGCCGGCGCTGTGCAGGAGGGCCACATCGAGGACCTGCTGTTCCCGGCCGACCCGGCCGCCGCCGCGCCGCGCATCATCGAGACGCTCGGCTCGGTCTTCCGCGAGCAGAGGGGAGCATGCTGGTGGGGCCGATGTTCCGTGTCGGGTGGGGCCGACCGGTGTCGTTCGTCACCGCGGACGCGGCGGTGATCATCGAGCTTCCGAGCGGGGTCGTGACCCTGCTCGTCCGCGGCCGCATCGCCCTCCCTGCGCCAGAGGCGCCGATCATCGACCTGCGGATCTCCGGAGTTCGGGGATGATCGACGCCGCCAACGGCCTCGTCGAGTTCGGTGCGAGCCTCACCGGCTCTCGCCTGCTCTTCGCCCCATCGACGGCGGTTCGCGCTCGGATCAAGACCGGCACGGACGCGACGTTCATCCTCTCCGCCGGGGGCTTTCATCCGGACTTCAAGCCCCCGCACGGGTTTCACGCCGCCGAACCGGCTGACGATCCCGATCGCGGACACGCCCTTCCTCCAGATCATTTTCAGCGGCTACTTCGCCGTCACGCCGGCGACCGTGCAGGCCGGGGCGAGCTGACCGTCTCGATCGGCACGTCCGCCTGGGCGTCTCCGGCTGGGTCGGCTTCGACGCGCTCGTGCGCTGGGAGCCGACGTTCGGGCTCTCGCTCGACTTGCGGGGCGGATTCGACTTCCACGTCGCAGGCGAGAGCCTGTGCGGGATCGACCTGCACGTCCACGTCGACGGGCCGACACCGTGCTGGCACATCGCGGGCCACGCGAGCGTGTCGCTGTTCTTCCTGGAGCTCGAGCTCCCGTTCGACGAGCACTGGGGGTGCTCCGGTGAGGCCGCCGTTCCCGCGGCGCCCAACGTCGGCGAGCTGCTGCTCAAAGCCGCGCGCGACCCACGCTCGTGGGCCGCCATCACGCCGGAGCAGTCCGGCTTCCTCGTGAGCCTGCGCGGCGAGGGCAACGCGGGCGCCGATGCGTCGGCGCCGCGTCTCCTACATCCACTCGGTCAGTCCGGTTCAGCCAGCGGGTCGTGCCGCTCGGCGTCGAGATCACGCGCTTCGGCCCGGGGCGGCTGCCGCAGCCGCGCGCCTTCGACGTGACCGTTCGTTTCGGGGACGGGATCGACACCACGCCCGAGCCGGTCCTGGAGGACTTCGCCCGCGCAGATTTCTTCGACCTCTCCGACGAGCAGAAGCTGACGGAGCCCGCCTTCGAGCGGCGGCGCGCCGGAGACGAGCTGTGCCGCCCGCACCGAGCGGGCTCCCGATGCCGCATCACTCGACGAAGGTGCTCTACGAGACGATCTGGATCGGAGAGGACGGCAAGCAGCGGACACGGGCGTTGCGTAGCCTGGCAACGGAGGCCTATCTCGAGAGCGCGCTGCTGTACGGAGCCGTCGCTACCAGCCTCGTGCATGGCCAGAGAAGCCGGCACGCTGCAGAAGAGCCGGATCGCGTGCTCAAGGAGCGAGCCTACGCCGCCGTCTCCGTCGACACGCTCCGCGAGGAGGCTGGAATCGCCCGCGCCACGACCTTTGGCGACATCCGGGCAGCGGTGGCCGCACGACCGGATCTGGTCGGCCGCGTCCAGATCGTTCCGACAGCGGAGGTGCTGAGCTGAGCGAGCCTCTGTATCACTTCCTCGCCTGGTCGCGAACAGGCGCGGCCGCGTCGCTGACAACTGTGGACGACGGCGGGGTGGGCCCTGTGCGCGGCACGCTCAAGGCGACGCTCACGGTCGGCGAGGAGGAAGGCAACGCCCCGGGCCTCGAGCTCTCGGTCCGGGCGATGTCACAGGCCTGGACATCCGCCAGATCGTCCGCGTCTATCCGCTACCGGGCACCCTCGACGCGGAGACCACGACATTCCCGCTCGTCGAGTTCGACCGCCCCGACTTCCCCTGGCTCTTCACGCCATTGGCGGCACCCCCATCGGGCGACAACCCCCACCTGAGACGGCTGCGGCCGTGGCTCGCCCTCGTCTGCGTGCGCGATACTCCGGCCACTCGGCCCAAGCGCGAGGGCGCCCGGCCGTTGCCAGTCCTGCGAGTCCCGGGGCACGAGCTCCCCGACCCGGAGACCGGCTACCTGTGGGCGCATGCACAGGTGCTCGCGACCACCGAGAGCGAGGCGGAGCAGCTCCTGCAGCCCGAGGGAGACCCGCTGCGCTCCATCTCGCGCCTACTCGCTCCCCGGATCCTCTACCCCCACACGGCGTACATCGCATGCATCGTCCCCACCTTCGACGCCGGCCGCCGCGCCGGACTCGGCGAGAAGGAAGGGGACCTGACTGCCGCGTGGAGTAACGAGGAAGACAGCGAGCTGCCCGTGTACTTCTCCTGGAGCTTCGCAACCGGGGAAGCGGGGGACTTCGAGACGCTCGCAGCCCGTCTCAAGGCGTGGCCGCTTCCGAAGGACGTCGGCAAGCGAAAGCTCGACATCCGCGGGCCGTTCCCGGGCATCACCCCGCCTACGGTCGAGGTCGAGAGCGCGCTCCGCAGGCCCATCGAGGAAGGCGCGGCCATTCGCCACACCTGGCCGGTAGAGCTCCAGGAGCGGCTGGCCGAGGCGGTTGGGGTCGCGACCGACGGAGACGAGACCCGGTCGTGCTGCCGACGCTGTACGGCGGCTTCCACGTCCTCCGCGACAATGCGGAGCCGGGCGCGACGGGATGGTTCGACGAGCTGGACCTCGATCCGCGCTGGCGCGTCGTCGGCGGCCTCGGGACCCGGGCTGTGCAGCGTGAGCAGGAGACGCTGATGGCGTCGGCCTGGAAGCAGCTGGCTGACAAGCAGGCGGCAAACCGATTTCTCGACCTCGCCCGCTTCGCCCGCCTCGTCGGAAGATCGCTCCACGTGCGGCACGTACAGCCGCTCTCGGCCGATGAGCTGATCCAGCTCGCTGCTCCGTTCCAGGCGCGCGCCACTCGGGGGCCGCTGACCTTGCGGGCAGAGATTCGGGCGAGCGCACTCCCGAACGGGCTCGCTGCGCTCTCCTTCCGGCGCGCAACCCGGCCGCGCGGGACGCTGACGCGCCGGATCGCCGTCGCCTCTCGCGTCGGCGGCGTGCGAGCCGGGCGGCCCGCTCTTCCGCGGGACGCTCGCCGCCGTCTCCGTGGTCGCCACAGGCCTCCGCGCCGCGTACCGGGTGCCGGACGGCACGATCGACTTCCGGGTCGAGCTTCGACCAGCTGCCGCTAGCAACCGAGCGCCTGGGGGCGACCCAGCAGGCACTCGCCGAGGCGAACCCAGGTGGGGCTCCCTGGGCCGAGCTCAGGCAGATCGTGCTCGAACGGGCCGACAGAACGTGCGGTAGACATCGCCGTGCTCGAAGCGCGGCCGGTGCCGGCCGAGCTGGAGCCCATGCTCGAGCGTAGGCTCGACCTCGCAACGGTGCCCGAGGTGGAGCTGGCGGCCGACTTCTTCGAGCGGACAAAGCTCCAGGCCGACGGCACGGTCGTATTCCCGATCGGAACGCAGCGGCTGGCAACCGCGGTCTTCCGGGCCACGGAGGCGGAGCCTGCGAGCAGAGCGGACATCGTCGCCCAGGTCGCCCGGTGGAACGAAGCCATGCCGTTCGAGGTTCAGCTGACCCACGAGGACCGAGTTCGGCGTGCAGCTGGACGCCCGCATCGAGGTCGCACCGGGAGTTCATGGTCACGCTCGACCGGTTCGATCGGCTGGACGTGTTGGCGGGCCTGGAAGTGGCCGACGTGAACGAGGGCCTCGCCGTCGACCGCTTCATCCCGATCGAGGTGGCTGGCGTTGCGGCCGCCCGGCCGGCTGTCTCCGCCGCCGCCGCGCTCGATATCAGCGCGATAGACGTGAAGCTGATGGTCGTCGCCGGCAGGCGGCGCTTGCTCCAGCCGGCGGACCTGCCCGCCGTCGAGGCGCGTCCGCTCCTGGGGGTTGTGGACGTCCGCGCGTCTCTCGAGTTCCTGCTCAACCCTGACACGGCGGTGGCTGCGGCTGTCTCGGAGCGGCTCGACTGGATCGACGGCGTCGCACCCGACAAGCCGATCCAGTGGGCACCCACTTTCCCGGAGCCGATGTGGCCGCCGCTGAACGCACTCTCGAGCGAATGGATGCTCACGGGGCTCAAGAGCGTTCCGCCGGACACGGCCACGGCGGCTCTGACGAACGCCGTCTTCGTCGAGGCATACCTCGTCGGCGCCAACCACGAGCTGGCTCGAGAGCTGCGGTGGCGCGAGTTCCCGACGCGACCAGCGCGGCACGTATTTCGCGAGCTTCTGGGGCCCGCGCGCAAAGCCCGACATCGGCCCGCTGCACGCCTGGGACGACGGCGACCTCGGAACCCACAGCGACCGGGCCGACGACCGCGTCGTGCTCATCGTCCGGAGCGCGCTGCTCCGCCGGTACCCGGGCGCGATCATCTACACGGCGCCCCTCGACGGCGAAGGTCCCGAAGGACACGGAAGCGGCCTATCCGTCGTTCCGCGGCTCCCTCGACTCGGAGACGACCTTCCTCGGCTTCGAGAAGACCCGCGAGGAGTTGCTCGACTGGTGCTTCGTCATCGCGGAGCAGCCCAGCGAGCCGCGTTTCGGGGTCGACGACCTGGAAGACAGAGGCTTCGCGGAGCCGTATGTGCCGCCCGCGGCCGACGAACTGGGGGAGCCGGCGGACGACTGGAACGAGCTCCACTGGGGCTGGCTCTTCGACTCGCCGGAAGCGTACGGCGCGGCCACGCACGCACCCGGCGGCAGGCTCACGAGAGTCACAGAACGGCCGCATCACGTGGGGCGACAACGCCGCGGTCATCGCGCGGCAGACATTCCAGCAGCCGGTGCGGGTCGTGATCCCGGCGGGGCGGCTGCTCGAGCCAAAGCCAGAGCCGGAGGGGCCCAATGGTTGACTTCCCCGCCCTCCGCATCGCGGCGAAGCCGCTCCGCGAGGCTGTCGCCGCCGCCGAGGCCGACCTCGTCAGCTTCGGCGCCGAGACGGCCCGACTCGAGCGCGAGGGCGAGCTCGACGACGCGGCGCGCACGCAGCGGAGACCAGCGCAAGGCGCTCGTCGGCGCCCGGGCCGCTGCCAGGATCGCCTTGCACGAGCTCCTGGCGGGCGAGCTCGACGCAGCCGATCCCACGGAGCTGCCCGCGGCTCTCGATCCCGAAGTCCCGCTCATCCTCCTCCCGGTTCGGCTGGAGACGCGGCTCAAGCCCGACGGCCCTAACCCGACCACGCTCCTCGTCCGCATCTTCCCCGACGACGTCCACGTCGAGTCGCACGAGCCAGAGCTCACCGACGGCGAGCTTCAGCTGGGACGGCGCTACTGGACGACGGTCTGGCGTGCGGGCAAGAACGAGAACGATCGCGGCGACCGGGCCAGGATCCTGACGGCGGCGTGGGAGGAGCTGCGCAGTGTTCTCGGCCCGGCGCGAGCGCGCTGGGTGGCACGGCGGCTCACGCCGGCAGACGACGACCGTCCCGACGCGCCGGACGAGGATGCACCGGCGCCGACGCTCCCGGAGGTCCCGCAGCGCGGTAAGGGCTGGACTCGGCCCGCCACCGCGTCGACGCTCCCGGACCGGTTCGTGGTCCGCGCCTTTCAGCGAGACGACAGCGGGAACGAGATCCTCGTCGGAAAGCACACCGGCTTGACCGTCCTCGACTCGGTGCAAGTGGGCCCGGATCCTGAGCACGCACCCAAGCCGGGCGAGGGGAAGCCCCTCGACCCGGCGCTCAACTGGCTCGTCGACTTCGACGAGGCAAAGGCCATCGGGCTCGCGGTCGAGGTCGAGCTAGGCGGCGAGCAGTACCCGGCTACAACGCGTCTCGCAAGCCGCTGCTGAGCCGGGTCGTCGTCGTCGGCGTGTCCGCGTCGCTCGATGCGGAAGCATCGTCGGAGCGGCTGGACCAGCTGCTCGTCGGGCAGCAGCACACGCGCGGGGTCGCCTTCCTGGCCCAGGACAGCCCTACGAACAACACGGCTGCGGGAGGTGGAGCCTGGGCCGCCCCGCCGGACGTCGACGAACTGCTCCTCAACGCGGACGACCTGCCGCCGGACCTCGAGCTCGCGAATGCGAACGTGGTCGCGAAGGCATTCGGCCTCTCGCCGGCCCGCCTGGCGAAGGTCCCGGGGGCGGACGAGCTCGAGCAAGCCGACGCACGCGCGCTCCAGTTGGCGCTGTGGCCGGCGACGGGTGACTTCTTCGTCGATCAGCTGCTCGAGGAGGACACCCGCCTGGAAAAGGCCCTGGACTTCCCCCAGCGCGAGGAGCTGCGGCGGCATTTCACCGACCACGTGCGCGCGCGAGGCCCGCTTTCCGTGCTCCGGGTGGGCAAGCAGCCATACGGGCTGCTGCCCGCGACCTCCTTCGCCGACTGGCAGCCCGGCGGAGAGGGCGAGCGCGCGATCCTCGCGGGAGTCCACGCACGGCTCGCTGACCTCCGGCCCTTCTGGGAGGCAGGCCTTCCATACGTGCCTCGAGTTGGGGCATGGGACGAGTCGCTCGAGGACCCCCTGGACCTGCCGAGACCCGAGCGCGACCTCGTCCGCTCGCTGAGCGTGGCCCCGGTCTCGCGCGCCATTTACGCACGCGGGGTCCGTGGCGCGGCGAACGCATGCTTCACGAACGTTCTGGCCGAGGTGCCGGAGCCGTGTGGTGACACGCCCGAGGCGCGTTTCGCACGGATCGTCAATGCCGCCCTCGGTCTCGGCTACCAGCCGGTGATCACCCACCACCAGAACGAGGCGGGACAGCCGCCGCGGCTGTGGCTTCCCCTGGTTCGCCCGCTCGGGCTCGACGATGCAGCGGCGGTGACCGAGCTCTCGAACTTCCTCGAGGCCGCGATCAACGAGTACGCGGGCGTGTTGCTCGTTGTGGAAGAGCAGCAGGCGCGCACGCTCCTCGAAGCCATGCTCCGCCACGTCGCGAACCTCGAGTACGCTCGCGCCGCTGCACAGCGCGGAGCCTTCGAGGGCGCGTTCGCCACACCCGACTTGTTCTCTCCGGAGGTCATCGTCGCCCATACGGAGCCGGCGGCTGTCAGCGCCTTCCAGCTGGACGCGGCGGTGACGATCAAGGCGCTGACCCCGGGCGCAGCGCTCTTCACCCCGATCCCGGAGGCCGAGGGGCAGCCGGCGTTGGCGGTGATCAAGGCGGATCACGCCCTGCTCGGCGACGACATCCGCGCGGCCGCCGACGGCGACGGCTTGATTTTGGACGTCGTGGACCTCCTGACGAGGGAGCGCCCGTGGAGCACCCGCCTGACCGAGATCGACGCGGCGCTCCAGTACCTCGCGCGCAGAGTCCGCGAGCTCGGCGCCGAGTCCTTTCCCGTGCTCGAACGTCTGCTCGGTGAGTCTCTCGACCTCGTCTCGCACCGCCTCGACGCGTGGATCACGTCGCTGGCCACACAGCGGCTCGAAGCCATGCGCAAAGGAAAGACGACGGGGGTGCAGCTGGGCGCGTACGGCTGGGTCGAGGATCTGCACCCGCGTGACGAGAAGGGCCGGAGCGACGGCTCGATCCTGGCTCCGTCTCTCCCTCAGGCGACAACGGCCGCGATCCTCAGGAGCGGCGCGCTCTCGCACCCCGCCGGCAACGAGGTCTTTGCCGTAGACCTCTCCTCACGACGGATGCGGGTTGCGATGGCCATTCTCGACGGCGTGCGGGCGGGGCAGCCAATCGGCGCTCTGCTCGGCTATCGGCTCGAGAGGCGGCTCCACGAGTCGCGGGAGCGCCCGAACGGCCCCGAGCTCGACTGGGCGATCGCGCCGCTGAGAGAGATCGCTCCGCTGCGGACTGCGCACAACGAAGGGACGGGAGCACAGGACTTCATCGCCGCGCACGACGTCGTCGACGGCGCAGCACTCGTCGAACGCGAGGACAGAGACACCATCGAAAGACTCGAGGCGAAGATGGGTCCGGCCTGGGACGAGGGAAAGCAGCCCGCGATCGAGGAGGCGCTCGAGGAGCTACGACGCGACGTCGACGCGGTGGCCGATCTCCTGCTGGCGGAGAGCGTCCACCAGCTCGCCAACGGCAACCCCGATCGCGCCGGAGCGACGCTCGCCACGCTTGCGGCTGGGGGTCAGCCCCCGCCGCGTCCGCAGATCCTCGACACGCCGCGGCCCGGAACACCGGTGACGCACCGCCTGCTCATCGTCGTCCCGGAGAACGCCCCTCCGGCCGCCGGCTGGGACACGCCGAAGCGACGGGACCGCCCCCGCGCACAGGCAGAGCCGCAGCTCGACGCGTGGGCCGGCCATCTGCTCGGCCCGCCCGACCGCGTCCGGGTTCTCATCGAGTGGAAGGTCGGCGAAGGGGCTGTCGCGACGACCGAGCACCCGCTGTCGCTGGAGGACGAGTGTGCGCTCGATGTCCTCGCGCTGGCAGCGGGAAACGCCCTCGCTGCGGCCGTCCTGTCTCGAGTCCGCGAGCGGCCGCAGGGCGTGCCGGCGGAGGCTGTGCCATCGGTCGCCGGCGGCCGCGACCCTGCCTGGGACCGCTCGCTGGTCAGCCTCGACGAGCTGTCTGCGATCGCCCGCGCGGCTGCCGCAGCCCTCGCCACCGCTCGTCCGGCCGCCCCTGCCGATTTCGGTCCTGCCCATACGCCGGCCTCCGCAGGCGACGGGCAGGATCTCCTCGACCGCGCGAAAAATGCCCGAGACGGGCTTCAGACCGCCGCCGCCGACGCTGGCACGAAGCTCGAGGAGCCGGCGCCGACCGAGACCGCGCTGCAAGACGCTCTGGCGAAGCTCGGCGAGTTCGGGCTCGGCCCGCCGGTCTCCCGCGACAGTCTCGTCGGCGACGCACTCCGAGACCAGCTGACTGCTGCGGTGAGCGCGGCGGAGAGCCGGCTGGCTGCCGTCCCCGCCGAGCCACTGAACGCGAGCCATTCAGCGGCCGTGCTCGAAGCAGTGTTCGGCAGCGGGTTCACAGCCGCGGACCTGATCGCGCTTCCCGACGCCCCTGCGGTTACGGCGTCCCTGGGCCCGGGGCTCGAGCGCGGCGATCCCGATCTCGATCCCGTGCGGACCTGGCTCGAGCGCGCGGCGACCATCCGACCCGCTGCAGGGCGTCTGGCCGACGCGCTTCTCTACTCCGAGGCAGCCGGAGTGAGCAGCGACTGGACGCTGAAGGCAGGGCAAACGCCGTTTGCCGAGGGCGACCGCTGGGTCGGCGCCGACGGCCACCCGGAGGAGCCGACGCCGGCGACAGGGCTCGTGCTCCACTGTCCTGAGGGCGGGCTTCTCACCGGTCGCGTGGCGGCCGTCGTGGTCGACCTGTGGACCGAGCTGATCCCGACGAGGCGGCAGACCGCGGGCGTCGCGCTCCACTTCGACGCCCCCGGGGCGCGTCCACCCCACGCAATCCTGCTCGCCGTCCCCCCGCCCGCGGGACGCAGTGGACACTGGACACGCTGACGGGGACCGTCCGGACACGCTCGACCTCGCGAAGCTCCGGCTCGTCGATCTCGAGACGCTCGCCTGGCTGGGCCGCTATCTGCCCGCCGTGTACATCTCGGACGGGCTGCTCGGAAAGGTGCCCGGGATCGATCTCAAGGGCATGTTCGAGGCCTTTGAGCACTCCGGGCACCTTGCCGACCTCATGAGGGCGGAGACGTGAGCGAGAAAGACCTCCACTTCGGCAATTCCAGCGGCTCGAGCCACGCGTCAGGCCCGACAGTCACGGCGGCTACCTCGACGTCGCGCTCGACGCCCGGGTCGCCGATCCGCTCTTCCTGCTCGCCCGCCAGTGGCAGCTCGCCGAGTTCCAGGGCGAGGACGGCGGCTCGCCCGTGGAGACGCAACTCGCGGCGGAGAGCGTCCCGATCACGCGGTTCGCGCTCGGCGAGGACGGCCCGCCCGGTGAGCTTCCCGCCGATCGCCCGCTCGAGTTCGTCGTCGAGCATGGGGCGGATTCGGACCTGTCGCTTCGAGCACGCGCGCGAGCCGGCCTGCACTTCTCGCCCTCCTTGGCGCAGTCGACGACGACTTCGTGGACGCGATCCTCGCTGAGTGCGGGTTTTTGAAGGACGACTCGATACACGGGTCGGATTCGGCAGGCCACGCGCTTCGCGACCTCCTAGCGCAACGCGCACCCGACGGGGACCGGCTCGCTGCGATGCTGGAGGACGGCCGGGAGCCGGATGGCCTCTCGGTCGCGCAGCGAACGCGCTTCGCGGAGGCGGCGGAGAAGTGGCAAGCCTGGTACGCCGCAGCCCATCCCGAGGCGGGCGGCTCGTCGTGGGTCCCCGACCGTCTGGAGCACCGCTTCAGCCTCGCTGCGAGCTTCGACGACGCCGAGCTGGTCTTCCGGGCGCCCGAGTTCGGCGGCGGTCGCATCGAGGCGTTTCACCTCGACCTCGACCCGGAGGCGCCCGAGGAGCTTCGCGCGCCCCGCATCGCACCGGCGAGCCCGCCACAGCAGGTCCGGCTACCGACCCGAGCCACTTATCCCGGCATGCCCGCCGAGAGGTGGTGGGAGCTCGAGGACGCGGCCGTCAATCTCCCCGCAATCGACGCGGGGCCGGCCGACCTCGCACGGCTTCTGCTCGTCGAGTTCGCGAACGTCTACGGCAACGACTGGTGGGTCATCCCGGTCGACCTGGAGGTCGGCATCGCTCACCGGATCGCGAGCCTGAGCGTGTTCGACACCTTCGGCGAGCGCTTCGAGGTCGAGCCGACCGATCTCGTCCACGAGGACGGCTGGTCGGCGTTCCGGCACACCGACACAGCGACGGGGCGCCCTGGTCTGCCTGTCCTGCCGCTCCTGCGCTGCGCCGACGCTCACGGAAGCCGACCCGGTCGAGGAAGTGCTGTTCCTGCGCGACGAGATGGCGAACCTCGCCTGGGCGGTCGAGCGCATCGTCGAGGGTGCGGACGGCCGGCCGCGCCGGCGGAGCGACGAGGTTCCCGACCAGCCCGAAGAACCCGGCCACCCCATCGAGGACGCGCTCATCTACAGGCTGATGTCGCCGGTGCCGGCTCACTGGATCCCGCTCGTGCCCATACCACGCCCGGAAGAAGGGCCGGATGCAATCCAGTTTCGTCGCGGCCGCATCCCCCGCTTCACACCGAACGGCGACGAGGCGCCTCACGTAACGGCGGCGGGCCGCATCCTCGAGCCCAAGGAGAAGCGCGTGACGTTCCGCGAGGAGGAGGTCACGCGGGCAGGTGTTCGCGTCACCCGCGTCCCGGTGCTCGCTCGCTGGTTCGGTGGAACGACGGCGGCGTGGACCAGTCGCCGTGCGGAGACCGGCCGCGGCGAGGGAAGCAGCGGCCTCGCCTTCGACGAGGCGCTCTCAGAATGGGACCTCCGGTAGCCGTTACGGAATCTTGAACCAGCCGTAGCCCGCGGCGACGGCGAGGTCCCCGTGGAATTCGGTAAGAGGTGTTATGCCGTACGTCTGGACGAGCTGCTCGAGCTCCGTCGCACTCGCCTGGTGTGCGTTCTCCATGGTCGTCTCGTCGGAGAACACCCGCACCGTGAGCACGCCGTCGTCCGCGACCTTCAACACGTAGTAGGCGACGAATCCCTCCGCGCCGGCGAGGATCGGCAGCACGTTGGTGTCGATATCGCCAATGAGGTCGTCGGCCGTGCCCTGACCGAGCTGGAGTTGGACCACTCTGATGTTCATGCTGCTGCCTCCTTTTCTCTAGAAGACCACGACGTCCGGGGCGGTGGCGGCCGGACCGAGAAACGTGACCTGTCCGGTGCTCAGCTCGCAGAGGATCGACCCGAGCTCGAAGTCCGACCGGCGAAAGCCCGCGCCGTCGTCGTGCTCGTCGCTGGTCGGGAATCCGAACTTGCCGTTCGAGAAGCCTTGGTCGTGGTACGCCTGAACGATCGCGCCGTGCACCTCGAACGCCCCGACGCCGCGCTTGTAGAAGATGGCTCCCACGGCGCCGTCGATCGTGGCCAGGTGGTTCACTCCCATCGCGGCGGGGACGATGCGAAAACGGTCGGGCTCCGCACTGCTCACGGGCATCTGAACGCTGACACCAGCGGCCTGCAGGTCCACGACCTTCTGGTTGATCGCGTCGACCGCCTCGTCGAACAACACCATGTGCGAGTCGAGGTGCTCGAGGGTGCGAGGCCCGGCGAACCCGTCGTATAGCCCGTAAGGCGCCGACGTCGGGAAGTGAATGTCGAAGTAGATCTTGTAGTTGAGGACGGCCCGCTCCGTCGAGGGCCCGTAGATGCCGTCGACGAAGGTGTTCTCGCCCTCGACCGGCGGGTTGGCTCTCAGGTTCCAGCCCAGGTCGAAGAGCGCTTGCTGGACGCGTTCGACGCTCGGCTCGGAGACTCCCCGGCCCCAGCTTCTTCGTGCCGGCGTCAGGATTGGGATCGTTGAGAATGTCCTCGAGGACCGCGTCGCCGATGAAGCGAGGCGACGTGAACTGCGCCATGGCGTATCCCTCCAGTCGCCGAGTAGCGATCTTCACAAAGCAGCTCAGGGGCGTCAAGCAGGGCCATGTTCTGAGGGAAGCGGTGCCAGAAGCATCACGCGCCCAGAGCATCCGACCACGGTGCGAGAGTTGGTCGGTGCGGCTACTACAGGACGTACGCGTTGAGGTACTCGACCTCCGGGGAACATCGTCCGCGCACCATCGCCTCCGAGGTCGAGTGGTCGGCCTCGCGCTTGCCACCCTCGCCCTCTATGTCGTCATGAGCATCGTTGTCGCGCTTCTCGACGACAAGAAGCTCGACGAAGATTGGGAGCCATTTGTCTGGACGGCCTCCCAGCTGCTTACCGGAGGCTCGTCGCTATCTCCATCGTCCGCTGAGACGCATGTCGTCGGGGTCGTCCTACAGGTTTGGGCCGTGTTTGCAATCGCGGCGCTTGCCGGTTCGTTCGGCGCGTTCTTCCACCGGCGAGGGTTGGAACGGGATCCACTTCCGACCGTCCGCCTTGGGCCAACCGAACCGAGTTAGGCGCGACCTTCCGTGATCAGTGGACGTGGCATCTCAGCACCTTCTACGGGAGGAAGCCGACGAAGTTCGCGTTGAGCGAGACGACATCGACCGGGAGAGTCCTGCGACGACGCTCCACCCGTCTGGAACGCCGAGATGAAGACGTCCGCGAGAGCCCAGTCGTGATCGACCGGCGGCTGCACGGAGTGTCGGAAGCCGGACAATCACGGTCGTGAATACCACCGCCCCGTCGCACGCCGACTTCATCGCCGCTGTCGTGGCCGGAGAGCTGACGGCGGTAAAGGTGAAGTCACCCAGCACTGCAGAGCCCTGGGCGACCCGCCGCTCCCCCGGTGGGTTATGCCCCAGCTGTACGACTCCGCCGAGACCGTGAACGTGTTGGCCGGGTCTCCGACCTTCTCGAAGAGCACCGTGATGTCCATCAGCGGCTCCCTGCCCTGTCGGTTCCCCCGATCCTAATATGGTGAGCCTCGGTGTCTAGTCTCGAGGGCGATCGCTTCCTCGATCCAGCGGAGCTCGTCGCGCTGTTCGAGGCGCTGGAGGATGAGTCTGCGGAGGTTCGGATCGCCGCCTTCGAGGCACTCACGCGCCTTCCCCTCGCGCCGTCGGACTGGCTGGAGGTTGCATCCTTCATCACCCGCGTCCCGACTCGAGCGACTCGGACGCTGAGCGCGTAGCCGTCAGAGATGCGTCTCCCTGGGTGGTGGCGGCCAAGGATCGTCCGCCGCCCGCCGCGGAGTGGATGGGACGTCGAGCCTCCTGGATTCATCGACCTCTCCCCCGGTGAGCGGGCAGACGTCGAAGCTGCCTTGGCGATGCGAGATCGACGTACCTGGGAACGTCTTCGCGAGCTCCTCGATCCCCGTGAGCAGGCCGTTGCGGTCACTCTCCTCTTCGAAGAGGTGCTCAGGGGCGGCGCCGCGAGCACCTGGACGCCCTTCTCGTCGGCAACAGCATCGTCCAAGACGTCCACGCGCTTCAGGGACGCTTTCGTCCAGACCTGGCCGGCCTATCGCTCTTGTACCAGCGAGTGGCCAAGGAGCTCTTTGGCGAGTACCGGAGCGGCGTCCCGCTCTACGACCCGCCTCCACTGTACGGAGCTGAACCTGGGCTGTTCAAGTTCGTCGAGATAAGAGAAGACGGGTTGGCCCCCGATCCTTTTGCTACCACCTTGGCTGGACCGTCTCCCGGGGCGGCCTTCAGGGACTCGTCCCGAGGCTTGCCACCCAGTTGGCGTCGGAGGACCGGGACGAGCGGATGGCGGCCGCCTACCTGATCGCCGACGCCGCCGGGTTTCTCAGGCATCCCTACCCAGCTGTTTTTCGGGGGAGCTCAAACGCGCCGCGCCGACCGCCGATCAGTGACACGCTGATCGAGGACGTGGCGCCGGAGCCGACGCGCAGCTGGCCTCCAGCGACGGAGACGACCCGAGGGCGCGGCGCACGAGCAGCAGCAGAAACACACAGGCGCCGACGCGCGGCCTGCCCTCACGCCGAGCCATCAAGCGAGCCCGACCCGGCCGGCCGCCGGAGCCGCGCTGGATCAATGCCGGATGACCGACACTGTCGGGCCGGAGCATCCCCTCGAGCGCGCTTTCCGCGCCGGCGCCGTCCACGAGATCGCGGTCTTCGATCGGCCCGAGCCAGAGGGCGCGACTGGCAGCGAAAGGCGGCGAGAGCTTCGACGAAGCGCTAGGCCCGGTCGGCGACATGGAGCAGCTGGTCGTACTGCTGATCCCGCCGCCGTCGATCTCCCCGCCGCAGACCGGGACGATCTTCCTGCCACGCACCGGCACGAGCCGGCGTGCACCTTCGCGTCCAGTTGCCGATCGAGTCTCGAACGTTCGACGCCGAGATCCAGGTCTATCATCGCAACCGGATCGATCCAGATGGCCCGGCTGCGCGGCGCTCGTCGTCGCCGATCCGGCAGGCCGGCCCCGATGCGAGGATCGAGCTCGAGCTGGCGGTGATCCGTGCCCGGGACGTCGATCTCAGTCCCGACAGGCAGTTCGATCTCGCCGCTCGCTCGCACGAGGGCCGGCACGCCACCGGCGTAGCCGACGAGGACTTCGTGCTCTTCGACAACGACCGCATCGAAGCCGCGTCGTCCGAGACGGAGCGCTGACTCGAGATCCTCGAGAGTCATCGCCACGGGTGAGCCCGCCCGCAGCGGCGACCGGCGGACCCGGACGCCGTCGAGACCTGCGCGCGCTCGCATTCCAGGGTTGGGAGCTGTACGAGGCCATCGGTGAGCCGTTGCGAGACCCGTTCGGGCCGGTCGCTCGACCGGGTGCAGGTCCTCGTCGAGAGCGCGAGCGACTTCTTCCCGATCGAGCTTGTCTACGACTTCCCCACCCCCAGCACCGACGCCGGGCTCTGCCCCGGCTGGAAGACGCGCTCTCCGCGAGGGACCTGTGCGAGTCAGTCACGAGGCGAAGGGCCCGCGACGCTCTACCCCGAGACCGTCTGCCCGCTCGGCTTCTGGGCGACTCTCGAAGGTGATCGAGCGGAAGGTCGTCGGGAGCCGACAGCTGGCGCAGACCGGAGGACCCGCGCGGGGTTCGAGTTCGAGATTCGCCTCGGCCCGACGACAGAGCGGACACGCTCGAGTCCCCGCCGAGGTGCTCTTTGCCGCCAGCAACCGCGTCGACGCCGGGAGGAAGGGGCAGATCGCGAGCGTGCGGAAGACGCTCGACCGAATCGCCGAGCGGCCACCTACGCAACGACGTGGGAGGATTGGGTCGAAGCCGTCGTCGCAGCCGTCCCGACGCTGCTCGTTCTCCTCTCCCACACGACGAAAGAGCACCAGAAGGCGGCGCTGGAGATCGGCGAAGACGAGACGTGTCTCGACGCTCAGCTCCTGCCCGCACTTCGTCGATCGATCGGAGCGACGACGCGCCGATCGTCCTGCTGCTCGGCTGCGAGACCGCAGTCACCGACGGGCTGCAGACGCTTCGTCTCCAGCTTCCAGGCTCTGGGGGCAGCGCTCGTCGTCGGGACGACCGCCTCAGTGCTCGGCCAGCGCGCCGCGCCCGTCGCGCGGACGATCGCGACCGAGCTCGCCGCGGCGGCGAAGCGGACGGAGCCGATCGCCGCTGGCGACCTGATCACCTCGATTACGCCGCAAGCTGCTGGCGAAAGGCGAGCTGACCGCGCTCTGCCTCACGGCCTTCGGCGACGCCGACTGGCAGGTCGGCGGAGGCTAGCCAGGAGCCGCCCGGTGGGCGGACGCCTCACGGCGCCACACGACCAGGCCGGCCGCCAGGATGAGCACGACCGCCGGCCAATCCGGCTGCGGCGCCCACCCCGAACGATCCCACGTCGTCGGGCGCGATGATCGGCACTCCGAGATACCTCAGCCAGAGGGTCGCGCTCGCGATGCCGAGGGCGATCAACAGCACCAGCCGCGAGCAGCCGCCGACCCATGGTGAGGAGGACGAGGACGCCGAGCGCAACCAGCGGGATCACGACCGGGTCGACCGCCAGCCAATCCTCATCGGGCACGACCTGCCGTTCGCGCTTCTCGTTGAACGGGACCACCACCCCGATCATGGTCAGCACTGCGGCAGCAACGAGGAGCGAGGGCACGAGGATGCCGAGAGGAGCGGCCGGTCCGTCCGATGTCGGGCCGAGAAGCAACAGCCGGACGCCGGCCACGACGAGGAGCACGGCGCCCGCTACGACTCCGGTGAAAGCGACAGCACTCGACCCCCTGGTTGCGCTGTCGGTGAGCACCAGGCCCAGCAGGCCGAGGTACTTGACGGCGCCGGCGACGCCGAAGCCGATCAGGAGCCCTGCAGCCAGCTCTCGCGTCCTGGGACGGAATGCGAGCGCGAGCGCTGCCAACGTTCCCGACGACGAGGGCCACCGGGGCGAACCCCGTGAAGAGGCCGGCGAAGTCGATGTCGAGTGTGCCGAACTTCAGGTCGATCCAGGAGCGACCGCGGAAATCCCAGGGGAAGCGGACGCCGACCGCGAGCAGGACGGCCCCCGCGATGGAGAGGGCGGCGACGCTGCGCAGTGCGCGGTCAGTCGGCGCCGCCCTGGCCGGAGGCGGTGACTCGGCCCGCAGAGGTACCGGCGCGGGCGTCGCTGGAGCCGGCTCCGGCTCGACAGCCGGCGACGGGGGCGGCGGCACCACGGGCGTGGTTTCCGGGAGCACCGGCTTCTCCGAGGCATCGGCCACGTCGAAGATGCGCCCGTCGGCCACGCGCATGAAGAGCACCGGGGTTCCCCATTCGACGTCGTTCTGGTCGGCGAAGATCGCCTTGCGCGCCTCTGCCAGCGCCGAGTCGACCGGGTAGCCGTCCGCGAGCGCCGCATAGAACTCTCCCCCGAACACGACCGCGGCGCGATCCGTGATCTCGAACTGCATCGCGACGACGGCGGGAATCTCACGATGCACGAGGCTCGCCGCGGTGCCGGCGAACGGATCGTCGCTCGAGGTTCGCGCCCCCTCGCACGAGTTGAGGACGGCCAGCCGCAACGACGTCTCATCGGCGAGCATCGTGCCGAGCTGTGCTCCGCTCACACGGCGACTGTGCCCGGTCTCGTCCTCGAAGAGGAGGACGCCGTCGTCGAGCGCGCTGTCGTACCCGCCGTGACCGATGAAGTGGAAGATGTGGTAGTCACGCTTCCGTAGCTCGCGCTGCAATTCCTGCAGGGTCGCGCTCTGGAGCCAGTGGATCTCCAGCGCACCCTTTGCCGTCAGCTCGGCGAGCGCTTGTTCGAGGGTGGCCTGCTCGCGGCCGGTGTCGAGCTCGACGACATCGGAAGGACCGCTCACCACCGCCAGGATCTGCAGCGGCCCGGTCACTACGAGTGGCCGCCTTCCTCGCGGCAGGTCGAGGTAGCGAACGACGGGCGTCCACGTCGAGATCGAGAGAAAGCCCGGATCGTCGTAGAGGTATTCCCAGGGGACGTGCATCAGCTCGGGCGCCCCGGTCAGCGCGAGCGTGACCCGCAGCCCCCTCCCCTCTTGCCGGGCGACGGCGAACGAGTCCCGGTACAGGTCACGGACCTTGCCCGAGAACAGCGCCTCGAAGAGCGAGCCCCCGAGCCCGCGCACCAGCTCGAGCTCAGGTGAGTCCACGCGCCGTACGACGTTCCGCCCCCTGCTCAGCCTGAGGGCGATGTTCTCCAGCTCGAGCGGGGATAGCGGCAGGCGGAACTGTCCCGTCGTCTCGCCCGTCGGCCCGGTCGCGAGCACGTCGTAGGAGCCCTCCTCGGTCCGCTCGAAGCGAACCCTCAGCTCGCTATAGCTCGCCACGTCTCGCGTCACGTCCCGCGCGCCCTTTCGGTCGCCTCCGTAGACGCTGCAAAAGCCGTGCGGCTCGGCTCGAGCATTGGATCCTCCGATGTAGACGTCTCACGCCCCGAGGGAACCGCGCCATTGTCGTACTTTGTTACGTCCGGCGCAAGCCACGGGGCTGGCAGACTGCAAGCCCTTGAGAGAGATAGAGACGAGGATCGAGATCGACGCGCCTCCCGCCGCCGTCTGGCGCGTCTTGACGGATTTCCCGGCCTACGGCGAGTGGAACCCGTTCATCACCTCGATCGCAGGCACGGTGCAAGAGGGCGAGCAGCTGACTGTCCGCCTGGAGCCGCCGGGCGGCAAGGGCATGACGATCAAGCCGACGGTGCTGGCCGCCGAGCCGGAGCGCGAGCTGCGGTGGAAGGGCCGGCTCCTGATTCCCGGGCTGTTCGACGGAGAGCACACGTTCCGGATCGAGCCCCTCGACGGAGAGCGAAGCCGGTTCGTCCACGGGGAACGGTTCACGGGCATTCTCGTCGGCCTCGTCAAAGGCGTGCTCGCCAAGACCGAGGCAGGGTTCGAGCAGATGAACGCGGCGCTCAAGCGGCGGGTCGAGGGGTGAGCTACCAGACGATGGCGCAGCCGGAAGGCTCGGTCTCGGGCACCTCGACGTCCCTCTCGGCCAGCAGGTCGTCGAGCGCCACCTGGAGGTCGTGCCTCGTCACCTTCGCCGGGTCGCGCGAGTCGGCGATCCTCCCTCGGTAGCGCAGTCGTCGCTCCCGGTCGAAGACGAACGCCTCGGGCGTACGGGCCGCGCCGAACCGCCGGGCCACGCTGCCGTCTTCGTCCTTGACGTACGGGAAGTTGAAGCGCTTGGCTTCCGCCCTCTTGACCATCTCCCCGAACGTGTCCGGCGGCGAGAGGAAGGGGTTGTTCGAGTTGATCGCCAGGAGCCGGACGCGCTCGCCGGCGTACGCCTCCTGGAGCGCGACCAGCCCGTCCTCCGCCGCCCTGACGGTGGGACAGCCGTTGCACGAGAACACGATCGCCAGCAGCTTCTCGTCGGCAAGCCCTTCCAGGGAGTACCGCTCGCCGTCGACCCCCAGGAGCCCGTCGAACGGCGGCGCAGGCGACCCGATCCTCATGCCGCGAACTTCTCCGGGAACTGCTTGACGAGACCGTCGGACAATGCGTCGGCGACGGTCAGGATCTCGGTGAAGATCTCGTCGAAGGCGGCGACGTCCGCGTCCCAGTTCTGCTCGAGCCGGGCCACGACCTCACCCTTCGTCAGCGAGAGGTGGAGGTTCAGCAGGTCGTAGACGTCGCCCTCGGGCCAGTGCGGATTGGCACCGCTGAGAAAGGCCGCGATCTCCCTGGCATTCGAATCCCACGCGGCGTCCTGGTCGGCGAACTTCGCCTCGTCGCCCGACTTCGCGGCGTCGATCAGCTCCACGGCGATCATGATGTGCTGCTTGAGGAGGTCGGTAAGTCCCGCTCCGGCCGCCTCGCCGTAGAACGGCACGACGGCGTTTCCGATGTCCTCCTGATTCTTCAGCAGGCGTCCCGCGGCGGCCTGCGCATCCGGCGCATCCCCGACGGTCGCGACGACGTACTGGCGTGTCCAGATGACGTGGTCTGCCCACAGCCTGCGCATGGCGGCTTTGAGGGACGAGGTCGCTTCACCCATGGTCTTCCTCCTGTCGTGGCTGATTCACCCCTCGATTAGTGTCGATCGCGCGCCCGTTCTTACTCGCTGGTTCGCGAGAATTCGGAGTCAACGAGAGGAGAAGGCATGCATGCGATCGTCGATGCAGCATCGTTCGAGGGCCGGCGCAAGCTGATCGCGCAGGAGCTCGGCGCCCGCGCGATCAGGCTCAACCGCTTCGACAACCAGCCCGGCCAGGAAGGCAAGGAGCACGACGAGCGCGAGTCAGGGCAGGAGGAGATCTACGTGCCCGTCGAGGGCAGCGGTTTCATTCGAGTCGGTGACGCCGAGATCCCGCTCGCGCCGGGACGTTTCGTGCTCGTCACGCCGGACGAGACGCGGCAGGTCGTCGCCGGCCCCGAGGGTCTGGCCTACGTGGTCGTCGGCGCCGTGATCGACGGGCGATGAGTCTCGCCCGGGAAGGCGAGTCCACAACGATGAGCAAGCTGCGATTCAACATCTCGATGTCGCTCGACGGCTTCGTCGCCGGACCCGACCCGAGCGAACAGGAGCCTCTCGGCAAGCGCGGCGAGGAGCTCCATGAATGGGTGCTCCCGCTCGCAGCCTGGCGCGAGCCGCACGGACACGAGGGAGGCGAGGTCAACGCCAGCACGCCGGTCGTCGAGGGGTGGTCCGACAACGTCGGCGCAACCATCATGGGCCGAAACATGTTCGGCGGCGGCCCTGGGCCGTGGGGCGAGCCTCCGTGGCAGGGCTGGTGGGGCGACGACCCGCCCTTCCGCCGACCCGTCTTCGTGCTCACGCACCACGCCCGCGATCCACTGGAGCTACAGGGAGGCACCACGTTCCACTTCGTCACCGACGGGATCGAGTCCGCGCTCGAGCAGGCCAGGGACGCTGCCGGCGGCAAGGACGTGTCGCTCGCGGGTGGCGCAGACGTGGCTCAGCAGTACCTGGCGGCAGGGCTGATCGACGAGATGGAGATAGCGATCGTTCCCGTCTTGCTGGGTGGAGGCACGAGGCTGTTCGAGAACCTCGGCGACGCCGGCCTACAGCTCAGCCAGGTTCAGGCGATCGAGGCGCCCGGAGTCGTGCACCTCAAGTACGCGTCGGTAACTAGGGGAGGGTGCCGAAAGGCTGCCGGGCGCTCGCCCCCGACGGTGTGAGGTCAACGAGCTCGCTGGGTCTCAGCGCGAACCGGGCTCAGCAACTGGCCGGGACCCGATCGGGTTCGCCGCGCCGGGCTTCCGGTATTCACCCCTCAACGGTGCGGCACTCGGCCCAGGCGCGTGGGAGGATGGCACCTGCCACCCTCTCATTGCTTCGCGAAGGTCTAGAGCCGCTGGTGGTGCCGAACGATTGTTCAGCCATGTGTTTGCGCCGGGGCCATTGTTATCCTCGGCGTCCAACCCGTGTCCTCGAACCCGCTGTTGGCCTGGGCGACGTTCCGTGTCAGCGTGTTTCCGGTCGCTCCCTCCCGCGTGAGGGAAGTCCGACTCCGTTCGTCAACGCCCGGTTCTTGGTCAGCGTGTTGCCGATTGTCTCCCGGATTGAGGTCGAATCTCCACGGCGTTCTGGGTCGCGATGTTGCCGGCGAAGGTGTTACCCGTCGTTCGCCACCAGACCTGCGAACCCGCTCCGCGCAAATGCGTCGTTTGTTCCCCTCAAGCACGTTGCTCTTTGAGTCGTAGAGCACGAAGAAACCCGACGACTCATCGGATGATCCCTTGCCATCCGCCTTGTTACCGACGAGGGTGTTATCCTTGGCGTCCTCCAGGTCGAAGCCAAACTCCCCGTTGACATTGGCGGTGTTACCTCTCAAGATGTTTCGATTGAGCCGCTGAACTGGAAGCCGACGGCGTTGTTCCCAGCAGTGTTTCTGTCGAGGGTGTTCGAGTCTGAGCCACGGCGACCGCGATGCCGGTCGCGCCGTTCTGGGTAGCCTGTTGTTGTTCAGAGGTTGTTGGATGAGTCGATGACTGGAACCCTTCGCCGCTTTCCGGGTGGCGGTGTTGCTCGAGAATTCGTTTGGTGGAGCCGCCGAAACCTGAAAGCCGATGTTGTTTTTCCCGCCGTGTTCTCGCTGAACATGTTCCCGTCAGACTCTGGGCCCACGTCGAGACCAAAGTCGTCTCGTCCTGTTGGCCTCGCGCGGTTCTCGAACACGTTGCCAGCTCCACTCGGAAGCCAGAAGCCTTGGAAACCGTTGCTTGCGGCCTCGTTTCCATCGGAGAGTCGTTGTCGTTGCTATCAGAGATTTCGAAAGCCCGACCCTCCGGTGCCGCGAGCGCGTTTCCCACAACGCGATTTCCGATCGTGAGCCAGAACCGAAAGTGCGTTACACCATCCTCAGTTCGGATTGTTCTCGATCACGTTGGCGCGGATCTCGTGTCGCACGACAGCAGTGAAGACGATCCAGCTTCCGTTGTCGCGACTTGTGTTTCCCCGGCCACGAGTTTCCGCTGCCGCTCATCGACGCGGATGCCGTGGTTGGCGTTGCCCTGAAGGACTGTTGTCCTCAGTAGCTGGCTATTCGACACGTTCGCGGCGAAGATGCCGTTCCCACCGTCGAGCCCACCACAGGCAGCGCTTGACGGTGCACGCCTGTCCGCTCGGTCTGGAGTCCAGATAGCGCCACTGGACGGGCATATCCGGTGCCTGGACCGTGTGCCCGGCGCAGTCGAGCGTGACGTTGTCGGCCTCGATCACGATGTTGCCGTGGTGATCCTCGGTGAGCGTCGTGTCGCTCGTGATCACGAGCGTTCCAGACGATGCCGTTGCAGGTGGCGCAATGACAGACAGTGCGAGTGCGACGACCGCCGCGACGAGCAGCAGCCGCAGGTTCTCGACTCGCCTCGTTGCCAGCGAACTGATAAGAGAGATATTCACTTTGGTCCCCCCTTCTTCTTCTGCCGAGTACCCGAAGGTGCTCCTTCAAGTTCCCTCAGATCCAAGCCCAGCGTGGTAACGCGACGGTAACACGGTTCGCGGGCACCTTCTGTTCACCACAGCCACGAGGGCTGCAACGTCGGATTTTCATTCTCCCCTGCCTCGTTGTGCGACCGTCCCAGATGGATGGTTGCGCGGACAATGCCTTAGAGGAAACCGCTCGATGGCCGACGCCGACGACCGATGTGGGGTAAGACCGGCTTTCGGGCGCCTATCGCGTTTTGCTAGCCCCTCCGAGGCGGCCCTGACTAATTTCTCGAGCTAGATCGCTCGATCGAGGGTTTCGGCCACACGTTCAATCGCCCATGCTCAGAGCGTCTGGAGAACGGGTGAATTCGTCGTGTGGGCAAGGGGGTCAGGGCAAATGGAATCGGGTCGACCGACACATCGGTCATTGGGCGTCGTTCTCGTCGAGCGAGGACTCGTTACGAACAACGACGTCGAAGGCGCGCTCGCCGTGCAGATGGAGACGAGTCAGCCGCTCGGTGAGATCCTGCTACAGCGATCGCTGATCAGGCGGCCGACGCTTGCAAAGGCGCTGGCCGCCCAGAGAGGCAGGTCGCTCGAGGAAGAAGGCGGCTTCGGCAGCGGGCTCATGGCGAAGATCGAGCAACGGCTGAAGAGCCGGGCAACGAAGGTCGCCTAGGACACCGCGAAGAACGCCACGGCCGTGTAGTGGCACGCCACGGCCGTGATCACGAGCACGTGGAAGATCTCGTGGTAGCCGAACGTCGCGGGGAACGGATTCGGCCTCTGCATCGCGAAGATCACCGCGCCGGCCGTGTACGCAAGCCCGCCGGCGACGACGAGCGCGGTACCGCCCGCACCTAGCTCGAACACGAGCTGCGGCGCGACCAGGACTCCCACCCAGCCGAGGCCGAGCGCAACCGCCCCCGTCACCCAGCGCGGCGGCGCCGGGTGCGCGAGGCTGGCGACTACGGCGCATGCCGCTCCTCCCCACACGATTCCGAGCACGACCCAACGCCAGGCGCCGTCGAGCACGAGCAGCCCGAAGGCCGTGTACGTGCCGGCGATGAGGATGAAGATGCCTGCGTGGTCGAGCGCGCGCAGCCAGCGCCGGGGCGTGAGCGACCAGTTGCCGCGGTGGTAGAGGCCGCTGAGGCCGAACATGATCGCCACGGCCGCGGCGAACGAGATCACGGCCACGCGCTCGTGGGCGGTGTCCGCGTAGAGACCGAGCAGCACGCCCAGCGGCAGAGCTACCACGAAGCCGGCGGCATGCGAGATGCCTCGCAGCCGCGGCTTGATCTCGTCCGGCAACGAAAGCACGAACGAGAGCCTAGATGCAAACCGATGGCAACTCCGCACCGTACTCCTTTGGAGCATCTCTCCCTGACTGTCCAGTCCACTAGCGAAGGAGGAGGTGCGTATGGGAGAGCAGCACGCACGATTCCGGATCTGGATCGCTGCGGCGGTATTGGTGTTCGCCGCCGTTTCGGCCTCGGCTCTGCCCGGCGCCACGAGCGCAGCGGAGCCGAACGTCTACGTCGCCACCAATCTCGTCTCCGACGAGCCGGGAGTAGCGCCTGTGCTGGACCCGGATCTCGTCAACCCGTGGGGGCTCGACGCTCTCGCGGGGAGCCCGTGGTGGGTGGCCGACAACGAGACCGACGTCTCCACGCTCTACCAGGCAAACGGGACGAAGGTCGCGCTGACCGTCGGCATACCGGGCGGGGCGCCAACGGGCCTCGTTGCGAACGCCGGATCGAGCTTCGTGGTCACCGAGGGAGCACTGTCGGGAGTGTCCCGGTTCATCTTCGCGACTCAGACCGGCGTGATCGCGGGCTGGAGCCCGGCCGTCAATCCAACCCAGGCGATCTCTGCGGTCAGCCGGCCGGGCGCGGTCTACACCGGCCTCGCGATCGCCGGCGACCGGCTCTACGCGGCGGACTTCCTCGGCGCACGCGTCGACGTCTTCGACGGCGGCTTCAACCTCGTCACCATGGCGGGCGTTAGCCCGTTCGTGGATCCCAAGCTTCCCGACGGCTACGCGCCCTTCGGGATTCAGAACATCGGCGGCACGATCTTCGTCGCCTATGCGAAACAGGACGAGGAGGCACCCGACGAGGAGGTCATCGGGCACGGCCTGGGGTTCGTGGACGCGTTCGACACGAGCGGCAACTTGCTCGGGCGCGTCGCGACCCGTGGCCAGCTCAATGCGCCGTGGGGCCTTGCTCTCGCCCCGGCGAACTTCGGCAGGTTCAGCGGCGATCTCCTCATCGGCAACTTCGGCGACGGCGAGATCCACGCGTACAAGCAGCAGTCCGACGGGAGCTACCACCACCGCGGGGTGCTAAGGAACGCCGATAACAAGCCGATCGCCATCGAAGGCCTCTGGGCGATCCAGTTCGGAAAAGGCCAGCTCGTGAACAACGGCCCCACCAACACGCTGTTCTTCACGGCCGGCCCCGACGACGAGACCCACGGCCTCTTCGGGACGATCACAGCCGGCTAGCGCACGACGTTCACGGGCCCGTCTCCCTCGTACCGGCGGGCCCGTGAGCGGCGTGGCACACCACGGAACGCAGGATCCTCAGCCGTTCTTAGCCTCAACTGCTTTCCTTTAGTGCGTGAAGGTCGCGATCGTTGGAGTCCTGTTGGCGGTAGTGCTCGCCGCGAGCTCGTCGTCACTGGCCGCCCCGAGCGCTACGACGACAGGCGTCGTGCTCGTCAACACGCGTCTCGCCTACGGCGGAGGAGGCGGCGCCGGCACGGGGGTCGTGCTCACTTCGTCGGGGACGGTGCTGACGAACAACCACGTCATTCGCGGCGCCGGCGCGGTCCGCGTCACGGTCCCTTCGAGCGGCCGGACGTACACGGCCACGGTGGCCGGCTACAGCGTCTCCAAGGACATCGCGCTGCTCAAGCTTCGCGACGCCCAGGGCCTCGCGACCGTGCGAACGGGCAACTCGAACACGGTCGACGTCGGAGACAGCGTGAAGGCGGTCGGAAACGGCGGTGGCACCGGGAAGCTGACCACGAAGAGCGGCAGAGTGACCGGCCTGGGCGAGTCGATAACCGTCCGCAACGTCGACGGCGAACCGCTCACGCTGCCCGGCCTGATCGAGACGACGACACCGTTGCGGTCGGGGGACTCGGGCGGCCCGCTGCTCTCGGGGGGACGCGTGATCGGGATCGACGCCGCGGCATCGGGCGGCTTCTACTTCCGGGGCAGCGCACAGGGGTACGCGATTCCGATCAACAGGGCACTGAAGATCGCCGGGCAGATCGAGGCGGGACGGCGCTCGTCGACCGTCCACGTCGGGCCGACCGCCTTTCTGGGCGTCGGACTGAGGCCCGTGAGCGAGGTCGGTGACGACGTATCGGGCGCGCTCGTCGAGCGCGTCGCGTCGGGCACGCCCGCCGCGAGGGCTGGCATCGGTCCGAACGACCTCATCACGTCATTCGCCGGGAAGCCGGTCTCCTCGCCGGCGAGCCTGAGGAAGCTCGTCCTCCAGGCCTCGCCCGGGAAGACGGTGCGCATCACGTGGATCGATCCTGCCGCGGGGAAGACGAGCGCGACCGTGCGCCTAGTTGCCGGCCCTCCGCAGTAGCTCGTCCAGCACCGCCGACACGCGCTGCCCGCGATCCGTCAGCACGTACTCCGTCCGGGGCGGGCGGGCGTCGACGATGCGTCGCTCGAGCACCCCGGCCTCGGCCAGCTCGTCGAGGCGGGCCGACAGCGTCCCCGGCGGCACGGCGCCGAGCACCTGCCGGAACTCGTTGAAGCGGGACGCCCCAGAACGCGACGCGTAGACGATCGCGAGCGCATAGCGCCTGCCGAGCAGCTCCGCTCCCCGCCGAACGTCCTCGGGGAGTCGGCTCGCAGTTGCGGCAGCGCATCAGCTACGCGGCGAGCCTCGCCTCGGCGCGACCGGCCGGCTCGAGCGCAAGCTCGAGCACCTCGCCGATCGAGATCACCGGGTGGAACTCGATCTGCTCGCGGACGTCCTCCGGCACGTCGTCGAGGTCACCCCGGTTGCGCTCCGGGATGATGACGTCGGTGATGCCGGCCGCGTGCGCGGCGAGCACCTTCTGCTTCAGGCCGCCGATCGGCAGGACGCGCCCCTGCAGCGTGATCTCGCCGGTCATGCCGACCGTGTGCTTCACCGGCCGCCCGGTGAGCAGCGACGCGAGCGCGCTCGTCATGGCGATGCCCGCGCTCGGGCCGTCCTTCGGAATCGCGCCCGCGGGCACGTGGACGTGGAACTGGTGGCCCTCGAACCGCTCGTCGGGGATGTCGAGCTCGGCCGCGTGCGCGTGCACCCAGGACAGCGCGATGCGCGCCGACTCCTTCATCACGTCGCCGAGCTGGCCGGTGAGGACGAGCGGGTCGCCGTCGCCCTGCAACGCGGTCGCCTCGACGAAGAGCACGTCGCCACCCGTTCCGGTGACGGCAAGGCCGGTCGCGACGCCAGGAACGGCGGTGCGCTCCGCCGTCTCGCGGTAGAAGCGCTGCCGGCCGAGCGCGTCGCGCACAACCGCCTCGTCGATCGCGACCGGCGCGGTCGCCTTGCCGGCGGCGATGCTCGTCGCGGTCTTGCGGAGGAGCTTGCCGAGCTCACGCTCGAGCTGGCGCACCCCGGCCTCGCGGGTGTAGTCCGAGACGACGAGCTCGAGCACGTCGTCGCCGATCGAGACCTCGTCCTCGAGCAGGCCGTTCCGCTCCCGCTGGCGCGGCCAGAGGTAGTCGCGGGCGATGGCGACCTTCTCGTCGGTCGTGTAGCCGTCGAAGCGGATGACCTCCATCCGGTCGAGCAGTGGGCCGGGAATGGTGTCCGCGATGTTGGCGGTGGCGATGAAGACGACCTCGGACAGGTCGAGCTCGACGTCGAGGTAGTGGTCGCGGAACGAGTGGTTCTGCGCCGGATCGAGCACCTCGAGCAGCGCGGCCGACGGGTCGCCTCGCCAGTCGGCGCCGACCTTGTCGACCTCGTCGAGCATGATCACCGGGTTCATCGTCCCGGCGTCCCGCAGCGCCCTGACCAGCCGGCCAGGCAGCGCGCCGATGTACGTCCGGCGGTGACCGCGGATCTCGGCCTCGTCGCGGACGCCGCCGAGCGACATGCGCACGAACTCGCGGTTGAGCGCGCGCGCGATCGACTCGCCGACGGACGTCTTGCCCGTGCCCGGCGGGCCGATCAGCGTGAGGATGGCGCCCGAGCGCTTGTCCTCGGCGATGTCGCGCTCCTGGCGAAGCTTGCGCACGGCCAGGTACTCGACGATGCGCTCCTTCACGTCGTCGAGCCCCGCGTGGTCGGCGTCGAGCACCTCGCGGGCGTTGACCGGGTCGAGCCGCTCCTCCGAGCGGACGCCCCACGGCACGGCGAGCAGCCAGTCGAGGTACGTGCGGATCATCGACGACTCGCCGGTGGAGTCGCCCATCCGCTCGAGCCGGCCGAGCTCGCGCTCCGCCTGCTCGCGGACGTCGTCGGGCATGTCGGCCGATGCGATCTGCTCGCGGTACTCCTCGACACCGAGCCCTCGTCCTCGCCGAGCTCCTTGCGGATCGAGTCGAGCTGCTTGCGGAGGAAGTAGTCGCGCTGCTGCTTCTGCGCGCCTGACTCGACGTCCTCGCGGATGCGACGCCGCACCTGGAGCTCGGCGAGCCGCTCGCGCTGGAGTCGCACGGCGAGCTCGAGCCGCTCGACGACGTCGACGGCCTCGAGCAGCTGCACCTTCTCGTCGAAGGCGATGTCGGGCGAGTAGCCGGCGGTGTCGGCGAGCGCACCCGGCTCGCGCACCGCGCGGACGAAGGCCGAGACGCGCTCGTCGGTGCCGCGGAGCTGGAGGATCTCCTCGACGACGGCGCGGTACTCGACCTCGAGCTCTCTCGTCTTCGCCGGCGGCGGCGTCTCGTCCGGCCGCTCCTCGACCTCGACGCGAAGCGGCCGTTCGGGTCCGTCTCGGCCGTGCCGAGGATTGCCGCGGTGGAGACCGGCCACCGACACGGCCTCGACGCCGCCGGGAAGGCGGACGCGCTCGACGACCTCGGCAACCGTGCCGACGGAAGCGTGCGCGGCCTCGTGCTTCGGGACGAGCACGACGCGCTCGTCGTCGCCGACGTCGGCCGCGAGTGTGATGTTCATGCCCGGGAAGACAACGGCGTCCTCGAGCGGTACGAGCAGGAGCTTGCTCACGACGATCCTTTCTCAGTAGTAGCTACGAAAAGTGTACCTAGACAGGTGTCGTCGGCGCAGGCGGCCTGTCCCAAGTGGACATCTTGCGGATCGTTGGGCATATTGTGAAGATATGGCCCGCAAGATGTGGCGTCACAAGATCACTCGAGCAGGCCAGGTGTCCATCCCGGCAGAGATCCGGCGCCGCTGGGAGAGCTCGACCGTCGCCATCGTCGACGAAGGCGACTGCATTGTCCTGCGACCTGTCCCGGACGATCCGATCGCCGCGCTCCGGGGCATCTTCGCCGACGACAACCCGCTCACGGGTGCCGAGGCTGTGCGTCAGGCACGTGACGAGGACATCGAGGCCGAGGAAGAGAAGTGGAAACGGCGATACGGACCGTAGTGCTCGACGCGAGCGCGGCGATCGCGCTCCTGCGCGACGAGCCGGGTGGGGAGACGGTCAGCCAGCTCCTTCGGTCCGCCAAGGCGCGCATGTCAGTGGTCAACGCGGCCGAGACGGTCGACGTCCTAGTGCGAACGCACGGACGCACGGAGGAGGAGGTAGTAGTCGGCGTGGAGCAGCTCCTCTCCTCGGGAGTCGAGCCTGTTCCGGCCTCGCTCGAGCTTGCGACACGCGCCGGCGAGCTGCGGGCGCGCCTCCACAATCGCAGCCGCCGAATCTCGCTCGCCGACTGTTTCCTGCTCGCGACCGCCGAGCACGGTGACAGCATCGTCACCACGGACGAGGTACTCGCCGCGGCCGCCCGAGACGAGGGCATCGAGGTCACACCGCTCCGTTAGCGCAAGAACGTGGTGAAGGTGGTTGCGGAGGGTTCCCGCAGCGCGACTGTCTTGCAGCCGACGTCGATTACGGAGCCTCCGGCAGCAGCGTGAACCCCTGCCGGGCGAAGTCGTCGTCGAAGGCGAACGCCTCGGCCACGCTGAGCCGGCGCATGAGCTCGAAGCTCGTCCAGTCGACCAGCGAGACGTCACGCGCGCCCCCGGCAAGCATCGCGGCCGACGCCGCCTGATGCAGCGACTCGTCGACGAACGCGACGTCGAAGGCGGGCAACATGTCGTCCACGAGCGCCCGCACGGCCTCCATGCCGAGTCGCCGCTGCACCAGCGCCGTCGTCTCGACGACGACGTAGGCGTGGGTCAGGAGCGACGTCCTCTGGAGAAGCGCGAGATACGTCTCGGCGGCGGAACCGTGGTTCGAGTCGTCACGGTCGAGAACCGCATACAGAGCCGACGTGTCGACGAAGACGCTCACGCGCCGTCAGGTCGTGAACGCGCGCTCGAGCTCGCGGTCGTGGTCGCGGCTCACGGCATTCTCGCCTGACGCGAACCGCCCGACCGGGCCGCGCGCGCGGGCCGCACGCGCCGAGGCCGGGGCCGTCAGCCCTGCGTCGATCAGCTCCCTGATCAGCGCCGCCATGGAGACGCCGCGCTCCGCAGCGGCGCGGCGAAGCAGGCGGGCTTGAACGTCGGTCAGCTGAACCTGCGTCCTGATCATGTATGCATGTTAGCGCTTCTGATTACATGCTGTCACGCAACGGTACGGACGAGAGCGGGATCCTTCCCCATGTTCGCGAGCATCGGCCGTGGGCGACAATCACGCGATGCCCGACGACTGGCCGAGCGCAGCGGAGATCGAATGGGAGGACTTCTACCGCGCCGTCGAGGGTCGCGAGCTGCGCCCCTTCTTCGTCGACGCGATCACGTACCTGCCGACGACCACCACGTCATCGCGCGCAAGGTGGGCTAGCCGGGCCAGCTTCCGCGGATCTCCTCGCGGAGCTGGCTCGTTAGACTCCCGCCGGGGGTGGGAGCGATGATCGCTTGGACACGCGCGGCGTGGTTTGCTCTCCTGGCGGGCTTGCTTGCGCTCGCTGTGACCGCGGCCGGGTCAGGTTCGACGGGACCGCTTCTCATCGCCGTCGAAGCACCCTTGAGCGGAGACCAGGCCCCGAATGGGCTGGACCAGCTTCGAGGCGTCCGCCTCGCGGTCAAGCAGCTGAACGCGCAGGGCGGGCTCTGGGACGCCCGCAAGGTTGCGATCTTTCGCGCCGACGACAAGGGCGACGCCGCGAACGCAAGAGCGGTAGCACGGAAGGTGATCGCGAAGGGAATCGGCTTCCTGGTCGGGCCGTACAACTCCTCGGTCGGCATCGCCAACCTCGGGCTCTACCGGAGAAACGGCGTCCTGCCCCTGTGGATGACGTCACGTGACGAGACCGCCGGCGCTGGAGCGACCGTCCAGCCGATGAACACGCAGATCGCACCCGTCGAGAGCGCGTACGTCAAGCGAATCGGCGTCAAGCGCATCGCGATGCTCGTCGACGATACGGCGAACGGCGCGTTCACAAAGGGAATGGCGAACCGGCTGCGTCGCGCGCTCGTGGGTGACGGCGCGTCGGTCACGTGGACGTCGGTCCGCGAGACGACCGATCCGGGCACGAAGGGCACGTACTACGCCGACCGTGTGGCGCGCGCGTTGGCGTCCGAACCCGACCTCGTCTACGTGAGCACGTACTTCCCCGAGGGCGTGCAGATCGCGAAAGCCCTCGCCGCGGCCGGCAGCAGCCCGCGCTGCCTGATGGGACTTGCGAACGTCGACAACGGCTTCGTCGCGAGCGCGACACTCGAGGAAGCGCAGAGGTGCGTCTTCAGCGGAGTTCCCGCGGCGACGGAGATGCCGTCGGCCGGGGCCTACGTCCGCCAGTACCGCGCGGCGTTCGGCAAGAAGCCCGGCGTCTGGGGCTCGTTCACCTTCGACTCCGCGAAGATCCTCTTCGCGGCGATCGACAGGGCGAAGAGCTACGGCTTCGCGGCCGTCCAGCGTGAGCTGCGGGCAACCAAGGGCTACCCCGGCGCAACCGGCGAGATCACGATCGACCCGAAAACGGGCTACCGCGCCACCGTGCCCGTCAGCATCCTCCGTGTCGACAACCGGAAACGCTTCGTGATCGTCAGATAGCCCGGCCCCGCTGCTTGACGGCGCGCGCGGTCGATGTTATTCAGGTGCCGAGGAACCAGGGGAGACGGAAGGGGAAGCCATGGCTCGCCGAGCTTCTGTCATCTTCGCGTTCGGAGCGCTCTGTCTCGTCAGCATCCCGTCGGCTGCTGCGGCGAGCGTTGCTTCCGGCCCGCCCTCGGGCGCTCCACGATGCGCTCAGGATCGAGACACTCTCGGGCCCGGCGCAGTACGTCAGCGGCGGTGCGGCGCGCATTCGCGTCGTCGTGCCCGCTGCCGTGCCGCTCGTCGAAGCGACCGTGGAGCTCAACGGCGTCGACGTGACGTCCGCCTTCACGCCGGACGACCAGGCACCGCACGCGCTCGAGGGTGTTCTGACGGGCCTTCCGCTCGGCCCGAGCTCGGTCGAGGCGAGCGTGCCGGGACCGGGGAATTCGGCCAACGATCGCGCGACACTGACGCTCGTCAACTACCCGATCACGGGCCCGATGTTCTCCGGGCCCGAAGCAGCCGGACTTCTTCTGCTCGACGCCGGCGCCATCTGGCCGGCTTCGACCTCGCCGGCCCGTTCCTCGACGCGAACTGCTCGCTGGCGACAGATGTCGACTACTACTACCGGGCCGCCAACGCGACCTGGAAGGCCGTTTGACCCGGCTGCGCCTCGTCCCGCGGACATGACGCAGACGACGACGAGCGACGGCGACACGGTCGACTTCGTGATCCGCTGGGAGCGGGGCACGATCAACCGCTTCATCTACACGATCGCGGTCCTCGACCCCACTGCGAGCGGTCCGTCGTCGCTTCCCAACTGGAACCGGAAGCTCATCTACTACTTCGGCGGCGGCGTGGCGATCGGCCACTACCAGGGCTCGAACAACCAGGGCGAGTCCCGGTACGTCTACGGCCTCGGCCAGGGCTACGCGATCGCGTGGTCGACCGGCACGAAGACGAACACGCACTACAACCTCGTCCTCGGCGGCGAGACCGCGCTGATGGTGAAGTCGCGCTTCGTCACGCGAGTACGACGATCCCGAGTACACCGTCGGGCTCGGCGGCTCCGGGGGCGCCATCCAGCAGTACGTCTACGGCCAGAACCACCCGGGACTGCTCGACGGCGCGATCCCGCAGTACTCCTACCCGGACATGGTCACGCAGACGATCCACGTCGGAGACTGCGAGCTGCTCGAGCGCTGGATGGACCGGAAAGTCCAGGAGGAGGGCGCCGGGTCGAAGTGGCGGGTGTGGACGAACCGCTCGTGGCTGGAGGGGCTCGCGACCTCGAACACCATTCCGAACCCGTACCAGCCGCTTGACGCCCTGGCTGGCGGCGCCAGGCTCCACCGAATGCGTCAAAGGCTGGCGCGGCCTTTCGCCGCTGGCGCTCAATCCGCACTTCGGCACCGCGCCCGGGATCACCCCGGACCAGCAGGCGGCAGTCGAGTGGACGCACTGGAACGACGTGGTCAACGTCTACGGCCGCGACCCGGCAACGGGCTTTGCGCGCTCGACCTGGGACAACGTCGGCGTCCAGTACGGGTTGCAGGCGCTGGTCGACGGACACATCACGCCCGGCGAGTTCCTCGAGCTCAACGCGGAGATCGGGTCCTGGAAACCGCCACAGGACAACGTGCAGGAGGGCTGCCCGTACATCCCCACGGCGTGCCCCACGGACATCGACGTCTGGAGCGAGCGGAACATCAACCTCTCGCCCGACGGCGGCGTGACGCCCGCGCCGCGAGCCGCCGGCAGCATCGACGCGATGCGCGCCGCCTACGAGAGCGGCCTCGTGTTCGACGGCAAGATCGACATCCCGATCATCGACTGGCGCCACTACCTCGATGGCGAGCTCGACATGCACAACGCGCGGCAGTCCTTTGCCGCCCGGGCGCGGCTGCTGAAGCAGGGAGACGCGTCCAACCAGGTGATCTGGTTCACGGATGCACGTCCGGCCCGCGCGTTCGACCAGACGCCGATGGCGCTCGCCGTGATGGACGAGTGGCTGGCGAACATCCGGGCGGAGCCGGAGCTCGGCGTCGCAGGCAACAAGCCCGCCGACGCGGTCGACCGCTGCTTCGCGACGAACGGTGACGCCATCTATGCGGGCGCGGATGCCTGGAACGGGATCCTGGACGACGGCCCGTCCGGCCCCTGCGCATCCGTCTTCCCGATCCACGGCACGTCGCGCACAGTCGCGGGCGCGCCGTTCGACGAGGAGCACTACAAGTGCAAGCTCCAGCCGGTCCCCGCCGCGATCGACCGGGGCGTCTACGGCCCGTGGCAGCCCAGCGAGAGCGAGACGGCGAGGTTGAAGCAGATCTTCCCCGGCGGCGTCTGCGACTTCTCGAAGGGAGACGAAGGGAGGCCGCCCGGGTTCGGCTAAGAACTGAACTGATCGCTGAGTTGGGCTGGCGCCGACGAAGTGGGTCAGCGAGCGGCGTGGAGGGAACCCCTGCTCTATCCACTGAGCTACGGGGGATTTCGAGCCTGTTGGCGGAGCGAGCGACGGTGCTCGCCGCCGCACTCGGCTGGACCGCACAACGACGGAGAGCCGCTCACGGACGAGTGCTGCGCAACTGGCACCTGAGCGACGCTTCAGCAGGCTGAAGGCGACCGAGCCGCGCTACTCGCCGTCCTTCTCGTCTTCCCGCGGCTCCTCTTCGAGAGATTCGTCTTCCTGCGCCGCGTCGCCGGCGGCTGCCGGCCCTCCCCGGGTACGCGCTCCCTGGGTGATGAACGCCTTGAGGTCTTCCTGGATCACGGCTTCCACCTGTGCGGCGAACGACGGGAAGGCGCGGGCGTGATTCGGCGCCCGATAGGGACCAGAGAGCTCGAAGAACTGCCACCCGTGCGCCTTCAGAAGCTCGGCCACGCGGCGAAAGGAGCGCCAGCGCTCTCCGTGTCTGAAGAAGCCGTCGAGGGCGGCGGCGATCGCAACGACGAGACTAAGGCCGAAGGTGGTCCAAAGGATGGCGTCTGCCACGTCCCGGTCGTTGACACTGAGGCTCACCAGGGCGGGAACGATCACCCCGCCGACGATCGTCACGAGCCGGAGCGTGTAGTAGCGGCGCTGATTCAGGTGCGCCTTGTCCTCGAACCAGAGCAGCTGGTCGAGCCAGCGATCGAGGACGAACTGCCTTTGAAGGTCATTCAGTTCGAGAGCGGCGATGACCTTCTCGAACTGCCGCTTCTCGCGGTCTGAGTCCTTCTCCTTCCTCGCTTCGGCCATCAACTAGCTCCTCTCGGAAAGGATTCGCTCGACCTCCGTGGTCAGCTCGTGCTCGCCATCCTTACCGAAGTCGAACGGGTAGACGAGGTCTGAGTCCGCAAGAGCTCGTGCGCGCTCGTCGGCCTCTTCGCCGCGGGCGGCAGCCGCGAGCTCGTCCGCCGTCCCGCCGCTTCCGGCCGCGACGAGGACCGGCCGCCCTTCGGCAATGCTCGCTGCAGCGTCTTCGTACGTGATTTCGCCTCCGCTTACGACCAGCGTCACGGACGGTGCCCCGTCGGCGACCAGCGTCGCGGCCCGGGCGAGCCACGGCACCTCGTCGCCCCACTCCTTGCCGGGAACGAGTAATGCATGCGTGTGGTTCGTTTCGAGTGGACATCGGTCGTCGTCCGGCCCGGCGTCCGTGGGCGCCACGAGCTCCTCGACGACGACGCCCAGGAGTGAGAATTGATGGCCGCGAGCACGCGCGCGACCGAAGAGTCGCATGACTCCGCGATCCGTGCCTCCATCGACTACCACCGCGCCGCTTCGATCAGCGACGGCAGTCAAGCCTGCGAAGAGCGGCTCGAGACGCTCGCTGTCGTCCCCGGTCAACCCTCCCGCCGCCCCGACGCTGACGAGGGTAGGCATCGACCGGGTGACACCGAGCTCGGCCAGCGCGTCAGGGAGATCGCTCAACTGCTCGACGCGCGTCGTCCGCACGGGCGGATCGTATAAGTCGCCGGACGGCCGCCCATCGGCGCGCTTCTCTCGGGCGACCGACGTCGCCGCGTACGCGGCCACATTCGTCAGTCCTGGCCCGTGACCACGATCCTTGGATGCAGGAAGCCGGCCCAGAAGTCATCACCAGTGGCCGCGTTCACCTGCTGCTCGATGCGCAACTGGTTTACGTCAGCGTCGCCGGGGACGTCGCGCGCGTCGCAGGAGAACATCGTCGGCGTCGGTGACGACGCGGTCCAGGTGATCGTGTCAGCGCACAACACCTTGTCTCGGTAGAAGACGGTCCAGGTCACTCGCGAACCGCGCTGGCTGCTCGACGAGAACTCGTCGATCACCGCCAGGCCGCTAAACCGTGCAAGTCGCGATCCCGCCGGTAGCGTGAGACCGGCGAACCGGTACGTGCCTGTTGCCCGTTTCGGGTCGCCGCCGGGGAAGTCGCCGCACTGAATCCAATCCGATCCATGGCGGGTTCCCCGAATCAGCACGGCCGCTGCCGGGCTGAAGGGGACGAAGCAGCGGCCCTGAGACGGAGGATCGTTCGGCCTAGGCCCGACCAGGTAGCGAACGAGGCTGATCGTGCGGCTGGCCGACGGCGCGCTCCCGCCGTTCTCCGCAGGCGTGGTCCTGCGGCCGTTCTCGCCCGTCGCCGACTTGCCTCCGTCATCTCGTGAGGCGAGCATGGCCGTAGCTCCGAGGCCAGCCGCCGCGAGGACAGCAACACCAGCGACGATCCACAGCAGTCGCCGCGATCGCCGTACGCCGGGGTCGGGCGTTGCCGGCAGCTCAGGAGCGGGGGTTGGCCCGGCGACGGGCGGTGGCGGAGGTTGCGCCGGCGCCAGGTCGAGCACGTGCTCGATGGCGACGAAGAGCCGTTCCGTCCCCGATCTCCAATCGGTGTCGAAGATCTCCAGGCCGTTGCGGCGTGCAAGCCCGTCGAGATCATCCGGCAGCTCCTCCGTAGTGGGCATTTTCGCGCCTGCGACGAGCACGGGGATGACCCGGATGTTGCGGCGAAGGGCCCCGGCCACCTCTAGCCGGACGAAGTCGTCCGGATCGTCCAATCGACGACGGCCGTCCTCGTCGACCGCGCTCGCCCACCCGCGGCCGATGACCGCGATCAGCACGTCCGCCGACCCGACGGACTCCTCGATTCTCTGGACGAAGTCGACGCCGGGCTCCAATGTGTCGACGTCCATGAACACCTGCGAGGCGCCGAAGCGTGCGCTCAGCTGGTCGAAGAGTCGACCGGCGTAGGCTGGCGAGTCGTCGCGCCGGTAACTAATGAAGATGCGAGAGCTGACGGCCATCGCAGTCCTCCAACGAACGCATGTACGGTGCGGTTCGAGCATACTCGACGTGCGTCCGGGCTGCCCGCAGCGCGATGCGCTCGTCGCGTGCGTGAAGACCGCATGAGCGAGCCCAACTGACACAGCGGAACACAGAGTCGGGGCACCGATGAGCATCGCGGACGTGCTCGCACGGATGCGCGGGATCGAGGCGTCTCTGCCCCGCTCTGACGGCGTCGCCTGTTTTGTCGAGCTCTACCGCGAGGTGACCGAGGGCGTGGCGGACGAGCTCGGACGAAGCGCGTTCTCGAATCCGCGTGCCCTCGAGCGGCTCGACATCGTCTTCGCCGACCTCTTCTTCGTCGCCTTCGACATGAACGAGCGCACCCCGGGCACCGCACCCCCTGCCTGGCGTCCCCTGTTCGCGGCACGCTCGACGCGCGGAATTGCCCCGATCCAGTTCGCGCTCGCGGGCATGAACGCGCACATCAATCGCGACCTGCCGGTGGCGCTCGTCACGACCTGGGCCGAGCTGGGCGACAAACCGCGGTCGGGCTCTCCCCAACACGCCGACTACGGTCGCGTCAACGAGTTGCTCGCAGACGTCGAGGCCAAGCTCAGGAATCGATACGTCACGGGCTGGCTCGGCAGGCTCAACCGGCTACTGCACCGGTTCAGCCGCCTCGACGACGTCATCGCCATGTGGAACGTCGAACGCGCGCGTGACGCCGCCTGGACGAATGCCGAGACGCTCTGGGTGCTCCGCGACGCCCCCGAGCTTGCCGCCGAGTTCCTGGCGTCACTCGACCGCATGGTCGGCTTCGCCGGCCGCGGGTTGCTGGTTCCCTCCGAGTCCGTCTTCCAGCGGGTCGCGCGTCGGCTCCGCCTCCCCTAGCCCGACAACCGGTGGCGAACAGATCGAGCTCTGGGATGCGCAGAGTGGCCGGCGGCTTGCGACGCTCCAGAGCGAAGCCGCCGGACGGGACCTGGAGTTCGGTCCGGAGGGACGGCTCCTCGTCGCCGGTGGTGACGGTTTGGATGTGTGGACATTTCGCGGCGCAGCCTGCTCGGCGGCCGGCGCCTCGGGGAGCTGAGTCTTGCGGAGGTCGACGTCTCGCCCAACGGGCGTACCGTGGCCACGCTCGACGACGCAGGGAACGTCTTCGCCTGGACCCTCGACAGACGGGAGTGGGTATCGCTCGCCTGCCGGCTCACAGGGCGGAAGCTGACCGAGACGGAGTGGGAAGAGCTCGCGGGAGCGCGCGGGCTTTCGCCCGCCTGCTAGCGCTTTCGGCGCCAGCCCTCCGCCACTAGACCGCAAGAGCGTGGACCTGCTCTGCGGCATCACGGTGATCGGGTCGCCGTGGCCGACGCCGACGATTCGGGCATCAAGGGCCGCCATCCGACGGATGGTCGGCGTGTGCTTCGGGCTTCAGATTGAACGCCTTCCAACCTGCACAGAGCTCGGCCAGGTCGCGACCGCATCCCCGGCGATCATGAAGCCCGCTCCGGCCAGTGGAACGCAAGGTGTCCGGCGAATGGCCGGCGCATGGATCACCCGCAGCGGGCCGACGCGTCGTCCTCGCGAGAGTCTCGTCAACGGGACAAGGGTCATGCTTCGGATGGTTGAGCCAGCAGCCCGAGCTGAAACGGGAGAAGCCGGAGCGACTGCTTCGGCAGGATCGGTGACCGGCTGCGCGCGACGGTCGCCGCTGACGATTCGGCCTCCCACGCGTGGGCGAAGACCGTCGCGCCGCTCGCCCGTTTCAGACGCCGCGAGGCCGCCGAGATGAGAGCGATGGCCGTGCGTGATCGCAATCCGCTTCAGGTCGGTCATGCTCCGGCCGAGCGCGCGAATCGCCTCGAGCACGAGCCGCGCGTCGCCCTCGAAGAGCGTGTCGACGAGCGACAGCTCGCCGCCATCTTCGATGAGGAACGCGTCACCCGGCCGCCCGCTCGGTGCCCGAGCCTGTGGATGCCCGGCGCGAGCTCGATCACGCTCGCGTGCGCGTGAGCCGTGCGCGCTGCCACGGGGCGAAGGGGTTCGCGACGCCGCGAGCGCCGGCTCGAGGTCGGGAAGTGGCGGAGGAGCACCGTCCGCATCGTGTTCGCGTCTCGACCCAGTCGATCCCCTCCTGCGTGTAGACCTCCGGCCGGTAGTCGCGCGTGAAGAAGCGGTCGCTCTCGAGCCGGCGCGACGCCATCAGGATGAAGATGCGGAAGGCCGTGTCGCTGAAGCCGAAGCCCTTCGGCTTCCGCTCGGCGTACATGCCCGATCATCGTGTCCACCTGCTCGACGTCGCCGTAGACCCGGCGCAGGTCCTCGGCGTGCTCGGGCGTGTCGGCCATCTCCTCGAACGTGTCGTACGGCTTGAGGTGGAGCAGCCGGCGGAACTGGTTGTAGCGCGGCACGCCGCGCTCGCGGACGCGCAGGATGTCGATCGGCGGCGAGGTCGACGTGCGTCCCGTCGGCCGTGTCGAAATGCTGGAGGAAGCGCGGGAAGTTGTGCAGCGTGATCGCGCCCGGATGCGAGGTGCCGAACGAGTAGAGCGCGTCGCTCATCGACATGCTCGTCGAACCGCTCCCGCACGTGCAGCACGCCGAGCTCCGCGAAGCGTCCGCTCCTGGAGTGAGCATGTCGTCGGCGAGCGAGCGGAAGCTGTACTCGTCCGGGATCAGCGGGTGCATGCGGTAGACGGCAGACGAACTCCTCGGTGAGCGAGTAGGGAACGCCGTGGTGGTCGGTGGGCGTGCCCGGGATGCCGCGGATCACCTCGTTCGACGTGCGCCGGCCGATGCGCTTGCCGAGCCACTCGCCCTCGAGGCCCCACCAGTTCGTGCGCATGCCGCGCACGGTCGTCGGGTGCGCGATGATCGCCGGCGTCCAGTCGACGGTGTGGATCTTCGCCATCAGCGCCGCGACGACGAGCCGCGCCTTGTCGAAGAGCTCGTCGTCGGACAGCGCCGGGATGCGCGGCGTGCAGGTGGTCGCAGATCGCGTTGTGCTCGCGCATGAAGAGCGAGTGCAGGAGCGCGAGGCCGACCCAGAAGTTGCCCGGCGACGCCCGGTGAGGTCGACGTGCGCCTCGACGTCGTGGGGGACGAGCCCGCCGCTCGTCGATCCGCAGCTTGCCGTGCTCGCCGCTCCGGATCGCCTGCGCGAACGCCGGGTCGCGGCCGTAGATCTGCGAGCCGTCCCACCAGTGCGTGTCGTCGGTGACGAAGGTGGGCGGCCCGTCGGGCTCGGCGCTCGGGTCCTGCGCGCGTGCGCTCGATCTTCATCGGGTGCTCGGGCCACGGGTCGTCGTCCTCGAGCGGGACGACCCACGGGTTCTCCTGCTCGGGCCTGCCGTGGCTGAACCAGTCGTGCACCTCGAACTGGATCCACGCGCCGGCGAGCAGGTTGAGCGTCGTCGCGGGGATGAACTCCTTGCGCGTGAGCAGCTCCCGGCTGACGAGGCGCGGGTTCGGCTCGAGCAGCCTGTCGGCTGGCTCGCGGACCGGTGACTCGAGCGGGATGTTGCGGCCGAAGCGGCTGCCGAGGCTGCCCATCAGCGGGTCGTCGAGGTTGTTGTACGTCCCGTCGAGCGTTCGCGCCGTGAGGTAGCGCGGGTGGGCGTCGACGTCGGGCCTGTTGAGCGGCCCGCGCCCGGTGTCGTAGAGGTTGCTGCCGCACGCAGGACGTTGCGCAGACCGATCAGCGTGACGATCGCGAACGGCCGCGGCAGCCTGTCCCAGCCGTAGCGCCGGTCGATTCGTTCGGAGAGGTCGGTGAAGACCGACACAGGCACCCCCTAATGTTGCGCCGTCCGCCCCCGAGCGACCTATGTAATCACTCGCCCTGGCGCGAGTCAACGCGTGCCGCTTGGGAGACCTCAGATCCCGTGGCTGAAGCCTTTAGCTGGCGTCTTGACGATGGTTTCGATGATCCGCTCCATACCGATGATCAGCGCCTCGCCGACTACGGCGTAGACGTCCCGGAGACGAGGGTTGTCGGTCGAGTAGGTGAGCGCTGGCCACTGAGTCACGTCCTTGAGCTTCGCAAATCGCGACTGGAGGACCTCGGGCAAGTCTGTTAGCGGCGCGCAGCCGTCGGGAGCGTCCGGCTCGACGTAGCTGTTGGCGAAGTCCGCGTTGACGTATCGGCGTAGGCTCTTCACCCTCGAGGCGTCTGTCTTGTCGGCTGAAGAGAGGCTCAGGTAGTCGGCTACGGCGCGCTCGTACGAGTACCAGCAGGCGTAGAGGTCTGGGAAGTAGACGATGATCCGCGAGCGCGCGGTCGCCCGCTTGATCAGCCAGGAGTTTCGGAGCGTGGCATAGACCTGTGTCGTGTTCTCCCCGTCTTCGCCGCCGGCCGCCCGGATCTGCCCGTTCACCAGCGAGATGCCCTGCCTGCGGCGGTGGTCGACGAGTTGGAGATCTCCTCTAACAGGCTCTGCTTGAGCTCCTGCTCCAGCTTGCGGTCCTGCCATTCGCGTGTGATCTGGGGCACCCACGCCTCAGCGTCGTCGAGCGAATCGAGCGCGCGATCGGGCGTGAGCCGCAGAAGATAGGCCCGGTCCGAGGGCATGCAGTTTGGATTGTCTAGGAAGCGCGGTCGAGCACGTCGGCGTAGAGGGCATCGAAGCGCCCTGCCAGCGCTCGCCACGCTTACGCCACTGCAGATCAAGCGGCTCGCGCCCGCTCTCGGCTTGAACCTAGAGGCCGACGCGTGGCGGCTCGACGCCGAACAATGGGCCCGGCTGTTCGCATGTGCCCGCGAGGCCCACGGCGGCCGAGGATGACTCGCTCTACTCACTCGAGCGAGGAGCCGAAGGCATCGAGTTGCCCTGGCCTTGCGTTCGTGCTTACCGCAAAGTACGAGGGTAGGCGAGGCGGTCCGCGGTGTCACCGGGTCGCGAATCCCAGGCACGAGCTCACGGGTTGGAGTCCGGCTAGAGGCGAGCAGCTTGTGATCGCACCCCGCCCACAGTAGACTCGCGCCGATCGCAACGAGGAGGAACTTGGGTTGCCGCAGCCCCAGTCCACCCATAGAGAGACCGCCCAGGACGTGAGGCGCGTCTCGCGTCGCGATGCAGGGTTCGGCTGGCGAGTCAGCCTGTTCGGCATGTCGTTAGTCGACAAACGTCGCAATCGCAAGGAGGTCGAGCATGCCAGAGCCTGTCGATAAGCCAGTTCCCGCGAAAGAACTCGACAAGCATTTCAAGCCGCGCGGCGCCCTCAAGAAGACGCCAATCGCGCTTGAGCGCCGCTTCCATGTTGCCGCCGACCGCGAGCCGCAGATCAACACCCGGCTTGAACGTGTCGACCGAGGCGATGGCCAACGGTATTGGGAAGTGATCGTCGACATCGACGGTGTCAGCGCCGGCGGTCGCGCCCTACCGCCGGCGCTGAAAGGTCGGGCGACGCAAGGTCGGGAAGCGCCGGATCAGCGAGGAGCGACTGGCGCAGCAGCTAACCGGTTACGTTCCCGATCATCTCGGCTTTAACGCGACTCCGCGGGAACGGGTGAAGAGCTTTCGACTATCCGCCCACCCCTGTCGCGCCGCCGCGTCGCCACCACCATCTTCGGCACCGACAATCGCCTTGCCTTTCAAGATACGACGTATCCGTGGTCGACCGTCGGGCTGGTGCAGACCAACCGCGGCTCCGGCTCGGGCGTATGATCGGCCCGAGACACCTCTTGACGGTCAGCCACGTGATCGACTGGACCGCGCCGGCGGGCTTTGCCGCCGACTGGGTCCGATTCACTCCGTCGTTCTTCGATGGGACGCGCCATTCGGCGAGTCCTTCGGCGTGCACATCTACTGGTATGTCCAGGAGGATGGTGATGGCTTCATTTCCGGGAACGAGGGCGACTTCGACTATGTCGTCGTGGTGCTCGACCGGCGATTGGGTGAGACGACCGGCTGGATGGGCGCGCGCGGATACGACGACGACTGGGACAGCCTTGACGCCTGGTCGCACATGGGCTATCCCGCCGACCTCAACAGCGGCCAGCGGCCGTCCTGGCAGGGTGGTTTCCGGGTCGACGGCACCGACGCAGCTGCGCAATCGATCCTTCACCAAGCCGACGTGTTTCCCGGGGCAATCGGGCGGGCCGGTGTTCGGCTTCTGGGACGGCGACGTGGGGCCGCGTGCGATTGCGGTGCTC
>CAWGEE010000046.1:0-20759 GCA_963821415.1 uncultured Actinomycetes bacterium | reverse complement strand
AAGATGTCGTCCTCCGAATCGGAGGCGGGGACGCTGAGCGGCTCGCGTTGGAGCGCCTCGAGCACGGGTTGCGATGCGATCTCGAGCGCGATCCGCACCCCTTCGAGCATGCTCGCGCGATCTTCCTCGGTCTAAGGAAGTTGCAACGCACCGTCGGCTTCGAGTCGGGCATCGGCGTCCGCAGGCCTCCGGTTTCTTCGCCGCGCGACGTGGGCTTGATGATCACGGGCCCGAACGCGTAGCCGTTGTCGGGCGGAGGCGTGAGCCCCTCGTCGAAGGAACGGAGCTGCCGCGAAGTGGAACTCGACATCCGGCGCCTGCAAGTCCGAGCGCGTCTTGAAGAAGCCTCCTGCCTCCGGGTAGTTCGATGTGAGCGGCCCGCGGCCCTCCGAGTGAAGCAGCTCGGAGTTCTCGGGCGTGAAGATCCCGGCAGCCGCCTGCTCGTCGGCGAGGTAGTTGACGTTCACCATGCAGTGGTCCTGCAGGTTCTCTCCGACCGGCAGGTCCTGCCGCACGGGGATCCCGAAGATCGCGAGGTCGGCCGCCGGGCCGATCCCCGCGAGCATCAGCAGCACCGGTGACTGGTACGTGCCTGCGGAGAGGATCACCTCGCGCTCTGCGTGAACCGTCTCGCGCTCACCGTTCTGGAAGAAGCCTCGACGCCGACGGCGCGGTCGCCCTCGAAGACGATCCGCTCCACGAAGACGCCGGACCTCACCTCGAGGTTCGCCCTCGACTCGGCTGGATGGAGAAACGCGTCCGCGGCACTGCAGCGCATGCCGTTTCGCTGGGTCAGCTGGAAACGTGAGACGCCCTCAGGCCGGTCGACGTTCAGGTCGTCGATGTGCTCGTAGCCCGCCGACACGGCAGCCTCGAGCTGCGCCTCGATGAACGGCGTCATCGAGCGGCTGTCGGACACGGCGACGCCCCCGCCACGCCGTGGAACTCGCTCTCGCCGCGCTCGTTGTCCTCCGAGCGCTTGAAGTACGGGAGCACCTCGTCTACTACTTTAATCCTCCGCGCCGTTCACGGCCCACTCGTCGAAGTCGGCGCGGTTGCCGCGCAGGTAGATCATCGCGTTGATCCAGCTCGAGCCGCCGATCACGCGTCCGCGCGGGAAGTAGAGCCGGCGCCCGCCGAGGCCAGGCTCTTCTTCGCCATACAGATCCCAGTCCAGGCTGGACTTGAACGCGAGCGGGAACATCGCCGGGACGTGGAGCTCGGCCGCGGTGTCGGGTGGGCCTGCCTCGAGCAGCAGCACGCTTGCGTCAGGATCCTCGCTCAGGCGCGCGGCGAGCACGCAGCCCGCGTCCTGCACCCACGATCACGTAGTCGGCCACGATCGACCCCTCCTCTGTCGGTGACGGCTCGGAGCTTAATTGTCCGGCGATCCCGTTACCAAGATTGTTGGCAACGCTCGCCGCGCACGTTAGGTTTCGTCGTGAGTGAGCGGCAGAGACGACCTCATCGGCCTCTACTGACCATCTCCGGGCCGGTCGAGGTGCACTTCGGGCCAGAGTGGAGCCTCTTCAGCCTGCGCGAACGCTGCGAACAGGCCCAGCGCGTGGGCTTCAAGGGCATCGGGTTCTGGCATGCCGACCTCGAGCACCTGCTGGAGACCCAGACGCTCGGCGAGCTGCGGGCGATTCTCGAGGAGCACGGGATCGAGCAGCTCGAGCTCGAGTTCCTCGGCGACTGGTTCCTCGACCCCGACGATGAGCGCCGGCAGGCAGCCGACAAGAGACGTGCGCTGCTCTTCGAGGCGGCGGCCGAGTTGCCCGCGCACCACATCAAGGCCGGCAACATCATGGGCATGGAATGCGAGCTGGCGCGAATCGTCGAGGGATTCGCCGAGCTCTGCGCCGACGCTGCGCGCTACACGGACGCGAAGATCGTCTACGAGTTCATGCCGTACGACGTGCAGGTGAACGACATCGAGACCGCGCTGGCGGTCGTGGAGGGCGCTGACGCGCCGAACGGCGGGCTGCGTTCGACACGTGGCACCTCGGCAAGATGCGGCTCGAACCCGAGGCCGCCGCCGCATACCGCCCCGCTTCGTCTCTGGGTCGGCTCTCCGACGGCCCCTACGCGTACGCGGAGGACCGCCTGGACGAGGTCATCAATCGCCGCCGGCTGCCCGGCGAGGGCGAGTTCCCGATCGCGGAGTACGTCGCGGTATTCCGCGAGCTCGGCTACGACGTCCCTGGGGGGTCGAGGTGCTGTCGGAGGAGCTCCGCAACCTCCCCATCGAGCAGATCTTCGATCGAGCGTACGAGACGACGAGCGCGCAACTCGCTCTGTCACGAGAGGGGAAAGGAGCGTCGGTGTCTGAGAACGGCCTTTCGAAGGACCGGCTGGTCTGGATGCTCACCCAGATGCTGCGGATCCGCGAGTTCGAGGAGCGCGTGAAAAGCACGTTCGAGGAGCACCCGGGCGTCATCCGTGGTCACACGCACCTGGCGGACGGGGCTGAAGCCTCGATCGTCGGCTCGCTGGCCGCCCTCCAGCCGGACGACCAGCTCACCGCGACGTATCGCTGCCACGGCTATCCGATCGCGCTCGGCACCGACACGAAGGCGCTGATGGCCGAGATCTACGGCAGGGAGACCGGGATTTGCCAGGGGTATGGCGGCTCCATGCACCTGATCGACGTCGAGCGTGGCTTTCTCGGGACGTCGGGCATCGTCGGGGCGGGCATCCCGCACGCGGCGGGGGCCGCGTGGGCCGCCCAGATCCGCGGCAAGGGACAGGTCGTGCTCTCGTTCTTCGGCGACGGCGCCTCGAAGCAGGGCGCGTTCCACGAGACCCTCAACATCGCCTCGCTCTGGAAGCTGCCCGTCGTCTTCGTGATGGAGAACAACAACTACCAGGCCTACACGAGGGTCGAGCAGGAGGACGCGAACGCGGCGGCCGGCGAGCCGCTAGCGGTCAAGGCGAAGGCCTACAGCATGCCGGGCGAGACCGTGGACGGCGGCGACCCGGTGGCCGTCTACGAAACCATGCATGCAGCCGTCGAGCGTGCGCGTTCAGGCGACGGGCCGTCACTCGTGGAGTCCATGGTCTTCCGCCTGAGCGCCCACGGCAACATCATCGCGCCGCCGGGCGTGCCGCTGCATTACCCCGAGCACGAGGCGATCGCGATCTTCGGCAACGTCGAGGAGTACGAGGCCGCGAAGCGCGGCGACCCGGTGCCCCGCTTCCGCGCGCGGCTCGTGACCGAGGGAGCGCTCTCCGCGGAGGAGGCGGACGAGATCGCCGAGGCCGCACGCAAGGAGATGGACGAGGCAGTCGAGTTCGGGCTCGAGAGCCCGCTCCCGGCGCCCGAGAAGGCCGTCGAGCACGTCTACGCGTGAGGAGGTCGAGCCATGGCACGTGAGCTTCCCTACATCCAGGCGATCGGCGAGGCCGTCCACCAGGAGATGGCACGCGACGACACGGTCCTCTACTTCGGCCAGAACCTCGCGCTCACGGACGAAGACCCGTTCGTGAAGGCGTTCGGCGCGGACCGCGTGCGCGTGACGCCGATCTCCGAGACGGCCGAGATCGGCATGGCGGTAGGTGCCGCCTTTGCCGGCTACCGGCCGGTCGTCCAGCTGTACATGGCCGAGTTCATGCTCGTCGCCATGGACCAGGTCGTCAACGAGGCGCCCCGGTTCTACGGCATGTCCGGAGGCCAGGTGAAGGTGCCGATCGTCCTCCAGGCCGGCTACGGGTTCACGGCCGGCTGGGCCGGGCAGCACACGGGAACGATCTACTCGATGTTCATGGGCGTGCCCGGCCTCAAGGTCGTCGTGCCCTCCACTCCCGCGGACGCAAAGGGGCTGATGACCGCTGCGATCCGCGACGACAACCCGGTCATCCTCTTTCACAACTACCTGCTGACGCTCGAGCACGGGGACGTGCCCGAGGGCGAGCACGTGGTACCGATCGGCGAGGCTGCGGTCGTGCGGGAGGGAGCCGATGTCACGGTCGTCGGGATCGGCTGGACCGTCGGGAAAGCGCTGGCCGCGGCAGAGCAGCTGGCCGGAGAGGGCATTGATGCCGAGGTGGTCGATCCTCGCTCGCTCGCGCCGCTCGACACGGCGACGATCATCCAGTCGGTCGAGAAGACCGGCAGGCTCGTCGTGGTCGACCAGGCGACGCGGCACGGCTCGGCGGCGGCGATCATCGCTGCCGAGGTCGCGTCCGAGGGCTTCTCGTCGCTGAAGGCGCCCGTCGAGCTGGTGACGGCTCTCGACGCGACGATCCCGTACAGCGAGCCGATGGAGCAGTACTTGCTGCCCGACGAGACGAAGATCGTCGCCGCGGTGCAGAAGGCACTTGGCAGCCCCGTCGCAGCGTAGATGAGCTCAGGTGCGGCTCGGCTCGACGGTGACGTCGGCCTCGAGCTCCTGCGCGCGATGTGGCGCATCCGCGCGTTCGAGGAGCGCGTCGGCCAGTTGACGCGGGCGGACGAGGTGCACGGTCTCGTTCACCTCAGCGTCGGCCAGGAGGGTGTGGCGGTCGGCGTGTGCGGCGAGCTGCGCCCGGACGACGCCGTGTACGGCAATCACCGTGCCCATGGCCACGCCATCGCCAAGGGCGCACCGTTGGGCCGGGTGATGGCCGAGCTGATGGGCAGAGAGGACGGGCTCTGCCGGGGCCTTGGCGGCTCGATGCATCTCGTGGACGTCGAGCACGGCTTTCTCGGCGCGACCGGTGTCGTCGGAGGGAACGTCCCGCTCGCGCTCGGGAGCGCGCTCGCGAGCCGGCTCTCCGGCGGCGACCAGGTGGCCGTGGTCTTCTTCGGCGACGGGGCCGTCCAGGGCGGCATCTTCGTGGAGTCGGTGAACCTCGCGACGCTCTGGGGGCTGCCTGTGATCCTCGTGTGCGAGAACAACGGCTTCGCCGAGTTCACGCCGCGCTCGGCGCACACGAACGTCGAGCGCGTTGCGGACGTCGTGGCGCCTTACGGGCTCGATTGCGAGACCGTCGACGGCAACGACGTCGTCGCCGTCCGTGCCGCGTTCTCCGGGTTCCTGGCCAGGGCACGCCGGGGCGAAGGGCCGTTCCTGCTCGAGTGCCTCACCCACCGCCTGCGCGGCCACTACGAAGGCGATCCCCAGCACTACCGCGAGGCGCTCGCGGCCGACGAATGGCAGACGCTCGACCCGATCCTGCGACTCCAGCGACGAGGCGTCGAGGAGGGCTGGCTGGCCGAGGACGAGCCTGCGCGGCTCGAGGAGGAGGCGCAGCAGGAGGTCGAGCAGGCGGTCGAGGCGGCACGGCAGAGCCGGTTCCCGCCGATCTCGCTCACGGCGGAGCTCGTCTACGCGACATGACGCAGACGACGTACCTCCAGGCAATCACCGACACGCTGGCCGAGTCGATGCGCGCCGATCCACGCGTGTTCGTGCTCGGGGAGGACGTCGCGGAAGGCGGGCCGTGGGGCGCCACGACGGGGCTCGTCGAGGAGTTCGGCCCGGAGCGCATCCGCAACACGCCGATCTCCGAGGCGGCGATCTGCGGCATTGCCATCGGCGCAGCGCAGTCGGGGTTGCGGCCCGTGGTCGAGATCATGTTCATCGACTTCGTGACGCTCGCGCTCGACCAGCTCGTGAACCAGGCGGCGAAGGCGCACTTCATGTCGGGCGGCCAGCTCACGGTGCCACTCGTCCTGCGCACCCAGGGCGGCGCGGGCCAGCGCGGCGCTGCACAGCACTCCCAGAGCCTCGAGGCCTGGCTGACGCACGTGCCGGGTCTGAAGGTGGTGATGCCGAGCACCGCCGCCGACGCCGCGGCCCTGCTCCGGTCGGCCATCGCCGATCCGAACCCCGTGGTCTATGTCGAGAACAAGACGCTCTACTTCCGTCGCGAGGAGATCCCGGACGACCCCGAGCCTGTGGCCCTCGGCCGCGCGAAGGTCGTGCGCAAGGGGCGAGACGTGACCGTGGTCGCGCTGTCGCGGCTCGTCCACGAGTCGCTCGCGGCCGCCGGCGAGCTGTCGGAAGCAGGCATCGAAGTCGAGGTGATCGATCCGCGGTCGCTCGTCCCGCTCGACCTCGAGACGATCGTCGAGTCGGTCGCGAAGACGCACCGGCTGGTCGTCGCGCACGAGGCGGTGACGCACGGCGGCTACGGCGCCGAGCTGGCCGCGCAGGTTCAGGCTGCCGTGTTCGACGAGCTCGACGCGCCTATCCAGCGAGTCGGCGCGCCGTTCGCGCCGATTCCGTTCAGCCCGCCGCTGGAGGACGCGTACCTGCCCGGCCGCGCGGAGGTGACGGCAGCGGTGCAGGCAGTTGTCGCGGCGACCGAGGCTCGTTAGGCTCGCTTTCGTGAGCATCCTCGGCAATCGCGTCCTGCGGAAGGAGGACCCGCAGTTTCCTCCGGGGCGAGGCGACGTACGTCGAGAACCTGCCGCTCGAGGGCGCACGCACCGTGACGTTCGTGCGCTCGCCGTTCGCGCACGCGCGCATCACCGGGATCGACGCATCGGCCGCAGAGGCCCTGCCGAACATCCAGGTGCTCACCGGCGCCGACTTCGACGGCGTGGCGATCGCGCCGCCTCCGATCCCCGTGCTCGAGCAGCGGCTGGTCCGTCCGATCGTCGCCAAGGACGTCGTGCGCTTCGTCGGCGACATCGTGGCGGTCGTCCTCAGCGATGACCGAGCATCCGGGATGGACGCCGCCGAGCTCGTCTCCGTCGAGTACGACCCGCTGCCGGTCCTGCTCGATCCGAAAGAGGCTGCGAAGGACGAGCTGCTGCTCTTCCCTGACGTTGGTACGAACATCGCGGGCCGTGCCGGCCGCATGGACCACGACCCGACGCTGTTCGAGGATTGCGACGTCGTCGTCTCGGACGCGCTCGTCAGCCAGCGCATGGCCGCCTGCCCGCTCGAAGTGCGCTCGGCTGCGGCCGAGCGGACGGACGGCAAGGTCACCGCCTGGCTCTCGACGCAGGTGCCTCACCGAGACCACCACGGCCTCTGCCCGACGCTCGGGCTCGATCCGCACGAGCTGCGCATCATCGCGCCGGACGTCGGAGGCGGCTTCGGGGCGAAGAGCGCCTTCGGCGCCGAGGAGGCGATCATCGTCTGGCTGGCGAAGAACCACAGCACGCCGGTTCGCTGGACGGAGACGCGCACCGAGAACATGAACGCACTCGCCCACGGCCGCGGCCAGTGGCTCGAGATGACGATCGGCGGCACGCGGGACGGCAAGGTGCTCGCCTATCGCCTCGATGTCACGCAGGACTGTGGCGCCTATCCCGGAGTCGGTGCCTTCATGCCGAATCTCACGGCGATGCTCGCGACCGGCGTCTACCACATCCACCGGGTCGAAGTCGAAGGACGATCGGCTGTCACGAACACGACGCCGATGACGACGTTCCGAGGCGCCGGGCGGCCCGAGGCAGCGCAGGCCATCGAGCGCATGATGGATCTGTTCGCCGCCGAGATCGGCATGGATCCGGTCGAGGTGCGGCGCAAGAACTTCATCCCCAAGGACGCCTTCCCGCACCAGACGCACTCCGGCGTCACCTACGACTCGGGCGACTACGAGGGTGCGCTCGACCTTGCGCTGCGCACCGCCGGCTACGAAGAGCTGCGCGCCGAGCAGAAGCGTCGCCGTGAGGGGGCGGTCCGAAGCAGCTCGGCATCGGCATCTCCACCTACACGGAGATCACGAACCCGCTCGGCGAGACCGAGTACGGTGAGGTCGAGATCACGTCGGACGGCAGCGCGCTCGTGTACACCGGCTCGTTCTCGCACGGCCAGGGACACGAGACGTCGTTCGCGATGGTCGCGGCCGAGCGGCTCGGGCTGCCGCTAGAGAAGGTCACCGTGGTCAAGGGGGACACGGACGAGATCCCGCACGGCACGGGGACCTTCGGCTCGAAGTCGTTGCAGATCGGCGGCACGGCGGCGAGAGTCGCGGCGGACGGCGTCGTCGAGAAAGGGAAGCAGCTCGCCGCCGAATACCTCGAGGCCAGCGCGGACGACATGGTGCTGGACACAGCCCTCGGCCGCTTCCACGTCGCCGGGACGAGCGATCCCTCGCTCTCGTGGGAGGAGCTCGCGGCCCGCGCCGGCGAGGACGACAGGCTCGGCGAGCTCAAGGTTGCGGACGAGTTCGGCGCGCCGCCGACGTTCCCGTTCGGCGCGCACATCGCCGTCGTCGAGGTCGACGTCGAGACCGGAAACGTGGAGCTCCAGCGGTTCATCGCCGTCGACGACGCCGGCACGTTGATCAACCCGCTGCTGGCCGAGGGTCAGGTGCATGGAGGCGTCGCGACCGGTGTCGCGCAGGCGCTCTGGGAGGACTTCAAGTACGACGAGGACGGCACGCCTCTGTCGAGCACGCTCGTCAGCTATGGCTTCCCCTCGGCTGCCGAGCTGCCGTCGTGGGAGACGGTGGAGATGGAGACGCCGACCCCGAACAACCCGCTGGGCGCCAAGGGGATCGGCGAGTCGGGCACGATCGGAGCCACCCCGGCCGTCCACAACGCCGTGCTCGACGCGCTCGCGCCGTACGGCGTGCGCCACGTCGACCTGCCCTGCAACGGCGAGAACGTCTGGCGGGCAATCCAGGAGGCGAAGTCGTGACGAAGATCGCGCTCACCGTCAACGGCGCCCAGCACGAGGCGGAGGTCGAGCCCCGCCAGCTGCTCGTCTACTTCCTCCGCGAGCAGCTCGGGCTGAAGGGGACGAACGTCGGCTGTGACACGTCCTCCTGCGGGGCGTGCACGGTCCTGCTCGACGGCGAGTCGGTGAAGTCGTGCAACGTGCTCGCCGCGCAGGCCGACGGCACCGAGGTGACGACGATCGAGGGCCTGGCCCCCGGCGACGAGCTGCACCCGATGCAGCAGGCGTTCCACGAGAAGCACGCGCTCCAGTGCGGCTACTGCACGCCGGGATTCGTCATGGCCGCCGTCTCGCTGCTGAAGGAGCAGCCCAATCCGTCAGAGGAAGAGATCCGCGTAGGCCTCGAAGGGAACCTCTGCCGCTGCACCGGGTACCACAACATCGTCCGGGCGGTGGAGGCGGCGGCGAAGGCGGGTACGGCGTGAAGGTGCCTCTCACGTCGATGGATCACCAACGATTCGCGCGCGAAGGCGAGACCGCGTTCTCGCCGGAGCGCACGTGCGCGTGGCCACACGTGGCGGCGAAGGAGGGGTCCGTGGGGGACCATGGGTTCCCCCACGCTCAGGGCGGCGAGGGCGGGCGGGTGATCCCCGCCGAATTCGATTACGAGCGCGCGGGCTCGCTCGACGAGGCGATCGAGCTGCTGGGCCGCGAGGACGCGAAGGTCCTCGCCGGCGGCCAGTCGCTCATTCCGATGCTGCGCCTTCGCTTTGCCCGCCCCTCGGTGCTCGTCGACGTCGGGCGGCTCGACGATCTGCGCTACGTGCGCGAGGACGGTGATCGGATCGCGATCGGCGCGCTCACGCGCCATGCCGAGCTCGTGCGCGACCCGGTGCTCGGCGCAGAGCTGCGCAGTCATCTCGGAGGCGGCCAAGCACGTCGGCGACCCGCAGGTTCGTCACCGAGGCACGATCGGCGGCTCCGATCGCTCACGGCGATCCGGCCTCCGATCTGGGCACGATCCTGCTCACGCTCGACGCCGATCTCGTCGCGCGCGGGCCAGACGGCGAGCGCACGATTCCCGCCGCCGACTTCTTCGTCGGCCCCTTCATGACGTCGCTCGGCACCTCGCGACGTGCTCAAGGAGATACGCGTGCCCAAGGTCGAGAGCGGCGTCTACGTGAAGCACAATCGGCGCTCGCAGGACTGGGCGACGGTCGGCGTGGCGGCGGCCCACGTCGACGGCGGCGTGCAGGTCGGCCTCGCGAGCATGGGCGGGACGCCGCTGCGGGCGCGCGGCGTCGAGGAGGCGCTCGCGGGTGGAGCCTCGCCGGCCGACGCCGCCGAGCGGGCCGCGGAAGGAACCGAGCCTCCGGGCGACGTCAGCGGCAGTTCCGAGTACCGGGCGCACCTCGCACGGGTGCTCGTGCGGCGAGCCCTGGACGAGCTGTAGACGGTTGACAAGACCAAGCAGGCGGGGTTCGCCTCAGGACAACGGCCCGACGCCGGTGGAGCTCCGTGCTCGGCGCCCGAGAGGGAGACGCTTCCGACCTGCGACCGCAGCGTCACCGAGCGCCGGCAGGAGCCCACGAGGGAAGAAGAGCATGATGGCGATGAGGATGAGGCCGAACACGCCGAACGAGAAGACGGTCGGTGCCGCGGCGGGAAGGTCCCAGCCAAATAGCTCGGAGCGGGCGCCGATCTCGCGCAGCTCCTGCTCGAGGTACAGGATCGCGACGGTGCCGGCGACGGCTCCGTAGATGTTGCCGAGGCCCCCGACGGCGACCATGACGACGAACTGGATGCTGAGCACGATCGGGAATGCCCCAGGCGTGACGATCAGGAACGAAAACGTGAACAGGCCGCCGCCGAGGCCGGCGAGCGCCGCCGCGAACACGAACAGCCGTAGCTTGTAGCTCGGAACAGGTATTCCCGAGGCGGCCGCAGACGTCTCGTCGGTCGCGATCGCTTGCAGTGCCCTACCCACGCGTGAGTGGACGAGGTTCGTCGCGAGCAGCAACGCGACGGTGACGACGGCCCAGACGACAGCTGCGTGCAGGGGCCCTCGCAGGTCATGCCCGAAGACGCTGAGCGGCTTCGTGACCGAGATGCCGTACTCGCCGCCGGTGAAGCGGTCCCAGGCGGAAGGGAGGGCGAAGGCGATGAGGGCGAGCGCGAGCGTTGCGAAGGCGAGGTAATGGCCGTGGAGGCGTAACAGCGGGACCCCGATGACGGCAGCGATCACGGCGGTGACGACGGGCGCAGCGAGGACGGCGACGAGGGGCGAGATTCCCGCCTCGGGGTCGATGAAGCGTGTCGCCGGGTCGAGCCCAACGGTGAGGATCGCCGACGTGTAGGCACCGATGAGGAAGAACGCGCCCTGGCCCAGCGAGATCTGACCCGCGTATCCCATCAACAGCGTGAGGCCGATCGTGACGAGCGCGTATAGACCCATTCGGTCGTAGAGCGAGACGTCGAACGACGAAAGCTGGTACGGAAGCCAGCAGGCGAACACGCCCCCCGCGAGTATCAGCGCGATGCGGACCGGTGCAGGCCAGGGCACGCGCGCACGTTGGATTGCCGTGTGTGCCTCGTGGGATGCGCTCGCGATCTCCGCTCGCGAGCGCCAGCCGATCAGGACGAGCATGACGATGAGCGCGATGATCAGGCTGTACTGGGGGTCGATGTAGCCGACCACGAGCTGCTCGAGGATCCCGAGCGCATACCCGCCGATCAGCGCGAGGCGGATGGAGCCGAGCCCGCCGAATACTGCCGCCGCGAAACCGTTGACGGTGATCGCGACGTCCGAGCTGTACGTCATCGGGTTGCTCGGCGCAAGCAGCGAGCCGCCGAGCGCGCACAGAGTTCCCGCGCCGACGAACGCGACGACAGCGAGCGAGCGGATGTTCAAGCCCACGAGCTCGGCGGCGGGACGGGAGTCCGCGCAGGCCACCAGCGCCTGGCCGACGATCGTCCGGCGCAGAAAGAGGGTCAGCGCGATCGCCGCGAGCAGTGCCACGCCCGCGATCAGCACATACTGCGGCTGGATGAGGACTCCGCCGACGTTCCAGGCGCGATCGGAGATGCCGGGATAGCTGCGCGGGATGTCGCCGAACTTGAGCAGCAGCAGGGCTTGCGCAAGGAACGCGGCGCCGAGCGTGATGATGGTGCTGGCAAGGCTTGTCGTCCGGCGGCGAAAGCCCACGGCAACGACGGCGAGGATCGATGCGGCGAACGCCGCAATGAGGATCGAGACGAGCGCCGCGAGCGCGAGCGGCATGTCGTCGGAGAGCTGGAACGTGAAAAGCCCGCCCATCACCGCGAACACGCCCTGCGCGAAGTTGACGATGCCCGTCGTGCGATATACGAGCACGAGGCTCATGCCGACGAGCGCGAACGCAGATCCCGTTGAGAGACCGATGACGACGAGCTGTAGGAACGTCGTCATCCAGGACCGGCCCCGAGGTATGCGCTGTGGACCTCCGGGCGGTCGCGTATCTCGCGACTCTCGCCGGCGAGGACGACACGTCCTGTCTCGAGCACGTACGCGCGCTCGCAGAGGTCGAATGCCAGGAGCGCGTTCTGCTCGACGAGCAATATGGCGACGTTGTCCTCCTCGTTCAGCCTGTGCAGGAAGCCGACGAGCTGCTCGACGACGAGCGGTGCGAGGCCGAGCGAGAGCTCGTCGATCGCGAGCGCGCGTGGCTCGGCCATGAGTGCGCGTCCGATTGCCACCATCTGCTGCTCGCCTCCGGACGTGCGACCTGCGGGGCGGTCGCGCAGCTCGTACAGCTTCGGCAGCAGGGAGTAGATCCGCTCGAGGCGCTCGCGCGCCTCGCGGCGCCTACGCCGGTAGCGAAGCGTCGACGTGACGATCTCGGTCCTGAAGGAGCGGCCGAACGCGCCCAGCATGAGGTTCGCCTCGACCGCCAGGCTGGGAAAGACCTGACGCCCTTCCGGCACTTGCGTCAGCCCGCGCCGCACGACCTGGTTCGGCGTTCTGCCCGTCACGTCGTCGCCGCCGACGTGAACGGTGCCTCCGGCAGGCCGGACGACGCCGCACACGGCATTCAGCAACGAGCTCTTCCCGGCGCCGTTCGCGCCCACGAGCGCGACCCGCTCGCCGACGCCCACCGTCAGCGACACGCCGTCGAGGGCGACCGCCGGCCCATACCGCACCACGAGCTCTCGTACGTCGACGAGAGCACTCACAGCGAGGTGGAGCCGAGGTAGGCAGCGATCACGCCGGGGTCTGTCCTCACCTCGGGCGGCGTACCATCTGCGATCACGCGTCCGCGGTCGAGGACGACCACGCGCTCCGCGATCGCGCCGACGAACTGCATGTCGTGCTCGACGAGCACCATCGTCAGCCCTTGCTTCGAGAGCATTCGGAGCGCCTCGACCAGTCGCGCCTTCTCGCCGGCGCGCAGGCCCGCGGCGGGCTCGTCGAGTAGGAGGAGGTCGGGCCTCTGTGCGAGGGCCCGCGCGAGCGAAAGGAGCCGCAACTGCCCGAGCGGGAGCACCGCCGCGGGTGCCGACGCGCGGTCATCGAGCCCGACGATCTCGAGCGCCTCTCGCGCATCCCGCCGGACGCGGTCCTCCTCGCGCCACTGCCAGGGCGGGCGCAGCATGCTGGCGAGGAAACCCGCATGCGAGCGGACGTGTGCCCCGACGGCAGCGTTGTCGAGCACGTCGAGCTGCGCGAGCGGGCGCGTCGTCTGGAAGACCGTGGCGAGCCCGTGGCGGGCACGGCGATGCGCCGGCCAGTGCGTAACGTCGCGGCCGCCGATGCGCACGTAGCCCGCGTCCACGGGGTGGAAGCCGGAGATGCAGCCGAGGAGCGTCGACTTCCCGGCGCCGTTCGGTCCGATCAGGCAGGTGAGAGAGCCGGCCGCGATGTCGAGCGACACGTCATCGACGGCCCTGACCGCACCGAAGGCTTTAGCAACGCCGACGACCTCGCAAGCGAGCTCGTCACCGGACTCAGATGCGAGCGCGACAGGAGCCGGCGCCACGGGGCGTCAGGCCACCTGACACTCGTGATGACCATCAGGCATGCGGAAAACCTCCGCCGAGATTGCGCACGGCGGCCTTGACCATTCGCAGGAACGCCGCGCGGTCTTCAACCGTGAACCCAGCGAGCAACTGGCTCTCGAACTCGGCAACAGTCTGCTCGCAAGCGGCGAGGACGCGCCCGCCCTCGCCAGTGAGCGCCGCCGGCAGCGTCCTTCGATTACTCGGGTGCGGGTCGCGCTTGATGAAGCCCTTGCTCTCGAGCGCGTGGATCACTTCGCTCATCGACTGCGGCGTCATGAACGCACGCCGAGCGAGCTGCGACGTCGACAGCGGAGCGCCATGGCGGTCGAGGATGCTTAGCGTCGTGAACTGGAGCGTCGTGAGGCCGTACGGAGCTACCCGTTCTGTGACCCCGGCGAACACCCGCTGCTGCAGACGGGCGATCGCGTAGCAATAGCCAGGCTCCGGCCACTCGGCGGCCTTCTCGGCTGGAAGAGGCTCGGTCAAAGCGTCCATCGTGTCACCGGGTCGTGTCGCGCCAGACGCGCCGCAGGGCGCCGGTCTTGCCGGGCCCTGCGGCGCGAGAGTCCCTCTACTTCTTCTTCTCGAAGGCGGCGCCGTGGAGCGGCCTGAGCTTGCAGCTCTGGATCTTCCCGGCCCACATGGAGCCCATCTGGAGGCCCGTGTGGTTGATCTTCGACAGGAAGATCTTGCCGGCGGGCGTGACGAGCCCACGGAGCTTCGTTTCCAGGGCGTTGTTGATGCCGGCGCGGGTGCCGTTGCTCTTCTCGATCGCGGCCTTGTATGCCCAGAGCGCGCCGCTGGCGTCGCCGTCGAAGTTCGAGACGGGCCGCTTGATGATCTTCTCGAGCAGGGCTGCCTGGACGCGCACCGGGTCCTTCTTCGGCAGGGACTTCCAGACCGTGGCGAGGAACGAGTTGATGATCGCGCCGTTCACGTCACCACAGGTCCCTTCAAGGAACTGCGGGGAGGCGTTCGCGCCGGTCAGCACGAGTTGTTGCGGCAGCTGGAGTTGCTTGAACTGCTTCACAATCGTCGGGCCGGCGGCCGTCGCCGTCCAGAGCCAGAGCGCCTGGGCTCCTGAGCTCTTGATCTTGGTCAGCTCGGCCGAGAAGTCGGTCGCCGCCGGCGAGAAGATCGTCGTGTCGACGATCTCGAGGCCGTACGTCGCCGCGAGCTTCTTCACGACTTCGGGGCCTTCACGCCCGAAGCCGCCGTTGTCGCCCATCAGCCAGATCCTCTTGATGCCGAGCGTCCGAAGGTAGCGGGCATTGCTGTACGCGTACAGGCGGGTCGTGGCCGTGAGGATGTACGCGAACGGCTGTGGCGGGCTGACGAGCTGCGTCGGCGGCGAGAGGGCGATGAACGGGATCTTGCCCTGGCTCGCGAGGGCGCCGGTCGCGACCGCAGCCGCTGCGTTCCCAGACCCGAAGATCGCGACGTACTTCCGGTCGCCGATGAACTTCTGCACATTCTGGACTGCCTGTGACGGGTTCGACGCGTTGTCGAGAACGTCCACCACGACCCTTCTGCCCTTGATCCCGCCGCGGGCGTTCCAGTACTTGACAACTGCGTCGACGGTCTGGCGGTCGCTCTGGCCGACGAGTTGCGTCGGGCCCGTCAGTGGCGCGTCCATGCCGAAGTAAATCGGTTCCCCCTGGTCCGTGCTCGTCGCGGACGCCGACGCGAAGACGAGGGAGATGACCGCAGCAGCGGCGGCCACGACGCCACCGGTCTTGCTCCTCCTCATGAAACGCTCCTTTCGGTATCGGACAGGCAGCCTGCCTGGCGCGCCGAGTTTAAGGGAGCCTGCAATCGCCGGTGGAGCTCCGTGCTCGGCGCCCGAGAGGGAGACGCTTCCGACCCGCGACCGCAGCGTCACCGAGGGCCGGCAGGAGCCCACGAGGGAAGAAGAGCATGATGGCGATGAGGATGAGACCGAACACGCCGAACGAGAAGACGGTCGGTGCCGCGGCGGGAAGGTCCCAGCCAAATAGCTCGGAGCGGGCGCCGATCTCGCGCAGCTCCTGCTCGAGGTACAGGATCGCGACGGAGCCGGCGACGGCTCCGTAGATGTTGCCGAGTCCACCGACGGCGACCATGACGACGAACTGGATGCTGAGCACGATCGGAAATGCCCCAGGCGTGACGATCAGGAATGAAAACGTGAACAGGCCGCCGCCGAGGCCGGCGAGCGCCGCCGCGAACACGAACAGCCGTAACTTGTAGCTCGGAACTGGTATTCCCGAGGCGGCCGCAGACGTCTCGTCGGTCGCGATCGCTTGCAGTGCCCGACCCACGCGTGAGTGGACGAGGTTCGTCGCGAGCAGCAACGCGATGGCAACGATGGCCCAGACGACAGCTGCGTGCAGGGGCCCTCGCAGGTCATGCCCGAAGACGCTGAGCGGCTTTGTGACCGAGATGCCGTACTCGCCGCCCGTGAAGCGGTCCCAGGCGGAGGGGAGGGCGAAGGCGATGAGGGCGAGCGCGAGCGTTGCGAAGGCGAGGTAATGGCCGTGGAGGCGCAACAGCGGAACCCCGATGACGGCAGCGATCACAGCAGTGACGATGGGCGCAGCGAGGACGGCGACGAGGGGCGAGATTCCCGCCTCGGGGTCGATGAAGCGTGTCGCCGGGTCGAGCCCAACGGTGAGGATCGCCGACGTGTAGGCGCCGATGAGGAAGAACGCGCCCTGGCCCAGCGAGATCTGACCCGCGTATCCCATCAACAGCGTGAGGCCGATCGTGACGAGCGCGTATAGACCCATTCGATCGTAGAGCGATACGTCGAACGACGAAAGCTGGTACGGAAGCCAGCAGGCGAACACGCCCCCCGCGAGTATCAGCACGATGCGGACCGGTGCAGGCCACGGCACCCGCGCACGTTGGATTGCCGTATGTGCCTCGTGGGATGCGCTCGCGATCTCCGCTCGCGAGCGCCAGCCGATCAGGACGAGCATGACGATGAGCGCGATGATCAGGCTGTACTGGGGGTCGATGTAGCCGACCACGAGCTGCTCGAGGATTCCGAGCGCATAACCGCCGATCAACGCGAGGCGGATGGAACCGAGCCCGCCGAATACTGCCGCCGCGAAACCGTTGACGGTGATCGCGACGTCCGAACTGAACGTCATCGGGCTGCTCGGGGCAAGCAGCGAGCCGCCGAGCGCGCACAGAGTTCCCGCGCCGACGAACGCGACGACAGCGAGCGAGCGGATGTTCAAGCCGACGAGCTCGGCGGCGGGACGGGAGTCCGCGCAGGCCACCAGCGCCTGGCCGACGATCGTCCGTCGCAGAAAGAGGGTCAGCGCGATCGCCGCGAGCAGTGCCACGCCCGCGATCAGCACATACTGCGGCTGGATGAGGACTCCGCCGACGTTCCAGGCGCGATCGGAGATGCCGGGATAGCTGCGCGGGATGTCGCCGAACTTGAGCAGCAGCAGGGCTTGCGCAAGGAACGCGGCGCCGAGCGTGATGATGGTGCTGGCAAGGCTTGTCGTCCGGCGGCGAAAGCCCACGGCAACGACCGCGAGAATCGATGCGGCGAACGCCGCAATGAGGATCGAAACGAGCGCCGCGAGCGCGAGCGGCATGTCGTCGGAGAGCTGGAACGTGAAAAGCCCGCCCATCACCGCGAACACGCCCTGCGCGAAGTTGACGATGCCCGTCGTGCGATATACGAGCACGAGGCTCATGCCGACGAGCGCGAACGCAGATCCCGTTGAGAGACCGATGACGACGAGCTGTAGGAACGTCGTCATCCAGGACCGGCCCCGAGGTATGCGCTGTGGACCTCCGGGCGGTCGCGTATCTCGCGACTCTCGCCGGTGAGGACGACACGTCCTGTCTCGAGCACATACGCGCGGTCGCAGAGGTCGAATGCCAGGAGCGCGTTCTGCTCGACGAGCAATATGGCGACGTTGTCCTCCTCGTTCAGCCTGTGCAGGAAACCGACGAGCTGCTCGACGACGAGCGGGGCGAGGCCGAGCGAGAGCTCGTCGATTGCGAGCGCGCGTGGCTCGGCCATGAGTGCGCGTCCGATTGCAACCATCTGCTGCTCCCCTCCGGACGTGCGACCTGCGGGGCGGTCGCGCAGCTCGTACAGCTTCGGCAGCAGGGAGTAGATCCGCTCGAGGCGCTCGCGCGCCTCGCCGCGCCTACGCCGGTAGCGAAGCGTCGACGTGACGATCTCGGTCCTGAAGGAGCGGCCGAACGCGCCCAGCATGAGGTTCGCCTCGACCGCCAGGCTGGGAAAGACCTGACGCCCTTCCGGCACCTGCGTCAGCCCGCGCCGCACGACCTGGTTCGGCGTTCTGCCCGTCACGTCGTCGCCGCCGACGTGAACGGTGCCTCCGGCAGGCCGGACGACGCCGCACACGGCATTCAGCAACGAGCTCTTCCCGGCGCCGTTCGCGCCCACGAGCGCCACCCGCTCGCCGACGCCCACTGTCAGCGACACGCCGTCGAGGGCGACCGCCGGCCCATACCGCACGACGAGCTCTCGTACGTCGACGAGAGCACTCATAGCGAGGTGGAGCCGAGGTAGGCAGCGATCACGCCGGGGTCCGTCCTCACCTCGGGCGGCGTACCATCTGCGATCACGCGTCCGCGGTCGAGGACGATCACGCGCTCCGCGATCGCGCCGACGAACTGCATGTCGTGCTCGACGAGCACCATTGTCAGCCCTTGCTTCGAGAGCATTCGGAGCGCCTCGACCAGTCGCGCCTTCTCGCCGGCGCGCAGGCCCGCGGCGGGTTCGTCGAGTAGGAGGAGGTCGGGCCTCTGTGCGAGGGCCCGCGCGAGGGAAAGGAGCCGCAACTGCCCGAGCGGGAGCACGGCCGCGGGTGCCGACGCGCGGTCATCGAGCCCGACGATCTCGAGCGCCTCTCGCGCATCCCGCCGGACGCGGTCCTCCTCGCGCCACTGCCAGGGCGGGCGCAGCATGCTGGCGAGGAAACCCGCATGCGAGCGGACATGTGCCCCGACGGCAGCGTTGTCGAGCACGTCGAGCTGCGCGAGTGGGCGCGTCGTCTGGAAGACCGTGGCGAGCCCGTGGCGGGCACGGCGATGCGCCGGCCAGTGCGTAACGTCGCGGCCGCCGATGCGCACGTAGCCCGCGTCGATGGGGTGGAAGCCGGATATGCAGCCGAGCAGCGTCGACTTCCCGGCGCCGTTCGGTCCGATCAGGCAGGTGAGAGAGCCGGTAGCGATGTCGAGCGACACGTCATCAACCGCCTTGACCGCACCGAAGGCCTTCGCAACGCCGACGAGCTCGCAAGCGGGCTCGTCACCGGACTCGGATGCGAGTGCGACGGGAGCCGGCGCACGTGAAATCAGGCCACCCGACACTCGTGATGACCATTAGGCATGCGGGAAACCTCCGCCGAGATTGCGCACTGCGGCCTTGACCATTCGCAGGAACGCCGCGCGGTCTTCAACCGTGAACCCAGCGAGCAACTGGCTCTCGAACTCGGCAACAGTCTGCTCGCAAGCGGCGAGGACGCGCCCGCCCTTGCGAGTGAGCGCCGCCGGCAGCGTCCTTCGATGATTCGGGTGCGGGTCCCGCTTGATGAAGCCCTTGCGCTCGAGCGCATGGATCACTTCGCTCATCGATTGCGGCGTCATGAATGCACGCCGAGCGAGCTGCGACGTCGACAGCGGAGCGCCATGGCGGTCGAGGATGCTCAGCGTCGTGAACTGCAGCGTCGTGAGGCCGTACGGTGCCACCCGCTCTGTGACCCCGGCGAACACCCGCTGCTGCAGACGGGCGATCGCGTAGCAATAACCAGGCTCCGGCCACTCGCTGGCCGTCTCGGCTGGAAGAGGCTCGGTCAAGGCGTCCATCGTGTCACCGGGTCGTGTCGCGCCAGACGCGCCGCAGGGCGCCGGTCTTGCCGGGCCCTGCGGCGCGAGAGTTCCTCTACTTCTTCTTCTCGAAGGCAGCGCCGTGGAGCGGCCTCAGCTTGCAGCTCTGGATCTTCCCGGCCCACATGGAGCCCATCTGGAGACCCGTGTGGTTGATCTTCGACAGGAAGATCTTGCCGGCGGGCGTGACGAGCCCACGGAGCTTCGTTTCCAGGGCGTTGTTGATGCCGGCGCGGGTGCCGTTGCTCTTCTCGATCGCGGCCTTGTATGCCCAGAGCGCGCCGCTGGCGTCGCCGTCGAAGTTCGAGACGGGCCGCTTGATGATCTTCTCGAGCAGGGTGGCCTGGATGCGCACCGGGTCCTTCTTCGGCAGGGACTTCCAGACCGTGGCGAGGAACGAGTTAATGATCGCGCCGTTCACGTCACCACAGGTTCCTTCAAGGAACTGCGGGGAGGCGTTCGCGCCGGTCAGCACGAGTTGTTGCGGCAGCTGGAGTTGCTTGAACTGCTTCACGATCGTCGCGCCGGCGGGCGTCGCCGTCCAGAGCCAGAGCGCCTGGGCTCCGGAGCTCTTGATCTTGCTCAGCTCGGCCGAGAAGTCGGTTGCCGCCGGCGAGAAGATCGTCGTGTCGACGACCTCGAGGCCGTACGTTGCCGCGAGCTTCTTCACGACTTCGGGGCCTTCACGCCCGAAGCCGCCGTTGTCGCCCATCAACCAGACCCTCTTGATGCCGAGGGTCCGAAGGTAGCGGGCATTGCTGTACGCATACAGGCGGGTCGTGGCCGTGAGGATGTACGCGAACGGCTGTGGCGGGCTGACGAGCTGCGTCGGCGGCGAGAGGGCGATGAACGGGATCTTGCCCTGGCTCGCAAGGGCGCCGGTCGCGACCGCAGCCGCTGCGTTCCCAGACCCGAAGATCGCGACGTATTTCCGGTCGCCGATGAACTTCTGCACATTCTGGACTGCCTGTGACGGGTTCGACGCGTTGTCGAGAACGTCCACCACGACCTTTCTGCCCTTGATCCCGCCGCGGGCGTTCCAGTACTTGACAACTGCGTCGACGGTCTGGCGGTCGCTCTGGCCGACGAGTTGTGTCGGGCCCGTCAGTGGCGCGTCCATGCCGAAGTAAAGCGGGTCCCCCTGGTCCGTGCTCGTCGCGGACGCCGACGCGAAGACGAGGGAGATGACCGCAGCAGCGGCGACCACGACGCCACCGGTCTTGCTCCTCCTCATGAAACGCTCCTTTCGGTATTTGACAGGCAGCCTGTCTTGCGCGCCGAGTTTAAGGGAGCCTG
>CAWGEE010000045.1:0-40924 GCA_963821415.1 uncultured Actinomycetes bacterium | reverse complement strand
CCGACGACCGTGTCCGCCCACAGCGTCCAGCCCCCGAGCCCGTCGAGGTTTGCCGTAGAGACCGACCTCAGCGCCGTGCCGGGCGGCCGCAAACAGGAGCCGCTCGAGTTGTGGCAGCCGTTCGGCGCGCCATCCACGCAGCTAGGGAACCGCTTCTGGCGCGATTTAGTTCAGCGAGTTCGCCAGGAAGGCGGCGAAGCAGACGGCGAACGCGGCACTAGAAGCGAGGAAACCGATGATCGCAAGCCCGGCACGGCGCCGCCTAGCGGCGCTGATCAACACGCCCGCAGCAGCCAGAGCTGTTGCGATCGCTGCGACGGTGAGTTCCTGGGCGTCGTAAGCGTGCCAGCGGCTGATCCCGCCGCCGCGATAATCGTCTTCGCTCGCGACGTAGAGCGTGAGGGCGAGAGCCGACCCGCCGAGCAGAGCTACGTACAGGAATGCAGCCGAGCGGGGCCACTTCTCGCCGCGTACGCCAACTACCACCGCCAGCGCGATTCCCGTGGCCGCGAGGAACGGGAGCATCCACACGACTGGCCACATCCATGCATGAGTTTCGCAGCGCGCGGCGGCGTGCTGAGCGACCCGTCCGGTGAGCGCACCTGAAGGTGGCTGGGCGCACGGAAGCTTAGGAGGAGCCCGAAGCGTCCGGGGACAGGCTTCACATGCTCGCCTGAGGCTGCTCGTTGTCTCGGTCGTCAACTTGGCCGCGGACACAAAACGGACACATCAGAAACGACACGCGCGACGTCTCGCGACGCATGTTGGGCGCGCGAAGAGGCCGGATTTGCAGGAAAAACCGTGTCGCGGGTGATCGCGCGTGTACGCGCGTTACGCCCCGAAACCTCCATGGTAAGGAGGGGGTCGACGGTTCGAGTCCGTCAGAGGGCTCTGCGCACGATGTTCGTTGCGCCGCCGGCTGAATCAGTCGCGCCTCGCGGATGCGGAGGTTGTTAGGTCACTCGCAACCCGAGGCGGGACGGTCACACGAGTTCGTGGATGAGCTCGGCCGCGCGTTGGGCGCCGTCTGTTTCAACGGGTAGGTAGTCGAGTCGTCGGTCCAACTCGTCAACGACGGCGGTTGCGAGGTCCTCGGCGGACCGTAGCGAGATTCATTCTGCGGCCAGCGCGGTAGCGGTTGAGCCGGTGGGGTACGTGGATCTGTTGCTCGAAGTGCTGCTGCAGGGGGAAGTACAAGAAGGGGCGGTGGTTGGCGGTGAGCTCCATCGCGGTCGTCAGGCCTCCTTGCACGATCGCGAGGTCACAGGCGGCAAGGTGCCGGTACAGGTCGCGGACGTACGCGGTCACCGTGAGGCCCTCGGGTATGGCCCCGAGCGAGTCGGGGTCGATCCTGGGCCCGGCGACGACGAGCAGCCTGAGCTCGGGTAGCTTCTGCTTGGCCTCTGGGAAGGCGTCGATGACAGCCCGCAGCAGGGTCGTGCCGACTCCCGAACCACCGACGGTCGCAATGCAGATCCGCTCGGCCGGTTCGACGCCGAGGTCGGCTCTGATCTGTTCGATGTCGAGCGTGTTGGGAGCGAAGCCGGTGATGTAGCCCGGGAACTCGAAGTGCTGCTCGGTCCAGTCCCGGATGGCGGGCAGATCTGGGCCGAAGTCGTGGGGGACGACATCGTCGGGGTTGCCGACGAAGAGCGCCCGGTCCCGGATCCATGGGTATCGGGCGACGTGCTCGAGCATCTCGGCGTTGTAGTCGGCAGTGAGCGCAACGTCCGCGGCTGGTGCGTCGTCGGTGGGGAGCCAGCCGACGAAGTCGGTCAGCCAGGCGAACGCGCCCCGCTTGAGCTCGGGGTTCTCGTGGAGGAAGTGGTCCGCTTCCCAGGCTTCGTCGGCGACGATGAGGTCGTAGTGCTCGTCCTCGAGGATGTCGTAGAGCACCATGAAGTTGGCCACGAGCAGCTCGTCCATCCGCCGCCAGGCCTGGAAGCAGTGGAGGTCGTGGCCGGCGGATTCGCTCGTGAAGTGAGCGGACTCGTTGGCCAGGTGCCGGCTCGCAGGGTGGATCGTTTCTCCGGCCTCGCCCAGCACTCGCGTCACGGGATCCTGGGCGAGCCAGCTGATCTCGAGCTCGGGTCTCAGCTTCCGAAGCTCGCGAGCGATGGCGACGTCACGACGAGCGTGACCGAGGCCGATCGGTGAGGAAAGGAAGAGCGTCCGGGGCGGCCTCGCCGTCGAGCGAGCCCACCGCCGTGCTTCCTGTGCCCTCTCTGTGGTGGAGTGGACGAAGTCGCGAAGCAACACCGAGAACCGGACGGGATCGCGCAGGTCGGTGCGATGCCCACCGCCCTCGATGAGGACCAGCCGGGCGTTGTCACCGATCGCTTCGGCCAAGCTCCGCCCGTGAGGCTCGGGCGTGAGGCGATCGTGGGTGCCCTGGACGATCAGGACGGGTTGATCGATGCGCGCGCACATCGAGCGGTAGGCATCCAGGTCGCTCGGACGATCGGCTCCTCGGGCGGCTCGGAGGATCTCCATCGTCGTGCCATGCCCCCAGCCGATGCCGTCTTCGATCGCCTTGGTCGAATGTGGCTCGCTGAAGGCAGCCGCCATGAACGCCTCGAGAAATCGGTCGAGGTCGCCGGTGGCGAATGCCGTGGCCACCTCGCCGGGCGCGTCCTCAACAAGGTGAGTACGCGCCCCCACGAAGGCGACGGCCTCGATGCGTTCGGGGTGGTCCGCCGCCAGTAGCAGCGTCCGATGCGTCCCTCCGGACGACGCCACAGCTGTGGCGCGGTCGATTGCGACGGCGTCGAGCACCGCCAGCGCGTAACCCACGTGCGCCTGCGCGGAGTACGCATCAGGGCTGACCGGGCGCGAGGAGCCGCCGTTGCCGGGGCCGTCCCAGGTCACCACCCGGAAGTGGCGGCACAGGTACGGCACCTGCAGCTTCCACACCCGCGAGTCGACGATGCACCACGTCGGCATCAAGATGATCGCGGGCCCGGTGTCACCGAACGTCTCGTACGTGATCGTGACGCCATCGACCTCGACGCTGCCGACGAGATCAGGTTCGCGTGCCCGCATCTCGACGACCGCCGGCCTCGAGCTCGCGGATAAGGACGCCGACGCGACGCAGCGCACTACGCACCGGCCATTCCCGCCGGTCGAACCCGAGCAGCAACATGGCCTCGCCTCCCATGAAAGCCTGGCCGATCAGCGCGGCGAGCTCCTCTGCCGGAAGTGGGCCGAGTGAACCGAGGTCGCGCTCCGCCTCCCTCACAACGCTGGTCAGCAGGTCGAGCCAGCCCTGGAGCATCTCGCGCACCCGACTGCCGATCGCGGGATCGGACCAGCCCGCAGCGATCATCTCCTGGAGCACCCGGACGTAGCCTGAGTCCAGGTCATCCTCCAGAAAGTCGCAAGCCTGTTCGTAGCGCTGCCACAGCGGGCGGTCCCCCGCGTACATGGCAGTCTGGCGGGCGAGTCGGCGCGCGTTCTCGGCCTCCAGCAGGTCAAGGATGAGCTGCTGTTTGGACCCGAAGTGATAGTGCAGCTGGCTCAGGGGGACACCGGCCGCGTCGGCGACGCTCCGGGTCGAGAGCCGAGCGAAGCCGTCCTCGAGTAAGCGCCGTCGGGCGGCCTCGAGGATCGCCTCGCGAGTAGCGCTCGTGGCTTGGACCTGAGCGTCAGCAGGATCACGCTGAGTCGGTCGGTCGACCGATGACATAGCGGCATTGTGGCAAATCAACCCTTTGACAGTCAAGATGCTGGGCGATACGATGCGCTGAGGATTCTTCGGTCGATCGACCGAATCACGAACGAGAGAGGAGAGTTCCATGCCGATCGTCGACGTGAAGGTGATGGAGAAGGTCCTGTCGCCGAACCAGAAGCAGTCCATCGCAGAAGGGATTACGCAGGTCTTCGCCGATGTCGTGGGTGAGCCTGTCCGCGCAGCGACGTGGGTCGTGATCCAGGATGTCACCAGCGGCCAGTGGACCATGGGCGGTGAAGCGGTCACCACCGAGGGCGTACAGCAGATGCTCGGCGCGCCGATGCCGACGGGTTGAGGTCGCCGCGGACACACCCTTCTCGAGCACCCATCGGGCGGCGACGCCGTGGTTGCGGTGCCCGCGAAGCTCGGAGTCGACGAGGAGCCCGCGAGTCCCCTAGCATCCTCGGGCGTCAGCTCGAGGCGTTCGAACAACTAGGCAACGCCGCAGGTCGTCAATCCGCACGTCGCGAGTGCCTTCGCTGCCGGCTGTGCTTGGTGCGTGCGCGGCCGTCTACGGTAAGTCTCGGAGGGGCCCGTAGTTGGATCTGAAGATGCGCTCGGCGGCGAGGCGCAGAGTGAGGTTTCGGACAATCGGGGGCAGGTTCCTCGTGCGGTCGCGGCGATGAGTCTGCTCCTGCACCCACGTCACCCGACTCATGCGGCGTTGTACGTAGCCGGCGAGCGCCTGATCGGCGACTCGGTGGGCGGTGAGCGTCTCGGCGAGTACGAGTGCATCCTCGAGCGCCATGGCGGCACCCTGTGCCATGTTCGGCGAACTGGCGTGGGCGGCATCGCCGACCAGCACGACGTGGCCTGCTGTCCAGGCGGGCGGAGCGACCTCCTCGATCGGCGCGAAGTACGCCTCGGCAGCGCGAGCGAGGAGGCTGGGCACCGGCTCAGCGAAGTCCGCGAACCGCGCGCGCCAGTCCTCGCGTGCGGCGTCAAGAGAATCGTTCGTGCTGACGTCTGCGTAGCAGTACACGACGCCACTGCCTAACGAGACGGTGAGGAACGACCGGCCTTGGCCCAGCATGACGGTCCAGTCGCGGATGTCGGGGACGCCGTCGACGACGAACCGCCAGGACGCCTGTCCCACGAAGCCGGGCGCGGGGCCGCCAACCGCAAGGCTGCGGACCGTCGAATGGACGCCGTCCGCACCGACCACCAGGTCGTAGGTGCCGGTCGAGCCGTCCGAGAAGGTCACCCGCGGCGCGGCGCCGTCCTCCAGCCCGGTCACCGACACACCGAGCCGGACGTCCACGTCCGCAGTCGCGTCGAGCAGCACCTCATGCAGCCCGGCGCGATGGAGCGCCACGCAACCGCCGACGCCGTCCCACAACCGGTCGACGTCGATGTCGGCGAGTAGCCGGCCGCGATGGTCGAGGAGGCGCTGCCGCCCGATCGGGTTGGCGCGGGCGGCGATGGCGGCTCCGACGCCGAGTTCGTGCAATGCCCGTACAGCGTTGGCCGGTAGGTACAAGCCGGCACCCGACGGCTTCCACTCGCTCATCCGCTCGACGACCTCGGCCGTGATGCTGCGCTGAAGCAGGGCGCGAGCCAGCGCGAGACCGGCAATACCGCCGCCCACGATCAGCACGCGCAACGCGGTCATGTCGGCCCTGCCTTGCCGACTCGGGCTCGAGGACGGATGTTCCGGTTCGAGCGGAACAGGTTCTCGGGGTCGTAGTTCTCTTTGACCTCGACGAGGCGGTCGTAGTTCGCGCCGTAGGTCGCGCGGAGGCGGTCCAGGTCTTCGTCGGCGGTCTGGAAGTTGAGGTAGTTGCCGCCCGTCGAGAAGGGCCTGACACGCTTCCAGGCCTCCCGCACCCAGGCGACGTGCTCGTCGTCGGGGTCGTCGGCGGGCCACTGACCGGCGAACGCGGTCATGTAGCGGGCGTCGCGGTTGCCGACAGCCCCGTCGTCGTCAGCCCGTTCGTTCAGCGCGCCCGCCAGGTGGATGACGATCGACTCCGACAGGGGAGACGTCACCTCCACGGCACGCTCGCAGAAGGTGTCGACGAACGCATTCGTCAGCCCGTCCAGGTACTCGGTCTTCCAGTAGTAGTGATTTCCCTTGGGCTCCATGCCGTCGAGCATCGCCTGCTGCTCGGTGTAGGGCTTCTCGGTGACGAGGTCGGCGATTGGCGCGCCGAGGGCACGAACGGGCGCGAGGTCCGCCTCGATGTCCGCGCCGCTGTGGCAGACGAGCAGCCCGACGATCGGCCTCCCGTGCCAATCCTCGGGGAGGAACGGCGCTGGCGGCGCGAGACGCACGGTCACAGCCGCGGTCAAATCACGCGGTGCGGCTTCGGTCAGGTCGCGGTACGCGGCGAGCACCTCGTCGACCCGCTCGGCGCTCCAGACGACGAGGCCGCCGGTGACGGTCGGGCCGACCTCGTAGACGCGAAACGTGAACCGAGTGACGACGCCAAAGTTGCCCCCACCGCCGCGGAGCGCCCAGAACAGATCGACATGCTCGTCGCGACTGGCTGTGCGAGTCTCGCCATCCGCAGTGATGATCTCGACCTCCTCGAGGTTGTCCGCCGTCCAGCCGAAGCGACGCGTCAGGTAACCCAACCCGCCGCCGAGCGTCAGCCCGGCGACGCCGACCTCGGAGGAGAAGGAGCCCAACGGCGTTGCCAGCCCGTGCGCCTGTGTCGCCCGGTCGACGTCCTGGAGCAGGCACCCGGAGCCGACATGCGCGAGCCTCTTGTCCGGGTCGACGGTGACGACGCGCAGGCGCGACATGTCGAGCGTCAGACCGCGCGTGGCGATCGACGTCCCGGCCATGTTGTGGCCTCCGCCCTTAATGCTCAGCAACAACCCGTGGTCACGCGCGAATCCGACCGCCGCAGCGACGTCGGCGGCCGAGGTCGGCTGAATGACCAGCGCGGGAACCTTCGCGACCATGCCGTTCCAGACCAGCACGGCCTCGTCCCAGCCCGCGTCGCCAGCGCGAAGCACGGGGCACTCGACCCACGAGGCGAGCTCGTCGAGCTGCTTCGTTGTCAGCCTCACGAGGCCGCCGTCGAGCCCGGCGACGTTCATCGTGCTGGCCTTCATTGCGCCGGCCTTCGGTGCGCCCTCGCCGGCGATCTTCTCGCTGCTTTTGTCGGTCATGCTGCTCCTCTCGCCGTCGGCCAGCTCCACGCTACGCCGTTGGCGGGGCTGCGACTGGCGGGATTCGGCCAACTGAGTGGCTACTTACTGAGCTGGCCGAAAACCGCTGGTACGCTCGACGCCGGATGCGACGATGAGGAGCATCGTCGAGGACTTCGAGAGTTGCTACCGGCTGAGCGAGAGCCGCGACCCGCGCTACGACGGCATCTTCTTCATCGCCGCCACGTCGACGAGGCTCTACTGCCGGCCGAGCTGCCCCGCGCGGCAACCGAAGCGCGCGAACGTCCGCTTCTACCCGACGGCGGCGGCCGCGCAGTCGGCTGGCTTCCGCGCGTGCAAGCGGTGCCGCCCCGACGCGGCCCCCGGCTCCCCCGATTGGAACTGGCGCGCGGACCGTGTCGCGCGCGCCATGCGCTTGATTGCGGACGGCACCGTCGACCGCGAAGGCGTCCCCGGGCTCGCTAGGCGACTAGGCTTCAGCGAACGCCATCTTCGGCGACTCCTCGCCGAACAGGTTGGCGCCACCCCGGTCGCACTCGCGCGCGCCCAGCGCGCCAACACCGCCCGGCTTCTGATCGAGTCGACCGCCATGCCCTTTGCCGATGCCGCCTTTGCGGCAGGGTTCCATAGCGTCCGCCAATTCAACGACACGATCAGAGATGTCTTCGCCTCGACGCCGAGGGAGATGCGGCGCCGATCGAAGGGTTCTCGCCCCCGCCCCCTGGGAGTCGTCGAGCTTCGCTTGAGCTGCCGGGAACCATTCGATGGAGCTGCCTTGTTGCGGTTCCTCGAAGTGCGAGCCGTTCCCGGTCTCGAAGAGGTCTGCGGCGACACTTATCGGCGAGCGCTCACGCTCACTCACGGTGCCGGGGTCGTCGAGCTGACCCCGGAGGCGCGTGCCGTCCGCTGCGTCCTCCGTCTCGATGATCTTCGCGACCTCGGAACGGCAGTTGCACGCTGTCGGCGCTTGCTCGACCTCGACGCCGACCCGCTGGCCATCGCCGAGGCGCTCGGCCGCGACGATGTGATCGGCGGCCTTGTCCGGGCGCGGCCGGGGATGCGAGTGCCCGGCTGCGTCGACGGCGACGAGCTCGCCCTGCGCGCTGTCCTCGGTCATCGCGTGTCGCTGAAGGCAGCACGGACACGAACGGCCCGTCTCGTCGAGACGTTCGGTACGCCACTGGAGCAGCCGCTCGGAACGGTGACACATCGGTTCCCGGCGGCGGCCGTCCTCGCCGAAGCCGACCTCGAGGCGCTTGCCGGGCCTGGCCCACGCCGTGAAACGTTGCAGACACTCGCCGCCCGCCTCGCGAGCGGTGAAGTCCGCATCGACAGCGGCTCAGATCCGAGGGAAACGCTCAACCGGCTGGTTGCGATTCCTGGGATCGGACCTTGGACCGCCGCGTACGTGGCGATGCGAGGATTTCACGATCCCGATGCGTTCCCGCATGACGACGCTGGCCTTCGCCGCGCACTCAAGGCCCTAGGTCGCATGAACGACCCCGGCGCGCTCGCGGTCCTGCAACAGCGGTGGCGGCCCTGGCGTGCATACGCGGCCCTCCACCTATGGACGAGCCTCGACGGTTGATCGGCCGTCGCAGCCCTCGAATCAAGACAGTGCAGCGAACTCAGATTGGCTCAACGCCGAGGCCTCGACTGCCAGGCCGCGACTGATCTGGGGACAGGTCTTGGGGACACGTCTGGGGACAGGTTCGAGGCTCGTCAGGGAGACTCAGGGCTCTCTGAGGAAGGGGTGGCGTCGACAGCCGAAACGGCTTAGCTGCAGGGAAAGCGCGGTGGCAAGCGCTGTTCTCCGCCCCCTTCCACACCGCGAATCCTCCATGGTAAGGAGGGGTCGACGGTTCGAGTCGTCAGAGGGCTCTGCGCACGATGTTCGTTGCGCCGCCGGCTGAAAGTCGTGCCGACGCGCTTCGTCCGTGCTTCACGACGGTGCCCGCGAAGTAGTCGATGCTTGGCTCGCGCGGTTCGCGATCGGGTCAAGGTCGTCGTTCCAGCACCGCAGGAGCCGCTCTGCCTCGTCGGCGAGCTCCGTGACGATGTCGGCAGCGTCCTTGATCTCGTTGACGTGCCCGACGCCCTGGCCGGCGTAGAGCGCCATCGCGGCGACGGCGCCGGTCACCTCTCGGCTCGGCGTGCGGGCTGAGAACCTGGGCAGCGGCTGCGACTCGCCGTCGACCGTGAGCGTGCCGACGTGCTCACCCTCGAACGCCTCGACAGCGGCGAGTGCGGAGGCGAGCACGCGGTGGGGCGCGTCGGGCCAGCCGACCGAGAACCGCATGGTCAGCACCGAGTCCTCGGCACGGGCAGCGAGCAGTCCGGCCACATAGTCCGGGTGGGCGCCCGATTCGGGTGTGGCCAGGAAGCGGGTGCCCACGCGGACGCCGTCCGCGCCGGCCGCGAGGGCGGCTGCCATCGCCCGACCGGTGGCGATCCCGCCGGCCGCGACCACGGGCACGGCGACGACGTCGAGGACGGCGACGAGCAACGGCAGCAGCGCCACTGTGCCGCGCACATGTCCCCCCGCCTCGAGACCCTGGACGACGATCAGGTCGCAGCCCGCGTCGAGCGGCACGCCTGGCCTCCTCGACGGAGCCCACCTGCCAACCGGCGAGCGCGCCCCCCGCGTGCACGAGCTCGACGAGCCGCGGGTCTGGATCGCTGTAGAAGAACTCCACCAGCCGCCCGCGGCTGGCGGCGAGCTCGACCTCTGGCTGCTCACCTTGGCCCAGGGCTGGGACGAAGTTGACGCCGAAGGGTCCCGCTCGAGCCTGCTCGATCTCGTCGATCCGCTCGGCCAGCGATCGTGTGCCGCCGGCCTGAAGCATGCCGAGCCCCCCGGCGCGGCTGACCGCGTTCACGAGCGCCGGTGTCGTGATCCCGCCTCCCATCGCAGCTAGCTGGACGGGGACGCGGCAGCCGACCAACTCGGTGAAGGCCGTCGCGAGCATCGCTAGCCCGCAGCCGCCGCGGTTGCGGCGCGGACGTCGTCGGCGAAGTGGCTGAAGCGGAGCCAGGTTGGGAAGGCGCGGACGAGCTGCGGCCGGCCCTCGAGCCGCACCTCGCCGGCGGCCACCGCCGCCGCGAACGACCGCCGACCGAGCCAGACCTGGTAGAAGGCCCCGAGGTCGGCATCGACGTGGACGTCGACCTCGTAGCCGGGGTCGGTGAGGCAGACAGAGCACTCCCCGCCCTCGAGCACGAGCCAGAGCACCCGCCGCCGCCCCTGCCGGAAGCGGAAGCGGACGGTGACTCGCTCCTCCGGAACACGCTCGAAGGCGATCCGGCGGTGCATCCACCAGAGCAGCAGGGCGGCGTCGAGCTCGTCCGGCCGCGGCTCGCCGAAGCTGTGCCGTGCACCCCAGCGACCGAGCGCATCGACGACCTGCACGAGCGCACGCCCGGCCTCGGTCAGGCGATAGTCGCCGTCGCTTCGCTCGACGACTCCGTCCCGCTCGAGCTGCCGAAGCCGGTTGGCGAGCAGCGTTCGCGAGATGCCGGGGAGGCCACGCCGGATCTCGTTGTAGCGGTGGGCACCGAGGTCGAGCTCCCGGACGATGAGCGGCGTCCAGCGGTCGGCGAAGATCTCGGCTCCGTGGGCGACGGGACAGTACTGACCGTATGAGCGCACAGCGTGAGTCTGGCACCACCACCGCCACCTGGGAAGTCCATGTTGTGGACTAGTCGCCCGTGAGAGAGCTCGTACGCTCCCGCTGCACAGCGAACGGGACGCCGTTGCGGGCTCAGTGGCGCTCCGCTCGTCAAGGTGAGCCCGGTGTAGGTTCAGGGCACTACGAGCACTCCGCTAGACACGCACGAGCCGACGTTGCGGCTCTCGGTACCGGCCGAAGGAATCCGGGGGCGCGGCGTCGTCCTCCGCTTTCCCTCGCTCGACGACGTCGACGGAATCCTCCCTGCCTTTACGGACGCGGAGCTTCGCGAGGCCGGAAACCTGCCTGCGTTCGATCGTGACGGGCTCGTCGCCTCGATCGAAGAGCTCCCGTCGCTCGCGGCGATGGGGCGACTCCTCGCCCTGGCCGCGGTCGACGCAGTGACAGGCGAGGTCATCGGCGGCGGGACACTCCACCACCTCGACGCGGAGCGCAGCATCGTCGAGATCGGCTATTTCGTGCTGCCGCACGCGAGACGCCGCGGCGTCGCGACGACAATCGCCCGGATGCTGGCCGACCACGCCTTCTCGCTTGGCATCCAGCGCGTCGCCGCCTACGTGAACGTGGGCAATGTTGCCTCCGAACGGGTGGCGGAGCGTGCCGGCTTCACGCGAGAGGGCGTCGTCCGCTCCATGCCGGTACCCGACGGCCGTCGCGTCGACAAGACGCTTTTTTCGCTCCTACCCGGGGACTGACCGCCGCGCGATGAAGGTCAGCGCCGAGGCCGCCCGTGGCGCGCCAGTCTAACGCCGTCGCATGCACCTGCAAGACGCCCGCGAGACGGGTCTCCTGCTTTGCACGCTCCCGCTAGTCCCCTTCCTCAGCGGTCCACGGCGATTGCGGCGGCGCTGAGTCGAGCGCGCGCCGAAGCAGCGCCAGCATCCGGCGACGCTCGGCATCGCTGAGCCCGCGCAACACGTCGTCTTCCACCTGCATCGCCAGCTGCCGCGCCTGCTCCAGCACCCGTCGGCCCTTGGGCGTGATCACAACCTCGCGGGCGCGGCGATCGGTTGGTCGGGGCCGGCGCTTGGCCAGTTCTGCGGCCTCGAGCTGATCGATCAACGAAACCATCGTGCTGGGATCGACGCCCATCGCTGAGCCGAGCTCCTGCTGAATCGCTCCCTCGCGGGTCCCGAGAACGTTGAGAAGCGCGAAGAGCGCCGTCGTCAGGCCAAGCGACCCGAGGGCCTCCGCAGTGCGCATATGGGATATCCGCCAGAGCCGGAAGAGCAGCTGGCCGGCGAACTCCCTGACCGCGTCGTCGGTGGTAGGGCTCGTTGCCATTTCAAGATCCTTGCACAATTACTCCGCTTGATGCAATTATTTGGCTCACACACAACTTATTTACAGGAGGTAACGATGAGCGCAAAGAAGGCCACGCAGAAGAAGTCCGCCAAGAGCACCACCGCGAATCCAAGGGATTCACGGCCGAGGAACGAGCCGCGATGAAGGCTCGTGCCCGAGAGCTGAAGGCAGAAGAGCGAGCGAGCAAGAACCGAGCGGAGGGGGAACGCGACTGCTCGCGGCGATCGCCGCGATGCCGAAGCCGGATCGCGCCATGGCCAAGCGGCTCCACGCGATCATCACGGCCAGCGCGCCAGACCTCTCGCCGAAGACCTGGTACGGGATGCCCGCCTATGCCAGGGACGGCAAGGTCGTCTGCTTCTTCAAGAGCGCGGAGAAGTTCAACTCGAGGTACGCGACGTTCGGCTTCGAAGAAGCGGCGAACCTCGACGAAGGCGCCATGTGGCCGACCTCCTTCGCGCTGAAGGAGTTGACCGCCGCCGAAGAGAAGAAGATCGCCGCGCTCGTGAAAAAAGCGGTGAGCTGAGCTCAGTCGAAGGCGAACACCGGCGGGAGGATGACCACGACCGTGGCGGCCCACAGAGCGAAGACCGGGAGATAGGTGGTCTGCCAGCGCTCGAGCCGGTGGAGCGTGCTGCGTCGTGTGAGGAATCGCGCGGATAGGAAGGCGGCTCCGGCCAGGTTCACGAGGAGGACGAGGTTGAGACCGAGCGCTGCCGTTCGGTTCGGCGTGAACCCGAGCTCGCCGATCCGCGCGATCATCGAGCCGAGCACCATCACGTCGAGCACGAGCGCGCTGACGACGGCGACCAGCTGGATGCCGTCCATCCATTCCGGCGACGTGGACGGGTCCCGCGCGGATATCCCGTACAGGACGAGCCCGAGGACTACCAGCAGCAGGGCGTCGAAGACGCTGAGGAGCTCGCGATCGAACGCGTCGCCGAGCCCGGTCACGGCGTAGACGACGGCGGCACCGGCCAACATCACCGCGAACAGCGGCGTGAAGAGCATCGTCAGCACCGGCGCCATGTTCTCCACGACCCGCTGCTTCGACTCGACCAGCCACGCGGCCACGATCACGGCACCCGCAGCTCCCGACGGCAGCACCCACGCGGCGATCGATTCGACGTCGACGCCCGTGGGCTCGAAAATCCCCGCGGTCATCGCCATGAGCACCCCACCCCCGAGCGCGATCAGCACGTAGTAGATGAACCATTCGCCTGTGAAGCGGACGAAGTCCATGCGCCGCTCGTGCGATCGGACCGTGCCGCTCATGTACGGGTACGAGGCCACGAACCAGAGCGCAACGGGCAGGCTGAGGATGACGAGGGCCTCGGTATCCGAGTCCTCACCCCACGGGTAGAGGTTGACCACGAGCGCGGCGAGCACGAACGGCACCGCCGTCAGCACCCATTGCCGGACGTCGAGCTGCCGTCGGCGGGCGAAGTACGCCGCGAGGAACGGCAACACGAACAGACTCGCGTTCCGCGCCAGCCAGGTCGGCTCCTCGTCGGGGAAGCCGGCGGCGAGACGTGCGACCTGGATCGCGACGGCCGCGGCCACAGCGAGGACAAGCGCCTCGAACCAGCCGCTGGATGTGCGCGCCGGCTCGTCGTCACCGCTCAGGACCAGCTGCTTCCACAGTCGGCCGCTGTGCTCGCGTGCGAACTCCCGGGAAAGCGCGTCGAGGTCCCCCATCCGCTTCACGGCGACCAGGAACGCCTCATCGGCTGTGAGGCCGACCGCGTTCAGCTCGGCGATCTGGTGGCGAAGATGATCCTCTAGCTCGTCGACGTCGTGGCCGTTGACGCCCGGGGCGTTGGCGACGTACGCCCGCCATTCTGCGATCTGTGACTCGACGCCCTCCATGCTCACGCCTCGCCGAGGGCCGTCAGCAGCGCACCGGACCCCGGCCAGACGTCATTCAGCGCACGGGTGATGGTCACCCACTGCCGTTGCTGGTCCGCGAGCGCTGCTCGCCCGTCGTCGGTGATCACGTAGTACTTGCGCCGACGCCCTTCAGGTGGCGTTCGCCACTCGGTCGTCACGTATCCGAGCCGATGGAGGCGATGGAGCAGCGGGTAGAGCATCCCGTCGGTCCACTCGAGCTCGCCCGCGGAGAGCGCACGTACCCGCTTCAGGATTGCGTAGCCGTAGCTCTCGCCGTCCGCCAGGATTGCGAGCACGAGCGGTGTCGCCGAGGCAGCGACTAGGTCCTTGTCGATGTGCATGCCCGCCCTCGACAGCTCGAACCTCTATGCATAGAGGCACAAGGTACAGGAAGGCCCCGAGCGCCGTTCTTGCCAAGCCCACGTTTGCTTGCGCTCGATGACCCCTTGCGACTATAGGTGCAAGCGCCGTGGTGAATCCTGCCGTCGCGGCAACCGATTTCCGGATCCTCGGCCCTATCGAGGTCGTGCGAGACGGGCAGTCCTTGCGCCTGGGCGGTCGCCGACAGCGCGCGCTGCTCGCCCTGCTTCTGCTCGAGCCGGGCCGGCGAGTTTCGACCGATCGACTCATCGACGAGCTCTGGCCGGGTGCCCCGCCGCCCGGCGCCGAAAGGACGCTGCGCGTATATGTCTCTCGGCTGCGCGCGGCGCTCGGCGAGGACCCGCTCGTCGCGCGCCCCCCGGGGTACGTCCTCGAGATCGCGGCCGACAGGCTCGACGCACGCCGCTTCGAGCAGCTGCTTCGCGACGGGCGCGAGGCGCTCGGCGCGCGGCGCCGCCGGGCTCGCCGCGGATCGTCTTCGGCGCCGCACTTGCGCTCTGGCGCGGCCCGGCGCTCGCCGACGTCGGCGACGGCGGTGTCCTCGCGCTCGAGGCCAGAGCGCCTCGACGAGCTTCGCCTCGTCTGTCGTGGAAGAGCGCATCGAAGCGGAGCTCGCGCTCGGCCGTCACGACGCGCTCGTTCCCGAGCTCGAGCGCCTCGTCGAAGAGGAACCGCTGCGCGAGCGCCTTTGGCGCCAGCTCGTGATGGCCCTCTACCGCTGCGAACGCCAGGCAGACGCGCTCGCCGCGTACCGGCGGGCCCGCACGTTCCTGTCCGACGAGCTCGGTCTCGAACCGAGCGAGGAGCTGCGAGCACTCGAGCGCGCCGTCCTGCGCCATGAGATCGCTCGACCCGCCGCCCGCCGCAGGAGCGGCACAACCTCCCTGCGCAGCTGACCAGCTTCATCGGTCGCGAGCAGGAGCTCTCCGAGCTCGACGGACCTGCTGCGAGAGCACCGCCTCGTCACGCTGACCGGGGTCGGCGGCGCGGGCAAGACCCGGCTGGCGCTGGAGTTGGCCGCGCGTCAGGTCGGCGCCTGGACGGGCGGCGTCTGGCTGGTCGACATGACGGCGCACGCGGACCGCGCGCTCGTGCCGACCGCGGTCGCGCGCGTGCTCGGGGTTGCCGAACGGCCGGACGTTTCCGCTCTCGACGGCGCTCCTCGACCACCTCCGCACTGAGGAGCTCCTGCTCGTCCTCGACAACTGCGAGCACCTTGCGGCGGCCTGCGGCGAGCTCGTGCACGAGGTGCTTCGCGCGTGCAGCCACGTTCGCGTGCTGGCGACGAGCCGGATCGCGCTCGGTGTCCCGGGTGAGGTCGACTACATCGGTCGAGCCGCTGCCGACGCCGAGCGACGACGTGCCGGCCGATGAGGTCGAGCAGTTCGCGTCCGTCCGCTTGTTCCTCGAACGTGGGCGCGCTGCGCGCCGCGATCTCGCGGCAGGCGGCGCAGGTGCAACGACCGTGGCGCGGATCTGCCGCGAGCTCGACGGTCTTCCGCTTGCGATCGAGCTCGCCGCGGCACGCGCGAAGGCGCTCTCGCTCGACGAGATCGCCGCCCGCCTCGACGATCGCTTCCGCTTCCTGCGTTCCTGGCGGCGCCTCGCCGATCCGCGACACCAGACGCTCCGGACGACGATCGACTGGAGCTATGACCTTCTCTCCGAGGACGAGCGGGCGCTGCTCGCCGGTCTCTCCGTCTTCGCCGGGGGCTTCTCGCTGGCATCCGTCGCCGCGATCTGCCTCGACGGGGACGACACCCGTGCCCTGGAGCTCGTCGGCCGACTCGTGGAGTCCTCGCTCGTCGTCGCCGAGGAGCTGACAGGAGCGACTCGCTACCGGCTCCTGGAGACGATCCGCGAGTACGCGGCCGAGCGACTCGACGAGGCGGGCGCTGCCGATCTGCTCCGGCGCCGCCATGCGGAGCACTTCCTCGAGGTCGCTCGGCAGGCGAGTCCGGACTACGTCCAGTTCGCCCCGGAGAAGCAGAAGGAGGGCCTCGCGATTCTCGACGCAGAGCGCGAGAACATGCACGCGGCAGTGCAGTGGGCCGTCGCCAACCAGAGCGACCTGGCGCTGCCGCTGGCGGCCGAGCTTCGGCACTACTGGCTCATTCGCGGGTACCGTGCGCCAGGGCCTCGAATGGCTCGACCAGGCTCTCGCACGGTCACGGCCCGACGTCTCGCCCGTCCGCGCCGCGGGGCTTGCGGCAGCGGCTTGCTCGCAAGGCTCGCCGGCGACTTCGCGCGAGCGCGCGCCGTTCGCCGAGGAGGGCATCGAGGTCGGGTCGCGCGAACGGCTCCGACGCGATCCGTCGTCACGTGCCTGAACGTCCTGACCACTCTCGACGGCCTGGCCGGAGACTACGATCGCGCACGCGCGCACTGCGACGAGGCGGTGAGGCCTCGCACGAGCCTGGGCAGCAGGCGAATCGAGGCGATCGCGCTGTTCATCCTCGCCGAGGCCGCTCTGCACACGCGGAGGTATGCGGATCTCTACGAGGTCGGAGGTCGCGCCCTCGAGCTCGCACGCGCCGATCGACGACCAGGAAGGCATGGCCCTCGCGCTCAGCCGGCTCGGCATGGGCGCCGTGCTCGAGAACCGGCTGGACGAAGCCTCGAGCAGCTGCGCGAGGCGCTCGAGTACGCGACCACGCCTCGGGTTTCCCGGGGTCGGCGCGATACTGCTGCTACGGGCTCGCAGTCGTCTCCGCCGGCTGGGGCGACCCGGTTCGCGCGGCCCGTCTGCTGGGAGCCGGCGGACGGACTCCGCCGAGCCAGCGGCGGCGTCCTGCTCCTGCCCGCCGAGGCCGCCGCCCGCGAGCGAGCGCACTGCGGCGATAGCCGAGAGCCTTGCCCGACGACGAGGTCGCAACCGCGCTCGAGGACGGCCGCCGGCTTCGACCTCGACGAGGCGCTCGCGGAGGCGCACGGCTCACTCGAGCTCCACAGGGTGTAACCATGTTGTAACCCGCCTCGGCAAGCCTCTCGCGGATGGAAGGCGAGATCGAGGAAGCCACGGCCGCGCTCGTGCAGTCGCTCGAGCACGGAGACGCGTCGAGCGCGGCCCGCGTGTACGCCGACGACGCGAGAGTGCTCGCGCCCGCGGGCGAGCTGATTCGAGGACGAGCCGAGATCGAGGCCTACTGGCGCACAGGAATCGCCCTTGGGCTCTCGACGGTCGCGTTCGAGCGCCAGCTGCTCGCGGCCGTAGCCGGCAGCGTCATCGAGATCGGTCGGTACGCCGTCGCGGTCGAGGTCGCTCGTAACGGGCGGATTGTCGATCACGGCACCTATCTCGTCCTCCACGCCCAGGTCGCCGACGGCTCGTGGCGCCGAACCGTCGACGTCTTCAACGCGGACGAGTCGAACACGACTCGTTACGACGATCGCAAGGAGGAAACAAGATGAACAGGAAGAGAGCAGTCGTCGTCGCGACCACGCTGTTCGCCCTGACGGTCATGGTCGCGACCGGCGCGGTATCCGCATCGGCGGCGAAGAACCCGCCGAAGGCGAGCGCGGGATACGCGCTCGTCGGCACGTGGGACGTGACTCTGTCCCTCCCGGGGCAGCCGCCGGGACGCGTCCTCGCGACGTTCGACCGGCGACGGCACGCACGGTGGAGAGCGCGGCCGCCCCACCGGCGCTTCGCGGCGCGTCCCACGGAGTGTGGGAGCGGATCGGGCCGTATCTGTTCTCGGTCACGAGAGTCTTCTTCAGATTCAATCCGCAGAACGGTGCGTTTCTGGGCACGCAGAAGGTGAACGCGACGGTGCGAGTCGCACAGGACGGCAAGACGTTCACCGCCGTGTCGATCTCGGAGCAGCGCGACCCGGCCGGAAACCTGATCGTCGGAGGTCTGCGGGGCACTGCACAAGGTGCCCGGCTCGAGGTTGAACAGATCCCCGATCAGCCGTAGACCAGACAGCGGGGGACGCGCCGCAGAAAGGAACCCGATATGACCAGCAAGAGAGACATCCTCGTCGCGATCGCCCTGATCTCACTCAGCCTCGGGTCGGCACTACTGCTCCTGCTTCAACGGAAGTGCGAGCCGCCCCGAGCCCGTTCGAGGCCGTCATTGACGGATTTCGCAGTCCGGCGACACCCGTCGAGAAGTTCTTCACCGGCTTTCGGAACGAGGGACCGTTCAGCGCCTCCTCGCCGTTCTGCCCTTCGGGATACGCCGTCGATCTCGAGTGGTTGGGGCCGCTGGGATTGGTTCACGGCACGCGTCAGTTCAGCTGCAGTGACGGCAGCGGCAGCATCACGGCTCGGCAGCGGGTCTTACAGACCGACCTGAACACGTATCTGAAGGGAGACTGGAAGATCGTCGAGGGCACGGGGCCGTACGCGAAGCTGCGAGGGAAGGGCACGTTCGCGACCGTCATGAGTGGCGACGACTTCGCAACGAGGAGGTTCCGCGAGACCTGGAGCGGCCTGGTCGATTTCGACGACACGCCTCCGACCGTCGCTATCACGACTGCGAGAGCACAGAAGCTCCGGCGACCGGCCGGCGCCTACAGCATCCGTGTGGTCCTCTCGGCTCGAGACGAAAAGGCGGAGACCGCAGTTGCGTACAGGATCGGCATCCGCAGCGGCGATCGCGAGGCCGCCTCGAGATCTGGCGAGACGATGTCCGGAACGGCTTCGGCCACGCTCCGTGTCCGACTGTGGAAGAACGAGCGGCGGACCCTCCGCCTGGTGATCGTCGGATCCGATGCGCTGGGCAACGAGCACGTCGTCTCCCGCATGCTCAGGCTGCCGTCGTGACTGGACTGACGGCCATAACATGAGAGCCACGTCTCCATGAGCACAAGCTCTGTACGCCGCGCCAAAGCGCCACTCGTGGCGGCATTCCTCGCGAGCGTCCTGGTCGTGCTGGCCGGACCGACGGGCGCGCCCGGCACCGACGTGGCGACCGCCGGTAGCACCTCTCCCCTGACGCCGGTGACCGTCGCCGTCTTGCCAGTCGAGCCGGCCGCGCTCGCCCTGTATGCAAAGCACCGAGGATTCTTCGAGCGTCAGGGCATCGACGCGCGGATCACAATCCTGTTGGATGCGACCCAGATCGTGGCAGCCGTGTTGTCGGGTGAGCCCAGTTCTCGGGCTTCACCACCGGCGGCCTCGCAATCCTGAAGTCGCGCGACGCGCCGGTTCGTCTCGTAGCCGCGGGGGCGCTGTATCGGCAGAAGGCGCCGACGGCCGGGCTCGTCGCGGCACCCGGCAAGAGGATCACGCGCGCCCGCGACCTCATAGGCAAGCGGATCGCGATCGACGCGCCGAACACCCTCGGACACATTGCCTTGCTGAAGTGGCTCAAGCGCAAGGGCGTCTCCGCAGACGACGTTCGGCTCATCGAGATCCCCTTCGCCCAGATGCTCGGTCCGCTCATCCGCCGAACGGTCGACGCCGCCATCCTGCCCGAGCCCTTCTTGACCCTGGCGATCCAGCGGGGCGCACGGCCGATTGCCGACACCTTGGCTGCCGTTTGCGCGCGGGACTGCCTCTTGACGATCTCGATGGCTCGTAGGGACGTCGACTCGAACCTCGCCGCCCGGTTCCGGAATGCAATCCAGGCGGCGGCGTTCTGGGCGAACAACAAGAAGAACGACCGCGCCAGCGGCGCGATCCTCGCCAGGTACGCACCCCTCGACGAGGCAGTGATCAGGAAGATGAGGCGCGCTTCGTTCGCCACGCGGCTTCGGCCAGCGCTGGCGCAGCCGTGGATCGACGTCTTCGCCGAATTCGGGCTGATCCCGGCGTCCTTCTCTGCCAACGATCTCGTGAGGTAGCTGCTGCGGCATTCGAACGCGATTCGCCAGCCAGGGAGGTCGACGGTTCGAGTCCGTCAAAGGGCTTAAAGAGGTTGACGACGCCGTTCGAGATGACCAGGTGCCTACGTCTCGGCGGGCGCTAGCACAGCTTGGCGCTGTCCGGTGTGCCGGTCGGCGAGCTTTCCGAGCTCCGCAGCGGCGAGGAAGACGATCGGGCCGAGCAGGCAGATCCCCCACTGCGAGCTCGTCAGCGAGACCGTGTCGAAGATCCGCTGCAGGGGCTGGAGCTCGGTGACGAGGAAGGTGAGTGCGAGCGCCAGGCCGATCAGCTGCACGAACCGGCGGTTCGCGAGCGTGTAGCGACTGAAGATCGTTCCCGTCGGCTCGCGAGCCTCGAGCGCTGCGACGATGTGCATCAGCGAGAGCGTCGTCAGTCCCATCGTCGTGGCGACGACGAGGTCGTAGCGCTCCTCGCCCCAGGCGACCACCGCGAGGGCAAGCGCGGCCATGATCAGGCCCGCTATGGCGAGTCGCACCCCGAGCGCGCGGTCGACGATCGGCGCGCTTGCGTCGCGGGGCGCACGCCGCATCAGCCCCGGAACCGGCGCGTCGAAGCCGAGCCCGATGGCCAGCAGCACGTCGACTGCGAAGTTGATCCAGAGGATCTGCAGCGGAGTGAGCGGCGCGCCGTCGGCGATATCGAAGATGCCGGCGCCGACGAACGTGAGGATGAATCCGCCCAGCATCACGAGCTGGACGCGCACGTACTTCATCAGGTTGTCGTAGATGCCGCGGCCGCCCTCGACCGCTGCGACGATGGTGGTGAAATTGTCGTCCGTGAGGATCATGTCGGCGGCTTCCTTCGTCACCTCGGTGCCCGTGATCCCCATCGCGACGCCGATGTCCGAGCGCTTGAGCGCGGGAGCGTCGTTGACGCCGTCGCCGGTCATCGAGACGACGTTGCCCTTGCGCTTGAGCACGTCGACGAGGCGCACCTTGTCCTCCGGCGCGACTCGCGCGACCACGCCGATGCCGTCGACCTGCTCGTCGAGCTCCGCGTCGGAAAGCGCTGCGAACTCGGTGCCGGTGAGTGCACGACCTTCGATTCCCAGCTGGGCCGCGATCGCGGCCGCGGTCGTGGCGTGGTCGCCGGTGATCATGCGGGCGCGAATCCCCGCCTCCTTGCAGCGAGCGATCGCGTCCTTCGCTTCCTTGCGCGGAGGATCGACGATCGCGACGAGCGCCAGCAGCGTCAGATCCTCGACCTCGTCGAGCAGTGGACTGGCGGGGTCGAACGCACCCGGGTCGATGTCGCGAGAGGCCACGGCCAGCACACGCATGCCTTCGCCGGCGAGTCGGTCGTTCTCGGCCAGGACACGATCGCGGCCGGCCTCGGCGGGAACGGTCGAGCCGTCCACGTCCCGGATCTGCGACGAGCGCGCGAGCAGGACGTCGGGCGCGCCCTTGACGAAGCAGCGCACGACCTTCCTGCCCTTGTCCTCCATCTCGTGGAAGGTCGCCATCAGCTTGTAGTCGGAGTCGAACGGCACCTCACCCACGCGCGGGTAGATGCGCCGCGTCCCGTCGACGTCGATCCCGCCCTTCGCCGCCAGCACGACGAGCGCCGCCTCCGTCGGATCGCCGACGATCTCGCCCTCGCGAACGGCAGAGTCGTTCGCAAGCGCCATCGGCAACAGGAACGGCTCGAGCGACGTATCCGTCTCGCCCGCAACGTGAAGGATCTTGCCGTTGGTCGAGTAGCCCTCGCCCTCGATCGAGTAGCGCCGGCCGGCAACCACGAGCTGCCGTGCCGTCATCTGGTTGAGCGTCAGCGTGCCGGTCTTGTCCGAGCAGATCGCCGACGTCGAGCCGAGCGTCTCCACCGAGCGCAGCCGCTTCACGATCGCACCCTTGGCCGCGAGCGCCTGCGTTCCCAGTGAGAGCACGGTCGTGACGACCGCGGGGAGACCGGTCGGGATCGCGGCCACCGCGAGGCTGATCCCGATCACGAAGAGCTCGTCGAAGTCGTCGCCGTGAATGAGCCCGAGGACTACGACGAGTGCCAGCGCGGCTCCCGCCATGATCGTGAGCAGGACGGTCAGCTGGTCGAGCTGGCGTGTGAGCGGCGTCTTCTCCTGCTGGACCTCGCTCAGCATTCCCGAGATCCGGCCGACCTCGGTCGCCATCCCCGTCGTCGTCACGACCATCTCGCCCCTGCCCCGCGTCACGGTCGAGTTCATGTAGGCCATGTCGAGACGGTCGCCGAGCGGCACCTCGTCACCGGGCACCGGCTCGACCGCCTTCAAGACCGGCGTGCTCTCGCCGGTCAGCGCAGACTCCTCGATCTCGAGCGTCGCGGCCACGAGCAGGCGACCGTCCGCGGGAACCTTGTCGCCCGCCTCGAAGACGACGACGTCGCCCGGCACGAGCTCCTCGGCGGGGACGTCGCCGAGCCGGCCGTCGCGCCGGACATGAGCCCTGATCACGAGCATCTTCTGGAGCGCGGCGACGCTCTCGGCCGCCTTGCCCTCCTGATTCAGGCCCAGGACCGCATTGAGGACGGTCAGGCCGATGATGACGAGCCCCGTGGAGAACTCCTGCAGCGCGACCATGCTGACGACGGCGGCGCCGAGGAGGACGAGCTGCATCAGGTCGCGGTACTGGCGCAGAAACGCCTGCCAGCCTGGCTCCTTCTTCGCCTCCTCGAGCTTGTTCGGGCCGACCTGCTCACGACGCCGCTCGACCTCGGCGGCATCGAGGCCGCGCGCCGGGTCGACGCCCAGCTGCGCGCACGCCTCCTCCGCCGTCACGCCGTGCCACACGGTCGCGGCGCGGGCAGCCTCTGCGCTCGTCATTTCATCCATCCCGACGCCGATCGAGCATCATCTCGCATCTCATCCTCTTTCACCGGGCATGCACTGAACACAAAGCTGCGTCTGTACTATTCGGCGCGCCGCAACTCCCTAGGGGGCCGCAACCCTGCAATACCGGCACGTACTCCCCGTTCGTAGCCGCGATCGTCGTGGCCATCGCGATCACCACGGGCCCGGTAACAACCGGGGAGGCGGCGCCGAGGGCTGTCGCCTCGACCTCGGCTGACATCCCCGCCTGCGACCTGCGGCTCCCGTCGCGGACCGAGGGAACCCCGCGCTTTGCCATCCCCCGGGGCGGCAGGGCAAGGCTCCGCACCCTCGCCCGCGGCTTCCGTCTCTGCACGTTGTTACGCGCCGACGGCTCGCGATTCGCGTCCGCGGACATCGACCGGCTGCGCCAGGTGCTCGACATCCGCTTCTTCCGTCGTACCGGCACGCTCCTGTTCGCCGCAGACGCGCAGTTTCCCGCAAAGACGACGGCCGAGGGTGCCGACGTCGGTTGCAACAACGACAAATTCAGCACCATCGGCCCGCGCGAATGGCAGCAGCCGCACAAGTGGTGGGTCGGCAAGACGCCCAGCGGCCTCCCCGCCGACAAGGTCGTCGACGCACTGCGCTCGGCCTATTCCGAGTGGAACAACAACATCAACTGGTGCGGTCTCGCCGACAACGCGAAAGCCCAGTCGGACTACCAGGGCCGCACGGAGCTCAAGGCCAAGCACGACGGAACGAGTGTCGTCGACTGGGGCAGCCTGAAGGACGTCCAGAACTGCAACCAGGCGCTCGCCTGCACTGCCACGTGGTACGACGAAGACGGCAATCCGGTGGAGTCGGACGTCCGCTTCAGCACCTCGGAGGAGTGGACGCTCGGCTCGGACGACGGCGGCTTCGACATCCAGTCGCTCGCGGCCCACGAGTTCGGACATGTTCGCCAGTTCGACCACGTGACGAGCGGGGACAACACCGTGGTCATGTGGCCGTACATCTCGAAGGGTGACACGTCGCTGCGGAAGCTCGGCCGCGGTGACTCGCGCGGCAACAACACGAAGTACTGAGCTAGCACTCGACCGGATAGCGTCCTGTCCGTGAAGGTCTCCGCGGACGACGCGCGGCGCTTCCTCGTCGCGCGAAACCTGCTTGCGCCTGCCCGTTCGCTGCACGGCGGGCCCGACGCAGTGCTCGACTTCCTCCACCGGTTCGGCTCCATCCAGTACGACCCGATCGCGGTGGCGGGCCGAAGCCACGACATCGTGCTCCACTCGCGCATCGCCGACTACGACCCCGGCTGGTGCGAACTCCTCTACGAGCGGCGCGAGCTGTTCGAGGCTGTCAACAAGGGGCTCTCCTTCATCCTGACGAGCGACTACCCCTGGTTCCGGGGAATGTCGAGCTCGAGCTCGCGGCGACTCCTGGCCGAGAACGCCGAGGCGGCCGAACGGGTGCTCGAGCGAGTCCGCGTCGACGGCCCGCTCTCGGCGCTCGACTTCGAGCGCCAGCACGGGGAGACGGTCGACTGGTTCGGCGTGAAGACGAACGTCGTGCGGGCGGTGCTCGAGGCGTACACGGTCACCGGCGTGCTCGGCCTCGCGCGACGCGACGGCAACCGTCGCTACTACGACGTCATCGAACGGCTGCTGCCGCGCGAAGTGCTCGAACAGGAGGTGCCCTTGAGAGAGCAGCTCCGGCACAAGATGCTGTCGCGCTACCGCGCGCACGGCCTGCTCGGCGCCTCGAGCGGCGGAGACGTCTTCGGCGGCCTCGGCCCCGCGAAGCCGGATCCCAGATTTCCGGAGCATCCGGGGAGAACTGCCGTGCGCGAGGAGCTCATCGAGGATGGCGAGCTCGTTCCCGTCGAGGTCGAAGGTGTACGGGGGACGCGCTTCGTCGTCCGCAACGAGGTCGACCTGCTGGCCGCGCCGGTGGAGCCGCCCGCTTCCGTCGCGTTTCTCTCGCCGTTCGATCCGTTGGTCTGGGACCGCGGGCTCCTCGGATCGCTGTTCGAGTTCGACTACGTGTGGGACCTCTTCCACCCGCCGGAGAAGCGGCGCTTCGGCTACTACGTGCTGCCGATCCTCTTCCGCGACCGCTTCGTCGGCCGCATCGAGCCGAAGATCGACCGTGCCGGCGGGCCGCGTGCAGGTACTCGGCCTCTGGTGGGAGGACGGCTTCAAGCCGCGTCGCGTCGAGGGCTTCGTCGATGCCATGCGCTCGGCGCTCCGCGCGTACGTCGAGCTTCGCCGGCGCAGACCGTCTCGAGTGGGCGCCGCACCTCGGCAGCGACAAGCGCCTCTTCCTCACGCGACCGTAATCGAAGGTGTCCGTAGGTCGATCAGCCGGGTGATGCGGCCCGGGCGGCGGCGACGGCTTCGAGCCGGGAATGGACGCCGAGGGCCCGAAAGAGACGGCGGATGTGGTTCCTGACCGTCTCGGTGCTCACGTGGAGCTCGGCGGCGATCTGCTTCGTCGAGCGGCCCTGCTCCAGAAGACGAAGCACCTCGACCTGACGGGGCGTGAGGTGCGGAGGCGGCGCTGTGGGCATGTCGTCGGGGCGTTCCCTCGAACAGCCCGAAGACGCCGACCACCCGTTCACCGCTCATGAGCGGCACCGAGCTGATCTCCACGGCCACCCGCGTGCCGGCGGTCGAAACGAAGACGCCGGTCGCCTCTGTGGCCGGGGAGGTGCCGAGCACCTTCCGGGAGACCAGCTCGTGGGCGCGCCGGCTGTCCTCGGGCGCGACGACGGAGGTGAAGTGGCGACCGCGAACGTCGCCGAGAAGCCGCTCGGCTGCCGGATTGATCCACCGGACGACTCCCGTTGTGTCGAGGACGTAGCTCGGGACGCCGACGTTGCCCAGAGCCTGCTCGACGTCGCCGCCGACTGCCAGGCCAGTGGCCATGACGGAAGTGTGACTGATCCGCGGGCCAGGCGTCATCGGGCGAGAGTCGCCCAGCAAACGACGGGGGCGGCCCTCAGGCCGCCCCCGTAGAACAAGCTAGATGGCCGAAGGCCTCCTAGTTGATGGGCATTCCGATGCACGAGTGGGCTGCATCGGCCTTGTCGCCCGCCTGCTTGACGTACTCGCCGTGGTTCTTGAAGTCGACGTGTTCGTACTTCGCTGACGGCTCGACCTTCGACACGTCGATCACGGTCCGAACGAGTCCACGACGGGGATCACGTGCCGGTCGCTCCGGTCGAGGTCGTCGAGCGCGACGTTTACCAGCGAGTACTCGAGCCGTCGGTGGAGCGCGTCGCCGTGAAGCTGACGTGCTCCGTCGAGGGCTTGCCCGTGATCGTCTCGTTGGCCGTAGGGGCCGTCGGGCGGCGACGACCGTGCCGGCCCTGAACGAGCCGTCGCACGGGTTCAGCGTGACGTTGTAGGTGTGCGTCCAGATGTTGTCCACTGGTGACCGCGCCTTCCGGCTGCACGGCGGTGATCGTCATGGTCTGCGTCTGGTAGCGCTCCACGCCAGCCGAGGCGGACGAGGCGATTCCCATGGTTGCGACCGCCGCAACGGCGACCGCGAGAAGAAACTTCTTCACTTTGCTCCTTTGTTTTGCGGGCGATCAACGGTGATCACCCGATCCCAGACAGCATCGTCTTCCCTCGCCTCGCCGGCTAGGACCCAACTGGGTCAATTCCTCGGCATGCTCGTGGCAGTCGGTGACGCGCTCGCGCGCCGGCTGGTCGTCGTTGAGCTCCGCACGCAAGGAGGCCCGCCGTGTGGGCGGGCCTCCGTTGTCTGACCAGGTCTCTCGTGAGCGATCATCCGCTCGGAGAGGCAGTGCGAGCTACTTCTTGAGGCCTCGGCGGACCCTTCCGAGCTTCACGTTGAACACTGTCCACGTGCCCGCGTCATCGGCGATGATGAACGGGTGTGGCCAACCCGGTAGTCGGGGTGAGCTGCGACCATTGCCGCCCAGTTGGCGTAGACGTCGAGCCGCTGTAGATCGTGCAGGTCGGGTCGTTGATGACGTCGACGTTCCCCGCACCGTCATTGCAGTAGAACGCGGAGATGAAGGCGAACTCGTCGTACTGCGTCTCCGGTCTTGTCGATTCCGAGGCTGATCCGGGGCGATCCTGCCGTTGCCGTGCCGTTGTAGCTGAAGCCCAGCTGGTTGATGGTGCGGATCGTCTTGCCCTCGAGGTTGCTGTTCTGAAGGTAGACGCCCGAGTACTTCACTGTCCGGGTCCCGCCGTCGTTGTTGTTCGAGCGTCGCGACGCCGTACTTGTCACTTGCAGTTTCCGCCGTAGGCGCCCTCGCGGTGCCGTCGAAGCACGTGAGCTTGTTCCCGCATGGTCGGGACCATCGACGCCGGCGGTGGCACCAAGCGCCACAGGCACCGCGACACCAATAGCGACAACCGCGGTCAGTGCGACAACAAGAATCTTCTTCACGTCCTAGCTCCTTTGTCTGGCGGGCGATCAACGGTGATCGCTCCATCCCAGACAGCATGTCCTTCTCTCACCTCGCCGGCTAGGACCCAACTGGGTCAAATTCCTCGGCATGTTCGCGGCTGTTGGTGACGCGCTCAGCCGCGGAAGCCGCAGCCTCTTCGGGCCTACGGCTGCCGGAGCGTCATCGCGTGCACGTCGGCTCGCTCGATCCCGCCGGCATCGACGTTCGTGACCGGTGCGACCGTCTCGAACGTGCCGTTCCGGCCCCCTTCGAGGACCTTCATCACTCCGACTCCAGGGGTCGCGCCCGTGCTCACGTGAGGGTCTGCCGTCAATGGATTCGGACCACGCAGCGACATGAAGACGTGGCTCCCGTTCGGAGACGTGGCGAGGAGGTCGGGCGTCGGGTCGGGCGACGGGCCCGGCGTGAGTTGGATTCGATTCACGATCGCATCCGTCTGCGTGTCGACCACGAAGTGGAAGTTCCTGCCGCGATCGGCGACCCAGAGGTACTTCTGATGCTTCGTGAGGGTCGCGCCGTGCGAATCGGCCTCGTCGACGTCTTCGCTGAAGACGACGACCGGCGCCGGCGTGTTCGGCGGGTTGAGCGGCGAGAAGCCCGTGACGGGGAAGGCGTAGAGGTCGGCCTCGAACAGATTGGTCGGCGTTCCTCCACCCGAGTCGATGTACATCTTCCCGGGGACCTCCGCGCCGAGGCAGCCGTTCGGATGAACTGTTGCCCTGTCGTACTCGGCGACGATCCGCATCGGCGTGGCCTTGCTGTCGACGACGAAGAGACCGCCGCCGCGCAAGGTGACGAAGCTGAACTGGCTCGTGCCCTCGATCACGGGACAGATCGGTGCGTTGTCCGGGCGTAACACCGCGTCCTGGCAGGCGGCCCCGTTCGGCGTCGTGCAGTTGGCGAGGTCAATACCCGCCGCGACATCGAGCACGAATGTGTTCGTCGCGTAGTCGGTGTTGATCCGCTCGAAGAGCTTCCCGTTCTGGTTGGCGACGGAAACGTACGTCTCGTCCGGCGAGGGGATCGCGAAGTGCACCTGGCGAGCGCCACCGTCTCCGACCGATGCGCGGATGCAGTCGATCGGCGTCCGGCTTGCCGCGTCGAGGAAGACGACATGCCCCGAGGCGACGAACGAGACGATCGCGTGCGTCTGGGAAGCGTTGATCGCCAGCATGTGAGGTCGCACCGGATTGACGCCTGTCTTGGCGAGGCACATGGCGGCGACGCCGCCGCCGAGGTCGATCTTCTCCGGAACTGCCGCCTTGCCCTTCGCCTTCTCGAGGTCGTGCCCATCCCAGATGTACAGCGTCCCCCCGTACGTGAGGCCGGGCGAATTCGACTGGTCGATCGCCCACACCTCGTATGTGCCGCTCCCCGCTGCAGGTGCTCGCGCTGCCAGAGTTGCCACGACCGCCGCGGCGAGCACAAGCCCGAGAAGCAGCAGCCGAACCCTGGCGGACCCGCGAGCAAACGTCGCACTGTCCATCCCGCTTCCCCCTCGTGAAACGACGACGGCCCGGACATCTTGCGACGTGACGGGCGAGACGTCAAGCGCCGTCCGGCGACGCTGACCTGACCCGACCCGATCGGAACCGGGACCTCCCCGCCGGTGTATGGACGTCCGCATGCGTACGCGCGCCTCTCACGCAGTGGGGTCCGTCACCTCGATGCTCCTCCTGGGGTGCGCCTGCGCGGCGGCGATCGTTCCCTCCGCGACGGGCTCGCCCGATGTGGAGAAGTGGCGACTCGCTTTCGCCGGCGAGCAGCAGGGGAGGCGCGGGCTCGATGTATACGTCGCGCTCGTCCCGGGCGGTTCGCCGCGTCGCGTCGTGGGTGTCGCCGGCCGAGACGACTTCAGTCCTGCCTGGTCGCCCAACGGGAAGCTGATTGCCTATCGCCAGAATCCGGCCCGGAGCGACGAGAGCGACATCATGGTCGTCTCGGCGCAAGGTGGACGCCCGCGGAACCTGACCCGTTCGCCGGGAACGGCCGACTGGTCACCCGCATGGTCGCCCGACGGCAAGCTGATCGCCTTCTTCTCCAACCGCGCCGGCGGAAACCACATCTGGACGATGAAGCCCGACGGCAGCCAACCTCGACGGCTCACGCGGAGCGGATTCCTCAACGAGTACCCGTCCTGGAGCCCGGACGCCAAGCGAATCGTCTTCCAGACAGCCCGCAACGGCGAGTTCGACATCTACGTCATGGGGCGCAACGGAGGCTCCCAGCGAAACCTCTCGCGCCATCCCGCTCGCGATCAATGGGCCTCCTGGTCCCCGGACGGGCGGTACATCGCGTTCATGTCGGAGCGCGACGGCAGCGACGACGTCTTTCTGATCCACCCGGACGGAACCGGCGTCAAGAACGTCACCAGAACTCCGGACCTCCAAGAGTCGCATCCCGCCTGGAGCCCGACAGGTGAGTTGACGTATACGCGCCACGCCGACACAGGACCGATCGAGCTCTGGGCAGCCGAGCCGGACGGGGAGAACGCTCGCCGTCTCGATACGGCAGCAGAACCCGTCTTCGTCTTCGACTGGGCAGACCGCTGATCGGGACACGTGGACGACCTCGAGGTCGCGTAACGCTGCGGGACTCGGTCGTTGCCAAGGTCGCTCCGCTGCGAGACTGCCGGAGAAGCGATGCCCGACGGCGACACGGCAACCTCGCGCGCCTTGACCGAATCGGTCGTCGCGAGGGCGGCGATCGGCCTCATCGCGCTCCACGTGGCGGACGACAACTTCCTCCAGCCGGAACCGGGCACTTCCGCGGCGGATCACCTCGTCAGCGGCCTGATCCCGCTTGCCGTACTCGCCTTGGCCGCCTGGGGCTATCCGCTTCTGGAGGCCGGCTTGCGAGCCACGATCGCGCTGGTCATCGGCGGGTTCGGCATCGTCACCGGGGTCGAGGCCGTCTACTACACCGCGAAGGGCGACGGCCCCTCCGGGGACGACTTCACAGGTTGGCTCGCGATCCCTGCCGGGATCGTGCTGCTCGTCGTCGGGGTCATGACCTTGTGGCGATCGAGGCGGCGAGACGATGGTCGGGCTCGCAGGTACGGCCGTCGGGCCTTGCTTGCGCTAGGGGGAATTGCCGCGGTGTACGTCCTCATCGGCCCGCTCTACATCGCGTACGTCTTCACCCACGTCGCCCGCGGCTTCGTCCCCGAGCCCGAGTTGGGCGTGCCCTACGAGGACGTCGCGTTCACGACGAGCGACGGCCTGGAGCTCGAGGGCTGGTACATCCCGTCCAGGAACGGCGCGGCGGTCATCGCCTTTCCGGGCCGGAAGGGCCCGCAGCGGCAGGCACGAATGCTCGCGCGCCACGGCTACGGGGTGCTGCTCTTCGACCGGCGCGGCGAAGGCGAGAGCGAAGGCGACCCGAACATCTTCGGCTGGCGTGGCGAGCGAGACCTCGACGCAGCCGTCGCCTTTCTGGAGCGAGCGACCCGACGTCGACCCCGGCCGCATCGGGGGCATCGGCCTCTCCGTCGGAGGAGAGATGATGCTCGAGGCGGCCGCCGAGTCAGACGGCTTCAAGGCAGTCGTCTCCGAAGGAGCCGGTATCCGATCTATGCGTGAGGCGCTCGCGATTCCCGAGACGAGCGCGATGCTTCAGGCCTCACTGGTGCACGCGGTCATGACCCCCGGCGTAGCCCTTTTCTCGAACACGCTGCCGCCTCCGAGCCTCGAGGATCTCGTCGGAAGGATCGCGCCTCGCCCCGTCTTCATCATCTATGCCAAGCCGGGCCAGGGCGGCGAGGCCGAGCTCAGCCAAGTGTTCTACGACGCAGCGCGAGAGCCGAAGACGATCTGGCAGGTGCCCGGCGCCGGACACACAGGCGGGATCGAGGCGCAGCCGGCCGAGTACGAGCGACGCGTCATCGCGTTCTTCGACGGCGCACTGCTTGACAACGAGTGAAGGTCAGGGCACGTAGACGACCTCGAGCTTGATCCCGTCGGGGTCGTGGAAGAACGTGGCGTAGTAGCCGGGGATGTACGGCCATTCCTGCGGCTCGTTCTCGATCTCGAGGCCTTGGGCGACGGCCCAGCGGTACCGCTCGTCGACGAGCTCGCGCGAGGACGCCTCGAAGGCGAGGTGGTGGAGGCCGATTGCGTACCGGTCGTGTTCCCCAGGAGACTGCGCCTCCCGGATCCCGAGCGAGACGCCGACTCCTTCGCCGTCGAGATACCAGACCGTCTCGCCGCGCTCGCCGCGGATCTCGGCCGCGTACAGGTATCCGAGCGGCTCCAGCAGCTCCCGGTAGAGAGGCAGGCTGCGCTCGAGCGAGGAGACGACGATGTCGACGTGGTGCATCCCCACCCGAGGCATCGGCCGAGTCTAGGCCGTGTCGGGCGCGCTACTTCGTGCCAATCCCGACGTTGACCACGTTCGTGAGCACCGCTCGCCCGTCTGCGCCGGCGCGCTCGCGGAGCATGCCGTCCAGGACCTCCCGGAGTCTCGTTCGCTGATCCTCGGTGAAGTCCGCAACCAGAATCCCCGGGATCGGGTTGCCGTACAGCACCCAGTCCCACATCTCCTGCCCCGAAGCGAACACCGGCCGCTCGGCCGTGCGTTCGACGCGGACGTCCTTCAGTCCCGCGTCGGCCAGCCGCCGGCGCAAGACGTCCGGGTCGGACAGCTGGAACTCGAGCGGCGGCGGATCGTCGGGGATGCCTGGGAACTCGGGAGCGACGGCCTTCAGTGCGCTGATGAAGACCTGCAGAGCCTCGAACTCCTCGGGCGAGCCGTAGGCGATCACGAGCACGCGCCCGCCGGGCCTCGTCACCCGAACCATCTCGCGCAGCGCGCGCGGCTGGTCGGGCACGAGCATCACCCCGAACTGTGAACCGGTGACGTCGAAGCTGTCGTCCGGGAGATCGAGGGCGTGGCAGTCCATCACACGCCCCTCTGCGTGGGACAGGCCCTCGTCGCGGACGCGAGCCTCGAAGCGCTCGATCATCGCGGGCGACCAGTCGGTCGCGAGCACCGTGCGCCCCAAGCCGTGCAGCCGGCAGGCTGAGGCCACCCGTGCCGGCCGCGACGTCGAGGAACCGCTCTCCCGGCTCGAGACCGACGAGGCGGAGCGCCTCGTTCGCGAGATCAACCTCCTGGGGAGCGACGTACCGGTCGTAGCCCTCCGCGATTGCGTCCCACGCTTCCGGCGGCGCGGCGTGCTCTTCCGTCGTGGCTCCCTGACTCACGACGGGCTTCCCATCGCAACCCCTGCCGCCTGCAGGTTCTTCATCACCACCGGAATCGTCTCGGCGAGAATCTCCGTGGGGCTGAACTCGACGATCTCCGCCCCCGCGTAATGGACCGGCGTGTGGCCCGGCGGGACGTAGTAGGCGTCGCCTGCCTCGTAGGTCTCCTCGCGATCGGAGAACCGGAAGCCGACCTTCCCTTCGATCACGTAGCCCCAGCGGGGAAGCTGGGCACGATCGTCGGGCAGCCCTCGGAACAGGTCCGCGAGGTCGGCGTCGGCCGTGTGCGACTCGAAGCAGACGGTGTACCCACCCTCGAAGTTCTCGAGCCGGATGTCGATCCCCTCGAACGCGATCTGCTCGGACGCGGTCTCCTTGGATACGTTGGGCATCTCTTCGCCTCCCTGGGTCGTGGATGACTCTGCGACTTCGCACCCGACGGTAGAGGGCGAGCGGCTTCCCGACTTCGGGCAAAACACCCAATTCCGCAGCGACGTGGCGTGAGTAGATCTGTGTACTGGCGCTAGCGGACCAGGCCGTGCTTGAAGGCGTACGCGGTGGCCTCGGACCGGGACGAAAGCCGCAGCTTCTTGAAGATGTTGCTGACGTGCCGCGCGACGGTCTTCTCGCTGATGAACAACTCGGCGGCGATGGCGCGGTTCGTCTTGCCTGCGGCGACGAGCGCGAGGACCTCGTTCTCGCGCCGGCTCAGTGGTCCTTCCGGCCGCAGCGAGCCGGCTAGCCGGGCGAGGCGCTCGAGATCGGGGCGGGCACCCAGCTCCTCGAGCATGCCGCGCGCCGCCTCGAACTCGAGCTCGGCGCTTGCATCGTCCCCGAGCTCGCGGCAGGCGACCCCGACCAGCACGCGGGCGCGCGCTGCCTCGTGCGGCGCCTCGAGATCGCGCCACGAGCGATGTGCCCTCCGTAGCGCGGTCAGCGCCGTCCGCGGAGCACCCTCCGCCAGCAGGACGGCACCCGACGCGTGGGCGGCAAGCGCTTTCAGGTAGGGGGTGTCGAGCTGCTCGGCGATCCCGGCAAGCTCATCGGCGGCCGTCCGCGCAGCCGTGACGTCCTCAGCTTCGATCAGGACCTCGACACAGGCGGGAAGCATGCGTGCGCGTGCGCTCGGGCCCTGCGCCTCGTCGAGCGCGCGCCGGATCGCCGCGAAGGCGAGGTCGACTTGCCCCTGTGCGAGGCGAAGCAGCGACATCCCGGGCTCGGGGTCCCGTCCCGCCAGACTGGCACTTCGGTACGACTTCTCCGCCTCCGCGAGCTCGCCACACAACCGCTGGATTTCAGCCAGCTGATAGTAGGCCGATCCCAGCGTGTCCCACGCCGGTGGGCCGGAGAGCCATTCGCATGCCTGCTGCGCCGCGTCGAGGGCGTCGTTCCACGCGCCCTGCAGCTGGAAGATCTCACAGCGATGGACGAGACAATTGCCTCGGAACGGAACGAGATCGGGCTGCGAATCGCACCAGCGGGAGAGCGCCTCGGTCCACTCCCTCGCCCGGCGTAGGTCGAAGACCGCCTGGCAGAGGGCGATCACCTGGCAGTAGGCGATCCCCGCGACCATCGGCGAGACCTCATCTGCCGTGACCGCAACCATGATCTCGTCCAGCAGCGCCATGCCCTCGGCAATGCTTCCCTGCCGGATCAGGAACTCTCCTCGGCCGAGCCGCGCGAACATCGTCGCGTCGGTATCGCCGAAGCGCTCGGCGATCTCCCCCGCCTCGACGAAGCTCGCGTATGCAGCTTCCTCTCCGTCGAACAACAGCGGCAAGGCGGTGAGCATCCGCAGCCAGGCCTCCTCGACGCAATCGTGGCTGCTGTCCTCCAAGAGTCGACCGCCGCGGCCGACCCAACCCATGCCCGGAGCCAGGTCGCCCCGAAACAGGAGGCCGATCGCCTGCCAGAACGCACAACGTGCGGCGCGCTCCGCTTCGCCGCGGCGCAACCACGCGTTGTGAGCGGCCGTCCACGCCTGTTCGCAGGCGTCGTCCTTCCCGACCATGTACGCGGCGACCGCAAGGCGCTCGAGATCTTCGACCTGCAACCGCCCTTCCCGATGCGCCGCCGACAGCTCGTCGAACGCGTCAGCCCACCCGGCCATCGGCGTCACGATACGCCGAGGCGTGGTCTCGACGCCCGGGCTCCTACGATTCGGACTGGGGCAGGTGGGCCTTCGCGTCCTCGTAGCCGCCGTCGCCGGCCGACTCGGCCGGGGCATAGACGAGGTTCAGCACGCCCGTCTCGAACGTCTCGGACGAGATCAGCTTCAGCGGGATCGGCGCCTCGCCCTCGTCGAACAGCCGCATGCCGTTGCGCATCGCGATCGGGTGCACGAGCAGGTGCAGCTCATCGAGCAGGCCGGCCGCCAGCAGCTGGCGGACGACGGAGACCGAGCCGCTCATGCCGATGGCGGCGTCGCCGGGCTCGTTCTTCAACGCAGTGACGGCTTCGACGAGGTCGCCCTCCAGTTGCTCGGAGTTGCGCCAGGTGAAGTCGAGCCGCTGGTTCGACGCGACGATCTTGCGTGCGTCGCCGAGCTTCTTGGCGAAGTGAGCGTCCTCCCCACCGGCCGCTTCCCTCGGGGGCCACGCGCCGGCGAAGCTGTCGTACGTCTTGCGACCGAATAGCAACGTGTCGGCCGCACCCAGCGTGGCGTCGACGGCAGCGCCCATCTCGTCGTTGAAGTACGGGAAGTGCCACTGGTGGGGCGCCTCCACGACGCCGTCGAGCGAGATGAACAGGCCTGCGGTGATCTTCCTCACGATGCTCCTCCCGTTGTCGCTGAACATTCCGTCATCTACCAGGACGGCGCCGGCCCGGTCAACTCATCGAGCCGGAGCCCGAAGGTGTCGTGCCCGGAGAAACGGGTAGGCGTGAACCGTTCTTCGCCGGCAGAGCGAATACCAGGCACAGTGCGAAGCCTCGAACCAAGCGTGAAGAAGGGCCTCCTCGCCGCACTCCTCATCGTCGTCGCCCTCGCGGCCGTCCTCCCCGGTGCGTCGGCCGCGGTCGGCGACAAGCGCAGCGACGCAGTTCGCACGTGGATCGAGGTCGAGCTCGCCGAGATCGCAGCTCACCGGACCAACCCACCGCGAGCCTCGCGCGCTCTCGCGCTCGTGAGCGTGGCGATGCTCGACGCAACCCGCAGTCCGAAGGGCCATCAGGACGCGGCGATCGCCGGCGCCGCCTCCACGGTGCTCTCGTACCTGTTCCCCGACCGCGCCGACTACTTCGACTCCCTAGCGAGGGATGAGCGTCCAAAGAAGGCACTCGAGCTCGGACGCCGGATCGGCGAGCGCGTCGTCGCCAAGGCGCGCACCGACAGCTCGGGCGCAGTGTTCACCGGGACGGTGCCCGTGGGGCCCGGCCTCTGGGTGCCGACTCCACCCGGCTTCCTCCCACCGCTCGAGCCGCTCGCCGGCACTTGGCGCACGTGGAACCTCCAGTCAGGCTCCCAGTTCCGCCCCGGGCCGCCGCCGGCCTTCGGCACCGAGGCGTATGCAGCGGGAGACGCAAGAGGTCTACGACGTCTCGCAGTCCCTGTCCGACGAGCAGAAGCGTATCGCCGACTTCTGGGCGGACGGCGCCGGCACCGTGACTCCGCCCGGCCACTGGAACCAGATCGCGCTCGAGCTGATTGGCGCTCGCCGGGTGTCCGCCCGTGAAGCCGCACGGGTGCTCGCGGCCTTGAATACCGCTCAGGCCGACGCCTTCATCGCGTGTTGGGACGCGAAGTTCACGTACTGGTCAGAACGGCCGGTGACCGCGATCCGCCGCGAGATCGACGCGCTCTGGAATCCGTACATCGTGACGCCGCCGTTCCCCTCATACCCCTCCGGGCACTCGACCACCTCCATGGCGGCCTCGGAAGTGCTGGCACGCTACTTCCCGCAGGCCAAGCGGCAGCTGCGCGCGTGGGCGGAAGAGGCCGCGGTCTCACGCCTGTACGGCGGCATCCACTTCCGCAGCGACAACTACGCCGGGCTCACGCTCGGCAAGAAGGTCGCGACAGCCGCGATCGCTGCGTACCACCCCGATCCGCTCTCGCGGCGCTGAATGATTCAGTCAGCGCGCGACCTCGGGGTGCCGGACCTGGACCCGGTGCTCGCGATGCCGGATCGCCTCGTACGCCACCACGAACGCGCAGACAGCGCTCACGAGCGCGAGCGCCGCGAGCGCCGGAACGACAAGAGCAAGCGGGATCAAGGCGAGTAACGCCGCCGCCCCGATGGTCCTTCGCCGGAAGACTCGTCCGGTCGTTCGGAACAGAAACGCGATGTGCCCGACGAGATACAGCGCAGCGCCGCCGCAGAGCGCGACTGCGGGCACCACGTCGAGCGATTCTCCGACGTCGGCGACCGTCGTCTTGAGGCCGAGTGCGAAGAGCACGATGCCGGCCGCCATCGGCAGGTGGAGATAGCTGTAGGCGTGCAGCGCGAGCCAGTGGCGTTCGAGTCCCCTCGCCTGCATGAGCCGGCTCTTGGCGAGGATCGCGGCCACGTCGAAGTAGAGCCACCACAGCGCCGAGACGACGGCTATTCCGAGAACCGCGGCCACGAGGACGCCGGTATCCAGGTCGAAGCCGGCGCCGAGGCCGATGGCGATGATCGACTCGCCGAGGGCGATGAGAATGATCAGCCCGTGCCGCTCCGCGAAGTGCTCGGGCGCGACGCGCCAACCCTGTTCCCCCACGCCGATCACGACCGGGCCGAGGTAGTCGATCGCCAGCGCGACGAGCCAGACCGCGATGCGCTCGTTCCCTTCGAGGAACCCCGCGACTACGAGCAGAGAGGGGCCGAGGATCGCGGTCGGCGCGAAGCGGAGCAGCGCGCCGAGGCGCTCCGGATCGTCGCGAACGACGATGGTGGACAGAACGAGATGAAGGAGGCGGACGAGGAGGTACGCGACGCCGAACAGCACGGCGTCGTCGCCGAACGCGCCAGGCACGGCCAGGGCGACGCCGAACATCGCGGCCATCGACGCGAGCATCGCCAGGCGGACGCCACCCTCGTCGACGTCCGTTGCGCTCGTCAGCCAGGCGTAGACGCTCCACGCCCACCAGAGGGCCGCCAGCGTGAGCATCCCGCGTAGGACACCACCCCACGTCGGGTCGTCCGCGAGCAGGACCGTGACCTGGGTGAGTCCAAACACGAAGACCAGGTCGAAGAAGAGCTCGAGCGGGGTGACCTGGTGCTCGTCCTTGCCCTCGAGCTCGCGCTCGTCCGGCGGCAGCGCGATCCCCATCTCACTCCCTTCCCGTGATATAGCGATCCTATGGGCCCACCGGCGCGAGCAACGCTGTGTGCCGCGATCGACGAGGTCGCCTCTCGGGATCCCGTTCTCGCAGAGCTGGTGGCGCGCGTCGGGCCGATCAAGCACCGTCCGCGACATCCAGACGGGCCCTTCGGGGCACTCGTTCGCTCAATCGTCTTCCAGCAGCTCGCCGGACGAGCGGCCGAGGCGATCTACGGCCGACTCCGCGTAACGGTCGGCGACACCCTGACGCCGGAGACGCTGGACGCGGCATCCGACGCGGCGCTCCGCACCGCCGGCCTATCTGCGAACAAGCTGGCGTCGCTGCGCGATCTCTCGGCCAAGGTGCAGGACGGGACGGTCGTGCTCACGCGAACGTCCAGACGTAGCGACGAGGAACTGATTGCCGCGCTGGTCACCGTGCGCGGCATCGGCCGCTGGACCGCGGAGATGTACCTGATGTTCCAGCTTCGCCGGCTCGACGTCTGGCCGGTCGACGACCTCGGCGTCCGCCAGGGCTACGGCCTCGCCTGGAAAATCGATCCAGCACCTACCGCCAAGCAACTCGAGCCGCTGGGAGACCGCTTCAGGCCATACCGCTCGATCGTCGCCCGTTACTGCTGGGCAGCCGTTCCGCTACTCCGGCGCGGCGGCACCGACGCGACCCTTCGTTAGGCGGAGGTCCCGCTCTCGCTCGTGGACGCGCTGCCTGGCGCGCCCCAGGGCGCTCGAAGGCAGCCACCTCGAGAGCTGTGAGCGGTGCCCGGCTACCCAGCGGTATCCACGTTCGGTGAGTCCGGGGAACCGCTCGCAAACGGCTGCCCCGCCCAGCGGCGATCGCTGCCGCCGATCACGCTCGGCGTCGCCAGACCTGCCCGATCTGGCGCAGCATCGGCGGGTACACGATGAGGTGCCGGAACGGCTTGATCGCGGCCATGTAGCCGGCCCCGAGCAGCCCGTTCGGCTTCACGTAGACGGCCAGCTCGCCGCGGTAAGGACCGTCCCCGTCGGACACCCAGCCGATGTGCAGGACCCCGTGAACCGTGCGATTGACGATCTCCGCCGCCCACTCGTCGGCGATCAGGTACAGCGAGGTGAACGGAAGCGCGTCGAACTCCGGGCCGGCTGGGGCGGTTCGCAGATCCACCGGCAGGCGGTCGCGAAGCGTCGGCCGCTCCGGGCCATACCCTGCGCCCGCACGGTCCCAACGAAGCAACCTCCCGACCTTCCACCTGGTCGCCCAGAGCGCTCGAGCGGCGCGAGAGGGGCTGCGCGACGGGTCGCCCGAAGCGATCAGCTGCACCAGCCGAGGAAAGTCGTACCGACCGCCTGGCGTCGGCAAGGCCCACACATCCTCGAGCCGGAAGTCGCGCGTGAGCTCATGTATCCGCCAGGGCCGGGAGGTGTGCGCGGAGTTCGGGAGCCTCATCCCGGCCTCCTTCTCGTGTACTCCGTAAGGCTCACGAGCTCATGGTAAGGAGGTCGAGAGCCGAGCCACCAGGGCCCGGTGCTCGACCTGCGACTCCCGCACTAGGTGACGATGAAGGGGCAGCGAGCCCGGCGACGAACGCCGGGCTCGCCCTCTGCAACTAGCCGTGTCGTCAGCTAGTCGTCGCTCTTGTCGTTGTCCAGCTGGGCTCGGATCTCACCACCGGGGTACAGGCTCGAGTGAACGTTCACATAGGTGACGCCCGCCTCGATCGCCTGGACGAGCTCGCCGAGCTGCCCCGCCGTGATCCCCTGTCCAGCCGGCCCGATCACGTTGGCAGCGACGATCGTTCCGGTGATCGTTGCCGGAGCAGCCGGACAAAGCTGGGTGCCCGCCGGCCCGTTGCCCAGGTTCGTGCACAGGAAGACGGAGATGCCTCCGCTTTGAGCCGCCCCTCCAAAGTGGATGTGCGCTTGCAGCACGGTGCCTTCGAGACCTGCATACGACAGCCGGTAGTTGATCTCCGTGCCGTCCTTCGAGAGATCGGCCGTGAAGGCGCCGTTCCCGGTGGTCGAGAGCGTCAGAGGATCCTCCTGGTAGCCGCTCAGGCTCTCGTCGAACTTCCCGGAGCCGCCGCCGGCGATCGCGTATGACGCGACCGCGAGTGCCGCGGCGAATATCACGACCAGCGCGAACGCATTGCGCTTATGGTGCTTCCTCATTCTTCCCTCCCAGATCGGGGACTAGGGTTCGCCCGGAGATACGCACGAAACGCGAGGGCGGATTCAGGCCGCGATCACGTCCGCGAGCCACCCCTCAGCCAGGGGAACGTGCTCGGGATCGATGTGATGCGCGGCGTCGGACTCGTGGTATTCGACCTGCAGGCCGCCGGCCTCCAGCAGCTCGCGCGCATTCCGGGCGAAGCCAACGTCCATGATCGGGTCCCGGCGGCCGTGGGCGATGAAGGCACGCAGCGCTGCGCGGTCGGCCAGGGCCGGCTCCCACCCCTCCACGGTCGGAATGAAGCCCGAGAATGCGAGGATGCCCGCCGGCGCCGGTCGCTCGCCCGCGAGCCCGAGCGCGTAGCTCATCACCGAGCCCATCGAGAACCCGCCAAGGACGGTGCGCTCCGGGCCGATGCCGGTGTCTCGCCAAAGCTCGTCGTGGAAGGCGGCGAGCCTGGCGAAGGCGGCGTGAAAGCGTCTCCGGATCGGGATAGCCGACGCGGGGAACGACGTACCAGTGGTGGCCCGGCAGGCCGGGGAGCGTCAACGGGGCGCGCGGCGTGACGACGTGCAGGCGGCGTTGAGGGTCGAGCGCGTCGGCGAGGCCGAGCAGGTCGTGCTCGTCGGCGCCGCGGCCGTGGTGGAGGACGAGCAGGCCGGCCGGCTCCCCGGCCGCTGGCCGCTCGCGGTAGACGAGCTCGCTCACGCCGCAGCCAGGCTAGTCGTGCGGCGCTTCCTGCACGTTGAACCACTCACGGAACGTCCGGCAGCGCCCGTCGGCGTCGAGCACGACCTCGAAGACGCCCTCCAGCCTCACGCGCTGCTGCGCGGCCGGCACGTCGAAGGAGGCCCACCAGCGCGCGTACCCTCGCTCGTCGGCGGTAGCCAAGGGCTCGTAGCCGAACGAGATCTCGGCCTGCGCGTCGACCGCCTCCGCCCAACGCGCCCGAATCGCGTCTTGCCCTCGCAACGGCTCCTCGAACGGCCCCCACTGGTACGTGCCGTCGTCCGTGAAGAGAGCGGCAGCGGCGTCTGCGTCCCTCCCCTCCCACGCCTGCCGGTAGGCGTCGAGCCACGAGGAGAGATCAGTCACATGCACATCCAACCGCCGTCGACGGAGAG
>CAWGEE010000044.1:0-87548 GCA_963821415.1 uncultured Actinomycetes bacterium | reverse complement strand
AACCGTCTACAGCTCGTCCAGGGCTCGCCGGACGAGCACCTGGGCGAGGTGCGCGCGGTACTCGCTACTGCCGCTCACGTCCCCAGGAGGCTCGGTTCCTTCCGCGACCCGCTCGGCCGCGTCGGCCGGCGAGGCTCCGCCCGCAATCGCCTCCTCGACGGCGCGCGCCCGGAGCGGCGTCCCGCCCAAGCTCGCGAGGCCGACCTGCACGCGGCCGTCGACCTTGGCCGCCGCAACACCGACGGTCGCCCAGTCTTGCGAGCGCCGATTGTGCTTCACGTAGACGCCGCGCTCGACCCTGGGGACGCGTATCTCAGTCAGCACGTCGCGCGTGCCGAGTGACGTCGTGAAGGGGCCGAGGAAGAAGTCGACGGCAGGAATCGTCCGCTCGCCGTCGGGCCCGTGCGCGACGAGATCGGCGTCGAGCGCGAGCAGGATCGTGCCCAGGTCGGAGGCCGGATCGCCGTGAGCGACGGAGCCCCCGATCGTGCCTCGGTGACGAACCTGCGGGTCGCCGACGTGCTTGGCCGCCTCCGAGATGACCGGGCAGCTCTCGCCGAGCACCGGATTGCCGACGAGCTCGGCATGGCGTGTGAGGGCGCCGATCGCGATCCGATCGCCGTCCTCGCGCACGTAGCGCAGATCGTCGAGCCGCCCGACATCGACGAGCACCGAGGGGCGGGCAAAGCGAAGGCGCAGCAGAGGGATGAGCGACTGGCCGCCGGCGAGGACCTTCGCGTCCTCGCGGCCCAGCAGCTCGACCGCCTCGTCGAGCGAGCCCGCGCGCTCGTATTCGAATTCGGCGGGGATCACCCGCCCGCCCTCGCCGCCGCCTCCACCGCGCGGACGATGTTGTGGTAGCCGGTGCAGCGGCAGAGGTTCCCCTCGAGGCCTACGCGGATCTCTTCCTCTGACGGATTGGGCTGCTCCTTCAGCAGCGAGACGGCGGCCATGACGAATCCAGGCGTGCAGTAGCCGCACTGGAGAGCGTGCTTCTCGTGGAACGCCTGCTGCATCGGGTGCAGCTCGTCGCCGGGGGCCAGGCCCTCGATCGTCGTCACGTCGGTGCCGTCGGCCTGCGCGGCGAGCACATTGCACGACTTCACCGACTCGCCGTCGAGCAGAATCGTGCACGCCCCGCAGGAGGACGTGTCACAGCCGACGTTCGTCCCCTTCAGCCCGAGCTGCTCGCGGAGGAAGTACACGAGCAGCTGCCGCGGCTCGACCTCCGCCTCGTGCTGGACGCCGTTGACGGTGAGCGCGATCTTCGTCACGACTTCGCCTCCTGGAGCGCCCGCCAGACGTTCTCGCCGTTGCAGGGCAGATCGACGTGGCGCACGCCGTACGGCGCGAGCGCGTCGAGCACGGCGTTGTGGACGGCCGGTGTGGCGCCGATCGTCCCCGACTCCCCGATCCCCTTCGCCCCCAGCGGGTTGTTCGGGGTCGGCGTCTCCATCTCGACCGTCTCCCACGACGGCAGCTCAGCAGCGGAGGGGAAGCCGTAGCTGACGAGCGTGCTCGACAGAGGCGTGCCGTCCTCGTCGTATTTGAAGTCCTCCCAGAGCGCCTGCGCGACACCGGTCGCGACGCCTCCATGCACCTGACCCTCCGCCAGCAGCGGGTTGATCAGCGTGCCGGCGTCGTCGACGGCGATGAACCGCTGCAGCTCCACGTTTCCGGTCTCGACGTCGACCTCGACGACGGCGATGTGCGCGCCGAACGGGAACGTCGGCGGCGCGCCGAACTCGTCCGCAACCTTGAGCTCGCCGAGCCTCTCGTCCTCGCCGGCGCGGGCGGCGAGCTCCTCCCACGAGAGCGAGGGATCGCTCGTCCCGGCGACGTGGAAGCGGCCGAGGGCTGTGTCCAGCTCCATGTCGTCCGCGCTTGCCTCGAGGTATTCGGCGGCGAGCTGCTTCCCTTTCTCGACGACGGCGTCCGCCGCGACTCTCGCTGCCGTGCCGCCGATCTGCAACGACTTCGAGCCGAAGGTGCCGGTGCCCTGCGGGATCACGTCGGTGTCTCCCTTGACGACCGTGACCTTCTCGAGAGGCAATCCCAGCCGCTCGGCCGCGACCATCGCGAACGACGTCTCGTGTCCCTGGCCGTGCGAGAACGAGCCGGTGTAGACGAGCGCGCTGCCGTCCGACGTGATCTCGACCTCACCGTATTCCGTCTCGCCGAGCGGGTTCGTGATCTCCGTGTAGGTGCTGATGCCGATGCCGAGCTGCTTCGGACCGCCCTCCTCACGGCGACGCTTCTGCTCGGCGCGCAGCTCTTCGTAGCCGGCGCTGCGCAGCGCAAGGTCGAGCGCACCCTCGTAGTCGCCCGAGTCGTAGGTGACGCCGGAATGCGTCTGGTGCGGGAAGGCGTCCTTGGCGATGAAGTTCTTGCGCCGCACTTCGACCGGATCCATGCCGATCTCGGCGGCGAACAGATCCATCATGCGCTCGATGGCCTGTGCTGCCTCGGGCCGCCCGGCTCCTCGGAACGTCGTCATCGGCGTCGTGTTCGTGACAGCCGATCGTCCTTCGACTTCGACCCGGTGGATGTGGTAGACGCCGGTCGCGAGCATCGCCGTGAGATTCGGCATGAAGGCGCCGACTCCGGGATAGGCGCCACAGTCCTGCGTGACATCGAGGCGATAGGCGAGCACCTTGCCGTCCCGCGTGCCGCCGATCGTCATCTCGAGCCACTGGCCGCGGCCGTGGGCGAGTGCGTTCATGTTCTCGGTGCGCGTCTCCGTCCAGCGAACCGGCGTGCTGTGGTTCTTCGCCAGCCAGACGATGATCGCCTCCTCGGCGCCGAAGGCGCTCTTCGCCCCGAAGCCGCCCCCGACGTCCGGCGCGATGATGCGCAGCTCGTGCGGATCGAGCCCGAGCGTCGGGCAGAGGCCGTGGTGGTCCCGGTGAGGCACCTGCGTCGAGAGCCAGGCGGTGACCTTGCCGTCCGTCCGCTCGGCCGCAGCCGAGCGCACTTCGAGCGGGCAGGCGGCCATGCGCTGGCTGACGAGCGCGTCCGAGACGACGACGTCGCAATCCTCGAACAGCGTCGGGTCGTGGTCCACGCGGCCGGCGCGGCCCGCGATGTTCGTCCCAACGTCAGGGAAGAGCAGCAGCTCGTCCTTCGCAGCCTCTTTCGGATCGAGGAGCACCGGCAGCGGGTCGTAGTCGACGGCGACGAGCTCGGCGGCGTCCACCCCGGACGCTCGGTCATCGCTCAGGACGACGGCGACGATGTCGCCGACGAACCGGACGACGTCCTTGGCGACGATCGGACGGACCAGCCGCTGCTCGAGCACGGGGATCGGAGGCGGCGCGATCTCCACGCCGTCGAAGTCGGCGCCGGTGAGCACCTGGATGTTCGGGAGGGCCTCTGCGGCCGATGCGTCGATCCCGGTGATGCGCGCGTGCGCGAACGGCGAGCGCACGAACGTCACGGTGCGTGCGCCCTCGAGCGGCAGATTCTCGACGTACGTCGCCTCGCCGCGGAGGAAACGCGGATCCTCCTTCCGCAGCACGCGATTGCCGAGAATGCTCATGACAGCGAGCCTAACGAGCCTCCGTCGCCGAGACAACTGCCTGCACCGCTGCCGTCACATCCGCGCGTCCGGGCAGGTACGCGTCCTCGAGCGGCGGGCTGAACGGAATCGGCGCGAACGGCGCCCCGACTCGCTGGATCGGCGCGTCGAGCTCGTCGAACACGGCAGCCTGAACCTGCGAGGCCAGCTCGGCGCCGTAGCCGCCGTGCGTCACCGCCTCGTGCGCGACGACCAGCCGGTGCGTCTTCCCGACCGACTCGACGATCGTCTCGAGGTCGAGCGGGACGAGCGACCGCGGATCGATCACCTCGACTTCGATGCCTTCTTGCGACAGCTCGCCGGCCGCCGCGAGTGACTCGTGGACGAGCCGCGAAAGCGCGACCACGGTCACGTCTCGCCCCTTGCGCACGACCTTCGCGCGGCCGAGGGCCACAGGCTCGGGGTCGTCCGGGATCTCCTCGCGACGGAAGTAGAGCGTCTTGTTCTCGACATAGACCACGGGGTTCGGATCGGCGATGGCCGACCGGAGCAGGGCCGCGGCGTCGGCGGCGGTGCTCGGCATCACCACCTTCAGACCCGGCACGTGCGTCAGCCAGGCCTCGAGGCTCTGGGAGTGCTGTGCAGCGCCGCGCTGGCCCGCGCCGCCCTGGGTGCGCAGGACGAGTGGCACCGTGAGCTGGCCGCCCGACATGAAGTGCGCCTTCGCCGCCTGGTTCACGAGCTGGTCGAGCGCGAGCGTCACGAAGTCGATGAACATGATCTCGACCACGGGCAGCAATCCCGACTGCGCTGCGCCGATCGCTATGCCGCAGATCGCCGCCTCAGAGATCGGCGTGTTGCGGATGCGCTCCGGCCCGAACTCCTCGACGAGCCCTGTCGTGGCGCCCCACGGCCCGCCTTCCGCGACGTCCTCCCCGAGCACGAACACGCGTGGATCGGCGCGCATCGACTCGGCCAGCGTGTCGGTGATTGCCTGGAGGTACGTCCTCTGCGTCATGTGGCGTAGACGAGCTCCGCCGTGAGCGAGATCGGCGGGAACGGGCTCTGCCGTGCCGCCTCGACCGCCTGCTCGACCTCCTGCTGCGCCTCCCCCTCGAGCCGCGCAGGCTCGTCCTCGGCAAGCCAGCCCTCCTCGACGCCGCGCCGCTGGAGTCGCAGGATCGGATCGAGCGCCTGCCATTCGTCGGCCGCGAGCGCCTCGCGGTAGTACTGAGGGTCGCCTTCGTAGTGGCCGCGCAGGCGGTGGGTGAGGCACTCGAGCAGGAACGGCCCTTCGCCCCGGCGTGCCCCGGCCAGGAACCCGGAGAACGCGGCACGGACGGCGACGACGTCGTTGCCGTCGACGGTCTCGCAATCGAGCCCGTAAGGCGCCACGACGTCCGCAACGCGCTCGACGTTCGTGTGCGCCGAGCGCGGCGTGAACTCGGCGAAGCCGTTGTTCTCGCAGACGAGGATCACAGGCAGCCCCCAGAGTGTCGCGAGGTTCACCGACTCGACGAAGATGCCGCCCTGGACGGCTCCGTCGCCGAAGAAGACCACGGCCACCTGGTCGCCTCCGGAGAGGTGGCTCGCCAGCGCGCTCCCGAGCGCGAGCGGGACGTTCCCTCCCACGACACCGGTCGCGCCGAGAAAGCCGTGCTCGACGTCCACGAGATGCATCGAGCCGCCAAGGCCCCGGCAGAGCCCGTCCTCTCTGCCCATCAACTCGGCCATCACCCGGCCCAACGGTGCGCCCTTGGCAATGGCGTGGCCGTGGGCACGGTGATTGCCGTACACGGCGTCGTCAGGGCGCAACTCGCCGCACACGCCAACCGGCACACCCTCTTGACCGACGCTGAGGTGAACAAGACCGTGCACCTCGTCCGCCCGCGTCAACTGGCCGACGCGCTCCTCGAAGGCGCGGATGCGCCACATCGCGCTCAGGAGCTCGAGGCCGACGTCACCGTCGAGCCGAGCCGCTCCTGCGCTCATCTACGCTGCGACGGGGCTGCCAAGTGCCTTCTGCACCGCGGCGACGATCTTCGTCTCGTCGGGCAGCAAGTACTGCTCCATCGGCTCTGAGTAGGGGATCGTCGCGTCGAGAGCCGTCACCAGCTCGACGGGCGCCTTCAGCGACGAGAAGCCCTCGGACGCGACCTCGGCAGCGATGATCGCCGCCGCCGAGCCGTGCCGCGTCGCCTGGTCGACCACGACGAGCCTGCCGGTCTTTTCGACCGACTGGATGATCGTCGCCGTGTCCAGCGGCGCGAGTGAGCGAGGATCGACCACCTCGGCATCGATGCCCTCTCCCGCCAGCTGCTCCGCCGCGGCCAGCGCTTTCCCGACGGTCCAGCCGATCCCGACGACCGTGACATCGGCTCCCTCCCGCACGACCGCAGCCTCGCCGATCGGTACCACGTGCTCGCCCTCGGGCACGTCCCCGTGCTCGAGCGTCAGCAGGTAGTTGTGGAAGAGGATGACCGGGTTGTCGTCGCGGATCGCAGCGGTCATCAGCCCCTTTGCGTCCGCGGGAGTGGAGGGCACGACGACCTTGAGGCCGGGCACGCCCATGAACATCGAGTAGATCGTTCCCGTGTGCTGCCCGGCCCAGCCGGCTGTGAACCCGTAGCCGGCCTGGAGGACGATCGGCACCTTCACCTGGCCTCCGGACATGCCGTAGAACCGGGGCGCCTCGTTGACGACCTGGTCCATGGCAACGAGCATGAACTCGGCCATGTACAGCTGGACGACAGGCCGGTAGCCGGCAAAGGCGGCACCCACCGCCATGCCGATCTCGGCCGTCTCGGAGATCGGTGTCACGCGCACGCGGTCCGCGCCGAACGCCTTCACGAACGGGTCTTCGTCCGTGAGCGCGAGGTTCTGGCCGAAGTAGAGGACCGTGTCGTCGCGTGCCATCTCCTGGTGGACGGCCTCGCCGATCGCCTGGATGTAGGGAAGCTCACGTGCCATGGCTCGACCTCCTCACGCGTAGACGTGCTCGACGGCCTTCTCGGGCGCCGGGTGCGGGCTCTCGAGCCCGAACTCGACTGCCTCGTCCATCTCCTTGCGTGCGGCCTCGGCGATCTCGTCCGCCTCCTCCGCAGAGAGCGCCCCCTCGGTCACGAGCCGCGCGCGGAAGCGGGGCACCGGGTCGCCGCGCTGCGCCGCCTCGTACTCCTCGACGTTGCCGAAGATCGCGATCGCCTCGTGCTCGGGATAGTGGAGCGGCACGCCCGGCGGCGCGATGATGTTGCCGTGGGCGCTCAGGCGGAAGACCATGGACTCCACGAGTGTCGGCCCGTCGCCTGAGCGCGCACGCTCGACGGCTGCATGCATCGTCTCGTAGACAGCCACCGGGTCGCCGCCGTCCACCGTCTCGCCCGGCATGCTGTAGGCCTTGGCCTTCACCGCTAGCGGCTCGCCCGCCGCGGCGTTCGCGTCCTCCTGCTCGACTCTCGTGTAGGCCTGGTAGTTGTTGTTCTCCATCACGAAGACGACGGGCAGCTTCCAGAGCGAGGCGATGTTGAGGGTCTCGTGGAACGCGCCCTGCTTCGAGGCGCCGTCGCCGAAGAACGAGAGCACTACCTGGCCCTTGCCGCGGATCTGAGCAGCCCACGCGGCGCCCGCGGCATGCGGGATGCCCGCCCCGACGATGCCCGACGTCCCGAGAAAGCCACGCTCGACGTCGATCAGGTGCATGGAGCCGCCGTACCCCTGGCAAATCCCGGTCTCCCGGCCATAGATCTCGGCCATCAGCGCCTTCGTGTCGGTGCCGAGCGCGATCGGATAGCCGTGGCAGCGATACGTTGCGGTGAGCTGGTCGTCCGGCCGCAGCGCGGCCAGCGAGCCGACGATGGAGGCTTCAGCCCCGTCGGCCAGGTGTGTGTGACCACGGATGACGCCCGGGTGCTCCTCGAACGTGCTTTTCACGCGCTCCTCGAACTCCCGGATCCGCAGCATCTGGGTGAGCATCCAGACCAGCCGGTCCTTCGAAAGGCCGTTCTCAGACACCGACGCTCCTTTCTCGTGACAGAGCGAGCTGCGCGCTCGTCGTCTCGTACGCTCGATCGAAGATCTGCTCGATGGGGAGATTGCGGAGCTCCTCCGACAGCACCTCGACGCCCCAGGGGCCGTCGTAGCCGAGCTCGCGGAATACCGCGACGTACTCCGCGATCGGGAACTCGCCCTCGCCGGGCAGCCGGCGGCGATTGATCACCTCGTCCAGGCGGTCCTCCGCGTACTCGTACGGGCCGTCGGAGAGCTCGACCCAGGAGACGAAGCGAGGCGGGATGCGGCGGAGCTCCTCCGGTTCGAGCCGCATCTTGCCGAGGTGCCATGTGTCGAATGCGAGACCGCCGTTCGGCGCGTCGGCGCCCTCGACGACCGCCAGCGCGGTCTCGATGTCGTTCACCTGGACGTCGTACGGCATGAACTCGTAGACGATCTTCGCGTCCGTGTAGCGGGCGGCGTCGGCGCAGAGCTCGGCGAAGCCTTCGACGATCCGCTCCAGCTCGCACTCCGTGCCCATGATGTTGCCGGCCTTGATGTGGTGCGCCGGCAGCTCGGCCGCCGCCTCGAAGAGCAGCGCGCGGGTCTTGTCGGCTGCCTGCCGGCGCTCATCGTCGGGCTCCAGGAACCAGTCGCCGAGGAACTCGAGCTCGAGCTGCTCGATCCCGTGCTCGTCGAGAATCGCCCGCAGCTCGCCGAGCGTCTGAGTCTCGAGGAGGTGCTCGAGGTCGGCATGCCAGAGCCCGATGCCCTTGAAGCCGACGCGCTGGGCCTGTTCACAGCGCTCGCGCAGGCTGAAGAGGCTCCACTCCCGCCCGAAGTGCACCTCGACCGGCCCGGAGGTGGTCCAGTAGAGGCCGATGAGGTCGTCGCTGCCGCTCACTCACGACGAAACCTAACGTGCGCGGCGAGCGTTGCCAACAATCTTGGTAACGGGATCGCCGGACAATTAAGCTCCGAGCCGTCACCGACAGAGGAGGGGCTCGATCGTGGCCGACTACGTGATCGTGGGAGCAGGGACCGCTGGCTGCGTACTCGCCGCGCGCCTGAGCGAGGATCCCGACGCAAGCGTGCTGCTGCTCGAGGCGGGCCCACCCGACACCGCGGCCGAGCTCCACGTCCCGGCGATGTTCCCGCTCGCGTTCAAGTCCAGCCTCGACTGGGATCTCTACGGCGAGGAGGAGCCCGGTCTCGGCGGACGCCGGCTCTACTTCCCGCGCGGACGCGTGATCGGCGGCTCGAGCTCGATCAACGCGATGATCTACCTACGCGGCAACCGCGCCGACTTCGACGAGTGGGCCGCGAACGGCGCGGAGGGTTGGTCGTACGACGAGGTGCTCCCGTACTTCAAGCGCTCGGAGGACAACGAGCGTGGCGAGAGCGAGTTCCACGGCGTGGGCGGGCCCCTCGCCGTGTCCGACAGCCGCTCGATGACGCCGTTCATCGAGGCGCAGCTCGAGGCGGCTGTGTCGGCGGGGTACGAGCACATCGACGACCTGAACGTCGACCGGCCGGAGGGTGTCTCACGTTTCCAGCTCACGCAGCGCAACGGCATGCGTTGCAGCGCCGCAGACGCGTTTCTCCATCCCGCCGAGTCGAGGCCGAACCTCGAGGTGAGGTCCGGCGTCTTCGTCGAACGGATCGTCTTCGAGGGGGACCGCGCCGTCGGCGTCGAGCTCGTCAAGAACGGTGAGCGCGAGACGGTTCAGGCGGAGCGCGAGGTGATCCTCTCCGCAGGCACGTACCAGTCACCGGTGCTGCTGATGCTCGCGGGGATCGGCCCGGCGGCCGACCTCGGGATCTTTGGGATCCCCGTGCGGCAGGACCTGCCGGTCGGAGAGAACCTCCAGGACCACTGCATGGTGAACGTCAACTACCTCACCGACCAGCAAGGGCTCTTCGGGATCTTCACGCCCGAGAACTTCGAGCTGCTTCACTCGGAGGGCCGCGGCCCGCTCACCTCGAACTACCCGGAGGCAGGAGGCTTCTTCAAGACGCGCTCGGACCTGCCGGCACCCGACGTCGAGTTCCACTTCGCAGCGGCGCCGTTCTTCGACGAGGGCCTCAGCCCTCCGCCCGACAACGGCTACGCGTTCGGGCCGGTGATCATCCAGCCCACGTCGCGCGGCAAGGTCGGCCTGCGGACGCCGATGCCCGACTCGAAGCCGACGGTGCGTTGCAACTTCCTGACGACCGAGGAGGATCGCGCAAGCATGCTCGAAGGGGTGCGGATCGCGCTCGAGATCGCATCGCAACCCGTGCTCGAGGCGCTCCAACGCGAGCCGCTCAGCGTCCCCGCCTCCGATTCGGAGGACGACATCTTCGACTGGGTGCGCCGGGCGAGCCAGACCGTGTACCACCCGACGTCGACCTGCGCGATGGGCGCCGTCGTCGACGCAGAGCTGCGCGTCTACGGCGTCGAGGGGCTGCGGGTGGTCGACGCCTCCGTGATGCCGACGATCACGCGGGCGAACACGAATGCGGCGACGATGATGATCGCCGAGAAGGCGGCCGACATGATCCTCGGCAGGGCGCCGCTCGCGCCCGCGACGGCGGCGGCTACGCCGTGAACAGGTTCGAGCAGGCGGTCTACGACTGCATGGAGCCGACTCGTGCGCTCCTGGAGGAGACCGAGAAGCCGCTCCACCGCGCGATGCTGCTCAACTTCTGGCGCCATGTGCACCTCGAGGGATCGGGACAGTACGACGTGCTCGCGGCCCCCGACATGATGGTCGACGAGCCCGAGTACCGGATCACCTGGGGGGCGAACCCCGCGGTGATCAGAGGCAAGGAGGGCGTGCTCGCCTTCTACGACATGGTCGGCGACGCCGTGCTGTGGAACTCCGACGACCGCCTCGCCGTCGCGGACTGGGGCATCTGCGACGAGCTGACGTTCCACCAGCTCGGCCGCGGCGCCGACCTGCAGGCGGTCGGCTACGAGGTCGACGACCCGGACGCGCTCTACCACGTCTCGAGCCGCCAGGCCTTCGTCTGGCCGTACGACAGCCGGGCGCGCCTCGTCGGCGAGAACCTCTACGAGGACAAGACGAGCCTCGAGATCGAGGAGGTCGACCCCGGCGAGGCGATCACCCCGGCTCGCGTTCGCGAAATCCACAGGGAGCAACTGGCGAAGCTGGAAGCGGAGCGCGGCGACCGCTTCTGGGTCCTGACGCGACGTAGCTCAGGCGGCGGCGATCGACGGCGCCGCGGCCCGGGCCGCGCCCAGCGCGCTCGTGAGCTCGCCTCGGGGTCGGCATGAGAAGCAGACGCCCGCCAGGCGATGAACCCGTCGGGCCGGACGAGCACGGCACCTGCCGCGCCCGTGCCATAGACGGTCTCGAGCCCCCCTGCTGCATCGGTCACGTCAGCCCCGATGCGGTGCGTCCGCACTGGCACGCCGAGCGCGTCGCCCGCCGCGCGTCCCGCGGCACACCAGCCCTCCCCGTCCGATCCGGCGAGGACGACGAAGTCGCGTCCGAACAGGTCTAGCGTCGACCGCTCGACACCTTCGACCGTGACCGGTAGGTGGGGCGCGCGAAAGCCGGGGCGACCCGACGGCTCGCGCGGATCCTCCCACACCGCGTCGTCGACGTCAGGTCCCACGAGGACGGCGGGAGAGCGGTGGCGGTAGCCGAGCTCGATGGTCGCCTCCTCGACGATCGGCATCAGGTCTTCCTTGCCGAGGGTTGGGTCGAGCCGGAGCACGTATCGCGTGTACGCCTGCTCCGTCGTGAGCGCTCCGACCGGCTGGCGTTCGGCGTCGTAGGTGGCGAGCAAGGCATCGTCCGCCCGGCCGCCCAGGACGTGCGCGAGCTTCCAGGCGAGGTCGTACCCGTCCTGCACGCCGACGTTGCCGCCGAACCCACCTGTCGGCGGCATGACATGCGCTGCGTCGCCGGCGACGAACACGCGGCCGTCCTGCAGTCGTTCGGCGTACTCCGCCGACGCAGACCAGCGTTGGACGTTCTCGATCTCCACCGGGAGCTCCGGGTCGCCGAGCGCCTCACGGACGTAGCGGATGCAGCTCGGCGTGCTCATGTCCTCGCCGATCCGGACCGACCGCGTTCCGTCGGCGTCGACGGTCGAGTTGACGACGAGGAAGCCCGCCTGCAGATCGATCGAGAAGCGGAAGAAGCCCTGGAGGTGCGGTCCGAACACGTAGACCACGCTCAGATTGCGATCGCCCATCAGCCGTCGCACGTCGGCCTTGAAGTAGATGGTGATGCTGTCCGAGAAGCTCCCGTGGCCAAGCTGCCGAATGCCGAGCCGCTCGCGGATCGGGCTGTGCGCGCCGTCCGCTGCGATGAGATAGCGCCCGCGCACGGTGCGCTCCGGCCCGCCTTCGCGTGGCCGGACGACAACCGACACACCGTCTGCATCCTGCTCCACCGAAACGGCCTCCGACGCGTACTGCACCTGAGCTCCGAGGCGCTCCGCCGCGCGGAGCAGGACGGGCTCGAGCCCGATCTGCGTAACGAAGACCCTCGCCGACGGGCTGATGTCCTCCACCCCTTCGTTGATGAAGCGGAAGTACCAGTCGAGCTCCTTCCCGCCGAGGCTGTCGACAGACACGATCGCGCCGTTCTGGACGAACTCCCGCGCCGCAGCCTCCTCTATCTCGTCTTCTAGGCCGACGGCGCGATAGGTCTCCATCGTGCGCTGGTTGACGAGCGCAGCCCGCGGGTGGATCGCGGTGCCGCGATGGCGTTCGAGGACGAGCGAAGGCACGCCGTGATGCCCCAGGAAGACCGCGGTCGACAGTCCGACGAGGCTGCCGCCGACGATGAGAACGGGAACGTCTTCGTGCGCCATGGCCCCTGCCAATCCTGGCACACCCTTGCCTTCGCAGGCGACTTACCTGACCCGCGTCATCCGGTCGATCTGCCGTGCGCGTAGTCCGCGAATGCCTCGATCGAGTCGGGGTCGATCAGCATGTCCTTGCTCACGACCTCATCCACGGAGACGCCCGTGAGGATGCGCTTGACCGGCAGCTCCAGCTTCTTGCCGGTGAACGTACGTGGGATCGCCGGCACGGCGACGATGTCGTCCGGACGGTGTCGTGGCGAGAGCTCCGAACGAAGAGCGTCGGCGATCCGCTTCCGCAGCTCGTCGGTCAGCTCGATCCCCGGGCGGAGCACGACGAACAGCAGCAGGTCGTCCGTCTGCTCGAGGTGGACGACGAGGCTGTCGAGCACTTCGTCGAACTCCTCGACGACGCCGTACAGCTCGCTCGTGCCGAGGCGAACGCCACCGCGGTTCAGCGTCGCGTCCGAGCGGCCGGTGATCATCGAGCTGCCCCGCTCGGTGAACATGATCCAGTCGCCGTAGCGCATGAACCCCGGGAAGTCCTCGAAGTAGGCAGCTCGGTGGCGCGAGCCGTCGGGGTCGTTCCAGAAGCCGACGGGCATCGACGGCATCGGCTGCCTGATGACGAGCTCGCCGAGCTCGCCGACCACAGGCTTTCCGTCCGGATCGAACGCGACGGCATCGACGCCGAGGCAGGGGGCGCTCATCTCGCCGGCGTAGACCGGAAGCAGTGGATAGCCCTGCACCAGGCCCGTGCAGACGTCCGTGCCTCCCGAGCCGTTGTTGAGGTACACGTCGGGGTCGACCTGCCGATACAGCCACTCGTAGCCCTCGAGCGGCAGCGGCGAGCCGGCGGTGCAGAGCATGCGGATCGAGGACAGGTCGAAGCGAGTTCCCGGGTCGAGCCCTTCCTTGCGGCAGGCCATCGTGAACGCCGGGCTGAGGCCGAAGAACGTCGCCCGCACCTCCTCGGCCAGCTGCCACTGGAAGGACACGTCGGGGTAGGCCGGGTCGCCGTCGATCATGACGATCGAAGCACGCGTGAGCAGCACCGAGACGAGCGCGTTCCACATCATCCACGCGGTGGTCGTGAACCACTGGAGGCGGTCGCCGGCCCGGAGGTCCCAGCTGAACGTGTGGTTCTTCAGGTGCTCGAGAAGGATGCCGCCGTGGCCGTGCACGATCGCCTTGGGCAGCCCCGTCGTACCGGAGGAGAAGAGGACATACAGCGGGTGCGCGAAGGCAACGGGCTCGAACTCGAGGGGCCCCGGCTCGGCCAGTAGTTCGTCCCAGCCGACCGCGTCCGGGCTGGCATCGCCCTCGCCGCCCGCATAGGGAACGTGCACGACCGACCGCAACGACGGCAGTTGGTCGCGGACAGAGGCGACCTGCTCGCGGCGGTCGACCTGCGTGTCGCCCCAGCGGTAGCCGGCCACCGCCAGCAGAACGGTCGGCTCGAGCTGGCCGAGCCTGCTGATCACGCTGCGCGTGCCGAACTCGGGAGGGCACGTTGCCCAGACGGCTCCGAGGCTCGCGGTCGCGAGGAAGGCAACGAGCGTCTCGGGGATGTTCGGAAGATAGGCGACGACGCGATCGCCGGGCTCAACGCCGAGCCGTTGCAGGCCCGCTCGTGCCCGGGCGACCTGCTCACTGAGATCGCCGAAGGTCAGCTCGAGCGGCCCGCGGGACTGCGACCGGGCAACCACCGCGACGGCAGTCGCGGTCTTCGTCGCGACCGAGCATGTGCTCCGCGTAGTTGAGCCGCGCGCCCGGGAACCACTCCGCACCCGGCATGTCTCGTGAACCGAGCACCCGCTCGTACGGCTCATGGGCGCGAATCTCGAAGAAGTCCCACAGCGAGCCCCAGAAGCCCTCGAGATCGCTGATCGACCACTGATGGAGCGAGTGATAGTCGGGGAAGTCGAGCCCCCGCTCGTCCTTCAGCCATTCGAGGTAGCGCCCCAGCTCGAAACGCTCACGGGCATCCGGCGGCGGAGCCCAGAGAACGTCCCCCGGCGCTACAGGCACGTCGGTGCGCGACATAGCGGCGATCCTAGAGATATCGACGAGGCGGAACTTGACCCAGACGGCTGCGGGTGTTCAGATGACTGCAGTGACGCAGGTTGACGACACTCGGACACGCCCTCTGCCGCCGGGAGTCGCCGAGGCGGATCTCGACCGCGCGGTGGAGAAGTTCACGGAGGCTCTCGGCTCCGATCGGGTGCTGACCTCGGAGGAGGACCTGCACGAGTTCCGCGACCCGTTCGCCTTCGCCACCTGGGACGAATACACAGCCTCTGCCGTCGTCATGCCGGAGACGGTCGAGGAGATCCAGGAGGTCGTGGCGATCGCGAACGAGCTGCGAATTCCCCTCTGGACCCACTCGGCAGGGATGAACAACGGATACGGCGGGCCGGCACCGAGAGTCCGGGGGTCGGTGATCCTCAGCCTGAGGCGCATGAACCGCGTGCTCGAGATCAACGAGGAGTGCGCCTACGCGGTCGTCGAGCCCGGCGTCCGCTGGTTCGATCTCTACAGTGCCGTTCAGCAGGGCGGCCACAAGCTCATGGTCTCGATCCCCGACCTCGGCTGGGGCAGCGTCGTCGGCAACTACCTCGAGAACGGCGCCACGTACCTCCCGTACGGCAACGACATGGCAGGTCAATGCGGCATGGAGGTCGTGCTCGCAAACGGCGAGGTCATGAGGACGGGCATGGGAGCGATGCCCGGCAACCGGTCGTGGCACGTCTACAAGCGCAGTCTCGGTCCGACGCCGGACCAGCTCTTCATGCAGTCCAACTTCGGCATCGTCACCAAGCTCGGCGTGTGGCTGATGCCGCAGCCGGAGTGCTACATGCCGCTCTGGCTCCGGGTCTGGAGCGAGGACGACCTCGCGCCGGTGATCGACACGCTGCGGCGGCTGATGCTCGACCGCACGATCGAGAACGTGCCGCAGATCTGGAACACGATCGCGCTCGCGTCCGTGATCTCGAGCCGCTCGCCGTGGTACCAGGGCGAGGATCCGATCCCCGATTCGGTCATCGACACGATGGCGCGGGAGCTCGAGATCGGTCGCTGGATGATGCGCTTCGCCCTCTACGGCGACGAGTCGATCGTCGATCTCCGCTTCAAGAAGGTCAAGGAGGCGTTCGAGCGGATACCCGGCGCCGAGGTCTGGGGGCAGAAGCATGCGCCGGACGCGGTCGAGTCGCTCGAGCATCCCTTCGAACAGGTCCAGGGCGGCTATCCGAACCTCGGCATCAACCAGATGACCGGGTGGTACGGCGGCGAGGAAGGTGGCCACATCGGCTTCTCGCCGGTGGCTCCGCTCACCGGCGGCGAGGCTGTCGCCCTGCGCGACTTGCTGCGCGGGCTGGTCGAAGAAAGGGCCGGGCTCGACTATGCCGCGGTCCTCATCCCCATCAACGCACGCAGCTTCATCCACGTCACGATGGTCATCTTCGACACGAAGGACGAGGCGCAGACGCGGCGCGCGTACGACACGTGCAAGCTGCTCGTGCAGGAGGCGGCGAAAGACGGATACGGCGAGTACCGGGCTCACCTCGACTTCATGGACCTCGCCACCGACCAGTACAGCTTCGGAGACCACGCGTACCGCCGCTTCGCCGAGACGATCAAGGACGCGCTCGACCCGAACGGGATCCTCTCGCCGGGCAAGCAGGGCATCTGGCCGAAGTCGATGCGCCAGAACCGATAGCGGGGGCTGATAAGAGAGGCGTCGGACGGTGGGTAGACGGCGTCCGGCTTCTGGTCCTTGCCGGGGGCCGCTGAAGATCTCCGTGATCACGCCGAGGTCGCGGTCGTGGAGAAGTACGCGAAGTTGACGCCGGAGTACTCGCCGCCCAGGAGGAGATCGTGCCCTCGCTCTGCGAGCTCCTCGAGCGTGGCGTCGTAGTCGCGCACGCCGACCCCGATGTGGTGGACGCCGGGCCCGTTCGTCTCCAGGAAGCGCGCGTAGACGCTCTCGTCGTCGAGCCCGCATCGAGGTCGGGGACGCCGATCGCAATCTGGAGGGTCTCCGTGAACACGGCTCGCGCATCGCTGGGATCCTAGAATCGCCTGCATGACCGATCCAACAGGGGTGCTCAACCGTCTCTTCGACGTCCACGGCAGGCGAATCATCGTCACGGGGGCGGCCGGCGGGCTCGGGTTCGCCATGGCTGAGGTGCTCGCCGAGTGTGGCGCCCGCGTCACGCTGTCGGACATCGATGCCGAACGCCTCGAAGGAGCCACGGCGCGGCTGATCGAGCGGGGGTGCGATGTTCGTGGCGAGGTCGTCGACGTGCGCGACGAGGCGGCGGTGGATGCGCTGTTCGACGGTGTCGTCGAGACCCAGGGCGGAGTGGACGTCACCTTTGCGAATGCGGGCCTCGCGTCGGTACCCGGCTTCCGCGTCGACGGCGGCCAGACCCTCGCCACGCTGGAGCGCTCGGACTGGGACATCGTGCTCGACGTCAACCTCAACGGCGTCATCCACACGATGCGGAGCGCTGCGCGCGTGATGATCCCGCAAGGCTCCGGACGCATTGTCGTCACTGCGTCGAACGCGGGGCTCAGGGTGGAGCCGCTCGTCTGCTACGGCTACACGGCCAGCAAGGCGGCAGTGATCCATCTCGTCCACCACACCGCGCTCGAGCTGGCGCAGCACGGCGTGCTGGTGAATGCGATCTGTCCCGGGCCGTTCTACGGGACGCTCATCGGTGGCGGCGTCACCGAGAACCCGACCGAGGAGATGAAGGACATGTGGCGCACGCTCATCCCGCTCGGCCGGATGGCGCATCCAGACGAGCTGAAGGGCGTCGTCGTCCTGCTCGCGTCGGAGGCGTCCAGCTTCATCACCGGCACGGCGCTCGTCGTCGACGGCGGCTCGCTCGTCCAGGCGTAGCAGCTAGGGCACGAGCACCGCTCGCCCCGTGATGTCGCCGTCGCGAAGGCGGCCGAGCGCGGGCACCGGCCGGTCGACGAGCTCGAGGTGTCGGTGGTACTCGGCGAGCAGCGCCGCCTTCATGCGGCGGCGCTCGTCACATCGGCGGTTCGCGCAGAGAGGTAGCCGTTCGGGTCGGCGTCGAGGTGTTCCGCGAGCCGGGTCGCGAGCGCCATGATCGTCAGCGAAGGGTTCACGGACAGCGTGCGCGGGACGAGTGAGGCGTCGCCGACGAAGAGCCGCTTGACCTCGTGCGACTCACCGTTGCGGTCGACCACCGACCTGGCCGGGTCGTCGCCCATCCGGCAGCTGCCCTGGACGTGGGTCGATGCGATGCCCGTCCAACAGACCTGAGTGGCGCCCGCCGCTTCCAGGACCTCTCGGCTGGCCTTCAACACCGCGTCCAGTCGTTCGACCTCGTTCGGCTGGAAGTCGACGTCGAAGCGCTCGGCGCCGTCCTCGTCGACCACCACGGCCGAGTTGTTCTCGTCGCTCACCAGGGCGAGCAGGCCGACCCAGCGCCGGAACTTCTCCACCGCCGCTACGAGCCGCTCTCCCCACAGGGGCCCGTTCTCGTCGCACAGCGTCGTCGCAAAGGAGATCGGGTCCTGGATCGTCGTCGCCTCGATCACGAAGCCACCGTCCTCGTCGCGCTGGATATTTCTTGCAGTGCGCGGTGACCGGGTAGACCATGTGCGCGTCCTGCGGCTCATCGAAGAGGCCATAGACGAGTCGGACGGGATGCAACCCGAGGTGCCGCCCGACAGAGGGGTTGTCGACGCCGCTCCGCAGCAGCAGCTGCGGCGTGTTGAGCGCGCCCGCGGCCACCACCACGGCCCGTGCCTGCACTGTCTGCCGCTGCCCCGCCTCGTCGACGTACTCGACGCCTGTCGCCTCCGAGCCTTCGATCAGCACTCGCTCGACGGTGCACTCGGCCCGCAGCTCGAGCACGCCTTGTGCCAGCGCGTCGTGGATGTACGTGTTCATCGTCGACTTGCCGGCATTCGTGGCGCAGCCCTGGAGGCACGAGCCGCAGCTCATGCAGTTCGCGTCCGTGTACGAGCGAACGGGCTCGAGCTCCAGGCCGAGCGCGAGGAAGCCGGCCTCCACCGTGTGCACGCTCTTGAGCCAGTCGGCCCGCTCGCGCACGCCGAGCACATGCTCCACGCGGTCGTAGTAGGGATCGAGGTCGGCCGCCGTGAAAGGCTCGCCGTTCTCCTTCGTCAAACCCGTGGCCGGATGCCACTTCGCGATGTCGTGCTCCTGTGCGCGCAGCGCCACCTTGCTGTTGATGGTGGTCGTACCGCCGACGCAGCGGCCGGCGAGGAAGGCGACGACGTCGCCGTCGGGAAGTGGCGCGAGGCGCAACGGCCACCAGATGTCGTGATTCGCTCGCGCTTCCCACCGGGTGAAGTCGGCAGCCGTGCGGTGCGGCCCGCACTCGATTAGCAGGACGTCTCGGCCGCGTTGCGCGAGCTCGCCGGCGATGACACCTCCGCCCGCGCCCGATCCGACCACGACGACGTCGAACTCGTCCTTCATGCCACTCCCAGGTACGACCAGTCCTTGTTCAGGCGCGTCGCCAGCGGCGAGTTGAAGTCGATCTCGGCCCATGCGCCCGGCCCCTCCTTGCCGGGAGCGACGAAGTCGCTGTAGTACGCCTCGATCGCGAGCGCGCGGACCATGGCGAACTCCGGCGTGAGCTCGTGCTCGGCCAGAGCATCGGTGCCGTCCGCAGCGGCCGGAGCGAGCTTGTCGATCGCGGCCAGTACGTCGTCCCTGACGAAGGGAGGCATGCTCGTGAGGATCGCGTCGACGTAGACGACGGGGCCGACCCGGCTCGAGCCGGGCACGATCAGCTCGCAGAGCGCTTCCATCGTCTCGGCACGCCGCGCGTCGAGAGACTTGAGCGCCACGGCGCGACTCTAGTAAAGGGCGCGCGCGCCGGTCAATCGAGATCGAGGCGCACGATCGCCTTCATGACCTCAGCTGGGTGCTCGATCGCGTACGTCATCGCCTCGTGGGCCTGCTCGAAGGGGAACTCGTGTGTGACGAGCCCTGCCAGCACGTCGTGCCTCCGGGCGACGAGTGAGACGGCGTCGCCGAACTCGCCGGCGTTGCAGCAGCTCACCCCGAGGAGGTCGATTTCCTTGAAGGCGAGGTCGGAGATCCGCAGCGGAGCGTCGTCCGAGCCGAGCCCGACGATGACCACCCGGCCCGCCTGTGCGACGAGCTCCATCGCCGTCCGTGCCACCTGGGCAGCGCCGGTCGCCTCGAATACCACCGCGGGACCGTCGCTGCCGGCCCACTCCAGCGCGGGGGCGACGGGATCGTCCCCCTCCGCGACCGCGAGCACGTCGGCTCCCATGGTCTTCCCGCGCTCGAGCCGGCTCTGCACGCGGTCGACGAGCAGCACGTACGCGCCCTTGTCCACGGCGGCGACGGTGATGGCCTGACCGATCGGTCCGGCGCCGAAGACGACCACCCGCTCGCCCTTCGCCACCCGGCCGCGGACGATCGCGCGGACGGCGATCGACACCGGCTCGATGAGCGCTGCCGCCGCCGGATCGCGGTCTCCCACCGGGAAGACCTGCGTGGCCGGAATGCGCAGCCGGTCCTGAAGAGCCCCGTCGGTATGCACTCCGATCAGGCTGATGTTGACGCAGGCGTTGCTGCGCCCGATCCGGCACGGATAGCAGTGTCCGCAAGCGACGAGCGGCCACATCGCGACCCGCACGCCGGGCCGGACCTCCGGTGAGCAGCCGGGGCCCACCGCGTCGACGATGCCCGCGGCCTCGTGCCCGAAGATGCGGGGGTACAGCTTCGACTCCTCGACCGAGCCGATGTGGCCGAGGAAGTAGTGGAAGTCCGAGCCACACAGGCCGACCGCTTCCGGCCTGACGACGACCTCGCCCTCGCCCGGCTCGCCCGGGTCGGGCACGTCGACGATCCGTATCGTCTCTCGAGCTTGGGTCACGGCGGCGCGCATCGGTGGATCCTCCTCAGTCGCCCCGGGCTCCTGCGACGCCGTTCTGGTTCCCCCTGAGGTAGGCGGAGTGCAGGACGTCGGGGTGGTTCTTGAGCTCCTCGGCCGTGCCCTCGTACCGTATCCGCCCGCCTTCGAGGACATAGGCCGTCTTGGCCAGCGAGAGCGCGAGGTGCGCGAACTGCTCGATCAGCAGCACGCCGGCGCCATCGGCCGCGACGGCCTGGATCGTGGGCACGAGACGCTTCACGACCACGGGCGCGAGGCCGAGCGAAAGCTCGTCGACAAGCAGCGTGCCGGGCCGCGAGACAAGTGCCTGCGCGAGCACGAGCATCTGCTGCTCGCCGCCCGACAGTAGGCGGCCGTCCGTCTGCCAGCGCTTCTCGAGCTCGGGGAACAGCTCGATGGCGTACGCGATCCCGTCACGTCTCTGCTCGCGCGACAACGAGTACGTCGCGACGCGAAGGTTGTCCTCGACCGTGAGCCCGGGCAGGAGTCGACGCCCTTCGGGAACGACGGCCACGCCGGCCGCGCGAATCCGCTCGGGCCTGCGCCGCGTGAGGTCCTGCTCGCCGAGCAGCACCTTGCCGGCCGTGGGACGGAGCACGCCGGCGACGGCGAGCACCAGGGTCGACTTGCCTGCGCCATTCGCGCCCAGGAGTGTCGTCACCTCGCCCGGCGGGATCGTGAGGCTCACGTCGTGCACGACCTCTCTCTCTCCGCGCGAGACGCACATCCCCTCCAGGCGCAGCTCGGCACGGCCGTTTGCCGCGGCGCTCACAGGACCTCCTCCGTGCCGAGGTAGGCCCGCATTACATGCTCGTCCCGCAGCACGTCGGCGGTCGGGCCAGAGGCGATCAGCTTTCCGAAGTCCAGCACCGCGGTCGTCTCGCAGCAGGCGGAGACGAGGCTCATGTCATGGTCGACGAGGATCACGAGCGCGCCGAACTGCCCCGGGATCGCCTGGATCACGCGGCCGAGATGCTCGGTCTGCTCGTCGGGCAGACCGGCGGCCGGCTCGTCCAGGAGCACGACTCGCGGGTTGCCGACGACGACACGCGCGAGCTCCACGAGGCGCCGAGCTCCCGCGCTCAAGCCCCCAACCTTCGCCCTGGCCGCCTCCTCGAGCCCGACGAAGGCGAGCGCGTCGTGGACGTCGCCCTGCCGGGCGGAGCGCCGAGCTCCCGAGTGCTCCTGGATCATCGCGACGTTCTCGAACACCGACAGGCGCTCGATCGCCTGTTCCTGCTGAAACGTGCGCCGCAGGCCCCAGCGGGCGCGGCGGTAGTCGGCGAGCCGCAGGAGATCCTCGCCGTATGCACGCACGGTCCCGGTCGCCGGCGACACGAAGCCGCTGAGCACGTTGAAGAACGTCGTCTTGCCGGCGCCGTTCGGGCCGATCAGGCCGCAGGTGCCCTGCGGAAACTCGACGGTCATGTCGTCGAGCGGTGTCACGCCGCCGAAGCGGACTGTCAGCCCCTCGACCTCGATCATGGCCCGCGCCCCATCGCGCCCGCGAGCCGTCTCACTCCGCCGGAGATCAGCCGCCCGAGGTTCCGTAAGTCCTTGGGGACCTGGTTGACAAGACCCTCCGGAGCAGTGACGAGCACCTGGAGGACGCCGATCCCGAAGAGGACGAGGAGAAAGTCGGGATTCGTCCTGAAGAAGTCGAACCAGTCGTTCAGGAGCGCGGGCAACAGGTTCTGAAGCAGGCCGGCCACGATGGCGCCCCAGAGGCTGAAGATCCCGCCCATCAGGACGACGGCCATCAGCGTGATCGAGTCGATCGTCCGGAACTGCTGGTGATAGATCTTCCCCTCGTTGGCGGCGAGCAGCGCTCCTGCCACGCCCGTCATGAACGACGCGAGGGCGAACGCCCAGAGCTTGTAGAACGTGATGTTGATGCCTCCCGCGAGCGCAGCCGGCTCGCTCTGGCGAATGGCTGCCCAGGCACGGCCCGCCTTGGACGAGACGTGGGCCAGCGCGAGCAGGAACATCAGCGCCATGACGACGAGCGTGTAGCGATAGAACGCATCGTCGCCCTCGGCGATGCTCGGGCGCCTGACGGACGGGTTTCCCGACGAGGAGTCGGTATGCCCGAGGAAGCCGGGGCCTCCGTTCGGGAAGTCCGTGGTCGGCAGGACGATCGTGACCAGCCCGGCGAACATCAGCGTGATCAGCGCCAGATAGAGGCCGCTCAGTCGGAGCGCGGGCAGGCCGACCAGCGTCCCGACGACTCCGGTCAGCACTCCCGTCATCAAGAGCACGACGGGGAACGGGAGACCCGTCAGGAAGAAGAACCTCGCGCCGATCCAGGCCGCGATGGACAGCAGCGCGATCTGCCCCAACGACACGAGGCCCACGCGCCCGAACAGGACATTGAGCCCGAGGGCGACGATCGCGAAGATCGCCGTCGCCGTCAGGATCTTGATCCAGTACGCGCCGAGAAGCATCGGCAAGACGGTGAGTGCGAAGACGAACAGCCCGGCGATCACGAGCGCCCGCAGGGCGACCGGCCTGGAGACGTGGCTCAACACCCTTCCGGAACCGCCGGCGTTCCCGCGGCCTTCCGCTCCCGGCGCGTTCATCAGCTAGCCGTCGACCCGCGAGACCGAGACGACACGGCGGCGTGCCAGGAAGAGCAGGGCCACGATCGCCAGGACGAACGGCGCGCCGTACCTGTAGCCGGACAGCGAGTAGTCCGCGGTCGGCCAGAAGAAGATCGGCGTCAGCAGGGCCGTGGCGAGGCCGACGGCGATGCCCGCCAACATCGTGGCCACGAGCGACCGCAGCCGCGCGATCAACGCCGCCGCCAGTGCGGAGATGACGAGGAACGTCAGACCGACCGGGTCGAGGCCCACGAGCTCGGACAGCAGGAGCCCGGCGGCGCCCGCGATCAGGCCGGATCCGAGCCAGGCCACCGCCTCGACGCGCCGCACGGGCACGCCGAGCGTCGACGTGATCTCCCGGTCGTCGGCGAGCGCCCGCATCGCCGTACCGAGCTTCGTGAAGCGGAGAAACGCGGCCACAGCGACCGTCACGGCGACTCCGAAGGCGAAGCCGATGATCTGCGTCAACGTGACGTCGATCTCCGCGAAGCCGATGTAGTACCGGTAGTCGGAGGTGGGCAGGAACTGCGACCGGCTCTCCGGTGGCCAGAAGTACGACATCAGCCCCAGCAGAATCAGCGTCAGGCCGATCGTGCCCACCGCCTTCACGAGCGGGTCACGACGGGCCAGCGGCGGTCCGAAGACGACCCCGTACGCGAACGTCACGAGGCCTCCGAAGGCGATGCAGACGAGATACGCCGCCCAGTTGGGGAACGACGTGTGGTTGACGAGGCTCCAGGAGATCAGGGCGCCCATGGCTCCGATGGCTCCGAACGCGAGGTTCAGCACACCCGTCGCGCGGTAGAGCACGACGATGCCGACACCGGACAGCCCGTACACACCGCCCAGGGCCAGGCCCGTGACGATGAACGGCTTGTACGTCTCGAGATCCGTCGGAAACATCGGATGCTACGAGCGCCCTGACGATCTACCTATAAGCCTCCTTCACTCTCTTAGCCCTGAAGCGGGTACGGCTTGCCCTTGGTCAGCCTCGGGTTCCGCCTCTCCAGAGCGCGAACCTTGGCGATGTCCGGGTCGGCTGCGGAGATCTTGAAGCAGCCCTCCGCGATGACCATCTTCCCGTTCTTCGGCGTCGTCGTGCGGTCGACGTTGTTCGGGACGTGCCGCGGGATCTTCCCGAAGTACCACGGGCTGCACAGGATGTCCGTGTGGAAGTTGGTGACCCCTGCGAACGCGTCGTTCACCCTCCTCAGGGTGTACGGCGGCCTCATGTTGAGCAGGGCTGCCGTGGCGATCCTTGCCTCCACGAAGCCCATCTGGCTGAAGCTCCCCAGTCCGAAGGCCAGCTTCGCCGACTTGGCCACTTCGCGGTAGAGCCTGCTGTCCGGGCCCGGTGCCGAGGTCAGGTTGAGCTCGGCGTTGACGCCGAACTTCCCGTCCCACACGCTGCCGAGAGCGGCTGCGACGAAGTCGGAGTTGCACGGCGTCGAGCAACCCCACGCCCTGACGTCATCGGCGATTCCCTGCTGCTGCGCTGCCTGCAGGATCAGAAGCGCCTGGTCGGGCGTGAAGTTCAGCACGACCCCGCCGTTCCTCCCCGCCGCCTGTACGAGCTTGAGCGCGACGGAGTTCGCGTCCTGGATCGGCACGGTGTCCTCGAAGGTGACGATCGGGACCCTGGCGGCCCTGGCAACTGCGATCGGGCCCGCCTTGATGTAGCCCGTGCCGGGGACGTTCGACTGGTCGAACACGACCCTGTTGACGCCCTTGCGGATCACGTACTGCACCGCCCCGTCGGAGCTGTAGCGGGGCCCCATGTTGACGGCCGAGATGTTCGAGGTCGCATAGCACTCAGGGGCGATCCCCGAGCCGATCATGTAGATGCCCCTGCTCTCGTAGTAGCCGTGGTTGATGGCGCACTCGATGATGCTCGTGTTGCCTACCAGGCCGACGACCTTCGTCGACGCGACGAGCTTCCTCACGAGCGCGGCGTTCTGACCGGGGTTCGTCTGCTCGGTCTCGATGGTGTACTGGATCCGGCGGCCGCGAATGCCGCCGTTGTTGTTGACGCAGTCGAAGTACGCCTTCGCCATGTTGGGGATGTCCGTGAAGTCGGTCCCCGGCTGCTTGGTGGCGATCGCGCCCAGCTTGATCACCGGCGCCGGTCGCCTTCTTGCCGGTCCCAAGGCCGCACACGCTGTTCGTCTTCGTCTGCTTTCCCGAACCGACGACCTTCTGAGCCGGGCCGGAGCTCGCGCCGATGGCCATCGTCGCCATCACGAGCGCCCCAGACGAGGAGTGCGAGCGCGATAGCTGCCCTCCGAAGCCTCATCGTTGCTCCTTTCGTAGAGCGTTGGTGGGCAACTTCGCCCAATCGAACATCACGCCGTTCAGCGGCGGATTGTGAACGATCGTGTGAATCTTTCTCGATCACGACCGCCGGTGCAAGGACTACGGGGCGAAGTCGAGCGTCGGTTCGACGAGGACGTCGAGCACGAGCGGCTCGTCTCGCTCCTCGAGCGTTGGCACGACCTCGTCGAGCGACGAGATCAGCTCGTCGTGCGTCGTGATCCGCTCGGCCCCACAGCCGAAGCCGCGCGCGATGGTCGCCAGCTCGACCTCGGCGAACGCAGGCCAGGGGCCGGTGCCTCCGTGGCGCTCGACGAGCCGGTCCATGACGGCGTAGCGCTCGTTCGAGAGGACGACGAAGAGGGCGCCGATCCCGTAGTGCGCGGCGCTCCAGACGACCGGAACGCCGTAGATCGCCGAGCCGTCTCCGACGACGGCCACGACGGGTCGGCGCGGCAAGGCCATGCGCACTCCGGCGGCCGCCGGCATGGCGAAGCCGAGACCGCCCTGGGCTGCGCTGAGGTAGCCGAGGGGCTCGCGCGCGGGCAGCCGGGCATGGATCTCCGGCCTGTCGACCGGCGCCTCCTCGACGACGACTGCCTCGCGCGGCAGCCGCTCCGCCAGCGCCGCGAGCACGTGGCTCGCGGAGAGTGCCTCGCCCGGCGCGGGCGGCGACGGCGGAGGCGCGGGACGAAACGGCTCCGGCGCCTCGGCGTCGCGTACGGGCACACGGCCCGCGAGCTCACGGCACACGGCCGCGGGCGAGGCGAGCACCGCCAGCTCGGCAGGGCTCCGGTGCAGCTCGTCAGGATCGTCTCCGAGCACCGCGATCCTCGTTCCCGGAGCGGTGAAGCGACCCGGCACGTACGGCGCCTGACGGAACGCCGGCGCGCCGACGACGAGGATCGCGTCGTACGGCTCCAGCCGCTCGCGCAGCCTCGCCCTCTCCGCCGGCAGAACGCCGCAGATACAGCCGGTGGTCCTGCGGGAAGCCGGCACGACCTCCGAACGACTCCTGGAAGACGGGAGCCACGAGCCGCTCTGCCAGCTCGACGAGCGCCGCCCAGGTCTCCGGGTCGTCGGCACCCGCACCCACGACCAGCGCCGGCGACTTCGCCTCCGCGAGGAAGCTCGCGAGCGCGTCGACAGCCTCGGGGTCGACGGTGGCGGCGCGCAGGACGGGCCCGAACGCCGCCGCCGGCTCGCGCTCCTCGTCGGCGGGCTCACCCCAGTCGTCCATCGGCACGATCACGAGCGCGGGGCCGCGCTTCGCCTCTGCGGCATGAAACGCACGCTCGATCGCGGCCGGGACGTCCTGGGCCCTGGCGGGCTGTTCGACGCTGACGGGATACTCGCCGCCAAGGCCGGCCAGCTTCCCGGCGAGGAACGGCTCGTAGGCGAGATGCCGACGGTCCTGCTGTCCCACGACGACGACGAGCGGGGCGCGATTCACGCGGGCGGTCGCCAGTGCGCTCACCCCCGTGCCGAGCCCGGCCGTCGTGTGCAGGAGGACGAGAGCCGGCCGGCCGCTGCCGATCGCCAGGCCCGTGGCGAGCCCGACCACGGCAGTCTCGTGCAGCCCGAGGACGAAGCGGATGTCGTCGGGCAGGCCGGCGAGGAACGGAACCTCCGTCGACCCAGGGTTCGCGAACATCGTCGTCAGCCCGCGCCGGCGGAAGACGTCGAACGTCGCGTCTCGAACGGTTCTCAAGCGCCCCAGACTTCGTCGGCCACTTCCACCACGAGGCGGAGCTTGGCCGCCTGTTGCTCGACGGTGAGCTCGTTGCCCTCGACTGTCGAGGCAAAGCCGCACTGCGGCGAGAGGCAGAGCTGATCGACGTCGACGTACGTCGCACGCCTCCTCGATCCGTCGCTTGAGCTCGTCCTTCGACTCGAGCTCTCCGCGCTTCGTCGTCACGAGCCCGAGCACCGCGACCTTTCCCTTCGGCAGGAAGCGCAGCGGCTCGAAGCCTCCCGAGCGCTCGTCGTCCCACTCCAGGAAGTAGCCGTCGACCTCGAGCTCGTTGAACAGGGCCTCGGCGACGAAGTCGTAGCTGCCGGAGGCGACCCATGACGAGCGGAAGTTCCCTCGGCACAGGTGCGTGGTGACCGCCATCCCTGCCGGCCGGCCGGCGAGAGCCTCATTCATGTGGCGGATGTACTCCTCGTGCTGATGAACCGGGTCGCCGCCGATCGACGCGACGTATTCGCGCTGGTCGGGATCGTTCATGTACGCGAGACTCGTGTCGTCGAGCTGGAGGTACGTGCAGCCGAGCTCACCCAACCTCCGCACCTCCTCGCGGTAGGCCGCGGTCAGGTCGGCCCAGAAGGCGTCGAGATCCGGGTACACCGTCGGATCGATCGATGCCCGCCCGCCGCGGTAGTGGACCATGCTCGGCGATGGGATGGTGAGCTTCGCGACGGCAGCCTCCACGACGTCGCGCAAGAAAGCGAAGTCGTCGCCGAAGATCGTGTGCGAGAGCCCGAGCGGGGCCTCGACATGCATGCCGGAGAACACCGCCTCGAGGTCGCCCTTGTCGCTGTGGAACTCGATCGTGAGCCGTTCCTCCGGATGCCGCACGACGCCGCCGAGCTGGTAGATGAAGTCCATGTGCCAGGAGGCGCGGCGGAACTCGCCGTCGGTGGCCGACGCTCAGCCCGACGTCCTCCTGCATCTTCACGGCTTCGCGGACCGCGTCGTCCTCGATCGCGCGCAGCTCGTCACCGTCGATGCGCCCCGCGGCGTGGTCCTCGCGGGCCTGAAGCAGCGCCGGCGGGCGGAGCAGGCTCCCCACGTGATCGGCGCGGAACGGCGGTGACGTGCGGTGGGCCATGCGCAGCCGTGTATAGCACGGCCATGGCCAGGTCCTGGCAGCCGAGCTGAGATGATCGGGCCGTGGCTGACCCGGCCGACCTGGGAGTCGTGGAGGCATCCGAAGCCCTCCACGCGCGAGCGTTCTCCTCACGCGAGCTCGTCGACGCGTGCCTCGCCCGGATCCGCGAGCGGGACGGCGTACACAGCCACGACGGCGATCCCGACTCGATCAACGCCTGGGCGCGTGTCTACGAGGAGGATGCGCTCGCTACGGCGTCGACCGCAGACGAGCGGCTCGCCGCAGGCGATGCACCCGAGCTCTGTGGTGTCCCGATCGGGCTGAAGGACCTGTACGCCGTCGCCGGCAAGCCGCTGACCGCGTCGAGCGGCGTGCTCGAGGATGTGCCCGAGCGCGACTGCGACGCGTGGGCGCGGCTCTCCGCCGAGGGGATGGTGCTGCTCGGCCATCTGCACACGCACGAGTTCGCCTGCGGCGGGACGACCGACCAGGTCGGCAACCCGTGGGCGCTGGAACGGTCGGCGGGCGGCTCCAGCGGCGGCTCCGCGGCCGCGCTCGCATCCCGCCAGGTCTCAGCCGCCACAGGCACCGACACCGCCGGCTCGCTCCGCATCCCCTCAGCCGAGTGCGGGACGTCGACGATCAAGCCGACCCGCGGGCTCGTCTCGCTGCGCGGAATCGTCCCGCTCTCGCCGACGTTCGACCATGCCGGGCCGATGGCCCGCACCGTCCGCGATTGCGAACCGCTGCTCGCGGCGCTCGCCGGTGTCGATCCCCCGCGCGAGCGGGGCGTCTTACGCCGCTACGCAATCTCTCCGCGGATCGCAGAGCTCGACCCGGACGTCGCCGACGGGTTCGAGCGCGCGCTCGAGGCGCTTCCCGGCGAGCGCGTCGAACCGCCGGCCCCGGCGGCCCGCCTGGACGTGCTCGGCGAGTTCTTCGACCTCGTGCTGACGGAGATGCTCCCGTACCACCGCCGCTTCGCGCACCGCTGGGACGAGTACCGCTTCTCGAATCGCGCCCGGCTCGAGCACGCCGAGCAGCGGGCGATGACCGCCGAGGAGTACATCGGCAGCCAGAACGGTCGTGCCGAGGACACCGCCGCGTGGCTCGACTGGTTCGCGGAGCACCGGATCGACGCCGTCGTCGAGCCCACGATCCCGATCGTCGCACCCCTCCGCGGCCGCGGCTACGAGGAGCCGTTCGGCGATCTCGACGACCTCTCGCTGACGCACTACTGGGACTGGACGGGGTTCCCGGTGGTCTCGCTCCCCACCGGCGTCGGCAGCCGGAGCGGCCTGCCGACGAGCGTGTCGCTGATCGGCCGCCCGGGAGCGGATTGGGATCTCCTCTCGTGGGGCGCGGCCCTCCAGGACGAACTGGGTACGGTGTCGCCGTGATCGACCTCGCCGCCGTCTCCGCCATCGACGTTCACGTCCACGCGGAGATCTCCCGCGCGGGACACGATCCGATGCCGGCCGAGCTCCGCGCCGCCGCGCAGCGGTACTTCGGGACGGACGGCACGCTGCCCACGGTCGACGACGTCGCCGCCTACTACCGCGAACGCGGGCTGGCCGCAGTCGTCTTCACGGTCGACTGGGAGTCGCGCAGCGGGATCCCTCCGATCCCGAACGAGGAGATCGCCGAGGCGGCCGCCGCGAACGCAGACGTGCTGATCCCGTTCGCGAGCGTCGATCCCGCGCGAACAGACGCGGTCGAGCGCGCCCGCACCCTCATCCGCGATCACGGTGTCAAGGGATTCAAGTTCCACCCCAACGTCCAGGCGTTCTTCCCGAACGACCGCAGCGCGTACCCGCTCTACGAGGTGATCGCGGAGGCCGGGCTGCCTGCGCTCTTCCACACCGGCCACAGCGGCATCGGCACCGGCCTCAAGGGCGGCGGCGGCTTGCTCCTCAAGTACTCGAACCCGATGTGCCTCGACGATGTCGCCGCCGACTTCCCCGAGCTCGAGATCGTGCTCGCACACCCCTCGTTCCCCTGGCAGGACGAGGCGATCTCCATCTGCCTGCACAAGGCGAACGTCTGGATCGACCTCTCCGGCTGGTCGCCGAAGTACTTCCCGCCGCAGCTCGTCCAGTACGCGAACACGCAGCTGAAGACGAAGGTGCTCTTCGGCTCCGACTTCCCGCATGATCACGCCCGACCGCTGGCTCGCCGACTTCGAGCAGGCCGCCTTCAAGGACGAGGTGCGGCCCCTGGTGCTGAAGGAGAACGCGGCCCGGCTGCTCGGTCTGACCTGACCGCAAGGTACTCCTCGATCACGCTCTTGGGCACGGTGAAGGCCCAGGCGTCCTCGACGAGCTCGCGCATCTCCTCTGCGTCGATCGCGTCGAGCCGGACGTGAACCCAGTGGTAGCGCATGTCGGACTGACGCGGTAGGGAGAACTTCTCGGGCTCGGACTCGATGAGAGCTTCGCGCAACTCCTTGGGGAAGGCGAAGCCCATCGTCGAGCCGTCCCGAGAGAGCGCGAGATAGACGATCCGGCCGATGCGGAACTTCACCTGGCCGCGCACGAGCCCCTCGTTCGTCCGAGGAAGCGTGCGCGCGAAGGCGCAGACGTCGTCGGCCGTCACCATCGCTCCGCCGATCAGGATAGGGCCGCCGGCCAGCCTTAGGATTGCCGGGTGAGCACGGTCGAGACGGTGCGCGGCCCGGTCGACGTCTCGGCGCTCGGCCGAACGCTGATGCACGAGCACGTGTTCGTCCTGCAGCCGGAGGCGCTCCAGAACTTCGGGCACGTGTGGGGCTCGCGCTACTGGGACGAGGACGTGCGGGTCGCGGATGCAGTCGAGAAGCTCCGCGCCGTGCGTGCGGCCGGCATCGAGACGGTCGTCGATGCGACGGCGTACGGCCTCGGCCGCTTCGTCCCGCGGCTGCAGAGGATCAATGCCGAGGTCGACCTCAACCTGATCGTCGCGACCGGCGTCTACGCGTTCCTCGAGCTGCCGAACTTTCTCGGCTACCGCAGCGTGGACGCGATCGCCGAGCTGTTCGTCCGCGAGATTCGCGAAGGGATCGACGACACCGGCGTCAAGGCCGCGTTCATCAAGTGCGCGGTCGAGCGGCACGGGATCATCGGGGACATCCCCACGCATCCTCGCGGCGGTCGTCGAGCGGCGGCGATCGAGACGGGCGTGCCGGTGATGGTGCACACGAACGCGGCCGCGGGCACTGGCCTGCCGGCGCTCGAGGCGCTTACCGCACGCGGGCGTCGAGCCGGGGCGGATCGTGATCGCCCACGCGGGTGACAGCAACGACCTCGCCTATCTGCGCGCGATCGCCGACACCGGGGCCTGGCTCGGCTGCGACCGCTTCTCGATCGCGCACTTCAACCCGGACGAGCGCCGGATCGAGACGCTCGTAGCGCTCGCTCGCGGAGGGCTACGGCGACCGCGTCCACCTCTCCCACGACGCCGCGTGCTTCATTGACTTCATGGTCGGCGACCCCGCATTCGCGAACGAGCAGCCGAGCTACCTGCACATCTCGACGAAGATCCTGCCGGCCCTGAGACGACGCAGGAATCACCGACGAGCAGATCGACGAGATGATGATCGCGAACCCGCGTCGGTTCTTTCAGCGGTAGATCAGCTGTAGGACGGTTGACGCGGGTGAGCCGAGGCGAGAGCGAGCTTCACGGCGCGCACGAGGGGCTCGGGCAGTTCGTCCAGGGGCGCATGCGCCAAGTGGGACCACGCCCGCTCGGGCTTGGATCCCCTTCCGTGAAATCCGGCGACGCTCTCGAAGTCCGGCTCGAGCACGATGGTTCGCCGCGCGCCCGCCAGCCGGCGGATGAGCGCGTTCAGCCTCACATTGTCTTCCAACGGCTCGCGCTCCGGCCATAGATCGCTGTCGTGGATGACCACGAATGGAACCCGTGCCCGCAGACAGATCTCGATGAAGAGCGGCAGGTTGGTCTTGCCACCGCACTCCACTATCGAGATCTGCTCACCGTCGGGGTCGTGGCCGAGTGCCTGGAACACGAGCGGCAGGGTGATCTTCTCCGTCAGGCCTTCGACGAGGATCGCCGCCCGCGAAAGGAAGAGCTCGGAGCGCTCCGCGTCGAACTCGCACATGACCCGAAACGCGTCGTCGACGTGGATCGGCCGCAACCGTTCGACCGCAGTCACACCGAGGTCGTCACGGGTGACGAGGTTGACTTCGTCGAGCGCGGCGAGGCTGAGTAGACCCGGCGCGTGCGTGGTGAAGAAGATCTGATTGCCGCTCTCTGCGAGGCGTCGGATGAGCCGGTGTAGATACCGGTGCGCGTGCGGGGCGAGAAACAGCTCCGGCTCCTCGATCGCGAAGACGACGCCCGAGAGCTCGGGCCCGCAGGCCTCGAGCCCGCGGATCAGGGCCACGCGGGGAGCGGGCGAGCGTGCGAGCGCCTCGCGGATCACGCCGTGGATCGCCTCCGCGGACGGAGACTCGACCGAGCCCGACACGAGGTCACCTCCGCGAAGGCTGGTTGGAAAGTGGACGATCGGCGGGGCGCCGGTACGGTCGTCGAGCGAGATGGTGCGACCGTTCGCAAGCGTCGCCTCGATCGAGAGCTCGCGCTGCCCGGACGTTACGTCGGCCGTCGAGAGATCGAAGCTCGGGTCGAGTAGGGCGCGTAGGGCGAAGAGCACGTTGGACTTTCCGGCCCCTGGCTCGCCGATGAATGCGCAGATCGGGCCGGGCTGCAGCGCCAGTCGGCGCGCGCTGCGGAAGTTGGCGACGCGAATCTCGCTGAGCAGCGCGCCAGGCACAGCGCGATCAACCTATATCGACACGATGATGATCGCGAACCCGCGCCGGTTCTTCGACGTGGGTTAGGTCACCTCGCGGAGCTCCGCAGTTCCGACGTCGTAGACGAAGCCGCGCACGCCGTCCTTGTGCGGGATGAAGGGACTTGCCTTGATACGGGCGATCGAGTGGCGCACGTCCTCCTCGAGGTCGTCGAACGCCTCGACCGTCCAGTGCGGCTTGAGCCCCGTGTCCTCCTGGCACTGACGACGGAACTCCTCGTCGGTGAACGTGAGCATGCCGCAGTCGGTGTGGTGGATCAGCATGATCTCCTTCGTTCCCAGCAGCCGCTGCGAGATGGCGAGCGAGCGGATCTCGTCGTCGGTGATCACGCCGCCGGCGTTGCGGATCACGTGCGCATCGCCCTCGTTCAGACCCAGCAGCCCGTACGGGTTCAGGCGCGCATCCATGCAGGCGACGATGGCCACCCTCCGCGCCGGCGGGAGAGCGAGGTCGCCTTTCTGAAACCCCTCGCGGTAGCTCTCCGCGCTTTCCAGCAGCTCGTCGATGACGGTCATCGCACACCTCCCGGATCGTGGACGCCTTCACTATACATAGTGAAGTGGCGCTGGAACCACCCGCGGCGCTGCGGTGTATTTGCCGCATCCGAACGAGGAGGCGCGCATGCGCAAGCAACTGATCGTTGTCGTCGCAGCCCTGGCACTCGTGTGCGCGAGCACGGCGCTCGCCGGTGGCTGGGCGACCGTCAAGCTCAGCTCGTCGCCGAAGGGCCTGTCCGCCGGCGAGCCGTGGGTCGTCGACATCACGGTGCTCCAACACGGACTCGCGAGTCAGCCGCTCTGCTGCCTGAGCCCGACGGTCACGATCCGGAAGGTTGCGGCTGCCCGCTCGACGAGCTCGAGCTCCGCGGTGTCGAAGACCTTCCGGGCGAGGTCGACCGGCCGCATCGGCGTCTACCGGGCCCGCGTTGTGTTCCCGAGCGCAGGCAAGTGGCGCTACGAGGTCTTCGACGGCTTCACCCAGTACGGCGGCGCCCGTACCCACAAGTTCGCACCGGTGAAGGTCGCGCCGTCAGATACGTAGGGCCGGCCATCGACCGGGACCGGTGGTGCAAAAAGGGGGCCGTGCAAGCGGCCCCTGACGGCGGACCCACGCGATGGACCTAACCGGACGCTTTCAAACCTCTGGATGGGTTGAAGGAGCTGCTCGTAGTCGTGTAGACCCGTCTTAGCGTGTCACGGACGGAAGGAATCAGTCAATGCTCGCCGCTGGCACTACGCCCACGTGCTCGCGACGAGACCGACGACGGCGCACGAGGCCACGACGACGACTACCCCGACCTTGTAACGCACGACCGCGACAAATGCGATGGCGGCGACCGCGATGACGAGCCAATCCGGATCGCCATCGCTGAACGCAGCGTGGCGCGCAACAAACACCGCGAGCGCGCCGATCACGCCGACTACCGCAACTGTGATGCCGTTCAACGCCGCGGCGAACGCGCCTGTCGTCCGAATGCGGTCGATCAACGGCGCCCCGCCGATGATGAACACGAACGACGGCGCGAACGTGCAAAACGTCGCGATAGTCGCTCCCGCCAACCCCCACATGAGTCCCCCTTCGACGTTGTAGCCGGCGAGGAAGCCCACGAACGTGTTGACCATGATCAGCGGGCCGGGCGTCGACTCGCCGAGCGCCAGGCCCGCGACCATGTCGTCGGCGGAAAGCCAGTCGAAGCGGTCGACCGCCGCCTGCGCCACGAACGGCAGCACGGCGTACGCACCGCCGAAGGTCACCAGGGCTGCGACCGTGAAGAACCCGGCGAGCTCGGCGACGAGGCCACCTGCGAGCAGCAGCAAGCCGACGGGCACGAGCCAGATGAGCAGCGACTTCACGAACCGCCTCCACAGTCGAGTCTCGGTTCGTATGGGCTCGGGGGCGTCGTCTTCGTAGCTCGAGGGCTTCGCGAGAGAGCCCCGGCCTGTACGCGTCCAAGCGCGTAGCCGGCGAGCGCTGCGGCGGCGATGATCGCGAGGAACGGGACGCCCACGATCATCAGACCGAAGGCGATTGCGGCGACTGCCAAGGCCGCCGGCGTCTTGATCACCCGTCCGCCAACGCGGAGAACCGCCGCAGCGATGAGGGCGATCACTGCCGCACCCAGCCCGCGAACCACTCCCGCCACTGCCGCCACTTCGCCGTACTCGACGTAGACGGCGCTCATTCCGCAGAGGAGCACGAACGACGGCAACACGAACAGGCCGCCGGCTGTGATCGCTCCGCGAACGCCGTACATCGAGTACCCGACGTAAGTCGCGAGCTGCTGTGCCTCCGGGCCAGGCAGCGTCATGCAGAAGTTGAGCGCATGAAGGAAGCGGCGCTCCGAGATCCAGCGCCGCCTCTCGACCAGCTCGTCGTGCATGATCGCGATCTGACCGGCCGGGCCGCCGAAGCTGATCATCCCTAGCCTCAGCCAGAATCGAAAGGCCTGCGCCTCGGTCGGCACGGGGAGCAGTGTGGCACGGCGTTGTCGACGCGACGACGCGAGCTAACCGCAGACGCTCGGCGCCGCTCCCGACAAGCGCGGGAGCGGCTCACAACGGCTCTCGGAGACCACCCTCCGCCTGGAAATCGTCAGATTTCCGAGCGCCTATGGAGCTAAGCGGATTCGAACCGCTGACCTCCTGGGTGCGATCCAGGCGCTCTCCCAGCTGAGCTATAGCCCCGCGAGGAGAACAGTCTAGCCCGCTCGTCGACGCGGCACAATCCAGACGGTGGCCTCCTACGAAGTCAACGAACGCGCCGTCAAGCGAGCTCGACAGCTGATTCGCGCCCGGCAGTATGTGCTCGACAGCGACTGGGGAGAGGCGCAGCCCGACGCCGAGGCAGAGAACGCATTCCTCGAGTCGCACTCGTGGACGGAGTACTCGGAGTGGCATCTCGGCCTGACCGAGGGCGCTACGGACGAGACCAAGGCGCGCTACGCCTTCGTCTACGGCGACCTACGGCGACTGCACCGCACAGGCCTGATCGCGTGCGTGTACCGCGCGGCGGAGTGGCGGCACAAGGAGATCGAGTTGGCGGCGCACGAGCTGCTGCAGCTACTGGATCGCGCTAGCCCGAAGTAGCGGCGGTCCCGCGCTTCTCGTCGAGCTTGCCGGCGCGGATCGTCGCCGCCATGTCCTTCGACTGCTCGCGGTAGATCGATGCCGTCCTCGAACTCGATCACCGGGTAGTACTTCTGACCCGAGAGCTCGATGATGCCCTGCCGCTTCCGGCGCGAGATCGGGTGCGAGACGATCTCGTATTCGATGCCCATGTCGTCAAGGGCGTTCTGCACGCGCGAGCAGATGTCGAACTGGAGCCAGCCGAACGAGCAGCGGTGGAGCTTGACGGCCATGCGAGGACGATAACTTCCCGCGATGGCCGAACGCGTCCTCACTCTGCGGGAGCTGAACCGGGCGCTGCTCGCGCGGCAGCTGCTGTTGAAGACGAGCGCGCCTGCCCGTCGCACGCGCGATCGAGCGCCTCGGCGCCCTGCAGGCCCAGTGGTCGCCCGCGCCGTACGTCGCCCTCTGGTCGCGGCTGGAGGGCTTCCGGATCCCGCAGCTCGAGCGCGCTCTCGCTCAGAAGAGAGTCGTGAAGGCGACGCTCATGCGCGCGACGCTTCATCTCGTGTCGAGCGCCGACTACCCGGTATTACGCCGCAGCCCTCGTCGACGCCCGCCCCGCGTACACGCTTCGATGCACGCAGCGGCTCGTTCCACCTGCCGCCGTCGGGGACGTACAGCTTCTACCGTGGAGCGCCACTTCATCCCGCTACGAGGAGTGGGTCGGCGCCGCTCCGGAGGTGCCGCGCGAGCCGATGCGGCATCTCGTCCGCCGCTACCTCGCTGCCTTCGGCCCGGCGACGATCGACGACATGGCGTCGTGGATGGGCGTGCCGACGCCGGCGATCCGCGCAGTGCTCGACGAGGCGCCGCGAACGTTCCGCGACGAGGCCGGCCGGCTGCTGTACGACGTGCCGCGCGCGCCGCTCCCTGCCGGCAGACACGCCGGCACCGGCGCGCCTGCTGCCCAAGTGGGACTCCGCCGCTGCTCGCCTACTCGCCCCCTGAGCGCACGCGAATCCTCCCCGAGCGCTATCGCAAGAAGAGTCATCGCGCCGAACGGCGACGTCGCGCAGACCATCCTCGTCGACGGCTTCGTCGCGGGAACCTGGAAGGTCGAGAAGAAGCGCGTGCGCATCGAGCCCTTCGCGCGGCTTCCGAAGGCCGGTGCGCGACGAGCTCGAGGCCGAAGGCGAGCGGCTGCTCGCGTTCCTCCCGTGAGCGAGCGCGTGCTCACGCAGCGGGAGCTGAACCGGGCGCTGCTCGCCCGGCAGCTGCTCCTCGAACGCTCGTCGCTGTCCATTCCCCGCGCACTCGAGCGCCTGGGCGGCATCCAGAACCAGTACGCGCCGAACGCGTACGTCCGGCTGTGGTCGTGCCTCGAGGGCTTCCGCCGCGACCAGCTGACGCGCGCTCTCGAGCGCCGGACGGTCGTCCAGGGGACGCTCATGCGGACGACGATCCACCTCGTCTCCGCCCGGGAGTACTGGCTGTCCGCGGCGGGCCTGCGACGGGCTGTTCGCGAATGGCAGCTGCGGGTCGACAAGACGACCGCCTCGCGAGATGCGCCGCCGGGCGGCGAAGCTCAGGGCGGCGCTCCTCTCTGGCCCAGTCCCGGCGAAGGAGCTCGACGGACGACCGCGCCGCTCTCGGGAGAACGTCGTCCGCGCGCCGCCGTCGGGGACGTGGGAGCGGCGCCGTGCGGATCACTATGCGCTCGCCGAGCAATGGGTCGGGCCGTGCACGGTCTCGGAGGCGGATGGCATCGACCATCTCATCCGCTCGTACCTCCGCGGCTTCGGCCCGGCCGCGCTCGACGACGTCTCGTCGTGGTCCGGCGTCTCCGGCACGCATGCTTGCCCCGGCCCTCGACCGATTGCGACTGCGCCGCTTCCGCGACGAGCAGGGCCGCGAGCTGATCGATCTCGCCCCGCGCACCGCTGCCGCCGGCCGACACGCCGGCGCCGATTCGCTTCCTGCCCTGGTGGGACGCGGTGCTGCTCGTGCACGCCCGGCGCACGGGCGTCCTGCCCGAGGAGTACCGCCCGATCGTCTTCGACGACGAAGAACCCGCCGTCGGTGCCGACGTTCCTCGTCGACGGCCGTGTCGCGGGCGCCTGGCGCTACGACGACGGGCGCATCGAGCTCGAGCCGTACGAGCCCGTGTCGCGCGCGGCTCTCCGCGAGCTCCGCGCGGAGGGCGAACGGCTCGCGGCGTTCATGAACGGCGGCGGATGAGCGTGACGCCGTCGCGCAGAGTCAGCAGGACGGAGATCACGCGGTCGTCGCTCGTGACGTGCTCGTTGAAGGCAACGATCTCGGGCCGCGAGCCGTCTACTGCGCGCCCGCCGGAAAGTGTGTTGTCCGCGGCGATCAGACCGCGCTCCGAGATCCGGGGCAACACGGCCTCGTAGTAGTCGATGTAGCCCGTCTTGTCGGCGTCGATGAAGACGAAATCGAACTCGCCCTCGAGGCGCGCGATCGTCTCGATCGCCGGGCCGAGGTGGACGGTGATTCGATCGGCGTAGGCGCTGCGCGCGATGTAACGGCGAGCAACCTCGGCCCGCTCCTCGTCGATCTCGCAGGTATCGATACGACCGTCGGGGGGCAGGCCCCCGGCCATGGCAAGAGCCGAGTAGCCGCTGTACGTCCCGATCTCGAGCACGCGCTTGGCGCTGAGGCAGTGCACGAGAAACTCGAGGAACCGCCCCTGGACGGGTCCGGCGAGCATCTCCGGTAACGAAAGCGACGCCCTGGTCTCGGCCTCGAGCTCGGCGAGGAGCGCGTCGGGAGGCGTCGTGTGCCCCTCGGCGTAGCGCTCGACGTCCTCGGGAACGATCACAGGAACACCTCCTTGGCTTCGCGGAGCCGGTCGATGTGTCCATCAGGCCCATCCAGCCCGCCGCCCATGGTCGCCAGCGAGAAGTGCGTCGCGCCGAGCGCGCGCCATTCGTCCGCCGTCTGTAGCCACTCGTCGGGGTTGCCCGTGGCGACGTTGATCCGCTGCTCGACTCCGAAGGACTGCCAGTCACGGCCGGCTTCCTCCACCCACTCGCGCATCTGCTGCATCGTCGCGGGCCAGCCGCCTTCGAGTGGGCGCTGCGGGAAGTACCCGTCGGCCAGTATTGCCGTCCGCCGCAGGGCTCGCTCGGCAGAGCCGCCGATCCAGATCGGGATGGGCCGTTGCACGGGGAGAGGGTTGATGCCGGCGGCGGTGACCTTGTGCCAGCGGCCCTCGTAGTCGAGCACGGGCTCGGTCCACAGCCGACGCATGAGGTCGATCTGCTCCTCGAGCCGCCGGCCGCGGTCGTGGAAGTTCATGCCCAGCGCCTCGTACTCGACCGGGTTCCACCCGATGCCGAGGCCGAGGCGGAAGCGACCGCCCGTCAGCACGTCGATCTCCGCAGCCTGCTTCGCGAGCAGGGCCGTCTGCCGCTGCCCCGTGATGACGACGCCGGTGACGAGCTCGAGGCGCGGTGCCACGCCTGCCAGGTAGCCGAAGAGCACGAGGATCTCGTGGAACATGTGCTCGGCGCGATACGGGCCGACGAGGCCGGGGTGACGCGCATCATCCGCGCCGAGCACGTGGTCGTAGGCGAGCAGGTGGTCGAAGCCGAGCTCCTGCACGGCCTGCGCGAACTCGCGCACGCCGCCGGGGTCAGCCCCGATCTCGGTTTGCGGAAAGACGGCGCCGAGCTTCAACGCTCTACGCGCGACCCGCCGACGATGGCGTCACGGCCGTCTGCGAACCTCACCCAGGCCTTGCCCTTGCCGTCGTAGTCCGGCGACCAGACGATGAGCGTCGCTTCCTCGCCGCCGACCGTGCACGGCTCGGTGCCCTCCGGGTCGGCGCCGCGCCACACGCGCACGAACGGGTTCGACTCCCACTCGTCCCCGATCGTCGTCTCGTCGGTGTGCCCGGGAAAGACGCGCAGCTCGTGGGGAAGCGTCATCAGCACGTCCATGACGGAGCGCTTGACGGTCTCGAAGTCGCCGCCGCCGACCGAGTTCTTGAACAGCGTGTCCCCGGTGAAGACCGCTTCGCCGTTTGCCACGAACGCGACACCGTCGTCCGAGTGTCCCGGCGTGGGCAGCGCCTCGAAGCGCAGGCCGCCCGTCTCGACGCCCTCGGTGACGACCGGGCACGAGAAGCGCTCGACGAGCTCGTCGTGGCCGGCGACGTGATCCTCGTGGCCGTGCGTGGTGAGGATGTGCGTCACGGTGAGCCCGTGCTCGTCGACGGCCGCGAGCAGCGGCTCGAGCGGCGCCCCCGAGTCGACGAAGACCGCCGTCCCGCCCGGCTCGTCGTAGGCGAGGTACGCCTTCGAGAGCCAGCGAGGATCCATACCGCCGATGACGTGCACGTCCCTAGCCTAGGTCATGGGGCCGAATCGGGTGCCGTCGCAGGACGGCGCCGGCCGAGCCGGCGAGCAAGGACGACGAAGGTGTTGACCACGCCGCCTCTGAAGCCGAGGAAGATCGCGATCACGAAGACGCCGTAGAGCATCTCCCGTAGCTGAAGGCTGGCCGCCAGCTTCTCGTCCACGACCGCGAGCACGGCCGCTCCGATCACGGGCCCGAGCAGCGTGCCGAGGCCGCCGAACGCCACGAGCACGAGGACGCGCACGTCCACGCGTTCGAAGGCGTACGTCGCCGGGCTGATGTAGGCCGAGCTGTAGGCGTAGAGCGCCCCCGTCAGGCCGATCATCGCCGAGCCCACCGTCGCGGCGTAGATCCGGTACCGCGCTACGTCCACACCGGCGAGCTCGGCGGCTACCTCGTCGTCACGCAGGGCGCGGAACGCCCAGCCGACGTGTGAGAGCTGGAGCGCACGGAAGACGATCAGGAAGGCGACGAGCACGCCGGCGAAGAGGTAGTACGCACCGACGCGATCGTCGGCGAGGTCGGCGGGCGCCCCGGTGACGAAAAGACCCGTCTCGCTTCCCGTCAGGTCGCGCCGGCCGAGGAGCAGGTTGGTGTACGCGAGCGAGAACACGAGCGTGACGATGCCGGTGAAGATGACGCCGAGCGAGCGCCGCACCGCGATCCAACTCAGGAGCCCGCCGACGATCGCCGCGCTCGCCGTCCCCACGGCCACGCCTACCACCATGGGCAGCGACGTCCTGTCCGCGAGGATGGCAGCTCCGTAACCACCGACTCCGGCCAGAGCGCCCACGCACAGGAAGAGCTGGTTCGTGCACCCGAAGATCAGGTTGAAGCCGACACCGAACGAGGCGAACACCACTGCCTGGACAGCCAGCGACGTCGTGAAGGGCGAGTCCCCGAACCAGACCGAAGGGAGAATCGCGAGAACCGCCGCCGTCGCGAGGATGGGCAAGACGGCCCGGGCGGCGTAGCCTCCGGCGGCCGCCCCGCCACGCGGCAGCCTGCTTCTCATGCTCGCCATCCCTTATCGCCCGAGCAGCCCGCGTGGCCGGATGAGGATCGTGAGGGCGGCGGCGACGAGGAGAATCACGCTCGTGATGTACTGCCCGATGTAGTGGGCGCTCATGGTGTTCACCATTCCGAGGAGCACGCCGGCTAAGAACGCTCCTGCGACGCTGCCGAGACCGCCCACGACGGCGACGATCAGCGCGAACGTGGTGAGCTCGAAGCCCGCGATGACCGTCAGCGGCCCGATCATCGATTGCGTGATCGCCACCATCCCCGCCAGCGCGCCGCTCAGCGCGAAGATGACCGTGCGGACGAACGCCGGGTTGACGCCGACGAGCCGCGCGCCGGTCTCGTCCTGGATCACAGAGCGGACGCCGCGCCCGAACGTCGTGAAGCCGAAGAAGAAAAGCAGCACCGCTCCGACCGCGAGCGCGATTGCGGAGGCCCAGATGCTCCCCACCGCCATCGGCACGCCGAGGATCGAGATGGGCTCTCCACTGATGTTGATGTACAGCGCGCCGGTGGGATAGCGCCAATTGAGCAGCCCTCCGATGACGAACGCGGCACCCAGCGTGAGCAGGAGACCCAGGAGCGTCTGCTCCTCGCCGTGCCGGCGGTAGACCGGTTGCATCAATGTGAGGTCGAGCAGGACGGCGACGCCGACTGCCGCCAGCACGCCTACGACGGCCGCCAGAGCCGTCGGAACGTCGTCGTCGGTCAAGAGCGAGGCGACGATCGCCGCGACCACCACGATCTGGCCGTATGCGAGGTTGATGACGCCGCCGAGACCGTAGACCAGCGTCATCCCGACGCCGAGCAGGCCGAATGCCAGCCCGAGCACGATCCCGTCGAGGATGACCGCTCGTCATTCCGCTCCGGCGCCGGCGAAGCCGGCACCTCGCGGCTCCTTGGTCGGCTCCGTGACGCAGCCGACTGGACTCATGCGACACCCAGGTAGGCGCGTCGCACCTCCGGGTTCTGCTCGAGCTCGACGGATGCCCCCTCGAGGCGGATGCGGCCGTTCTCGAGCACGTACCCGCGATCGGTCACGGAGAGAACTAGCGGGACCTGCTGCTCTGCGATCAGAAGCGTCATCCCCTGTTTCTTGAGCTCCTCGAACGCCTCGAACGCCACTTGCGCGACGATCGGAGCGAGGCCAGTCGTCGGCTCGTCGAGCATGAGCAGCCGCGGCCGTGACATGAGCGCGCGAGCCACTGCAAGCATCTGCTGCTCACCGCCGCTCAGGGTTCCCGCCTGCTGACGCTGTCGCTCCTTCAACCGCGGGAAGAGGTCGTAGACGAGCTCCAGCGTCTCACGGTCCGGCCGCTTTGGATACGCGCCCAGAACGAGATTGGTCTTCAGGGTCATGGCCGGAAACAGGTGCCGCTCGGCCGGAACATACGCGACTCCCGCGCGCGACATGCGATGGGCGGGATGGCGGGTCAAATCCTTGCCGTCGAGGACGACCCGGCCCTCCATCGGCCGGAGGAGCCCTGCTATGGCCCGGAAGAGCGTCGTCTTTCCCGCGCCGTTCGAGCCGACGATCGCCACCGCCTCACCGGTACGAACCTCGACGTCGATGCCGTCGATGACCCGCTCGCCGAGGTACCCGGCAGCCAGCCCGACGACTTCAAGCAACGCGGGCCTGGCCGAGGTACGCGTCGACGACCCGCGGGTCTCGCATGACGACCTTCTGGTGCGCCCTCGGCCAGCACCTTGCCGAAGTCGAGGACAATCGCTCGTTCGGCAAGCTGGATGACGGCGCTCATCACGTGCTCGACCCACAAGATGGCCGTTCCGAGCCTGTCGCGGACGTTCCTCACGATCTCGACCGAGGCGGCGAGCTCCGCCTCGTTGAGACCCGCCATCACCTCGTCGAGCAGCAGCACCTCGGGCTCACCTGCGAGGGCCTTCGCCAGCTCGAGGAAGCGCAGCTCGTGGAGGTTCAGGCTCGAGACCGGCTGGTCGGCCCGCTCCTCCAGACCCACAAACGCCAACGACTCAGCCGCCCGGCGCCGCGCCTCATGCTCGGCGCGGACACCGTGATTGACACCGAACATCGCGCCCAGGACGACGTTCTCCAGAACCGTCATCGAGCCGAACGGGAGCGGCCGCTGCATCGCCATCGCGACTCCCTTGCGCCTGAGCTGGTGAGCGGTCAGCCCGTCGACCCTGGCGCCGTGCAGCCGAACGCTGCCGTGTGTCGGCCGCTCCAGTCCGACGATGATCTTCAGGAGCGTGCTCTTACCGGCCCCGTTGGGACCGACGACGGCGACGATGTCGCCGTCGTCGATCCCGAACGTGACGCCGTCGACGGCGGGAAGACCGCCGAAGCGCTTCGTGACCGCGTCGACCTCGAGGAGCAGCCTTCGCCTCCCCTACGACCCTGGGCGATACGCGGCCAGAGGCTCCGTTCGGTACAGCAGCCTCGGCCACCAGTCCCCGGCGGTGTTCAGCCCGGACTCGGGTGGCGGGCCCTTGGTCAGGACGACCACCGCGAGCCGAGGCGCTCTGAGCTCGCCCCACGCCGTCCATCTCAAGGGGAAGGCGTACCCGGGGATGTCGAACGAGTTGGCGTGCACGTAGGCGGCGATCCTCTCCCTGTTGACGCCGACCTTGCTGATCGCCTCCGCGAGGATCTTCACGATCGCATAGCCGCTGAGCGCATCGTCCTCGAAGAACTCGTTCTGCGGGAAGGTCCTCAGGTACCGCTTCGCGAGTGCCCTGTACTCCTTGCCCAAGGGACCGCACTTGTAGTCGATCCAGCGGCCGTACGCCGCCGATCCGGCGGCCTTCGCAACGGGGTTGAACGGCTGGAAGGCAGCCAGCACCGGCGCCTTCATCCCCAGCTGCCCGGACTGCGTCAGGATCGCGGGCGCACCCGGCGGATGACCCGTCGCCACGATCAGCGGCACGTCTTCCAGCGCACGCAGGTACGGCGTGAAGTTGGTCGCCGTCACCGGCGCGACCTGGAAGTTGACCGCGATGTTCGGCGTCGCCTTCATCGCGTCCTCGAGCGACTTCTTGAACGACTGACCCCACGCGTAGTCGGCAATGATCGCGCCCACGCTCCTGAGCCCGCGCCTCTGCGCGAACTCCAGGACGGCCTTGGCCACCGTGGCACCGGCAGGCAGACAGGTGCGGAACGTATAGCGACTGCTCGTCGTCAGGATCTCGTTCGCGCCCGCCTTCACGAGGAACAGCGGCATCTTCGACTCCTCGGCCAGCCGCGTGGTCGCCTGCGCGATGGGGCTGCCGATGATGCCCCCGATCGCTACGACGCCCTGCTCGACAGCCTCCTGAAGCCGTCGATGCCCGCGTTCGTGTTCGTTGACTGGTCGTCCGCGACGACGAGGTTGAGCAGCCGCGCCTGCGCCGCGCCCACGTGGCTTTACGCCGCCCTTCCTGTTGATCTCGTTGATCGCGAGCACCATCCCGGAGCGCGCCTGGATGCCCCAGGCCGGAAATGGACCCGTAAGCGGCACGAGGGCGCCGATCTTGATCGGGGCGGCCCTCTGGGCGGAGCCGCCGTAGGCGGTCGACCCGACCAAAGCGACGGCAAGCGACAGCGCGGCACCCACAGCCGCAACCAAACGGAACCGCTTCACGGACTGCCTCCTTCCTTCGTGGTCATCTACGACGAGACACTCTCGCCTCGACTAACCGGTTAGTCCACTGAGCGCCTGCCCGGAGCTTGGCTCTCAACTGGGCCTGCTTCAGAGTGGGTTCCTCCCTTCCCATACCGCAGTAGGTGCCTATGTATATCGCATGGAACCCGCCGGTCACGCCCCGCTTACGCCGCCTAGCGATGGCAGGGCGGCGGCCGGAGCCGCCGCCCCGTGACGGGGTCTAGTGGCCCCTGCCGAGGAACGCGAGCAGCGCGGCGACAGCCACGAGCGCGCCCACGACGCCCACCACGACGAGCAGGGCGTAGAGGCTCACGGCTCGAGCTCGAGCACGACGTCGCGCTCCCGCAAGCAGGCGGCCTCGTCCTGCGTCGCGTTGCGCACGCTCAATGGAGCGTTTCATCGAGTTTCACTCCTCTCGCTTCAGAACGCTTGCCAGTAGGCGCCGCGGTCATCGCCGCGACGCGGCTTCTACGGCAGCGGCTGGCTTAGCCGGGGCGTTCTGAGAGAGAAAGGCAGGGTTTCGGCCCCGCGAGGATCGGTCCAGCCCGCGCCAGACGGCCTGCCCTCGGGGCCAAGAGCATGAGCGCGCACAGGAGCGCCACGGTGAGCGCCGACCCGGCCGCACCCGCGCCCGCGACGGCTGTGGAGGGCAGATCCGCCGGGAACCGCGGTCCAAAGGGGAGAGCCGGGGCCTGGGAGGAGGAGGAGTCCTCGTTGCCCCTGACATTCATCGGAGCCGCCGGCGGCTGCCCCCACGGGCTCGCCTGCAGGCGATCGTGCGACGAAGCAGCTGGGCCACCGCCGATTCGTTTGGCCGTGCTGACGGTGAGCTGCATGGTCGGCGCTCCAAGTGGCGTTGCTGCCTGCTCGAGAAGCGCGCTGGACACTGGCGAAGACACTGACTTTTGCGCCGCATTCGTCGGCACGGAGACGCCGTTTCCGGCCTCGTCATCTGCGCCGCAGGCGCAGAGCTTCCGAGCGGGCTCTCGACGCCGACTTCGGACGCCGAGCCCGAGGCAGCGGGCGGAGCGCTCTCTGCGAGCCCCGAAGCCTGCTCCACGACGTCGACAACGGGATCGATACTGCGTTTGACGTCGTCCACGACGCCGCCAACGGGCGTGTCGTCGACGATCTCCTCGACGGCCGCGACGGCGCCGTTGGCCGTCTCGGTGTCCTGCTCCCGACCGTCTCGTCGACCGTCTTCTCCGCGTCGACGACCTTCCGTCACCGTCTGCTTGCGTCGGCGCATCGTCTCGTCGACCGTCTCCTTCGCGTCGGCGACGCGTCTCGTCGGCCGCGTCGGCCAGTTCGTCGGCCTGCTCCTCGACGTCCCCTACGGTCCTCCTCCACCTCACCGGAGACGTCTCGATGATGTCTCCGACACCTGCGTGAGCGATGTCCACGGCGGCGAAGAGAGCTAAGAGTGCCGCCACGGTGGCGGCACTCATTTTCAGCGACACTGCCACACGCTCCTCGTACCCACTTGCGCATTCCTAACATCTTGGATGGGTAGCGGTCGTGAAGCCGATTCGGCCACAAGCACGGAGGGGCCGGTCGACACGAAGCCGCCGCCCCCTCCGCCCTCACCGCCGGACGACGACCGGCGTGCTTCGGTTTGGTTGTGGTCGCTTCAGACGCCCAGCGCGGGCGGTGCCTGCGGCTCGGCCGGCTCGTACGTCGGCCCGTAGCCGATCAGTCGGCCGAGAGGCGCGGCGAGCGCGAGCCCCAGCCGCTGCATCCAGGCCGGCGGGAACGGCAGCCGCACGTCGCCGAAGTGGTGCCGGGCGATGACCGCCAGGCGCAGCGGATTCGGCATGCCCTTGCGGTTGACCTTGCCGTCTTCGGCGAGCGTGAACATCGTCTCGATCAGCTGCTCGAAGCCGAGCGCGGGTCGCACTTCGCACACGAAGTGCGCCGTCTCGTCGCCGATGTTCTTGAAGCGGTGCGCCGTGCCCGCCGGGACGGACACGCGGTCCCCGGGCCGGGCGACGACCTTCTTCTTGCCGACACGGAACTCGAGCTCGCCCGAGAGCACCTCGAAGCGCTCCTCCTGGGCCGGGTGCACGTGCGTGGCCGCGACTGCGCCGTTCGGCTCGACGTACGTCTCGACGATGACCGACTCGCCGTTCGTGTCTGCGCTTGTCTTGCGGAACACCAGCGTCTCGCCGGTGACGGGGTTCTTGATGGACTGACCGGTGGTGATCATGTCGCCTCCTTCGGCGTCGTTCGTTGACGCCAGGCACCATGGAGGCGGCGGCTTACGGGCCGCCAAAGGTCTGCTTAAGGACGCAGTTCAGGGGGGACGAATGGAATTCCGGCTCTTGGGGCCGCTGGAAGTGCTGGGAGACGACGGTGCGCCGATTCCGCTCGGTGGCAAGCGGCCGCGGGCGTTGCTGTCGCTGTTGCTGCTGCATGCCGAACGCGGTCGTGCTCGACCGATCGCCTCATCGACGGTATCTGGGACGAAGAGCCGCTCCGCCGAGTGCCCAGAGCGCGCTGCAGGTGCACGTCCATTCCCTCCGCAAGGTGCTCGGCGCCGACCGCATCGTCACGCATACCAGCGGCTACGCCCTGCGCGTCGAGTCGGAGGAGCTCGACATCGAGCGGTTCGGGCAGCTCGTCAGCGCGGGGACGCGAGCATCGCTCGAGCGCGCGCTCGCGCTGTGGCGAGGCCCCGCGCTGGGAGAGCTCGCGACCGCGCCGTTCGCGCGCGCCGACGCCGCTCGACTCGAGGAGGCCCGACTGGCCGCGCTGGAAGCTCGGATCGCCGCCGACCTTTCAGCGGGACGCCACGCCGAGCTCGTGCCCGAGCTCGACGCGCTCGTCAGAGCAAGTCCGCACCGCGAGCGCTTTCAGGCCCAGCGCATGCTTGCGCTCTACCGATCAGGCCGTCAGGCAGATGCGCTTGCCGCGTATCGCGACGCCCGGACGGCTCTGGACGACCTCGGGCTGGAGCCGTCTCCCGAGCTGCGCGCGCTCGAGCAGCAGATCCTCCGGCACGACCCCGAGCTCGCTGCGCCCAGCGCGCCGATGGCTCCGATTCGCCCCGCGTCGGCCGCGCTGATCGGGCGTGATCTCGAGCTGGCGGCGATCGACGCGCTGCTCGGCCGGCCCGACGTGCGCCTCGTCACGCTGACCGGCCCCGGTGGAACGGGCAAGACGCGGCTCGCCGTGGCAATTGCCGAACAGCATCCAGGCGCCGCGTTCGTCGACCTCTCGCCGCTGACCGACGCAGAGCTCGTGCTGCCGACCATCGCGTCCTCGCTCGGGCTCGGCGACGTCTCGGGCAACGAGCTCGAAGCGATACGCGACGCGACTGCGGATGCCCGGCTGCTGGTCCTCGACAACCTCGAGCATCTGGCCGGCGCGTTCGGGACGGTCGCCGCCGTCCTCGACGCTGCTCCCGCTCTCACGATCCTCGCCACGAGTCGTGTGCCCCTACGGATCTCGGCCGAGCACGAGTTCCGGGTCCCCCCGCTGGGGCTGCCGGACGCCGGCTCCGAGTCCGCCCGGGCAGCGGAATCGGATGCCGTGCGGCTCTACGTCGAGCGCGCGCGCGCCGAGTTGCCCGACTTCTCGCTGACCGATGCGAACGCGGGCGCCGTCGTCCGCATCTGCCGCGCGCTCGACGGGCTACCGCTGGCGATCGAGCTCGCGGCGGCGCGCGTGCGCGTGCTCGGCCCGGACGGCACCGCGAAGCGGCTCGGTGAGCGCCTGGCGCTCCTGACGCGAGCCGCCCCCGACCTGCCCGAACGCCGGCGGTCGTTGCGCGCGACCATCGACTGGAGCTACCAACTGCTCGACGAGCCCGCCCGCCACGTCTTCCGCATGCTCGCGGTCTTCGCAGGCGGCGCCACGCTCGAAGCGGTCGAGGCAGTCGCGGACGACGGCGTCGACGTCCCACGGAGCCTCGAAACGTTGCTCGACGCATCACTGGCGACTGCGGCCAGCGATCCCAACGGACAGCCACGCTTCGGCCTGCTCGAGACGATCCGCGTGTTCGCCATCGAGGAGCTCGAGAGCCACGGCGAAGCCGCCGCAGCGCGGCGCCGTCACCTCGAGCACTTCGTCGGGCTGGCCGAGGAGGGCGAGCTTCGCTCCCGTGACGGTGTCACCGCGGACCTCCTCGACGAGTTCGAGCCCGAGCGCGACAACTTCCGCGCCGCAATCGCAGAGGCGGGGGCCGATCCGGACCCCGAGCTCGAGCTGCGGCTCGTCACGTCGCTCCGCTTCTTCCACAACGTCCGCACGTTGGGCGAGGAGTCGCGTCGCATGGTGGCGCACGCGCTCGAGCGGCGAGCCGGCGCCTCCCCCGGCCAGCAAGGACGGGTGCTCGTGTCCGCGGGCATCCATGCCCTGAACGTCCGTGACAGCGCAACCGCCCTGGCCCACTTCGACGAGGCGCGGCCGCTGCTGCTCGCAGCCGATGACCTGCGAGGCGCGGCGCTGACGGATGCGAACGCGGCGAACGCCCTGAGCCAGCTGGGCGACGTCCCTCAGGCAATTACCCGCGCCGAGCGGGCGCTCGAGGGCTTTCGGGCGACCGGTGCGACCGCCGCGGAGGGACAGATCCTCGCCAACCTCGCCCAGAACTACGAGACCATCGGCGACCTCGAGACGACGCGCCGGTATCTCGCCGAATCCCTCGAGGTGCTCGACCGGCTCGACCACCAGGAAGGCCGCGCCTTCACCATGGCAATGCTCGGCTACGTCGCCGAACGCGAGGGCGATCTCGAGCAGGCGGCACGCTGGACGATCGACGCGTTGGGGGTCGCTCGAGGGCTTCGCAAGGAGGAGTACGTGGCCTATGCGCTCCTCTTCGCAGCCGATCTCGTGCAGCGCGCGGGCAAGGAGCGCCAGTCGGCGGAGCTGCTCGGCGCCTCGGATGCCGCGTTCGCGCGCGCTGTGGTCGTCCCGCAGGACGACGAAGCCGCACGGCGCGAGCGCGTTGCAGCGCAGCTCGACGGAGCCGAGCTCGACGACGCGCTCGCTCGCGGCGAGGCGCTCGACCTCGACCAGGCAGTTGCGCTGGCCGTTGCCGCTCTCGGCTCAGCCTGAGACCGGGCGCGCCTGCGCTCGCGCAGAGCCCGCCTGAGCCACGAGCACGGCAGGAGGGCGTGAGAGCACGATCGCGGTCGCGACCGTGAGCGTCCAGATCGTCGCCGCGAGCACCACGTGCACGAGCACGAGGCCCCACGGCAGGGCGTTGCGGTACTGCACCTCGCCGACGATCGCCTGCGCCACCAGCGCCGCGACGAGCGCGCCCCAGACGAGGAAGACCCCCGGAGCCTCGCGGCGGCTTCGCATGAGCAGCGCACCGAGGACGAGCACGCCGATCCCGAAGACCGCCGCGACGCGCACGTGCCAGTAGACGGTCTCCGCGATGCCGAGCCCGAGCCGCTCGACGTCCTCGTCTGCCCCCGGATGAGGCCCCGACGCGGTGGCGACGGCACCCGTGACGACGAGCGCAGCGCACAGCGGCAGCCCGGCCCACACGACGGCGCCACGCAACCACCCCGGCCCGACCGGCTCCCCCAGCCCCTGCTCGTGACTCCAGGCCGCCAGCGCGACCACGGTGGCAAGGGCGACGACGAGGAGCGCGAGCAGGAAGTGGGCCATGACGGCCAGCGGGTGGAGATCGAGGAGGACCGTGACGCCGCCCAGCGGAATCTGCGCCACTCCTCCGAGGAAGGCCCCGAGCGCGGCGAGCCTCACGAAGGGTGGTAGGTCAGGCGTCCTGCGCGAGGCGAGCCACGTGACGAGCGCGAGGACAATCCCCACCGCGGCCACGACGCGGTTCCCGAACTCCACGAACGCGTGGAAGCCCTGCTGCGGGTACGGCGTATCGCCGCAGCGCGGCCAGTTCTCGCACCCCAGCCCCGAGCCCGTCAGACGGACGAACGCGCCCGACGTCACGACGACGAGCATCGCCCCCAGCGAGACCGCGGCGAGCACCAGAAACCGCCTCCGCGACATGTCGTGGAGCCTAGACTGCCGCGGCATGGCCGCCGGGCGCCTCCCCCAGTGGGTCTGGATCCTTCCGCTGGCCTCGGCAGTCGCCGCCGTCCTTGCCTGGACGGTGTGGTGCCACACCGAGCGCGGCACGTGGATCGGCGGCGTGCTCATCCTCGGCTCGGGTGTGCTCGTGCTCTCGCTCGTCCACGAGTCGCTGCCGCACCGGCGCGGGTTCGTCGGCTGGCTGAGTCGCTGGGGGCTGGCCTTGCTGGCAGGAGTGGCGACGACCGGAGTCGTCTTCTTCGCCGCCGGCCTCGGCTACTACCTGCGGTGCCCGCCCTTCTGACCAGGCCGTTCGTCGTCGCGATCGGCGCGCTGGCGTTCGCCGGCGCCGCGCACGCCGCTTCGGTCGCCGTGATCGTCGTCCCGCCGTTTCCGTTGGAGAAGTACGCGGCGCGCGGCGCGGTCGGCCTGATGCCCCCGGGCGACGGGACGACGGTCAGCCGTGACGGCGCGCTTGCGGCGCTCGTCCGCGGGCGAACGAAGAAGTCGCTGCTGGGCGGCGTCCCCGGCGGCGCACCGACCATCGAGCTGACCACACGACCGGCCGAGGTCACGATCTACGTCTCGCTGCCGCCGCCGGGCACCCACCCGAACGACACGCGCTACCCCCTGGCCATCGTCGGCGGCGGCTACCGCGGCATCCTCGAGTCGCCGTCGACACGGATCCCCGGGCTCGTATCGATCGCAGACATCGCGCCGACGGTGGTCGCGCTCGCCGACGGAGAAGAGCCGCGCATCGGCTGGACGGCGGGCACTCCCGCCGACCTTCGCGAGCTCGACACGAAGCTCGACCGGCAAACGGAGGCTCGCAACCCCGCCGTCGCCGTGCTCGCTCTCTCGGCGATCGCCTTCGCCCTCCTGGCGCTAGCGCTACGGTCGCCGCGCGTCGCCGGCGCGTGTCTCCTGGCGGCGCCGCTCTCGCTCGCCGTCGCGATCGCGCTGTCCGGAATGGACGTGACGCGGCCGGCCGTGGTCGTTCCTGTCTTGGCCGTGCTGGTGGTGGTGCTCAGCGCCGTCGGAGGTGGCCTCCTGGGCAGGAGGGCCCTGGCAGTGTTCTTCAGTGCGCTCGTCGGCGCGTACCTCGTCGTGCTCGTTGCCGAGCCCACGTGGCCGGCGCTCGCGGCGATCGGCCCCACGCCGGGCGAAGGTGGCCGCTTCTACGGCTCGACCAACCTCACCACCTCGATCGTCGTCACCGTGACGCTGTTCGCAGGGGCGGCATTCGGTCTGCGGGGTCTCGTGCCCGTGGCCATCCTGTCCCTCGTCACCGTCGGCTGGAGCAAGGCAGGCGCGGACGGCGGCGGGCTGGTCGTGCTCGCCGCGGGCTGCGCCGTGCTCGGGATGCGGCTCGCCGCCGGCCGACTGACGGTGCGCGCGGTCGCGCTGGCGGCCGCGATCGCCGTCGGCCTCGGTCTCGCCCTGGTGGGGCTCGACGCCGCCACCGGTGGATCGAGCCACGTGACGCGCCGGGTCGGCGACGGACCGGGTGCGCTGCTCGGAGAGCTCGGCAGCCGCCTGCACATCTCCGTGGAGCGGCTCTTGTCGTCCTGGCACGCCGCGCTCGTGTTCGCGATCTCGATCGTGGCTCTGGTCGTCGCTCGCCACTCGCCGTCCCCGATTTGCCGCCGGTGATGCCTTGCTCGTCGCCGTCGCGGTGTCGCTGCTCGTGAACGACACGCCGCAGCACGTCGCCGCCGCGGGAGCGATCTCGTACGGTGTTCTGTGGACGTTCGAGCGGTTAGACTCGCCTTCGATGCGCCGGGCTCCCGTCATCGCCGCCGTCATCGCGCTCGCGGCCGGTCTCGCGGCCTGCGGCTACGAGGGACAGACGACCGCCTCGCCGGAGACCGTGGAGGGCAGCGTCCCGACGGAGACGACGCCCACGGAGACGACCGACACGACCGAGACGGAGACGACGGAGACCGAGACCACGGAGACCGAGACGACGAGACGACGGAGACGACCACGACCGAGACCACGCCGGCTCTCGAGGGTGACCCGGTCGCCGGCAAGGTCGTCTTCACGACGAACTGCGGCGGCTGCCACGTGCTCTCCGACGCCGGTACGTCGGGCACGATCGGGCCCGAACCTCGACGACGCGCAGCCCGACGCCGCGCTCGTCGTCGACCGCGTCACCAACGGGCAGGGCGTGATGCCTCCGTTCGACGGCATGCTGACGCGAGCAGCAGATCGCGGACGTCGCCGCGTACGTCTCCACCGCCGCGGGCAGCTGATCCTCTCCCTTCCCGCTGACTTCCCCGCGCACGTCGAGGCCCTCGCGTGCGACCTCGACCGCACGCTGATCGCCAAGGACGTGGAGCTTCGGCCCCGGACGCGAGCCGCGATCGCGGCCTCCAGAGAGGCCGGCGTGCCGGTCATCATCGCGACGGGCCGGATGTTCCGGTCGGCGCGCCCGTACGCACTCGCCGCGGGCATCACGGAGCCGGTCGTCTGCTATCAGGGTGCGGTCGTCGCGGACCCGGTCGGCGGCGAGTTCCTCCGCCACGTGCCGCTGCCGATGGCGGAGGCTCTGGAGGTGATCGACGCCACGGCCGACCTCGGCCACACGGTGCTCTGCTACGTCGACGACGAGCTCTACGTGGCTCGCGAGACGCCCGCGTCCGACGCCTACGCGAGCTTCCAGAACCTGACCGTCCACGTCGTCGGCGATCTCGCCGAGTGGCTCGAGCAGCCGCCGACGAAGCTCGTCACCGTCGGCGAGCCGGAGGAGATGGACGCGCTCGGGGTCGTGATGAAGGCGCGGTTCGCCGACCGGCTCTACATCGCGAAGTCTCTTCCCCACTTCCTCGAGTTCGCCGCACCGTCGGTTACGAAGGGCGCGGGGGTCGCGTTTGTCGCCGAGCGATTGGGCTTTGCTCGCGAGGCAACAGTCGCCTTCGGCGACGGGGAGAACGACGTCGAGCTGATCGGGTGGGCCGGCTACGGCGTCGCCGTCGCCAACGCACACGAGCGCGCGCTGGCGGTCGCGGACTATGTCTGCCCCTCCGTGGACGAGGAGGGCGTGGCGCAAGTCATCGAGGCCTCTTGACTTGAGACTCACGGCGATGACTCGCGGACCTTCGCGCAGCCCGCTCCGATCCCGACGCGTTCCGCGCCGCGCTCGCTCGGAGAGGCGCCGCCGAGCTCTTCGACTCGCTGCTCGCAGCCGACGCGCGCTGGCGCGAGGCGAGCACGCGCCGCGATGAGATCCGCGCAGAGCAGAAGCGGCTGGGCAAGCCCTCGTCGCCCGAGGAGATCGACGAGGCAAGGCGCCTCAAGGACGAGCTTCGGCAGCTCGACTCGGATCTGGCCGCAGCGGAGAGCGAGCGGCAGGACCTCTGGGACCAGGTGCCCAACCCGCCCGACGAGAGCGGTGCCCGAGGGTGGAGAGGACGACGCGACCGAAGTGCGGCGCATAGGCGAGCCCCCGTCACTAGACGATCCGCGGGAGCACACTAACGTCGGCCGCTTCGACATGGAGCGCGCCGGGCAGGTCTCCGGCTCCCGGTTCGGCTACTGGATCGGCGATACGGCGCTGCTCGCGCTGGCGTTGTACCGCTTCGCGCTGGACCAGCTCACGGTCAAGGGTTTCGTCCCCGTCCTGCCGCCGGTGCTCGTTCGCGAAAGAGCGCTCTACGGAACCGGTTGGCTGCCCTCCCCTGATCCCAACTCCTACAAGCTCGACGGCGAGGATCTCTATCTCGCCGGCACGGCCGAGATCCCGCTGAGCGGGCTGCACGCCGACGAGATCCTCGAAGGCGATGCGCTGCCCCTGCGGTACGTGGGGTTCTCGCCATGCTTCCGGTCGGAGGCGGGCGCGGCAGGGAAGGACACGAGCGGCATGTTCCGCGTGCACCAGTTCAACAAGGTCGAGCAGTTCGTGTTCACCCGGCCCGAGGACTCGTGGGCAGAGCACGAGTACCTGCTGGCTAACACCGAGGAGATCGTCAGTGCCCTCGGTCTGCCATATCGCGTCGTCGTCCTGGCGACCGGCGACATGTCCAAGGCATCAGCGAAGACGTACGACGTCGAGATCTGGTTCCCGTCACAGGGGCGATATCGGGAGACCGCTTCGGTCTCCAACACGACGGACTTCCAGGCTCGCAGGCTGGAAGCTCGCTATCGGTCAGAGACCAGCCTCGAGCCCGTGCACACGTTGAACGGCACGGCAGCCGTCGATCGCATGGCGCTCGCGATCCTCGAGAACTTCCAGGGCGACGTGCCGGACGTGCTTCAGGCCTTCGGGGCTCCCGAGCGCATCCGGTAACAATGTGACTCCGGCGGGGTGCCGGAGCGGTCGAACGGGACGGTCTTGAAAACCGTTGACGGGCAAGCGTCCGTGGGTTCGAATCCCACCCCCGCCGCCTGTATCTACGCGGAATCCGGCTGAGTGGTGCGGGTTTGCGGCGGGTGCGGCGCCGCACCCGCGGGCCTTCCATCTACCGGATTGACCAGTTCATCGTCACAGAGGACGCTCGACTCTCATCGTCACCAAGCTCGACCGTGAGTGCCTTCGGTGAGGCGTTCCACGGCAAAGCCTGCGGCCACATCACATTCCGAGACATCTTGAATGGCCGAAGTTCGCTGGATTCGGCAGCACGATCAACTGCCTCGGAGTCGAGTTCTCCATCAAGGTTGGCTCGCGACGAGCAACAAAGCGCATGACCGCGCAGCGCATTCGTTCCCGCCGCGAGCGCAGACGGGATCTACCCCGTTGTCCGAGGTCGAGTTGTTCGGGGCTGATCCCGCTGAGCGCCTGAGGACACCCGGATGTGTTTGGCCGTTCGGTCGCCACGGGTAGGAGTGACCGCGAAAGGGCAAACCACCGCCCTGTCCTGAATGAGAAGAGGAGGATCGACGATATGCCGATTTGGCTACTCGTACTCATCATTGTGCTCGTCGTACTGGCGCTCGGGGGCGTTGGGTTCGGCCGCCGCCGTTAGCGCGGCATACGCACCGATTCAAAAGGAGGAATCATGGGTGGAACCAAGGTTCGAGAGGTCATGACCGACAGTCCGCGCTGCATCACCCCGGAGACGCTGGTCTCAGAGGCTGCACGGCTGATGAAGAGCGAAGACGTCGGTTCGCTACCGATTCTTGACGGTGAGAGGTTGACCGGCATCGTCACGGATCGCGACATCGTCCTCCAGGCAGTCGCGGAGGAGAAGGACCCGCGCGGTATGCCGGTACGGGAAGTCGCGAGCCGCGAACTTGTCACGGTCGGCCAAGACGAGGACTTGTCTGAAGCTCTGAAACGTATGGCGAGCCATCAGATTCGCCGGATCCCTGTCGTCGACGAGGACGACAGGCTCGTGGGCATCGTCGCGCAGGCTGACGTCGCGAGGGAGGCAAAGGACAAGGACTCCGGCCAGATGCTGCACGACATCTCACAGACGCCGACAGGCCCAAGGGTCTGAACCTCGGAGTACTAGTTCGACGCGAAGGGGCGGCGAGAGTCGCCCCTTCATTGCTCCCGTGTCGGTGCCTACGGCCAGGATCTGCGACACACGCTGCGCCGTCCGGACGGAGTTCGAGCATCGGCCAGTGGCGAGCGGCGCCGCCGCCCGCCCCTAGGCCATCTCGACCCTCGTCCGGAGGGGTCTGTCGAGGATCGTGGCAAGCCGTTGCACCTCGTCGGCCAGGGCGGTCTTCGGAGCGCGTCCGGCCTCGGCGAACCAGGCGGTAACGACCTCGTCATCGGTCAGCGTCCAGGTGCCGGACACGGCGCCGCCAGCGATCACGAGGTTGGCCTTGCGGCTGACGAGCTTCCGCCGGGCCGGCGGGACAACGTGGGGGTCGGCGGTGCCCGGGCCGAGTACCCATTGGTCGTATCCGGGCAGGAGGCGCACGGCGCTGGTCGCGGGCGTCGCGGTCAGCTCGTCGAGATCCTCGCTCAGCACGTAGGCAGGTTCGCCGTCGACGTCGACCTTGGCGAGGCGGTTTCCGAGGTCCGCGATCCAGGATTGGATCCGTTTGCGGCCGGCGCCGAGGCCTTCGCCGAGCCAGTAGTGGACGTGTTCGGGGGTCGCCGGCCCGTACGCCCGGAAGTACGTCTCGACCGCCTGCTGCCCGGCCCGGTCGAGGTCGGGCAGGCCGGCCCAACGCGGGTTGGTGTCGAGGCGCTGGAAGGTCGCGCGACCGTCGCGCGGCGGGCCGAAGCTCATATCACCTTGCCAGGCGAGTGGTTTGAGCAACGTGTCGGACCCGTCGAAGGCGGAAACCAAGTGGCGGAACGTGCGCCGGGCGGTGACTGCGGCTCCGAGCTCGTCGCGGGTCATCGGTCCGTCGGCCAGCGCCTCCCGAACCGCCTTCCGAAGGGACGGCCAGTCCTCGGGCGCCAGGCCGTAGAAACTCTGCCAGCCGGACAGCTCCCACATCCGGCTGGCGGCCCGCAGCGCGAGGTATGCGCCGCCATCCTCGGGCGTCAGCAGGTGGGTGGCGCCGCGGAAGGCGTACGTCTTGATGATCCGCCCCTCGGCCAAGGCGCGGGCCACCTCGCCCGGCCGGGACCGGGCGCGCCGGACCCGGATGGCCAGCTCGGCCGCGGAGGCCGGGACGGCGCCCAGCCGGCGCACGACATCGGCGACCGGCGCGGTGCCGATCGGGTTCAGCAGCTGCTGCCGCATCCGCCACGACAGCGCCGCCGACCAGCTCACCGACATCGCCGCACCCTACCGCCGGCGGGTGGCCGGGTGAGCTTCCTGACGGCACCGCCAGGTACCATCCGCCGCCATGTCTCTGCGCACAACCAGAGCGCTCGTACTTCTGCTCTGCGCCGTAGTAGGCGTCACGGCCGGTTCGGCGGGCGGCCGCCCGGCCCAGCTGACGCCGGTCGAGATCGCGATGCTCCCGCTCGAGCCCACCGCCCAGGCGATGTACGCGAAGCACCGAGGCATGTTTCGCAAGCAGGGACTCGATGCGAAGCTCACGATCCTCGCCGACCCCGCCCAGATCGTGGCCGCGCTTCTTTCGGGAGACGTGCAGTTCATCGCCACACACGTCGGTGCCGCAGCCGCGCTCAAGTCGAAGGCGCTCCCGTGAAGGTCGTTGCGGCGGGGGCGACCTACGACCCTAAGAATCCGAGCTCGGCTCTAGTCGCCGCCAAGGGGAAGACGATCACCCGGGCCCGCGACTTCGTCGGCAAGACGATCGCCCTCGACGCGCCGAACACGATCGCCCAGATCGGTGTCCTCGAATGGCTAGAGAAAAGCGGTATCGACGTCGGTGACATCAAGTTCACCATCATCCCGTTCGCCCAGATGCTCGGCCCGCTCGCGCAGGGAACCGTCGATGCCGCTCTCGTCGCGAGCCGTGGCGGACGATGGCGCTCCAGCAGGGCTCGAAGCACATCGCGTACCCGTTCCAAGCGTGTGCTCGAAGAGATGCCTGCTGACGTTCTGGGTGGCACGGGCCGACGTCGAGCAGAACGTCGCCGCCCGCTTCCGGAACGCCATCCAGGCGGCGCCGTCTGGGCGAACCAGAGGAAGAACGACGACGCAAGCGCGAAGATCGTCGCCAAGTACGTCCCCATTCCTTCGCGTGCTGAAGAAATGACGCGTACGAGGTTCGCGACGCGGCTACGCCCGGCGCTCGCCCAGCCGTGGCTCGACGCGTTCGCCAAGCGCGGCTTGATCCCAGCGGGGTTCAAGGCCAGCGAGCTCGTCAAGTAGGCCGCCGTCTAGTGCGAGACCGACGGCGTCGTCGAGCGAAAGCTCGCGGCCCATCTCGACGCCGGCCTGGAACTCGGCGCCCGCCCGCGTCCGCCGTCGTCCCCCCTGATGCGCGTTTGTCGGTGCTTACTTGCGCACGACTGGCGCACGGGATCATGAAACAAGCGGGCTAGTGGCAGTGATGGGTGTCGGTGGCGACGGCGGTGGAGCCGAGGTCGTCTGAGTGGCCGGCGGCCAGGCGCGGCCATTGCGAGATCGGCCGGCCGCCTGGCCGACCGACGGAGCGGCCGTGCTCATCGGTGCGCATCTGCTCGCTGCGCGTGCCGAGGTACAGCCGCGGCCAGCCCTCCGGGGAGTCCTCCCAGGACTCCTGGCGCCCGTAGACGGTCTGGTCGAGCATCGCGTACGAGCTACCCATCGTCTCGTTGCCCCGGCCGGTGGTCCAGTAGGTCTCGAAGACCCGGTCGCCGTCGCGCAGGTAGCACACGTTCATCCCGAAGTGCCGCCCAGAGATGAGCGCATCGCGCGAGGTCTCGGGCACCGAGTAAAACGGCATCTCCCAGCCCAGGAACTCCCGGTAGCGGTCGCTCTCCGGGAACGGTCCCTGGCAGAAGACCGCGAACGTCACGTTGCGCGAGTGCAGGTAGGACAGCTCGCGCACCTGCGCGTTGTCCTTCGTGCAGCCTTCGCACTGACCGGCGGCCGGGGCACCGTCGTACCACATCATGTACGACGCGAAGAGCTGCGTACGTCCCTCGAAGGTGTCGATCAGGCGGACCTCGCCGGCCGGTCCGACCAGCGGCGTGGTCGGGTCGACCTCGACCATCGGCAACCGCCGGCGGGCCGCGGCGATCGCGTCCCCCTCGCGGGTGTGTGCCTTCTCCCGGACCCGGAGCGCATCGATCTGCTCCTGCCAGGTCTCGCGGTCGACGATCGTCGGCGTTGCGGTCATGCTGGTCTCCTTCGTTGCGTGTGTCGGGTGATCTCGGATATAGACCGTCGGCCCACCGGAAACTCATCGGAGGCGATCGGCCTCGCCGAGCTGCGCGGCGTGCTCATGAACGAGCACGAGTAGCGGCTGCGCGTCCTCGAACCGACGGTAGCGTCTGTTGAAGGCGATGGTCGAGATTCCTGAGGTTGTTCGCGAGAAGGCGCTATCAGTTGGGGCAGCCGCTTGGGTCGACGCGCTGCCGTCACTCGTCCGCAGCGTCGAAGTCGACTGGGGGATCACGGTCGGCCGGGCCTATCGTGATTCGACCGAGGCGTTCGTGGCCGAGGCCGTCTGCGAGGACGGTGCTCCTGCTGTGTTGAAGCTCATCGTCCCGCGCGGCGGTAACGCAGCGGTGCGCGAGATAACGGTGCTGCGGCTCGCTGCCGGTGAAGGCTGTCCGCACCTACTCTTGGACGACGCCAGTCGGGGAGCGCTTCTGCTCGAAAGGTTGGGTCGTCCTCTCTACGAGCTTCGATTGCCGATCCGTCGACGGCACGAGATCCTGATCTCCGCCGCGGCGCGGATCTGGCGTCGCGCTCCAGACTGCGGTATGCCGACCGGCGCCAGCAAGGCCCGGTGGCTCGGGGAATTCATCGCCGCGATGTGGGAGGAACTCGACCGCCCGTGCAGCGAGCGCGCCGTCGAGCACGCGCTGGCGTGCGCGACGCGCCGCGGCGATGCGCACCGCGACGAGACCGCCGTGCTCGTTCACGGCGACGTTCATCAGTGGAACGCGCTCGAAGCCGGACGCGAATTCAAACTGGTCGACCCCGACGGTCTACTCGCTCAACCCGAATACGACCTCGGCATCATCATGCGCGAAGATCCGCTCGACGGCGACCTGCGCGAGCGAGCCCGCTGGCTCGCAGGCAAGACTGGCCTCGACGAGGAAGCGATCTGGGAATGGGGCGTAGTCGAGCGGGTCTCAACCGGCCTACTCGGCACGCGCGTGGGACTCCAGCCGATCGCCCGTGAGATGCTCGCTGCCGCAGATCACGTAGCTGCGTGACGTAAGAAAGATGCTCGGGTACGGGCCACGTGGGTTCGAATCCCACCCGGAGTGCTCCTCGCCGTCGTGTTCGTACTCGGGTTTGTCGAGCGGCTGATCGGGCTAGGCGCAACGGAAGTCCAGCTCCACCCCACCCCCATCCCATGGAGGTCACGCGATGAGCAGCCGACTTCGGCGTTCCCTTGTTGTGACGACCCTGCTGGCCGTCTTTCTCGGAGTATCCGGCGCCGCGGCGCCGGTCGGCCTCGCGGCCACCCCACCGCCCATCGTCCGAGGCATCGACGTCGACTCGACCACGATCCCGGAGCTCCAGGAGTTGATGGACGCGAACCGGCTGACGTCCGTACAGCTGACCCAGTTCTACCTGGACCGGATCCGCACGCTCAACCCGACCCTCAACGCCGTCATCACCGTCAGCCCGACGGCGCTCGCCGACGCGGGGGCAGCGGACACGGCGCGCCGTGGCGGGGACGACCGGCCGCTGCTCGGGATTCCGATCATCGTCAAGGACAACGTCAACACCACCGGCATGGCGACGACAGCCGGCTCCTGGGCACTCGCCGAGAGCACGCCCGACGACGCGTTCATCGCGGCGCAGCTGAAGGCCGCCGGAGCGATCATCATCGGCAAGGCCAACCTGTCCGAGTGGGCCAACTTCCGGTCCGGCCCGTCGTCGAGCGGCTGGAGCGGCATCGGCGGCCAGACGAACATGCCCTACGTCCTCGATCGCAACCCGTGCGGCTCGAGCTCCGGCTCCGGCGTCGTCGCGGCTGCTGATCTCGCGGTCGCGGCCGTCGGCACGGAGACGGATGGCTCGATCGTCTGCCCGTCCGGCGCCAACGGCGTCGTCGGGATCAAGCCGACACTCGGGTTGTGGAGCCGCGCAGGCGTCATCCCGATCAGCGCGGAGCAGGACACGGCCGGCCCGATGGCCCGCAACGTGACCGACGCTGCGGTACTCCTCGGCGCCGCGACCGGCGAGGACCCGAACGATCCCGCGACCATCGGTCAGGTCGCCTCCGACGACTACACCCAGTTCCTCGACGCCGATGCGCTCGACGGCGCACGGATCGGCGTCTGGCGCGCCGGCACCTACGACAAGGACCTGGTGGGCACGGTCGTCGAGCCGATCCTCGCCGACGTGATCGCCGCGCTCGAGGCGCAGGGCGCGACAGTCGTCGAGGGCATGGACATCGACCTCTCGGCGACCGCCAACGAGTTCCCAGCGCTCCTGTGCGAGTTCAAGACCGATATCGCGACGTATCTCGAGACGTACGTCGACGGCACGAACCCGGTCACCGGCGAGGCCTACCCGCAGACCCTCGCCGAGCTGATCGAGTTCAACCAGGCCCATCCCGAGCTCGAGGGCCCGTGGAACGATGCGGTCTTCGAGGCTGCCGAGGCGACGAACGGCCGTGACGCCGCTTGCGCTGACCTCCGGGAGGCGACGACGCCGCCCGTCCAGGACGCGATCGACCAGCTCATGGCCGACAACGAACTCGACGCGATCATCGCGCTGACCAACGGCCCGGCGTGGCCGACCAACGACAACCCCGATGAAGGTGACCTCGATGGCCACTTCGAGTACTTCGTGGGCTCGTCGTCGGCGGCTGCGGTGTCGGGGTACGCCGACATCACGGTGCCCGCCGGCTACGACACGTTCCGGCCGGTGGAATTCATCTTCCCCGGCTTCTACGCGGGACTGCCGCTGGGGATCACCTTCATCGGCGGCCGCTGGGCCGAACCGGAGCTGATCGGCTTTGCCTACGACTACGAGCAGGCGACGAAGGTTCGTCGCCGGCCGCAGTTCATCCCGACGATCGGCGACGATCTGTTCCCCGGCGTCCCAAACCCGGCGCTTCAGGCGCAGGCGCAGCTGCAGCAGGTGACCCAGGATCTGCGCGATCTCGTCGTGCGCTTCTGGTAGAGGCATGCCGCAGAGACACACGAAGCCCGGCCATTCGGCCGGGCTTCGTGCTTTTGGCCGCCCGCTCCGCACTCGCCCGGCGGAGTACGCAAGCCACTCACTCGCGGCTGTGGGCCGTGACGAATTTGGTCTTCGCCTCCGTGTAGCCCGGCCGGTCGTCGCGGAACCTCACCGCAAGCTCTCGCTTGAGCGCTTCGTACTCCGCGGCAAGCTCCGGGTCCGCCCGCAACCGGTCGCGAAAGGCGAGTTGCGCGCGCAACTCCTCGCTGTCCGTCGGAGACACATACAGGTGATGGTGATGGCGAGGCTCACCCTCCGGGACGTCGAATACCTCCCGTCCCTCGACGCCCTGGCTTCCCCGGGGGACGTAGCCGATCGCGGATAGGCGTTGAATCGCCGCCCGCACCCTGTCGGGCTCGACCACGACCACGAGGTCGACGACCGGCTTCGCGGCCAGACCGGGAACCGCAGTGGAGCCGACGTGCTCGATGGCGAGTGCGACGTCGCCGAGCGCGGCCGCCGCGCGATCTCGCACCCACTCGAACTCGCGCGGCCAGGCCGGGTCGTAGTCGACGATGACGATCGGGTCCGCCATCTACGCGTTCGGGTACCCGCTAGCGAACTTCGAGCCGGACGGCGTAGCTCGCATCGCCGCCCGCCTTTCGTACGGCGAAGATCGACGCGACGCCGGCGACCGGCCGCCAGGTCGCCGTCCTGCGCGGGGCGAGGCGTCTCGTCCTGTCTCCCTGACTCACGCTCAGCCGGGACGGCATGAAGCCGAGGTGCACCGTCACGGACTGGCCGCGCCTGATCCTCAGCACGGGGAGGTCCTTGCGCATCTCCGGGGAGACGTAGTCCACGCACGCGACCTTCCAGCAGTAGGTCGAGTACGCGAGCCACTTCTCCGCCGTGCCGGCCTCGATCCACGCCGGAGGCGGAGCGCCGGGGACGCCGGCCGGCTTCGGAGGCGGCCCAGGGGGCGCAGCAATGGCGTATCCGGCCAGCGCTGCAAGCAATGCGAACGCCATCAGCGCGCCGCGTCTCACGGCGTGTCTACGTCGCCGGTCCATCGCGAGTCACAGTAACCTGTGCCGCTGGAAGCGGGCCAGACGTCTGGCGCCAGACACCGAAGCAATGCGTGCGATGAGACTTGCGATTGCAACAGCTGTGGCCGCTGCATGCTCGGCGAGCCCGGCCTGGGGTTCACAGCTCATCGCGCGCGACGCGACGAACGTGCGGCTCCAGGTCGACCAGGCCGGTAAGGCCCTCCTGTCGTATCGCGCGGGCGGGGCATCACGCAATGTGCTCGCCTGGGGGGCCATCAACGCCTTGCCGTCCGAATCCGGCCGTCCCCAGGTCGAGTTCCGCATCGACTACTCAGGTGGCGCAGGGGTCGGTGCGAACGTCTGCGTCCCCGCCCGTCCGCCGATCAAGTGGCTCGTTACGGCGTGTCGTGCGCCGGACGGCTCGTACTGGGCGGTGCAGAGCTGGCAACGGACGCTGGCGAACTACGGCGGCGCCTCCGGCCCCGGACGAGGGTCGTGGGAGCTGCGGCTCTCGCACTGGTCGGGACCGCTGCCGCGCCTCGAGATCTACCACGGCTGGACCTACAGCCGCTTCCACCAGCTCTACGGGACGCTGACGTACCGCGGGCTGCCCGTCTACGGCTTCCGCTCGACACGGGCTGGTGTGCCTCTCGACGACTACGGGCGCAACATCTACGTCGACACGCGCGACTCCGCCTACGGCAAGGGCTGGCACCGGGAGAACTCGTTTCTCACGCACCGGCCGACGGGGGGCTTCTGCTACGGCTTCTACCGTCACGGGAACCGGCCGGAGGGCCGCGGCAAGCGCTATCGCGCCACGGTCATCGGGCCTGGAGTGACACCGGACGCGTACTGGGAGGGGACGCCGCCCCAGCGCTACGACCCTCAGTTCGATCGCCGTGCGGACGCTCACATGCGCACCCTGCTCGCGGGCGATCCCATCTGCCGGCCGCAGTAGCCCTCTTCGGTCCCGCGCCTATGATCGGCCCGTGCCCGACGGGGACGATCTTCGGGACGTCATGCGCCGCTTTCCCAGCGGTGTCGCCGTCGTCACGGTGAACGTCGACGGCACCCTGCTCGGCCAGACGGTGAGCGCCCTCGTCTCGCTGTCGCTCGACCCGCCGCTCGTCGGCATCTCGATCGCGAAGCAAGCGCAGCTCCATGAGCTGCTCCGCGAGGCGGGCGGCTTTGCGGTCAGCCTGCTGGCGGGTGGCCAGGAGTGGCTCTCGCAGCACTTCGCCCGCAGCGTGCCGCCGATCGCGATGTGGCACGGCGTCGCCCACCACGAAGGGTCGGAGGGGGCGCCGCTTCTGGCCGGCGCCATCGGCTGGCTCGAATGCCGCCTCTGGTCGGAGTGCGAGGTGGGAGACCACACACTGTTCGTGGGCGAGGTGCTGGCGGCCGAGCTGGGCGAGGACGCGCCGCCGCTCGTCCACGTCGGCGGCGGATACCGGGCGCTGTCGTGAGCGTCGACGCCATCGTCTTCGACCTGGACGGCGTCATCGTCGACAGCGAGCCCATCTGGGACGAGGTTCGCGAGCGCTACATCCGCGAGCACGGCGGCCGGTACGACGACGAGACACAGCGGGCGATGATGGGCATGAGCTCGACGGAGTGGTCGCAGTACATCCACGACGAGCTCGGCGTCGACGTTCGTCCCGAACGGATCAACGCCGACGTCGTCGAGCTGATGGCAGCCCGCTACCGCGAGCACATGCCCCTGATCCGAGGCGCGCGGGAGGCGGTGGAGCGCATGGCGTGCAGCTTCCCGTGCGGGCTGGCCTCCTCGTCCAACCGCCAGCTGATCGATGTCGTGCTCGAGCTGGCAGAGCTGACCGAGTTCTTTCGCGCCACGGTGTCGTCGGAGGAAGTCTCACGCGGCAAGCCGGCGCCCGACGTCTACATCGAGGCGGCTCGGCGCCTGGGTGTCACTCCCGAGGTCTGCACCGCTGTCGAGGACTCCCACGCCGGCATCCGCTCGGCGAAGGCGGCGGGCATGCGGGTGATCGCGATCCCCAATCCGCACTACCCACCGGATGAGGACGCACTCGCCGCGGCAGACGTCGTTCTCCGGTCGGCGGCCGAACTGGCCGTGGACACCGTTCTGCCATGATCTTCGCTGCCCATGGCTGACGTGCCCCGCGGAAACCTCGACGTGCCGGACGAGGTGATCGAGTTCCCTTTGATCGAGGCTCGCCTCGTCGACCTCGGCGACCTGACCGTGGGCATGATGGTGTCGGAGCCGGGCTGGCGCTGGTCGGTTCACAACCGTCCGAAGGTAGGCGGAGAGTGGTGCCAGGCGCGCCACGTCGGCGTCGTCCTTTCCGGGCGGGTCGGGATCGATTTCAGCGACGGGACGACCGCTGAGTTCGGCCCCAACGACGTCTTCGACATCCCTCCCGGGCACGACGGCTTCACCGTCGGCGACGAGCCGTGCGTGCAGATCGAGTGGGCCGGGCTCCGGGCCTGGGCCGGCTTTCCTACGGGCATCCACAGCCGCGTCCTTCGCACGCTGCTGTTCACGGATCTCGTGGACTCGACGCAGATCGCCGGGCCGACTGGGCGACGCGCGCTGGCGCGAGCTCCTCTCGGGACACTTCGAGGCGGTCCGCGCAGAGCTCGAGCGCTATCGGGGACGGGAGGTGGCGACAACCGGGGATGGCGTGGTTGCGACGTTCGACGGACCGGCTCTCGCGCTTCGCTGCGCGGCCGCGATTCGCACACGAGCAAACAACGACGATCTCCACATACGGGCTGGCGTCCACGTCGGCGAGGTCGAGCTGGTCGGCGATGACGTGCGCGGCGTCACCGTGCACGAGGCCGCCCGCATCATGGCGGCGGCAGGCACCAACGAGATCCTCGTCTCGGATCTCACGCGTGCGCTTGCCGTGGCCACGGGTCTCACGTTCGAGGATCGCGGGACGCGGAAGCTGAAGGGCCTCGACGGCGAGTGGAAGCTCGCCGCCTTCGTCGATTAGCCCGTCCTAGACGCGGCCGACGAGGACGCAGGCGTTGTGGCCGCCGAGCCCCATCGCGTTCGAGAGTGCCACATCGACCTCCACGCGGCGCGCCTCGTTGGGCACGTAGTCGAGGTCGCACTCCGGATCGGGGTGTTCGTAGTTGATCGTCGGCGGCAGCACGCCCTCGTGAATCGCGAGCACGCACATCATCGCCTCGATCGCGCCGGCCGCCCCGAAGCAGTGCCCCATGACGGACTTCGTGGACGACACGGCCAGCTTGTACGCGTGATCGCCGAAGACGTCCTTGATCGCCTTCGTCTCGGCGGCGTCCCCGAGCGGCGTCGACGTCCCGTGCGCGTTGATGTACCCGACGCGCTCGGGCCCGACCTCCGCCCGCTCGAGCGCCCGGCGCATCATCTCCGCGACGCCGGTCGCCTCCGGCTCGGGCTGAGCCAGGTGGTACGCGTCGTTCGACGCTCCGTAGCCGAGGATCTCGGCGTAGACCTTCGCACCGCGCTTGCGAGCGGCCTCCAGCTCCTCCAGCACGAGCACGCAGGCGCCCTCCCCCATGACGAAGCCGGAGCGCAGTGCGTCGAATGGACGCGACGCCCGCGGCGGGTGCTCTTCCTCGGCTGCGAGACCTCGCATCGCACAGAAGCCGGCGAGGATCACCGGGTGCATAGCCGCCTCGGCGCCCCCAGCGAGGACGGCGTCTGCGTCGCCGCGACGGATCAGCTCCGCCCCCTCCCCCACTGCCGTCGAGCCGGTCGCGCAGGCCGACACGGGCGCGTAGTTCGGCCCGCGGAAGCCGAGCGAGATGGCCATCTGACCTGAGGCGGCGTCGGGGAGCACGCTGGGAATGAAGTACGGCGACACCCGGTCGCCGCCGCGGTCGCGCAGGACATCGCCCTGCTCCATGATCCCGGTGATGCCTCCGATGGCCGAGCCGAAGAGGATGCCCACGCGCATCGGGTCGTAGCTCCTGTCGAGCGAAGCATCGGCTACAGCCTCCTGCGCCGCCGCCAGCCCGAGCAGCACGTACCTGTCCAGCCGCCTCGCTTCCTTGACCGGGACGACAGACGCCGGGTCGAAATTCTTGACCTCCGCTGCGATGCGCACGGGATAGCCGCTCGCGTCGAACGAGCGGATGAAGTCGATCCCGCTGCGACCGGAAACGGCGGAGTCCCACGTCTCGCGCGCGGTCGAGCCCACAGGCGTGATCGCTCCCGAGACCCGTGACGACTACGCGTCGCATGACCTATCAGAGTAGTAGCTGCGGAGGGCAAGGTAGGTTCACACCATGGCTCGTGCGCGCGGTCGTCCGTCGAGGAGTGAGCCGGTCGAGCGGCCGGGTGACCTCGACCGCGCGATCCCGTTCCCGCCGATGGAGGCGGAGCTCGTTCGCGAGCTGCCGGAAGGGAAGGAGTGGCAGTACGAACCGAAGTGGGACGGCTTCCGCGGCCTGCTCGAGAACGCGAGCGGCGACCTTCGGCTCTGGTCGCGGAACGCGCGGCCGCTGCTCCGCTACTTCCCCGAGCTCGAGCCCCTCGCGAAGCTCCTGCCGCCGAAGTCCGCGCTCGACGGGGAGATCGTGATCGAGCGCAAGGGCGTGCTCGACTTCGATGCCATGCAGATGCGGCTGCATCCGGCGGAGAGCCGTGTGCGAAAGCTGTCGGCCGAGATCCCGGCGCGCTTCATCGCCTTCGACGTCCTCGTCTGGAAGGGCGAGACAGTGTGGAAGGAGCCGCTCGCGAAGCGCCGGACGAAGCTGGGGCGAGTGGCAAAGCGCTTCGAGCTCTCCCCTGCCACGCGCGATCCGGCCGAGGCTGTGGAGTGGCTCGAGCGGTTCGAGGCGATCGGCCTCGACGGAGTCGTCGCCAAGCGGCGCGACCTGCCGTATCTCCCCGGCTCACGCGACGGCGTCGTCAAGGTCAAGCCCGAGAAGACAGCGGACTGCGTCGTCGTCGGCGTCCGCTGGAAGGAGAAGCCGACGCGGCTCGCCACGCTGCTTCTCGGTCTCTACGACAAGGGCGAGCTGCATTACGTCGGGTCCTGCGCCGTCGCGGCTTCACGGCACGACATGACGCTCGAGCTCGTGAAGCCGTTGTTGAAGGGCGCTCCAGAGCGCGGCTTCTCGGAGCCGAACCGGTGGGGCACGGGGAGCTCGCGGAGTCGGCGCTCAGGCCGGAGCTCGTGGTCGAGGTCCGGTACGACAAGGTCGAGAAGCACCGCATCCGCCACGGCACGCGGTTTCTTCGCTTCCGCGACGACAAGGAGCCGGAGCAGTGCACGTGGCGCAGCTGCGCCCGCCCCGCCGGCGCTCCGACTCCGTCGACTCCCTGCTCAGCCCCTGAGCCGCAGCGCGGCGAGGGCAGCGATGTACGCGACGCCGGAGATCGCGCCGAGCTGCACGTAGGGCGTGCCACTGCGTCCGTGCGCCCACTCCCACAGGCATAGGGCGATGATCAGCCCGATCGTGGCCATGCCGGCGAGATAGCTGGCGTGCACGTCCATCCGCTCCCAGTACTCGTCGCGTCCGTCGCCCCGCAGGCCGCGCACCATCTCGAAGCGCCCGCCGACGAGCAGTAGCAACCCAGCGCCAGCCATCACGCCAAGGGCGAAGAGACCCATGCCCAGGTCGTCGCCGATCCAGAACGCGGCCAGACACAGCACGCCCAGGAACAACGAGAAGAGCGGCAGCCACCAGCGAGTCCTAGTCAGAGCCATTGTCGAAAACCTCCTCCACGGTTCGGTCGAAGAACCGGGCGAGTGCCATCGCAAGCGGCAGCGACGGCGTGTAGCGCTCGGTCTCGATCGCGTTGATCGTCTGACGAGAAACGTCCACCGCCTGGGCGAGCTCAGCCTGCGATAGCTCGCGTTCGGCACGAAGCGCCCGGATCTCGTTCTTCATGATGTAAAGCTAGCTTGACACCTCTCGGATGTCAAGCTCGCTTTACATGACGGTGCCTAGCGGAGCTTCAGCCTGCGCTTCGCGTACTGCTTGCCGACGACCCAGGTGAGCCAGCCAAGGGCTGCATATCGCTTCTTGAACATGCCCGAGGACTACCCCGAATCGACGCCTTCTAGTCAGCCCTCTTCTTCGAAGGCTGCACGCGGCGGGGCTCGCCCGGCATCTTCGGGAAGTGCGGCGGGTACGGCGCCTCGCCTTCTCCCGCCGCCTCGTCGCGCTCCACCCACTCCAGTAGCACGCGGAGGTCGCAGACAGCGTCGTCGATCCCGGCCTGCACGTCGCCGAGCTTCGCGAAGCGCTTCGGCATCGTCGCCAGCGTGAAGTCCTCGGTCTCCACGCCCGGCAGCTCGTCCCAGGTGACCGGAGCCGAGATGGTGGCGTCCTGCCGCGCGCGTACCGAGTACGCCGAGGCGATCGTCCGGTCTCTGGCGTTCTGGTTGTAGTCGATGAAGACGCGCCGGCCGCGCTCCTCCTTCCACCAGGCCGTCGTCACGAGCTTCGGCGCCCGCCGCTCGACCTCGCGCGCGAAGGCGAGCGCCGCCCTGCGCACGACCGGGAAGTCCCAGTTCGGCTCGATCCGGCACGCGACGTGGATGCCGCGGTTGCCCGACGTCTTGGGCCAGCCCGTGTAGCCGATCTCCGAGAGCACCTCGTGCACGAGCGCGGCGACCTGCTTCCCCTTCTTGAATCCGGTGCCCGGCTGCGGGTCGATGTCGATGCGGAGCTCGTCCGCGTGCTCGACATCCGGGCGCCGCGCAGGCCAGGGATGGAAGTCGAGCGTGGCGAGGTTGGCCGCCCACATCACCTGCGCCACCTCCGTCACGCAGAGCGCATCGGCATGCCGCCCGGAGGGAAAGGTGACGCGCACCGTCTCGATCCACTCGGGGCGCTTCTCGGGGACGCGCTTCTGGTAGATCGGATCGGTGGCTGCCCCGTCCGGGTGCCGCTTGAGGTATGTCGGCCGGTCGCGAAGCGCGCGGACGATGCCGTCGCCGACGGAGAGGTAGTACTGCACGAGATCGAGCTTCGTCTCCTTCCGCTTGCGGAAGTAGACCTTGTCCGGGTTGGAGACGCGCACCACGCGCCCCTCCACCTCGAGCTCCACGGCAGGCGCTGCCACGTCCGGGACCCTAGCGGCGTACGATGCCTCCTCCCGCGATGGCCCGGCGCAAGAAGGCATCCACGATCGCGCGCGGCGGCTGGCGGCATCTGCCGGCCGCGCTGATGGCGCTCGTCTTCCTGCTGCCGCTCTTCTTCATGCTCTCCGGCTCGCTGCGCAAGGCCGGCCTGCCGCCGCCGACCACGCCCGAGCTCGTGCCCCCGCCGCTCGCGTTCGACAACTACCCGCGGGCATTCGACAAGGTCGACATCCCCTGGTACACGCTCAACTCGCTCTACGTGGTCGCGGTCGCCGTGCCGCTGACCGTGCTCGTTGCCTCCTGGGCCGGCTTCGCGATGACGCGGGTCTCGCGGCGCGCGGCCGGCTTCCTGATCGCGGCGTCGCTCGTCGCGCTGATGGTCCCGATCACCGCGCTGCTCGTGCCGACGCTTCGTGATGTTCAAGTACCTGGGGATGATCAACACGTACTGGCCGCTGATCGCGCCGGCGCTGATCGGCACATCGCCGTTCTACGTGCTGCTCTTCTACTGGGGCTTCCGGAGACTGCCGCAGGAGCTCTTCGAGGCGGCGCGGCTGGAGGGCATGAGCCCGTACGCGACGTGGCGGCATGTGGCGATGCCGCTCGTCCGCCCGGTCACCGTGGCGGTCGCCGTGCTCGCCTTCGCCGTCACCTGGGGCAACTTCCTCGACCCGCTGATCTTCATCTTCGACGAGCGGATGTTCACGGTGCCGCTCGGATTACGCTCGCTCGCCGTCGTCGACCGGCAGGACTTCCCGCTGCTGCTCGCCGGAGCGGTGGTCGCCACGGCGCCGATCCTGATCGCGTTCCTGTTCCTGCAAAGGTACTTTCTGCAGCAGTACCATGGCGCCGGCTGGCTCGGTCGCTGACACCTACGAAGGGGGAGGTTTATGAAGCGCAGCACCATCGCAGCGACGCTCGTCCTCTCGCTCGCGGCAGCAGCAGCACTGCTCGCCGTGGACGTGAGCGCGGGCGATCGCTCGCCGTCCGCCGCAGCGGCGACGACGGTGTCGTTCATGACGTTCGGTGAGCCGGAGGAGATCAAGGCCTACCGAACGCTCGTCTCGAGCTTCGAGAAGCAGAACAAGGACATCGACGTCAAGCTGATCGAGGCGTCGGACCGGAGCGACCTCCTGGCCCGCCTCTCGACGTCGTTCGCGGGCGGCACGCCGCCCGACCTGTTCCTGCTCAACTACCGCTTCTACGCACAGTTCGCAGCCAGGGGCGTGCTCGAGCCCATCCAGTCGCGCGTCAACTCGTCGAAGCTCTTCCGCCAGAAGGACTTCTACAAGCAGGCGCTCGACGCGTTCAAGTTCGACGGGACGCTCACGTGCCAGCCGCAGAACATCTCGAGCCTCGTCGTCTACTACAACAAGAAGCTGCTGAAGGCGAGCAAGGTCAAAGCGCCGAAGGCGGGCTGGACCTGGAAGCCAGATGGTCGCCGCCGCGAAGAAGCTCACGAAGGACAAGAACGGCGACGGCAAGATCGACGAGTACGGCCTCGGCGTCGAGGCATCGATCATTCGCGTCGCTCCGTTCGTCTGGTCGAACGGCGGCAACATCGTCAACAACGACAAGAACCCGACGCGCCTGACGATGAGCACGCCGGCTGCGCAGGGAGCGCTGAGAGAGTTCCTGAAGCTCCACACGGTCTACGGCGTGACCCCGGTGACGCCGAGATCGAGGCGGAGGATGACGAGACACGCTTCCAGAACGGTCGCCTCGCGATGATCCTCTCGTCCCGCCGCTCGACGCCGGCGTTCCGCACGATCAAGAGCTTCGACTGGGACATCGCGTCCCTGCCGAAGTTCAAGAAGCAGGCCGGCATCCTCCACTCCGACGCCTACTGCATGGCCAAGGCGTCGAAGGTGAAGAACGAGGCCTGGAAGTTCGTCGAGTACGCGGTCGGGCCCAAGGGCGCCCCGGTGATCGCGCGCACGGGCCGCACGGTGCCGTCGCTGAAGAAGGTCGCCAACTCGAGGGCGTTCCTCAACCCGAACGCCAAGCCGAAGCACTCGAAGATCTTCCTCGACACGATCCCCGTGATCCGGGCACTGCCCAACGTCTCCACGTGGCCGGAGATCGAGGACGCGACGGGGTCGATCCTCGAGCAGTACATGTACCTCCCCGGCGTCAGCGCGGCCAAGGTCGCGAAGGAGCTGGAGGCGAAGACCGACGGCGCTCTTCGCCCGCGCGAAGAAGTAGCGAAACGAGACGTGGCGAGCCTTTCATTCGCCGACGTCTGGAAGGAGTACGGTGAGGTCCAGGCCCTTCGGGGCCTGGACCTCGAGGTCCCGGACGGAGAGCTGATCACGATCGTGGGGCCGTCCGGATGCGGGAAGAGCACGGCGCTGCGGTCGGCCGCGGGCCTGGAGGAAGTCACCAAAGGGACGATCTCGATCGGCGGGCGCGATGTGACGAAGGTGCCGGCCGGCAAGCGCAACGTCTCGATGGTCTTCCAGAGCTACGCGCTCTTCCCGCACCTCACGGTCAAGGAGAACATCGGCTTCGGCCTCGCCGCCCGCCGCGTCCCGAAGCAGACGATGCAGCGGCGCGTGCAGGGCGCCGCCGAGCTGGTGGGCTGCGCGCATCTCTTCGAGCGACACCCGTACCAGCTCTCCGGAGGCGAGCGGCAGCGCGTCGCCCTCGCCCGAGCGCTCGTCCGCAGGCCGGACGTCTACCTCCTCGACGAGCCGCTCTCCAACCTCGACGCCCAGCTGCGCGTGCGCATGCGCGCCGAGCTGAAGCAGCTCCACCAGCGGCTGGGCGCGACCATGATCTACGTCACGCACGACCAGGTGGAGGCGCTCACGCTCGGCGATCGCGTGGCCGTGCTCAACGAGGGCGTGCTCCAGCAGGTGGCGACGCCGACCGAGATCTACCGCCGCCCGGTCAATCGCTTCGTGGGCACGTTCATCGGCAGCCCGGCCATGAACGTCCTGCCCCTCGAGAACGTGGAGGGCGTGTACCACGCGGGGCCGTTCGTCCTCGGCCACGCGAACCTCGGCTCGCAGAAGCTCGAGCTCGGCATCCGCCCGGAGCAGGTGCTCGTCAGCCTGGACGGCTCGGCGGAGGGAGCTCCCGCCGAGGTGCAGGTCATGGAGGAGGCGGGCAACGAGACGTTCCTCCACGTCGAAGCGGCGGGGCACACGATCGTGGTGCGGGCCGGGCCGGACATCCGTCCTCCCGTGGGGACAACGGTGCGTATCCGCCAGGCGCCGGGACGCCTCTACCTCTTCGATGCCGAGACGGGCGCGGCCGTCTACCGCTGATGCGGGACTTCCTCAAGTCCGAGCGGTTCGGCTCGTGGGCGATGCTCGCGCCGTACCTCTTGGGCTCGCCGCGCTGGTCCTCGTGCCGGGAGTCATCACGTTCGGCCTCGCCCTCTTCGACTAGGACCTCATCACGTCTCCGCAGTGGATCTGGCTCGACAACTTCAAGGAGCTGATCGACGACGAGATCTTCCGGAAAGCGCTTCGCAACTCGCTCGTCTACATCGCGTTCGCGGTGCCGCTCCGGATCGTGGGCGCGCTCTTCCTCGCGCTGCTGCTGCACAAGCGCTTCCGCGGGGTCGGGCACGTACCGGACGTCCGCGTACCTGCCGACGATCATCCCCGACGTCGCCTACGCGCTCCTGTGGCTGTGGCTCTTCAACCCGTTCTACGGCCCGATCAACATCTTCCTCGGCTGGATCGGCCTCAACCCGCAGCTGTGGCTGACCGACCCGAACGCGGCCCAGGCGGCGGTGATCATCATGAGCCTCTTCGTCATCGGCGAGGGCTTCATCGTGCTGCTCGCGACGCGCATGAGCATCCCACCCGAGCTGTACGAGCTCTCCGAGGTGGAGAACGCGAAGCCGCTGTACGTCTTCTGGCGGCTGACGCTGCCGGTGATGGCGCCGACGCTGCTGCTCCTCACCTTCCGCGACACGATCTTCAGCCTCCAGGCGAACTTCGTGCCGGCGCTGATCGTCACCGAGGGCGGCCCGCCTCCGTACTCGACGACGTACCTGCCGCTCTTCGTCTACCGCGAAGGCGTTCGAGTACCTCCGCTACGGCTACGCTGCCGCCGCCACCGTGATCATGTTCGTCGCCACGCTGCTGATCGTCTTCATCCAGTGGCGCATCATCCGCCGCTGGCGTCACGCCTTCGTCGTCTGATGCAGACCGTCGATCGCGACCAGCTCTGCGAGGCGCTCGAGCGCGGCGACGAGCGTCGTGCTCGTCGACGCGCTGCCGCCGATCTCCTTCGCCGCGTCGCACCTCCCCGGCGCGATCAACATCCCGCCCGCGTCTGTCGACGAGCGTGCGCCTCGCCGCATCCCCGACCGGGAGAGCGAGATCGTCGTGTACTGCACGAGCCCTACGTGCGATGCGTCGGTGGAAGTCGGGAAGCGGCTGCTGGAGCTCGGCTACCGCAACGTCCGCCACTACCCCGGCGGCAAGGACGAGTGGACGGCGGCGGGGCTGCCGCTGGAGGGCGGGCGAGCCTAGCCGTCCGGGGCAGAGGCAGCCGGGCTGACGATGACGCCGTAGCCCAGACCTTCCAGCAATGCCCCTGCGCGTGCCGCCTGCGCCTTACCGGCTACGAGGATTCCGAGCACGCCGCCGCGCTCCGGCGAGAGGTGGTGGAGCTCGAAGTCCTCGATGTTGATGCGCTCCGCACCGAGCGCCTGCGTGACCGAGGCGAGAACTCCCGGCGCGTCCGGCACGTGGGCCCGTACGCGATAGAGGTCGCCCGGGTCGGCGGCGTACGCTGCCCGCAGCACCCGACGGCGGTTGCCGGCAGCTTCGTCGATCCACCGCCCGAGCAGCTCCCCATCACGAGCCTCGAGAGCTGCCTCCACGTGCTCGACCGCCCGGCGGTGGTCGGCGAGCGCGGTGAGTAGCTCGTCGCGGTTGTCGAGGAAGATGTCGACCCAGATCTGCGGATTGGCGCCGGCGACGCGGGACACGTCGCGCAGCGACCCACCCGCCGCCGCGAGCGGATCATGCCCCTCGATGCTCGCGGCCCCCGCCTGGTTCACGACCAGGTTGGCCAGCGCGTGAGGCAGATGGCTCGTCAGGGCGACCAGCCGGTCGTGCGCGCCCGAGTCGATAGCCACCGGTGTGGCGCCTAGCTCGAGCACGAACGCGTGGACACGCCGGTAGCTCGCCGGGTCCGTCTCCGCGAGCGGAGTGAGGAACCATGTCGCTCCGTCGAAGAGCTCCGCGCTCGCGTGCGGGGCGCCACTCGCCTCGGACCCGCACACGGGGTGGCCGCCGACGAACCGCGGCGAGCCTGCCGCAGCGACGCACACAGACGCCTTCGTCGAGCCGACGTCCGTCACCGTGCAGCGCTCGTCCGCTGCCGAGAGGACGGAGGAGACGACCACGGGAGCCTGCACCACCGGCACGGCCACGCACACGATGTCCGCGCCGTCCACAGCGTCCGACATCGACCGGCACGGCACGTCGACCGCCCCTCGCTCGACCGCCTGCGCCAGCGAACGCTCGTCGGCGTCGAAGCCCGCGACTCCCGCGTTACCGGCGCGCTTGGCAGCGAGCCCGACCGACGCACCAATCAGCCCGGTGCCGACGACGGCGAGCCGAAGCCGCGGGGGCTCGCTCACACCCCGGACGCCTGACGCTCATCTGCCTCGAGCCGCGCAACCTCCCGCTTGGTCAGGTCGAGGATCTCCTGGAAGAGCTCGTCCAGGCCCGCAGCCGAGAGCGGCCCGCGGTTCGCCCAGTGGAGGTACTTCCGCATCCAACGCTCCCGGTCGGGATCGACGAAGTCCATCCCTCGGCGGGCCTTGTAGTCCTTGATCGTGGCCACCAGCTTGAGCCGCTTGTTGACGAGCTCCACCACGGCCCGGTCAGTGTCCGAGATCTCTCTTCTGAGCTGAATCAGACGGGGGTCGCTGGCCGAATCTGCAGTCACGCCGCTCTCCTTCCTCGACGACATGGATGGGACTGGTCGCTCCGCCTATGGCGCCTAGCCGGCCACGGCGGAGCGGGCAGGCCGACTAGCGCAGGTAGAGCCGCGCGCGACGTACGCATAAAACGGGAAGGAGACTGCCGTCGCGCGGGTCATCCCAGAGAGAGTAGCTACTCCCACAGCGGGCGGTCGTACCGGAGGATCTCCCGCAGCCGCTCGACGTCGATCTCGGGGAGCTGCTCCTCGACGAGATCGTGCGTCTCCTCGACGAGCGCCGTCAGCATCGCCTTGCTCCGACCCGCCTCCAGTGGGTACGAGGCACGCATTCGCTCGAGGAGATCCTGCGGTGCGATCCGAAGGTCGCTGGACAACGGCAGTCAGCGACTTGAATCCCGAGTAGTACGTCCGGTTCAACCCGAGCAGCACGTGGAGGAGATCCTCGTGAGCCGCTGTGAGCACCTGGTAGCCGGCCACCGGGTTGTCGCGAGCGGCGTAGGCATCGAGCCGCCAGAGGCCTTCGATCTGCGCGTGGGCACGGACGACGGCCAGGCGAAGGCCGTCCGGATAGCGCGCCGCGCGCTGCTGCCAGCGCTCGACGAGGCTGCTCGCCGTGCAGCGGGATCGCGTGGAGGATCCCGCCGACCGCGAGCTGCTTCACGGGGTCGGGATCGCATCCTTCGAGCACGTCACGAAGCGTCTGCTCGACCGTCTCCACGAGGCAGTGGCTCATGTCCACCTCGATGCCGGTGAAGGGCACGCCGTCGCGGCGGCCGATCTTCCACGCGTCAGACCACACGCCGTCCTCGACGGGATAGAGCGTGACGAGATCGCCGCCGGCGGCGGAGATCGCCGCGGCGCGATCGTCTTCGGTGGGCGGCTCGGTCCACACGACGAACAGCTCGATGTCCGAGTAGCGGTCGGCGTGGCCGCGGGCCGCCGAGCCCCCCACTAGTACCGCGACTACTCGTGGATCCCGTATGTACGCGCCGGCGATCTCCTCCGCCAACGCTCGTCTCCGGTCGGCTGCGGAAGTCGTGCTCAGGAAGCCTTCTTTGCCGCCTTCGCTTCCTTGTCCTGCTGTCGCACCCTGATGAACGATACGCCGAGCCGCCGCGCGACCTCGACGAGAATGCCGATCCCGACGACGTAGAACGCCGTGAAGATCTTGAGCCAGGGATCGACGATCGTGAGCTTCGGGTCGCGATGCTCGACGTCGTGAGCGTCGCCATCGCGAAGTAGAAGCCGTCGACGATGCTCCAGTCGCCGCCGAGCGTGTAGGTGAGCGTGCCGATGATCACCAGCGCCAGAGCCGCGCCTGCGATGCGCGCAAAGTCCTCCTCGTGCCACGCGTGCTTGAGCGTTTCTCGAACCCTCCGGCCGGTGGTACGCTCGCGACTTCCTGCGGAGAAAAGGAGCGTGGCATGCGCACACTGGCCGTTCTCGGAACCGTCGCCGCCCTCGGCCTCGCCGTCGCGGGGCTCGGCACGAGCGCGCCGTCCCAGCCCGGGCTGACCGGCAAGTGCGCGAAGGCGAACCTCGACCTCGTCTCCGACGACGGGCTCACGCTCGCGACGGACAACCCGGCCTTCCCGCCCTGGTGGGGCGGCAAGCCGGGCCATGGCTTCGAGACTTCCGACCCGTACTCCGGCCAGGGGTACGAGTCCGCCGTCGCGTACGAAGTGGCCAGGCGGCTCGGCTTCACGAAGGCGGAGGTGACATGGAAGGTGGTGCCGTTCGTGAAGTCGTACGCACCGGGAAAGAAGACGTTCGACTTCTACATGGCGCAGGTCTCGTATAGCCCCGTGCGCGCGAGGGCCGTGGACTTCTCGAACTCGTACTACTTCGTGAACCAGGCCGTGGTCGGGATCAAGGGCACGGCGATCACGAAGGCGAAGAGCATCAAGGCGCTCAAGCCCTTCACGCTCGGCGCTGCGATCGGCACCACGAGCTACAACTACATCACGAGGTACATCAAGCCGACCGAGAAGCCGAAGGTCTACGACACGAACAGCGACGCGATCACTGCTCTCAAGAACAAGCAGATCGACGGGCTCGTGGTCGACTTCCCCAGCACCGGCTACATCACCGGCGTGCAGTTGCCGACGTCGACCGTCGTCGGCCGATTGCCCACGAAGGGGACGAAGGAGCGCTTCGGCATGGTGTTCGAGAAGGGCTCGACGCTCGACTCCTGCGTGAATCAGGCGCTGGCAGCGATGCGCGCGAACGGGACGTTGACCAGGCTCGAGAAGAGATGGCTTGCCGGCGGCGCGCCGCTGCTGAAGGGCTAACCGCACCGCTCTGGCAGAAGACCGCGGCTCGAAGATCGTCGGCAGCCTGACGGGCGGCCGCTCCGGCGGCCGTGCCGTCGCGATCGCGCTCGTCTCGACGGCGATCTTCTTCACCGTCCTCGTCGTCGCCGTCGTCACCTCGCCGGGCTGGCCGGAGGTCAAGGAGGCGTTCTTCAACCGGGAGGTCTTCCGCGAGTCGTTCCCCGACATCGCCTCCGCGTTCCTGACGAACGTGAAGATCTTCCTCATCGCCGAGGTCGTGATCCTCTTCACGGCGCTCGGCCTCGCGGTCGTGCGCAGCCTCCCCGGCCCCGTCTTCTTCCCGCTGCGCTTGATGGCGATCGTCTACTCGGACGTCTTCCGCGGCATCCCGACGATCCTGCTCATCTACCTGTTCGGCTTCGGCATCCCCGCGCTCGGGCTCGCCTACGTCTCCGAGCCCGAGCTGCTCTGGGGCGTGCCCGCGGAGATGGTCTGGGGCACGGTGGCGCTGATCCTCGTCTACACGGCCTACGTGTCCGAGGTGTACCGCGCGGGCATCGAGTCGGTGCACGCGAGCCAGAACGCCGCCGCGCGCTCGCTCGGCCTCTCGCACGGCCAGTCGCTGCGCTACGTCGTCGTCCCGCAAGCGGTGCGCCGGGTGATCCCGCCGCTCCTCAACGACTTCATCGGCCTGCAGAAGGACACGGCGCTCGTGGCGTTGATCGGCGTCGTGGAGGCGTTCCGGCAGTCGCAGATCGAATCGTCCGCGACGTTCAACTTCACGCCCTACCTCGCCACGGCGCTGATGTTCCTCCTCATCACGATCCCCCTCACCCGGCTCACCGACTACCTGATCGAGCGCGACCGCAGACGCCGCCAAGCGGGCGCGATCGCGATATGAGCGCGCTCCGGCTCGAGGACGTCCACAAGTCCTTCGGCAAGGTGGAGGTGCTGCGCGGCATCGACCTCGAAGTTGCCGAGCACGACGTCGTCTGCCTGATCGGCGCCTCCGGCTCGGGCAAGTCGACGCTGCTGCGCTGCGTGAACCTGCTCGAGCCGGTCGACAGCGGCCGCATCTTCGTGGACGGCAACGAGATCACGGCGCGCGGCGTCGACGTCAACACCGTACGGCGCGGCATCGGCATCGTCTTCCAGGCCTTCAACCTCTTCCCGCACATGAGCGTTCTCGACAACGTGACGCTCGGGCCGAGGAAGGCGCTGGGCGAGTCGAAGGCGGACGCGGAGGCGCGAGCGGCGCAGCTCCTCGCCCGCTTCGGTCTCGCCGACAAGGCCGCCGAGTACCCCGACCGGCTCTCCGGCGGCCAGCAGCAGCGCGCGGCGATCGTGCGAGCGCTGGCGATGAGGCCGCAGCTGCTGTTGCTGGACGAGGTGACGAGCGCGCTCGACCCGGAGCTCGTCGGCGAGGTGCTCGACGTCATCCGCGAGCTGGCCGAGGGCGGCATGACGATGGTCATCGCGACGCACGAGATGGCCTTCGCGCGCGAGATCGCCGGGCAGGTCTGCTTCCTCGACGAGGGCGTCATCCTCGAGCAGGGCCCGCCCGAGCAGATCTTCTCGGCGCCGACGCAGCCGCGGACGCAGCAGTTCCTCGACCGCATCATCCGCGCCGGGCGCCTCTAGGAGTATCCTTAGGCATGGCCGTAGAGCACCAGCACATCGACGTCTCGATCGAGCCGCTCGACGAGTACCTCGTCATCCAGCCGTCGAACGACGAGACCGAGACGCGATCCGGGCTGATCCTCCCCGCCTCGGCGGCGTCATCGGTCGCCGTGCGGACGGGCATCGTCACTGCCGTGGGCTCGGACGCCGGCGGCATCGAGCCCGGCGACAAGGTGCTTTACCCGCGGGACGAAGGCTTCGACGTCCGCCTCGGCGGCATCGAGGTCAAGGTGATCAAGCGCGAGAGCCTGATCGCCCGCATCCACGACTAGCGCACCAGCGCTACGGCTGCGCGCGAGTGAACGTGACGAGAGTCTTCCCCTCGCCGTCGAGCATGCTCATCGTCGGCCCGTTGAAGCCATACGTCTCAGCCGCTTCGAGCGCGCCGAGGTACGCGGACTCCTGCTCCATGATGCCCTCGGGCTCGGAGCAGAGCATTCTCGTCGACCCCGGCGGCTCGATCTGGATGTCTCCCGCGTCGGCGGTGTACGAAGTCGTGTAGTTGTTGCAGCCCGCAGAGCCCGTCAGCTACCCGTCGTCCCCGAACACGGCCGTCAGCTCCGTGCCGACGATCGGGCTCGAGACGGCGTCGCCGGTGTTGACTCCGGTCACCGTCCAGCTTCCGACGATCGATGCGACCTCGTAGCGCAGCAGCTCGTTCCCGTCGGAGTCGGAAAGCACGAGCTCTTCGCCGTCGAGCTCCCACGTCGCGACCTGGCCGAGCGCATCGAGATAGGCCCGCTCGAACTCGTCGACTGGCGGCGGACAGGCGATCAAGGTCCCCGCAGGCTCGCTGATGTCCAACGAGTCGCCGTCGAGCGTGTACGACGCCCGGTAGGTGTTGCAACCAGCCGTCCCGAAAACGTTGCCGTTCGAGAACGCCGCGCTGGGAACGACGCCGTCCGGAATCGTCAGGCCGGCCGCCGACGTCAGCTGCCAGGGCTTGTTCTCGATGTCCGCCGGATCTCCACCGCCGTCGCTACCGCAACCCGCGACGACCGCGAGCACAACTAGCGAGGAAAGGCAGACGGCGAGCCTCACGGAGGCGAGCCTACACCTTCGGCTGCGAGCCCGCCGGTATGCTGCCTCGTCCGCGGAGAAGTGGCCGAGTGGCTGAAGGCGGCGCCCTGCTAAGGCGTTACGTGGGTGAACTCCTGCGTCGAGGGTTCGAATCCCTCCTTCTCCGCCTCACCACTACCCTGTACAGGCCGCGGAGGGGTGGCAGAGCGGCCGAATGCGGCGGTCTCGAAAACCGTTCGGGGTGCAAGCCCCGCGGGGGTTCAAATCCCTCCCCCTCCGCCTACTACGCCCGAAAGTCTGTCGACTTTCGGGCGGGCGGTGTTCTCCGAGAGCCTGCGTGAGCCGCGGCCGCCATGTCGGCCGCGGCGGCGGTCGGAGGCGCAGGCGGCCCCATTGCCACCGACCAGTTTCAGCTCGGTGAGCATTGGGTGACGCGCTCCGCAATATGCCCTGTCGCGCGTTAGAGTCGAGCCGTCAGTGACGTCGGGAAAGGGAGTGGAACGATGACACGCAAGGCCGCGCCTGTGTGGGTTCTCGCTGCCGTGATTGCGGCGATGATCACGGTATTCGCGACAGCCGGAGGAAGTGCGACTGCCGCCACCGAGACGGATAAGCCGCTCGCCGACAAGGTCGTTCTCTTTGCTGCGGATGGGATGCGCCCCGACCTCGTGGACAAGTACGCCGACGCGGGGTCAATGGACGAGATGGAAGACCTCATGGACGACGGCGTGAAGGGACAGAACGGGCTTCTTCAGGGCTTTCCACCCAACACGGGCGTCGGCTGGTACACGCTCGCGACCGGAACGTGGCCGAGCGAGCACGGCTCGACCAACAACACATTCCACCGAACGGGCGAGGGCAACTTCAACAACCGCACCTCGCTCGGCGCGTCAATCCTCCAGGCAGACACGATCCAGCAGGCAGCAGAGCGAGCCGGCAAGACTACGGTCTCGGTCGAGTGGGTCGGCACGAGAGCGTATGCGCCGAACCTTCAGGGCCCGCTCGTCGACTTCCGCGCGTTCTTCTCGAACCGCGGCATCCTGCTCAACTACGACCTGGCCGGACAACCCGAGGGCGCGAACGCCTTCGGCGTCTCGTACCAGCGTGTCGACCTCGATCCTGCCGTCGGCTGGACGAACGTCCCGGCCTCCGGGACGCCTGCTGTCCAGGAGACGTTGAAGCTGACGAACACCGCGTTCCCGACGGCCGACAACATCGACCGCTTCTACGACCTCTACATCTACGACTCGGTCGGCGGGCCGGCACACGACCGCGTCATCGTCGTCCCCCAGGAAGCGGGTAAGAACGGCAATGCGAGGGTCGCCCTGCTCCGCGCCGGGGACTGGGCCGACGTCAAGGTAACTCTCACCGGCGGCCGTGCCGGTCAGACCGCCGGCTTCTACCTCAAGGCAATCGAGATCGGAACGCAGTTCCGCCTCTACTTCACGTCGATAGCGCGATCGAACGCGACGTACAACCAGCTGGGCGCCGCGGGTTCGGCGGCCTTCGAGCAGACGCTCGCGCATCGCTTCCCGACTCGACCGCCGCGGACTTCGCGCCGCTCGAGGCCGGGATCGTCGACGAGGACACGTACGTCGAGCAGGGCCTCAAGTGGAAGGACGCGCACTGGAGCTACCTGCGCTACATCCTCAGAAGCGGCAACGTGCCCGCCGTCAACCCGGTGGGCAACATCCAGGGCCTCGGGGTAAAGGCTGACCTCCTCTCGGTCGGCAATCCCGTGACCGACGAGTTCTCGCACCAGTTCCTGGGGCTCATCACGCCGACCGACATGGACGGCAACCCGAACCCGTACTTCGACGACCTGACGAACGACAACGTGCCGGACGGGCGCACGGCGATCCGCGAGGGCTACATCCGGTCCGCGTACGAGGAGGCGGATGAGACGCTCGCGCTCGCCCGCGACCTGATGCGGGACGACCCGACGACGTTTATCTCCTCCGACCACGGCTTCGCGCCGCAGTGGTACGCCGTGAACGTCTCGAAGGCGCTCCAGGATCTCGGGTACGGGCCCGAACAGGGCTCGAACTGCCGGGCCGTCGCGGCGACGCTCGTCAAGGTCTGCTACGCGGGTGGAACAGCCCAGCTCTACATCGACCTCGCCGGGCGAGACCCGGCAACGTTCCCATGCACGCCGACCCCCACCATCTGCAGCAATGCCCCGCAGGTCCCGGCCGCCGACTACGAGGCGGTCCGCAACAACCTCGTCAACTACTTCACGAACCTCGACGACCCGAACCTTCCGGGCCAGCAGCAAGTCGTGCTGAAGGTGATGAAGAAGGAAGAGCTGCGCAACGTCGACGGCACCGACTCCCTGCACCCGAACAGGTCAGGAGACGTCGTTGTCGTCTTCAGACCGCCGTACCAGACCGACGCGTCGACGCCTGGGCAGCTCATCGCGTTCAGCCAGTTCTTCGGACAGCACGGGTATCTCCCGAACCTCGTGAACATCCAGCGAAACGTGAACATGCACGGCACGTTCGTCGCGTACGGTGACGGGATTCGCGAAGACAGGCGAATCGCGGACGTCCGCGCCATCGACGTGGCACCGACGATCGCGTTTCTGATGGACATCCCGGGCACGCAGAACGCGCGGGGGGCCATCCTCTATCGCATACTCGAGGACCGCGAGGATCTCAGGGAGATCACGATCCTCGACATCTCCGACTACCACGGACAGCTGGTCCCGCTGACCGAGACTGCGGACAATCTGAGGGGCGGAGGGGCCGTCAACCCCACGTTCTCGATCGGCGGCTCGGCGTTCCTGAAGCCGTGGTTCGACTGGTACAGGGAGAAGCGACGAAGGACAACTTCACCGTGGCCGCCGGCGACTCGGTCGGCGCGACACCGCCGATCTCCGCCTTCTTCGGAGACACGCCCACCATCGAGCTGATGAACCTCATGGGCTTTTCGGCGGACGGGCTCGGAAACCACAACTTCGACCGGGGCTCCGCCTATCTGCGGAACACGCTCATCCCGCTGGCGAAGTTCCCGTACACCTCGGCCAACGTCGTCCGTCCCAACGGGCAGACGCCTGCCGAGTGGAAGCCGTCGCTCAGCTTCAACATCGGGGGCGGGAAGCTCGGCGTCGTGGGATTCACGAACGAGGACGCGGAGACACTCGTGTTCCCAGGTGCATTCGACCCGTTCGAAGTGCGGACGCGGCTACCGCGTCCAGGACGAGGTGGACGACCTGAAGGACAAGCACGACGTCATCGTTGTCATGGGCCATGACGGCGCGACGGCCGGCACGCTCACGGAACCGACCGGGCCGCTCGTCGATCTGGCCGACCAGCTGAGGCGTCGACGTCGTCATCGGCGACCACACGAACTTCCAGGTCCTCACGACCCGCCCGAACGGGACGCTCGTCGTGGAAAACCTGTCGAAGGGCGTGCGCTTCACGCGCGTGCGAATCGTTCTCGACAAGGACGAGGACGACGTCGTTTACAAGACGGCCGATTTCCACAAGCCGTGGACGATCGGCGTGACGCCCGATCCCGCCATCCAGGCGCGGATCGCCGCGCTCAACGCGGAGTTGCAGCCGATCCTCGGCACGGTCATTGGCACCTCGACTGTCGAGATCCTCCGCTCCGACGTCTGCGGTCGCGTGGACGGCAGGCTTTGCGAGTCGCTCGTCGGCAACGTCACGACCGATGCCATGCGCGCGAAGTACGCGTCGATCGGCGTGGAGTTCGCCATCACCAACTCGGGCGGTCTCCGGGATGCTCTCACGTGCCCACCTGCCGGAGGCGGCTCGGGGCTCTGCCCGGCATTCACGCCGCCGCCTTACCAGATCACGCGTGGACAGGTGCTCGCCGTGCTCCCGTTCGGCAACATCGTCGTCACGCTCGCCGTGAACGGCGCCGAGCTCAAGACGATGCTCGAGAACGGCGTGTCCCTGATGCCTGCAGCGCAGGGCCGGTTCCCGCAGGTCTCGGGGCTGTGCTTCACCTACAACGTCGAAGCGGCCGCCGGCAGTCGCGTGACCGGTGCCGTTCGGCAGGCGCCGGACGGGACCTGCACCGGCACGCCGATCGACCTGACCGCAGGTGGGGGTCCAGTACCAGATCGCCGAGAACGACTTCATGGCGAGCGGCGGCGACGGCTACCCGAACTTCTTCAGCCGTGCCGCTTCGCAGGACATCATGGACCAGGTGCTCGCCGACCACATCGACGCGGCGTCACCTCCGGGAATCAGCCCGAGCATTCAGGGCCGCATCAAGTGCGTCGACCCGAACCCCGCCGTCGGGAACAACTGCCCGACCGGATCGCCCTGACCTCCGACAAGCGGGCCGGCCTCAGGGCCGGCCCGCTTCTTCTCGCGCTCGCCCTCGTCGCGCTCGCAGGCGCTCCGGTGGCCGGCGCGCATACGCCTGCGACGGCGATCGGAGGCGCGGTCCTAGCCTTCGACAGCGTGTCCGTCTCGTACGAGCCCGGGGCCGCAGTCAGCGACGTCGAGGCGGGCAACTTCCCGACCATCGTCGGCTCAATCCGAAGGTGGCGTTTATGCCCGCCTCGGCGTCGAGCGAGCTGGCGGGCGGCCGAGACGCGATCGCCGAAGAGATCGCGCGGGAGGCAAGGCTCACGGCACCCTCGTCGTCCTCGTCGGCGCGAAGCTCGGTGCCTGGAGCGACGCATCGGCGACGACCGGCTCGTAGAGCTCGTCCGCGACGCGAGGCCGTCGACGCGGGGGATCCCGCCGCGACGGTCGAGGCGCTCGTCCGGAGCGTTCAGGACGAGCCCACAGGCGGCACGCCGTGGGGACTGATCGGCGTCGCGGTCATCGTACTGTGTCGTTGCGCTCGTCGCGTATCACCTGGCCATGAGGCGTCGGACAGGCGACGTTCCGGCGAAGGGCTAGGAGGGTCTGGCGGAACAGTGCTCGTCGCCGGGGCGCGCTGGAGGTTGTGATGCAACCAGCAGGGAGCCCGCGTACTCCTCATCGTGGGCGACCGAGGACGCCGCAGCGCGGCCTCCAGCGTGATTCCGGCGGCACAGTCACTGTTTCGCCAGGCCCTCCTGGTGGTCGTAACCTCAGGGCAAATTGGGGATGCGATGAGCCTCGCGCGAGGCCGATGTGAAGCCTTGTGCGGCTGCTCGGGATCCTTGCGCTCGTCTGCACCGCTCTGTCGGCGTCTGCTTCGGCCAGCCCGCGTGCGGTGCCGTCCATCGCCTACGGCGTCGCGGACGACGGGTCGAAGTACGCGGACGACGGCGGGGCGGCGTTCTACGCCGGCCTGTCCGGCGCCGGCCTGACGCAGAATCGCTGGACGCTCGCGTGGAACCCCGCCGAAACCGAAGGTCATCGAAGAGCTGCCGTTCCTCGAGCGCGCCGCGCCCATCGCCCAGCGCGCCGGCGTGCGGGTCACGCTCGCGCTCTACTCGAAGGTCGCGTCGAAGCACGACCCTCAGGCCTTCTGCGGGTGGGCCGGCAAGGTGGTCCACACCGTCGAGAAGTGGGGCATCCGCGAGTTCATCGTCGGCAACGAGCCGAACACGCGGCTCTTCTGGCTGCCCCAGAAGGACGAAACGGGTAGAGACGTGGCCGCTCCGGCCTTCACGGCGCTGCTCGCACGGTGCTACGACGAGATCAAGAGGGCGAGCCCCGCAGGCGACCGTGATCGGCATCGGCCTCTCGCCGCCGCGCATCGACGAAGGAGTCCAACGAGCCTCTCGCCTTCCTCCGCCATGTGGGTCAGGCGTACCGGGAGAGCGGGCGCAAGCGGCCGCTCATGGACCAGCTCGCGATCCATCCCTATCCGAACCCGAGCCGCCCAACGGACCCGCCTCACGTCGGCTATCCCTCGCGGGCCCGCTACGGGATCTCCAACCTCGATCGCGTGAAGCAGGCGGTGTGGGATGCGTTCCACGGGACTGCCCAGCCGACGACGCTCGAGGGGCTCACCTTCCGCATCGACGAGATCGGCTGGCAGGTCGATACGAGCGGCCTGCCGGGCTACGTGAACAAGGAGAACGTGAGCACGATCGACGA
>CAWGEE010000043.1:0-283705 GCA_963821415.1 uncultured Actinomycetes bacterium | reverse complement strand
CGCACCGTTGTCGCCTACAACGTAGTACTGGTCCCTGATCACGGCGACCAGACCCTGGAAGAAGTCGATCCGCCGATAATCATCAGTAGCAGGCCGGCAAACGCCACCCAGCCTGCCCAGAAGCCTTTCGAAGCCACGCAGCCCTCCTTCAGTTGATTTCGGGTGAGTATGAGATTCGATGCGGACGATTACAACCCTGGTTCGGCGTTCAACTTCGCCCGCCACGCGGAAAGTACCGCGTGCACCTGCTCGGCGCCGACGATCTCCTCGTCCGGAGCCTCGAGCCGCGCGGGGTGAAGGATGAACGGCTGCGTCTGCGGGCCACCGAGCCCGCCGTGGAACGAGATGAGCTCCTCGAAGGCGCAGCCCTCGTCGAGATCGGGGTCGTAGAAGCTGCCGATCATGAGGTCTGCGACGTGCGGGAAGCCGTCCGTGCGTCGCAGGTGGTGTGGGGCGTTGGGGCGAAAGCCGCGAGCGGATCGTCGCCGTCGATCGTTCCCTGCTCGAGGTAGTGGATACCGCCGCCGCCGAGTGCCATCGCGCCGTGCTCGCGAGAGCGCACGAGAACCCAGCCGACGTGCGGATGCTCGCGCAAGGCAGACAGCAGGCCCGGGTGCCGCTCCTCGATCTCCTCGAGCGTGAGGCGCCGCGGCTCGTCCATGAGGTAGACGAGGCCGAGGTTGCCCGAACCCAGCACCACGACCTTCCGATCGCCCACCTCGTTCTTCTTCGGCTTTCGGCGCGGAGCCCGTGGCCTCCCCGACGGCCAGCGACGCCATCGACGCCTGCTCGTCTCCGCCCTTGATGTTCTGCACGCTTCCCGAAGTGAGAGAGCGTTCGACCAGCTCGTCGAGCCCGTAGCCGTTGCGCTGCTTGAACGTCGCTCCCTGCGTCTGGCCGTGGTCTGAGAGGACGACGATCTCGTACGGGCGCGGCGCGAAGCGGCGGGCGTTGTCGATGCGGCCGAACTGCTGGTCGAGCTTGCGCAGCGCCTCCAGCGTGTCAGAGCGCTCGAGCCCGGAGTGGTGGGCGACCTCGTCGTAGCTCGAGAACGTCGCGTAGATCGCAGGACGGCCTCGCATCATGTCCGTGAGCACGCCGTAGACGATGAGGTCGCGGACGACTACGCACATCGTCGCGCGCAGCAGCGGGTAGATGCCGCTCCGGTGGCCGCGGGGGCGGACGTCCCGGCGCGCGGCGCGCCGTGCGGCGCTGATCTCGAGCACGATCTCCCAGACGAAGAGGACGAGCGAACGCGTAACGTTGAAGCCGTTGGCGAAGAACGCGCGGTAGCCCGGGTTCGCCTTCTTCTCCTCGGAGATACGGCTCACCGTGAGGATCACCTCGTCCGCCTCGCCGGACAGGAGGTTGCCGCGGCTGGAGCCGCCGTTCTTGAGCAGCCCGATGCCGGTCGCCCGCTCGCGCTCGATCTCCGTGCAGTCGTCCGGCCCCGAGCAGGCGATGATCCGGCCGGTCGGCTTGTCCACCCACCGGAACGCCGGGATGTCGTGGTTCGAGCCGAGGAGGATGCCGGCCTGGCTGGCCCCGGTCTGGGAGGAGAGGTCCGGCTCCCATGCGGTCAGCTCGTATCCCTGCTCGGCGATCCAGCGGGCCATGTTCGGTGCGCTGCCGTCGCGCATCGCCCGCCGTAGCACCGGCAGCGCGAGCCCGTCGATCTCGAGGTAGACGATGCCGGGCGTGTCGGTGCGTGTGGCGCCGCCCTGCTTCTTCGCGACTCGCTGGACGACCTTCAACGTGTATGTGTCGTCGTCGTTCGTGCCGAACACGACCTCGAGCACGACACCCACGGCGGCTGCAACGAGCGCCGCCAGCAACGCCCAGCCAAAATTGTCGACCGAGATCGCTTCCGGCCTGATCCTTTCGGCCAGCAGGAGCATGAACGCGTCGAGCACGAGCACGAGCACGAACCCGAGCAGCGCGGTGAACGGCAGCCGGAGGGCGGCCACGATCGGCGGCAGCACGGCGTTGAGGATCCCGATCAGGAGCGCAACGACGAGCGCGTCCCAGAAGGTCTCGATCGACACTCCGGGCACGATCGCTGCTGCCACGAGCAGCGCCGCCGCACCCACGAGCCACGAGATGGCAAGGCGAAGCGGGTGGAACTTCGGCCGCTCGGGCTGCCACGTCATCTGTTCTCCGTACTGCGTGCTGCTCATGGCGTCTCGACCCTACAACCGCTGCCGTACGCTTGCCCAATGGGCGCGCGCGACCTACGTCGGGCACGCGACCGTCGTCATCGACCTGGACGGCGTACGCCTGATCACCGACCCTGTCCTCCGTCCGCGCGTGCTTCACCTTCGGCGCGTGGGCAGCGTGCCCGCCTCCGCGTTGCGCGGCCTCGACGCCGTGCTGCTGTCGCACGCGCACTGGGATCACCTCGACCTGCCGTCGCTCGAGCGCCTCGGCAAGGAGCTCCCGGTCGTCTGCCCGAACGGCGTCAGCGGCCTCCTTCGCCGGAAGCGCTTCGCGCACGTCACGACACTCGACGAGGGCGAGGAGGTGAGGATCGGCGGGCTCGTCGTGCGCGGCGTGCATGCAGAGCACGACGGAGGCCGCGGCCCGCTCGGCGCTTCCGGGGAGCTCGGCTTCGTCATCGCCGGGTCACGAACCGTGTACTTCGCCGGCGACACCGACCTGTTCGACGACCTCGCCGAGCTTGGGCCGCTCGACCTCGCTCTTGTCCCCGTCACGGGCTGGGGCTCCAAGGTCGGCCCGGGGCATCTCGACCCCGAGCGGGCGGCCGAGGCGGTTCGCCTGCTGCAGCCACGGCTGGCCGTGCCCATCCACTGGGGAACCCTCGCACCGTTCGGGCGGGCTCCGGATATGGAGCCCCCGCACGAGTTCGCCCGGTTCGTGGCCGAGCTCACGCCGGACGTCGAGGTTCGGATCCTCGAGCCGGGGGCGGCTCTCGACTTCTAGCTACTTGAGCTTCGACTCGATCGCGGAGAGGCGCTCGTCGAGACGTTGCAAGAGCTCACGTAGCTCCTTGTCCGCTGCCTCCCGCCCGGCGAGCTCGCGCTTCTTGGCCGCGTCCTGATCGGACGAGACGAAGAGGGAGGTCACCGTTGCCGTGAGGAAGGCGAGGAACGTGACGCCGAGGACGATCACGAGGCTGCCCACGACACGCCCGGGCACCGTTGTGGGCACGACGTCGCCGTAACCCACAGTGGCCAGCGTGACGATCGCCCACCAGACGGCGATGCCGAAATTGGGGAAGTCCTTCTCGTCGACGAGCGTCATCACGAAACCAGAGACCAGCGCGAGACCGACAGTCGCCGCCGCGAGGTAGGGAAAAATCCGCCGGCGTGCGACCGATCGCTGCACCGACCTCTCGAGTCGGCTGGACATGTGAAGTCTTCTAGGGAGTCGCTCTGGCAACCATCGCCTCACGAACGGTGAGCCGGCGGAACGCCTCGACGCCGAGCCCGGTCAAGGCGGCGAAGATGAGGATCGACCACGGCTGCCGGAAGGCGGGCGTCGGGCCCCAGGCGACGACGAGCAGGTACAGCAGGCCCACGACCGCATATACGAGCCCCGGACGGTCGCGGAGGGTGGGCGTCAACCGCTGCCGCACCCAAACGGCGGGCCGCGACGGCCCCGCGATCCACGCGGCGAGGATGACGATCGCGCCGTAGGCGATCGCTGTCCAGGCGATGCCGGCCAGCAGGTCGGTGCCGATGAACCACGCGTTCGACGCAGAGTCTCGTACGGACTCGCCGCTCGCGAGAGCGTCCACGATCCAGTTCCCCGCGAGGCGGCGGATGACCAGCAGCAATGCACCGACGACGACAAACGTGATGCCTACAGCGCGGAGCGTCTCCCGCCGCCGGCCCTGCGCGAGGTAGACGGCGATGGCGAACAGCACGACGATCGCGATCGCGAGCCAGACGGACAGCTTGCGGATCAGCTCCACGGCCGTCTGCACCGTGCCCAGCTGATCCGACTCCATGATCACGATGCGGCCCGCCTCAGGACCGAGACGCTCCTCGACCTCTGCCTCGGTCAGGCCTATGCGGTCGGCCAACTGCTGGACGAGCGGCTGCAGGTCGAGCACAACCTCACCCTCTGCGGTCTGGAGGAACTCACCCTCGTCGTCGACGATGCGGATGAAGGCCTCGTGCGCCCGGCGGTTCGCCTCCTCCCACAGCGTCTGCACGGCCGGGCGGCTGAGGAGATTGTCGGCCGCGCGCACGGAGAGCTCGCGCAGGCCACCTGCGATCGGCGCCGCGAGCGGCTTCACAGCCGGAGGCAGCGACTCCTGGAGCTCGGCCGCCACGTCGACGTTCTGCGTACAGCTGGTCGACGAGGTAGAGGGAGAGAGCGCCGCGGATCTCGTCGTCCTCGAGCAGCCGGGAGCTCGTTGCCACCCACTTGGTCGGTCTCGAGCGCCTGCCGCTGTGCCCAGATCGTCAGCGCAGAGACGAGGCCGATCAGCCCCGCGAGCACGATCAGCACCCAGATCGTGATCCGGCGCCAGCGGGGGAGCGAAGGAGCCGCGTTCATGACACTGACCCTAACGCAGCCCGCGCAGGCGGAAGGCGAGCAGGAGGTCCGTGATGCCCTTGCTCAGGCAGAGGACGCCGACGTAGACGACGAGCAGAATCACCTGCTCGTGGAAGTTGCCGGCCACCCAGAAGGCAAGCCCGAGCTCGATCAGGCCGACGATGAGCGTGATCCACCAGAGCTCGTTCACGCGCTTCGTGGAGAAAGCGACGATGAGGTCGAAGATGCCCTTGAACAGGAACCACCAGCCGATGATCGAGGCGAGTGCGAGGAACGTCCACTCCGGGTTCGCGAGCGCCACGATCCCGGCGATGACGAAGATCACGCCCAGGAAGCCGTGGAGCCATCGCCAGCCACCGTGGACGGCCCCGACGGAGATGAATTCGTCGATGCCGGCCGCGATCGCGATGACGCCGAAGAGGATGGAGATCGCGTACACCGTCGTCAGCTCCATGCGGAAGACGATGAGACTCATGATCAGCCAGAGAATCCCGGCGATCAGGAAGACCCACCAGGCCTTGGACACCATCCGCGCGGTCTCCGCGGAGTCGTACGTCGCTTCGCTCACGATCCCTCCTTAACTCGACGTCCCGCAGATCCTACGACGATTTGCGAATCGGGATGCCGAATTGCTCGTCGGGGCGGAGCGGGGCGCCACATGCCTCGCAATCCACTGCGAAGGCCGACGAGAACCGGGCGTCGCAGGCCGGACAGCGTGCCAGCAGCTCGCCGCCGCAGGCCGAGCACGTGGCAGGCAGCTCGTCCTCCGACTCCTCGAAGTACCGCTGAGCGGCGCCGCAGCGGAGGCAGACGGCCACCCAGTCGCCGAGCACCTTGCGGCGCTCCTCGCGCAGCCAGTCCGACGCCTTGCCCACACGGCGACTCTAGCGCCGTCTTGCCAAGTAACAACTTGTTACTTGAAGGTGCCGGTTACCGCTTGGCGGCGCGGATGACCGGGATCGCGAACGCGAGCACGAGCAGCAGGAGCAGGAACGACGGGTGGACGAAGATGGCCAGCGGGATCGCGAGCACGACCGGGAACATCAGGACGAGCAGGATGATCGCGATGATCTTCAGTCCGCGCCGGTCGTTCATGAGCGGCGATCCTACTCATCGCCCGCCGAGGGCCCATCAGGACGCGTCAGACATATCCCTTGCGACCGAGCCACCGCAGCGCGAGATAGCCCCAGATCGGCGGCAGGTAGAACGTGCACAGGCGCTGGGTGATCGCGATGGCGAATGCCGTCGACTCGTCTACGCCCAAGGCAATCAGGCCAGCTGAGAGGGCCGCCTCCGCAGCGCCAATGCCTCCCGGCACGGGGATCAGGCTCGAGAGGACCGAGGCCGACGTGTTGATGAAGACGAGCTGCGCAAGGTTCAGGTCGACGCCGTAGGCGAGACAGGATGCGCCGAGGGCCAGGGCGTACGAGAGCTCCGACAGCACATTGCCGCCGAACAACTCAACTCGCTTGCGCCGATCGCGGGCGACGCTCCAAAGACCGGAGAGCGCACTCTTCACCCCTGGGACGACCTTGTCGTGCAGCTTGGGCACGCTGAGCACGACGACGGCGCTGATCAGGAGCGCGACGCCGATGCCGACGAGGAGACGGGTATCGGGCCCGCCGCCATGGAACTGACTCGTGTCGATATCGACGTTCACGAACGGAATCGTCAGAGCGAACAGCCCCGCCTGAACCATCGCCTCGGACACATCGTCAACGGCCCCTGCCGCCACCGCTTCCCCGCGAGGCACACCCATCTGCTGGAGGAAGCGGAGGTTCATCCCGATTCGACCTGCTGAGCTGGGCACAGTCAGGTTGACGAACTTGATCGCCGACTGCAGCACGACACACGGCAGCAAGGCCAGGGGCGTCCGCACAGCACCTCTCACCGACACGGCCAAGCCGATGAACGCCGTCTGGGCGAGGATCAGCGCGAGCACCACCCATGCGAGATCAGCTTCACTCAGCTCGTCGGCGATCGTGCGAAAGCCGATCGCTGCGAGCTGGCTGATCACCAGGTACGCCGCGAAGACGAGCGCCACCATGAGCGCGACGTCCTTGACGCGAATCCGGCGCAGCGGCGCGATCTCGGGCACCTCCTGGCCGGTGGCAGCCGCGGCGGCTGTTCGCAGGTCCTTGAGCCAGACCTCGTGGGTGCGTGCGAGATCGCGAAGATGTGGAGTCAGCGCGGCGCGCTGGAGGTACGGCAGCACGCGGGCGACGGCGTCACCCCAGCCTCCATCGACTGCTTTGCGCAAGGCGCGCTCGGAGCCGACGAGCACGGCCGACGCGACGAGGATCTCGGCTACGTCCATGTCGAGAGCCGACTGAGGTGCGCCGAGGGTCGCGGCCGACAGGCCGACCAGCATCGGCCCCTCGTCGGCAAGGACCACGTTGCTCATGTTGAGCCTGCCGTGGGAGATGCCCGCTGCATGGAGCAGTCCCACCTGCCGCCAGAGGTCTTCGAGCAGGTCGTCGCTCACCTGATCGGGGTCCCAGAGCTCGAGCGCCTCGCCGCTCAGCTCTCTGGTGACGACGAGTGCATCGCCCTCGGGCCCGAGTGCGGCGGTGACCACTTCGGGCACGCGGACGCCGGCTTGCGCCGCCATCAGCGTCGCGAGTGCCTCGTGCTCGACCTGCTCGAGCCGTCCTACCGCAACGCTCCGCGGTGGGTCCCGATAGGCAAGTGAACGCCAGCGTCGCGCAAGCCGCTGGGTGTCCTGCGCGTCTCGACCGAGCGCACGCACCTTCAGGGCGTGACCCTCCGTGTCGTGGCCAACGTATTCGGCGGCGCCCATCCGCTGTCGCTCCGCGGCGCTCAGGTCGTTCACCTCGACTCCGAGCGACGCCAGCGCGGCGCGGATGCGCGCCGTCGGCGGCACGCCCGCTGCGGATCCAAACGCCAGACGCACGAGAGCACCGGCACCGAGGCCGAGCGCTAGCCCACCGAGGGCATCGGCCGGTGATGCGGCCTCGATTGCCACCGTACCTAACGCTGCCAAAGGAATCAGCCACAGCGCGAGCCTCCGGACGAAGAGGACGAGCTCCGGGCCGGCGGCGGCGAGGACAGCGACGACGAACGCAAGGCGCAGCTCCGGGAAGCCCCAGCGCGAGAACAGGTGGGCCTCGACCGGGAGCCAGTCGGCCTCGACGACACGACCGAGGGCGCTGGCGAGCCCGGTGACGAGGAGCAGAGCGACGACCACATCGCGGAGGAGGGCCCAACGCCGTCGATAGAGCGCGTCCGCGATGATCGCCAGCGCGAGGACGAGCGCGCTCACCAGGGCGATCTGCCAGATTGCCGGCGCCCACCCCAGCACCGTTACGAGGGCCTGCTCGACGCTGTCGTCTTGGGCGGCACCCGACTCTGCGACAACCGCTCCCAGACCGACGACGAGCGCGGCAGCCCCGAGCAGTAGGCGTCGATCGGCCGCCGGTTCCTACGACCGGGCTCGGCCTCGGCGAGTAGGGCAAACTCCCAGGAACGGTTGACGGGCACTGCTAATCGTCCCTGGCCGAGCCCGACGCCGTCAGACTGCCACCGCTGCGGCCTCGGCGGTCCGGCGTTGTTGTCGCTTTACGGGCGAGCAGCACACGATCCCGTTGATCGTAAGACAGACGACGACCGACGCGAAGCAGCTCTGGGCCGGATAGATCGCCGCCCCCGTTGACGCAGGATCGACTGGATGGTAAGCCGCCTCCTGTGACTTGCAAGACGGTCGTACGCTGACGCCAATGTCGGCGGGCGAGGACCACGTGCTCGCCGAGGACCGCCGTGAGGCGGGCCCGGTGGCGCTTGCTTTGCTCCTCGTGTTCGTCGCCCTTGCCACCGTGAGCGGGATGCAGGAGTGGCAGCTCGTAACCCTGCCCTGGTGGACGTGGCTCGTCGTGGCGGTTCCGGCAGTGCTCCTGGCGATCGATCCACTGCTTGCCCAGCGAGGGGGCGGCCTCGTCCGCTCGCGGAAAGCGGCTCTCGTGCTGCTCGGGATCCTCGTACTCGCGAATCTCGCGGCGGTCGCGATCCTCGTCACGGGTCTGCTCACGACGAGCACTGACGATCTGACCGGCGCCGAACTGCTGTTCACGGCCGTCGCACTCTGGCTCGCAAACGTGATCGTATTCGGCCTGCTGTTCTGGAGTTCGACGCCGGAGGGCCTGGGGCGCGGGCACGTGCTCGCTCGCGCACCGCACCCGACCTTTTCTTTCCGCAGGACGGTGGTGACACGCCGCCAGGCCAGGCCGGTTGGCGGCCCCAGGTCTGGGACTACCTCTATTTCTCGCTGACGAACTCGATCGCGTTCAGCCCCACAGACACGATGCCGCTGTCGCTCGGCGCCAAGGCGACGATGGGGCTCGAGTCGGCGATCGCCGGCTTCACCGTGCTCCTCGTCTTAGCCCGGGCCGTGAACGTCATCAGCAGCTAACGACCGTGACCAGTCAAGGTAGGCTCGGCAAGGCGAGAGGAGCACGATGAGCAACCGATATGGCCGAATCGCCGCCGTCGCGCTCACCGCGGTCGCGGCAGCCGGCTGTGGAGGAGACGACGAGTCGCCGCAGGCTCGATGGGCGAGCAGCTTCTGCGGCGCCCTATCCGACTCGAGCTCGAGCGTCCGGGAGTCGGCGGACACCATCAAAGACACGGCCAATCTGTCGGCGAACAGCCTCGACGAGGCGCTAACGAGCGCAGCTGACGCGACGACGACGCTCAAGGATGATCTCGAGGAGCTCGGGCCACCTGAGACCGAGGCAGGAGACGACGCACGGCAACAAGTCGAGACGTACCGGTCCGCCCTGGAGGCCGACTCGGAGAAGCTCCAGCGTGAAGCCACCGCCCCGACCTCGGGACCTGCAGAGCTGCTACAGAAGGTATCCACCGTGACCGCGACGCTCGCCTCTATGGCGACGAGCCTCGAGGCGGCTGTGACCGCGATCTCGCAGGCGGACGTCGAAGGCCAGCTGCGACAAGCGCTCGAAGACGACTCCACGTGTCAAGACCTGAAGCAGCAAGCCGAGGAGTTGAAGCAGCAGCAGGGCTAGGTGCTTGAAATCGGCACCGTGCGCCAGCTAAAGCTCGGATCGTGCGAGACCCTCGAGGACCTGCGCTCTCGCGATCGGGTCGAGCTCGTCGAGCTCCGAACGGATGTGACTCCCGGCCTCGTCGATCTTCTCGCTCCGCTCGGCGAGCCTCCCACGCGCATAGAGACCACCGCCGACGACCGCAGCGGTGAGTCCCAGCGCGCGGAGCGTGCCGGACCCGAGAATCCACCCGAGAACGAGGGTGAGCATCCCGCCGGCCGTAAGAGCCAACGGGACGGTCTCACCCTCGTTGCGGTCGCTCACGCTTCGGCGGCCTTTTCGTCGGCCTTCATCCTTGCGAGGGCAGCGTCGAGCACGGCGTACTCAGCTTCCTCGATCGCCGCGTACGCGTAGTCGATCGCGAACAGCGCATCGTCCTCCGCGTTCTCGGCGTTCATTTCCGCCTTGTCGGCGTCGTGCTCCGCCCTCTTCCGGTCGACGTCGTCGCGAATCTTGGCGACGTGCTCGTGCCACGTCCTCTGCACGTCGTCCCACCAGACGGAGATCTTTCCTTTGTTTGCCTCAGCCGACTCGCGCAGCTTGTCGGCCTTGTCCTGGGCCGACTTGCGCGCTGCCTCGACGTCCTGCTCGAGCTCGGCCTTGGCTTTGCCGCGCGCCGCCTCCGCGCGCTCTTGTGCCTCCTTCGCTCGCGCAGCCAACTTGTCCAGTTGGTCCGCTGCGGTCGCCCAAGCCACTTGGCCTGTTGTAGTCATATCGACCTCCTTCCAGGCTGTCTTAATCCCGCTCGCACGTCCTCCCCAGACAATGCGAGCCGAACGCGATTCGTAAGCATCGTTACAAATCTGATTCAGAAGTCAAACCGCCTCTACCGAGTCGGCTCAGGGAGCGACGACGCGCGTGACGACGATGCCCGCGGCGCCCGTCTGGCCGACGATGCGCACCGTCAGGAGCCAGCAGCCGGCCTCCGGCACGACGACGATCGACGGCCAGTAGCCGGCCGGTCCGCCCGCTCCCTTGAACTCCTGCCGGAACGTCGCCTGCCCGTCGAGCCGCGAGCCCGTGACCACCAGCGTGCCGCCGAGCGGCCGGCCGCGCCACAGCACTTTGGCGTTCGTGCCATCGGGCGAGCGACCGCCCGCGTAGAGCAGTGCACGACCGTCCTCGGTTCGCCACGGCCAGGCGCCCGACACGCCCGACCGCCGAGGATTGATCCGTCGCCCAGCCATCCGCGCCCACCGGCGTCGCGTCGCACGTTCCTTCGGCCGCCGGGTCGACCGCCTTGACGACGAGGCGGCGCGTCCAGCCGTCCGTCTTCAGCATCAGCTCCCAGCAGCCGGCTGCGGGCACGCGTGATCCCCGACGGATACCACCCCTCGCCGAGCGTCGCATTGAACAGCTGGCGGAAGGACCCGCGGCCGTCCAGCCGCCGACCCGTAACCGTCAGGCGACTGCCACCCCACTTCTTCGAGTACCAGGCGATCTTCTCCGCCCTCCCGGCGCGGAGGACGACGCCTTCCGAGCGATTCACTCGTCCGTCCCCGAGATAGCGATAGCCGAAGAGCACGCCCTCCAGGCGCGACTTCGCCGGGCCGGCGGCGATCCACGGCACGCCCCTTGCTCGCGCGTTCCACTCCCAGTGCACAGGCGTCGCCGCGCAGGCCGAAGCTGCCGAGGAAGAGTCGTCGGCGTACACGATGCTGAGCGCCGCCACGGCGGCGCCGAGGATCACGCCCAGCCCGGCGCGCCGACCCACCATCTCGTTAGAGTGCCACGAAATGGCGATCGCCCGCGAAGCCGAGCCCGTCGGCTCACTCGCCGAGGTCCGCGAGGCCGGCCTCGACCGCGAGGATCTGCTCGGCATCTACCGCAACATGCTGGTGACACGCGGGATCGAGGAGCGCGGCCACATCCTCTACAAGCAGGGCAAGATCCCCGGCTCGTTCTACACGGGCAAGGGCAACGAGGGCGCCGCCGTCGGCGTGGCGACGGCGATGGGACCAGAGGATGTCGGCACGCCGCTCCACCGCGACATGGGCGTGCACGTCACGCGCGGCGTCGAGCCCTGGCGGATCTTCGCGCAGTACATGGGCCGCTCCGGCGGGCCTACGGGCGGCAAGGACGGCAACGTCCACATGGCCGACGCGAACCTCGGCCTGATCGCGATGGTCAGCCACCTGCCGGCGATGCTGCCTGTGGCGGTCGGCTGCGCGCTCGCCTTTCGTATCCGCGAGGAGAACCGCGTCGCCGTCGGCTGGTTCGGAGAAGGCGCCTCGGCGCGCGGCGACTGCCACGAGGCGATGAACCTCGCCGGCGTGCGGCGGCTGCCGGTGGTCTTCATCTGCGACAACAACCAGTGGGCGTACTCCACGCCGGCCCATCTCGAGTACTCGGTCGAGCACCTCGCCGACCGCGCCCAGGCGTACGGCTTCGACGGCGTCGTGGTCGACGGCACCGACGTGCTCGCCGTCTACCGCGAGACGAAGCGCGCGATCGAGAAGGCGCGGGCCGGCGAAGGGCCGACGCTCATCGAGTCGATGACGCTGCGCATGGAGGGCCACGCGGTGCACGACGACGCCTCCTACGTGCCCAAGGAGATGTTCGAGGAGTGGGCGAAGCGCGATCCGATCGAGCGCTACCGCTCGTGGCTGCGCGACAACGCCGACTTCTCCGATGCGGAAGAGGACGACATCTCCGCCGACGTGAAGCGCATCCTGAACGAGGCCATCCGGCTGGCCGAGGAGTCGCCGCTGCCCGACGTCTCGACGCTGACCGAGGGCGTCTACGCGACGCCGGAGGAGCTGGACACTCCCCACCACAAGTAATGGCCGAGCTGACCTACCTGCAGGCGATCTCCGACGGTCTCCGCCAGGAGATGCGGCGCGACAAGCGCGTCTTCGTCATCGGCGAGGACGTCGGCGTGTACGGCGGCGCCTTCAAGGTGACGCAGGGCTTCCAGGAGGAGTTCGGGCCGTGGCGCGTGATCGACGCGCCGCTCTCCGAGACGGCGATCGTCGGCGGCTGCACGGGAGCGGCGATCATGGGCATGCGCCCCGTGGCGGAGATGCAGTTTGCGGACTTCGTCTCCTGCGCGTGGGATCACCTCGTGACCGTCGCCGCCAAGCAGCGCTACCGCGCGGGCACCCCGGTGCCGATCGTCGTGCGGCTGCCGTCGGGCGGCGGCTTCTCCGGTGGGCCGTTCCACTCGCAGAACCCCGAGAGCTCCTTCGCGCACATCCCCGGCCTCAAGTGCGTCTGCCCGGCGACGCCGGAGGACGCGAAGGGCCTCCTCATCGCGGCGATCGAAGACCCGAATCCCGTCCTCTATTTCGAGCACAAGCACCTCTACCGGCGCATCAAGGCGGAAGTGCCGGAGGAGCGCTACACGGTGCCGATCGGGAAGGCCCGCCTGCACCGCGAGGGCGACGACGTGTCCGTGATCACGTGGGGCGCCATGGTCTACACGGCGGCGGAGGCGGCAGACCAGCTCGAGGGCGAGGGGATCTCGATGGAGATCGTCGACCTGCGCTCGGTCATGCCGTGGGACAAGGACGCGGTGCTGGAGAGCGTGCGCAAGACGTCGAAGGCGCTCGTGCTGCACGAGGACACTCACACGGGCGGCTTCGGCGCCGAGATCGTGGCGACGATCGCCGAGGAGGCCTTCGAGGACCTCGACGGGCCCGTGCGCCGGATCACCGCTCCCGATTGCCCCGTGCCGTTCTCGCCGGTGCTCGAACAGGCGTACATCCCGCAGGTCGACGACGTCGTCAACGGCGTCAGGGACTTGGCGAGCTACTGATGGCGACGGCCGTCGTCGAAGTCGTCATGCCCCAGATGGGCGTCTCCGTCTCCGAGGGGACGATCCTCAAGTGGCTGAAGCAGGAAGGCGAGACGGTCGAGGCAGACGAGCCGCTGCTCGAGATCTCGACCGACAAGGTGGACACGGAGGTGCCGAGCCCCGGCTCCGGCGTCGTGCAGCAGATCCTCGTCCAGAGGGCGAGACAGTCGACGTCGGCACGCGGCTCGCGGTCATCGCGCCCGAGGGCGCCGTGGTCGAGGAGGAAGCGCCCGCCGAGCCCGAGCCCGCGAGCCGAGGAGCCGGCTCCCGAACCCGCCGCTGCTGCTCCCGCTGCGCCTGCGCCTGCCGCGCCGGCGCCGGCCAACGGCGGCGCAGGAGAGCGGACGTTCGTCTCGCCGGTCGTCGCGCGGATCGCCGGTGAGCACGGCATCGACGTCTCGCAGGTGCCCGGCACGGGCGCCGGCGGCCGGGTGACGAAGAAGGACATCCTCGCGTACGTCGAGTCCGGCCCTCCCGCCGCTGCGCCGCCTGCCGAGCCGCCCGCAGCAGAGCCGGCAGTGGCACCGCCTGCCCCGGCGGCGCCCGAGCCTGCTCCCGCAGCGGCCCCAGAGCCCGCTCCGGCAGCCGCCGAGGCTCCGGCACCCGCACCGGCGGCAGCGGCCCCGGAACCCGCAACTGCAACAGCAGGAGAGGCGATCGAGCCGATGAACGCGATGCGGCGCGGCGTCGCCGAGCACATGCGCCGCTCGCTCGACACCTCGGCACATGTCACGAGCGCGATCGAGGTGGACATGTCCGCCGTCGTCGCCATCCGCCAGAAGCTCAAGCCCGAGTACGAGAAGGCGTACGGCGTCAACCCGACGTACCTCGCCTTCGTCGCCCGCGCGGCCGTTGACACGCTCCGCGACTACCCGTGGATCAACGGCGAGATCCGCGGCGAGTCGATCGTCTCGCGCAACTACGTGAACCTCGGCATCGCGGTCGAGCTCGCGGACGGCAAGGGGCTGATCGTCCCGGTGATCAGAAACGCCGAGGGTCTCAACCTGCTCGGCGTCACGCGGGCGATCGTGGACCTCGCCGAGCGTTCACGCTCGAAGAAGCTGCTGCCGGACGACGTCCAGGGTGGCACCTTCACGATCACGAACCCCGGCGGCTACGGCACGTTCCACGGGACGCCGATCATCAACCAGCCGCAGGCCGCGATCCTCGGCACGTACGCGGTCGTGAAGCGGCCGTGGGTGATCCAGGACGCGCGCGGCGCCGACGTGATCGCCGTCCGGCCGATCATGAACGCCACGCTGACGTACGACCACCGCCTCGTCGACGGGGCGCTCGCCGGCCGCTTCCTCCGCGACCTGCGCGAGAAGCTCGAGACCTGGCCCGAAGAGCGGTACTAGCCATGCGTGGCAGCTGCCTCTGCGGTGGCGTGACCTTCGAGGTGACGGAGCCGTTCAGCCGCGTCTCGTTCTGCCACTGCACGACGTGCAAGGCGATCTCCGGCGGCCCCGGCTCGGCGACGGGCCGCGTGCCGACGAGCGCCATCCACGTGCTCACCGGGCGTGAGCTGATCCGTACGTACCAGCCGGACGAAGGCACCGCGAAGAGCTTCTGCGGCGTCTGCGGCTCCAATCTCTTCGGCACCGGCTGGCCCGACTCCGAAGTGACGGGCGTACGGCTGACCGCGCTCGACGAGCCGTACGACGGCAAGCCGGACATGCACATCTACGTCCGCTCGGTCGCACCCTGGGAGACGCTGCCCGACGACGGCCTTCCCCGCCACGACGAGGCGCCCCTCGTGCTCAGATAACCAGCTCGTACAGTCGAACGGGCCGGTCGAAGTCATCCAACCGACGCGTGCCGAGGTCTCGGATCACGAACGAGTCGTTAACCGATGGATCGAGAACGCTCTCGGTCGACTCCGATAACAGGACCTGCCCGGGGGAAGCGCTGCCGCACACGCGGAACGTACGCGGAAGCGTTAGCCCGAGATAGCGCGCCTTCGTCGGCGAGGCCTCCCCGGTGTGAAGGCCGATCCGGACCGCGGGACGTCTAGCCTCTGGCCAGTCTGTCGCAGCGAACGCAGCCGTTGCTGATGCAGCAGTTTCGAGGGCATCTCGTCCTCTGACAAAGGCGGCGATGAACGAGTCGCCTGCCACCTCGAAGACGTGACCTCCGGCTTGCTCGGTCGCATCACGAAGGATCCGCTCGTACTCCTCGAGCACCAGCCCCGCTGTCTCGCTACCCGCTTCCCGAACGAGCTTCGCCGACCCGACCATGTCCGTTACGAGGAACGTGACCGTTCCGCTCGGAAGTGCCGCTTCCGCCTCGCGCCCGATCTCCGTCAGCGACGTGAGCGGCGGAAAGTCCGCTGACAGGCCACCCACCACGAGCTGATAGATGCGCTCGCTGCGATCGAGGTCCTTGAGCTGGTGCTCGCCGAGATCGCGGAACTCGACTCCGGGATGCTCATCCTCATCGACAAGCCCCGCCGTCGAGCGTGAAGCAAGCACCTGGCCACCATGACCGACCGCGCAGATGCGAGCCGCGCGATGCACGCCGAGCCCAACGTAGCGGTCGTTCGAGAGCTCCGGCTCGCTCGTATGCATGCCTATCCGGACACGTACGTCGGCGCCTTCGGGCCACGCCTCGTCGTCGTGCGCACGCTGAATGGCGACCGCAGCCGCCACAGCGTCCTTCGCTCGGCCGAAGGCAAGGAAGAAGCCCTCGCCCTGGGTGTCCATCTCCCGTCCGCGATTCTGCTCGACGGCGCTTCTCACGAGCTCCCGGTGTCTCGAGAGAAGACCGGCGTAACCACGTTCCAAGCCGCTTGAGAAGGCGAGTCGAGCCCTCGATGTCCGTGAAAACGAAGGTGACCGTGCCAACGGGCAGTTCGCTCATGGAGGCGCCTATCGTCGCACCCGGCGGGGTACGCTGCACGCCGTGAGGCAGGGGTATCTGCTGAGCTGGGGGAGACGCCGTACGTCGAGGCGTGGGAGCTCCAGCGGTCACTTGCCGCGGCCGTGCAGCAGGGCGCGATCCCGGACACCGTCGTGCTACTCGAGCACCCACCGGTGGTCACGGTCGGGCGGCGCACAGACGAGGCTGAGCTCCATGTCCCCGCCACGTCCGACGTCGAGGTCGTGGAGACGGACCGCGGTGGCAAGTCCACCTACCACGCACCGGGCCAGCTCGTCTGCTACCCGATACTCGACCTCAACCGCCACGGACGTGACGTGAAACGCTACGTCCGCGACCTCGAGGAGGCGGTCATTCGCACCCTGGCGGCCCACGCGATCGAGGGCGAGCGGGTCGAGGGCTTGACCGGCGTCTGGCTCTCCTCGCCTCCGAGAAAGGTTTGCTCGATCGGCGTCCACGTGTCGCGGTGGGTGACGACGCACGGCTATGCGCTCAACGTCGACCTCGATCCGGCGCCGTTCACCGACTGGATCACGGCCTGTGGCCTCGAGGACGCCGCGTTCACGACGATGGCGCGGGAGCTCGAGCGCCCGATCACCGTGGATGACGTTCGACCGGCTGCGGTGGAGGCGCTCGGCGACGTGTTCGACCTCGAGCTGGAGGAGCTCCCGGCAGAAGACGGCGCCGGCCTCTGGCCACAGCCCCTCCACGAGAAGATCGGCGCGCGATGACCGTCGACATCCAGCCCATACCGCGCCCGGGCTGGGATCCCCTTCCTGACTCCACGGGCATCGTGGGCCGCGTGCTCGTCCGCGAGTGGGGATTCTTCATCGCGGAGCTCCGGTTCTCCGAGCATGCGTCGATCACCGAGCATGCCGGCGTCAACGACGCGATCGTCACGTGCATCCAGGGCGAGGGCTTCACGTCGGTCGCCGGCGAGGTGGTTCCGATTCGGGAGGAAGAGCAGGTGCGCTGGCCCAAGGGCATTCCGCATCACCTGTGGACCGAGGGCTCGACGATGACGACGCTCATGTTCGAGCGTCTAGGCTGACGCGCGATGGAACGCTCGCTGCCAGTCGCCGAGCGGCCGCGCAGGCCGGAGTGGATGAAGGTTCGCGCGCCGAGCGCCGACACGCGCTACTTCGAGGTGCGCTCCTTGCTCCACGGGCAGCGCCTGCACACGATCTGCGAGGAGGCGCGCTGCCCGAACATCGCCGAGTGCTGGGGCCGCGGCACGGCGACGTTCCAGATCCTGGGCGACACGTGCACCCGGGCGTGCCGCTACTGCTACGTCAACTCGGGCAGGCCCGAACAGCCGCCTGATCCCCTGGAGCCTCTGCGGCTTGCGCACGCCGCCGCCCAGATGGAGCTCCACCACGTGGTCGTCACGTCGGTCGACCGGGACGACCTGGCCGACAAGGGCGCCGGCCACTACGCCGCGACGATCCGGGCGCTGAAGAGCAAGCTGCCGAACTCGTCGGTGGAGGTGCTGACGCCCGACTTCCTCGGCTACGAGGAGGAGGCGCTGCAGATCGTGCTCGCCGCGCGGCCCGAGGTCTTCAACCACAACATCGAGACGGTGCGCAGGCTGCACCGCCGTATGCGCGGCGCGAAGGCGTCCTACGACAAGGCGCTATGGCTGCTGGAGCGCGCGAAGGAGGTCGCCGACTACCCCGTGCTCACGAAGTCGGGCATCATCGTCGGCCTCGGGGAGACGAACGACGAGGTCGTCGAGACGATGCGGGACCTGCGCGCGGCCGGCGTGGACGTCGTCACGATCGGCCAGTACCTCCAGCCGTCACAGAAGCACGCGACGATCGACCGCTGGGTGCACCCGGACGAGTTTCGCTGGTTCCGCGAGCAGGGCGAGGCGCTGGGCTTCGGCTCGGTCTTCTCCGGCCCGCTTGTCCGCTCGAGCTACCGCGCCGACGAGCAGAAGCACGCAGCCGACACGGGCCGCGGCGCCGTCGCCTACTAAAGAGAGGGCGCCGCCCCCGGGCGACGCCCCCGTTGATGTTTATGTCCCAAAATCGCGTCCTGGAAACGAGAGGGCCGGGTTTCCCCGGCCCTCTCCGTGAAACGGCTTGCTATGCCCTGGCTACGGGCGGTCGATGATGAAGTCCGGTGATGTCCACGTCTCGGCCTCCTGCTTCGTGCCGAGCGCCTTGATCAGCGTGATCTTGGCGTAGTACGTGCCGTCGGCGACAGGCCCGGCGTTGCCGTTGCTGTTGCCCTGGCCCTTCTTCGCTTCGCCATCCCAGGCGAAGGCGAAGAAGCCTGTAGCCGTGCTGTTGCGAGACAGGTAGTCCAGGCTGATGCCGGTACCTACCCACTTGTCGTTGCTCGCCTCGTAGATGTCGACGTCCAGGCTGCGCGCCTGGTGGTCGAGGTGGGCGAGGAACATCGGCGTCTCGTTCAGCCCAGTTGCGAACGTGAACGGGTCACCCGCCGGCGGAGGAGCCTGGTAGGTCCCTCCTCCGAAGCACTCGCTGCCGCGCAGGATGCCCGGTGCGTTGCACGCAGTGAGCCTGGCGAGCAGCGGGAAGCCGCCGGTGAGCACCTGGATCGACTGGTAGTCGCCCTTGAACCCGGCGTAGGGGACGCGGTACACCTGTCCGTCCCCCTGCGGCGTGAACGTGATGTACCCGCCGTAGACGCCCTTGTCCGGCATGGCCGGGTTCGGCGTGATCGTCACCTCGACATTCGCCGACCCGTTACCCGGAACAGTCACGCTCGGCGAGCTGAAGCTTGCCGAGGCGAAGTCCGTCGAGTACGCGACCGCGCGGGAAGGTGTTCGTCGTGCCGGCTGCCGGCTCGTGGGACAGGTCATACGTCACCGCCGACCCGCTCGAGTTCGTGAGCTTGATCTTCACGGTGTCGCCGTTGCCCTCGCCGAGCGAGATCTTGCCCGGCTGGAGCAACGTCGTGGCGTCGATCGCACCGGGGATGTCGAGCATGCCGGCACCCTGGCGGTGTGTGTTGTCCAGATACGTCTGCCCGAACCGGATCTTCGGATCGGCGCTGTTCTGGAGGATGTCCCGAACGTTGTTGACGTTCGTGTTCGGGTGCGCCTCGAGCAGCAGCGCCACGGCGCCCGCCACGTGCGGCGAGGCCATCGAGGTGCCGGAGATCGTCGCGTACGTTCCCAGCTCGATCGGGTACGTCGAGCGGATGAAGCCGCCCGGTGCCCCGATGTCCGGCTTGAGCGTCAGCTCGGCGTTCAGTCCGAACGAGCTGAACCCGGAGATCGTCCCTCCGCTCGCGTTGGGCTCACTCACGACGCCGTCAGGTCCACGTCAGGACTTCCGGGCGGCGGAGCTGCGGCGATCCGTCCGTCGATCGTCGCTCCGTCGGCAGCCGTGATCGTGACCACCGGGATGGTGATCGGAATCAGCGGCGGCCCTGCAGCAGCCGCGATGTTGACGTTCGCAACGATGCGGCCCGCGACGTTGTTGTACAGGATGACCGCCGTAGCGCCTGCCAACTGCGCGTTCCTGGCCTTCTCGTAGAACCCGCACGTGCCGCGGCGAATGAGCACAGCCGTTCCGGCGACTGCGGCCGGCAACGGAAGCGTTGTATTGCAGGCGTCGTTCGCGGTCGCCGGCGTGCCCGTCTTCGACATCGTCATCGATCCGGAGAACGGCGCGGGCGGCAGCCCGGTTGCGGAGCCGTTCTGGTACCCGATCGGAGCATTGTCCGGCGAGATCGTGAACGCGTTGAGGTTGGTGAACGTGTTGTCGTAGGACGCGGTGCCGATGACGCTGTCGCCGACGCCGGGGGCGCCGTTCGAGTAGACGCCGCTGGCGCCGCTGTTGCCGATCGACGCGACGACGACCACGCCGTTCTTGAGCAGAACGTCACTCGCCTGCGCAAGCGGAGCCTGCGGCCACGAGTTGAACGCGTCGCCGAGGCTCATGTTGACGACGTCCATACCGTCGGCCAGTGCCTGCTCCAACGCGAGGAGGATCACGTCGTCGTTCGCCGAGCCCGCACATCCGAAGATGCGGTACGCGCCGAACGTCACGCCCGGAGCAACACCGGTCGCGCCGCCGTTGGCGCCGACGATGCCTGACACGTGCGTGCCGTGGCCGTTGCAGTCGTCTGCAATCGGGTCCGGGACCGGTGTCGGGCTGTAGGCCGGGGAGGCCGGATCAGCGTTGTACGCGTTGCCAACGAAGTCGAACTGTGCGACGACCCGGCTGTTCGTGAACGGAGCTCCGCCGACACCATCGCCACCCAGGTCCGGGTGATCGAGGTCGAAGCCCGTGTCTACGACGCCGACCTTGATGCCGGTGCCGTCAAGGCCCGTCGCCTGGGCGACGTCCGCACCGGTCATCTGGATTGCGGTCGCAAGCTCCGGACTGACGCTTTGGGTGGGCGGAATCGAGTGGATACCGACCGGGTAGACCGCCTTGACGCCCTTGATGTCCTTGAGCTTGGCGGCGTCTGCACCGGTGCTGATCGAGAGCCCGTTCCAGAGCGTGTCGAACGCACCCCGCTCCGTAAAGCTGACCTTCTCCTTCTTCGCTTCCGCCCGGAAGGCGGCCTTCTCGGCCTTGTTGGCGGCGGCGCTGCCGCCGTCGGCCGTGGGGCTTGCCGTTCAGCTCGACGAACCAGATGCCCGAGCTGAACGTGTCTGCTTGGCCAGGTGCGGTGTCTGCAAGTGCGGACGGCACGGCCACGATGCCCACTACAAGAGCGGCGAGCGCAAGCAAGCGAACGCCGCGGATGCGGTGCTTCATTTCCCCTCCCTGTCTCGAGGACTTCGGACTGACGACGCACCTACCCTAATACGCGATAGACGTAACCGCGGATCGTTAAGCGACGTGCGGCTTCGCCATGCGGCGGTAGTCGAGCGCCTCGTCGAGCGTCGCCTCGTCCACGCCCGCCTCACGCGCGACATCGCGCAACGGGCGGCCAGAAGCCGCCGCCTCTTTCACGATCTCGGCCGCCTTGTCGTAGCCGATGTAGGGGTTGAGCGCGGTGGCGGCGGACAGCGTCAGCTCCGCATAGCGCTCGCACACCTCCCGGTTGGCCTCGATGCCGTCGATGCACCTCTCGGCGAACAGCCGGGCCGCACTCGCGAGCAGTCCGATCGAGTCAAGAAGGTTCCGCGCCATCAGCGGGACGAAGACGTTGAGCTCGAAGTGGCCCTGCATGCCGCCGACCGTGATCGCGGCGTCGTTGCCGATCACCTGCGCCGCGACCTGCGTCACCACCTCGGGCAGAACGGGGTTGACCTTGCCGGGCATGATCGACGAGCCCTTCTGGAGCTCGGGGATGAAGATCTCGGCGAGCCCGGCGCGCGGGCCCGAGCCCATGAGCCGGATGTCGTTCGCGATCTTCGTCAGGGAGACGGCGACCGTCTTCAGGGCGCCGGAGAGCTCCACGAGGGCGTCGCGGGCGGCCTGTGCCTCGAAGGGATCGGCCGGTGGGGAGATCGTGAGGCCCGTCTCCTCCTGCAGCCGCTCGCGGACTCGCTGGGCGAACTCGGGATGGGTGTTGAGGCCCGTGCCGACGGCGGTGCCGCCGAGTGGGATCTCGCCCAGGCGAGGCAGCGCTGCCTCGATGCGGGCGATGCCCTGCCGCACCTGGGCCGCGTAGCCGCCGAGCTCCTGTCCCAGCGTCACGGGCACGGCGTCCATGAGATGCGTGCGGCCCGACTTGACGACGTCGTCGAACTCCTGAGCCTTGCGCTCGAGCGAGACGGCCAGCGTGGAGAGAGCGGGCAGCAGGTCGTTCGTCGCCTGGTCGAGCGCGGCGAGGTGGACCGCGGACGGGAAGACGTCGTTCGACGACTGGCCCATGTTCACGTCGTCGTTGGCGTGGACGTCGTCCCCCGCCAGCGCGGCGATGACCTCGTTGGCGTTCATGTTCGACGACGTGCCCGAGCCCGTCTGGAAGACGTCGATCGGGAACTGGTCGTCGAGCTCGCCAGCCGCGACGCGGTCGGCGGCGGCGGCAATGCGCTCGGCCTTGTCGCTGTCGAGCAGGCCCAACTCGGCGTTGACGCGGGCGGCGGCGGCCTTGATCCGGCCCAGCCAGCGGGCGACCGGAGTGGGAATCGGCCGGCCGGAGACGGGGAAGTTCTCGACGGCCTTGCGCGTCTCGGCGCCCCAGAACTCCTCCTTCACGGCCACGCGGCGAGTCTAGCCATGTCCCAGTGCCTGGAAGTCGTTTCACAAAGCCTGAGCCAAGCGGCGCCAGCAGACGAGGGCGCAGCCAAGCGTGAGGAAGGCGAGGTAGAGGTCGTCACGCCGCTCCCAGCGCGTCGCCAACCGTCGCATGAACGACAGCCAGGCGAAGGTGCGCTCGATGGCCGTGCGTTGACGGGCCATGCAGTCGCGCTTGCGCCCCTCGCCGTGGCGGTTGCGGACGGCGATACGCGGCTCGTAGCCGCGGGCGGAGATGCCCTCGCGCACCGCTCGGGAGTCGTAGCCGCGATCGGCCAGCACCAGCCGACCCTCCCCGGCAGCACCATGGCCGGCCGCGTCGAGCAGCGGCAGCAGGTAGCCGTAGTCATTGACGTTGGCGGCCGACAGCTCGACCGCCAAGGGCAGGCCCTGGCCGTCGACGATCAGGTGGCGCTTGGTGGCCGTGCGGCCGCGATCCACCGGGCTTCGCCCAGTCTGCGAGCCCCCTTTTTCGCCGGCGCGATCGAGGAGTCGACCAAGAGCCGCGCCTCCTGCAGGGCGCCCAGTGCCTCCAGCTCGAGTCGCAGCGACACCAGCAGGCGTGACCACACGCCCGCCTGTTGCCAGCGGTTGAGCCGCCGCCAGCAGGTGACACCCGATACGCCGAGCTCCGTGGGCACCGCCCGCCAGGGCAGCCCCGAGAAGAGCACGTACAAGATCCCCTCCAGGCAGCGCCGATCGTCGATCGGCAGCCGCCCCGGATAGCGGAAGCGGCGCTCGCTCTGCGGCAGCAGCGGCGCCACCCGCTGCCACAGCCCATCCGACACGCGCCAGGGCTCCCACACCATGCACCTCCAGTCTCGCCGTCACTGACGACGGACTGCTTCGGCGCAGGCGGTCGGGTCCCTGCTCTTTGTGTAACGGGCTCCTGGCACTGAGTTGTGCCAATTCTGTGCCAATGCATCCACAGGTAAGGCCGTGCGAGCTAGAAGACGCGGACGCCGAGCTCCGTCACGGCGCCCGCGAACGCCGCAACAAGCAAGCCGATGTAGCTGATCCGCAGGTAGCGGTACTTGTGCGTCATCAGGTACGCGCCCTGGTTGTGGATGTTGCGGACCATCGTTCCGTAGACCGACGCGTCGGACGCCATCATCTCGGCCATCCGGGACTCGTAGCGATCGCGGTCGAGCCGTGAGAAGTGCGCGAAGAACAGAAGGTCGACGTCCTCGTCACGAAGCCGCTTCGTGCGTATGGAGGGCAGCACCGCGAGGATCGCCGCCACGAGCGAGACGAACAGCCCTGCGCCGAGCACCCAGCTGCTGGTCCTCGGGTCATCGGAGCGAGCGAACGAGAGGCTGAGGACGATCGTGCACACGGTGAGGACGATCGACGCCTTGAGGTCGGCCTGGGCGCTCAGCTGCACGAGTTGCTCGTGCAGGCGGCGCAGCATGTAGTCGGTCGCGTTGCGCGGGCGCACTTCGTTGAACTTCTCGTCGCCCGGCGCCACAGAGCGATCCTAGAGTCGCCGTCTGTGAAGTACTGGTGATCGGCTGGTTACGAGGCGGTGTCTGCGAGCCGTTCTCGGGAGGCTGCGAGCAGGTCGTCCCAGCTCGTGAGCTTGATCCGTGGTCGCCCGTGCGGCTCGCCGCGGGCGCGCTCCGTCGCGTCGATCGCCTCCCAGCCTTCGTAGACGACGGCGTCGATCCCGCGCTCCGCCAGCAGGGCGTCGACCGCTTCGGCGGGTGCCCCTTCGCCGCCGATCAGCCCGGCTTCGGCGTCCGCGAGCACCGCCTCCACGGTCTCCGTCGCGTCCTTCTTGTTCGTGCCGATGACGCCCGTTGGGCCACGCTTGATCCAGCCCGCGCAGTAGACGCCCGGCAAAGGGTGACCGTCCTCGCCCACCACCCGTCCGCCGACGTTCGGCAACGTGCCGCGCCCCTCGTCGAAGGGCACGCCGGGGCACGGCACCCCGCGATAGCCGACGCTGCGAAAGACGAGCTCGCACGAGAGCGTCTCCCGCTCGCCCGTCGCCTGCGCGCGCACGCTCCCCTTCCCGTCAGGGACGAGCTCGTTGCGGACGAGCTCCACCCCTTCCACGCGCTCCTCGCCGAGCACCGCCACCGGCGAGACGCCGAAGCGCAGCACGACACGGCGCGGCTTGCCGGCAGGCTCGCGAGAGGCGAACTCGCGGAGGATCTCCATGTTTCGCCGGACGATGTTCGAGGCCTCGGCCAGCTCAGCGGTGCTCGCCGGGTCGAGCTCCAGCTCGGCCGGATCGACGACGATGTCCGCGCCCGCGAGGTCGCCCATCTCGTGGAGCTCCGTCGACGTCCACGAAGCCTGGACGGGACCGCGCCTGCCCAGCACCACGAGCTCGCGTATGGAGGAGCTCGTGATGGCCTCGATCGCCTCGTCAGTCGCGTCCGTCGGCGCGATCTCTTCGTGCGTCAGGGCGAGCATCCGCGCGACGTCGAGTGCCACATTGCCGTTGCCGACCACGACCACGCGCTCGGCCGACGCGAGGTCGAAGTCGAGCTGCTGGTAGTCGGGATGGCCGTTGTACCAGGCGACGAGCTCCGTCGCGGCCCATGAGCCGCGGAGGTCCTCGCCGGGGATCCCGAGGCGCCTGTCGGCGGCGGAGCCGTACGAATAGATGACCGCGTCGTACAGCCGCACGAGGTCGTCGTGTGTGAGATCGCGCCCGACTTCGACGTTCCCGAGGAAGCGGAACCCGGGCTGCGCGGCGATCTTCTCGAAGGCGCGAGAGACGGTCTTCAGCTGTGGGTGATCAGGCGCGACGCCGAGCCGGACGAGACCCCACGGCGTGGGCAGGCGCTCGATGATGTCGACCTCGGCGCCGGCTGCGAGCAGCGGGCCTGCGGCATAGAACCCGGCCGGGCCCGAGCCGACGACGGCGACGCGTAGGGGGCGCTCCGACACGACGGGAGCCTACGCTCTGGCAATGCACCGGTTCCCGGAGATCGAGCCGTACGACAACGGCCTGCTCGACGTCGGGGACGGACACCACATCTACTGGGAGACCTGCGGCAACCCGGGCGGCAAGCCGGCGGTGGTTCTCCACGGCGGGCCGGGCAGCGGATGCTCGACGGGCATGCGGAGGCTGTTCGATCCAGCCGCGTACAGGATCGTCCTCTTCGACCAGCGCAACTGCGGGCGCAGCACGCCCCATGCGAGCGATCCCGCCGTCGATCTCTCCACGAACACGACGGCGCACCTCGTCGGCGACTGCGAGCGGATCCGAGAGCATCTCGGCATCGACCGCTGGCTCGTCTGGGGCGGCTCCTGGGGAACGACGCTCGGCCTCGCGTACGCGGAGGCTCACCCCGATCGCGTCACGGAGCTGATCCTCGTCAGCGTCGTGACGACGACGAGGCGCGAGGTGGAGTGGATCACGCGCGCGATGGGGCGTGTGTTCCCGGAGGAGTGGGAGCGCTTCCGCGACGGCGTGCCCGAGGAGGATCGTGACGGCGACCTCTCGCTCGCCTACAGCCGCCTGCTCGAGTCAGCCGACGCGGACGTCCGCGACCGGGCCGCGAAGGCCTGGTGCGCCTGGGAGGACACTCACGTCGCGACGACACCGGGCTACAAGCCGGACCCGCGTTACGACGATCCGCGCTTCCGCCTCTGCTTCGCCCGCCTCGTCACGCGCTACTGGAGCAACGCCGCCTTCCTCGAGGACGGCCAGCTGCATCCGCGACGCGCATCGCCTGGCCGGAATCCCGGGGGTGCTCATCAACGGCCGGCTCGACATCAGCGGCCCGACGGACATCGCCTGGGAGCTCGCGCGCGCGTGGCCCGACGCCGAGCTCGTCATCGTCGGCGACGCGGGCCACGGTGCCGGCGACGCCGGGAATGAATGCGAGCCTCGACGCCGCGGAGCGCTTCGCGACGGGCTAGGAGCCCGTCAGTGCAGAACAGCCGGAGCCGCAGCCGCCCACCTCGGTGCCCTCGGGCAGCTCCTCGCCCTCTTCGACCTGGAACGAGTGGCCGCAGCCACAGGCCGAGGTGGCGTTGGGGTTCGAGATCTTGAACCCGGACTCGGTGATCGTGTTGAGGAAATCGACCTCGGCGCCCTGGAGATACGGCGCGCTGAAGGGATCCACGACGACCGTGACGCCGTGCGACTCGAGCTCGTGGTCGCCCTCTTGCAGGCCGCGGTCGAAGCCGAGCGCGTACTCGAACCCGGAGCAGCCGCCGCCCTGCACGGCAACGCGGAGGACGTTCGCCTCGCCCTCTGGCTCCAGCAGCTGGAGCTCCTTGATCTTCGCCGCCGCCGCCTCCGTCAGGGAGACGAGGGTCTCTGCGCGCTCGATGGTGGCCACGCTCGGATGGTAGCAGCGGCATCCCACGGCCCCGAACGCCCGAACGGGCGACTTTGTAACAGTCGGCTCACGCATAGTTGAGCCGATTTTCGTGCCGCTCGTGCGGGCTCCGAACCTGCTACGTTCCGCGTGGCGACGCTAGGGAGGAAAACGCGGTGCTCGACAGCTGGCTTCCGTTCCTCATCTACGGGATCTTCGCCGCCGCGATCCCCGCCACGATGGTCACCATGTCGTTCCTCTTCGCGACGAGACCGGCGGCGAGGACGCGCGCGCGCGGCATCCCGTTCGAGTCGGGGGTGTCGACCGGCCCGCTGCCGGAGCAGCGCTTCACCGTGAGCTTCTACCTGACGGCGATGCTCTTCATCGTCTTCGACATCGAGATCGTCTTCCTCTACCCGCTGGCCGTCGTGCTCGACCAGCTCGCGTGGTTCGGGCTCGTCGAGCTCCTTGTCTTCATCGGCATCCTCGCGCTCGGCTACGTCTACGTCTGGCGGAAGGGGGCGCTCGAGTGGCGGTAGGGGGCAAGCGCCTCAAGGACTACGGCCTCAATTCGGAGCGCGTGCTCTGGGAGGGGAAGGGCCCCGGCGTCTTCGAGCAAGAGGTCGCCGAGCTCGAGGACCGGCTCATGCTGACCACGCTCGAGCGGGCCGTTGCGTGGGCGCAGACGAAGTCGATGTGGCCTGACACGTTCGGCCTCGCGTGCTGCGCGATCGAGATGATGTCGATCGTCTCCTCCCGCTACGACATCGCGCGCTTCGGGATGGAGGCGTTCCGCGCGTCGCCGCGCCAGGCCGACCTGCTCATCGTCTCCGGCCGCGTCGTCCACAAGATGGCGGCGCCGCTGCGGCAGATCTACGACCAGATGCTGGAGCCGAAGTGGGTCATCGCCATGGGAGCTTGCGCGTCCTCGGGCGGCATGTTCAACAACTACACGACGCTCCAGGGCGTGGACAAGATCGTCCCCGTCGACGTCCATGTCCCGGGTTGTCCGCCACGCCCGGAGGCGCTGATGGAGGGCATCGTCAGGCTGCACGAGAAGGTGCAGGCCGGTGTGCCGCCCGCGTACGAGATCCGCGGGGTCGCCGAGTGATCTACGAAGCCGTTCCCGGCGTGGTGGAGACGAAGGAGGCACACGGCGAGAAGACGCTCGTCGTCGATCCGGCGCGCCTCGTCGAGGCCTGCCTCCACTTGCGCGACGCGCTCGGCTTCAACTTCCTGTCCGACCTCTCGGCCGTCGACTACCTCGGCTGGGGCGAAGAGCCCGTCGCCGGCTACTGGGGGAGCTCCACGGGCCGCGACCTCAACGCGCCCGGCACGGCCGCGCTGCAGCGCACTCCCGAGCCGAAGCCCAAGCGCTTCGCCGTCAACTACCACCTGCTTCGCGTCGATGCCGGCGCCGGCGAGGCGCGGCGTGTCCGCGTGCAGGTCTGGCTCGACGACGGCGAAGCCGCGCCGAGCGTCATCCGCGTCTGGCCGACGGCAGACTGGCACGAGCGCGAGGCCTGGGACATGATGGGCATCCACTTCGAAGGCCACCCGAACCTCGTCCGCATCCTCATGGAGGACGACTGGCAAGGCCACCCGCTGCGCAAGGACTACCCGATCGGCGGGGAGCCCGTCCGCTTCTCGACGAGGTCTAGGGCGTGGCCACCGTTCGCCATCGTCGAGGTGGGGACAGGTGAATCCTCTCCCCGCTCCCATCTATCGCCGGCACCCGCATCCCATCGCCGATCCCGACGATGCTCCAGGTGCCAGAGGAGCTGCGCCCCGACGCAGACATCCTCGAGGTCAACTTCGGCCCCAATCACCCGTCCACGCACGGCGTGCTCCGCCTCGTCGTGCAGCTCGACGGCGAGACCGTGGTCGGCCTGAAGGCCGTCATCGGCTATCTGCACACCGGCTTCGAGAAGTCGATGGAGCAGAAGACCTGGTGGAAGGCGATCCCGTACGCGCCGCGCATGGATTACCTCGCCTTCCAGGCGAACGAGCTCGCCTTCGTGATGGCGATCGAGAAGCTGCTCGGCATCGAGCTGCCGCCCAAGGCGGTGTGGATGCGGACGCTGCTCTCCGAGCTGAACCGGATCCACTCGCATCTCGTCTGGCTCGGCACGTCCGCGCTGGAGCTGGGAGCGATCTCGCCCTTCTGGTACACGTTCCGCGAGCGTGACCGCGTGCTCGACCTGTTCGAGCTCGTCACCGGCGCGCGCATGCACACGCGCTACTTCCAGGTAGGCGGTCTCGCGGAGGACATCCCGCGCGGCTTCTTCCAGCAGTGCCGCGAGTTCTGTGAGGTGATGCCGAAGGCAGTCGACCAGTACGAGTCGATGCTCAGCGAGAACCCGATCTGGCTCGCGCGGACGAAAGGCGTCGGCCTCCTCTCCGCCGACGACGCGCTCGCGCTCGGCCAGTCGGGCCCGGTGGCGCGCGGCTCCGGCATCGACTGGGACCTGCGCAAGGCCGCTCCCTACCTCGCCTACGCCGACGTCGACTTCGACGTTCCCGTCAGGGAGAACGGGGACGTCTACGACCGCTACAAGATCCACATGGACGAGATGCGCGAGTCGGTGCGCATCGTCGAACAGACCCTCGAAGGCATGCCGCCCGGCCCGTGGATCGCTGACGACCGCAAGGTCGTGCTGCCGCCGCGCGAGGAGCTGCACACGTCCATGGAGACGCTCATCCACCACTTCAAGCTCGTGACCGAGGGCTTCACGGTGCCCGAGGGCGAGGTCTACATGGCCGTCGAGTCCGCGCGCGGGGAGCTCGGCTGCTACGTCTGCTCGGACGGCGGCCCCAGGCCCTGGCGCGTGCGCTTCCGCGCGCCGAGCTTCGTCGCGCTCCAGGCGACCGCGACGTGCATGGGCCACTCGCTCGTGGCCGACATGATCGCCGTCGTCGGCTCGCTCGACACCGTTATGGGTGAGGTCGACCGCTAGTGGCGCTCGCCGACCAGATCCAGGAGGTCGCCGCCCGCTATCCCGACCGCCGATCGGCGATGCTGCCCGCGCTCCGCATGGCCCAGGAGCGCTATGGCTGGCTGTCGCCGGAGGCGCTCGCCGACGTGGCCGACGCGCTCGACTACACACCCGCGTACTGCCTGTCGGTCGCGTCCTTCTACGACATGTTCCACCTCGAGCCCATCGGCAGGCACGAGGTGGAGGTGTGCACGAACCTCTCCTGTGCGCTGGTCGGCGCGCAGGAGGTCGTCCAGGCCTTCGAGTCCGAGCTCGGAATCCGCGCCGGTGAGACGACCGAGGACGGCCACGTGACGCTGCGCGTCGTGGAGTGCCTGGGCGGCTGCGGCTATGCGCCCGTCGTCACGCTCGACCGCCGCCACCGCCATCCCGTGAAGCCCGAGGAAGTGCCGGCGATCGTCGAGGAGCTGCGTGCCGATTCGTAAGTCTCTGCTCGCAGGTGCCGACGAGCGCGACCTGACGAAGCTGGCCGAGTACCGCGCCATCGGCGGCTATGCGGGCGTCGAGAAGGCACGTGCGATGACGCCGGACGACCTGATCGCCGAGCTGCAGGAGGCGAACCTGCGCGGGCGCGGCGGCGCCGGTTTCCCCATGGGCCGCAAGGCGTCCCTCATCGACCGGAAGAGCGGCAAGCCCTCGTATCTCGTCGTCAACGCCGACGAGTCGGAGCCCGGAGCCTTCAAGGACCGCGAGGTGATGGCGCGCGTGCCGCACCGGCTGCTCGAGGGCTGCCTCATCGCCGCGCACGCAATCGAGGCCGCCCGCGTCTTCATCTACATCCGCGGTGAGTACCTCACGGAGTACGAGATCCTCCAGGCCGCCGTCGACGAGGCCCGCGCCGAAGGCATCTTCGGCGGCTGCGACATCCTCGTCCACCGCGGCGCAGGTGCGTACATCTGCGGCGAGGAGACGGCGCTCCTCGACTCGCTGGAAGGGCGGCGCGGCCAGCCTCGCCCGAGGCCGCCGTTCCCGCCTGTCCAGGGCCTCTACGACGCGCCGACGCAGATCAACAACGTCTGCACGATCGCGACGGTGCCGATCATCATGGAGCTGGGCGCGGCCGAGTTCGCGAAGATCGGCCCGGAGTCCTCGCCCGGCACGGCCATCTTCTCGATCTCCGGCAACATCGAGCGGCCTGGAAACTACGAGCTCGAGCTCGGCACGCCGATGCGCGAGCTCGTCTACGACCTCGCCGGCGGCGTACCCGATGGGCGGCAGCTGAAGTGCGTCATTCCCGGCGGCTCGTCGGTGCCGGCGCTGACGCCCGACCAGCTGGACACGCCGCTCGACTACGACTCGATCCAGGCAGCGGGGTCGTTCTTCGGCGCCGCGTCGCTGATCGTCGTCGACGACCGCTGCTGCATGGTGCAGCTCGCGCTGCGGGCGGCGAAGTTCTACATGCACGAGTCGTGCGGGAAGTGCACGCCCTGCCGTGAGGGAACGCGCTGGATGGTGCAGCTGCTGGAGAAGATCGAGGCGGGAGACGCGTCGCACGCCGACGTCGACCTGCTGGAGTCGATTTGCGACGGCATCCTCGGCCGCTCGCTCTGCGCACTCGGCGACTTCGCCGTCTACCCGGTCTCGAGCTTCATGCGGAAGTTCCCGGACGAGTTCCGTGCACACGTGGACCGCGGCAGCTGCCCGTTCGGCGACTCCTCCACGCTCGACGGCATCCTCGCCCCGTCCGACGTGCACGTGCACCACGAGGAACCGGTGCATGCCTGACGTCACGCTCACGATCGACGACCGGCAAGTCCAGGTGCCCGCAGGGACTGGCCTGGTGGAGACGGCGGCTGCGGCCGGAATCGAGATTCCCGTCTTCTGCTACGAGCCGCGGCTCGGCCCTCCGGTCGGCGCGTGCCGCATGTGTCTCGTCGAGATCGAGGGCATCGGCAAGCCGCAGGCGGGCTGCACGCTGACCGCGCAGGACGGCATGGTCGTGAAGACCGCCGGGACCTCCGAGCTGGCCGCGGCGGCGCAGAACTCGACGCTCGAGTTCATCCTCGTCAACCACCCGCTCGACTGCCCCGTCTGCGACAAGGGCGGCGAGTGCCCGCTCCAGGACCTCACGTTCCGCTACGGCCCCGGCTCGACGCGGATGACGTTCGACAAGCGGACGTTCGAGAAGCCGATCCCGATCTCGCCGACGATCGCCCTCGACCGCGAGCGCTGCATCCTCTGCTACCGCTGCACACGCTTCTCGGAGGACGTGGCGGAGGACGGGCAGCTGATCGCGCGCGACCGCGGCGCGCTCTCGCAGATCGCGACGTACGAGGACCTTCCCTACCGCGCCCCCTTCTCGGGGAACGTCGTCGAGCTCTGCCCGGTCGGCGCGCTGACCTCGACGCTCTACCGCTTCGAAGGCCGCCCCTGGGAGATCGTCAACGTGCCCACGGTCTGCGGGCTCTGCCCGGTCGGATGCAACGTCAGCGCCACGATCCGCGAGGGTCACGTCCGCCGCGTCTCCAGCCGCAACAACCCCGAGGTCGACCGCGGCTGGATCTGCGACAAGGGTCGCTTCTCCTACCCGGCGCTGCGTGCGGCCGACCGCGTGACGAAGCCGCTGCTTCGCGTGCAGGGCACCGGGCGCTTCGCCGACGCGAGCTGGGACGACGCGCTCGGGGAGCTCGAGCGCCTCGCTCGCGCGGCCGGCGACTCGGTGGTGCTCGCGCTCTCCGGCTCGGAGACGGTCGAGGTCGCCTCTGCGCTCTCGCAGCTCGTGCGCAAGGGATTCGACTCGCACCGTGTCGTGCTGCCCGAGGAGACGAGCACGGCACTGGACGCCTTCCGAGCGCCGCTGTCCGCGATCGCCGAGGCGGAGGTCGTCGTCGTGATCGGCGACGACCCGGTGGCCGAGCGGGCGCCGGTGGTCGACCTCTGGATCCGCGCGGCGCGACGCAACGGCGCCGAGGTCATGACGTTCGGCCCCGCGGGAACAGTGCAGCGGCCGCCCGGCGACGGCGCCGCCGTCGTGAAGGAGCTGGCCGACGGGCGGAAGACGCTTGGCAAGCGGCTGCGCGACGCCGAGCGCGTTGCCCTGATCTGGTCGGGCCCGGGGGGCCACGGCGGGGCGACGCTCGCGCCGCTCGCGCGGGCGCTGGGCCTCGGGGACAAACCGGGCAGCGGCGCGTTCTACCTGCCCGCCACCCCCAACGGCCGCGGCGTCGCGGCGGCGTGGGAGGCAGCAGGCGAAGGCGAGGCGGGAGCACCCGAGCGAATCGGCTTGCTGCTCATCTCGGGTGAGGAAGCGGTGGCCGATCCGCGTGTCCGCGAGCTCGCCGAGCGCAGCGAGGCAGTCGCCGCAGTGACGATGTTCGCCGACGCCGTCCGCGGCTGGACGCACCTCGTCCTGCCGGGAGCGAGCTACCTCGAGCGCGACGGCACGATGGTCAACCTCGAGGGCCGCGCGCAGCGCGTGCGCCTGGCGAAGGATCCGCCGAGCCGCCCCGAGCTGGAGTGGATCGCCGAGCTCGCCGCGCGGTTCGGCGTCACGATCGAGCCCTTCTCCCCAAGTGACAAGTTGTCACAAGGAGCGGAGAGGGCTGCCGCCGTGGAGCCGCAGAAGCCTCCGGTGGCGCCGAAGCTGCGCCTGACCCGCTACCGCGCGCTCTTCTCCGGCAGCGCCGTCGAGCGCGTGCCGCAGCTCCAGTTCCAGCGGCCCGAGGCGGTGATCGAGCTCTCGCCCGAGGACGCGCAGAAGCGGTCGATCGAAGCCGGGGAGACGGTGACGGTGCTCGCCAACGGCACTTCGGTCGAGCTCCGCGCGCGCATCAACCGGCGGCTCGTGGCCGGAGCCGCGCGCGCAGCCGAGGAGCACGTCCGCGACCTCCCCGACCTCGTGGAGGTGCGACCGTGACCTACCAGTGGGTCGTCTATCTCATCGAAGCCTTCATCGTCATCAACATCCTCCTGCTGGCGTTCGCGTACACGACGCTGCTCGAGCGAAAGCTGCTCGGCCGCATGCAAGGGCGCTACGGGCCCAACCGGGCGGGCTTCCGCGGCTTGCTGCAACCGATCGCCGACCTGCTGAAGCTCGTCCGCAAGGAGGCGTTCTTCCCGCGCAAGGTGGAGGCGATCCCGTACATCGTCGCCCCTGCCTTCTCCGCCTTCACGGCACTGCTCGCTTTCAGCGTCATCCCGTTCGGCGAGGGCTGGGAGGTTCGGGGGTACGAGATCAACGGCGCCGTCGCGAACGTCGACATCGGGCTGATCATCATCTTCGCGCTCGGCTCGATCGGCGTCTACGGATTCATCGTCGGCGGCTGGGCGTCCGACTCGAAGTTCTCGCTGCTCGGCTCGATGAGGACGTGCGCGCAGCTCGTCTCCTACGAGGTCTCCCTGTCGCTCTCGGTGATCGGCGTGATCATGCTCGCCGAGTCGCTCAACCTCTCCGAGATCGTCGCCAAGCAGATCGACACGTGGTGGTTCGTCGTCCCGCAGCTCGTGGGATTCGCCGTCTACTTCATCGCGGCCACGGCCGAGACGGCACGCGCCCCCTTTGACCTGGTGGAGGCGGACTCGGAGATCGTCGCCGGCTACCACACGGAGTTCAGCGGCATGCGCTGGGGCCTCTTCCAGATGGCCGAGTACATCAACCTGATCGTCCTCTCCGGGCTCGCGGTGACGCTCTTCTTCGGCGGCTGGGAGGGCCCGTGGCCGCCGCTCGGGCCGCTCTGGTTCGTGCTCAAGCTCCTGCTTGCGATCACGATCTTCATCTGGATCCGCGCCTCGGTGCCGCGGCTGCGCTACGACCAGCTGATGCGCTTCGGCTGGAAGGTGCTGCTGCCGGTGGCGACGCTCAACGCCGTCGTTACGGCCGCGGTGGTGGCCGGGTGAGCCCGGGCCCGATCGATGCGGTCCGCGGCTTCGGCGTGACCTTCCGCCAGCTGTTCAAGAAGCCGATCACCGTCCAGTACCCCGAGGTCGTGCGCCCGGTGTACCCGCGCTTCCGCGGACGCCACCGGCTGCACCGGCACGAGAACGGCCTCGAGAAGTGCGTCGGCTGCTCGCTCTGCGCGGCCGCCTGCCCCGCGGACTGCATCCGCGTCGTCGCGGCCGAGAACGAGCCTGGCAACCGCGTCTCGCCCGGCGAGCGCTACGCGCGGATCTACGAGATCAACATGAGCCGCTGCATCTTCTGCGGCTACTGCGAGCTCGCGTGCCCGTTCGACGCGATCACGCTCGGCACGGAGTACGAGATCTCGGAGTACGCCCGGGACGACCTGATCTACACGAAGGACATGCTGCTCCAGCCGCCCGTCAAGACGGTGCCGGTGGCCGACCCGGAGTTGTACGACACGCCCGAGCCGTTCTACAAGAAGCACTCATGACGCTCGTGCTCGCAGCGTCAGCGGGAGACGTCCTCGTCTGGATCGTCTGGGTCGTGGCCTCGGCCGCATGTCTCGCGTCGGCGGTAGCGGTGGTCAGCTTCGCCGACCCCTTCTACTCCGCGCTCGCGCTGATCGGCAACCTCGCCTCGCTTGCGGTCCTGTACCTCCTGCTGTCGGCGGAGTTCGTTGCCGCAGCGCAGGTGCTGATCTACGCCGGCGCCATCGTCGTGATGTTCCTGTTCGTGATCGCGTACGTCGGCGGCGGTCGCGCCGACGCGCCGTGGGCGGGGTCGCCATCTGTCCAGACGTGGGCGGGGATCGCGGCGGCGGCGGCGATCCTCGTCGAGGTGATCGTCGTCATCGGCATCGAGGCAGGCGGCGGCGACTTCGCGACGGAGGAGGACATCTCGGCCGCGTTCGGTGGGCCGGCGGCGATCGGTGAGCTGTTCCTGACGGATCACCTGCTCGCGTTCGAGATCACGTCGATCGTGCTGCTCGTCGCGGCCGTCGGCGGAGTGATCCTGGGCTCGCACGCCCGCCGACTCGGCGAGGGAGAGGTCGGAGACTAGTGCTGGGCCCCGGAGTTGCCTGGTACCTGGCGATTGCGGCCTTCCTCTTCACCGTCGGTGCGCTGGGCGTGCTGCTGCGCCGCAACCCGCTGATCATCCTGCTCTCGCTGGAGCTGATGCTCAACGCGGCCAACCTCACGCTGATCGCGTTCGCGCGCCACCACGGCTCGCTCGACGGACAGATCTTCGCGCTCGCGGTGATGGCCGTCGCCGCGTCCGAGGTCGTCGTCGGGCTCGGGCTCGTCGTCGCCATGGCCCGCCGTAACGTCGCGCTCGACACCGACCGGCTGACAACGCCTGCGCGGCTGAGACGATGATCCCCGCCGCCTGGATCTGCCTCTTCCTGCCGCTCGCCGGCGCGCTCGCGATCACGCTTGCCGGCAACACGATCAACCGCCGCGCGGCCGGCCTGATCGGCACCGCTTCCGTCGCCGGCGCCTTCGTCGCCGCCGTCTGGTGCTTCGTGGAGATGCTCTCTCGCGACGAGGCGGAGCGGGCGCAGTCGTCCACCGCCTGGAGCTGGCTGACGGCCGGTGACCTCGACTTCGGCCTGCAGATCTACGTCGACCAGCTGGCTGTCTTCATGATGCTGATCGTCTCCGGCGTCGGCGCGCTGATCGTCGGCTACTCGATCGGCTACATGGACAAGGTCGACGAGGAGCGCCGCTTCTTCGCCTACATGGCGTTCTTCGTGTTCTCCATGCTGCTGCTCGTCGAGGGCGGCAACCTGCTCATGCTCCTCGCCGCCTGGGGCCTCGTAGGCCTCTCGTCCTATCTCCTGATCGGCTTCGAGCACGAGCGGCCGGCCGCCGTCGCAGCCGCCAAGAAGGCATTCATCATGAACGCGTTCGGCGACGCGACCTTCGTGCTCGCACTCTTTCTCCTGATTCAGAAGACGGGCACGCTCGAGTACCAGGCCGTCTTCGCGGAGGTGGACGGCCTCAGCTCGACCGTGGCGACGCTCGTGGCCCTCGGCCTGCTCGGCGGTGCCGTGGCCAAGTCGGCGCAGCTGCCGCTCCAGACGTGGCTCCCCGATGCGATGGAGGGCCCGACGCCGGTGTCCGCCCTCATCCATGCGGCGACGATGGTCGTCGCCGGCGTCTACCTCATCTTCCGCACGGCGCCGGTGTTCGAGGCGGCGCCCGAGGTGCAGGACACAGCGGCGATCATCGGCGCGCTGACGCTCGTCGCCGCCGGGCTGATCGCGCTGGTGCAGACGGACATCAAGCGCGTGATCGCGTACTCGACGATGTCCCAGATCGGCTACATGTTCCTCGCCGTCGGCATCGGCGCGTACGCGACGGGAATGTTCCACCTGCTCACGCATGCGTTCTTCAAGGCGCTGCTCTTCCTCGCCGCCGGCATCCTCATTCACGCGCTGGCGGGCGAGCAGGACCTGCGGCGGATGGGCGGGCTGCGCCGCCTGATGCCGTTCACGTACCTCGCGTTCCTCGTCGGCGCGCTCGCGCTCGTCGGCGTGCCGCCGTTCTCAGGGTTCTTCTCGAAGGACCCGATCCTCGCCAACGCGCTCGACGCGGGGAACCTCGGCTACGCGCTGTTCGCGCTCGCCGCAGCGGGGGCGTTCCTGACCGGCCTCTACACGTTCCGCATGATCTTCCTCGCGTTCGGCGGCGAGCCCTCGGAGGAGCTCCGAGCGCAATACCACCCGCACGGCGGGAACGGAGGGGCCGCCTCCATGGTCTTCGTCGTCGCGACCCTCGCCATCCTCTCGGCCGTCGCCGGCTTCCTCCAGTTCGCCCCGTTCTGGACGCCGGTCGACGACTTCCTCGACCCGGTCGCTGAGCCGCTCGTCCACGCGACGAACGGCATGGAGCTGGTGGCGAGCATCGTCGCCGTCGGCCTCGGCCTCGCCGGCGTCGCCGTCGCCTGGCTCGTCTACTCGGCCAAGAGGTACCCGGCACCACGACCGTGGGCGGCCCTCGAGCAGAAGCTCTACTTCGACCGGCTTTACGACGCTCTCTTCTACCGGCCCTCCGTCGCGACGGCGAAGGTCCTGTACGCCCTCGTCGAAGGGCCGCTCGTCGGCGGCTCGCTGACCGGGATCGCCACCGGCACCGGCCGGCTCGCGGGTTACGTCCGGTCTCTCCAGACGGGGATCGTGCGGACGTATGTGCTCGCCGTCGCCGCCGGGCTCGCCGTCATCGTCCTCGTCTTCATCTCGGTCGCTCAGCGCTGATGGGTAGCTGGGTGACATCTGCGCTGATCCTGCTGCCGGCGGGCGCGGCGCTCGTCCTGTGGCTGCTGCCGTGGCCGCGAGTGGCGGCGGGAGTCGTCGCGCTCGTCGTCTCGCTCGCCGAGGTCGGGCTCTGGATCGCCGCGCTGGCCGACTTCGACTTCGCCCAGGCGGGCGGCCCGCTGCAGTACGAGGAGCAGGCGACGTGGTTCGGCGACCTCGGCATCTCGTATCACGTGGGCTTCCTCGGCATCGGCCTCTGGCTGGCAGGCCTCGCCGTGGTCGTGCAGGCGGCAGCCGTCGCCTATGCGATGCGAGCCGGACGAGACCGGCCGCGCGCGTACTACGGGCTGATGCTGTTGCTCACGGGCGCCATCGTCGGCGTCTTCTGCGCCCAGGACCTCCTGCTCTTCTACGTCTTCTGGGAGGCGATGCTGATCCCGCTCTACCTCCTCGTCGGCGTCTGGGGAGGAGAGGGCAGGCAGCGCGCGACACTCCTGTTCGTCATCTACACGATGGCGGGCTCGCTGCTGATGCTGGCGGCGATCATCGTCTACGGCCTGTCGGAGGGGACATTCGACATCCCGCTGCTGCGCGACGCGGGCGGGTCGACGTGGCTGTTCCTCGGCTTCGTCGTCGCCTTCGCCGTCAAGGCGCCGCTGTTTCCGTTCCACGGCTGGCTGCCGTCCGCCTATCGCGAGGCGCCGGCGGAGGTGGCAGGCGTGCTGTCCGGCGTCGTCTCGAAAGCGGCGGCCTACGGCTTCCTCTACATCGCCATCCTCCTCTTCCCGGGCCCTGCGGCCGACCTGCGCGTGCCGATCCTCGCCCTGGCCGCGATCGGCCTCGTCTACGGATCGCTGCTCGCCTTCCGGGCCCCGGACATCCGCGGCGTGATCGCGTACTCGAGCCTCGCGCAGCTGGGGCTGATCACGCTGGGCCTGTTCGCGACGAACCTCGCCGGCTGGAACGGCGCCCTTTTGCAGATGGTGAACCACGGCCTGCTGTCGGCGACGCTCTTCATGCTCGCCGGCTTCGTCGAATGGCGGACGGGCACCGGTCGCTTCGACAGGCTCGGTGGCATGGCGCACGGCCGGCCCGCGCTGGCGACGGTGCTGATGGTCACCGGCGTCATCGCGCTGGCCGTCCCCGGATCCACCGCCTTCGCGGGTGAGTTCCTCATCCTCACCGGCGTCTTCGACACCGGATGGGGCTGGGCAGTCGTCGGCGCGATCGCGATCGTGCTGGCGGCGATGTACATGCTGCGGCTGATCTCCGCGGTGCTCCACGAGCGGGAGGGGAGCGCCGTTCGGAGCGACGCGCGCGACCTCCGCCCGATCGAGCTGGCCGTGCTCGTGCCGCTCGTCGCCTTGCTGCTGGCGCTGTCGGCCTGGCCGGCGGCCGTCACCGACCACAGCTTCGGCCAGACGACATCCACCCCCGGGCTCGCGAACCTCCTGGAGCCGTTCGAGTGACGCTCGCCCAGATCCCCACGCCCGAAGTCGACTGGTACGCGCTCGCGCCGCTGGTCATCCTGCTCGGCGGCAGCTGCGTCTGCGTGCTCGCAGCAGTGCTGCTGCCCGGAGAGCTGGAGGCTGCCCGCAGGCGCGCTCACCGCCGTCGGCTCGTTCGTCGGAGCAGGCATCACGGCCGCCTTCCTCTTCGCAGACAGCGCGACTCCCGAGAGCATCGTCGCCGGCGCCGCCGTGCGCGATCGCCTGGGCTCGTTCACCGGCCTGATCATCTGCGGCATCGGCCTGCTGGCTGCCGGCGTGGCCTGGCGGCATGGCTTCCGCCGACCACCAGGCGGAGTACTACGCGCTGCTCCTGGCGGCAGCGGCAGGCATGGTCTTCCTGGTCCAGGCGACGAATCTCATGACGCTGTTCCTCGGCCTGGAGTGGTTCTCGATCGCGCTCTACGTCCTCTGCGCATACGACGTCGGCGTGAAGGGGTCGCTGGAGGCCGGCCTCAAGTACCTCGTCGTCGGCGGCTTCGGGTCGGCGGTGCTGCTCTTCGGGTCGGCGTTCGTCTACGGAGCGACGGGTGAGCTCGGCTTCTCCGAGATAGCTGCGGCCACGGCGCAGCAGAGCCTCGGCGACAACCTCTTTCTGCTGGCCGGTCTCGCGATGATCATCGTCGGGCTCGGCTTCAAGGTGTCCGCGGCACCGTTCCACATGTGGACGCCGGACGTCTACGAAGGCGCCCCGACGCCGGTCACGGCCTTCATGGCCGCTGCGACGAAGGCGGCGGCGCTCGTTCTGGCGCTGCGGCTGCTCGTCACCGCCTTCCCGGACCAGGCCGACCTGTGGACGATCGCGCTGGCCGTGATCGTGTGCGTCTCGCTCGCCGTCGGCAACCTCGCCGCCATCGTCCAGACGAGCGTCAAGCGTCTGCTGGCGTACTCCTCGGTCGCGCAGGCCGGCTTCATGCTCATCCCCGTCGCCGCGGCAACGCGGACGGGGGCACCGCGCTGCTCTTCTACCTCATCCCCTACGGCGCCGCATCACTCGGCGCCTTCGCAGTCGTCGCGGCGCGGGAGCGTGAGCTCGGACCGCCCGGCGACGCTGGAGTCGATGGGCGGCCTCGGCTGGGAGCGCCCGTTCCTCGGGGGCGCCATGTGGGTGTTCATGCTGAGCTTCGCGGGGCTGCCGCTGACCGGCGGTTTCGTGGCGAAGTTCTACGCGTTCGCCGCTGCCTGGGACCGCGGCTGGACGTGGCTCGTCGTCGTCGGCGTCATCGCTACGGCCGTCAGCCTCTACTACTACCTCGCGGTCATCCGGTCGATGTACATGCGGCCCGCGATGCCGGTGGCTGTCGGCAGCCGGCGGCCAGCCGCCGCGAGAGCTTGCGTTGTCGGCGGCGGTGGTTGGCTGCATGGCGGTCGTCGTCGGCTCGTTCTTCGCCGTCGAGCCGCTGATCGACCTCGCGCGCGACGCCGCGGCCTCGCTCAGTTCCCGTACTGATCCCGAAGCGGTCCCGCAGCGCGGCCAGGTCGTGGTGGTCCGTCTCGGCCAGCTCGTAGCCGGCGTGGCAGAGCACCTGCACCTCGGGGGTCAGGCAACGCACCTCGCGACCGAGAACGCGCCCCTTACCCGCGAAGCCACGCGCCGGATACGCCCAGTCGCGGCCGTCCTCCATCCGGTAGATGCCATCTCCGGCGTCTTCGAACTCGACGGGATGGACGTCGACCTGCCGACCGGCCGGATCGAGCAGCACGATGCACGTCGGCAGCTGCCCCTTCGCCACCTCGTAGCCGTCCCGGCCCAAGCGCTCGACGAGCAGCGGCACATCCGAGCGAGCGACGACGAGATCGAGGTCGTCGTGCTCGCGCGTCTGCTCGCCGAGCAGAGCATCCACGCCCCAGCCACCGTCGAGCCAGACCTCGACGTCGGCGCCTTCGAGCGCGTCCACGAGCTGCACGACGTGCTCGGCCGCCATCGGTGCGCGAGGGTCTCGCTCGTCGTAGACGGGCCTTTCCACGCCGCCGTACATTAGGCTGGAAACGATGGCTGGAACGCTGACCTGGCTGGGCCATTCCGCCTTCCGGATCGACACTCCGGGCGGCAAGCGCATCTACGTCGACCCGTTCCTGAACGGCAACCCGAAGTGCCCCGAGGCGGAGCAGCAGCCCGAGCGTGTCGACGTGATCCTGCTCACCCACGGGCACGACGATCACGTGCGGCGACACGATCCCGCTGGACGAGAAGTTCTCACCGCGCGTGATCGCGCCCGTCGAGCTCCGCTGGTGGCTGCGAGGCGCAGGGGTTGCGGATGGCCAGGGCTCCGACCCGGCAAGGGCGGCACGGTGGAGCGCGACGGCAGTCAACGTCACGGTCACGCGACGCGAACCACTCGTCCAGCTCGATCGCCGACACGTACACGGGCGAGCCGACCGGCCTCGTCGTCTCGCTGGAGGACGGCACCACGCTGTACTTCGCCGGCGACACGAACGTCTTCGGCGACATGGCGCTCATTCGCCGTCTCTACGAGCCGAGCGTCGCGGTGCTGCCGATCGGCGATCACTACACGATGGGGCCCAAGGAGGCGGCGGTCGCACTCGAGCTGCTCGGCGTCAAGCGCTGCGTCCCCTGCCACTGGGGAACCTTCGGGCTACTCACCGGCACGCCCGACGGCGCTGCGCGAGCTTGCACCGGCCGGCGTGGAGATCGTCGACGTCGAGCCCGGCGGCACGATCGACCTATGAGAGAGCGCTGGCTCGGGTCCACGGGTCGCAAGGTGGACGAGATCGTCATCGAGGGGGAGCTCGACCTCCCGGACGACGCCCTCGTGCTAGACGAGCTCGACGGAGACGCGCTGCGCGAGGCGTTCGACGCCGGCCGGCCCGTCATCGTTCGCGCGGGCACGGCCGACGAGGTTCGTGCCGCGCTCGCGCGCCCGGAGGTCTCCTGCGTCGTCGTCCCAGACGAGCAGCGTGAGCTGCTCGAGCTCGACCTTCGCACGATCACCTATGGCTGAGACGCTCGTCGCTACGTACTCCATCGCCGCGTGCGACCTCGAGGCAGGACAGTGGGGAGTCGCCGTGCAGTCGAAGTTTCTCGCCGTCGGCTCCGTCGTCTCCTGGGCCGAGCCACACATCGGCGCAATCGCAACGCAGGCATACGCCAACCCCAGGTACGGACCCGAAGGTCTGGCCTTGTTGCGAAGTGGCCTGACGGCAGAGGAGGTCGTCGAACGGCTAACAGCGGCGGACGACGGACGTGCGCAGCGACAGCTCGGCGTGGTGGACGGTCAAGGCCGCGGGGCTAGCTTCACGGGCGAGGAGTGCAACGACTGGGCCGGCGGCCGCACTGGCCCCGGTTACGCCGCCCAGGGCAACATCCTCGTCTCGGGCGCGACGGTCGACGGTCTCGCAGACACGTTCGAGCAAACCGCCGGCGAGCCGCTGGCCGAGCGCCTGCTCGACTGCCTCGATGCCGCTCAGGCAGCGGGAGGAGACAGCCGCGGCCAGCAGTCGGCCGCTCTGCTCGTCGTCGAGCGAGACGGGGGCTATGCCGGGCTGTCCGACATCAAGTACGACCTGCGCGTGGACGACCACGAGCGCCCGCTCGAAGAGCTTCGCCGCCTCTTCCGCTTGCACGAAGAGCTCTTCGGCGTGACGCCCGGCGAGGACTGGGTCGATGTCGACGACGAGCTGGCAGCAGAGCTCCGCGAGCGGCTGGGACGGCTCGGGTACACCGGCGACCTGCACGACGCGTTCACACGCTGGGCGGGAACCGAGAACCTCGAGGAGCGCGTGAACGGCGTCGAGCGGCTTGACCCCGTTGTGCTGGAGCACTTGAGGTCGACATGAGCTCAGGCTCCTACCGCGTGCTCAGAATCGACGAGCTCGACCGGATTCCGGTCGAGGAAGGGCTCGAGTGGCGGCCGATCCGCAGGCGGCTCGGCATCCGCGCGTTCGGCATGAACGCGTACACGGCCGAGAAGGTCGGCGACCTCGTGGTCGAAGAGCACAACGAAGGCTCCGGGCACGAGGAGGTCTACGTCGTCATCTCCGGCCTCGCACGGTTCACGGTCGACGGGGACGACTTCGACGCGCCTGCCGGCACGATCGTCCACCTGCCCGATCCGCACGTGGTGCGCTCCGCGACGGTCGCAGGAAGACGGCACGACGGTGCTCGCCGTCGGCGGCTGGCCCGACAAGGCGTTCGAGCCCTCGGGCTGGGAGTGGCGCTTCGAGGCGGAGCCGCTTTCCGACGCGGGCCGCCACGAGGAGGCGCTCGCGATCATGCAGGACGCGCTCGAGCAGTTCGGCGAGAGCGGCCCCGGCCTCTATCACGTCGCCCGCTTCGAGCACCGTGCTGGCCGCAAGGAGGACGCGGTCGCCCATCTTCGCCGTGCGCTCGAGCTCGACCCCGAGCTTCGGCAGTACGCAGAGAAGGACGAGGATCTCGCACCGCTGCTCGGCGAGATCTAGACATGAGTAAGTACGAAGTGCTGAAGATCGACGAGCTCGACCGGATTCCGGTCTCGGGTGCAGACGTCACGTGGAGGCCGGTCCGCCGCAGGCTCGGGATCACGGCCTTCGGCATCAATGCGTACACCGGAGAACCCGGCGAGAACGTGGTCGAGAAGCACGACGAAACACGGCTCGGCCACGAGGAGCTGTACGTCGTGATCAGCGGCCGTGCGCGATTCGAGCTGGACGGGGAGTCTGTCGACGCACCCGCAGGGACGCTCGTATTCCTATCCGAGCCGGCGGTCGGGCGCTATGCCGTCGCGGAGGAGCCGGGAACGACGGTCCTCGCGATCGGAGGAAAGCCAGGCGCCCACGAGACGTCCGCCTGGGAGTACTTCTTCGCCGCGTACTCCCACGCCGAACGGGGCGACTTCGACCGCGCGATCGCGGATATCCAGGAGGGCCTCGCCGAGAAACCGGACAGCGCGCCTCTCCACTACCACCTCGCCTGCATCGAGAGCCGGGCCGGCCACCTCGACGACGCGAGGCAACATCTCGACCGGGCACTCGAGCTCGATCCCGGACTGCGCAAGTGGGCCGACGAGGACGAAGATCTGGCCCCGCTCAGGAGTCCCCCGGAAGCCTGAGCCCGGACGCGACCGCGCGGAAGGCGGGCACAGGGTCCGCCTCCGGCCGCGCCACGACGAGCAGCGCGCCGTGCGTCTCCACGCCGAGCGCCTGCACGAGCAGCTGCAGCCCAGTTGCCAGGGCAAACGCCTTGTGGGACTGATCGCCGCCGAAGGGGACGAGATCCTCCTGCGCGGCGAGCCCGGCGATGACGTCGCCCTGGGTCACCTTGCCCATCGAGACGTCGGAGACGAGCGGCCTGCCGTCCGAGGAGGGAACGCCGATCGCAAGCGGTGTCGTACCCACGAGCGGCTCGCCGCCGTCCGGGTGCGCCAGCCGCGGCGGCGACGTCGCGGTGAGCGCTGCCGCCAGCCCGCCCTCCGCCAGCCGCCGCACCCAGTAGCCGAGCATCCCCGTGGGAAAGCAGTTCGCGGCCACCACCACACGCGCGTGTTGGGGCGGCTCGGCCAGCTGCGAATCGCAGATCGCCGCGAGCGTCAGGTAACCGACCGCCCCCCGTCCGTCCCAGCGCTCGAAGCCTGGCTCGGAGGCGATCCGGGCGGGCCGAGCGGCAGGGTCGAGCCCTTCCAGCCTCGCCAGCCAGTCGATGCGCGCGAGCCCGTGGCCCGAGCTTGCCGCGCCGCTCCGCGTCGAGAAAGTGGTCGGCGAGCACGGCGGCGTCCTGCTCCGAGAAGCCGAGTGCGCGCATGCGCGCCCGCGTCGTCTCCGCCTTGTTCACAATCGCACTTTGCACGCTTATTACGTGTGCCTTACGAAGCGCTGTTCGATGCCGGGGAACCTTGTCAGCTGATGACTCGATTGGGAGGTAGTGGAATGCGATCGACTTCATTGGTTTGCGGTAGCCGCAGCCGCGCTCGTCACGGCGAGCGTCGCCGTCGGCGCCGTTCCGAAGAAAGTAACCGTTACCGGCCAGGTCCAGGCTGTCTCACCGGCCTCGATCAGAGTGGCCGGCACGACTTGTGTGTTCGCTCCCACGAACTCGCGGATGATGATGCCCGCGATCATCCGTGACATCGGTGTCGGCGACACCGCAACGCTGTCGTGCGTGCGTGCGAGCGGCCGCCTGGTCGTCGCGAGCATCGTCGAGCGACCGGCCAGTGCCGTCGTCGTCCGCGGTGCCATCAGCGCGACGGACAGCTCCATCACGGTCCGCGGCGTGACGTGCACGTTCAGCGTCAGCGGTTCGCCGAACCCGCGGATCATGGCGCCGACGACCATCCGTGGCCAGGGCCTGATGGCCTGCCTCCGCGCCAACGGCCAGCTCGCCCTCACGGCGGCCGCCGAGCTTACGCCGCACACCGGACGCGTAGTCCTGATCTCCGGGAACGTCTCCTCGGTGACTGCAAGCGCGATCACCGTCAGCGGCGTGACCTGCGCGCTCGTGACGAGCGGGCGGAAGCCGCTGCCCGGCATGCCGACGATCATCAAGGGACGTCGACCGCCGGCGACACCGTCTTCCTGGCGTGCACCGCGATCGGCGGCCACCTAGTCGCGACGAGTGTGAGCGGCGGCCGCTAACACAGTCGTCAGACGCACAACTCGAGAGGGCGCCGAGAGGCGCCCTTTCGCTATGGGATGACCGGCAGCTCCTTGACGATGCCGACGCCCTGCTCGCGCTCGGTTGCGAGCACGGCCTCGGCGATCTCCACGATCGCGCGGCTGGCAGCGGCATCCGGCTGCGCCCAGACGAGCGGCTCGCCGATGTCGGCCGACTCGCGCAAGGCTGCCTCCAACGGCACCGTGCCGAGCAGCGCTGTCCCCAGCGACTCGGCCAGCTGGGCTCCGCCGCCCGAGCCGAACACGTCCGAGCTCATGTTCTCGATCACGCCGAGCAGGCGCATGTTCGTCTTCTGCGCCATGAGCGCGGCACGAGCGGCCACGTCCTGCGCCAGCGGCTGGGGCGTCGTGACGACGATCGCCTCCGCCCGCGGCAGGAGCTGGCCGAGGGAGATGGCGACGTCGCCCGTGCCCGGCGGCATGTCCACGAGCAGGATGTCGAGCTCTCCCCAGTGGACGTCGGAGAGGAACTGCTCGAGCGCGCGGTGCAGCATCGGCCCGCGCCACATGACCGCGGCGTTCTCCTCGAGGAAGAAGCCGATGGACATGAGCTTCAGGCCGTTGCGGACCGGCGGCACGATCATCTCGTCAACGGCCACGGGCCGCTGGTTGATGCCGAGCAGGTGCGGAATCGAATAGCCGTAGACGTCGGCGTCGAGCACGCCGGTCCGGTAATCGAGGGCCGCGAACGCAGCGGCCAGGTTCGTCGTCAGCGTCGACTTGCCGACGCCGCCCTTGCCGCTCGCGACGGCCAGAACCCGCGTCGAGCGGTCGACCGCGATGCCCTTCGTGCGGCCGGCGACGTCGCCGCGCAGCTTCGTCGTCAGGGCCGCCCGCTCGTCCGGCGTCATCACGTCGAAGCCGACCCTCGTCGTCTCGACACCCGCCACGGCGCCGACGTGCTCCGCGACCTGGTCGGAGAAGCTCTGGCGCAACGGGCAGCCGGCGACGGTGAGCGCGATCGTCACAGACACTGCGCCGCCGTCGATCTCGACGTCGCGCACCATGTCGAGCTCGGTCACCGGCCGACGGAGCTCGGGATCGATCACGCGCCCGAGGGCGGCGAGAACGTCGTCGCGGGAGACGGCCACGACCCGAGAGTACCCGTGAGGCTCGCAATGGCCGAATATGTGCCTTGTGACGTGGGCGGGCTTCGTGTGGAAGAACCTCTGGCGCCGTCCTGCGCGCACCGCGCTGACCGCGGCCGGCGTGGCCATCGGCGTGGGGCTGATCGTCGCGCTGCTCTCGATCGCGGCCGGCGTGCGCAACACCGCATCCGACCTCATCCACATCGGCCGTGCCGACTTCGGCGTCTTTCAGGAGAGCGCCTCGGACCTGACCCGCTCGCTGCTTGCCTCAGACGCTCGCGGAGCAGATCGAGGACGTCGGCGGCGTGGACGACGTGGCCGGCATCTACCTGCGCGTCGGAGAGGTGCAGGGCCGCGAGTCGACGCTCGTCGTCGGCTACGACCCCGAGGAGTTCCCCTCGCGCCGGCTGGTGATCGTCGGCGGCCGCCGTCCCCAGGGCGAGGAGGCCCTGGTCGGAGACACGGGCGCTCGCACGCTCGGCGTCGCCCCGGGCGACACGGTCGAGGTCGAGGGACGGCGGTTCCGCGTCTCCGGCCTCTACCACTCCGGCAACCGCTTCGTCGACGGCGCGGTCGTGCTGCCGCTGACGACCGTGCAGTCGATCGCGTCGAGGCCCGGCGAGGTGACGACGTTCGGCGTCACCGTCACGCTCGGCCGGCGGCCCGCCGACGTGGCGAAGCGCGTGGAGGAGCAGGTGCCCGGCGCGGTCGCCGTCACCGAGCCCGGCGCCGTCGTCAAGGTGGACACCTCGAGCCGCCTGATCATCGACGCGGGCTGGATCTTCTCGGTCATGGCGCTCATCGTCGGCGGCATCGGCGTCCTCAACACGATGGCCATGTCCGTCTTCGAGCGGATCCGGGAGATCGGGATCATGCGCGCCGTCGGCTGGCGCAAGCGGAGGATCGCGCTCCTCATCCTCAGCGAGGCGGCCGGCATCGGGCTGATCGCGCTCGCTCTCGGGCTCTTACTCGGCTACCTCGCCGCCGAGCTCTTCACGTCGCAGGGCAACATCTCCGCGCTCGCCGAGCCCGACTTCACTGCCGGCGTCTTCGCGTGGGGGCTCGCGTTCGCGCTCGGTGTGGCGCTGATCGGCGCGCTCTATCCCGCGTGGCGCGCGGTCAGCTTGAGGCCGATAGAGGCGCTGCGGCGGGAGTAGCGGAGACGACCCGGCCGTCGCGCATGCGCAGCGTGCGGTCCGCGGCCGCGGCGACGGCGTCGTCGTTCGTCACGAGCACGATCGTCATTCCCCGCTCCGCTCGCAGGCGCAGCAGCAGCTCGACGATCTGAGCGCCGGTCGTCGAATCGAGCGCTCCCGTCGGCTCGTCGGCAAGCAGCAGCTTGGGATCGTTCGTCAGCGCCCGGGCGATCGCTACACGCTGGCGCTCGCCGCCGGACAGGGTGCTCGGGGAGGCGTCTGCACGATGGCCGATGGCACATGCCTCCAGCAGCTCGTCGGCCTTCGCCACGCGCTCCCGCCTCGGCAGCCCACGGCCGATCATCGGCACCTGGACGTTCTCGCGGGCGTTCAGCGTCGGGATGAGATGGTGGAACTGGAAGACGAAGCCCACCGTCGACGCCCTGTAGAGCGCGGCGTCCGGCAGATGTCTGAGGTCGGTTCCCCCGACGGTGATCGTTCCCGAGTCGGGGACGTCGAGCGCCCCGACGAGGTTCAGCAGCGTGCTCTTGCCGCAGCCCGAGGGCCCCACGATCGATGCGAAGTCACCGGGCTCCAGCTCGAACGAGACTTCGTCCAAAGCCACGATGCGCCCGCCTTCGAACGACTTCGAGACTCGGTCGACGACGACGTCGGCGCCGCCGTTCGCGACCGCGCTCACTTCGGCTTCACGAGCCGCTTCAGGATCTTCTTGTAGGTCTTGCCGCCGATCTTCGCCTTGACCGTCCAGCGCAGCGTGAGCCCGCCGAACTGGGACGCCAGCCGCGAGTCGGGCGGGAAGATGATGTAGTCACGGAACGTGCCCTTGAACGGCCAGTTCGTGATCGGCTTCGGTGGGCCCGGGTTCGGGTACCCGGTCGGCCCGTAGTCGATCGGGTGGACCGTGCCGAGCGGGTCGATGACGACGGCGGTCAACGTAGCCCGTATCGGCTTGCCCTGGAGATTCGTGACCTTGATGGAGTAGGGCCACTTGACCTCGACCTTGGGCTGCGTCGCAGGCGCCTTCAGCGTCGCCTTGATGCCGGTGGCGGCACCCGCCAGCGGCACGACGAGGAGCGCGACGACGACGATGGCGAGTTTCTCGCATGGCGGAATCGTACGTCGTCGCACAGTCCTATGCCAGAGTACCGCTGTACGGCACCGAGCCGAATCGTACGCCCCTGCAGGTGCGCCGCGAAGCGCACGTAGGGTTGCGTGTTCTCGCCGCGAGCGAGCCGGCTACGTGACGACCGGCTACAAAGCGCTAATTCGCCGATCACGCGAGGGCGGCGGCGATGCGCGCGCACAGCTCGGGCGTCCCTGCCGCGGCGATGCGCGAGCGCGGCACGAGGTCGAGCGGCGCGGCCGAGAGCGGTGGGTCGTCGAACAGCTCGACGGCCAGCCCACGCTCCCGCACGAGCAGCTGAGCAGCGGCGATGTCCACCGACCGGACGGGACGCAGCGACGCCACGGCGTCCACGCGTCCCGGCGGCGAGGTGGCAGAGGGAGAGCGCCAGCGAGCCCATGATCCGCAGCCGCTCGGCGATGCCTGTCAGCGAAGGCGAGTGCTCCGCGACGAGCACGGTCTTCGTCGCCTCCAGGCCGAGCAGCTCGATCGTCTCCTTGGGCAGGGCGCTGTCCAGCGGAGCGCCGCCGAGCCTGGCACCCCCGCCGCGCACCGCCGACCACTCCTCCCCCGAGCCGAAGTCGTGGACGTAGCCGAACACGACGTCGGCCATGGTCGGGCCCTCGGCGACGGCGACCGACAGCGAGAAGAACGGGATGCCGCGCTTCGCGTTGATGGAGCCGTCGATCGGGTCGAGGACGACCGTGACCGCGCCGTCTGCGGCCGCCGCGCGATGGCCGAGCTCCTCCGAGACGAGCGCGAAGTCGACTCCCGACGAGTCCAGCAGCGACACGACGGCCTGCTCGGCTGCCGCGTCGATGGCTGTCGTATCGTCGCCGCCCTCCCCGCTGCCGACGACCAGCTCGCGCTCGTCGCGAGTGGGCAGCTCGGCAAGCACCGCCTCGACCTCGGCGGTTGCTGCACGGCAGAGCGCCAGCCAGTCCGTCACAGGGGATGGAAGAGCAAGCCGCTGGGCAGCTTGGGATAGAAGTACGTGCTCTTCTGCGGCATCGTCTCGCCGCGCTCCGCGAGCTCGCGGACGAGATCGACGCTGGGAGGGCGGACGAGAAGCGCGGCTTCCGCCGCACCGGCATCGACGGCGGCCTTCGCCTCTTCCTCGTACGGCGTGTACGTGACTCCCTCCGGGCCCGAGCCGGTCGACGAGCGCCGTGTCGGGCTCGCCAGGCTCTCCCGTGACGAACGTGGTTCCGCTCTTCCGGTAGATGACGGCCGCGGAGCGGTCGCTCGGCAGCTCCCCGTCGAAGGGTCGCTCGTCGCCGGCCCGCCCGAGACTCTCCGCGATCCTGTGCGTCGGGAAGATCGTCAGACCCTCCTGCTCCGTGGGCACGATCGCGGCCAACAGCCACGCGCTCTCGTCGCTCCCTTCCTCGGCGTGGTACGCGAGCGTCGTCTCGTAGCGATGGTGACCGTCGGCGATCAGCAGCTGCGCGTCGGCAAGCGCTTCGGGTGGCTCGGCCACGACGCGCCAGAGCCGGCTGCGCACGCCCTCCAGCTCCACGTCGAGCACGCTCTCTCCGTCGGGCCGCTCGAGCCGTCCGTCGTAGAGCAGGAAGATCGGCTCCACCTGCGCGCCGAGGGCGCGGAGCAGCCGCAGCCGCCCTTCCTTCGGCCCGGCATGCGTGCGCTCGTGAGGCAGGACGACGCGGGTCTCGTACGGCTCGGCGCGCAGCGAGCAGACGAGGCCCTCCCGCGTTCGCGCGACGCCGTCGGGCCCACGGTACTCCTGCGCCAGCCACCAGCACGCCGGGTCTTCCTCGCGCACGAGCGTGCCGTCGGCGAGCCACTCCGACCACAGCCGCGCCGCCTCAGCCTCGTCGTCGGCAAGCGTCAGGTGGACGACGTTGTGCGGGCTCGCAGCGAGATAGCGCTCGCGCGCTTCGGAATCGAGCACGTCGTAGGGCGGAGCCACGAGCGAGGCGAGCGGCCCTGCCCGCCGCTCGTCGTAGCGCACGGCCCGAAACGGTCTCACCTGCGCCACGGCGCGTTGACCCTACCAGCCGCCTCGATTCCTAGACTCGGCGCTGTGGCGGCTATAGCCGAGCTCGCAGAGGACGCGACCGTCGAGGGCACGTATGCCGTCGCGCGCAAGCGCCGCCTGCGCACGCGAGACCGGCGTCCGACTACCTGGCGCTGGAGCTCGTCGACCGCAGTGGCCGAATCGAGGGCCGCGTCTGGCACGACGTCGATCTCCTCGACGGCCGGTTCGCCGAAGGCGACGCCGTGCGCGTCCTGGGCCGCGTGGAGCGCTACCGCAACCAGCTCCAGCTCGACGTGCGCGCAATCGAGCCTGCCGAGGGCGCCGACCCTGTCGAGCTGACGCCGGCGCTTCGGCGCGACGCGGACGAGCTGGAAGGCTTCCTCGACTTCCTCGCCGGCGAGATCGCCCATCCGGGCCTGCAGGCGCGTCGTCAAGACGATCCTGGGCGACGCAGCGTTACGGCGCAGCTTCCGCGCGCTGCCCGCCTCACCGGAGACGCACCACGTCTACGCCGGTGGCCTGCTCGAGCACACGGTGGGCGTCGCCACGATCTGCCGCGAGCTCGTGCAGCTCCATCCGCGGCTGCGCTCGGACCTGCTGCTCGCCGCCGCTCTGCTCCACGACGTCGGCCGCACGCGCGAGCTCAAGCCGGGGCCGGGGTTCCAGGTCACGGAGGAAGGGCGTCTGCTCGGCCACGTCCATCTCGGCCTGCGGCTCGTGGAGGAACGCGCAGCGAAGCTCGACGAGGGAGCGCGCGCCGAGCTGCTCCACGCGATCGCCTGTCACCACGACGCCCGCGCCGCACGCACCGCCGAGGCGGCTTGCCTCTACCACGCGAACCAGCTCGACGCCCTGGCCGCCACCCGGCCGGTCGAGTCAGCCGCCTAGGGAAGCTTCGCCGCGAGCCGGTTCCAGGCTCGCTCGCGCTCGTAGCTCTGGTCGACCGCGACGATGCGGCCCTTCGCGTCGATGACGATCACCGCCGGTTGCCAGAGCACGCCGAAGCGCTTGGCTTTCGCGCGATTCGTGTCGATGATCTGCGGCCACTTCCAGCCGTATTCCTTCACGAAGTCTCGTCCGCGGTCTGGCTGATCCGCCGCGTTCAGGCCGAGGTAGCGGTACTGCGGATGCTTCCTGACCCAGCTGGCGTAGGCGACCGCCTCGCTATTGCAGGCGCCTCACCACGACGACCAGACGTTGATGAAGACCGGCTTGCCGCGAAGTTTCGTAAGCGAGAGCTGCTTCCCGTCGAGGGTGATGCCCGCGATCGCGGGTGCGGGCCGTCTCTTCGCCTCCGGCGTGGCCGTCGCCGAGGCGACGAGAGCCAGCGCCAGCATCGTTACGGCGACGAAACGCATGTGTCTAGGGTAGCCCGGTGTTCGAGAACATCGCCTTAACTCTGTACGGGCAGCTCGTCGTGCTGGATCCGCTCGACCGGACGCACGAGGAGGGCCTGTTTCAGGCCGGCCAGGACATGGACTGGTCGCTCATGCCAGTAGATCCGTCCGCCGACCGCGAGCAGTTCCACGCGTGGCTCGAGGACGCGCTCGCACACGCGGAGCGCGGTGAGCACGTCCCGTTCACGGTGCTCGACGCGGCCGCCGGGACGCCGCTCGGCAGCACGCGCTACCTCTCCCTCCGTCCCGAGCACCGCGGTCTCGAGATCGGCTGGACCTGGCTCACGCGGTCGGCCTGGTCGACGGGCGCGAACGTCGAGGCGAAGCTGCTGCTGCTCGAGCACGCGTTCGAGCAGCTCGGGTGCATGCGCGTCGAGTTCAAGACCGATGCCAACAACGAGCGGTCGCGGCGCGCGCTGGCCGCGCTCCCCGCGCAGTTCGAGGGCGTGTTCCGCAAGCACATGCTCGCCGGCAACGACGGCACGCGCCTGCGCGACTCCGCCTGGTTCGCGATCGTCGACGACGACTGGCCGCAGGTGAAGGCCAACCTCGAGAGCCAGGCTTCGATCGAGAGACAACGGCCGCATCTAGGCCGCTTGCACCGTGCGTCCTAGGCGGAAGCGCGCTCGTAGCTGACCCGGCGGCGCAGATTGCCCTCGTCAGCCGGGTCGAACCAGATCGAGATCAGGACCGCGCCACGCGTCGCCGGGGACTCCACCAGCTCGGCGTACTCGAGCGCAGCGGCGCTGCCCCGGTCCGCGATCGCCGCGAGAGCCTCGGCGTTCCCTGCCCGCTCGGCGGCGGCGTGCGCCTTGTTCCAGCAGCGAACCTCGGCGTGGAGCTCCTCGCCGTCTTCGCGCCTGATCCGGTAGTCCAGTGCCCAGCCGTCCTGTGAGGGCGCCGTGAGGTCGTGCGTCTCGACCACTTCGGCCATGGGCGGCACCGTACCAACGGAATGACGCAGAGCGAACTCCCGCACTAGGGGCTGAAGCGAATGTGCAGCACGTCGCCGTCCGCGACGACGTACTCCTTGCCTTCCAGCCGCTGGAGGCCGCGCCGTGCGGCTTCGGCGCGCGAGCCGGTCTCGACGAGATCGTCGATACGAATCACCTCACAGCGAATGAAGCCGCGCGCCATGTCGGAGTGGATCTCGGCAGCGGCTTCGAGCGCCGTCTGCCCTTGCCGCAGCGTCCACGCACGCGCCTCGGTCTCGCCGCCGGTGAAGAACGTGATCAGGCCGAGCGCGTCGCGCAGCCTGCGTACGACCTCGTCGAGCGCGGACGGGCCCTCGCGAAACTCCGCCGCCTCCGCGTCCGCCAGCTCCGAAAGCTCGATCTCGAACGCGAGATCGATCCCGCCGGGACCGTTCTCGACGACGACCTGGGGCTTCGTCGTCAGCGGCTCCAGCTCCTCGGGCACCTCGCCCCCTGAATCGCCCAGGTTGCCTCCGGAGTCGAGATGCGCGAGCAGGGCCTCGAGAGCGGCCGCCTCCGATCGCAGCCGTGCGTCGCCCGACTTCGCCTGTGTTCGTACGCGCTCGAGCCGCGCCTCGACGTGATCGCGGTCGGCGACGAGCAGCTCGAGTGAGAGCTGTTCGAGATCGCCGGCGGGATCCGCGGCCGGCGAGTACCCGTCGACGACGCAGAGCAGCGCGTCGACCCGCCGCAGGTTGCCGAGCAGCGCCGCGCCCGTGCCGGGAACGTCCTCCACCCGGATCACTGCCGGCGTCGCCTTCGCCGAGCCGTCGATGCGCGCGACGTCGGCCAGGCGGGGATCGGCGATCTCGGCCATGCCCACGTGCGCCTTCGCGTCGTGGGTCGCAGCCCCGGCTCGCGTCAGCGCGTTGAAGAGGGTCGTCTTGCCCGCCCGCGGCAGGCCGACGATCCCTACCTCGAGGCCCACGGGGAGCGCCTACTGGGTAAAGCCGACGCGCGCCTCGCGCGCGTACCGCTTGACGTAGAGCACCTGGCTCAGCACGACCAGGAAGCGGCCGTCCTCGCCGCGTAGCTCGCAGACAGCGTCGTCTCTCGCCCGCAGCGCCGCATCGAGGGCGTCCGCGTCCTCGACGGGCACCCGCACGGAGAGCACGTCGCCACCCTGGAAGCCGATCTCGACCCTGGCCAGAACGACGTCAGCCATGAGTCACCAGCTCCGTCAGCACGCCGTGCACCGCATCTGGATGGATGAACGCCACCTGGAGACCGTACAAGCCGAGACGCGGCTCGCGGTCGACGAGCTGTACACCGGCGCCGTCGAGTCGGGCGAGCTCGGCGCGAAGATCATCGACCTCGTAGGCGACGTGGTGCATTCCCGGCCCGCGGCGCGCGAGGAACCGTCCCACCGGCGTGTCCTCCTCGAGCGGGGCAAGCAGCTCCACCCGGCCGTCGCCGACATGCATCGCGGCCGCCTCGGCGCCCTGCGAGGCAATCGTCTCCCGTGCCTCGACACTCGCGCCCAACAGCCGTTCGTACGTGGACACGGCGTCGTCGAGATCGTGCACGGCAACGCCAATGTGGTGGATGCCGCCGAGCGCCACGCTCCGATGCTAGATCAGCGGCGTTCAGTCGGAGGGCACACACCCATTGGGAACTCAGTCGGAAATCGGCAGAGCGCGCACCGTGCCTACGGTCTCCGAGCTTCGCGACTCGCAGGGCACGCCCTCGAGCAGCTCGTCGAGCTGGTCACGGACGAGTGTCTCGCGGTCGAGCAGCCCCTGGGCGATCCGGTCGAGCGGCCCGCGGTACTTCGTCAGCAGACGCATGGCCTCGTCGTAGGCCTCGTCGGTCAGCCGCGCCTGCTCGCCGTCGCGCAGGCGCTTCGTCTCCTCCGACAGCGCGTAGTTGTCGGCGCGCATCGTCCTCGAGGAGACGATCTCGGACATGCCGTAGTCGAACACCATCGCGCGGGCGAGGTCGGTCGCCCGCTCGAGATCGTTTGCGGCACCGTTCGTGACGCGGCCGAAGACGACCTGCTCGGCGGCGCGGCCGGCGAGATAGACCTTGAGCATGTCCGTCAGCTCCTCCTTCGTGTGGAGGTACCGGTCCTCGGCGGGGAGGTTGAGCGTGTAGCCCAGTGCCTGGCCGCGCGACACGATCGTCACCTTGTGAACGGGCAGTGCGTCGCCCATCAGGTGCGACATGAGCGCGTGACCGGCTTCGTGGTAGGCGAGGATGCGCTTCTCCTTCTCGGAGACGACGCGGCGCTGCTGAAGGCCTGCCACGACGCGCTCCATCGCCGAGTCGAAGTCCTCGTCGCCGATCTCGCTGGCATGACGGCGGCCGGCGGCGATGGCGGCCTCGTTGGCGATGTTGGCGAGGTCGGCGCCCGTGAGGCCTGCCGTCTGGCGGGCGATCGCCTGCAGGTCCACGCCTGCCGCGAGCGGCTTCCCGGTCGGTGTGCACGCCGAGGATCTCCTCCCTGCCGATGAGATCGGGTGCCGGCACGAGCACCTGCCGGTCGAAGCGGCCGGGCCGCAGCAGGGCCGGGTCGAGGTCCTGGAGGCGGTTGGACGCGCCCATGACCACCACGCGATCGTCCGAGGAGAAGCCGTCCAGCTCCACGAGCAGCTGATTGAGGGTCTGATCCTGCTCGCGGTTGAAACCGTGACCGGTACGAGCCGCGCCGACGGCGTCGAGCTCGTCGATGAAGACGATCGCCGGCGCGTGCTTTCGCGCTTCGGCGAAGAGCTTGCGAATTCGTGCCGCGCCGAGGCCGGCGAACATCTCCACGAACGCGGAGGCGCTCTGCGAGAAGAACGACGCACCCGACTCGTGTGCGACGGCCTTCGCCAGCAGCGTCTTTCCGGTTCCGGGAGGCCCGTAGAAGAGGATGCCCTTGGGCACGCGCGCACCGAGCTGCTCGAAGCGCTTCGGATCGCGGAGGAAGTCGACGACCTCCGCCAGCTCGACCTTGACCTCGGTCAGGCCGGCCACGTCGTTCCAGGAGACGGTCGAGCTCGACCGGGACGCCGGACGCTGAGGGTTGACCCTCGGCGTGAGCTTCACGACGCGCCAGAGGAAGTACACCATCAGGCACATCAGCACCAGCGGGAGCCAGATCAGGAGCATCCCGCCGACGTCGTCGAGGATCGCGCCCACGATCAGCGCATCGGCAGTGACGGCGTAAAGCCTTAGCTAGGAGGGTCTGGCCCTTTGCGCTCGAGCTCGAGGCAGGCGCGGAGGGCCGCGTCTGCGACCTCCACCTGCTCCGGCGACGGCTCGACGGTAGCGACGCGTTCCTGGAGCTCCTGGCCGGGCCGCGCCAACGCCCTGGCCACCGGATGCTCGGGGTTGCGCACCATCCAGCCGAAGATCTCCGTCGCGGCGGCCATCGCCCCGAGCGCGGCCACGAGACTGGCCGGCTTGCGCACCGACTCGGGCGCCTTGCCTGCGAGCGTCGCGCCGGCGGCCGTGGCCAGCAGCAGAGGACCGACGAGGTGCGTGCCGCAGCGCTCGTGCTCCTTCGCCGCCCGCTCGCCGTGCTCGTACGTGCCGATGGAGACGTGCTCGGCGCCGTGGTAGGCGGCCAGGTCGCGCTCGCGAAGCGCGAGCAGCGCCGGTGTCAGCGCGAGGGCTCCGGCCGCCAGCTCCTGCAGTGCCGGAGGCAGGCGGGTCGCGCGGATGGCTCGGCCGCCGACTCCCGCCGCCGCCAACGAGGCGAGCACTGCTGGGCGCTGGAACGCGAACCGCGCCTGCGGGAGGTTCCGTCGCACCCGAGGCAGCACGAGCATCGCCTCGAGCAGCCTCGCGGGACCCCGCACCAACGGACCGTTCCACGGCAGCAGACGCTTGCGACCGCTCGCCACCTCGATGTCGCCGCCTTCAGTCCGTACCGCGGCCGCCCACGACGTCGGCCCGTGGACGAGCACGCCGTTCGCGAGCGCCATGCCTCCCAGGCGCAGCTTCTCTTCGGTCATGGGCATCAGGCTAGCTATCGGCCGATCGCCCGCGCAGCATGACGCAGGAACTCGACCCCGAGCTCGAGGTCGGCCTCCGTGATCCGCTCGTCGGCCGAGTGGACGAGGCGGTTGGCGAGGTCCGCCTCCATCTCCTTCATGGGGAAGAACCCGTAGGCGGTGGCACCGAACGCCTGCCGCAGCCAATGGCTGTCCGTGAAGCCGGCCACGCAGATCGGGGCAACGGTTGCCTCGGGCTCGACGCTCTCGACGAACGTCTCGATCGCGACCCACAGCGGGGTGTCCGATCGGCGAGCGAGTACCGCCCTGCGGCGTCCGCCAGGCAATGTCGTACTCGTCAGGGCCAAGCCACTCGCGGAGCGCCCGTTCGACCCGTTCGGGGGAGTCGCCCGGGAGGAGTCGGCAGTCCACGGTGACGTCGCAGAGGCCGGGGATGACGTTGCGCTTGTCGGAGGCCGAGATCACCGTAGGAGACAGCGTCGTCGTGAGCAGCGGCTCGAGGATCTCGGCGGCTGCCGGGTCGACGGCGCGCGCCGTCTCCAGGGCGTCGGCAGCGGCGGGCACGGAGCCTGCGACCGCCGCGAGGAAGCCTTCGGTCTCGGGGCCGAGCTGCGGCTCCTCGCGGTACTCGGCGATGCGCTGGATCAGCCCCGCTGCCTTGACGAGAGCGTTGTCGGCGATGTTGGGAAGCGCGGCGTGGCCGCTTCGTCCGTGCACGAGCAACCTGAACGGCGACGACGTCTTCTCGGCTGCGGCGCACGTGTAGAAGACGCGGCCGCCCAGCTCGAGCCGGTCGCCGGCCCCCTCGTTGACCGCGTACTCGCAGCGAACCGCGTCGGGATGCTCCTCGCAGAGCCAGCGCAGCCCCTGGTACTCGCCCTCGCCCACCTCCTCGTCGGCTGTCGCGGCGAAGACCAGGTCGCCGGTCGGCCGAAAGCCTTCACGGGCGAGTGACGCGATGGCGACGGCGCTCGCCGTCACCTGGCCCTTCATGTCCAGGGCGCCGCGGCCCCACACGCAGCCGTCCCGCAGCTCCCCCGACCAGGGATCGACGGACCACTCGGACGGGTCGGCGAGCACCGTGTCCGTGTGCGAGAGCAGCAGCAGCCGCGGCCCGTCGCCCGACCCCGGAATGCGGGCGACGAGGTTCGCGCGCGCGGGGTCGCGGGCGTAGAGCTCGCACGCGACGCCGTTCTCCTCGAGGTACGCGCGGAGCAGCTCGGCGGCCGCCGTCTCGTTCCCCGGCGGGTTGACGGTGTTGACGCGGATGAGCTCCTGGAGCAGCCGGACGGCCTCGGCGCGAAGGGGGCTCGACACAGCGTCGAGCATACTTTCGGGCGTGGGCGACCTGTTCTCGGAGGCCGCGTCGGCCCGGATGTCCGAGCAGGCGCCGCTCGCCGCACGCGTGCGACCCACGACGCTCGACGAGCTCGTGGGGCAGCAGCAGATCCTCGGCGAAGGCTCGGCGCTGCGCCGCGCGATCGCGGACGACCGCGTGGGCTCGCTGATCCTCTACGGGCCTCCCGGCAGCGGCAAGACGACGCTCGCCCGCATCGTCGCCGCGACCACCGACGCGGCGTTCGAGCAGCTGTCCGCGGTGAACGCAACCGTGGCCGAGGTGCGGGCGGTGATCGCGTGCAGCGCGCGAGCGGCTGGGCGCGAACGGGCGCCGCACGATTCTCTTCCTCGACGAGATCCATCGCTTCAACAAGGCGCAGCAGGATGCACTGCTGCCCTCGGTGGAGGAAGGCCTGCTGACGCTGATCGGCGCCACGACCGAGAACCCGTACTTCGAGGTGAACGCCGCGCTGCTGTCGCGCTGCCAGGTCTATCAGCTGGAGCCGCTCTCAGAGGTCGAGCTGGCGACGATCGTCCGTCGCGGAGCCGACGAGCTCGGGGCCAGCGTCACGGACGAGCTCGTCGCCCTGATCGCGCTCAGGGCAGGAGGCGACGCGCGCACGGCCCTCAACATCCTCGAGCTCGCCTGGCAGACGGCTGGCGCTGCAGGCGAGGAGCTGGGCGAGAGCCATGTCGAGGACGCGGCTCGCAAGCGTCCGCTCGTCTATGACCGCGCCGGCGACCAGCACTACGACTTCGCTTCGGCCTTCATCAAGTCGATGCGCGGCTCCGATCCCGACGCCGCCGTCTACTACCTGGCTGCGATGCTCGAGGGCGGAGAGGACGCCCGGTTCGTGGCGCGCCGGATGGTGATCCTCGCGTCCGAGGACATCGGCAACGCCGACCCGAACGCGCTCGTCGTGGCGGTCGCGGCCGCCAACGCGGTCGAGCACGTGGGGCTTCCCGAGGCACAGCTCAACCTCGCGCAGGCGGCGATCTACCTCGCGCTGGCGCCGAAGTCGAACGCCGTCACGACAGCCCTCGCAGAGGCTCGGCGAGACGTCCGCGAGCAGGGCAACGTCAGGCCGCCGAAAGCCCTTCGCAGCACCGGTCATCCGGGCCAGCGACAGATGGGCCATGGGCAGGGCTACGTGTATCCCCACGACGACCCGGCCGGCTTCGACATGAGCTACCTGCCGGACGAGCTGAAAGGCAAGCGCTACTGGCGGCCGTGAGCGGCGAAGAAGCGCCAGATCTCTGACGTCGCGTTGTACGGCGCCTTTGGCCACGTGTGTCCGACGCCGGCAATCGTCACCAGCCTGACCTCGGTGCCGCTGCGGCACGGCGTCCACACCGTCATCACGATCACCGGCCCCATCGTCGCCGCCCCCGCCGCCGGACAGCCGTCGAGCTTCCGCCACCGCTCGATCCCCTGCTCCACGGGAGGCCACTCGAGCTCGACGACGCCTCGCGTGCCCTGCCCGCCCTCGAACGGGATGTTCTCGTCCTCGAGCCCGTGGATGTGGAGGATCGACACAGGTTTCTTCGGTGAGCAGGAGGAGACGAGCGTCGCGGCCACCGGCGCTGCGGCGGCGATGCGGCTGGAAAGCTCGCACGCGAGGCGATACGAGAAGAGGCCGCCGTTGGAGATGCCGGTCGCGTAGATCCGCCGCTTGTCGATCGAGTACTGCCGGCCGAGCTTGTCGAGCAGCTTCGACACGAAGCCCACATCGTTCACGCCAAGCCTGCTGGGCGCGCCGCAGCACGGCCCGGCGTTCCACGCGCGCCCGAGCCCGTCCGGGTAGACCGCGATGAACCCGCGCTTCTCGGCCTCGGCATCGAAGCCGGTCTGGCTGGCCACTCTGGCACCCGTGCCGAAGCCGCCGTGGAAGACGAGCACGAGCGGCGCCGGCTTCTTCGGCCGCGTGGGAACGAAGACGCGATACGTCCGCGTCTGGCCGTCCACCCGCACGGAGCCGCGCGTTACCGTGCCGCTGGAGGCTGCCGTCGCCGCCGATGCGCCGAGCGCAAGAGCGGTCACGAGGAGTACGACCCGCACGGCCGCAACGTAGGACTGTCTCGTAACGCGGCGCTCAACCATCGGCAAGCCCTCGGTAAACCCGCTAGAGAATGCGCGCGCCGAACGCGCTCGCGACGAGCTCGACCGCCAGACGCGCCGTCTCGTTCTCGCGATCGAGGATCGGGTTGACCTCGACGACATCGAGCGACCCGACGATGCCCGACTCGGCCACGAGCTCCATGGCCAGATGAGCCTCGCGGTAGGTCAGGCCGCCCCGCACGGGCGTCCCCACACCGGGGGCGTCGGACGGGTCGACGACGTCCATGTCGAGCGACACGTGCACGAAGCCAGGGCCGTCGATGTGCTCGAGCGCCTCACGTATCGCGTGCTCCACGCCGAGCCGGTCGAGATCGCTCATCGTGTAGACGACCGCGCCGAGCTCGCGGAGCAGTGTGCGCTCGGCGTCGTCGAGCGACCGCACGCCGACGAGCGCGACGCGAGCCGGGTCGACCGCGGGCAGCGTCCAGGCCTTGTGCTCGAACGCGTCTCCACCAAGGCCGAGCGCGGCCGCCAGCACCATGCCGTGGACGTTGCCGGTGAGGCTTGTCTCCGGCGTGTTGAGGTCGCCGTGCGCGTCGAGCCACAGGACACCACCGGGGCCGTCGCGCCGCAGCCCCGCGAGCGTACCGAGTGCGATCGAATGGTCGCCGCCGAGCACGAGCGGCAAGTGGCCGTCGTCGACCGCACGACGGACGAGCTGCGCCACCTCCGCGCACGCGGCCTTGATCTGATCGAGGAAGCGCAGCTCATCGTCGCCCTCGGCGACGGCTTCCGCCACCGGCGCCGGCACGTTCCCCCAGTCGTGGCACTCGCGGCCGAGCTCGGAGATGCGCCGCTCCAGTCCGGCGTAGCGGATCGCGGACGGCCCCATGTCCACGCCTCGCCGGTCCTGGCCGAGGTCGAGCGGTGCGCCGATTACGGCAACAGGCTGTGATGGGGAACCTGCCACGGCGCCGGAGGCTACCGATACGCAAGCGGAGGTAGATGGCGAGGGCCGGAATCGAACCGGCGACACCACGGTTTTCAGCCGTGTGCTCTACCGACTGAGCTACCTCGCCGCGCCAAAGCAGTTAGCCAGGGTCAGTCGCGAACTCGCCGCCGGCGCCGACATGCGCGGCGCTGGTTCGACCATGGCTTACGACAGGTTCCTCCAGACGAGGAGCAGGGGGGAGCCGGTCTCTAGGCTCACGCTCGCGTCAGAGCACACCGGTCTCCGACCAGACACCGGCGCCGACATGGTCGGCGCTGGTTCGCTTCCGGCTTCCTGACATGCCACCACCTAAGGAGGGGGCATACGGGGGAACCAGGGTTCCTCCGTACCAGAGAAGCCCCCAAGTAGCGGTGAACCTCCTCGGGGGCGAGTGTCTCGGCCGGTGCTACCGTGCCGCCGACACCGCAGCAACAATACGACGTTCTGCGCTCATGCGGCAACACGTTTTACGCACGCGCGCGGATGCGAACGCGGTCGCCGGGGCGAGCCGAGATGACCGACGCGGCATCCCCGACGTTGATCGCGATCGAGATGTTCCGGTACGAGTCCTCGTAGAGCACGATGTCGCCGCGGGCCACGTCTGCGAAGGTCCGCGCGGCGACGGCGTAGTAACGCTCGAGCCCGATCTCGAGCTCGACATGCGTCCCCGGCATGATCCCCACCTGTTCGAGGTCGCTCGCCGTGAGGTTGAGCTGCACGTTGCCGAACTGATTGACGATCAGCACGTGAGCGACGATCTCGCCTGCGGATGCCTGGGCGACGGGTACGTCGAGCCGCTGGAGCGTGTCGACGTCCGAGCGGAGACCCGAGATCGCCGGGCGACAGCCCGCCGGCGAGGTGAGCCGCCGCAGGCGCGAACACATCTCGTCCGTGGAACGTCCGCGAAAGAGGGGCGAGCCTGTATGCGGGCTCGGTCAGCTCCCACGCCTCGGCGATGCCGCCCATCGATTCGGCTGCGGGAATGAGGAGCCCGTTGTCCGGGCCGACGTACAGCCGGCCGTCGCCGCTTCGTAACGTGATGGCCTTGCGGTCAGTGCCCACACCGGGGTCCACGACCGCCAGGTGAACCCCCTCGGGCATGTACGGCAGCGTGTTACGCAGCACGAGCGCGCCCTGCAGCACCTGCAGCGGCGCGATGCCGTGCGTGATGTCGATGATCTCGACCTCTGGCGTGATGCGCTTCATGACGCCGTGACACGTGCCCACGAGATCGTCGGTGACGCCGAAGTCCGTGAGGAACGTGATGACGGGCGGCATCAGAGCTCCGAGCCTAGCGACCGCATCCACGAGCCCGCCGAGGTCGTGCCGCTCGGCTTCGGCGACGACGCGGACGCCCGCCTCGCGCGCCGCCCTGCTCGTCTGCGGGCCGATGGAGACCGCGGGCATGTTCGCTCCGAGAGCTCCGAACGCACGGGCGGCCGACGCCGACGCGAGCACGACGAGATCGCCCTCCGGCGGCACGGGTCGCAGCTCCACCGTCCGGTACAGCGGCAGGAAGTCGGCGCCCAGCTCGTGGACGATGGCCATGCGCGCTCCTTCTGCGGCCGCGAACAGCACGCGCCCGGCGGGTCGCGGCAACTCCGCGAGCAAGCCTTCCTGCGTCGAGACCTGCGGAACGAGATCGGGAGCGACGCCGCGCCTCAGGAGCGTGGCCGCCGTCCCTGGCCCGATGGCGGCGATCCGCGCCGCTCGTCCACGGGCGCGGTTCAGCAGCTCGTCGGCGCCGTTGGGGCTCGTGACGATCACCCAGTCGTACGAGGACAACTCGACCTCGTCGCCCCCGATTCGGTCGATGCGGATCAGCGGGCAGAGGACGACCTCGTGACCAAGCTCCTCGATCCGCGAAGCCAGCGGCTCCGCCTGGCCGGGCGCACGCGTGACGACGACTTTCACGCGGTGGCCCTGGCTTCCGACAGCGCGACAAGCTCGCGCGCGAGCTGGGCGGGATCATCACCGCGGCGGCGCTCGACCCAACGGCCGTCCTCGTCGGCGATCAGCGCCTCGAGCTGACCGCCGTCGTGATACGCCGCGGCAGGTGCGAGGCAGCCGCCGCCGATCGCAGCCACGCAGGCGCGCTCGAGCTCGACGCGACGCCGCGTTTCGGCGTGATCGGCAGTATCGACGAGATGCTCCTCGCCTTCACGGACCTGCAGCGCAAGGGCGCCCTGGCCGGCTTCGGGGAGCATTTCCTCGGGGTCGAAGCGGTGGCCGATCTCGCCTCCCAACCCGAGCCGCTCGAGACCGCACGCGGCAAGCACGATCGCATCGAGCCCGCGTTCCGAGCGCTTGCGCAGCCGCGTGTCGATGTTGCCCCTCAGGGGCTCGATGGACAGCGAGGGCTCGAGCGCAAGCAGCTGCGCCTGGCGGCGGACGGACGCTGTCCCCACGCGCATGCCGGCCGCCACGGCGCTGGCTCCGACCAGCGCATCCCGGGGATCCTCGCGCTCGGGATAAGCGCCCACGACGAGGCCGGACGTGTCCGTCGAGGTCATGTCCTTCGCGGAATGGACGGCGACGTCGATCCGACCGTCCAGCAGCGCCTCCTCGAGCTCCTTCACGAAGACGCCGCGCTCACCGATCTGCCCGAACGGCTGGCGACGGTCGCGGTCACCGGTCGTCGTGATCGGGATCAGCGCCACCTCCGTGCCCGGCCTCCGCAGCAGGTCGGCTGCCAGACCGGCCTGGGTGAGGGCGAGCCTACTGCCGCGGGTTCCGACCCGAAGCAGCATCGTCGTCGAGGTCGCCGGCTGCCGCCTCCTTGAGCCGCAGCGTGGGCACGTGCAGAAGCTTGTCAACGATCCGCGTCGTGATCGACTCCACGACGTCGAGCTCCGCGTCCGTCAGCCTGCCCAGCCGGCCGCGCGCACGCTCGAGCTCCTGCGTACGGATCTCCTCGGCCTGTGCGCGCAGCGCTGCGATCGCGGGAGCCGCATCGCGCGACGCACGCCAGGCCACGAAGCGCTCAGCCTCGGCGGCCACGATCGTCTCCGCCCGCGCCACCTCGCCTGCGCGACCGGGCGTGGAGTCGGTGACCACGGTCTCCAGGTCGTCGATGTCGTACACGTAGCAACCGTCCAGCTCGTGGACGGCGGGATCGACGTCGCGCGGCACGGCGATGTCGATGAAGAACAGCGGCCTGCCCTTCCTCGCGCGCATCGTCGGCTCGACGTCGGCTCGCGACAGCACGAAGCTCCGCGCGCTCGTCGAGGACACCACCACGTCGGCCTCGGACAGGCGGGCCGCGGCATCCGCGAGCTCGACCGGTGAGCTGCCGTACCGCGCTGCCACCTCACGCGCCTTCGCGGGTGACCGGTTGGCGACGAGCTCGATCCGGGCTCCACGCGCAACGAGGCTGGCCGCCGCCAGCTCCCCGGTCTTGCCCGCCCCGAGCAACATGACCGAGCATGTGGCGAGATCGCCGAACAGCTGCTCGGCCAGCGCGGCCGCGGCGGCCGCGACCGATGCCGGAACCTCGCCGATCGCCGTTTCCCGCCGCACCCGTCGGCCCGCATGGATCGCGCCGCGGAACATCCGGTCGAGCAGCGGCCCTGTCGATCCGTTGTCGAAAGCAGAGCGCACCTGGCCGAGAATCTGGCCCTCACCCGGCACGAGCGAGTCGAGCCCGGCCGCCACGCGGTAGAGATGCAGTGCAACGTCGTCGTCCTGAAGCTTGTACGCGACGCCTTGCAGCTCGTCGACGTCCAGGCCGGAGCGCTCGGAGAGCAGCGCCAGGCCCTCCGCGGGATCGCGGCCGGCGGAGTAGATCTCCGTGCGGTTGCAGGTGGAGAGGCAGACCGCCTCACCGTCGCCAGCGCTGAGCCGGCGCGAGAGCTCGGCGGCCTCGGCGTCGGTGAGCGCCACCCGCTCGCGCAGCTCGACAGGCGCGCGGCGGTGCGAGAGGCCGATGAGGTGCAGCGAGCTCATGCGAAGTGCGCGAGCGGCAGCGCGAGCCGGACGACGATGACGAGGGCGAAGCCCGCCAGAGCGAGATAGGCGGCCCGACGGCCTCTCCACCCCGCCTCCAGGCGGAGTAGCAGGTACGCCGCATAGACGGCGATCGTCAGCAGCGAGGCGCCCATCAGCGCGTCGAAGCCTCCACCGCTCTCACGTAGCCGGACGAGGCCCAGCCCGACTCCCGCCGCCAGCGCTGGCAGCGCCACGAGCACGGTGCGCGCGGCGAGCGTGTCGAGCGTGACGAGCGATGGCATGCGCCCGATGACCGAGGCCGTGCGACGCCGCTTGAGCCTGCGCTCCTCGTAGAGGTAGAGGCCGGACATCGCGGCGGCGACCGTGAGCCCCGCGAAGGCCGCGAGCACGAGGCCGACATGGAAGACGAGGAAGGGCGTCGAGTAGGCGGCGGCTTCGCGAGACGCGCCGGCGCCTGCCAGCCAGGACGCAAGCAGCAGGCCCGCGGCCAGCGGCATGATCGTCAACCCGAGCAGCCGGTAGCGGGCGCGGCAACCCCAGACGAGGTAGATCCCGACGACGAGCCACACGAAGAGGTTCAGCGTCCCCGCCCACGTGTCCCACGGGAACCCGTCGCTGCGGGCAAAGAGCACCGCGATCAGCGCAGTCTGAGCCAGCCAGCCGAGGCGCACGCCCCACGTCGCGAGGCGCCCTGCACGGCCCGGATGCCACGCCTCGCCGGCATACGCCACCGCCGCCTCGCCGTAGCCGAGCAGCGCCGGCAGGAACAGCAGTTCAACCACCGCTCGCCTCCTTCCGCTCCCTGGCCAGCCGTGCCAGCTCCTCGACATCGCGCTCGAGCCGCGAGAGCTTCGTCGCGATCAGCAGCACGTAGACGAGTAGGAACGCGAACACGACCAGATACGCCGCCGCGACGTACTTCTCCTCCGCCGTCACGCGAGCAGCTCCCGGAGCTCGCGCAGCCGCTGGTCGAGGCGCTTCCCGGCCAGCTCGATCCTGTACAGCGTGTACGCGATCGAGAGCATCGCCGCCAGACAGACGACGAACGTCACGAACTGCGAGCCGGCCATCTGCGGGCCGTCGCGCGTGAACGTCACCGGGTGCACGAGGCTCTCCGCGAGCCGGATGGCGAGGAAGCTGATCGGGATGAGGACGACGCCGAAGAGCGCGTAGACCGCGGAGATCGAAGCCCGCTGCGGCCCCGGCTCGATCGAGAAGCGGAGCATGAAGTACGCGCAGTAGAAGAGGAAGAGGATGAGGAACAGGACGAGCTGCCGGTCGCCCCACTCCCACCAGTGTCCCCAGCTGATCTTCGCCCAGATCGAGCCCGTGACGAGCGTCAACAGGCCGAAGATCACGCCCTGGTGCACGGCCACGTAGCTCTCGAGGTCGCGCTCTTCGCCGCCCTTCCAGAGGTAGAGAAAGCCCTTGATCGCGCCGAGCCCGAAGCACGCATAGGCGGTCAGGGCGATCGGGACGTGGAAATAGAAGATCTTCTGGTTGAGCCCGTCCTGGTCGACGGGTGCGTAGAAGGCGACGAGCGCGATCGCACTGACGGCGAGCACCGCCGCCACCGCGGCCGCAGCCACGAGCGGGTTATTCCGAGACCACGTACTCAAAGGACGCCCACGAGATGATCGCAAAGACGACGTCGTAGAGCGCCAGGAAGCCGAGGTAGCGCCCGGGGTCGTCGGCCACGCTGGAGCCGACGCCGCCGACGACGATGGGGATGGCGAGCGGCAGGAAGAGGAGCGGCAAGAGCAGTTCGCGCGAGCGCGTCACGGAGGCCATGGCCGCGAGCAGGGTGCCAACGGTGACGATGCCGATGTTCGCCAGCAACACGCCGGCCACCGTGGTCCAGCCGAGCCCGCCGAAGAAGATCGCGAACGCCGGCAGGGCGACGAGCTCCATGAGCACGAGAAAGACCAGCACGGCGAGCGACTTCCCGAGCCAGATGGCGCTGCGGTCGCACGGCGCCAGCAACAGGCCGTCCATCAGCCGCTGCTCGCGCTCGGCGACGAACGCGCGCACGAGCGCCAGCATCGCGGTGAAGAGGATCACCACCCACAGCAGGCCGGCTCCGACCGCCTCCGAGTCCTCGGTCGGCACCGCGAAGTGGAAGACGACGAGCCCGGCGACGACGAAGAGCACCATCGCCGGCAGCGTCTCGCGCCCGCGCAGCTCGAGCAGCATGTCCTTGCGCGCCAGCACGGCCGCGTCGTGGAAGTAGCGTCTCATTGCAGTGCGAGCGAGCCGCTCGCCAGAGCGGCGAGCCGCAACGGGTCGTGGGTGGCAACGAGGCACGTGGCCGTGGCGCGGAGCTCGGCCAGCTCACGGTCGAGCAGGTCGGCACCGGCTTCGTCGAGGGCGCTGTACGGCTCGTCGAGGATCACGAGCTCGGGGTCGTGGAGCAGTGAGCGGCAGAGGGCGAGCCGCTGCGCCATGCCGCGCGAGAACGTCGAGACGAGCTCCCCGCGCACGTCCCAGAGCCCGAAGCGCTCGAGCAGCATGCCGATCCGCTCGCGCCGCTCGGCGATCGCGTACAGGCGCCCGTAGAGGTCGAGGTTCTCGAGCGCCGTCAGCTCCTTGTAGACGAGCGGCTCGTGGCCGAGGAAGCCGATGCCGGCGCGGTCGGCACCCACCTCCAGCTCGCCCGAGGTCGGCGTCGCCAACCCGGCGCAGAGCCGAAGCAGCGTCGTCTTGCCCGAGCCGTTGGGCCCGGTGACGACGAAGAAGCCGCCGCGCGGGAGCTCGAAGTCGACGCCCTGGAAGAACGCGCTTGTCGCCGTAGCGCTTCGAGAGGCCGCTGGCGCGGATCACGTCGCGACGTCCAGGAGCACGAAGCAGAAGAAGACAATGCTGATCACGCCGTTCAGAGTGAAGAACGCCGTGTTGAGGCGTCGCAGGTCGCCCGGCGACACGATCGCATGCTCGTACGCGAGCAGCCCCGCGACGGCGGCCACGCCCAGCCAGTAGAAGACGCCGGCGACGAGGTCGACGCCCGCCCAGGCGAGCAGCAAGACCGTGGCCACGTGCAGCACGCGCGCGCCCCAGAACGTCGCGCCCACGCCGAAACGCGCCGGGAACGAGTGCAGGCTCTGCGCGCGGTCGATCTCGATGTCGAAGATGGCGTACAGGAGGTCGAAGCCGGCCACCCAGGCCGCCACGGCGGCGCCCAGCAGCCAGGCCGCGAGCGGCAGCTCACCCGTCATCGCCACCCAGCCGCCCACGGGCGCGAGCCCGAGCGTTGCGCCGAGCCACGCGTGGCTGAGCCACGTCACTCGCTTGAGGTACGGGTAGACGACGAACATCGCCACCGGAATCGGCCACAGCCAGCGGACGATCGGGTCGAGGTTGAAGACGGCGAGCAGGAAGACTGCGAGCGAGACCGCGCAGAAGACGGCGACCTGCCACGGACGCAGCGTCCCCTGCGGCAGCTCGCGCCCGGCCGTGCGTGGGTTCCGCGCGTCGATGCCGGCGTCGATGAGACGGTTGACGGCCATGGCGAACGAGCGCGCACCGACCATGGCCAGGGTCACCCAGACGATCTGTGCGGCGCTCGGCACCTCGTCGAGCGCGAGGAATGCGCCCACGTAGGCGAACGGCAGGGCGAACACCGTGTGCTCGAGCTTCACGAGCGACGCAAAGCGCCGCGGGTAGACGACCGCGCTCTCCATCACGTCTGGCGGTGTGCCGTCTCCTCGCCGGCGAGCAGCTTCACCGCATGGCCGAGCGCCGGCCGGAGCACGGCAAAGCCGTCGCGGCAGCCGCCGGGCGAGCCGGGCAGGTTCACGATGAGCGTCTTGCCGCGAATGCCCGCGATTCCGCGCGACAGCATTCCGTGCGGCGTCTTCGCGACGGCGTCGGCACGGATTGCCTCCGCGATGCCGAGGGCCCAGCGGTCGAGCACTGCCCGGGTCGCCTCGGGCGTGACGTCGCGCGGCCCGACGCCGGTACCGCCCGTCGTGAGCACGACCTGTGCCTCGTCCGCGAGCTCCGAGATGGCATCCGAGATGGCCTCCTGCTCGTCCGGGACGACGCGCCGGGTCACGTCGAAGCCTTCCGCCTCCAGCAGCTCGGCGAGGACGTCCCCGCTGAGGTCCTCGCGCGTGCCCTCGGAGACGCCGTCCGAGACCGTTAGCACGGCCGCCTTCACGACTTCGTCTTCTCCACGAGGCGGATGTCCTCGACGACCAGCTCCGCGTCAACGCCCTTGACCATGTCGTACAGCGCCAGCGCCGCCACCGAGGCCGCCGTCAGCGCCTCCATCTCGACGCCCGTCTGCGCGGTGGTCTCGGCCACGGCCGTGATCTCGACGGACGCGTCGCCCGGCTCGGCCTTGACGCTGACGTGCGTGAGCGGGAGCGGGTGACAGAGCGGGATCAGGTCGCTCGTCCGCTTGGCGGCCATGATGCCGGCCACCTCGGCGCAGGCGAGGGCGTCTCCTTTGGGCAGCTCGCGCAGGCGCTCGACCGTCGCCGGCGCCATGCGCACCGTCGCCGTCGCCGTCGCCCGCCGCTCAAGCATCGGCTTGCCGCCAACATCGACCATCTGGACGCGTCCGGACTCGTCGAGGTGCGAGAGGCCCTCGGTCATCGTTGCCCCAGGTAACGGCGCGTAAGGTGCGCGAGGCCCCGCCGCTGAGCGGCGGCGCCACGCGCGCGCTGATGAGCACCTTTCCGGTAGAGCAGCTCGAGCCCGCCTTTCAATCCTTCCACGCCCTCTCGCCGGTACGGGTACCACCAGGGCACGGCGACGCGGCCCGAGTCGGAATCGACGTACTTCGGGCTCACGAGCTCGCGTAGGCCCTCCAGACCGTGCGTACGCCCGTAGCCGGAGCTCTTGCGGCCGCCCCACGGCGCCTGGGCGAAGTAGTACGAGTACGAGATGTCGTTCGTCCACACTGACCCGACGTCGAGCGCGGCAGAGATCCTCCTCGCGCGGGCGGGATCCTGCGTCCAGACGCTCGCAGCGAGACCGTACGACGAGGCGTTTGCAAGCCGCACCGCCTCCTCCTCGCCCGTAAAGGGCTCGATCGTGACCACGGGCCCGAAGAGCTCCTCCTCGGTGACGCGGCCCGCTATGCGCTCGCCGGAGAGCACTGTCGGCTCGTAGAACCATCCGGGCAGCCCGACCTCCGGCCGGCCGCCGCCCGTGCGAACGATGGCGCCGTTCGCCCGCGCGTCGTCGACGATCTCCTCGATGCGCTCGCGCTGCGGCTCCGTGATCAGCGGGCCCAGATCGACGCCCGGATCGTCGCCTTGCCCGAGTCGCAGATGGCTCGCCCGCGCGGCGAGCTGCTCCGTGAACCGCTTGTAGAGCGGCCGCTCGACGTAGATCCGCTCGGCGCCCGAGCAGACCTGGCCGCAGTTCGTGAACGAGCCCCACAGCGCGCCGGCGAGCGTTCGCTCTACATCGCAGTCGCGGAAGACCAGCATCGGATCCTTGCCGCCGAGCTCGAGCGTCACCGGCCGAAGCAGCGGCGCTGCGGCCGACGCCACGGCGCGCCCGGCCTCTGCGGATCCTGTGAAGAGGATCTTGTCGACGCCATCGGCCTCCACCAGCGCCTGCCCGGTCTCGCCCGCACCGTGAACGACGCTGACGAGGTCGGGCGGGAAGCCAGCGTCACGGAACAGCTGCGTCACGAGCTCGCCCGACAGCGGCGTCAGCTCGGACGGCTTCAGCACCGCGGCGTTGCCCATTCCGACAACAGCGGCCACCTGCGTGAAGGGGACGGCGAACGGGAAGTTCCACGGCGAGATCACGGCGACTACGCCCAGCGGCTCGTTGACGACACGGGCGCGCTTGTAGGCGATCAGCCTCGGCGTACGGAGGCGCTCGCCGCTGAGCACCCGCTCGGCGTTGCGAGCGATCCAGCGGGCGCTCTCGGCGGCGACGAACAGCTCGGCCGAGTACGACTCGGCGAGCGGCTTTCCCGTCTCTGCGGTGACGGTGGAGGCGATCTCGTCCGCACGGTCGAGCAGCAGCTCCAGCAGCGCGTCGAAGCGCCGGCGGCGCTCGTCCGCCGGCGCCAGTCGCCAGCCCCGCTGCGCAGCATCGGCGGCCGAAACTGCCTCCGCCAACTCCTCCTGCGCCGGCGACGGGCGCCTCCCACACGACGTCGAGCGTCGCCGGGTTGACCGACCGCACAGTGCCGGCAGCCCTGCCTGCGGCCACAGCCGTCACGGGCCGATCTTAGCCGCGTGCCGTTGCAGACAGCTCGTCGAGCGCCGCGAAGAGCCCTTCGGCCCACCAGCCGATGTCGTGCGCGCGCACGTGCGCCTTCAGCCCGGCGAGACGCGTCGCCCGCTCCTCCTCGGGCAGCCCGAGCGCCCAGTGCAGCGCGTCGGCCTGCTCGCCGATGTCGAACGGGCTCACGAGCAACGCCCACGGCGCCAGCTCGTCTGCGGCGCCCGCGTTCTCGGAGAGCACGAGCACGCCGTTCCGCTCGTTGAGCAGCGGCCCCTCCTTCGCGACGAGATTGAGGCCGTCGAAGATCGGGTTGACGAACAGCACGTCGTACTCGGTGTAGGCGGCGACGGAGGACGGAAAGTCGTCCGCGAGCCGCAGGTCGATCACCTCGGCACCTGCCCGCCTGTTCACGTCTGCCGCGACCCGCTCGATCTCGACCAGGTAGTTCGCGTACTCCGGGATCTCCTGACGAGATGGATCGAGCAGGGCGAGCATCCGGACTCGTCCGCGGTGCTCTGGATGCCGCTCGAGGAGCAGGGCGAAGGCGCGGAAGCCCCGGAGGATGTTCTTCGATGGGTCGGTGCGGTCGACGCGCAGGACGAGGCACTCCGGCCGCTCCCGGCGGAGAGCCGCCTGCCGCTCGACGACGACAGAGTTGTCCGTGAGCGCGTCGAGCTCGCTCGGATCGACGGAGATCGGACGCGCCATGGTCTGCGTCACGTGGCCCGCATAGTCGATCGTGGTGCCGTCCAGGTCGGCGCCGACCACGGCCGACGCTGCCTCGGCGAACAGCCGCCGCCAGCGCTCGGTGTGAAAGCCGACGAGATCGTTCGCCAGCAGCCCGCTGTGCACGGCCCAGCGCATGTCCGAAGGCAGCACGCTCCAGCCGTCGAGGCTCACCCAGGGGATGTGCACGAAGTGCGCGAGTCGCGCGTCCGGGCAGCGCTCGCGAACGAATCTCGGCGCCAGGTACAGGTGGTAGTCGTGGAAGAAGACCGTGGCTCCGGGCTCTTGCTCGAGCTCGTCGACGATTGCGTCTGCGAAGCCGCCGTTCACCTCCACGTAGCCGCCGTGCCAGGCCTCGTGGAACGACTCATCGAGGGCCGGCGCCCGCACGAGATCCCAGAGCCGGTGCTGGATGAACCACAGCATCGGGTTCGCAACGACGTTGTAGTGGCGGTCGTAGGCAGCCGGATCGTGGGGGACGAGCCGCAACCGAAACGGCGACTCGCGTCGCGAAACCTCGTCGAAGGCGCCGAGGTCGGCCTCCTGCGCGACGGCGCGATCCTCGTCGCTGATCGCGCTGGCGATCCACGTCACGTCGTAGTCCGACGCGAGGCTGTCGATGGCGGTGACGAGGCCGCCGCCACCCCGGCGGGTAATGCGATTGCCCGATTCGTCGCGGCCGTACGTGACCGGGCCGCGGTTGGAGACCACGATCAGCCGGCGACGCGTCACGAAACTGGATGGGGGACAGGATGAATCCAGTCCCCCATGCGGACTTTCAAGCGGCAACCTCCACGAGCTCAGCGCCGCCCGCGCTCTCCGAGCCGAGCAGGCGGTTGAAGAGAGCGAGCCAGTCGCGCAGCAGCCTCGGCGTGAGGAAGTGCTTGCGCACGTGTTCCTTGCCGCGTAGCGCCGCCTCGCGAGCCGAACCGGGGTCGGCCAGGATCTCGAGACAGGCGTCGGCGCACTCGGTCGACGAGTCCACGAGCCAGCCGGTCACGCCGTGATCGATCTGCGTGACGATGCCGCCCACGCGGCCGGCTACGACAGGCCTCGCCTTCCAGAGGCCTTCCGAGACGGTCAGCCCGAAGCCCTCGCGGATCGACTTCTGGATCAGTGCCCCGGAGTACACCTGAAACGCGTTCACCTCCACCGAGCCGACGTTGTTGAGGTTCGAGAGCACGAAGATGTCGGGGTCCTCACCCGCATAGGCGACCGTCTGGTTGTAGAAGTCCCAGCCCTCCGGGTCGTCGTGCGCCATCGAGCCGACGAGCGCGAGCTGCACGCCCGGATGCACCTCCTTCACGAGCCGGTAGGCGTCGATCACGCCCAGCGGGTCCTTCCACGGGTCGAAGCGCGAAACCTGCGTCATGAGCGGGCGGCTCGTGTCGATACCGAACTGGTTGACGATGTAGACAGACTCCTCCGGCGGCAGGGCCATGTTCTTCGGCGCCAGCGGGTCGATCGCCGGCGGCCAGATGTAGGAGCGGGGCAGCGCGCCGCCGCGCGGCACGTATTCCTCCATGTGGAAGATCGCCGCGTCGTGCTTCGCAATCGACGGCAACAGGAAGCTCAGCACGTCCTCGTTCGGCGTCGACAGGTCGATGTGGCAACGCCAGATCCAGCGAGCAGAGGACTCGCGCGCCGTGTCGATCATCGCGGCCGGCTGCGCGTCGTGGACGATGATGATGTCCCAGTCGCCGTCGAGCAACCGCGCGTTCTCGGCGTTGCAGCGCCTGTAGATCTCCTGCTGCTCCTCCGTCAGGCCCTCCGGATTGCCCTGGAGGGCGTTGTGGATCGTCTTCGTGGCGTCGAAGAAACCGTCCGTCGCCTGGATGATGCGCCACTCGACCTCCAGCCCGATGTCCGCCATCAGCGGCACGAGCGTGTAGTTGATCTCGGCCACGCCGCCGCCGAACGCCGTGGCCGACAGGTGGAGCACGCGCTTGCCGACGAGCGGCGCGGCCAGCCCGTCGATCTCCGCCATCAGCCCGGGCGTCGAGATCGACGCGTAGTCCGCGAGCGACTTCCGTCCGACGTTTACGAGATTCAGCATGAAAACGCGCCCGGCGGCAACGATACAGCCCGGGATCGGACAGCCGTTTCCCTTTCACGTGAAAACGCATCCGGGCAGCTACGTGGCGGCGGCGGCGGCAGCCTTCTCTGTCGCGCTTTCGACAGACGGGGCCGCCGCGGGCAACGTGACCGCGAACCTCGTGCGGCCGTCGGCGCGCTCGAGCTCGAGTGAACCGGCCATCAGCCGCACCAGCTCGCGTGCGATGGCGAGCCCGAGGCCGCTTCCCGAGGCCTGCGCGCCGTCCACGCGGTAGAACCGCTCGAAGATGTTCGCGACCTCCGCCTCGTCGATCCCCGGCCCGTCGTCCGTGACTGCAAGCCGCGCGCGCCCGCGGTCTTCCTTGACCTCGATGCGCACGTGCGTCCCGGTTGGCGTATGCACGAGCGCGTTCTCGAGCAGGATCCGCGCGATCTGCAGCAGACGCTGTTCGTCCGCGATGGCCAGGACGGGCTCTGCCGCGTCCACCTCGAGGGCGTGCCCGCTCTGGAGCGCGACGGCCGTGAACTCCTCGGCGGCGGTTCGCGCCACCTCGTCGAGGGCGACGGCCTCGCGGTCGAGGTCTATGTGCCCGGCATCGAGGCGAGAGAGATCGAGCAGCTCGGTTGCGAGCTTCTCCAGCCGCTGCACCTGCTCCCGCATGGTGGTGAGGAACTCACGGCGCGTGTCTTCGTCGAGCTCCTCGTCGTCGAGCAGCTCGAGGAAGCCGCCGAGCGAGAAGACCGGCGTCCGCAGCTCGTGTGACGCGTTCGCGATGAACTCGCGCCGGGCGTGGTCGAGCTGCGCCAGCCGCCGCCGCATGCGCTCGAAGGCGCGTGCGAGCTCGCCGACCTCGTCCTGGCCCGTGTCCACGACCGGCTCGTCGAACATCCCGTTGGCAATTCGGTCGGCCGCCCGCTCGAGCCGGCGGATACGGCGTGCGAACACCCACGCGAGCGCGTAGCCGACCACGAACACGAGCGCCAGGACAACGCCGCCCGCGATCAGCAGCCGGCGCTTGACGAGGCTCACATCCCCGAGAGCGCGCTCGAGCGAGGCCGACAGCAGCAGCACCGTGCCGTCGTCCGTGACTGGAACGGCGACCTCCGCGTACCGCACACCGTCCCGGGTCACCGTCGAGCGGCCCAGGGTGAGATCACGGGAGGTGTTGATCGCCACCGGGTCTGTACGAATGTCACTGGAGCTGCCGCCGCCCTGCGAGTCCTCGAGGACATTCATCGTCCACGTGGGCGCTTTCGAAAGCGGCCGGAGCAGCGCCACGCGGGCGTTCGTCGTCCTGGCGGCGCGCTCGAAGAAGTCCTCGGACGCTTCGAGCGGACCGCCCTCGAGTTGCTGCGCCAGCGCGGGCGCGCTGCGTTCGAGGTCGTTCAGCCGCGAGTTGATGAGCCGGCTCTCGAGCGAGGGCGCCACTGCTGCATACACGAGGCCCAGCGCCGCGGTCACGCAGAGCAACAGCGCAAGGCTGAGCCGCGCACCGACGCTGCGAAAAGGGTTCACGCGTCGCGGAAGCGGTAGCCGACGCCGCGCACCGTCAGGATGAACTGCGGCTCGCTCGGCGTGGGCTCGAGCTTCTCGCGGAGGTGGCGCACGTGAACGTCGATCGTGCGCGGGTCGCGGTACGCGGAGTCGCCCCAGAGCGCGACGAGCAGCGCCTGCCGGCTGTACACGCGGCCGGGCTTCGACGCCAGCGTCGACAGCAGCTCGAACTCGACGTACGTGAGCTCGACCGGCTCGCCGTTCATCTCCACCGCCCTCCTGGCCGGATCGACCACGAGACCGTCGATGGAGATCGCTTCCTGCCCGTCGGCGTCGTGCTTCGGCGCGGCAGCCCGCCGCAGCGCGGCCTTCACCCGGCTGCGGAACTCGCGGATCGAGAACGGCTTCGTGATGTAGTCGTCGGCGCCCAGCTCCAGGCCGAGCACCTTGTCCACCTCGTCGTCGCGAGCGGTGAGCATGATGATTGGCACGTGGCTGACCGCGCGTAGCCGCTTGCAGACCTCGAGGCCGTCGAGCTTCGGCAGCATGAGATCGAGCACCACGAGGTCGACGGGGTGCTCCTCGAACTGCCGCAGCGCCTCGTCGCCGTCGCGCGCTTGCACGACGCGGTAGCCGTCGCGCTCGAGGGGATAGGCCAAGAGCTTCTGGACGGCTTCCTCGTCGTCGACCAGGAGGATGGTTGCAGGGTTCGACATGAGCCGCGGGTAGGCGCGACCTACTATAGCCGCGCCATTTCCGAGCCCTTCACCACCCCTAGCGGCCCTCGCCGGGCACGTTCCGGCTCGATCGAGCGCCCCGTCAGCGGGCGCCTGTACCGGGTGTCCTGGATCGTCGTCGCCGTCCCGCTCCTGGCAGCGGCATTCACGATCTCCCGGCCGGCGGCCCTTCCGCAGGCGGCCGCGGCCCTCGAGCCCACGTTCGACAACGCCGCCGCGTACCGGCTCGCACAGGAGTTGGCTGTCCGGTTCCCCGACCGTTCCCCCGGCGCCCCATCGTCGGCAGGCGCCGCCGCGTGGGTGGCAGACAAGCTCTCGGGCCTCGGGCTGAGGACGAGAGTTGACCGGTTTCGCGCGGACATCGCCGGCCGCGGCGGCGTCGATCTGCGGAACGTGACCGCTGTCGTTCGCCGGCCGCTCCCGGGACACGATCCTCGTCGTCGCGCATCGCGACTCCACCCGCGGACATGCCGGGACGAACGACAACGCGTCCGGAACGGCCGCGTCTCATCGAGCTCGCGCGCGCATACTCGACCCGTCGGTCGGCGGAGTCAGCCCCAGCCACACGCTGCTCTTCGCGTCGACGGACGCGGGCGCCTACGGGCTGCTCGGCGCGCGCCGGCTCGCCCGCTCACCCCAGGCCGACCATGTCGTTGCCGTCGTCGTGCTCGACTCGATCGCATCGCGAAAGCCGCCGCGACTCGAGATCGCGGGACGAGGGCCTCGCTCGCCGGCGCCGGGTCTTGTCGCCACCGCGGCGGCGCGCCTCGACGAGGAGACCGGCAGCCGGCCGGAGACGGCGGGCACGCTTGCCCAGCTGATCGACCTCGGCTTCCCATTCAGCCTCACGGAGCAGGATGCGTTCCTCGCCGAGGGGATCCCTGCCGTCACGATCACCACCGAGGGCAGCCGTGCGGACCTGGACACGCGGCCCGGCCGCCTCGACCCCGTCGTCCTCGGGCGCACCGGCCGCGCCGCCGAAGGGCTGCTGGCATCGCTCGACGCGAGTCTCGAGCCCGCACGGGGACCGGCGCCTACGTCTACGTCGGCGGCCGCGTCATCCAGGGCTGGGCCATCGCGCTGCTCTACATCGCCTTGCTCGTTCCCTTCCTGCTCTGCCTCGCCGATCTCGTGGCCCGCCTCCGCCGCTGGCACGTTCCGCTCCGCCCTGCCGTTCGCAGCTACCTCCGGCGACTCGGCTTCTGGCTCTTCGCCGGCGTCGTGTTCGCGCTCTTTGGAATGGCGGGAGCCTGGCCCGGCGGGGACGAGGCGGCAATCAACCCGGCCTCGGAAGCAGCAAGCCACTGGCCACGCCTCGCCCTGGCGCTCTTCCTGCTCGTCGTCCTCGCCGGCTGGCTCGTCGCACGCGCCCGGCTCGTGCCGGAAAGGCCGGTCGCGCCCGAGGACGAGGTGGCCGGGATGGCGGTGGCGCTCTGCGCGCTCGCCGTCGTGACTCTTGTGCTGATCGTCACGAATCCACTTGGCCTGCTGTTCGTCCTGCCCTCCGCCCATGCCTGGCTGTGGCTCGTGCAGGCGCGCACTCGCGGTCCTCTCCTACGCACCTGCCTCTACGTCGTAGGCCTGGCGGGCCCCATACTCGTCATCGGCTCGACGGCGCTGCGATTCGGCCTGGGGCTCGACGCGCCCTGGTACCTTGCTGAGCTGACCGCGCTCGGCTACGTCTCCCCCTTCACGCTCCTCCTCGTCCTCGCCTGGACGGCCGTCGCCGCCCAGGTGCTTGCCGTCGTCACGGGCCGCTACGCGCCGTATCCCGCGCCGGCGGACCGTCCAGCGCGCGGCGCGGTGGGGCACGCCATCGCCGCCCTGCGCGGCTCCTGGCAGCGCTCGTGAGGCGCGTGCTTCGCATAGCCGGCACCGCGTTGGCGGCCGCAGGGCTGCTCGCCGCCGCCTGGGCCTTCACGGTCTGGCAGTGGCAGGACCCGTTCACGGCGCTCTACACGTCTCACCAGCAGCAGAACCTCGAGAGCACGTACCGCCGCTCGGAAGCGGCCTACGTGCCGCCGGTGCGCGTCGAGCCGTCGGTGCCCGTGCCTGTCCAGATGCGGCGAGTCCGGCAGGCGGCAGCGCGCTACCGGATGCAGCTCGAACGAGGCGATGCCGTCGGCAGGCTGCACGTCCCTCGGCTCGACCTGGACGCGATCGTCGTCGAGGGCACCGACAGCGCCACGCTCACGAAAGGCCCCGGCCGCTATACGAAGTCATACGTCCCCGGCGAGGGCGAGCTGATCTACATCGCAGGCCACAGGACGACCTACGGCGCACCCCTCGCGCGGATCGACCGGCTCCGCGAGGGTGACGAAGTCAGGCTCGAAGTCCCGTACGGGACGTTCGTCTACCGCGTGTCGAGCCATGTGATCGTCCCCGCCAGCGATATCGAGCGCCTCGAGTCGTCGGGGCGCGAGGAGATCGCCTTGCAGGCCTGCCACCCGCGGTTCTTCGCCACGGAGCGCTACATCGTGTACGCGCGGCCGGTCAGCGTGAAGCCTCGCGGCGGCAGCGTGTACGCCGTCGGCCGCGGCGAAGCGCTCTCATAGGCGCAGGAACTCGACGCGAGAGCCGGCGGGGCAGAGGCCGTCGCCGCGCCGGGCGAGGGCAAGCGCATTCGCGCCGGCGGCCCGGGCAATCATGTGGCTGTCCTGGCCGGAGACCGGCGCCAGCTCGACACCATTTCTTAGACGTCTTCGCAAGGGCCCTGAGAAAGACGTCTCGACTCGGGTCACGCCGGACAGGGCCCGCGAGACGTCCCCACTCCAGACGCGGGCCCGGGTCGGCCGCTCCCTGCAGCGCTTCCACTGCCGGCAGCACGAACAGCGCACACGCCACGAGCGACGAGACGGGATTGCCCGGCAGGCCGAACACCAGCGTGTCTCCGCGTACGCCGAACGACACGGGCTTGCCCGGCTTGACCGCAACACCCCAGAACACCTCCTCCACCCCGAGCTGCTCCTCGACTCGCCGTACGAGATCGTGCGGGCCGACGGAGACGCCGCCAGACGTGACCAGCACGTCGAGCGAGAGGCCTTGCTCGATCACGGTGCGGTGCGCCTCCTCGTCGTCCGCCACCGACCTGGGCGCGCCTACCTCGGCTCCGGCGGCAGCCAGCTGCGCCACGAGCATCGCGCCGTTCGACTCGTAGATCTCGCCCGGGCCCAGCGTCGATCCGGGCTCGCGGAGCTCGGACCCCGTGGTCACGACCGCCACCCGTGGACGGCGCGCGCACGACACGTCCCCCACACCGGCTGCCGCGAGCGCGCCGATCTGAGCGGGGCCGATCCGCGTGCCCGCGGGCACGATCTCGCTCCCCGCGGCGATATCGCCTCCACGAGGACGGACGTTCGCGCCGGCCTGAACGGCGGCGGGGACGTTCAGCGCGTCGTCCCGCTCCTCGACGTGCTCGATGGGAACGACGGCATCGGCCCCCTCGGGGACGGCGCCGCCGGTGGCGATCGCCATCGCCTTGCCGGGCGCCAGCGGGCCCGGCGCGGGCGTGCCGGCGGCGATCCGGAACACGACCGGGAACTTCCCCGGCGTCTCCTCGGAGCGGACCGCGTAGCCGTCCATCGCCGAGGCTGCGAACGGCGGCAGGTCGACCGCGGCCCGGGCGGGCTCGGCAAGCACGCGGCCCAGCGCGGACCCGACCGCGATGCGTTCGCTGTCCAGCGGCTTGGCGCGGGCGAGCACTGCCGCGAGCGCCTCTTCCAGAGAGACCAGGCTCATTGCGCCGACACGCTACCCCGGCGCAGGAGCACGGAGAGCAGCACGCCGTAGCAAGCCACCAGCGCGGCGTTGCGCAGGAGCACGAGCCAGACGGCGCCTTCGACGTCGAAGAGCCGGTCGTAGTGGTGGAACCAGAGCCGTGCCAGAAGAAACGCCGCCCCCGCGAGCGCGGCTGCGGCGACGCCCGGTGCACCGGCAGCCAGCGGGACGAGGAAGAGCAGCCACTCCGCGTACTGCGGCGACAGCACCTTCCCGAACGCGAGCACCGCCGCCACGCCGGCGGCAAAGGACACGGCCAGCCGGGCAGGCTCGGACCGGTGGCGCGCGAAGGCGAGCCAGACGGCCAGCACCGCCGCAACGACGAGCACGGAGCTCGCGCCCGCGAGCGCGTCTGCAGCCGGGCCCACCACGTCCCGGGACTTCGCCTCCGTCGACCCCGAGCCGACCGTGGCGTCGTAGACCCCGAGCCGGTCGGCCACCAGCAGCACCGATGCGCCGAGGCTCTCCACGTGCAAGCCGCGCTCGACCTGGGAGCGGATGCTCGACCAGACTCCATCGGGCGAGACTGCGAGGAACGGCACGACGAGCACCGCCGCGGTAAGCACGAAGGCGCCGAGGCACCAGGCGACACGCCGCCAGCCCCAGCGGGCGGCCACGTAGAGGGCCGCCGGCACGAGCAGCACGACCGCATACACCTTGGCCGCGAACGCCAGCCCGAGACACGCGAACCCGACGAGCGCGAAGCCCAGCACGAGCGCCAGCAGCGCGGCCACGGTCAGCGCCGCGGGCCACACGTCGTAGGAATTCAGCCAGACGCTCCCCGAGAGCAGCGGGCTGACAGCGACGAAGCCCAGCGCCAGCGCGAGCCTGAGCCGCCCGGCGCCGAGCGCCACCAGCAGGCGGGCCACGCACCACAAACCACCCAGCGCGACTGCGGCCATCAGGATCTTGAACAGCGTCCGGTAGTGGTCGTCGGTGACGAGCGCGGGCGGCAGGAGCACGACGAACGCGCCCGGCGGGTACTCGACGAACACGTCGCGATAGGGAAGGCGCCCGTCGAGCAGTCCCTCCGCATAGGTGCCGTAGAGATCGACGTCCACGTATCCCCGCTCGCGGCCGAGCCCACCGGTGGGCACGGCGGAACAGGCGAGAAAGACCGGTGCGGCCAGGAGCCACGCGCGCAGCGCGGCGCCACGCTCGCTCATCTAGTCAGGGACCGCGGGTGGAGGCGGTGGCGGGGACGGCGGGGGTTCAGGTGTCGGAGACGTTGGCGGCTTGTCCGGCGGCGGAGGCGCGGGCGGGTCGGGGACGTCGTACGGGTCGTACGACAGGACGTCGTCGCCGCGCTCCCAGTACTCCCAGTCCGGGAGCTCGCTCGGCTCCTCCCATTCCAGCGGAGGAGAAGACCAGAGGGCGCGCTGCATGTACCGCCGCCAGATGTCAGCGGGGAAGCTGCCGCCGGACACGGAGATGCCGTGGACCGACTCCATCGGGATCTCGCCCTGTGGGTAGCCGACCCAGACCACGGTGGTGAGGTCGGGCGTGAAGCCGGCGAACCACGCGTCGGCGTGATCGTCGGTCGTCCCGGTCTTGCCCGCCGCAGGCCGAACGAGCGCCGCGCCGGTGCCGGTGCCGTACTGCATGTTGTCCTCGAGGATCTCGGTGATCACGTGCGCCTCGCCATCGGTCATCACGCGGCGGCGCTGCGGCCTGCCCCAGCCCGCCTCGGTGTCCACGCGGCCGTCGCGGAGGATCACCTTGCGGATCGCCATCGGCCGCGAGTACATGCCGCGGCCGGCGATCGTCGCGTAGCCGGACGCGAGATCGAGGGGAGAGATGGCGATCGCGCCGAGCCCGAGCGAAGGCACGGCCAGCAGCGGCGTCCTCACGCCCATGCGCCTGGCCGTCGTGGCGACGATCTCGGGGCCGACGTCGATCGTCAGCTGCGCGAAGACGGAGTTGTCGGAGCGGATGGTCGCGTCTCTCGATCGACGTCCAGCCGGAGTAGGAGTGGTCGTACGTCGACACCTCCCACGCCGGAATTCTCGGGTCCGGCTGGTAGGTGAACGGCGCCGAGACGTAGTGCGTCGACGACGGGTCGATCTTCTCTCATCACCGCGGCCGCCAGCACGAACGTCTTGAACGTCGAGCCTGCCTGCCGGCGCGCCTGGGCAACGAGGTTGAACTGGTAGCCCTTGCGGCCGGGGGTGACCGACGTCATCGCGCGGATGGCGCCGTTGGCGGGGTTGATCGAGACGACGGCCGAAGCCGGATCGCCGGGCTGGTTGAGCGTCTCGCGGATCGAGATCTCCGCGGCGCGCTGGAAGCGCGGGTTGATGGTCGTGTAGACCTTGAGCCCTCCCGAGCGCACGGTGTTCGCGCCGTAGTGGTCGATCAGCTCGTCGCGGACGTAGCCGAAGAAGTACGGCTCGCGGATCGTCGTGTAGAGCTCGCCGGGCTTCAGCCGGAGGTCGGAGCTGGCGACAGCCCACCGGAACTGCTTCGGCGTGATGTCGCCGTTGTCGAGCATCGACCGCAGCACGGTGTTCCGCCGCGCCAGCGCGACATCCGGGACGACGAACGGGTCGTAGGCCGACGGCGCCTGGGGCAGGCCGGCCAGCAGCGCGGCCTCGCGCAGGTTGAGCTGCCGCGCGTGCTTCGAGAAGTACGTCTGGGAGGCGGCTTCGATGCCGTACGAGCGGTTCCCGAAGTAGACGGTGTTGAGCCACGACCGCAGGATCCGCTGCTTCGACCACTTGCGGTTCAGCTGGATGGCGAGGCAGGCCTCGCGCAGCTTGCGGCCGACCGTTCGCTCACGCGAGATGTAGAGGTTGCGGACCAGCTGCTGCGTCAGCGTCGAGCCGCCCTCGACGAGCTCGCCCTCGGTGATGTCGCGCCAGAGCGCTCGCGCGATGCCCTCGTAGTCGACACCGCTGTGGCGATAGAAGCGGCGATCCTCGACGGCGATCGTCGCGCGGCGCATCCACGGGCTGATGTCCGTGAGCGCGACCGGCTGGCGGTTGCGTTCAGCCGGGATCGCCCCCAGTGACGACCCGTCGGCGGCGTAGATGAAGCTGTTCTGGCCGATCGAGACCGGTCGGAGAACCTCCAGCTCGCAGTGCGTCCTGACGAGGCTGACGGCAGTGACCGCCCCTGCGGCGACCGCGCCGGCGGCCAGGACCAGCAGCACGCCCAGCAGCACGCCCAGCCGGTGTGAGCGGCGGCCTCTCGCAGCACGGCGTGTGCGGCGGCGGTAGATCGCCCGCGCGAGATCGTCGGAACGCTGTTTGCGGGATGACGGCGACACAAAGCCCCCAGTTCGTGAACTGGAATGGTAGACCTGCGCGAGTAGTCTTCCGCGCGTGCTTCGCGGCTTGCGCATCGTCGCAGTTCTGGCTTGCGCCCTCGCGGCGGCGGCCTGCGGGGAGCGCAGCGAGCCCGTGGGGGCTGCCGCAGAGCTCTACCCGCTGACCGTCACGACGGAAGACCGGCCGCTGACGATTCCCGCGCCCGCAAAGCGGATCGTCGTCCTCGACGGCGGAGCGGAGGCGATACTCGAGGCGATCGGCGCCGGTGACCGCGTGGTCGGCTCGAGCGTGAAGGTCGAAGACCTGCCGGAGCTACGCCCAGACCTCGTCGTCGCTCCGTCGGGCACGGACGAGCAGACGCTCTCGCAGGCGGACGCCGCGGGCGCTCCCGTGTACGTGACGCCGGACCGCTCGGTGACCGAGATCGAGCGGGCGATCACGCAGCTGGGCTTGATCGTCGCCGAGCCCGCGGCTGCGCGGCGACGCGTTCGCGACATCGAGCGGCGCAGACAACGGCTGAACCGCGTGCTTCGTAGCGTCCGGCCGACCACGGTCTTCGTCGACCGCGGCGGCTTCACGAGCGCGTCGGACAGCTCGCTCATCGGAGACCTGATTCGCGAAGCGCGGGGACGCAATGTCGCCGGCGACGTGCCCGACGGTCTGAATCTCACCGTCAGGCAGCTGCGCGCGCGCGATCCACAGGTCTACGTCACCGTCGCCGGCGCGGGAGCGACGCTGAAGCAGCTGCGCAGGGGGCCGCGGACGAAGAAGCTGCAGGCGGTGCGAAACGGCCGCGTCGTGACTGTCGACGAGCGGCTGCTGATGCCGGGGCCGAGCATCGGCGTCGGCCTGGAGGTGCTCGCGCGCGCGCTCCATCCGGATGCGGTTCGCTGATCTCGACGCCGTCACGGTGGACGGGTTCGGCACGCTGGTCGAGCTGGAGGATCCCGTGAAGCCGCTCGCCGCGGCGCTCCAGGCCCGTGGCGTGCAGCGCTCACCGTCCGACGTGGCCGACGCCTTCGCACAGGAGGCCGCCTACTACCGCCCGCGCTCGCACCTCGCCCGCGATCCAGCCGCGCTGGAGCGCCTGCGACGCGAATGCGTGACCGTCTTCCTCGACGCGCTCGAGGCTCCTCTCGGCCCCGACGAGTTCGTGGACGCCTTCATGGACGCACTCGTCTTCCGGCCCGCCGACAGTGCCGTCGAGGCGCTCCGCGTGCTCCGCGAGCAGAAGCTGAGGCTCGCGGTCGTCTCCAACTGGGACTGCTCGCTGCCGGAGCGCCTGGGACAGCTGGGGCTCCTGGACTGGTTCGACGCCGTCGTCTCTTCCGCCGAAGCAGGCGTGCCGAAGCCGGAGCCGGCGCCGTTCCTGCTTGCGCTGGAACGACTGGAGACAGCGCCCGAACGGACGCTCCATGTCGGCGACGAGCCCGCCGACGAGCAGGGCGCACGCGCAGTCGGCATGCGGTTCGCGCCGGCGCCGCTTTCCTCGGTCGTAGAAGCACTCGCATGACCGGGCGACTCATCGCGTGGCTGGCGTTCGTCGGCGCCTTCATCGCCCTCGCGTACGCGAGCCGGGCCGCGGGGGGCGAGCCTGCCGAGGACGTCCTCTACCAGTACGACACCGCCGTCGCAGGGCTCGTCCAGTACGCGATCGTGCTCGCGATCGTGCTCTGGATCACGCGCGGGCACCAGCGCGAGCTGCTCGCACTGAGGGCACCTCGCTCGTGGCGCGGGGCAGTCGGGTGGTCGATCGCCGTCATCGTCGCCATCTACGTCGTCTCGGGGATCGCCGAGCCGTTCCTCGACCCGGGTGAGGAGCAGGGGCTCACACCGGACTCGTGGCAACCCGACCGCGCCGGCGCCTACGCCGCGAACTTCGTGGTGATCGCAGGCGTGACGCCGATCGTGGAGGAGCTGATGTTCCGCGGCGCGGGCTACTCGCTGCTCGCCCGCTTCGGCCAGATCGTCGCCATCCTGGTCACCGGCGTGACGTTCGGGCTGGTCCACGGCCTGATCGAGGCACTCGTCGTCCTCACGGCCTTCGGCATCGGGCTGGCCTGGCTGCGCGCGAGGACGGACAGCGTGTATCCGTGCATGGCCGTGCACGCGCTGTTCAACGCCGTGGCGCTCATCGTCGCGGTGACGGTGACGACCTGAGCGGCCTCTATCCTCGCGGCGTGCGAACGGCGCTGGCACTGGGAATCTTCCTGGCACTCGCCGCTCCTGCCGCTGCCGTGGGCGAGCAGGGATCGCTCACGCTGCGAGCGCCGGGCGCGACGAAGTTCGGCCACGTCGTCGACTTCACCGGCCGGCTCTCGCCGGCCAGGCCCGGGATGCGCGTGAGCCTCATGCGCGGCATGACCCCCGTGTCCGCTACGGCTACTCGCCGCGACGGCTCGTACAAGTTCCAGGTCTCGCTCGGCCGGCCTGGCCCGTTCCACACGGTCGCGGCCGGTGTCTCCTCGAAGCCCGTCTCCGTGCGGATCATTCCCAGACTGCGAGCGAGGCTCGTCGGCTCCAGGGTCGCCGGTGAGCCGCTTTCCGTGCTCGCCCGTCTCGAGCCCGACGAGGCAGGCGCCGTACGCGTGCGCGTGGTCCGCGACGGCGCGGAGGCCTATCGCGGCACGTTCCCGCGCAACGCGCGCGTGAAGCTCGGGACAGCAGCGATCTCACCGTTCAGCGTCACGGTCGACGTCCTGCCGACCGAGGGCTACGGCTACGTCGGCAAGAGAATCCGTGTCGCCCTGCGCGCGCCGGCGATCGCTTACGGCTACCAGGGACCGTTCGTCCCGGTGCTACTCGACCGGTTGCGTGAGCTCGGCTACGCGTCCCCTTCGCCGCGCACGGTGTTCGACTCCGATGCCCAGCAGGCCGTCTACGCCTTCCAGAAGGCGCAGCGCCTCGAGCGGACCGGCGTAGCGGACGCGGCGTTCTGGCGGCGCCTTGCCAGGCCGGCCGAGATCGTGCCGCGCTACAAGAGCCCCGCCGATCACATCGAGATCGACAAGCAGCGGCAGATCCTCATCGTCGTCCGCAACGGCCAGACGTCGCTGATCTCCCCGGTCTCCACGGCCGGCATCGCCGGCTACTACACGCCGGTCGGCCGCTTCGCGATCGGCCGGAAAGTGCCCGGCTACGACCCGAGCCCGCTCGGCGTGCTCTACAAGCCCATGTACTTCTACGGCGGGTACGCGATTCACGGCAACCCGTCGGTGCCGCCGTATCCGGCGTCGCACGGCTGCATCCGCGTACCGAACTTCGTCGCGGATCGGCTCTACGTGAGCGAGCCGTACGGCGAAGCGGTCTTCGTCTACTGAGAAGCGGGGACAGGATTCATCCTGTCCCCATCCGACTCGAGCTTCAGTCGGGTTCCCCTTCGGCGGCCGCGAACTCGTCCGGCGTCACCTTGTCGAGGAACTTCTTGAACTCGTCGACCAGGTCGTCCTCGTTGACGTCGTCGCCCTCGAACTCGATCGCCGACTCCTCGATGACCGTGTCGTCCGCGAAGATCGGCGCCTCCGCCCGGACGGCGAGCGCGATTGCGTCGGAGGGCCGTGAGTCGATCTCGAGCTCCGACCCGTCCTGGCGAATCGTGATCGTCGCGTAGAACGTGCTCTCGCGCAGCTCGGTCACGCAGACGCGGATGACCTGCGCGTCGAGCTCGCCCAGCGCATTCGTGAACAGGTCGTGCGTCAGCGGCCGCGGCGTCGCCTGGCCCTGGAGCTTCATGAGGATGGCCGCCGCCTCCGACTGGCCGATCCAGATGGGGAGGAAGCGATTCCCGTCGGTGGTCTTCAGCAGCACGATCGGCTGCTTCCCGACGAGATCGAAGCTCACCCCGTAGATGACCATCTCCGTCATCGCGCGGTCCGATGGTAGCCGAGCGCGAGCATCGCAAGAGTAGGGCTTTCGCTATCAGACGACCGATTGGCGCACCCGAGGGTGCGTGATTTTCACGCCACGGCTCACGGGCGAGAAGCGGATCACGCACCCGCGCTCGGAGCGTGCCCTCCGCCAGCGAGGCAGGCGTCAAGACGAAGCACGGGCGTGCCCCGGGAGGCCGTACGCGCCGTTTCCGAAGTCCAGCCGTGGCCGCACGGAGAGCTGGCACGGCCTGCCCTGGGCCTGCGTGTCGCAAACGGAAGATGCCCCGGCAACGGGGCCTCTCCTCTATCTCGTCAGGTGCCCGCGGTGGGCGAGCGAAGGTACGCCAGGACTGCGAGCACGCGCCGGTTGGTCTCGGGATCGGCGTGGATGCGCAGCTTCTGGAAGATCGCCTTCACGTGCGCTTCGACAGTGCGCTCCGTGATCCACAGACGCTTCGCGATCGTCGCATTCGACAGCCCTTCGGCTACGAGGCCCAGCACCTCGCGCTCCCGACCCGACAGCTCGTCGAGCGGATCGGGCTCGCGCTGCCTGGCGAGGAGTCGCGACACGATCGTGGGGTCGATCACCGTCTCCTCCTCGGTCAGCCGTGTCAGCGCGTCGACGAGGATCGCAGGGTCGCTCACTCGCTCCTTCAACAGGTAGCCGCAACGCTCCGGATGCTGCTCGAGGAGCTGCATCGCGTAGCCGGGCTCGATGTACTGCGACAGAACGAGCACGCCGACTGCCGGGTACTCGTTGCGGATGCGATTCGCCGCGACGATGCCCTCGTCCGTGTGGGTGGGCGGCATACGGATGTCGACCACGGCGCAGTCGGGTTCCTGCGCCGCAACCGCGCGCATGAGACCATCGAGATCGCTCGCTTCCGCAACGACGTCGATCCCGGCATCGCGGAGCACACGGACGATTCCCTCCCGCGTGAGCATCACGTCTTCGGCGACGACGACGCGCACGGTGCGAGTCTGACATCCCCGCCGCGGCTGTTGCCAGCCACAGTCGCCGGTGCAAGGATTCTCGTGCCGGCCCCGATGGCAGGCGCGGACGCCTCAGAGACCATCGAACGGTCGACGGAGAAGGAGGACAGCCATGTCCAGCACGATCCGCATCGCTCTCGCTTCGGCGCTCCTCGCGCTCGGGATCGGCTCCGGCATGTCACTGGCCGGCCCGCCCCCAGAAGGGGGCAAGACGGTCACGCTGACGCTCGCGAACCCCGAGCCTCGGGGTCGCGCTGCATCCCAGATCGCGGAGGTCTTTGCGGCGCGAGCCAAGAGGTTTTCGAAGGGAAAGGTCCTCGTCAAGATCGTGTACGAATTCGGCTGGCGCGACGTGCCTGCCGGTGAGATCGAGGCGAACGTGATCCGGTCCACCCGAAGGGGGAAGGCTCAGCTCGCGATCGTCCCGACCCGCGCGTTCCAGGGCCAGGGCGTGACGTCGTTCCAGGCCTTGCAGGCGCCGTTCCTCATCACGACGGACGCGGGCATGGCTCGGGCGACCACCGGGCAGCTAGCGACGAGACTCCAGTCGGGCGTGCGCCGCATCGGCCTCACCGGCCTCGGGCTCGCGCCGGAGGGCCTCCGGCGGCCGTTCGGCCACAGAAAGGCACTCGTCTCACCCTCAGACTTCGCCGGCGCGAAGATTCGTGCGATCCCCTCCAAGCAGACCTGGGCCTTGCTTCGTGCGCTCGGAGCAACGCCCGTCGACCTCGGCGGTAGCGACTGGCCGCAGGCGGTGGCGAAGGGCACGGTCACGGGCGCAGAGTCGTCCCTCGCGATCGCGGCGAACGAGACGCTGCTGAGCAACTGCCTACACAGTGGGCAACGTCGCGTTCTTCCCGAAGGTCGACGCGCTCGTCGTCAATCAGAAGACGCTCGAAGACCTTGGTGACGACCAGAGCTCAGTCCTGATGCGCGCTGCGGCCTCTGCCCGCGCGTGGGCCGTCGCCTCCTTGACCGAGCGCAATGCCCGCAATGCTTTCTGCAAGAGCGGCGGTACCATCGTCAATGCTTCCTCCGTCGGCGATCCGGAAGCTCCGCGCCAAGGCCGCACCCGTGCTTGCCGACATGCGCCGCGACTCCCTGACGCGGAGCCTGATTGCCGAGCTCGAGCCGCTTCGGTCGGCGAAGCGGCGGCGTCGCCCCTTGCAAGCACGCAGGCCAGGCGCACCAAGGGCGGCCCGACGGTGACCAAGGTGATCCCGCCGGGTGTCTACCGGGCGGCCTTCACGGAACAGGAGTTCCTCGCCGCGGGTGCGTCGCCCGTCGACGCGAAGGGCAACGCCGGGACCTGGACGCTCACGACCACGGCTGACGGCTACCAGTCGTACGAGGTGGTCAAGTCCATATCCGGATCTCTCGGCGAAGTGCGACCAACGGAAGATGTATCTCCGCAACGGGCTCGTCGTGCTGGAGGTACGTGGGGAGGAATGCGGCGGCGGCCCAACCGACTCCGTGGCGTGGAAGCTCACTGCCGAGGGCTTGCGGTTTACGAGAGTCGTTCCCGAGCATCCAGCCAATCGCGTTTTCTACCTCAGCCGCGTCTGGAGGAAGATCGGCTGACCCGATCAGGCGGGCGGCGGTACGGGAAGCAGAGCCTCGAGCCGCCGCCCCGACCACTTGACCGTGCCGTCGAGCGCGCCGACACGGTCTTCGACCGTGATCGGCGCTCCCGGTCCACGGGACGACGATGACCACGAGCTTTCCGTTCCGCTCACCGACTTCGACGGTGACCTGGCGGCGTGTGTCCGCGGTGCCTTCCGCCACGATGGCGTAGGCCGCTGCCTCGACCGTCGCCCGGGAGTCGTCGACTCGTATCGATGTCGATGGAAAGCGCGAGTGGCCTGTCGTCCGCCAGCGTCTCGAGGGCGGCGCCAAGCCCTGAGGTCATCAGAACGGCCGGGAAGATGCCGTGCGCTATCGCCCGCAGCTCCGTCGACGCAGCCGTGACGTGGTCGACAGCTCTGCGTAGCGACGAAGCGACGTCGAGCGCTTCTTCCGCTTCGGCGCGAGCTTGTGCAACTCGCAGGTCCAAGGTCAGCGCGAGTAGACGCTGCTGGGCGCCGTCGTGGAGATCGCGCTCGAGCCTCTGTTTCTCTGAGTCTCCTGTTGCCACGATGCGGCGTCGTAGCTCGGTGAGCTCGTGGAGGCGCGCGAGCTGCTCGGCACGAAGCCGCTCGTTGGCCAGGGCCAGCCTTCCGGCCGGGCCCAGCTCGCGGCTGAGCGTGTCGGCGGAGGGCGTCCTGCCCGGAGAGCCCACGAGCGCCACGAGCTCGTCTCCGCGGACGATTCGTACGCCCGAATCGTCCATGGCGGCGGGCGTACCCTCGGCGCCGACGATCCCATCGTCGCCGGGCAGCGGGTAACCGATTCGCAGCTCGGGCTCGCCGAGTGCTCGGGCGAGTGCCGAGGCAAGGTCGCCTGAAGTCGCCCTGGCCCGATCGCCGGCAAGGCGTGCGATTGCGGCTCGCATGAGGTGCGGTCGCACTGCGACTGCGGCAAGTCCAGCCGCAAAGGCCGTGAGAGTGATGCCACGCGCTACGAAGAGCGCCATGAAGAGCAGGCGCTCCGGGTCCTCGTCCGGCTCGAACAGCAGCACGAGGCCCGACGTTGCGAGCGTGGCTCCGAGGAGCAGCCCCGGCGCGAGCGCCCACACGATCGCACGTCGCATGGGAGCCCGCATCCCGAGCCCGAGGGCGCAGAGGAGGACAGTCACTAGCCCACAGGCGATGCCGAGAGCAAGGGTGACGTTCATGAGCGTCCGTAGGCGGTCGATGTCCGCAAAGGGTGCGAAGGCGCTCGCGATGCAGTCTCGCCAGCAGTAGCGGTCGAGAAAGGGATCGCGAACGAGCCAGAGTGCCAATGCGGCCCCGAAGGCGGCCGCGGCGGCCGCAGCGCCTGCCACCCGAGCTCGATGCCACGGCAGGAGGATCGCCACGACGAGGAGCGCCGCCGGCGGGACCGTCGGAACGAGCAGCATCCCGATGTTCTGGACGAGATCTGGTGCGTCCGTCCAGCCTGCCCAGCTGTCGCTCGTCCACGCGATGCCGAGAGCGAACGTTGCGACGGCCGCAGCTCTCCTGCCTGGGTCGGTTGCAAGCAACGCGGCCGCTCCGAACAGTGCGACGCCGGCGAGCAGCTCGACCAATGCCGCCCACGGAGACGCCTCCCCGTAGGAGGTAACCGAAGTGCCGCGCTCTTCGAACGTGGGCACGGCTGCGACGGACGTCACGACCAGCCCGCCAACTGCGAGGGCAAGGGCCAGAACTGCCGGCCTCACGCGAGACCCCGCTGTAGCTCGGCGACGAGCTGCGTCCCTTCGCTGTCGGTGCTCGCGACGTGAAGCCGTCCCCCGACCACCGACACCCGGTCACGCAAGCCGGCGAGCCCGGACCCCGTCGGATCGGCGCCTCCGTGGCCGTCGTCCTCGACGCTGACACGGATCTCGTCGGCGGACTGCGTCACCTCGACGACGAGCCGGGAGGCGCCCGCGTGCTTGAGCACGTTCGCCACGCCCTCCGAGCAGATGAACCAGATGGTGGCGGCGATCTCGGGCGCGCATTCGAGGTCGTCGACGTGAGTCTCGATTGCGAGTGGGAGGCCGTCGACAAGCTCGGCGACAGCTCTCGGGAGCCCGGCCGCGAGAGCCGGCACGTCGAGTCCGGCGGCGAACGCTTCGAGCTCCGCCTCGGCAAGCGCGACCTGCTGCGATGACCGCTCGAGCGCCGTGTCGAGCTCACCTTTCCGGGCTGCAGTTGCACGGGCGGCCGACACCAGGCGGCCGGCCTCGGCCAGGCGCGCTCCAGGCCCAGACTCGAGACGGGCTGCGAGCCGCACGCGCGCGTCGTCGCCTGCGCGAACGAGCCGCAGCGTCGAGGCCGCGATCTCGTCGGCGCGACGACGCACGTCGTCCCGCAGGCGCGCGCGCTCCGCCGCGAGCCTGATTGCGACCGAGACCGCCCCGCGGTCTTCCTCTCGCGTGAGCACCGCCGGATCGTGGATCACGACAGCCACCACACCCGTTGCGTCGTCGACCTGAGTCGCCACTAGACCTGGCACGGAAGCGGGCACGGTGCGGCCCTCGTCGTCGACGAACGCCTGTCCTTGAACCAGCGCGTAGCCGATGCGAAGCGCGGGATCACCGAGCAGCTCGGCGAGCGCGTCGCGCAAGCTGCTCGTCGACTCGTCGAGCTCGATTGCCCGCTCGGTGAGCGCCGCCGGGGAGCGGAGCCCGGCGAACAGCCAGACTCCAGCGATCACGGCGCCCGCCTCCAACGCGATCGCCTCGACGTTCCAAGCGCCTAGCGTCTCGAGACGTGTCATCAAAAGGGTCGATGCGAGAAGGCACACCCAGCGCAACGAGGCCGTGCCTGGCGTCGCGCCGCGCCCCCCCGTGCGCCCGAAGCCATTCGGTCGCTGCCAGAGCGGAGAAGGCAGCGAGTACGAATGCGCGGGACCAGTCGTCGCTGCGGTCGAGCGCAGGTAGGACGACCGCCATCCACGCGGCAGCGACGCCGGCTGCGGCCAGACGCGTTCGTGGACGGCCGGTCGGGTAGGCGAGTGAGAGGTGCACGAGCGGTGCCAGGAACACCCAGCTCAGGTAGTGGCACAGCTGAGGCGAGCCACTCGGGTTGGGCCTCATAGAAGTTGCCAAGGAACCACGTGATGCCCGAGAGCATCAGGAGCAGCGCCGCGCCACGCGGGCGGGCGAGCGCAAAGGCTGCGAGTCCGAGACCGGCGAGCGTCCACCCGACGAGAAGGTCCGGCAGCCAGTCCCGTGTCTCCGTCCAGTCGTAGCGCTCGGCCTCGGCGAATAGCCCGAGCGCGACCACGCAGACGACCGAGCCGCTGAGGAGAGCTGCGCGGCGTGCGTCAGGCGACGAGCGCATGGAGCGCTGCGCCCGAGAGCTCCGACTTGCCGAGGAAGCCCGAGACGGGAGCCTCGCGAAGCTGACGTGCATATGCGCTGCGATCTCGACTCGAGATGAGAACGATCCGAGGAGCGTCGTCGCGCGCCGCGACCGCTCGCGCGACGTCGAAGCCGTCCATGCCTGGAAGCTGGACGTCGAGGAGCACGACGTCGGGCTCGAGTCGGTCGATTGCGTCGAGCGCCTTCTCTCCGTCCTCGGCGAGCCCCACGACGTCGAACCCCTCGAGCTCGAGCAAGGCGCGAGCGGAGACGCGAAAGTCGGCGTGGTCGTCGACGATCAGAAGCCTCGGCCTCACGATCGGATCGTCGCACACCCTCCGTCGGCCCGCACTGTGGCTACCCACACTCGCGGGAGCATCCCGCCGCCGAGCGTTTGGGCTCGGCGGCGGGGGTCTGCGAGCTACGAGCTCGCGTAGGGGGCGAGGAAGTCGAGCGCGGTAGCCGTGTCGAGCCGGTTGTGGCGGCTTGTCGACCAGCAATAGCCGGGCTTGCTAAAGATGGAGGTTGTCAACGCGACTGCTGTGTTCGTGCCCGGAATCAGGTGCGGCCCGCCGGAGTCTCCGTAGCAGACACCGCCGGTACCCTGGCCGTTCTCGTTCTGGCCGACCGTCAGGAACCACTGGCTGACCGAGATGAGCCTCTCGGTTGCGAAGCGGCGGGAAGGCTCGTACTCGACCTGGCAGTGACCCAGGTCGGTCTCACACTCCTGCGTGAGGCCGTAGCCGACGGCCGTCAGCGAGTCGCCGTTCCGAAGCGCGCCGGCGCTCCCCAGGGCGGGAAGGTCGATGGGCTCGACGCCGACGACGGGATCTTCGAGCGAGAGCACCGCCATGTCCGGCGACTTGTAGCTCAGCGGATTGGCGACGTTCTCCGGGTGGATGACGACGTCGATCGCCGGCCAGAACGTCGAACTCCACTTGTCGAAGGTCGGGTCGAACACCACGCCGATCTCGCCGCCGAACTCGTCCTGGATCTCGAGCGCCGTCCGAGCGCAATGCCCGGCCGTGACGAGTGAGCTCGGGGAGATGAGAAAGCCCGAGCACAGGTCGAACATCCCGAATTCGTCGAACCGTAGCGCCACGGTTCCGACGGCCGGGTAGCGACCCTCGTCGTCGAGCTCTCCGTTGATGATCGCCGTTGCGGACGGCGCCATGATCGCTGTGGCGAGGGCGACGAAGAGCCCCAGGCCGAGCATGGTGAGCCGGGCCTTCCTGGTACGTCCTCTTTCTGCCATCTTGGGCCTCCCTTTGAGGTTTCTCGAAAGGTTGATCGGGCCCGCGTGGAAGCGCATCGATGCTGCCCCGAGTCTTGCCGCCCGGAATGCTGTGGCCAGCCACAGTCCGCATTTGACGGCCCTGCTCCGGAAGGGCTTCCCTTTGGCCGCCCGAGAGGCGCGAAACAGCTTGGCAGCAGAGGTTGCCGAAAGTGGGCGATCGTGGATTCGAACCACGGACCTCCGCCTTATCAGAGCGGCGCTCTAACCGACTGAGCTAATCGCCCGCAGCAAGCGATTCTAGCGAGCCGTCAGCCGGCGATTGCTGCCTCGAGGGCCTCGGCGATCTCGGCCAGGTCGTGCTCGTCGGCGAACGCGATCTCGACCTTGCCGCGGCTGACCTTCACGGGGCGGCCGACGAGTCTCTCCGCCGCCTGGCGTACCCGCTGGGCGAGGGCCGGATCCACGGGGGCGCTCTTCTTTCGCGGGCGCTGCCTCGCGCCGGCCCAGCGCGCCGCCTGCTCGGCGGCCCGTACCGACAGCCCGCGGCGCACGATGAGACTCGCCAGCGCACGGCGCTCGTCCTGCCCCGGGACGGCCAGGACGGCGCGGGCGTGCCCTTCCGAGAGCTCACCGCGTTCGACCATGCCGAGCACGTCGTCGGGCAGGTCGAGCAGGCGCAGCCGGTTGGCCACCGACGGCTTCGAGCGACCGACCTTGTCGGCGATCTCGCCGAGCGTGAGCACGAACTCGTCCATCAGCGCGGCGTAGGCACGCGCCTCCTCGACCGGCGACAGCTGCTCCCGCGCCACGTTCTCGACAAGGGCCAGCAGCAGGGAATCGCGATCGTCGGCGTGGCGAACGACGGCGGGAACCGTCTTCAGCCCCGCCTCGCGGGCGGCACGCCACCTGCGCTCGCCGGCGATCAGCTCCCAGCCTCCCGCCGGGCGCGGCCGGACGATGACCGGCTGGACGACGCCCTGCTGCCTGATCGACTCGGCCAGTCCGGACACCGTCTCCCCGTCGATCCTCCGCCTGGGCTGCCGCGGATTCGGGTGTACCGCGTCCACCGGTACGTGCGCGAGGTCTGTCTGCGCCGCACCTCCGATCAGGACGTCGAGGCCACGGCCGAGGCCGCGCCGCCCGTCGTTCGCTTCAGGTGCGCTCGGCAAGCTCCATCGCCACCTTCCAGTACGCCTCCGCTCCCGCGGACCGGCGGTCGTAGGCAATCACCGGCAGGCCGTGGCTCGGAGCCTCGGCCAGCCTCACGGATCGAGGGACGGTCGTGCGAAACACGAGGCCGCCGAGGTGCCTGCGAACGTCGGCCTCCACATCTGCGGCGAGCCGCGTGCGGCGGTCCACCATCGTCAGCAGGACACCGGCCAGTGACAGCCTCGGATTGAGCCGCCGGCGTACGAGCTCGACCGAGTCCAGCAGCTGTGCGAGCCCCTCGAGCGCGTAGTACTCGGCCTGTACGGGAACGAGGACTGCGTCGGCCGCGGCGAGCGCGTTGACGGTCAGCGGGCCCAGCGACGGCGGGCAGTCGAGGAAGACGAAGGAGAAGCCCGAGGTGCGGCCGTTCAGCGCCTGGGCGAGAAACCGCTCGCCGTCCTCGCGCATCGAGAGCTCGACGGCGGCGCCCGCCAATTCGGGGCGGGATGGCACGAGATGGAGGTTCCCGAACCGCGTCGGCTTCGCGAGCGACTCCAGCGGCGCACCGTCCAGCAGGTCGTAGCTCGACGTGCCGTTCGCGCGCTCGCCGAGGCCCGACGTTGCGTTGGCCTGCGGGTCGAGATCGACGACGAGCACGCGTTCGCCGGCGTCGGCGAGGCAGGCGGCGAGGTTGACGGCTGTCGTCGTCTTGCCCACGCCGCCCTTCTGGTTCGCGAGCGCGAAGACCGTGCTGGGCACGCGCTCATTGTCCTCGCGGGGGCGGACGAGCTACGCCGAGGGGGCGCTTGCGGGCCATTCCGGGCCGGCGCGGAAAGCCAGGCGGGGTGGGCGCCACCTTGGGGATGACGATCGCGCCGGCTACCTCCTCGGGCTCGCCGCCGCCAAGCTGGCTCGCCACGGCCGCCACGGCCGCGACGTCGGCGGTCGGCCCGACGTAGAGGACCGACTCCACCGCCCTGTCCGGACGAGCGGCAGGCACCACTCGGCGGCCACCGGCGGCGGCGCGAGAGCTCGCGCCACGGCCACGCCGTAACTGTCGACCTCCTGCTCCTCGGCCCGCCCGCGCACGACGCGCACGTTCGGAAAGTCAGCTGCGATGCGCTCGAGAAACGATGCCTTCCTCGCATTGGCCTCGAGCAACGTGACCTCCCGGTCGGGAAGCGCAGATGCGAGCGGGATCCCGGGCGAGCCACCGCCGGATCCCACGTCCACGATCGGGCCTTCGAAGCGCTTCACGGCCGGCAGCGCGGCCAGGCTGCCTTCGACGTGCACGCGGTGGGCCTCACCACGATCGTTGATCGACGGTCAGCCCCGGCGTCTCGAGCAGCGCGTCGAGCCACCGCTCGAGGCGCGAGTCAATCATCAAGCGTAGTGCCGTCGAACGCGCGGCCCTCGGCTGGTCGCTCGCAAAGCCACTCAGCTGCCGCAGCCGGAGGCCGGCTTGGCCGGCCGGGAGGCTCGACAAAGGCTTGCCGAGTCGACAACGTAAAGGAGGGGGTCCATGGGGGAACCATGGGTTCACCCATCGCTCGGTACGACCACCACGAAGCGTTCCGGATCGTCGCCCTCGCTGCGGGTCTCGACGCCGGCAATGTTCTCCAGCGCAAGGTGGACGATCCTCCGCTCGAGAGCGCTCATGGCCTCCAGCTGCACGGGAGTGCCGCTCATTCGCGCACGGTCGGCCGCCTGGCGCGCCGTCGTCTCGAGCCTCGCCTTGCGCCGCTCGCGATAGCCGCCCGCATCGACCTCGATCGCCTTGCCGCCCTCGCCTTGCGTCCGGTAGGCAACCGACGACACCACGTGCTGCATCGCGTCGATCGTGCGGCCGTCACGGCCGATGAGCACGCCCGCGTCGGGGGCGGACACCGAGACCCGGACGCATTCGTCGTCCTCCGTCACCGTGACCCGGGCCGGTACGCCGAGAGCTGCCGCGATGCGTTCCACCAGATCGCGCGCCAGGTCGCCCACGGACGAGACGTCGGTGACCGGCGGCGGCGCCTCGCGAATAGCCGCACTGTCCACCCGCGCGAGCACGCGTGCCGGCGCCGTGCCGACACCCAGGAGGCCGCGCTCGCCCTCGGTCAGCACCTCGAACGTCACTGAGTCGCGGTCGAGCCCCGGATGGAGCCGCTCGAGCTCCCTCAGCGCTTGCCACTTCGCCTCGCCGATCGTCTCGCCGGAGGCCTCGAGCTCCACGAAGCCGCCGTCGGCGGTCATCGCCTGCGGCCGCCCTTCTTCTTTCGCTTCACGCGGCGAGGCGCGGCGGGTGTCGACGTCTGCGGAACCGTGGCTGGCTCGGGCGCGACCTGCGGCTCGTCGGCCGCCGCCGCGTGCGCGGTCGCAGGCTGCGTCGTCTCCGCCTTGGGCGGCGTGCGCGAGCTCTTCTTCTGGGGGGTCACCTTCGTCCTCGGCACGAGCCGGCGGGTGACGACCCCCTGGCCGACGGTCCAGAGGTTCGTCGTCGCCCAGTAGAGGACGAGGCCGGCCTCGAAGTTGATGATGAAGGGGATGAAGAGGAACGGCAGCGCGAAGAAGATCAGTCGCTGCGTTCGTTCCATCGTCGCCGACATGAAGTACGTAGAGGCGAGCTGGCTCGCGACGTAGATGACGAGCAGGAGAACGCCCCAGCCCTCGCTCGCCGGCTCCGTGATGTTTATGAGACCGAGCCAGTCGAGGTTGTCCCCCTGCACGTAGTCGGTCGTGTCCTCGAAGTCGCGCAGCACGAAGAAGAGCGCGATGAAGATCGGGATCTGGAAGAGGATCGGCAGGCACGACGACGCCGGGTTGATGCTGTTCTCCTTGTAGAACTTCATCAACTCCTCGTTCAGCTTCTGGCGGTCGCCCTTGTACTTCCGCTGGAGCTCCTTCATCTCCGGCGCGTGCCGCTGGAGGTTCTGCATCGAGTGGATCTGCTTCACCGTCAGGGGAACGAGCGCCATGCGGACGAGCACGGTCAGCGCGACGATGGCCCAGGCCCAGGGCAGGCCGATCGCCCCGTGCGGCCCCAGCCAGTCGATGACGGCCGCGAGGATGTCTTCGATCGGCCCGAGGATGCCGGCGACGATCATGGGTGATCCACGCCCCCGTGGCTCCACGGGTTGCAGCGGAGCAATCGCCACGCCGTCTTCGCGGAGCCCTTGACTACGCCGTGCTTTCGCAGCGCAGCCGAGGCGTATTGCGAGCACGTGGGGTGGTACTTGCAGGTCGGCGCGTGCGCGACGCCGGGTGACGGGGCGAGCGAGCGAAGGGCCAGGCTCAGGATCTTCACGCCGCCGCCTTCAACAGCTCGTCGACCCGCTCGCCGAGCCACTCGTGGCCTTGCGCATCGGCCGCTTCCACGAGACCGGGACGCACCACGAGCACGTAGTCGCAGCCCGGTGGAACCTGCTCCAGACGAGCGCGCCAGAGCTCCCGCAGCCGCCGCTTGATCCGGTTTCGTTGCACGGCGCTACCGGTGCTCTTCGGCACGGCCAGGCCGAGCCGGGCATCGTCGTCGCCTTCCTCGCGAGGAAACCAGTAGAGAACGAGGTAGCGCGTCGACGTCGATTTGCCCCTGCGGTAGACGGCATCGAAGTCCTGCGATCGGCTGAGCCGGTGCCGGCGCTGCATGACTCGTCAGACTAGACGCGGCGGGGCCGTGCCGGAGGCACTTACGCGGACAGTCGCTTGCGGCCGCGGGCGCGGCGGCGCTTGAGGATCGCGCGGCCGGCACGCGTGGACATGCGGGCGCGGAATCCGTGCTTCCGCTTCCGCCGGCGCACGTTGGGCTGGTAGGTGCGTTTCATCGTTCCGAGAGTCGCTCGCAGCCAGTCGGCTGCGGCCGCGGAGTATAGACAACCGGCTCTCGGAAGAAGTTGTCCACAGCCGGCCAGGACGGTCCGTGGAGAGTGAAAGTACCCGCTCGCGGCAGGGTCATGACTGCGTTGTCGCGGCAGACAACCACCAGTATCCACAACTGTGGAAGACGCGTGGGATTTCTCAGAAAATACCTGCAAAATGCCCACTTTTTGTGCTCGCTCGGGTGGGTTTTCCAGTCGTTGTCGGCCTCGCGAGGCAGTGCTATGCTCGATCACTCTGTCGTCGAGCCGAGGAGTCGGACCCCAGAGGCGTGGAAGCAAGCGAGCTGACCCCCGGGTCGTTGTGGAATGAGGTCGCCGGCCGGCTCCGGGGGGCTCTCAACGACGCGACGTACCGCACATGGTTCGGCGAGGTGCGCGCCACCGAGGAACGCGACGCGCTCGTGCTCGCCGTTCCGAACAACTTCACGCGCGAGTGGATCGAGGGCCACTTCCTCGACCTCATCCGAGCTGCTGTGCGGGACGCATCGGGCGGCGACCGCGTCGTCGTCCGGCTCGTCGTCGACGACTCGCTGGCCTCGCCCGACGCGGAGCAGCCTCCGCGGGAGCCGACGGCCGGCATCAACCCCAAGTACACGTTCGACCTGTTCGTCATCGGCTCGTCGAACCGCTTCGCGCACGCCGCAGCTCTCGCCGTAGCCGAGACCCCCGCCCGCGCGTACAACCCGCTCTTCATCTACGGCGGCACCGGCCTCGGCAAGACGCACCTGCTCCAGGCGATCGCCCACTACATCACGAACCACGCCAGCCGGCTGTCGGTGCGCTACGTCACGAGCGAGACGTTCATGAACGACTTCATCAACTCGCTCCGCGACCGGCAGATCGAGGGCTTCAAGCAGCGCTATCGCAACTACGACGTGCTCATGATCGACGACGTGCAGTTCTTCGAGCACAAGGAGCGGATTCAGGAGGAGTTCTTCCATACGTTCAACAGCCTCTACGAGACCGGCAGCCAGATCGTCATCTCGTCGGACCGGCCGCCGCGCGAGATCGCCACGCTCGAGGCACGGCTGCGATCGCGCTTCGAGTGGGGCCTCATCACCGACATCCAGCCCCCCGACCTCGAGACCCGCATCGCCATCCTCCGCAAGAAGGTGCACACCGACTCGATCTCGATCTCTGACCCGCAGGTGCTGACGTTCATCGCCAGCCGCATCTCCACGAACATTCGCGAGCTAGAGGGCGCGCTGACGCGAGTCGTCGCCTTCTCGTCCCTGACGGGCCGTGCGATGACCGTCCAGCTCGCCCAGGACGTCCTGAAGGACGTCTTCCCCCAGGGAGAGGTCGCGCAGGTGTCGATCGAGCGCATCCAGGAGGTCGTCTCTCACCGCTTCTCGCTCAGCATCACAGAGCTCTGCAGCAAGAAGAAGTCGCAGAACATCGTCTATCCGCGGCAGGTCGCGATGTACCTCTCCCGCGAGCTCACGGACTCCTCACTGCCCAAGATCGGCAACGCCTTCGGCGGCCGCGACCACACCACCGTCATGCACGCGACCTCCAAGATCGCCGGCCTGATCAAGCAAGATCGGTCTGTGTACAACCTCGTGCAAGAGCTCACGGCTCGTGTGAAGCAAGTCCAATGAACACACACTGCGCGACAACGTGCACCGCGGCCTTGTGGATCTCTCTTTCGCTGTCCACATCCGCGCACACAGCCAAGACCCCTGAGCGTGCAGGGCTTTCGTCGCTTACTCCCTCGTTCCACACCCCTTACGACTACTACGAGGTTCTTGTATGACTACAGACATCGTTGTAGACACGAGTATGAAACTCACCTGCGCGCGAACCGAGCTCGCCGAGCGGCTGGCAATTGTCGGCCGCGGTCTCTCGATGCGACCGACCGTGCAGATCTTCGCGGGTGTGCTCATGCAGGCCGGGTCGGGAAGGCTCGAGCTGTCCGCGACGGACATGGAGCTCTCGATTCGGACCGGGCTCGATGCCGATGTCGACGGCGAAGGCAGCGCCGTGGTACCAGGGCGGTTGCTCGGCGACATCGTTCGTCAGCTGCCTGCCGACGAGGTCGAGATCGAGTACCAGGCCGAGGAGAACACACTGCTCGTCACCAGCGGGTCGGCCTCGTACCGGCTGCGGACATACGCCGTAGAGGACTTCCCGCGGCTACCGGAGGTCGAGGGTGCGCCTACGTCTTCGCTCGACGCGGAGCCGCTGCTCGAGGCGATCGCGTGTGTCGCCAGGGCGGCAGGCCGCGACGAGTCTCGCCCCGTGCTGACGGGCGTCTTCGTGCATCTGGGCTCGAGCCGGCTGGCGATGGTGGCGACGGACTCATACCGACTCTCGGTGAAGGAGTCGGACATCGCCGGCGACGTGCCGGAGCTGGAGGCGATCGTGCCGGCGCGAGCCCTCGACGAGCTGCGGAGAATCGCGGGCGGCGGCGGGCAGGTCGAGCTCGCGGTGCTCGACAACCACGTTGCCTTCGGCGCCGGCGGTGTGTGGCTGACGACGCGAAAGATCGACGGCCAGTTCCCCGATCACACGAAGCTGATCCCCGAGAGCAGCGAGTTCGTCGTGGACCTCTCGCTGACACGCACCGAGCTGCTGGACGTCGTCCGCCGCATGGCCGTGATGGCGCACCGCTCGTCGCCTCTCCGGCTTCGGCTCGCCGAGGGCGAGCTGACGATCTCCGTGCAGACCCCGGATGTCGGAGAAGCGCGCGAGTCGCTGCCTGTCGCGTACTCCGGGGAACCGCTGGAGATCGGCTTCAATGCCGCGTACCTTCAGGACGGGGTCGAGTCGGTGGAGGGCGACGAGCTGCTGCTACGGCTGATCAACCCGCTTCGGCCCGGGCTCGTGCAAGGGCCCGAGGAGGGCTTCCGCTACCTGATCATGCCCATCCGGCTGCCGGACTGATCGTCTCGAGCCTCACACTTCGCGACTTCCGCTCGTACGCCGCCCTGGATCTCGATCTGGAGCCCGGGCTGGTGCTCGCGACCGGGCCCAACGGCGCCGGCAAGACGAATCTTCTCGAGTCGGTGCACGTTGCGACGCAGGGCTTCTCCCCGCGTACCCGGCAGGACGCCAATCTCGTTCGCCACGGAGCCGACGGCTTCGAGGTGCGTGCAGAGGGCAGCGGGGAGAGCGGAGAGATCACCCTGGAGGTCGCGTTTCGGCCCGGCGAAGGGAAGCGGGCGCGGATCAACGGTGCCGCCGCCGAGTCGCTGGAGCGCGTGCGGTCGTCCGCTGCGACGCTCGTGTTCACACCCGACCGCCTCGCAGTCGTGAAGGCTGGCCCCGCCGTCCGCCGTGCCTACGTGGATCGTGTGATCGGCCGGCTGTTCCCCGCCCGCGCGGCGCTCGCCGGCGAGTACGCAGAGGCGCTCGCCCAGCGGAACGCCGCGCTGCGGCGAGCCTCGTCGGGGGTCTCCGGCGTGGACACCGTGGAGCCATGGGACGCTCGTGTCGTCGAGGCGGGACAGGCGCTGGCGGCCGCCAGATCGGACGCGATCGAGACGCTCCAGACACCCTTTTGCGAGCGTGCCGGCGAGCTCGGCCTCGCCGAGGCAGGCCTCGTGTACGACCCTTCGCCGGTCACCGCGGAGGTGCTCGCGGCGCGCTTCGCGTCCGACCTCGAGCGGGGTCTTACCGGCGCCGGTCCTCACCACGACGAGGTTCGGATCACCGCAGGCGAGCGCGACCTGCGGCCGCACGGCTCCCAGGGGGAGCAGCGGGTGGCGTTACTCGCGCTGTTGCTGGCGGAAGCGGAGCTGCTCGGCGCGCGGCGAGGCGTTCCACCGCTGCTCCTGCTGGACGACGTGCTGTCCGAGCTCGACGGCGACCGCCGCGCGGCGCTCGTGCAGCGCATTCGCCACGGCTCCCAGGTGCTCGTCACGACGGCTGCTCGCGGCGCGCTGCCCGGCGATCCCGACCAGCTGCTCGAAGTGAGCCCCGGCCGCGTGCTGGTTGCCTGATGGAACGGCTGGGAGACAGCCTCGAGCAGGAGCTGCGCCGGTTCGGCACCACGGGCTCGATGCCGGCGATCGTGGCCGCCTGGCCGCCCGCGGTCGGCGACGAGGTGGCGCGGAACGCCTGGCCGGCCCGTATTTCCCGGGACGGCGTGTTGCACGTCAACACGAGCTCCTCGGCCTGGGCCTTCGAGCTCACGCAGCTCGCTCCGGTGGTTCTCGAGCAGCTCGCGGCCGCGATCGGCGATGACGCGCCGAAGGGACTTCGCTTCGCTCCCGGGCACCTGCCGGAGCCATCTGTCGAACCGTCCGCCACGCCTCGGCCGCGCCCCGTCGAACCGTCCGCCGAGCAGCTCGCCGAGGCTCGCGAGCTGGCGTCTCCGATCGAGGACGAAGAGCTCCGCGAACGGGTCGCGAAAGCTGCTGCTCTGAGCCTCGCAACCGCCCGCTCCGACCGCCGTTTCTGATACACTGTGAGCGGCCCGAAAATGTGGGATTTGCAGGGCTTTTTTTAATGGCAGAAGCAGCCTATACAGCAAAAGACATCACGGTCCTCGAAGGCCTCGAGCCGGTCCGCCTGCGACCGGGCATGTACATCGGCTCGACCGGCTCCAGAGGCCTCCATCACCTCGTCTACGAGGTCGTCGACAACGCGGTAGACGAGGCCCTCGCCGGCCGCAACGACCTCGTCGACCTGACGATCCATCCCGACAACTCCGTGACGGTGAAGGACACCGGAGCGGGCATCCCGGTCGACATGATCGACGAGCAGGGGCTGCCTGCGCTGACGGTCGTGCTCACGAAGCTCCACGCCGGCGGGAAGTTCGGCGGCGAGGGCTACAAGGTCTCCGGTGGACTGCACGGCGTCGGCGTGTCGGTCGTGAACGCGCTTTCCGAGTGGCTTGTCGCAGAGGTACGCCGCGACGGCAAGGTGTACCGGCAGGAGTTCGCGCGCGGGGAGCCGGCGGGCCCGATGGAAACGATCGGCGTAGCGCCGAAGAACGAGTCGGGGACCACGATCGCGTTTCTTCCCGACCCTGAGGTCTTCGAGGAGACCGAGTTCGACTCGGCGACATTGACGCAGCGCCTGCGCGAGACGGCGTTCCTCACGCGCGGTCTTCGCATCATCGTCCGCGACGAGCGCGCCGGCGGCAAGACGGAGGAGTTCCACTACGAAGGCGGTATCCGCGACTTCGTCGCGTACGTCAACGGGTCGAAGGACACCGTCCACAAGCACGTCGTCTTCGTCGAGGGGGAAAGCGACGACGGCCACGTCGAGATCGCGATGCAGTGGAACAACTCGTACGTCGAGTCGGTCTTCTCGTTCGCGAACAACATCAATACGACCGAGGGAGGCGCACACCTCTCGGGGTTCAAGGCTGCGCTCACCGGGACGCTCAATCGTTACGCCAGGGACAAGGGTCTCCTGAAGGAGAAGGAGGACAACCTCGAGGGCGAGGACGTCCGCGAGGGGCTCGCAGCGGTCATCTCCGTCAAGCTTCAGAACCCGCAGTTCGAGGGTCAGACGAAGACGAAGCTCGGGAACCCGGGCGTGGAAGGCCTCGTCAAGACCACCGTGAACCAGAGGCTCGCCGAGTTCCTCGAGGAGAACCCAACCGATGCGCGGCAGATCATCACGAAGGCGATCTCGGCGTCCCGAGCCCGGCAAGCGGCACGCAAGGCACGAGAGTTGACGCGGCGGAAGAGCGCCCTCGAGTCCAACTCGCTCCCCGGCCGCCTCGCAGACTGCCAGATCAACGACCCCGAGGCTGCGGAGCTCTTTCTCGTGGAGGGCCCGTCTGCCGGCGGCTCAGCCGTCGACGGACGCGACCGGACGTTCCAGGCGATCCTGCCGCTGCGCGGCAAGGTGATCAACGCCGAGAAGAACCGCATAAACAAGGTTCTCTCCAACGAGGAGATCCAGGCGATCATCACGGCCATCGGCACGGGCATCGCGGAGGAGTTCGACGTGTCGAAGCTCCGCTACCACCGCGTGATCGTCATGACGGACGCCGACGTGGACGGCGCACACATCCGCACGCTGATCCTGACATTCCTCTACCGGCAGATGCCGGAGCTCGTAGAGCGGGGACACGTCTTCATCGCCGTGCGCGCCGCTTTACCGCGTGAAGATCGGAAACCAGCAGCGCTACGTCGAGAAGGAGTCCCAGCTCGAGGACATGCTCGTCCGGGAGCGGATCAAGGACATGGATGTGACCGACCGGGCCGACGAGACCCAGAAGCTCACCGAAGCGCGATACGGACGATTCACCCGCGTCCTGCACGAGTTCGACGGCTGGGCATCCCGGTTGCGCGAGGACTTCGGTCCTGCCGCCGCCAACTTCGTGATCGACCATCGGATCGTCGAGACAAGCGCGGAGACCGGTGGGATCGAAGCCGCTCTGGGGGAGCTCGAGCCGAACGGCTACGAGCTTTCGCTGATCTCGTCGGACGAGAACGGTGAGGTGTTGCAGGTCGTCGAGAGCGAGACGGGGTCGGCGGCCAGCGTCGTCGTCCCGGCCGAGCTGCTTGCCTCCCCGATCTACGCGAACGTCCGAAAGACCTACGCGCGGCTGGCCGAGGTCGTCGGGCACCCGCCATACACCATCGCCTTCGGGAAGAAGACGCGCGTGGCCGAGACGTTTGCCCAGCTTCGCGAGGCGGCGCTCGAGCTCGCCAAGGAAGGCATTCAGGTGAGCCGCTTCAAGGGCCTCGGCGAGATGGACGCGGAGGAGCTCGCGGCGACCACGATGAATCCCGCGAATCGCATGCTGGTACGCGTCGACGTGGAGGACGCTGCTGCGGCCGACCAGGTGTTCTCCATGTTGATGGGCGACCAGGTCGAACCGCGGCGCCTCTTCATCGAGCAGAACGCCCGCGAGGTCAAATTCCTAGATGTCTGATCGCGGAGGAACCCATGGTTCCCCCGCGGGCCCCCTCCTTGGCGTGGGCGCACTGGTCGACCGCTCTTGGCCTCCCGGCCGGCCAAGCCGGCCTTCGGCGTCGGACGGTTGGGGCACGGGTCAATGCGGGAAGGGCGAGGCGATATGTCTGAAGTCGTAGAACCGCTCGGCTCGGGGAGAATCGAGTCGCGCGAGCTCGAGCAGGAGATGCGCTCGAGCTTCCTCGACTACGCGATGAGCGTGATCGTCTCGCGCGCCCTCCCCGACGTGCGCGACGGTCTCAAGCCGGTCCACCGGCGGATCCTCTACGCGATGCACGAGGCTGGGCTACAGCCCTCGAGGACGAGGCTCAAGGCGGCCCGCGTCGTCGGTGACGTCATGGGTAACTACCACCCGCACGGCGACCAGGCGATCTACGACACGCTCGTTCGCATGGCGCAGCCGTTCTCGCTGCGCTACCCGCTCGTGGACGGGCAGGGGAACTTCGGGAACATCGACGACTACCCCGCCGCGGCAATGCGCTACACGGAGGCGCGGCTCACGCGCCTCGCCACGGAGATGCTGCGGGACATCGACATGGACACGATCGATTTCCGGCCGAACTACGACGAGTCGCGTCGTGAGCCGACGGTTCTGCCGTCGCGGTTTCCGAACCTGCTCGTCAACGGCTCATCCGGCATCGCCGTGGGCATGGCGACGAACATGCCGCCGCACCGGCTCGGGGAAGTGGTCGACGCGGTCCTCCAGCTCATCGACAAGGCGGATTCCAACGTCGAGGACCTCATGAAGCACGTCAAGGGCCCGGACTTCCCGTCCGGCGCGATCGTCGTCGGCCGGACCGGCATTCGAGACGCCTATCGGACGGGGCGCGGGCGCGTGATCATGCGCGCGCGTGCGCATGTCGAGGAGCTCCGCGGCGGCAGGAACGCGATCATCGTCACCGAGCTTCCCTACGGCGTGAAGAAGGGCGGCGACTCCGGCGTCATCAAGAAGATCGCCGAGCTCGTGAACGACAAGGTCATCACCGAGGTCTCCGACGTGAAGGATCACTCCGACCGGTCGGGGATGCGGATCCAGATCGACCTGAAGCGCGAGGCCATCCCGCAGGTGGCCCTGAACAAGCTCTTCAAGCACACCTCGATGCAGACGACGTTCGGCTACAACGCCGTTGCGCTCGTCGACGGCGTCCCGCGGACGCTGTCCCTGCTCGAGCTGATCACGCACTATCTCGACTACCAACGCGAGATCGTCATCCGGCGCTCGAAGTACGAGCTCCGGAAGGCCGTCGACCGCGCCCACATCCTCGAGGGCTATCTGATTGCGCTCGACAACCTCGACGAGGTGATCGCGCTGATCCGGGCGGCCGACGACACCGAGTCGGCGCGTACGGCGCTCGAGCAGCGGTTCGGTCTCACCGAGCTGCAGGCTCAGGCGATCCTCGATCTCCGCCTCCGTGCGCTCACGGGGCTCGAGCGAAAGCGAGTCGAGGACGAGTTCGCGGACCTCCAGGAGCGCATCGCCGAGCTCCGCGCGCTGCTGGGAGATCCGGCCCGGATCGACGGCGTCGTTCGCGAGGAGCTGCTCGAGATCAAGGACATCTACGGCAAGACGGATGAGCGCCGGACGGAGATCGTCGCCGGTGAGACCGACCTCGAGCTCGAGGACATGATCGCCGAGGAGGACATGGTGATCGCGATCACGCAAGCTCCGGCTACATCAAGCGGCTACCCGTGACGACGTATCGCGAGCAGCGGCGCGGCGGAGTAGGTGTGATGGGGATGGACCTGAAGGACGAGGACTACATCGAGCACCTCTTCGTCGCGTCGACGCACGACTACATCCTCTTCTTCTCCACCAAAGGGAAGGTGTACCGGCTGAAGGTGCACGAGTTGCCGCTCGGGGCGCGGCAGTCGAAGGGCAGAGCAATCGTCAATCTCTTGCCGTTCACCCAGGACGAGCAGGTGAAGACGGTTATCCGCACGCGCGACTTCTCGGAAGCGAAGTATCTCGTGCTCGCCACGCGCAAGGGCATCGTCAAGAAGACCGAGTTCGCGCAGTACAACACGCCGTTGAAGTCGGAGGGCATCATCGCCGTGAACCTCCGCGACGGCGACGAGCTCGTCGACGCCTTCCTCACCCACGGCGAGGACGACGTCTTGCTCGTATCGCGCAAGGGCCAGGCAATCCGCTTCCCCAACGCCGCCGTGCGGCCGATGGGTCGTGTGACCGGCGGCGTGATCGGCATGAAGCTGCGCTCCGGGGACGAGGTGATCGCCGCGATGATCGCGGACGACACCGCCGACCTGCTCGTCGTGACCGAGAACGGATACGGCAAGCGAACGCGCATGTCCGAGTACCCGCGGAAGGGCCGCGGTGGCATGGGCGTGCAGACGGTCAAGCTGACGGAGGCCAGGGGCAAGCTGGCGGGTGCAATGCCCGTTCGCGAGGGCTATCAGGTGATGCTGATGTCGACGGGTGGACAGGTGATCCGCATGCCCACCGAGGGCATCCGCCGCGCCGGCCGCGCCACACAAGGCGTGATCGTGATGCGGCTGCGGGAAAAGGGCGAGCGGGTCTCGAGCCTCGCGCCGGTCGTCGAGAGCGAGAACGGCACCGACGTAGTGGCGGACGCGGAGGACGAGTCGGTACCCGAGGCAGCTGTCGCCGAAGTCGAAGCCGGCGCCGAGCCCGCCGAACAAGAAGAGGGAGAGAGCTAGCCGCGCAGCCTCGCCGCCGCCTCTTCGGGCGGCAGCGGGTTCACGTGGATGCCGGCGCCGAGCTCGATGCCGGCGGCAACGGTCAGGCGGGGCACGAGGTCGATGTGCCACCACGGCCCGTCGTGGAGCCAGAGGTTGGCCGGCGCAGCGTGCTCGACGGCGCGCAGTCGGCGCAGCGCCTCTGCAGCAATGTCGAGGGCGACTGCCAGCAGCGGGCTTTCGAAGGCGTCGCTCTCACGGCTCCGCAGGGGCGACTCTCATCTCGTAGGGCTCGGCCGAGACTGCCGGGCACAGCACGACGACGCCGCCTCGCTCGAGCACGAGCTCGCCCTCTGTCACCGCATCCATCTCGCCCTCCCCGACAACGGCGGGCGGCGGCTCGCGGAGCCAGACGAGCTGCGAATGGGTGTGGGGGAGGCTCGCGCCCGCGGCCTTACCTTCGTTGACGAGGGCATGGACGTACGCAAAGCCTTCTGCCGTGCGCCGCCTCGGCTCGTGCTTGCCACGCGTCCGCGACGAGCGCCAGCTGTTCGCCCGAGAGCTCGGCGATCGTGCGAACGTGCTCGGGCGTGTGGACGACCACTTCCTGCCGCTCGAACGCCGGGTAGAGGTTCGGCACGACGCGCACCCGCCAGCCGGCCCTCTCCGGCAACCGCAGCGTTTCCGGCGGCGTGCGGTCCTCATGGCCCGCACAGAACGGGCACTCGTCGAGCTCGCCGGGGTCAGGCGGCGGTTCGAGCTGCGGAAATGCTCCCGGCCGCCTGGCGCGTTCGGGGGCGACCACCACGAGGCGGCCGGACAGCGGGTCGCGGCGCAGCTCGGGCGCCGCGCCGCTCAGCTCGTCTCCTTGGCTCCCGTTCGGTGCGCTCGAGGAACGGGCTTGAAGCAGATCGATCGGCGCGGGGAAGACGATCGTCGAGTTGTTCGTCGGATCCGATCTCGAGCAGCGTCTGCAGGTAGCGGAGCTGGAGCGCGATCGGAGCCTCACCCATCACGATCGCCGCCTCCGTGAGCCGCTGGGCGGCCTGGAACTCACCCTCCGCGTTGATGATCTTCGCCCGCCGCTCGCGCTCGGCCTCGGCCTGACGTGCCATCGCACGCTGCATGTCGGCGGGGATCTCGACGTCCTTGACCTCGACGATCGAGACCTTGATGCCCCAGGGAGCCGTTGTCTCGTCGATGATCTCCTGGAGGATCGAGTTGATCTTCTCGCGCTCGGACAGGAGCTCGTCGAGCGAGTGCTGGCCGAGCACCGAGCGCAGGGTCGTCTGCGCGACCTGCGACGTGGCCACCATGAAGTTTTCCACCTGCACTACCGAGTCCGATGCATCGACGACGCGGAAGTAGCAGACGGCGTTCACGCGCGCGGGCACGTTGTCCTTCGTGATCACTTCCTGCGGCGGGATCATCAGCGTGATCGTCCGCAGGTCGACCCGGACCATCTTGTCGACGATCGGGATGAGGAAGATCAGGCCAGGCCCCTTGGGTTTGCCGAGCAGGCGGCCGAGCCGGAAGATGACACCGCGCTCGTACTCGCGCAGCACCTTGATCGGCGGCGCTGAGCACGAGGATGACGAGGACCGCAATGACGGCGACGACGATCAGGGCAGCAAGCATCGGAGTCCTTTCCGAGGGTCTATCGGGCTGATCCTACGTTGTCTCCGGCGCGCGTCGGCGTGGCGAACGCCGAGCCGCAGGCCGTCCTGGACGTCCTCCACCACGACCGCGTCGCCGGTTGCGAGCGGCTGGCCGTCTGCCGATTCCGCCTGCCAGAGCTCGCCCTTCACGGCCACGAGGCCGCCGCGACGCACGACGCCTGGCGTACCGACGAGGCTCGACGTGCCGACGGCCACGGGCTGGCGCCGCACCTGGACGACCTTGGCGACGGCGAAGGCCATGAAGAGCGCCACCGAGCCGGCGATCGCGATCGCGACCGGTAGGGACACCTGGTACGTGTCGCCCGCGGGGTCGAAGAGCAGCAGCGCGCCGAAGACGAACGACACCGCTCCCGCCAGCGCCAGCGCGCCGTGGCTCATGACGAAGGGCTCCGCCGCCCAGAAGCCGGCGGCGAGCAGCATCAGCAGCACGCCCGCCCAGTTGACGGGCAGCACCTGGAGCCCGTAAAGGCCGATGATGAGGCAGATGCCGCCCAGCGTCGCCGGGAAGACCAGGCCGGGGTTGTAGAGCTCGACGACGATCCCCAGCACTCCGAGCGAAAGCATCAGGGCGATGATGTTCGGGTCGATCAACGTGTCGAGGATGCGCTTCCACAGGCCCATCTCGACCTCGGTCACCTCTGCGTTGGCCGTGTCCATGACGAAGCCGCGCGGCACGGTCTTCATGCCGTCGATCTTGTCGAGCAACGCGGGCAGGGTGGGGGCGATGACGTCGATGACGTTCATCGAGAGCGCCTCGCGCGCGCTGAGGTTCGAGCCGACCCGGACGGCCGCGTCAGCCCACTTCGCGTTGCGGCCGTGCTCCTTTGCGAGCGCTCGCAGCTGCGCGGCCGCATCGTTGATCACCTTGCGCCGCAGGTCGTCCTGGATGTCCTCCCCTCCGATCGAGATCGGCGTGGAGGAGCCGAGGTTCGTCTGCGGCGCCATGGCGAGGATGTCGGCCGCCTGGCCGATCCACACGCCGGCCGAAGCCGCGCGTGCTCCGTCGGGCGCGACGTAGACGACGACCGGGATGCCCGACGCGAGCTCCTTCTTGACGATGTCCCGCATCGATTCGGAGAGGCCGCCGGGCGTGTCCAGTACGATGACGACGGCGTTGTAGCCGTCCTCGTTTGCCCGGTCGATCTGATCCTCGACGTACTGCGCGGTGACCGGGTTGATGTCGTTGTCGAGGTGAACTGCGAGCACCCGCGGTGTGGCAGCCATCGCCGTCTGTGCGAACACGAGAGCGGCGAGTAGCGCCAGCGAGGTGAAAAATCCCCGCAAAACGGCAGGCATCACTGTGCTCCACAACCTACCATCGCAGGGGGTTCCGGCTTCAAGCCGAACGAGGAGAGGGTCGAAGGTACGACTAATGAGAGTGTTCCTGATCGCAGCGGCGCTTCTGCTCGCAGCCCCAGCGGCTGCGCATGCCGCCGACCCGTCGCTCTGGAGCCGCGACCTCCCCCGTGATGCCCGCGCCCCGGCGGCAGTGATCCCGCAGCGGCCGTTCGACCTCGTCGGCGTGCACTGGCGGGGCAGCGGCCGCGTGGAGCTGCGAACGCTGGCGGCCTCCGGCACGTGGAGCCCGTGGCGTCTCGCGGCGCCCGAGGCCGAAGACCGCCCCGACCGCGGCGTATCCGAGCGCTCGCGCTCGGGTTGGACGGTCGGCAACCCATGGTGGGCGCCCGGCTCGACGCGACTGGAGGTGCGCACTGTTGGCAAGGTGACGCAGAGTGCGGGCCTGGTTCGTACGCAGCCCGTCTGCGCGTATCCCGCTGCGCACGGTGGCGACGGCGGGCTCGCCGAGGATCGTGCCGAGAAGCGGCTGGAACGCCAACGAGAAGATCGTGCGGAGCGCGCCACGCTATGCGCCCGTGCTGCGCTTCGCCCTCGTCCACCACACGGCCGGCTCCAGCTCGTACAGGCCCGAGGAATCCGCGGCGATCGTTCGCGGCATCGAGCTCTACCACGTGAAGGCCAACGGCTGGAACGACATCGGCTACAACTTTCTCGTCGACCGCTACGGCCAGGTCTTCGAGGGGCGGGGCGGCGGGATGCAGCGCAACGTCATCGGCGCTCACGCGGCGGGGTTCAACACCGGGTCAGTGGGCGTCGCTGTCCTCGGGACGTACTCGGCCAAGGCCCCGACTCGCGAGGCGGAGGACGCCCTCGGCGCGCTGCTCGCATGGCGCCTGGACGTCGGGCACGTCGATCCTGCGTCCTCGGCGATGGTCTCGTCTGGAGTCAGTCCCGCGTATCTCCGGGCCATCTCCGGACATCGGGACGCGGGCTCTACGGCCTGTCCGGGCAACGCGCTGTACGCGCGGCTGGGACAGCTGCGAGAGGTGGCGCTGACGACGGGGCTGCCGAAGCTCTACGACCCTCGCATCACCGGGCAGCTGGGGCGGTGGATGCGCTTCAAGGCGCTGGCTCTCGGGACCCCTCGACTGGACGGTGACCGTCACGACCGCCGCCGGCGAGCCGGTAGCCGAAAGGACCGGCACGGGCGATCGCATCTCGTGGTTCTGGAACGCCATGGAGGTCAAGCCCGGCCGCTACCGGTGGACGATGGCGGCCGACGGCGTGCGTCCGGCCAGCGGCGTGCTCGGCGCATCACCACACCATCGCGCCGCCGCGTCCGACCGCGAGACCGCCCGTGGCGGCGGATCTCTGGCCGCAGCCTCGCATCGTCTCGCCAGACGGCGACGGCTACGCGGATCTGCTGACGGTGCGCTACACGCTCAGCGAGCCGGCCGCCGTCAGCGCCGAGGTCAAGGACGAGAGCGGGCTGACCGTGGTCTCGCTTGCGATCAACGTACGCCAGCAGGCCGGTGCGCAGACGCTTCCCTGGGCTCCCGACTCGCTGGCCGACGGCCGCTACCGGCTGCTGCTCACGGCGCGGGGGGACTCGGGGAGGACGGCGAAGCTCGTCGACGAGCTCGTGGTGCTCCGCTCGCTCGCCTGGCTGCGAGCAGATCCTGTCGACCTCTCGCCGAACGGCGACGGCGTCGGCGATGCGATCACGATCTCGTTCGAGCTCCGGCAGGCCGGTGTCGTGGCCGTGGAGATCAGGGACCGCGGCTACCCGCTCGCGCTCGTGCAGGTGGGCTGGCTCGAGGCCGGCTCGCATGCCGCGCAGTGGAGCGGACAGCTACCGCTGGGCACGATCGAAGCGGGCGCCTACAGCGTCTGGGTGACGCTCTCTACCGATATCGGCACGGTCACGCAGAAAGTGCCGATCACCGTCACCGTTTAGCTTCGGCGCCAGATCGGGGAGTACACTTGGCCGATCGTGGCTTCGCCGTCCGGTCAGGTCGCAGACCTCGTTCGCGCGCCGTTCGGACGCGACGTCATCGAGTCGATCATCCCCCACCGCGACCCGTTCCTCTTCGTCGACGAGGTGCTCGAGCTCGAGCCGGGCGTAAGCGCGGTTGCCCGCAAGCTCGTCCGCGACGGCGAGTGGTTCCTCGAGGGGCACTTTCCCGGCCGGCCGATCGTGCCGGGCGTGATCATGGTCGAGGCGCTGGCGCAGACGTGTGCCATCGCCGTGCTCGTGAAGCCGGAGAACCGCGGGAAGCTGCCGCTCTTCGCTGGGATCGACAAGATCCGCTTCAAGCGCATCGTCTCGCCCGGTGACGAATTGACGTTCTCGGTCGAGATCCTCGGCGGCCGCGATCGGGTGGGCAAGAGCGCCGTGGAGGCGCGCGTCGGCGGCCAGCTCGCGTGCCGCGGGACGTTGATGTTCGCAACGGAATGATCGGCGCCGCCAACGGCAATCGCGTCTCGATCACCGGCCTCGGCACGTCCGTGCCGGAGCGCGTGCTGACGAATGACGAGCTCGCGCAGATGGTCGACACTTCGGACGAGTGGATCGTCACGAGGACGGGCATCCACGAGCGGCGCGTAGCAGCGCCCGAGGAGGCGCTCTCCGACTTCTGCCTGCCCGCGGCGCGCGACGCGCTGGAGCAGGCGGGCGTCCGTGCGGAAGATCTCGACCTCGTCATCATCGCCACCGTCACGCCCGACATGGTGTTCCCGGCCACCGCTGCGCTCGTGGCCGATCAGCTCGGCGCCGCGAAGGCGGGTGCCTACGACCTCTCGGCGGGCTGCACCGGATTCGTCTACGCCCTCGCGCAGGCCTATGCGATGCTCGCCTCCGGAGTCGGCCGGCGGGCGCTCGTCGTCGGCGCCGACCTGCTCTCGAAGGTCGTTGACTGGTCGGACCGCGCGACGTGCATCGTGTTCGGCGACGGAGCCGGAGCGGTGGTGCTCGAGCGCGTCGACCGAGGCGGCTTCCTGGGCTTCGAGCTGGGCGCTGATGGCTCGGGCGGCATGGAGCTCTACCTCGCAGCGGGCGGCTCGCGCAAGCCCGCGTCGAGCGAGACGGTCGCCGCCGGCGAGCATTTCGCGCGCATGAACGGCCGCGAGGTCTTCAAGTTCGCGACGCGCGTGCTCGTGTCGTCCGCACGCGAGCTGCTCGACGAGGTCGGCCTGACCGTCGAGGACATCGACGTGTATGTCCCGCACCAGGCGAACATCAGGATCATCACCCACGCGGCGGAGAAGCTGGGCTTTCCCGACGAGAAGGTGGTCGTCAACGTCGACCGCTACGGCAACACTTCATCTGGCTCGATACCGCTGGCCCTGGCCGACGCCGTCAGAGACGGCAGGCTGACGTGACGGGCGGATCGTGCTGATGACGGGAATGGGTGCCGGTCTCACCTGGGGCTCCGGCGTGATGGAATGGACGACGAATGGAGTTGCTGCATGACTAAGTCAAAGGTTGCTTTCTGCTTCCCCGGCCAGGGCTCGCTCGAGCGGGGCATGGGTCGTGACATCGCCGAGGCCGTGCCCGAGGCGATGCGGGTGTTCGAGCTCGGCAGCGCCGCGTCCGGGCTCGACCTCGCGAGGCTGTGCTTCGACGCCGACCTCGAGGAGCTCGTCGAGACCGACGTGCAGCAGCCGGCGCTCGTGGCCACGAGCCTGGCCGTGCTGGCTGCGCTCCAGGCCCGCGGCATCGAGCCCGACTACGTCGTCGGGCATTCGGTCGGCGAGTTCGCCGCGCTGGCGGCTGCGTCGTCGATCGGCGTCGAGGAGACGATCGGCCTCGTCCGCGAGCGCGGGCTCGCCATGGCGGAGGCCGCGCGGGAGCATCCGGGCCGGATGGCCGCCATCCTCGGACTCGACGACGACGTCGTCGAGCGAATCTGCAGGCGCATCCGCGGTGTGTGGCCGGCCAACTACAACTGCCCTGGGCAGCTCGTTGTCTCGGGCGAGAGCGACGCTGTCGACGAGTGCTGCGCCCAGGCCGAGGAGGCTGGAGCGCGGCGCACGGTGAAGCTGCGCGTCTCGGGCGCGTTCCACTCCCCGCTGGTTGCCCGCGCGGCGGAGCGTCTACGGCCGGCGGTGGACAAGGTGCGCTTTGGCGAGCCGGCGGCGCCGTTCATGTCCACGGTGACGGCCCGGCTCGAGTCGGCGCCGCGCATCGCTCCGCTGCTCGTCGATCAGCTGACGGCGCCCGTTCGCTTCACGCAGGCCGCATCCGAGCTTGTTCGCGACGGCGCCCGCACGTTCGTGGAGGTCGGCCCGGGCAACGTCCTGTCGGGGCTCGTCAAGCGCATCGACAAGAGCGTGAAGGCGATCCCGGTGAACAGTCTCGCGGCGCTGGAGCGTGTGGAGGAGGCGCTCGGCTCTAGATGAGCCCTGGCGACGACGGATTCGCCAGGCTCGACGGCAAGCTCGCACTCGTCACCGGGGGCTCCCGGGGCATCGGCCGCGCGATCGCGATCGAACTTGCCGCAGCCGGCGCTGAGGTCGTCGTCGGCTACCGCTCCGGCCGCGAGGAGGCGGAGGAGGTCGCCGCGCAGATCGGCGGTCGTGCCGTTCAGGCAGACGTGGCCAGCCCCGAGGACAGTGCGCGTCTCGTGGAAGAGGCCGGCGACCTGGACGTGCTCGTCAACAACGCGGGCCTCACACGAGACGGGCTCATCGCGAGAATGTCCGACGAGGACTGGCGCGTGGTGCTGGACACGAATCTCGGAGGCGTCTTTCACACCTGCCGCGCCGCCGCGCGCGGGATGATGAAGCGGAAGTCGGGCTCGATCGTGAACCTCACGAGCGTTGTCGGCGTGCACGGCAATCCCGGGCAGACCAACTACGCCGCCTCGAAGGCCGGCATCATCGGCTTCACGAAGGCGCTCGCCCGCGAGCTCGCGCCCCGCAACGTCCGCGCGAACGCCGTCGCCCCGGGCTACATCACGACGGCGCTAACCGAGGTGCTGCCCGAGCAGGCGCAGCAGGCGATTCTCACCAACACGCCCCTCGAGCGAATGGGCACACCCGAAGACGTGGCCGCCGCGGTCCGCTATCTCTCCTCTGACGCCGCGTCCTTCGTGACCGGCGAGGTACTGCTCGTCGACGGCGGACTGGGAATGTGACATGAGCGCAAGCGAAAACGGATACCGGCGCGCAGTCATCACCGGCCTCGGGGCCGTATCGCCGCTCGGCAACGACGTGGAGACCTCATGGGCGAACGTGCTCGCGGGGAAGTCCGGAGCCGGCCCGATCACGCACTTCGACTCGTCCGACTACTCCGTCCACTTCGCCTGCGAGGTCAAGGACTTCGACCCCGAGGACTGGATCGACCGCAAGACGGCACGCCGCATGGACCGCTTCACACACCTCGTGCTGGCGGCTGCGCGCCAGGCCGAGAAGGACTCCGGCCTCGACATCGCCGCCGAGGCGCCGCGCATCGGCGCGTCGATCGCGACGGGGATCGGCGGCCTCCAGTCCTTCCAGGACTGCTACGACGTGCTGCGCGAGCGCGGGCCCGACCGCGTGGGGCCGTTCTCGATTCCGGCCATCATCCCCAACCTCGGCGCGGGGTGGCTGTCGATCGAGCTCGGCACCCAGGGACCGCTGTCCTCGCAGTGCACGGCCTGCGCTGCCTCGAACATGTCCATCGGCGACTCGCTCGACGCTATCCGCCTCGGCCGCGCCGACGCGATGCTGTGCGGCGGCACCGAGGCGCCGATCGCGGAGGTGGGCATCGCCGGCTTCTCGGCCATGCGGGCACTGTCCAGGCGCAACGACGATCCCGAGCACGCCAGCCGGCCGTTCGACGCCGAGCGCGACGGCTTCGTGATGGGCGAGGCGGGTGCCGTGCTCGTCCTGGAGGAGCTCGAGCACGCGAAGGCGCGTGGGGCGAAGATCTACGCCGAGGTGATCGGCTACGGCGTCTCCTCCGACGCGAACCACATCACCGAGCCCGATCCCCACGGCCCCGGGAGGGCGGTGAAGATGGCGCTGGACGACGCCGGCATCGAGGCTGCCGACATCGACTACGTGAACGCGCACGCGACCGCGACGCCGCTCGGCGACGCATCCGAGACGAGCATGCTGAAGCTCGCGCTGGGCGAGGAGAAGGCCTACGCGACGCCGGTCTCCTCGACCAAGGGCGCCACGGGACACTGTCTCGGCGCCGCCGGCGCGCTCGAGGCGATCTTCTGCATCCTCGCGCTCCGCGACGGCATGTTGCCGCCGACGATCAACCTCGAGGTGCCCGACCCCGAGTGCGATCTCGACTATGTGCCCAACCAGGCACGCCCCGCCGACGTCGAAGTGGCCATGAACAACTCGTTCGGGTTCGGCGGCCACAACGCGTGCATCGTGCTCCGAAAGTTCACGGACTGACACGCAGGATCGCCATCGCGGCGCTCGTGCTGCCGGCGCTGGTGCTGGTGGCGTTCGCGGCGCGCTCGTACCAGCCCTTCGGCGGCGAACCGGGCGACGAGCGGGCCGCGTCCACGGTCTTCGTAGACAGCCTGTTCACGATCGTGCTCGTGCTGGGGATGGCGTTGGCGCTGATGCTCCTCTATATGCGGGTCCGCATGCCGGGGCGGACGAAGGGGAAACAGAGCTCGATCTACTCGGGGCTACTTGCGTTCCTCCTCATCTTTGGGTTCGCCATCATCGGCGGGCGCGCCCTGCTCCAGTACGACCGGCAGCCGCCAAACGAGGAGGGTTCGAATGCCGCGTTAGCGCAGCAGCAGGGGCAACCGGACCAGCCCGTTCCGGAGGAGCTGGCCGAAGGCACGGCGCGCTTCGTGTGGCCGCTGGCCGCAGGGCTCGCCGCTCTGATTGTCGCCACCATCGTCGTCGCGGTGATCGTCGACCGCCGTCGGAGGCGTTCGGACGCCGCCCACACGCCCGAGCAGCTGAAGGAGCTCGGGGACGCTCTCGACGAGGCGATCGACGACCTCAGGCGCGACCCCGACCCACGCCGTGCGGTGATCGCGGCGTATGCCCGCATGGAGCAGGCGCTGACGTTATACGGCTTCCCGCGCCGGCCATCTGAGGCGCCGTACGAGTACTTGAGCCGCGTGGCGCGCGATCTCGAGGCGGAGCAACCTGTCGCTGCGCTCACGGAGCTCTTCGAGGTGGCGAAGTTCTCGGAGCACTCGGTCGACGAGACGATGCGTGGCCAGGCCATCGATGCGCTCACGGCGGTGCGCGGGGAAGTCCGGGCGGCGGCGACATGAGGCAGGTCGTCGTCTCGCGGCGCGCCGCCATCGCGGCGCTCGTCGTGCCGGCGCTCGTGCTGGTGGCGATGGCGGCACGCTCTTATCAGCCCTTCGGCGGCGAGGGAGGCGGTCGGCGCGCGAACCCTCGACGACGTTCCTCGACGGCGCCTTCACGGTCATGGTCGTCCTTGGGGGCCTCGCCGCGTTGGTCGCGGTCTGGGCCTGGTTCCTCGCTTTCAGGTCGCGACCGCAGGGGCGCGACAATCGGCCTCCGTATGGCTCTCTCTGTCGTCTTCCTGGTGATCGTCCTGACTGCGGTGGTGGCCGCCCAGGACATCCTTCGGAACGAAGGCTCGCCTGCGACGGCCGGGAGCCGCGGATCTCGCGTTTCCTGAGCGGGTGGTCCCGGAGCAGCCGAGGCCGCAACTCGCGGAAGGGCGAGATCCAGAGCTCGTCTGGCCTCTCGCGATCGGGCTCGCCGTTCTGATCGCGGCGGCGATCGTGGCCGCCATCGTCATCGAGCGCAGGCGCGACCGTCGCGGGCGCAGCAGGCCCGAGCAGCTGGAGGAGCTCGGCAGGGCGCTCGACGAGGCGATCGACGATCTTCGCCGTGATCCCGATCCGCGGCGGGCGGTGATCGCGGCGTATGCCCGCATGGAGCAGGCGCTGACGTTGTATGGCTTCCCGCGCCGGCCATCTGAGGCGCCGTACGAGTACCTCCACCGGGTCGCCCGTGACCTGGAGGCGGAGCAGCCCGTCGCTGCGCTGACGGAGCTCTTCGAGGTGGCGAAGTTCTCGGAGCACTCGGTCGACGAGACGATGCGGGGAAGGGCGATCGACGCGCTCACAGCCGTGCGACAAGAGGTGCGGGCGGCGGCAACGTGAGGCAGGTCGTCGTCTCCACGGTCGGCTACGCGGTCACGGCAGGGCTGATCGCGCTGCTGGTCGTGCTGATCGGCGTCGATCGCACCGATCTCGTGCTCGATGCGTACCTCGTCTTCGTCGGCGCTCTGGTCGCGCTGGCGGCAGCACGGATTGCCGGCCGTGCCTTCCCGCACCCGAGGGGCACCGTGCCGGCCGTGCTCTCGCGGCCGCCGAGGCGGTACGTGCATCCCGAGTCGCTGTCGAGTGCGGAAGATGACGTGGCGCTGGCGCAGGCAGACGAGTTCGACGTCCACTTCCGCCTGCGGCCGCAGGTCCGGGAGATCGTGGCCGCGGGCCTCGCCATGCAGGCGGGCATCGAGCTCGACCGTGAGCCCGAACGTGCGCGGCAGAGGCTCTCGCCCGAGACGTGGGAGCTCGTCCGTCCCGACCGGCCGCGGCCGGAAGGGGCGGGCACGAGCGGCATCGACACCGCCTCCCTCACCGCCGTGGTGGACGAGCTCGAGACTATCCTCCCGCCGTGATCGCTCTCTCTGACGTCCAGTCGCACTGCGACCGCGTCCTCGACGCCGTCGAGCAGGCCGTCGTCGGCAAGCGCGAGGCGCTCGAGCTCGTGCTGCTCGGCATGCTCGCCGACGGCCACGTCCTGATCGAAGACTTCCCCGGCCTCGCCAAGACGCTGCTCGCGCGCTCCTTCGCTGCGGTCACGGACCTCCGCTTCTCGCGCATCCAGTTCACGCCTGACCTCATGCCCGCCGACGTGACCGGGTCGTCCATCTACAACCAGCGGACCTCGGAGTTCGACTTCAGGCCCGGGCCCGTCTTCGCCAATCTCCTGCTCGGCGACGAGATCAACCGTGCGCCACCGAAGACCCAGGCGGCGCTGCTCGAGGCGATGCAGGAACGTCAGGTCACGCTCGAGGGCGAGACGCGGCAGCTGGAGCGCCCGTTCCTCGTCCTCGCCACGCAGAACCCGATCGAGTACGAGGGGACGTACCCGCTGCCCGAGGCGCAGCTCGACCGCTTCCTGTTGCGAATCGGCGTCGGCTACCCGGCGCGCGAGCACGAGTGGGAGATGCTCGAGCGCCGCCGCGAGCGGCGCGTGGACGAGGTCGAGCTGACGCCCGTCGTCGACCGGGAGACGGTGCTCGCCCTGCAGCGGGCGATCGAGGAAGTGCACGTCGCAGAGAGCATCGGCCTGTACATGGTCGACGTCGTGTCGGCGACGCGGCAGAGCTCTCGCGTGCAGGTCGGCGCCAGCCCGCGCGGCTCGCTCGCGCTGCTCAAGCTCTCACGGGGGCTGGCGGCGCTGCGCGGCCGCGACTACGTCACGCCCGAGGATGTGAAGAACGTGGCCGTGCCCGCGCTCGCCCACCGGCTCACGCTCAACCCCGAGCTCTGGGTGCAGCGCATCCGCCCCGAGGACGTCGTGCAGGAATGCCTCGACGCTGTTCCCACGCCTCGCGCCGAGGACGCCGTACGAGCCGCAGCGACATAAGACGTTGACGAGGGCCGCGACAGCGAAGCTTGCGGGCTACGCGTCGCTGGCCGCCCTCGGGCTCTTCGCCGGCATCGCGTTCGGCCGCGCCGAGCTGGTCGTGCTCGCCACGCCGTTCGTGCTCGTGCTGGCGATCGGCCTCGTCTTCGGGAGCGAGCCGGAGCTCGACGTCGAGTTTCACAGCGACACGGCCCGGACGCTCGAGGGCGAGGAGGTGCCACTCCGCATCCAGCTTGGCGCGGGGACGAGGATCGAGCGGCTGGAGCTCTCGCTGGCGCTGCCGCGTGACGCCGATGCCGTGGGCGACACGTCGTTCGGGCTCACCCTCGGCGAGGGTGAGCAGCGGGAGCTGACGACGTCGCTGCGCTTCCCCCGCTGGGGCGTCTACCGGCTCGGCCGCCTGGGTTTGGCCGTGTTCGACCGGCTGGGCCTGTTCGTCTTCGAGCGCGAGCTCCCGGCAAGCCGTCTCCTGCGCGTGTATCCGAGAGAGGAGCGGCTGCGCGAGATCGTGCGACCGCGGGACACGCAGGCCTACGTCGGCAACCTCGTCGCCCGGCAAAAAGGGGAGGGAATCGAGTTCGCGGATCTGCGGCTGTACCAGCCGGGCGACCGCGTGCGGCGCGTGAACTGGAAGGCCACGGCGCGCCGCGGCGCGCTCGTCGTCAACGAGGAGCACCCGGAGCGAAACGCGGCTGCGGTGCTGCTGCTCGACTCCTTCGCCGAGGCGCGCCTGGGAGCAGCGGGCACGCTCGACCAGGCGGTGCGTGCGACGGCCGCGCTCGCCAGTGCGTACCTGCGCCGTCGTGACCAGGTCGGCTTGCTGAGCTTCGGCGGGTCGCTCAACTGGCTCGAGCCGGCTCTGGGGACGGTGCAGCTCTATCGCATCGTCGAGGCGCTGCTCGACACCGAGGTCGTGCTGTCGTACGTGTGGCGAGACATCCGCGTGATCCCGACCCACGCCCTGCCGCCGAAGGCGCTCGTTCTCTGCCTCACGCCGCTGCTCGACGAGCGGATGGTCAACGCGCTCGTCGACGTGCGGGGCCGCGGCGCGGACGTGGCGGCCGTGGAGATCGCACCCGAATCGTTCGTCCAGGTGCGAGAGGGCGAGCAGGCCCAGCTCGCCTACAGGATCTGGAAGCTGCGGCGAGCCGCCGTGCGCAGCCGCTTTCGTCGTCTCGGCGTTCCGGTCGTTCAGTGGCGCTGGGGCGATCCCCTCGAACCCGTGCTGGAGGAGGTGTCGTCATTCAGGCGTTTCGCCAGGGCGATGCGCGCGTAGCGGCCGGGCTCGGGGCGCTGGTCTGCGCCGGGCTGTTCGGTCTCTCCGCGTGGCTCTCGGCTGCCGACTACCCGGGCTCTGCCGGTCTTGCCGTTCTGGCGGGCATCGCGTTGCTCGCCGGTGGCCTTGTCATCCGGCGGGGACCGGTCGTGACACTCGGCCTGGTCCTGCTCGGCGTCGGCTACGGCGTTGCTCTCGTGGGGAAAGGCCTCGATCCGGCAGCGGGCCTCTTCGCCGGCGGGTTGGCGTTGACGGCCGAGCTCGCGTTCTGGGCGCTCGAGCCGGGTGCGGCAGTCCGCATCGCCAGGGCCGCCACGGCTCGACGCGCGCTCGTCGTGACAGCGGTCGCGTTCGGTGCAGCACTCAGCGGATCGCTGCTTCTCTTGCTCGTGGCCGACCCCGTGCGCGGAGGGGCGTCGCTCGGAATCGCCGGCGTACTCGCGGTCGTGGCGATCTTCGCCGTGGCGGTCGTTCTCGCACGCTCCCTGCGCAGCGGCGTCGGCTAGAGTCGCCGGGCGATGGCGCAGGTGCTACCGGCCGAGGCGGGCCCTCGGCGCGTGATCGGCGACGGCGACACGGTCCCCGACGGCACCGTCGCCGGTCTCGCGGATGGCGACCTGCTCGAGCTGTACGGGCAGCTCGTCCTCCTCCGCACGTACGACGAGCGCTCGCTCATCTATCACCGGCAGGGACGCATCGGCACGTACGCGATGTTCTGGGGCCACGAGGCGATGCAGGTCGGCGCCACGTATGCGCTCGATCGCGAGGACTGGATCTTCCCCAGCTACCGCGAGTCGGCGATCGGCCTGCTCCGCGGGATGCCGGTCTCGACCGTCCTCTCGTGGTGGCGCGGCCATCCCGCCGGCTGGTGGAACCCTCGCGAGTTCAACGTCGCGTCGATCTGCGTTCCGATCGCCACCCAGGTTCCCCACGCAGCCGGGTTCGCGTGGGGGAAACGCCTGCGGGGCGAGGGAACGTGCACGCTCGTGTTCTTCGGCGACGGCGCCACGTCCGAGGGTGCCTTCCACGAGGGCGCGAACTTCGCCGCGGTGATGCGCGCACCGCTCGTTCTCTTCTGCTCGAACAACCAGTGGGCGATCTCGACCCCGCTCGAGGCCCAGACCGCGGCGACCGCGCTCGTCGACAAGGCGGCCGGTTACGGCATGCCGGGCATCCGGGTCGACGGTGGAGACGTGCTCGCGGTCTACGAGGCGACGGCCGAGGCTGTCGAGCGCGCCCGGAAGGGTGACGGGCCGACGTTCATCGAGGCAGTCACCTACCGAATGGCGGCTCACGGAACGGCCGACGACCCGACTGCCTACGCCGACTTCGATCGCATCGAAGAGGAGAAACAGAACGAGTGTGTCGGCCGCTACGAGCAGTACCTGCGCAGGCGAGGGCTGCTGACGGACGAGCTTGCCGAGCAGATACGGGACCAGGCGCTCGCGGTGCTGCGCGAGGGCATCACCGCCGCGGAGGCCGAGCCGCCGGCCGATCCGTCAGAGGTCTTCGACCACGCGTACGTCAATCCCCCACCCGGACTGCGACATGGCTGAGCTCTCCATCGTCGAGGCCATCAACGACTGCTTCCACGTCGAGCTGGAGCGGGACTCCGACGTGATGGTGCTGGGGGAGGACGTCGGCCGCGCCGGGGGCGTCTTCCGGGCGACTGCCGGGCTTCGTGACCGGTTCGGCCCCGATCGCTGTGTGGACACGCCGATCGCGGAGGCGGGAATCATGGGCACGGCGATCGGCCTGGCCATGGCCGGCTGGCGGCCGGTGTGCGAGATGCAGTACGACGCCTTCAGCTACCCGGCGCTCGACCAGCTGATCAACCACGTCGGGCGCTATCGCTGGCGTACGCGCGGCGCGATGGAGTTCCCCATCACCGTCCGCATGCCGTACGGCGGTGGTGTGCGCGCGCCGGAGCTTCACGACGACTCGCCGGAGACGTACTACGTCCACACGCCCGGGGTGAAGGTGGCGATCCCGTCCACGCCCGCGGACGCCAAGGGATTGCTGGCCGCGGCGATCCGCGACCCGGATCCGGTCGTCATCCTGGAGCCGAAGCTCCATTACCGGACGATCCGCGGCGAAGTGCCGGACGGGGAGCACGTCGTGCCGCTCGGCAAGGCGCGCGTGGCGCGGGAAGGAAGTGACGTGACGATCGTCGCCTACGGCTCGATGGTGCCGCTCGCGGAGCAGGCAGCCGATGAGATCTCGGCGGACGCGTCGGTCGAGGTGCTCGACCTGCGCTCGCTCAAGCCGCTCGACGAGGAGGCGCTGCTGACGTCGGCTGCGAAGACCGGGCGGGTCGTCGTCGTGCAGGAGGCGCCGCGTGTTTGCGGCTTCGCCGCCGAAGTGGCCGCCGTGCTCGCCGAGAAGGCGATCCTCGACCTGCGCGGGCCGGTGCTGCGCGTCACCGGCTACGACGTGCCGTATCCGTACTGGCAGCTCGAGGACGCGTACATGCCGTCCGTGCGCGCGCGTGCTCGACGCCGTGCGTCGCCTGCTCGACTTTTGACCGACGCGCCGTATCGCATCGTCACCGAGCGCCTCGTCATGCGCTGCTGGGAGCCGGCGCGATGCACCGCTGTTAAAGGACGCGCTCGACTCGAGCCTCGACCATCTGCGCCCGTGGGAAGCGTGGGCGCGGAATGAGCCGCAGTCGCTGGAAGAGAAGGTGAAGCTCCTACGGAAGTTCCGAGGCAACTTCGACCTCGGCCAGGACTTCGTCTACGGGATCTTCTCCTCCGACGAAGCCGAGGTCGTCGGAGGAACCGGGCTGCACCCGCGCGTCGGCGCAGGTGCGCTGGAGATCGGCTACTGGATTCGCGAGAGCCGGGTACGGGAGGGCCTCGCGTCGGAGGCGACTGCCGCGCTGACGCAGGTCGCGTTCGAGATCTGCGGGGTCGACCGAGTTGAGATTCGCGTCGATCCCGCGAACGAGCCCAGCATGGGGGTGCCGAGGAAGCTCGGCTTCGCTGAGGAAGCGCGCCTGCGGCGGCGCCTAGCGGCGGAGGAAGGCGAAGCGCCGCGCGACGTCGTCATCTTCAGCCTCTTCCGCGACGAGCTCGCGAACACGCCGGTGGCACGTCTGCGCAGATTCGAGGCATTCGACGCCGCCGGCGGGCGGGTATGGCCGCCATGATCCACGAGATTCCGCTCGAGCGGCGAACGCTGCACGGCCACTTCTCTCCCGACCTCGAGCCCGTGCTGACGATCGATTCAGGGGACGCCATCGCGTTTGCCTGCCCGAACGCCGGGTGGTGGCTCTCTGAGGACGAGCGCTTCGAGCCGCGCGACCCTGAGCTCGACCGCGGCCATGCTCTCGTCGGCCCTGTCGAGGTGCACGGTGCGCGGGCGGGCGAGACGCTCGAGGTACGGGTGGAGTCGGTTCGGGTCGGGTCCTGGGGCGTGACGGAGGCAGGGGGCTGGCAGACGGACCTGAACGACCGGCTCGGCGTCAGCACGCTCGAGGAGTGGCGCCTCACATGGGCGCTCGATCCTGACCGAGGACTCGGCCGTGATCAGTTCGGCCGGGAGCTCGAGCTGAGCCCGTTCCTCGGCGTGATGGGAATGCCCCCGCCGGAGCCCGGCATTCACTCGACTCAACCACCGCGTGTGTGGGGCGGAAACATCGACTGCAAGGAGCTCGTGGCGGGCACGACGCTGTATCTGCCGATTCCCGTCGACGGCGCACGGCTCTCAGCAGGGGACTGTCACGCCCGCCAGGGAGACGGTGAGGTGTCGCAGCTCGCGATCGAATGTCCACTCGAGCGCGCCGAGCTCACGCTCTCCGTTCGTGACGACCTCCCTCTGACCACGCCGATTGCGTGGACACCTGCTGCCTGGGTCACGTTCGGCTTCGACGAGGACCTCGACGAGGCGGCGGCGGTTGCGACGGAGGCCATGCTCGAGCTGATGGGGCGGGAGCACGGGCTCGAGCGGCGCGACGCGCTCGCGCTCGCGAGCCTCGTCGTCGACCTTCGCGTCACCCAGATCGTCAACCGGACGAAGGGTGTGCACGCCGTGCTGAGCCACGACGCGGTGAGAATGCGCTGATGGCGTACGAGTTCAAGCTTCCGGATCTCGGTGAGGGCCTCACCGAGGGCGAGGTCGCGCGCTGGCTCGTCGCGGAAGGCCAGGAGATCGCCGAGGACGAACCGCTGGTCGAGATCCAGACGGACAAGGCGACCGTCGAGATTCCCTCCCCGGCGGCCGGTGTCGTCTCGCGGATCCACGTGGCGGAGGGCGAGGTCGTCCCGGTCGGCACAGTGCTCGTCGTGATCGGCGGTGACCCGGCGGAGCCGTCCGAAACAGACGTGTCAGGGGGTCAGACCCAGAGTCGACCCCTTCATCTAACACGGACGTGTCGTCTTCGGACGGGAGAGCGCGTGCGACGCCGCTCGTGCGCAAGGTCGCGCAAGAGCTGATGTTGACTCGACCGCCTCACGGGGCCGGCCCTCAAGGACGAATCACCGAAGAGGACGTGCGCAGCGGCCGCCGTCCGGCGGTGCAGCCGCCGGAGGGTCGCAGGGAGCCGCTGCGCGGTGTTCGCCGGGTGATAGCCGAGCACATGGCGCGCGCACACCGGGAAGTGCCGCCCGTCACCTGGGTGGAGGAGTGTGACTTCGGCTCGGTGGACATGGACCGGCTCGTTGCAACGGTCGTCAAGGCATGCGCGGAAGAGCTTCAAGCGTTCCCGGAGCTCAATGCGCGGCTCGAGCAGGACGCCATCGTCTATCTCGAGCGCTACGACATCGGCGTGGCCGTGCAGACGCCGTACGGGCTCATGGTGCCGGTGGTACGCGGACTGCGACACGAAGACCGTGGACGAGATCCAGGAAGAGCTGGCGGAGCTGGCGGAGCGCGGGCGGGCGGGCGAACTGGCACCTGAGGAGCTCCGTGGCTCGACGTTCACCGTCACGAGCGCCGGCAAGCTCGGCGGGCTGCTCTCGACGCCGATCGTCAACCACCCGGAGGTCGCGATTCTCTCCATCGGCCGCATCGGCGACCGGCCCGTCGTACGCGACGGCGAGATCGTCGTCCGGCGCATGGGGACGATCTGCAGTGACGTTCGACCACCGCGTGATCGACGGCGCCCGCGCGGCGGAGTTCGGGCTCGCGGTCATCGCGCGGCTCGAGGGCGACGTTTAGCGTTGCTCGCAGCGGCAACCTTGCAACCAACGCATCCATCTGCGTAGATTGCGCGTAATTCAGGGGAGAAAGGGGAGTGCAGATGAGTCGAATGTTCGGTATGTCTCTCGTGTTCGCTGTCGCAGCTCTGGCAGCGGTCTTCGGAGCAGCCGTCGCAACGGGTGGACAACCGCCCGCCAACAGCTTCACCGCCGTGCTCACCGCGGAGGACGAGGTTCCGCTCTGTGCAACGGCGACCAATGCGTCGCGCGGCCACATCGTCGCGCATGTCGTCGACGTGAGGCCGACACGGTGAATGGGAACAAGCTCAATCGCCAACAACCTGCCAGGCGACATCGTCGCGGCGCACATCCACGTGGCGCCGTTTGGCGTTGCTGGACCCTGTCGTACAGGCGCTTCGCGCTCAACGCGAGCGCGGAGAACGGCGTCATCGGAGCGGGCACCTTCACAATCGCGGCACTGCTTGCAGCCATCGGGGCCAACCCGCGGACTACTACGTGAACGTCCACACGGCCCCAGCTGGCGGTGTCCGCCGGGCGTCATTCGCGGCCAGCTCGACGAGCACGGCCCGAACAACAACTAGGCTGCGGAGCGCAGCAGGGAGTCTGCCGGGGCGGGAGCGATCCCGCCCCAGCACTTGGTTGACTGTCGGGATGAGGATGGCTCGCGCCCATGTCACTGCACGCGGGCGCGTCCAGGGCGTGTTCTTTCGGGCGGAGGCGTCTTCGCGGGCACGGACGCTCGGTCTGGCGGGCTGGGTGCGGAACCGCCCCGACGGCTCGGTGGAAGTTGTCTTCGAGGGCGAGCAGGAGCGGGTCGACTCGATGCTGCGTTGGTGCGAGCACGGTCCGGCTGGAGCTCGCGTCGATGCTGTCGAGGTGTCGTGGGAGCGGCCGGCGGGCGACACGGTGTTCGTAGTCCGGTAGGGCACGCCGGTACGCTGCCGCGATGGCTCGGGTAGTGGAAGGGACCGCGCGGTTCGGCTCGCGCGCCGGAAGAGCGCTGCGCCGGCCGGACAACTGGCTCCAGCTCGCGAAGTTCTGCATCGTCGGAGCGACGGGCTATGTCGTCAACCTCGGCGTCTACGCGCTGCTCGTTCGGGGATTCGACGTGCACTACATGGTCGCCGCGGTGTTCTCGTTCTGCGTGGCGGTGACGAACAACTACCTCTGGAACCGCCTGTGGACGTTCAGAGGACACCGCGGCCACTTCTACTACCAGGGCCTGCGCTTTTTCGTCGTGGCCTGGTGCGCGCTCGCTGCCAACCTCATCGTGCTGCGCGTGCTCGTCGCGCTCGGGCTCGATCCGGTCGCGGCGCAGGCGATCGCGATCATCCTCGTCACTCCCGTGAACTTCGTCGGCAACAAGCTCTGGTCGTTTCGCCGCCGCCACTAGAGAGCCTGAGCCGGTGACACGCCTGCGCGTCGGGCTCGCCGTCGTCCTCGCCACTCTCGCGGCCGTCCCCGTGGCGCGAGCTGCGACACCGCTGCCGCCCCCTCGTCTGAACGAGGAGCAGGCCGTCGACATCCTCCTGGAGGAAGACGGCGTCCGCGCCTGGGTCTCCCGGTACCCCGCCGACAGCATTGTCACCGAGGGCACCTACGACCCGCGCTATCGAGATTGGACGGTGAAAGCGTGGTCGGGGCCGGCCGGGCAGATCGTGCTGGGACGCGTGGACGACGCCACCGGCCTCGTCGAGGTGGCGTGGACCGGCCCGCAGGTGGCCTGGCCCATGGCCCGTGGCAGCGAGGGTGCGTTCGGCGGCAAGCGGCTCAACAGCCTCCCCGTGTGGCTCGGCTTCTGCGCCGTGTTCGTCCTGGGCCTGGCCGACCTCCGGCGCCTGCGGTCGGTCCGCAACCTCGACCTGCTCGTGCTCGTCTCGCTCTCGGTCTCGCTGTGGTTCTTCAACGAGGGCCGGATCTTCACCAGCGTGCCGCTCGTCTATCCCGTCCTGCTCTACCTCCTGGGCCGCACGTTGTGGATGGGCGTTCGCGATCGTTCGCCGGCCGCCGCACGGCCCGTGTGGCCCGTGTGGGTGCTCGTCGCCGCCACGGTGTTTCTCTGCGGCTTCCGCATCGGGCTCGACGTCGCCGACTCGAACGTGATCGACGTGGGCTACTCGGGCGTGATCGGCGCCCATCGCATCGCGTCGGGGCAGGCGCCGTACGGGCACTTTCCGCAGGAGACGGGGCGGCCGTGCGGCCCCCCCGACCGCAACGGCCGCATCACGCTTCGCATCCAGGAGAACGGCCGCTGCGAGGGGCAGAACGAGCACGGCGACACGTACGGCCCGATTGCGTACGAGGCCTACCTGCCCGGCTACGCGATCTTCGGGTGGAAGGGGAAGGGCGACGAGCTGCACGCTGCGCACTTCACGGCGATCCTCTTCGACCTGATCGCCATCGCCGGGCTCGTGCTCGTCGGCCTGCGCTACGGGGGACGGAGGCTCGCCGCGACGCTCGCCTTCGCCTGGGCGGCCTTCCCGTTCACGCAGTACGTAGCGAGCTCCAGCTCGAACGACGCCATTCAGCCAGTGCTGCTGATCTTCGGCTTCTGGCTGGCCTCATCGCCCTGGGCCCGTGGGGGCTTCGCCGCACTCGCGTCCTGGACGAAGTTCGCGCCGCTCGTCGTGGCGCCGTTGTGGGCGACCTATCCGGAGCGCCGCCTCCGTCCGACGACGTTCTTTGCCGCAGCCTTCGTGCTGGCCACCCTCGCAGCCTTCTGGGTGCTGTTGCTCGAGCCCGATCCGCTCGGCGCGGTGGGCACGGTCTGGGACCGCGCCATCGGCCACCAGCTCGGCCGCGAGTCGCCGTTCTCGCTCTGGGACTGGCAGCAGTACCACGCGGGCCTGCCCGACCTGCACGTCGTCCAGTGGGTGCTCCAGGGGCTGCTCGTGCTGGGAGCGGTGCCCTCGCCTTCTTCCCCCGCCGGAAGTCGCCCGTTCAGCTGGCCGCGCTCACGGCGGCGCTGCTGATCGGCTTCGAGATCGTCCTCACCCACTGGTTCTACCTCTACGTGGTGTGGTTCTTCCCCTTCGTAGCCTTCGCCATCCTGGCTCCCGGAACGCACCGAGGGCGGCTCCTCAAGAGCCGCCCTCGGGGGGGAGGGTGATGCGTTGGAGCGCTAGGTCTTCTTGGCGTTGAGCACCGCGTACTTGAACTGCCGCTTCGCGTTCTTCAGCTGCGCCGGCGTCAGGGGCACGAACCTCGATGCCGTAGCGATTGCCTTCTCGTTCTTGAGGATGAAGTCGATGAAGCCCTGGACGACGGGCTTCTTGAACGAGGTCTTCTTCACGTACATGAAGAGGCCGCGTGAGATCGGGTAGCTGCGGTTCTGCACCGTGGCGTTGTTCGGCCTGACGCAGCCGTTGCCCTTGTCAACCGCGACGATGTTGAGCCTGCTCTGGTTCGCGAGTGCGTACGAGAGGCCGAAGTAGCCCATGCCGCCCCGCTCGCCGGCGACGCCCTGCACGAGCACGTTGTCGTCCTCGGAGGCCTGGTAGTCGGTCCTGCTGGCCCTCGCCCGGCCGTTGACGTGCTCGGTGAAGAAGTCGAACGTGCCCGAGTCGGTGCCAGGCCCGAAGAGCCGCAGGCTCTGGTTCGGGAAGCTCGAGCGGATGTCGTTCCAGTTGTTGACCTTCGAGCCGGGCTCCCAGATCTTCTTGAGCTCGGCCATCGTGAGACAGGTCGCCCACGTGTTCTGCTGGTTGACGACGATGGAGATGCCGTCGTTCGCCGCTGCGAAGGCGATATACCCAATGCCGTCGGCGCGACAAGCCTGCGCCTCGCTCGCGGAGGTCTGGCTGATCTTGCGCGACGCGTTGGCGATGTCCGTCTCGCCCTTGCAGAAGCGGGTGAAGCCGCCGCCTGTCCCCGAGATGCCGACGGTCACGCGCGCGTTCGGGTTCTTCTTCCCGAACCGCTCTGCGGCTGCCGTCACGTACGGGCCGAGCGTGCTCGAGCCGTCCGCCGTGATCGTGCCGCGAAAGGCGCTGCCGCTTGCGCTGACCGTGCCCGCGGCGACCGCGGTGCCGACGGCGACGGCCGCCAGCAGTCCTGCTGTACGCCTGAATCGCATGTGGGATGCCTCTCTTTCGTGGTTGGTGCGTTCGCCGCGAGTCTCGCGGCGTGAGGCGGGGCCGTGGTCGTCCGGCCGGTTTCCTTCTGGTGACGGTCCGGTTAAGCGGCCGAAAGCGGCTAGTCGGTCAGCTGTCGTGCGAGGCGTCCGAGAACTCGCGCAGCTCGCCTGTGATCAGGTAGGCGACCTGCTCGCCGATGTCGACCGTGTGGTCGCCGAACCGCTCCAGGCAGCGCGAGATGACGATCATGCGCAGGCCCCACTCGCGCTTCGTCTCGTCACCGCCGACCGCGAGTACGTGGCGGACGAGCCGCCGATTGGCGCGATCGATCAGCTCGTCGAGCTCTACCAGCGACTCGGCGGCAGCCAGATCGCGTTCCGCAAGTGCGCGCATCGCCACGTCGACCATCTCCTCGGCCCGCCGTCCCATCTCGTCGAAGCTCTCGAGCACCTGATCATCGCCCTCGAACGGGCCCGCGAGCTTCGTGAGCTTGGAGATGGTCACGCAGAGGTCGGCCATGCGCTCGAGGTGGAGATTGATGTGGAGGATCGCCAGTACGAGCCGGAGGTCGACCGCGACTGGCGTTTGCCTCGCCAGCAGCGACTCGATGCCCTGCTCGAGGGCGAGATAGCGCGCGTCCACCTCGTCGTCGAACGCGATCACCTCGTCGGCGAGCTCCGTGTCGCGCTCGCGCAGAGCGTTCATCGCGCCGCGTAGCGAGCGGAGCACGAGCTCGGACTCCTCCTGCAGGGTCGCCTCGAGGGATTGGAGCTCCTCCTGGAACGACGCGCGAGGCACCGCCATCTACCGAACCGTCCCGGTGACGTAGTCCTCCGTGCGCTGGTCGGACGGCTGCGTGAAGATCTTGTCGGTGCGGTCGAACTCGACGAGGATGCCCGTGCGCTCGCCCTCTTCGGCGACGTCGACCGAGAAGAACGCCGTCATGTCGGCGACGCGCGCGGCCTGCTGCATGTTGTGCGTGACGATGACGATCGCGTAGGTCTGCTTGAGCTCGTGCATGAGGTCCTCGATCCGCGTCGTCGCGATGGGGTCGAGCGCGGAGGCCGGCTCGTCCATGAGAATGACGTCGGGCTCGACTGCGAGACACCTGGCGATGCAGAGGCGCTGCTGCTGTCCTCCGGAGAGGCTCAGCGCGCTCGCCTTGAGCCGGTGCTTGACCTCGTCCCAGAGCGCGGCCTGCTGGAGCGCACGCTCTACGCGGTCCGTCGAGGTTGTCCTTCCTGCCGAGCACGCGCGGCCCGAAGGCGACATTGTCGTAGATCGACTTCGGGAACGGGTTCGGCTTCTGGAACACCATGCCGATGCGCTTGCGCACCTCGACCGGGTCGACCTTCGGCCCGTAGAGATCGAGGCCGTGGTAGAGCAGCTCGCCGTTCACCTCGGCGCCCGGGATGAGGTCGTTCATGCGGTTGAAGCAGCGGATGAACGTGCTCTTGCCGCAGCCCGAGGGGCCGATCATCGCGGTCACCTCGTTCGGCGCGATGTCCATCGTGATCCCGCGTACCGCCGTCTTGCCGCTGTAGGAGACCTCGAGGTCCCGCACCTGGAAGATGGCCTCGCGACGTCCGGTGTAGGGCTCCGTCGTGGGCTCGGCCAGGCGGACTGGGTCGGCGATCGTTACCACCTCTTCTGGTAGCGGTTGCGGATGATGATGGCGACCGAGTTCAGCACGAGCATAATCACGAGCAGGACGATGATGGCGCCCGCGGCGAGCAGCCGGAACTCGGTCTGCGGCTGGCGGATCCAGTTGTAGATCTGCACCGGGAGCGCGGTGAACGCGCCGAGGATGCTCGGGTCGAAGGACACGTACGTCAGCGCTCCGATCATCAAGAGCGGCGCGGTCTCGCCGATCGCCCGCGAGAGGGCGAGGATCGAGCCGGTGGCGATGCCCGGGAATTGCCGCGGGGATCACCTGGCGGCGAACGACCTGCCATTGCGTCGCGCCCAGTGCGTAGGCGCCCTGGCGGATGGAGTCGGGCACGGCGCGAATCGCCTCGCGAGAGGCGATGATCACCGTCGGCAGCGTCAGCAGCGTGAGGATGATCGCTCCGGCCAGCAACACCCGGCCGAGGCCGATCCCGCGAACGATGAACGCGAGCCCGAGGATGCCGTAGACGATCGACGGAACGCCCGCGAGGTTCTGGATGTTGACCTCGAGGAAGCGGTTGTACCAGCGGTCCTTGTCTGCGTACTCCTCGAGGTAGAGCGCCGTGGCCACGCCGAGAGGCACCGTGAAGAGCAGCACGAGAATGCCCAGGTAGATCGTGGCGAGGATCGCCGGCCGCGCGCCCGCGATGTTCGGGTCGACCGATGGTGGATCGAAGAGGAGCGTCGTCGTGACCCAGCCGGCGCCGTCCTTGAGCACGTCGCCGACGAGCACGCCGAGCGTCAACAGCGCGAGACCGATCGAGATGAGGAGCAGGACGTAGAAGATGCGCCCCGCGGATGTCGAACCTCGAGCGTTCGATCGGCGTCGAGGCGGTGCTCATTCGTAGACCTCCCGGAACCGCCGGACGAGCCTGATGGAGACGATGTTCATGATCAGCGTGAGCACGAACAGCGCCAGGCCGACGGCGAAGATCGTCTTGTACTCGATCGACCCTGTCGGCACGTCGCCCTGGGCTGTCGCGCCGATGAAGGCGGTCATCGTCTCCATCGACACCCGGGGATCCGCGGAGATCTGCGCGAACTGGCCGGCCGCGATGAGCACGATCATCGTCTCGCCGATCCCGCGCGAGATGGCCAGCACGAAGCTGGCGACGATGCCCGATGTGGCGGCGGGCACGACGATGCGCGTCGCGACATGCCGTCGCGTCGCTCCCAGCGCGTAGCCGCCGTCACGAAGATCCTGGGGAACGGCGAACATCGCGTCCTCGGAGAGCGACGCGACGAGCGGTATGAGCATGACGCCCATGACGAGCCCCGCCGACAGCGCGTTGAAGATCTCCACCTTCACGCCGACGTCGCGCAGGAACGGCGTGAAGAACGTCAGCGCGAAGTAGCCGTAGACGACCGTCGGGATGCCCGCCAGCACCTCGAGCGCGGGCTTGAGAACGGCCGCGGACGCGCGGATTCGCGTATTCGCTGAGGATAGATCGCCGCGCCGAGACCGCAGGGGATGGCGACGAGACATGCCCAGAAGGTGATGATGAGTGTGCCCACGAGCAACGGGATCACACCGAACTCGCCTTCCAGGAAGAGCGGCGTCCACGTGGTGCCCGTGAAAAAGTCCCACGGCGAGATCTCGATAAAGAACTCGATCGCCGGCTTGACCAGCGAGAAGATGATCGTGAACGTCGTGATCACCGAGACGAAGGCCGCGGTGAGCAGGAGGACGCGCACGATGTCCTCGCTGTAGCGCCTGCGCGGCGCCCGCAGCGTGATCGGGGCGGCAGCTGTCCTGGGCGGCGGCCACTACGTGCCGAGCGCGGCGTCGAGCTTGGCCTTGGCGTCGGCGAGCTGTTCGGACGTGAGCGGCACGAAGTGCGGCCTGCTCGGCGATCTCGGCGCCGTTGTCGATCATGTACGTGAGGAACTCGGCGACCTCCGGGCGCTCGAGAGAGCTCGTCTTCACGTAGACGAACAGCGGACGCGAGAGCGGCGCGTAGGTGCCATCCTGCGCCGTCTGCCACGGAGGGGGCGACGCAGCCCGAGCCGTTGTCGACCTCTACCGCCTTCACCTTGTCCTGGTTCTCCTCGAAGTAGGAGAAGCCGAAGTATCCGAGTCGCTCCCGTGTCGCCGGAGACGCCTTCGAGGATGACGTTGTCGTCCTCCGAGGCCTGGTAGTCGGTGCCGGCTCTCGCCCTCCTCGCCGACGATCTCGCGGTGAAGTAGTCGAACGTGCCCGAGTCGGTGCCCGGCCCGTAGAGGCGGAGTGGCTCGTCGGGGAAGCTCGGGTCGACGTCCTGCCAGTTCTTGACCGTCGAGCCAGGCTCCCAGATCGCTTTCAGCTGCTCCACGGTCAGGCATGTCGCCCAGTCGTTCTCGGGGTTGACGACGACCGTCAGCGCATCGTTCGCGACGGGCAGCTCGACGTACTCGATCGCCGGCGTCCGCGCATGCCAACTGCTTCGTTCTCGTCTTCCTCGTCGATCGCCCGAGAGGCGTCGGCGAGGTCGATCTCGCCGCTGGCAGAAGCGCTCGAAGCCGCCGCCCGTGCCGGAGATGCCGACCGTCACCTCCACGTCCGCGTTCTGCTTGCTTGAAGTTCTCGGCGGCGCGTGTGGTGAAGGGCCCTACAGTGCTGGAACCGTCGGCCTGGATCGTCTGGCTGCCACCGCCACCGCCACAGCCGGCGGCGACGAGCAGAGCGCACAGGAGCGCGGCAGCTGGGACCAACCTCTTCATCGCGCGAGAGTCTTGCCACGGACGGCAGGCTGCGGGGCGGCGCGGTGGTGAAGCTCTGGTAACGATCTGGTTACAGCTGCTTGAGGAAGGTGCAGCGGACCTCCAGCCCTCCGCCGGGCACCGCCCGCGCCTCCGCGGTGCCGCCGGCCGACGTCACGATGTGCTTGACGATGGCGAGGCCGAGGCCCGTGCCGTGCGACGAGCGGGCGCGGTCGGAGCGGAAGAAGCGCTCGAAGAGGCGCGGCAGGTCTTCCTGCGGCACGCCGTGCCCGTTGTCCACGCCTGATAGGACGATCGCGTCGCCCTCGTCGTGCGCGCGGAACGTGAACGTCGTGCCCGTGCCCGCGTAGCGGAGTGCGTTGTCGACGAGATTGGCGGCGATCGTCTCCAGCATGCGCGGTCGCAGAGGCAGCTCGAGCTCCGCGGGGCAGTCCACGTGCAGTGCCACGTCGGCGTTGGCAGAGCGCTCCGCACGCGCCGCGACGATCTCCTCCAGCACCGGCAGCGCCCGGGTCGAGCCGAGGGAGACGACGGCGCGGCCGCTCTCGAGCTCGCTGAGGAAGAGGACGTCGTTGATCAGCTCGCCGATCTGCTCCACCTCGGCGCGCGCCTGTGCCGCCAGCGCATCGGCATCGGCCCCGGGCAGCGCTAGGCCGTCGAGCAGGACCATCAGCCGCGCGAGCGGCGTGCGCAGCTCGTGCGAGACGGCGGCGGTGAAGCCGGCCCGCAGTTCCTGGTAGGCGGCGAGGTCGCCAGGCGTGCCGAGGTAGACGAGCGTCTCGCGGGCGCCGTTCACCTCGTATTCGATCTCGAGCGGATCGCGGCCCTCGCTCGCCTCGAGCAGCCGCTTGGGTAGCACCTCGCCGACGACGACGCCCTCCAGGGACTGGCGTGCGCGCCGGCTGGCAGCGAGCACCCGGCGGTCGGCGTCGAGCACGACAACGTGCTCGCGGCTCTCCTCGACCAGCGTCTCGGCCCGCTTGCTCGCCGCTTCGACCACCTGGGCCTCGGCCTCCGGCGCGCTCGAACGGCGGCCGAAGAACCGCTTCACCACCTAGTCACCACTCCCTCACCATTCCTGTACCCCGCTCCGAGCATCGCGTCTCGATGATGGCAGAAGGCACATCATGGCCAGCGTTCTCATCGTCGAAGATGACGCCGTCATCAGCCGCGGCATGGCGGAGCATCTCGCGCTGGCCGGGTTCGAGCCAACCGTCGTCGACCAGGGAGAGACCGGCCTGGCGCGCCTGCGCTACGGACAGCCGGACGTCTGCGTGCTCGACCTGATGCTGCCCCGCATCGACGGCTGGCGGATCATCGAGACGATCCGCGGCGAGGGAATCGGCACGCCGATCATCGTCGTCAGCGCCCGCGGCACCGAAGAGGACCGCGTTCGCGCACTCGAGCTGGGAGCCGACGATTACCTCGTGAAGCCGCTCGCGATGGCCGAGCTCGTCGCGCGCGTACGGGTGGCGGCCAGGCGCGGCGTGGCCGGAGGCACGCCCGTCCGCGGGGACGCGCTCCACTTCGAGGAGCTGCTGATCGATCCGCGCAACGTCCAGGCGTACGTCGACGGCGTCTCCGTCGGGCTGACGCCCACCGAGTTCAAGCTCTTGCACGCGCTCGGCCTGAGCGCCGGGCAGGTCGTGACCCGAGACGAGCTGATGCAGCGGATCTGGGGACGGCGTCATCGCTATCGTGACCGCACGGTGGACGTCTTCGTGCGCAAGCTCAGGGAGAAGATCGACCGGCGCGCGTCGCGTCACACGTTCATCCAGACTCGCTACGGGGTGGGCTACAAGCTCGAGGCTGTGTCGAAGTAGCCTTGGCGAAGGTCAAGCTCCCCCGGCAGGCCGACGGCCTCTTCAACCGAGAGCTGTCCTGGCTCGACTTCAACGCGAGGGTGCTCGAGCTCGCCGCCGACGAGCGAATGCCTCTCCTCGAGCGCGTCCGGTTCTGCGCCATCTTCTCGACGAACCTCGACGAGTTCTTCCGCGTTCGCGTGGCCGGCCTGATGGACCAGCTGGACGCCGGCTACACACGCAAGCTGGCGGACGGACGAACGGTGCGCCAGACGCTCGTCGACATCCGCCGGCGGGCCGTAGAGCTCGAGAGCGCGCAGTCGAGACTGTGGCTCGACGATCTCAAGCCTGCCCTCGCTCACGAAGGCATCGTCATCGGCACCATCGACGACTGCACGGCCGACGAGCTGGGAGAGCTGGGCGCTCGCTTCGAGCAGCAGGTGTACCCGGTGCTCACACCGCTCGCCACCGGGCCGGGACAGCCGTTTCCGTACATCTCCGCGCTGTCGCTGAGCCTCGTGCTGCTCGTTCGGGAGGAAGAGGGAGGCGAGGAGCGGATCGCCCGCGTGAAGGTCCCTGAGGGCCTGCCGCGGTTCGTCAGCGTGGGCTCGCGCGGAGTGTTCGTCGCACTGGAAGACGTCATCGCCCACTTCGCGCCGCGGCTCTTTCCGCAGATGGAGATCGTCGAGCAGGACGTGTTCCGCGTCACGCGCGACGCGGACTACGAGATCTCGGACGAGGCGGACGATCTGCGGGTGGCGGTCGAGCTGGAGCTGCGCCGAAGGCGCTTCGGCGAGGTCGTGCGTATCGAAGTCTCCTCCGGGATCTCGCCGCGCCTGCGCGAGTGGCTCGAGAGCGGCTTGCAGGTCGATGGCGACCAGGTCTATCTCACCGAGGGATTGCTCGACCGCGGCGCGCTGATGCAGCTCGTAGCGCTCGACAGGCCGGAGCTGAAGGACGAGCCGTGGCCCGGTGTGACGAACACGCGCTTCCGGGACGTCAAGTCCGACGCGGACGTCTTTCGCGAGATCGCCGAAGGCGACATCCTCGTCCACCATCCGTACGAGTCCTTTGCGACGAGCTTCGGCCGCTTTCTCGCTGCTGCGAAGGACCCCGACGTCATCGGCCTCAAGGCGACTGTCTACCGGACGAGCGACGAATCGCCGCTCGTGCCGGCGCTGATCGAGGCGGCCGAGAAGGGCAAGCAGTCGGTCTGCGTCGTGGAGTTGCGAGCGCGCTTCGACGAGCGCCAGAACATCGAGTGGTCACGTGCACTCGAGCGTGTCGGCGTCCACGTCGTGTACGGGTTTCCCGACGAAGAAGGTGCACGCCAAGGCGACGCTCATCGTCCGCCGCGAGGGCGACGTGTTGCGGCGCTATGTGCACGTCGGCACCGGCAACTACCACTCGGTCACAGCCGAGATCTACGAGGACTTCGGACTGTTCACAGCCGATCCGGACATCGTCGCCGACATCGCCGACCTCTTCAACTACGTCACGGGGTTCGGCAAGCCACAGCGCTTCCGGAAGCTGCTCGTCGCTCCATTCGACCTGCGCGAGCAGCTGATCGCGCACATCCGACGGGTCGCGGACGCGGCGGAGGCGGGCGAGAAGGCGACGATCACGATCGAAGGTCAACAGCCTCACCGACGAGGCGATCATCGGCGAGCTCTACGCCGCTTCGCAGGCGGGCGCACGCATTACGCTCATCGTGCGTGGCATCTGCTGCCTGCGGCCGGGCGTCAAGGGAATGTCCGAGAACATCGAGGTGCGGAGCGTCCTCGGCCGCTTCCTCGAGCACAGCCGAATCTTCAACTTCGAGACGAAGGACAGCTCGGTCTGGCTGCTCGGCAGCGCCGACCTCATGCCGCGCAATCTCGACAACCGGCTCGAGGTGGTCGTGCCCGTGGACGATCCCGCGTGCCGAAAACGTCTGGCGGCGAGCTTTACGCTGCTCCTCGAGGACAACACGTCGTGGCTCCTGCATCCGGACGGCGCCTGGTTGCGCGAGTGCACCGGCAAAGGAGGCCAAGGCCCGCCCTGCCCAGGCGGCGCTGATGCGCTCCGCGCGACGCAGGCGTCGCCCGCGGTCGGCAGACCTCGCGCGGCGCTAACCACCTCGTTACCGGACCATCGCCACTTGTCCGCCGACGGCGGCGCGAGAATCTCAGCGATGCGTGTCGGCGTCATCGATGTGGGCTCCAACACCATCCGCCTACTTGCAGCGGACGTCGGCCCCTACGGCCTGGAGGTCGTGCACGAGCACCGCGTCTGGGCCCGTCTCGGCGTCGACGTCGCCAAGACGGGCGAGATCTCGGCTGAACGCCTCGAGGCCGCGACGGACGCAGTGGCGCAGCTCGCTGCTGCTGCGCGCCGCGCAGGCTGCTTGCGGGTCGAGACGCTCGTTGCCTCTCCCGGCCGCCAGGCGGCCAACGCCGGTGCACTCGTTCGAGCGCTGGAAGGCGTCTCGGGAGCTCCGGTGCGCGTGCTGGGCCGCGAGGAGGAGGCGCTGCTCGGCTACCAGGGCGCGGTCGCCGCGGCCGGCCCCTTCGACGGGGCGGTGGCCGTGTGCGATGTGGGAGGCGGATCGACACAGCTGGCGATAGGCCTTCCCGACCGCGCGCCGTCGTGGCTCCGGTCGTTCGACATCGGCTCGCTGCGGCTGACGGCGGAGGCGCTGGACGGGGACCCGCCCGGCAAGAGGGCGGTGAATCTCGCACGCGGCGTCGTGCAGCGGGAGCTCGCGGGCCTTGTCGTGCCGCTGCCGCGCACGGCGCTGGCAGTGGGTGGCAGCGCGCGGGCTCTTCGTCGCATGGTCGGTCGAACTCTCGGCGAGGACGAGCTGGGCGAAGCAGTCTCCATCCTCCGCAAGAGCCCGTCTCGAGCGATCGGCAAGACCTTCGGCGTCCCGGCCGCGCGAGCGCGGACACTGCTGGCCGGCGCGCTCATACTGGCCGGGGTGCAGCGCCACCTGATGGTGCCGCTGCGCGTCGTTGCCAAAGGCCTGCGGGAAGGCGCCGTCCTCGAGCTCGCCGCCCGGCGCGCCGCCGCGGCGTAGTCGCTCAGCCGGACAGCACGGGCGTTCGCTCGCGCAGCCGCTCGCGCGCCTCGCGATGCGCCAGCGTGACGACGAACGAGCGCACGGGAACGTCCTCGTAGCGCCACAGGATGTCGTCGGCGGTTGCGCGTATCGCCCTCGGGTCGTGCGCACCTTCGAACTCGCGCGTCAGCTGTGGCAGGAGCTGCCGGAGCCACTGCTCGTGATGCGTCCGGTCGCCTCGAATTGCGTTGAGCCGCGTTGTGAGCAACGCTCGCACGTGCTGCTCTACGAGGTCCCGGATCTCTCGCACCTCGACCAGCGGTAGCCCCGCAGGATCGGGGATCTCCCACTCCTCGAGCGTCGTCGGCACGAACGGGCACGTGTCCTCGCAACCGACGGCGACGGCCCAGTCAGCGCGCAGCTGCATCTCGACGGTCATCTTCTTCGGCTCCTGCCCTGCGAGATCGAAGCCACGTTCGGCCATGACGGCAACGACCTCGGGCCAGATCTCGACTGCCGGATCGTTGCCGGCCGACTCCGCGCGGACGTCCTCGGCGGCGTAGTGGTTGAAGAACGCCTCGGCCATCTGTGAGCGCCCGGCGTTGTGGTTGCAGATGAAGAGCACGTGCTTCATGCGGCTTCCTCTCCTCCCGTGGTCGCGAGATTCTCTAACAGATTTCGGTCGCGTGCGTACGTCAATGTTCGGTCGACCTCTTCCAGAGTGAGCCAGCGGACTTCGTCGACCTCGTCATTCGGCTTGAACGTTCCTGCGAGCGGCGCCATTTCCCAGTAGCGAACCGACTTCTGACGGCCGTGATTGTCGACGTACGAGACGGTCTGCAGCTCCCGACCGAGCCGGCAGTGTAGGCCCGTCTCCTCTTCCACCTCGCGCAGCGCCCCCTCCTCTTCGGACTCGCCGGACTTCAGCTTTCCCTTGGGGAATGTCCAGTCGTCGTAGCGCGGCCGGTGAACGACGAGCACCTCGTTCCTCCCACCCAGTCGGCGGACGACGACACCCCCGGCAGCTCGAATCTCTTTCGTCACGACCAGGCTCGCTTCCCGGCCGCATCGAGGCGCGACCACGCCTTCGGGAACGCTCGCCGCATCCGTCGCTTCTCGTCTTGCTGGCGCTCGATCAGCCGCCCGGCCGCCAGCGCGGCCGCCTGGCTTCGCGTCAGGCCGGCGACCCGCCGCAGCTCTTCCGTGGCGACGACGGCGTCCTGGTGGTCACCGACCACGTCTTGAAACTTCTTCGCCTGGCGAATGAACCGGGTCGCGGCTTTGCCCGCAGAAGCCTCCGCGAGCTCGGCCGCGTATCGCGCCCGCTTGCCCTTGATGCGCACGGCATGGAGCTCCTCGTCGGACGGGTCCTTGTCGAGCGCGCGAACCGCTTTGCGGAGCTTCTTGTACTCGGTCTTCGCAATCGCTTCGAGCGGCGTGTCGTCGCCGGTGAACGGGGCGCCGCAACAGCGAGCTCGATCGTGTCGAGCAGTGTGAAGTAGCGGTCGCTCGACATCGCCTCGGCCAGACGCTCCCGCGAGGCCTCTGCCTCCCGGTCGAGGATGCGCAGCAGCACGTCGAGCCCCTTTCGCTCGGCCTCGTCGAGGTCGCTGCGCTCGGCCGCGAGGTTCGCGCGCAGGACGTCGGAGTCGCGCACAGGCCCAAGCTGGGCTCCCAGCCAGGCGACGTCGGTCCGCAGCCCGTTCGCCCAGGCTGGATCGATGACGCCCCGGGTCGCTCGGAGGATCGCCCTCAGGCGGCGCGTCGCGACCCGCAGCTGGTGGAGGTCTTCGGGATCGCCGCCGAGCCTCACGCCCGGATCGTGGGCAACCATGCTCCGGTACTGGGCCTCGAGCATCGCTAGCACGTGCACCTGCGTGGAGGCGTCGGCCGGTGGTTCAGAGAACGGCAGACCGGCCGAAAGCACCTGCGCGATCTTCGCCCTCCCGTCGTGACGCTTCGCTCCGTGATCTGCGTAACTCGCGGCGAACGCTCTTCAGCACATCGGCATCGCCGGAGACGAGCTCGACTTCCACCTCGCCGAAGCGTTCCGTCGTGCGCCGCTTATCGAGCACCGAGACGACGTCGTGCGTCACGTCCGCGACGCCGCCGTTCATCGTCACGCGTACGCCGTCTCGTTTCGTCCGCAGCACGCCGACCGGACCGAGCTCGCGTCCGCGGACGACGCCAGCCAGCAGCGACCGGAGCTCTGACGGCAGCTCCTTGCCGCCCGACTCGAGCTCCAGCCGCCCGTCGCCCGACGGCACCTTGAGCTGCCACAACCCCCGCCGGTTCTCCACGCGACGACGAAGCGTGATCCCCGCGCCGAGCAGCCGCCGATCCGCCGTGTCGTGGTACGTGGACGTGAACACCCGCGGCGGCAAGGGCTTGCCTTCGAGCTCGGGAAGCTCGAAGCCCGGCTCCGCCACGAGCTTGAGCTCACGCTCCAGCGTTCTCCGCACGGCATCGGCCACGGGGCGCGCGATCGTAACGAACTTCCGTTCACCATGCGTTCACCCGAGCCGGCCGGCATCGCCTCCCGCGGCTCTCTATCGTTGCGCCCATGGCGAAGGTGCTGGTCATCGAGGACGACGCCGTCATTGCCGACGGCATCGTCCAGCATCTGAGCGCGGCCGGTTTCGAGGCCGTCAGCGTTGCCGGCGGAGAGCCCGGTCTCGCCCGCCTACGCTACGAGCAGCCAGACGTCTGCGTGCTCGATCTCATGCTCCCTGGGCTCGACGGCTGGAAGCTCATCGAGACCGTGCGGGCGGAGGGGATCGGGACGCCGATCGTCGTCATCAGTGCGCGAGGAACCGAGCACGACCGCGTGCACGCGCTCGAGATCGGCGCGGACGACTATCTCGTCGAAGCCGTTCTCCATGAAGGAGCTCGTCGCGCGCGTCGGCGCAGCCGGCCGTCGCGGCGGCCAGTCTCAGCCGGCGACGCAGCGGGGGGAGGCGATCGAGATCGAGGAGCTGCGGATCGACCCGCGCGAGGTGCAGGCGTACGTGGACGGCGAGAGCGCGGATCTGACGCCGACGGAGTTCCGGCTGCTCTACGCGCTCGCGCTCGAGCAGGGCCGCGTCGTCTCGCGCGACGAGTTGCTGCAGCGGCTCTGGGGACGGCGGCAGGGGCACCGCGACCGCACCGTCGACGTCTTCGTCCGCCGCCTGCGCGAGAAGATCGACCGCCGCGCCTCCCGGCACACGTTCATCCAGACGCGCTACGGCGTCGGCTACAAGCTCGAGCCAGAGCCGAAGTAACCGCCTGGTCTCCAGATCTTCGCCGCGGCGTCACCGGGGCGCAGCGCACGCTTTTCGCATGAAGGCGAACTGCACGTGCCGGAAAGGCGCCGTCTGCCCGACCTGCCTCGGGCTGGTTCCCAAGCCGGCCCAGGAGGGTCTGGCGAAATAGTGACTGTGCCGCCGGAATCACGCTGGAGGCCGCGCTGCGGCGTCCTCGGTCGCCCGCGTACGTCCAGTACGCGGGCTCCCTGCGTCCTTGCATCACGACCTCCAGCGCGCCCCGGCGACGAGCACCATTCCGCCAGACCCTCCTAGAGCTCGACTCGCAGCGGCTCGATCGCCGTTGCCCGGCCCGTCTCCGGGTCGCAGTCGAGCACGACGCCTTCCAGCCGCACGCCGCCGCTGGCCGGCCTGAAGCGCACCGGAATGCCGGTCCGCATGCGCTGGATGGCGAGGTCGGCTTCGACCCCGATCACGGAGTCGTGCGGGCCCGTCATTCCCGCGTCCGTGATGGCCGCGGTGCCGCCGGGCTGAATACGGGCATCTGCCGTCTGGACGTGCGTGTGCGTGCCGATCACCGCCGTGACCCTGCCGTCGAGCATCCGCGCGACCGCGATCTTCTCGCTCGTCGCCTCTGCGTGGAAGTCGACGAGGACGACGCGGGCCCGGCTGCGCGCCTCCTCGACGAGCCTGTCGAGCACCTCGAACGGGCTCACGGACACCTCGAGGAAGAGCTGCCCGAGGACGTTGCAGACGGCAACCGGAGTGCCGTCGGCCGCCTCCACGACGGCCAGGCCGCGTCCGGGCGCTCCCGCTGCGAAGTTCGCAGGACGGACCACGCGCTCGGAGTTGGCGAGATACGGGCCCATGCCGTTGCGCGCCCACGTGTGGTTGCCCAGCGTCACCACATCGGCGCCGGCGGCGAGCAGGCGGTCGGCCAGGCGCGGCGTGATCCCGCGTCCGTCCGCTGCGTTCTCGCCGTTGACGACCGCGAGCGCTGCGCCGAGCTCTTCGCGGAGGCCGGGCAGGCGCGACTCGACCGCCTCCCGGCCCGGTGGGCCGAAGACGTCGGCGACGAAGACGATCCTCACGGGCCGAGGTTCGCGGCGGGGCGCACTTCGATCGTGACGTGGTTGCCCGGGTCGTTCGTGACCTCGGCCAGCGCCTGCTCCTCGGCCTTGGAGAGGTCGATCACCTTGCCGATCTTCGACGTCCCGGAGGTGACGGGAGAGCCGACCGTGAGCGCAGGGTCGGCGCGCAGCCTCCGGATGGAAACGACCACGGACGGCGCCTCGTTCGGCACGACGTCGATGCGGTGGCCGTAGCGCTTACCGTCCAGCACGAGGTCCTGGATGCTGACGACCGTGCCGCTCACCGGTGCATAGACCGCGGTGCCGGCCGGCGCACCCACGTCGAGCGCGCCCGTTTGCGAACCCGAGCCGCCGCTCAGCTGGTAGTAGGTGACGCCGCTCGCGTCGTCTCCGGTCAACCGGTGGAGGATGCGGGCGAAGATGCCCTCGTTCGCCTGGCGGCCGACGGGCTCGAGCGGCAGCGCGTTCCCGCTCGCGCCGTGATAGCCGAGCGCGGTGACCGACTGCTGTGAGACCGGTAGCTGGATGCGGATGTCCTCCTGGAACGCGACCACCTGCGGCAGAGGCCGGCCGGTCTCGAGCAGCGCAGAGTCCTCCGGGAGAGACGCCTGGAACGAGGGCGGTCCCTCGCTGAAGGCGGCGAGCAGGACGGTGACGACGAGCGCGGTGCCGACGAGCAGGGCGGCGATCCTCCAGCGCCTCGCCGTCCGCCTCCGGCGTCGATTCGTTTCACGCTCGCGCAGCGGCCCGGAGTAGGCGCGGGGCGAGGCCATCGGCCGCAACGTAGCAATAGGCCCGCGCGCGAAGCGCGCTTGGGCCTATTCAGCCAAGTCCAGCGCGAAGCAACACAGATGCAGCAGCCGCGTAGTCTTTCGCCGTGAGCTTCCCCGCCACCCGTCTGCGGCGGCTACGCCGCTCGCCCGCGCTGCGTGAGCTCGTCCGCGAGACGCGGCTGAGCGTGGACGACCTCGTGATGCCCGTGTTCGTCGCTCCGGAACCGCTCGTGAACGAGCAGCTGCCCGCGCTCGGCCGTCACACCGTCGACGGCGTGCTGCGCGAGGCGGAGGCACTGGCGCTGGCGGGCGTCCCCGCTCTGCTGCTGTTCGGCGTGCCCGAGGAGAAGGACGACGAGGCGTCCGGCGCCTGGTCCGAGGACGGCGTCGTTCAGCAGGCGCTGCGGGCGCTGCGGGCGCGGTTCCCCGAGCTGCTGCTGCTCACCGACGTGTGTCTCTGCGCGTACACGACCCACGGCCACTGTGGCGTCGTAGAGGACGGCGAGATCGCGAACGACGCGACGCTGGAGCTGCTGGCCCGCGTGGCGGTTAGCCATGCGGAGGCAGGCGCTGATGCCGTCTGCCCGAGCGACATGATGGACGGCCGGGTGCGCGCCATCCGCGAAGCGCTCGACGACGCGGACTTCACGCAGGCTGCGATCGTCGCCTACTCGGCGAAGTACGCCTCCGCGTTCTACGGGCCGTTCCGCGAAGCTGCGGACTCCACGCCCGCCTTCGGCGACCGGGCCTCGTACCAGATGGATCCCGCCAACGTCCGCGAGGCGTTGCGCGAGTGCGAGCTCGACCTGGCCGAGGGCGCCGACATGCTGATGGTGAAGCCGGCGCTGCCGTATCTCGACGTCATTCGAGCCGTTCGCGACCGCTTCGACTCGCCGCTGGCCGCGTACAGCGTCTCCGGCGAGTACGCGATGGTGAAAGCCGCCGCTGCCGCCGGGCACCTGGACGAGCGGCGGGCCGCGCTCGAGGGCCTGACCGCTATCCGTCGCGCCGGCGCAGACGTCGTCATCACGTACTGGGCCAAGGAGGCCGCCGCATGGCTGTGAGGACGCAGTCGGACCTCTGGCGGCGTGCCACCGCGGTCATTCCCGGGGGCGTCAACTCGCCGGTGCGCGCGATGCGCGCGGTCGGGCTCGAGGAGCCCGTCTTCATGTGCCACGGCAAGGGCGCGTACATCGAGGACATCGATCGCAACCGCTACGTCGACTGGGTCATGTCTTGGGGGCCGCTGATCTTCGGTCACGCCGACCCCGAGACGGTCGCCGCGGTGGTGGAGGCAGCCGGCCGCGGCACGACGTTCGGCGCGCCGACCGAAGCGGAGGTGGAGCTGGCGGTGGAGATCGCCGATGCTGTGCCTTCGATCGAGCAGGTGCGGCTCGTCTCCTCGGGCACCGAGGCTGCGATGAGCGCCGTGCGGCTGGCCCGCGCCGCCACCCGCCGTGACCGTGTGCTGAAGTTCGCAGGCTGCTACCACGGCCACGCCGACGCGCTGCTCGCCGCTGCCGGCTCCGGCGTCGCCACGCTGGGGATCCCCTCCACGCCGGGTGTGCCGGCCGCCGCCGCTGCCGACACGATCGTCTGCCCGTACAACGACGCCGACGCGGTGGCCGAGGCTTTCGTGCGTTACGGCGAGGGCCTGGCGTGCGTGCTCGTGGAGCCCGTGGCCGGGAACATGGGCGTCGTCCCGCCCGAGCCCGGCTTCCTCGAGGCGCTGCGCTCGCTCTGTGATGCCTCCGGCTCGCTGCTCGTCTTCGACGAGGTGATCACCGGCTTTCGCGTCGCGCGTGGCGGCGCGCAGGAGCTGTACGGCGTCGTGCCCGACCTGACCGTCCTCGGCAAGATCATCGGCGGCGGGCTGCCGCTGGCCGCCTTCGGCGGGCGCGCGGAGCTGATGGAGCAACTCGCGCCCGCCGGCGACGTGTACCAGGCGGGAACGCTGTCGGGGAATCCCCTTGCGACGGCCGCCGGCCTCTCGGTGCTGCGGCGACTTCGAAGCACCGACGTGTACGACGAGCTGGAGCGCCGGGCGGCGCGGCTGGAGGCCGGGCTGGCCCCGTTTGGACGCGTCCAGCGCGTCGGCTCGATGCTGACGCTCTTCATGGGGTCAGACCCTGTTCTCAATCTGCAGCACGCGACGGCGTGCGACGCCGAGCGCTACGGCGCGCTCTTCCGGAGCCTCCTCGCCGACGGCGTCTACGTCGCGCCGTCGCAGTACGAGGCGATGTTCGTCTCGCTCGCGCACGACGACGAAGAGATCGACCGCACCATCGAGGCGGCGGGGCGGTTCTTCGCGCGGTGACCGCCACCTCCCTCTGGGACGACGTGGCGGAGGGCGCGCGCCGCGAGAGCCCGCTCTGGGCCGCGGCGCTGCGGCCCGAGGAGGAGCGAGAGCTGGAGCCCGTCTTCTCGCCGCTCGGGACGGAGCGGCGCGCGCTCGGCGTGGAGACGATCTATGAGGGCTACCTGCTGCACTACGGCCGCCCACGGCTGTTCGCTCCGCCGGTGCCCGAGGAGGCGCTCCTGCTCGGCGACTACCTCTACGCCCACGGCCTCGTACGCGTTGCCGAGCTGCACGACGTCGGCGCGGTCGCCGATCTCGCCGCGCTGATCTCGGTGTGCGCCCAGCTGCGGGCCGAGGACGCAAACGGTGACGGTGCCGCCTGGGCCGCGACGGCGGCGCTCGCCGGAGCCAACGGGCTGGAGGCCGCGCGCGATGCGCTTCGGCTGCGCGGCGACTCGCAGCCGCTGCTCTCGCTGGCGCGCAGCGAAGCGGGCCATGAAGCCGTCGAGGAAGCGCTGGCGGCACATCGCCGCCGCGTGGGTTAGAGTCCCGGCGCGATGCTCGAGTTCGCCACGCTGCTCGCCGACGTCGCCGAAGAGGGCAGGAACATCGTGCTCTCGATGCTCGTCGTCGGGCTGATCTTCATCGCGGTGATCGCCATCGGGCAGTTCTTCCGTTGGCTCTCTCACAGGCGTTAGGGGAGGACGGCGAACCCCTCACGGCGGGCGGCGACGGCCAGCGGGTCGTCGAGCGTCATGATCGTGAGGGTCTCCTCGTCTCGCGCGATCGTCGCCGCGGCAAGCTGGAAGGCGTCACCTGCGCGGAGCGTATGCAGCCGCAGTAGCCGTGCTGCGATCATGCGGACACGCTCGGTCGGCGGGATCTCGATCCACTCCTGGACGAGTGCGGAGAGCTTGGCTCGCGCACGGGCCGACTCCTCGGAATCGATGACGCCCTCCCGTTCGCGGCGAGCGATGGCAGAGAGGCACTCGACAGGCGTGCCCCACCACGCCACGATCGAGTCCTCCCCGAGGTGCGTCTCCATCTGCCCCGAGACGGGCTCGTCCACGAGCAGCGGGACGATCGTCGAGCTGTCCCAGAACCTCAATAGGGAGCTTCCCGGCGCTCCTCGAGCAGCGCTTCGAGGACACTTGCCCGCGCCCGGCCCTTCGGCATTGCGAGGAACGCCTCGACGTCCAGCGGCTTCTTCGGCCGCCGGATCAGTCCCCGCCGCTCCAGTCGCTCCAGCCTCTCGTCCCAGTCGACCGGAGCCGGCGGAACCGGCACTATCCGCGCGACCGGCGTGCCACGGTCGGTGATCGTCAACTCCTCGCCTGCCTTCACGCGCTCGAGCAACGCGCTGAGCTTCGCCTTTGTCTCTGAGATCGAGGCAGTAGCCATATGACTATTATAGTCAGAACGATCTGACTATCAAGGTCTGTTTGAGTCATGCCTCGTTCGGACGGATGATTCGCCGATGCGCGGCGATCTGCCGACCGGCACGGTCACGTTCCTCTTCACGGACGTCGAGGGCTCGACGAAGCTGCTGCACGAGCTGGGGGCCGATGCGTATGCCGAGGCGCTCGCCGAGCACCGCCGTCGTGATCCGCGAGGCCTGCGCCGCTCGAGGCGGCGTCGAGGTGGACACGCAGGGCGACGCGTTCTTCTTCGCCTTTCCCACCGCACCGGGAGCGCTCGCCGCTGCCGAGTCGATGACCGAGGCGCTGGCGACGGGACCGATCCAGGTGCGGATCGGCCTGCACACCGGCACGCCGCTGCTCGCAGAGGAGGGCTACGTCGGTGACGACGTCCACTTCGCGGCCCGGGTCGCTGCGACCTCGCACGGCGGGCAGGTGGTGCTCTCGCAGGCAACCGCCGAGCTGGTCGAGCTCGAGCTGACCGACCTCGGCGAGCATCGCCTCAAGGACATCCCGCAGGCGGTGCCCATCTTCCAGCTCGGGAACGGCTCGTTCCCGCCGCTGAAGACGATCTCCAACACGAACCTGCCGACGCCGGCGAGCTCGTTCGTCGGCCGTGACGACGAGCTGCTGGAGGTGCTGTCACGAATCGAGGAAGGTGCGCGCCTCGTCACGCTCACCGGCCCCGGCGGCACGGGAAAGACGCGGCTCGCGATCGAGGCCGCCTCTGAGCTCGTTCCCGAGTACAAGGCGGGCGTCTTCTGGGTCGGGCTGGCCACGCTCCGCGATCCCGCGCTCGTCACGGAGACGATCGCGCAGACGCTCGGCGCCAAGGACGGTCTCGCCGGTCACGTCGGGGAGCGGGAGATGCTGCTGCTGCTCGACAATCTCGAGCAGGTGATCGAGGCCGCACCGGGACTCTCGAAGCTCCTCACCGCCTGTCCGAATCTGACCCTCCTCGTGACGAGCCGCGAGCTGCTGCGCATCCAGGGCGAGGTCGAGTACGCCGTGCCGCCGCTGGCCGAGCAGGACGCGACCGAGCTCTTCTGCGCCCGGGCGCAGCTCGAGCCGAGCGAGGAGATCGCCGAGCTATGCGCTCGCCTGGACAATCTGCCGCTGGCCGTCGAGCTGGCGGCTGCCCGCACAAGCGTCCTCACGCCGGAGCAGATCCTGGAGCGGCTCTCGCAACGACTCGATCTGCTCAAGGGCGGCCGCGATGCCGATCCGCGCCAGCAGACGCTCGAACGACGATCGAGTGGTCCCACGAGCTGCTCTCACCCGAGGAACAGCTGCTCTTCGCCCGCCTCTCGGTCTTCGCCGGCGGCTGCACGCTCGACGCGGCAGAGGAGGTCGCAGAGGCCGACCTCGACACCCTCCAGTCGCTGGTCGAGAAGAGCCTGCTCCGCTTCACGGACGGCCGCTACTGGATGCTGGAGACGATCCGCGAGTACGCCGACGGAACGGCTCGAGGGCTCGGCAGAGGTCGACGGCTGTCGCGGTCGCCATGCGGACTTCGTGTTGCGTCTCGCGCGCGAGGTCGGCGAAGCTGCCGGGACACGACCCGAGCTTCTCCACACGTTTGCTCAGGAGCAAGACAACTTTCGTGCGGCGTTTGCGTGGCTGGGTCACTCGCATCGATTCGCCGACCAGACTCGACCTCGTCGGCGAGACCTGGCCGTTCTGGGCTGATCGGGGGTTGTGGTCCGAGGCAAAGCGTTGGGTCGAGGCGGCGTTGCGCGACTCGACCGAGCAGAGCACGGCTCGCGCCAAAGTCCTTCTAGCGGGCGCAGGCTTTGCCTACATGCTCGGAGATTTGGAAGAGCTCCGACGCTACGCAGACGAAGCCTTTCAGCTGAGCGGAGAACTCGGAGAGCTGCTCTTGCGCGCTCGCTCCGGCATGTTTCTCGCACTTGTGGCCCATGAGCACGGCGAGGAAGATCGGGCGACGAGCTTGTTCGAGGAGACGATTCGGGCGGCTCGTCAAGGTGGTGACGAGAACCTTGCCGGCATCGCGATCAACAACCTTGGTGACATCGCGCTTCGCAGCCGAGATTTCGCGACCGCCACTTCGCGTTTCGAGGAGGCCCTTGCGATCCTCGTTCGCTCGGTAACCCCACGGCGGCTGCAGGGGACCTCAGCAACCTCGCCCTCTCGCTGTATGCCGGCGGGCGTCGCGAGGAAGCAGTCCGGGCGGCGAGCGAGAGCCTCTCGCTCGCGCAGGAGGCGGAGGCAGTCGTTCCCCTGGTGATGGGCATCGCGCTCGCCGCGGCGGTGGCTGCGGGTGACGGAAAGCCCGACGTGGCCGCCGCCTTGCTTGGGAAGACCGCTTCGCTTTGCGAGGAGGTCGAGCTCGAGCTCACCGGCTTCGAGAGCGAACTGCAGGAACGGAGCTCCGCGCGGGTGCGGGGCACGCTCGATGAGGAGTCGTACGCGGCTGCATTCGCGCGCGGAGAGGCCATGGCACTCGACGACGCGATTCAGCTCGCCCTTGGCTGCCTCGACTGATCGCATGCGAGCTGACCTTCCCAGCGGCACCGTCACGTTTCTCTTCACGGACGTCGAGGGGTCGACGAAGCTGCTGCACGAGCTCGGCGCAGAGGCGTACGCCGAGGCGCTCGTTGAGCACCGCCGCCTGATCCGCGACGCATGTGCTGCCGCACGACGGGGTCGAGGTGGACACGCAGGGAGACGCGTTCTTCCTGGCCTTTCCCACGGCGCCGGGGGCGATTGCAGCCGCCGAGGCGATGACCGAGGCGCTGGCGGCGGGGCCGATCCAGGTGCGAATCGGTCTGCACACCGGCGCGCCGCTGCTCGCCGCCGAAGGCTACGTCGGTGACGACGTCCACCTGGGAGCTCGCATCGCCGCCTCGGCGCACGGAGGGCAGGTCGTCCTCTCGCGCGCAACTCGCGAGCTCGCGGGCGACGATCTCGTCGAGCTCGGCGAACACCGCCTCAAGGACATTGCGCAGCCGGTCTCGATCTACCAGCTCGGCGACGAGCGCTTCCCGCCGCTGAACACGCTCTCGAACACGAACCTCCCGAGCCCAGCCAGCTCGTTCGTCGGCCGCGAGCGCGAGGTGGCGCAAGTACTCGACCTCGTCCGCAACGGTGGCCGCCTCGTGACGCTGACCGGCGCAGGTGGAACCGGGAAGACGCGGCTCGCGATCGAGGTCGCGTCCGAGCTCGTGCCGGACTTCCGGAACGCCGTTGTCTGGATCCCCCTTGCGTCGTTGCGTGATCCGACTCTCGTGACGGAGACCATTGCGAAGGCTCTCGACGCGCGGGCCGGCGCCGCGGAGCACATCGGCAGACGAGAGCTTCTCCTGCTCCTCGACAACTTCGAGCAGGTCGTCGACGCGGCACCGGACCTCTCGAATCTCCTCTCCGTATGTCCGAACCTCCATCTCCTGGTCTCGAGCCGGGAGCTCCTCCGCGTCCAGGGAGAGGTCGAGTACGCCGTGCCGCCCCTCAGGGAGCCCGAGGCGGTCGAGCTCTTCTGTACGCGTTCGAGGCTCGAGCCGGACGACGACATTGCGGAGCTCTGCGGCCGGCTCGACAACCTGCCGCTCGCCGTCGAGCTCGCTGCCGCCCGAGCCAGCGTCCTCTCGCCGCACCAGCTTGTCGAGCGTCTCTCGCAAAGACTCGATCTCCTCAAGGGAGGACGGGACGCCGAGGCGCGTCAGCAGACGCTTCGCGCGACGATCGCGTGGTCATACGACCTGCTCGACGAGCGGGAGCAGCGGCTGTTCGCGCGCCTATCGGTCTTCGCCGGGGGCTGCACCCTCGAGGCTGCGGAGGACGTGAGCGATGCTGACCTCGACACGCTCCAGTCGCTTGTCGACAAGAGCCTCGTCCGCTTCACGGCCGGCCGGTACTGGATGCTCGAGACGATTCGCGAGTATTCGGCCGAACGCCTGGCCGGGTCATCCGAGCTCGGGGGTCTGCGAAGGGCGCACGCGGAGCACTACCTCCGGCTCGCGGAATCCGCGGAGCTGCGCGACGTCGACTCCAGCGACGAGGAAGCGCATGGACCTCATGATCCCGGAGCACGAGAACCTCCGAGCGGCTCTCCACTGGGCCGCCGACGACGACTTCGAGCTCGCCGTCCGTCTGGCGGTTGCTCTCGAGATGTTCTGGACGGTTCGGAGCCCCGAGGAAGGCGTGCAGTGGCTTAGCCACTTGCTCGAGCGCGGCGACGATCTGCCGCTCGAGCTCCGCGCGCATGCCTTCCGGGTGCTCGGGAGCGCAGGCAATCCTGCCGGCGAGGACTCACTGGCCGAGGACGCCTATGGGACGAGTCTCGAGCTCTTCCGCCAGCTGAATGATCGACGCGGGATCGCGACGCTACTCCTGCGGCTCGGATACGCCGCCATCTACCGAGGCGACCTCGCGACGGGACGCGAGCTCGTGGCCGAAAGCCTCGAGCTCCACCGGCTGAACGGCAACCGTCGAGGCGAATCGCAAGCCTTGACGCTCACGGGTGAGCTTCTCTTTGCCGAAGGCAATTCCGAGGAAGGACTCGAGTTGCTTGCGCACAGCGCGGAGCTCGCGGGCGAGGCGGGCTTCAGTTGGTGGCGAGCCCGCGTGCTGCGAACGATGGTCGACTGCACGCTCGAGCTCGGCCGCCCGCAAGACGCCGAACACTGGCTCGCCGAGGCCCTCGAACACTCCCAGCGGCTCGGCGACCGGCGCGCCACGATGTTCACGCTCGCTCGTCTCGCCCGGGTCGGCGCGGAGATGGGAGAGTTGAAGCGCGCTGGGCTTATCTGGGGCGCCATCGAGGCAGAGGAGAGCCGTGCAACGCATGGCAACTGGGACCAGGTTCGCGACGACCTCGCCGCACCGGTGCTCGCTCACGCCGGTGAACCGGCGTTCGAGAGCGGACGCCTCGAAGGACACCGCCTTTCGCTCGACGCGGCGGTCGAGTACGCGCTCCGGTAAGGCCGATGACCGAGCTACCTACCGGCACCGTCACGTTCCTCTTCACGGATGTCGAGGGCTCGACGAAGCTGCTGCACGAGCTCGGCGCCGAGGCGTACGACGAGGCGCTGATCGAGCACCGCCGGGCTGCTGCGCGAGGCCTTTCACGCGCCACGGCGGCGTCGAGGTGGACACGCAGGGCGACGCCTTCTTCTACGCGTTCCCCACGGCGACCGGGGCGCTGCACGCTGCAAGCGAGGGCGATCGGCGCTCGCCGCGGGGCCGATCACCGTGCGGATCGGCCTGCACACCGGCACGCCGCACATCGGCAAGGAGGGCTACATCGGCGACGACGTCCACCTCGGTGCGCGGTCGCGTCCTCTGGCCACGGCGGCCAGGTGTCCTCTCGCGCGCGACCGCGGAGCTCGTCGAGCTCGACCTGACCGACCTCGGCGAGCACCGGCTCAAGGACATCGCCGAGCGCGGTGCCGATCTTCCAGCTCGGCAACGGCTCCTTCCCGCCGCTGAAGACGATCTCAACACGAACCTGCCGACGCCGGCGAGCTCGTTCCTCGGCCGTGACGACGAGTTGCTGGAAGTGCTGTCGACGATTCGAGGAAGGTGCGCGGCTCGTTACGCTGACCGGGCCCGGCGGCACGGGTAAGACGCGGCTCGCGATCGAGGCCGCGTCCGACCTCGTTCCCGTGTTACAAGGCGGGCGTCTTCTGGGTCGGGCTCGCGACGCTTCGCGACCCGGCGCTCGTCACGGAGACGATCGCCCAGACGCTCGGCGCCAAGGACGGGCTCGCTGAGCACATCGGCGAGCGGGAGATGCTGCTCCTGCTCGACAACCTCGAGCAGGTGATTGATGCAGCACCCGAGCTCTCTGAGCTTCTCATGGCCTGTCCGAATCTGACACTTCTCGTGACGAGCCGCGAGCTCTGCGCGTTCAAGGCGAGGTCGAGTACGCCGGTGCCACCGCTCGCCGAGCCCGAGGCGGTCACGCTCTTCTGCGCGCGCTGCGCAGCTCGAGCCGAGCGATGACGATCGCCGAGCTATGCCGTCGTCTCGACTCGCTCCCGCTCGCGGTCGAGCTTGCCGCCGCCCGCACGAGCGTCCTCACCCCCGAACAGATCCTGGAGCGAGCTCTCGCAGCGACTTGATCTCCTCCAGGGCGGTCGCGACGCCGACCCGCGCCAGCAGACGCTACGAGCGACGATCGAGTGGTCGTACGAGCTGCTCTCGGCTGAAGAAAGGCAGCTCTTCGCCCGCCTGAGCGTCTTCGTCGGCGGCTTCACGCTCGACGCCGCAGAGGAAGTCTGCGACGCCGATCTCGACACGCTCCAGTCGCTCGTCGAGAAGAGCCTCGCTCGCTTCACCGGCGGCCGCTACTGGATGCTCGAGACGATCCGCGAGTACGCGTGCGGAGCGCCTTGCCGGGGCGGACGACGGTATCGAGAGCGAACGCCGTCACTCCGAGTTCTTCATTGGGCTCGCAGCTCAGGCGGATGCACTCCGGGTCGGGGGTGGCACTGCGTGGCTCGATGTTCTCGGCCGCGAGCAGAACAACTTTCGAGCCGTCTTCGCGCGGCTGGCCCAGGCCGGGCGCATACCCGAGCTTCTACGACCTCTTCGGCGTCGTGTTGCCTTTTTGGTTCACGCGAGGCGAGCTCGAGGGAGGGACTCCGGCTCTGTCGAGACGCGCTCGCACGCGCTCCAGATGCTCCGAACCGACGGTCACGGCAGGACGCTGAAACTTGCAGGAATCTTCGCCGTCAATGTCGGCGAGCACGATGCGGCAGTCGCCTACACAACCGAGAGCCTCACCGTTCTTCGCGAGCTCGGGAATCACGATCAGATCTCGGCCGCCCTCATCAACCTGGGAGGGATGCTCTCTGAGCCCGCGCCAGAAGATGCTCGCAAGCACCTCGAGGAGGCGATCGTAGAGGGACAGCGTGCGGGTCTTCCAAGCCGAGTCGCGATTGCGCGCGGCAACCTCGCAGCCATCGAGCTGATCGCCGAGAACTTCGAGCTTGCCATCCCGCTGCTCGAGGACGTCGTACGCGCCGAGCGTGAGCTGGGCGACGACGTCGGAATCGTCATGCCCCTGTTCAATCTCGCCCTCGCGAACCACCGGACCGGCCGCGACGAGCCCGCGCTGTCGCGGCGCGCGAGGCGCTCGAGGTGGGCTTCCGGGTCGGAGATGTCCGCGGGCTAATCAATCTCTTTATCCTCGCGGCGAACGTCGCCGCTCGACGGGGCGATGCTCTTTCGGGCGGGCTGCTGGTCGGGGCCGCCGAGAGCGCGCAGGAGCGAATCGGCCTTCACCGTGTCGGCGCGCGGGCCGAGCAGGCTCTCGTGGAAGAAGCGACCCGATCGATTCGCATGGCTCTCGGCGAGAAGTACTCGGCGAGCGCGCGCGACTGGAGGAGCGATGCCCCTCGAGGACGCCGTGGAGCTCGCCCTCGACTCCATAGACTGAGCGCGGCGTGGCGGCCCTGCGTGATCTCCCCTCGGGCACCGTCACCTTCCTCTTCACGGACGTCGAGGGCTCGACGAAGCTGCTGCACGAGCTCGGCGCCGAGGCGTACGCCGAGGCGCTCGCCGAGCACCGCCGTGTGATCCGCGAGGCCTGCGCCGCGCGAGGGCGGCGTCGAGGTGGACACGCAGGGCGACGCATTCTTCTTCGCCTTCCCCACGGCGCCGGGTGCGCTCGCCGCCGCGTCGGCGTTTCACGAGCGCTCGCGACCGGGCCGATCCAGGTGCGGGTCGGCCTGCACACGGCACGCCGCTGCTCACCGACGAGGGCTACATCGGAGACGACGTCCACTTCGGAGCCCGCGTTGCTGCCTCGGGACACGGCGGCCAGGTGATCCTCTCCGCCGCAACCGCCGAGCTCGTCAGAGCTCGAACTCACCGACCTCGGCGAGCACCGGCTGAAGGACATCCCGCACGCGGTCCCGATCTTCCAGCTCGGCGACGGCTCCTTCCCGCCGCTGAAGACGATCTCCAACACGAACCTGCCGCGCCGGCGAGCTCGTTCGTTGGCAGAGACGACGAGCTGCTGGAGGTGCTCTCACGGTTCGAGGAAGGCGCCCGCCTCGTCACGCTGACCGGCCCGGCGGCACGGGCAAGACGCGGCTCGCCATCGAGGCTGCGGCCACGCTCGTTCCCGAGTACAAGGCGGGCGTCTTCTGGGTCGGCCTTGCCGCGCTCCGCGATCCGGCGCTCGTCACCGAGACGATCGCGCAGACGCTCGGCGCCAAGGACGGGCTCGCCGAGCACATCGGCGAGCGGGAGCTGCTGTTGCTGCTCGACAACCTGGAGCAGGTGATCGAGGCGGCGCCGGAGCTCGCGTCGCTCGTCGAGCCTGCCCCAACCTTAGCCTTGCTCGTCACGAGCCGCGAGCGCCTGCGCGTGCAGGGCGAGGTCGAGTACGCGGTGCCGCCGCTCGCCGAGCCCGAGGCCGTCGAGCTCTTCTGCATGCGCTCGCAGCTCGCTCCGAGCGAGGAGATCGCAGAGCTCTGCCGGCGGCTCGACAACCTGCCGCTCGCCGTCGAGCTCGCCGCTGCCCGCACGAGGCGCTCTCGCCGGCGCAGATCCTCGATCGCCTCTCGGACCGCCTCGATCTGCTTGAAGGGCGGTCGCGACGCAGACCCCCGCCAGCAGACGCTGAGCGCGACGATCGAGTGGAGCTACGACCTCCTCAACGGAGACGAGCAGCAGCTGTTCGCCCGCCTTCGGTCTTCGCCCGCGGCTGCACGTTCGCGGCCGCGGAGGAGGTGGCGGACGCCGACCTCGACACCGCTGCAATCGCTCGTCGAGAAGAGCCTCCTCCGTTTCACGGACGAGCGCTACTGGATGCTCGAGACGATCCGAGAGTTTGCAGCGGAGCGGCTCGGCGGAGTCGGGCGACGAAGGACAGCTTCGGCGGCGGCACGCCCGGTTCTTCCTCGAGCTCGCGCAGTCCCTCGGGATGACCTACGAGTCGATCGAGGTTCACGGCCGACAGCGGCATGACCTTGCGATCGCCGAGCAGGAGAACTTTCGCTCGGCGATCGATTGGGCGTTCGAGGACGATCTCGAGCTCGCGGTGCGAATCGCGGTCGCGCTCGAAGGCTTTTGGGTGGCCCTCAGCCCGTTCGAGGCTGTGCGGCGCTTCGAGAGGTTGCTGGAGCGCGCGCGAGGGGTCTGCCGTACGGGCTCCGCGCGGGATGCTGGCGCTGCCTCGCAGGCTCGACCATCTTCACCGGCGGGCGGATCGAGGACGGCATCGACCGGAACGAGAAGAGCCTCGATCTGTATCGGCGCGCCGGCGACGAGCGGGGGATCGCGATCATTCTGAATCGCCTTGGCGTCCAGCGTCTGGGCGCTCGGCGACGCGGAACGCGGGCGCTCGCTGATCGAGGAGAGCCTCGCTCGCCATCGGGCGCTTCGGTTCCGCGTGGGCGAGGCAGTGGCTCTCGGCGGCCTCGGTCGCGTCGAGTACGGCGAGGGGAACGTCGAACGGGGCCTCGAGCTGGTCGAGCAGAGCGCGGAGCTGTGCCCGCATGGTGGGCTTCACCTTCTATGAAGCCCAGTTCCTCGACCTGCTGGCTTCGTATGCTTTCGAGCTCGACCGGCTCGACGAGGCCCTCAGACACAGCTGTGCGGCCCTCATGCTGTCACGCAGGACCGGACAACGGCGCTCAAGGTCTTCTCGCTCGCACGCATCGCCGGCATCGCGGCCAGACACAAGGACTCGACGCGCGCGGGGCGCCTGTGGGGTGCGATCGAAACCGAAGAAGCCCGTGGTCCGCTCGGCGTCGTGGGAGCAACAGCGCGACGAGCTCGCGGCGCCCGTGCTGGCGGTGTCCGGTGCAGAGTTCGAGCGTGGACGCGTCGCGGGCCGTCGTCTTACCCTGGACGAGGCGGTGGACTACGCGCTCGAGGTACTGCCGATGCGTGACCTGCCCTCCGGCACCGTCACGTTCCTCTTCACGGACGTCGAGGGCTCGACGAAGCTGCTGCACGAGCTCGGCGCCGAGGCCTACGCCGAGGCGCTGACCGAGCACCGTCGGGTGATGCGCGAGGCCTTCGCCGCCGAGGGCGGCGTCGAGGTGGACACGCAGGGCGACGCGTTCTTCTTCGCGTTCCCCACGGCGGCGGGAGCGCTCGCACGCCGCGAACGATGGCCAGGCGCTCGCGGCGGGACCGATCACGGTGCGGATCGGGCTTGCACACGGGCACGCCGCTCTCACCGACGAGGGCTACATCGGCGACGACGTGCACCTCGGCGCACGGGTCGCCGCTTCGGCCCACGGCGGCCAGGTGATCCTCTCGGCGGCGACGCGGAGCTCGTCGAGCTTACAGCTCACCGACCTCGGAGAGCACCGCCTCAAGGACATCGCCGAGCGCGGTCTCGATCTTCCAGCTCGGCGACGGGTCATTCCCGCCGCTGAAGACGATCTCGAACACGAACCTGCCGACGCCGGCGAGCTCGTTCGTGGGCCGAGACGACGAGTTGCTGGAGGTGCTGTCTCGATTCGAGGAAGGCGCGCGCCTCGTCACGCTGACCGGCCCCGGCGGCACGGGCAAGACGCGGCTCGCGATCGAGGCGGCAGCGTCGCTCGTTCCCGAGTACAAGGCGGGCGTCTTCTGGGTGGGGCTCGCCACGCTCCGAGACCCGCGCTCGTCACGGAGACGATCGCTCAGACGCTCGGTGCCAAGGACGGTCTCGCCGAGCACATCGGCAGACCGGGAGATGCTGCTCCTGCTCGACAACCTCGAGCAGGTCGTCGACTGCGCACCCGAGCTGTCGGAGCTCCTGCCCAGCTTGCCCCAACCTCACGCTGCTCGCGACGAGCCGCGAGCTCCTGCGCGTCCAGGGCGAGGTCCAGTACGCCGGTGCCGCCGCTCGCAGAGCCAGAGGCTGCCGAGCTCTTCTGCGCACGCTCCGGGCTCAAGGCCGACGAGACGATCGCTGAGCTTTGCGGCGTCTGGACAATCTGCCGCTGGCCGTCGAGCTGGCGGCCGCCCGAACGAGCGTGCTCACGCCTGCAGCAGATCCTCGAGCGCCTCTCTCAGCGACTCGATCTGCTCAAGGGCGGCCGCGACGCCGACCCCGCCAACAGACGCTGCGGGCCACGATCGAGTGGTCGTACGAGCTGCTCTCACCAGAGGAGCAGCGAGCTCTTCGCCCGTCTGTCCGTCTTCGCAGGCGGCTGCACGCTGGAGGCTGCAGAGGAGGTCTGCCGACGCCGACCTCGACACCCTCCAGTCGCTCGTCGAGAAGAGCCTGGTGCGCTTCACCGACGGCCGCTACTGGATGCTGGAGACGATCCGGGAGTACGCGACAGAGCGGCTCGAGGAGGCCGAGCGCATGACGCTACGTAGCGGACACGCGGCGTATTACCTCGCATTCGCTGAGCACGCAGGAGCAGACGTCTCGGCCTCGCTCGCTTTCGCCGGCTCGACGACGAGCACGACAACATGAGAGCCGCTCTACGGTGGTTCAGCGAGGAGCGCGAGTCGGAGCGCGAGCTGCGCCTCGTCTCGGCGCTCACGAACTTCTGGATCGTCCGCGGCCATCTTCGCGAGGGTCTCGCACATGCCGAGAGAGCTCTCGCAGTCAGGCTGACGGGTCATCGCCATGGCGATGAAAGTGCTCGCGGCGGCGTCCGACTTCGCGCGCGTTGCAGGGTGACACTCGAGCGAGCGTAGGCGCTTCTGCGAGGAGAGCCTCGCCCTCGCTCGAGAGATTGGAGACTACGCCGGAGTCGCTCAGGCGTTGCACGAGCTCGGCGAGGCTGCAACGTGCAGACGGGGACTACGAAACGGCTACGGGGTTGTTCCAGGAAGCCGTGAAGGCGGCCCATGCGGCTGGGCGAAACGGAGCAGGATCGATCGGAAACCTCGGCTGGGTCGCGTTTCTCCAGGGTGACTATGAACGCGCAATGCCGCTGTTCGAGGAATCTGCGGAGCTGTTCAGGGAAAGAGGGACGAGAGCGGCGTTCCGTCCAGCTGTGCAATGTGGTCGACGCCAATGTCATGCTCGGCCGCCCGGAAGAGGCTCGTCCACGGATCAGGGAATGTCTCCAGATCGCCGGAGAGCTGCAGTTCATCCAGATGATCGCAGCGTCTCTCGATGCGACGGCGGCCGTTCTAGCCGATGGTGACGCTGGAACGGCGATGCGGCTGGTAGGTGCTCGCAGACGCCATGTTCGCAGGACCTGCATCTCGCTGGCTCCGACGCAGACCGCCGAGCGGGAGACCGGGCGGTCGAGACCGCGACTCGTTGCTCGGTCCGGGAGCGGCACAGGATTTGCGGGAGGAAGGCCGACGATTGGAAACGAAGGACGCGATCGAGCTTGCGCTCGCGTCCATAGGCTGATGCTCGACGAAGCGGCTGGAAGTGCCACTATCGGCGTGAGCGAGCGGTAGGTATAACCGCCGCATGGGGACCTTCGAGGTGCGGCTGGAGGTCGCAGGGCCCGGCGCGCGACCGGTTCGAGCCGGTCGAGGCACTCGTCGATACGGGGTCGACATACACCGTGCTGCCACGGTCGCTGCTCCAGGAGCTTCGCGTCCCCGTTGACCGGCGTGCTCAGTTCGTCCTTGCGGACGGGACTGAGCTCGAGCGTGACCTCGGGCGGGCTTGGGTGCGGTTCGAAGGCAGGGAGGAGTTCACGCTGGTCGTGTTCGGGGACCATGCGCTCCTCGGTGCGGTGACCCTGGAGGAGTTCTTGCTCGCGCCGGACCCGAGCTCCAGACAGCTGGTTCCTGTGCGCGGACTGATGATGCGCGCCGCCTAAGGGCCGCTTCGTAGACTGAACGCGGCGTGGCGCCGCTCCGAGACCTCCGCGACTGGATCGCGCTGCTCGAGCGCGAGGGCGAGCTGCTACGGGTCACGGCCGAAGTCGACCCGTACCTCGAGATCACCGAGATCGTCGACCGGCTCGTGAAGTCGGGCGGCGGGCCGGCGCTGCTCTTCGAGAACCCGAAGGGCTCCGAGCACCCGCTGCTCGATCAACCAGTTCGGCACCGAGCGGCGCATGGCCATGGCCTTCGGCGCGCCGAGCCTCGACGCCGTCGCCGAGAAGCTCTCGGACGTGCTCGAGATGCAGCCGCCGCAGGGCCTCCGCGAGAAGGTCCAGGGCCTGAAGAAGCTCAAGTCGATCGCCGACTCGCGGCCCAAGGTCGTCTCCAAGGGCGTCTGCCAGGAGATCGTGCTCACCGGCGACGAGGTGGACATCACGCGGCTCCCGATCCAGACCTGCTGGCCCGGCGACCCGGCGCCCTTCATAACGCTGCCGGCAGTCATCACGAAAGACCCAACCGGTACGCGCAACGTCGGCATGTACCGCATGCAGGTGATCGACGGCCGCTCCACGTACATGCACTGGCAGATGCACAAGGACGGCCGCGCGGACCTGCTGGCAGCTGAGGACGGCCGGATCCCGGTGGCGGTCGCACTCGGGCTAGACCCGGTGACCGCCTACTCCGCGAGCGCGCCGCTCCCGCATCACATCGACGAGCTGATGGTGGCCGGCTTCCTGCGCGGCGACGAGGTCGAGCTCGTGAAGTGCAAGACGATCGACCTCGAGGTGCCCGCCAACGCCGAGATCGTCCTCGAAGGCACGGTCTCGAAGGACGACGTCGGCATCGAGGGACCCTTCGGCGACCACACGGGCTACTACTCGCACGCCGAGGAGTTCCCGATCTTCCGCATCTCGGCGATGACGATGCGGCGCGACGCGATCTACCCGTCGATCGTCGTCGGCAAGCCGCCGGCCGAGGACGCGTGGCTCGGCAAGGCGACGGAGCGCATCTTCCTCCCGGCCGTCCGGCTGACGCTGCCGGAGGTCGTCGACTACGACCTGCCGGTGGCCGGCGCGTTCCACAACTGCGTGATCGTCTCCATCCGCAAGGCCTTCCCGGGCCACGCGCAGAAGGTCATGCACGCGATCTGTGGGGCCTCGGGATGCTCTCGCTCTCGAAGTCGATCGTCGTCGTCGACGAGCACGTGGACGTCCACGACTACGAGGACGTGTTCTTCCGCGTGACGGCCAACGTCGATCCGAAGCGCGACGTCCTCATCACCGAGGGCCCGCTCGATCACCTCGATCACGCGCCGGGACGGCAGTTCTACGGCGGCAAGCTCGGCATCGACGCCACGCACAAGCTGCCCGAGGAGGACGCACGGCCGTGGCCGGAGGAGATCGAGATGTCGCCTGAAGTCAAGGAGCTCGTGGACAGCCGCTGGCGTGAATACGGTCTCGATGCGACTGTCACCACGTTGACAGCCGAGATGCGGCAGGATTGAATCGAGGACCAGGCGACCCGGAGGCCAGGCAAGCGTTGGACCAGTCCCAGCAGAGTCACGAGGCGGTAGCGAGCCTCTGGCCGATCGGCGTTGCCGTCGGAGTCGCCTTTGCGCTCGTCGGCCTGCTGGTGAGCTGGTGGATCGTGGCCGTCGGGGTCGTGATCATCGTGCTCTTCGGCGTCGCCTGGATCTACGACGTCATGCGCGAGCGGAAGCCTCCGCCGGCCGCGGCCGCAGCTCCCGCCGCGGGCGAGCAGATCGCCCGCGCTTCGATCGGCGAGCAGGAGACGAGCCGAAAGACCTTCCTCGCGGCGACGACGCTCGGGCTCGGCGCGGCCATCGGCGCCATCGTGACCATCCCGCCGTTGGTGTTCGCCGGCCTGCCGCCCTTCAAGAAAGGCGAAGGCTTCGTCGACGTCGATGTCGACCTAGGGCCGCTCGACACGTTCACCGAGGGCGAGTGGCTGATCACGCAGTTCAACATGCGGCCGCCGCTGGGCGAGGTCGCCGAGCGCACGGCCTACGTCCGCTACAACGGCCTGCTGGAGGGAGAGCCGAGCTTCACGATCCTCTCCAACCGCTGCGTCCACCTCGGCTGCCCGGTGCAGGCCAACGGCCCCACCTCGCCTGACGAGCAGCGCACGTACCTCGCCGGCCAGCGGAAGGTCACGTACACGCCGGTGCTGCCCGCCGGCGGCTTCGGCTGCCCGTGCCACGGAGGCCAGTACGACTCCGAAGGCAACCGCACGGCCGGCCCGCCGGTGCGAGCGCTCGACCGCTGGGCGTACAAGATCGAAGACGGCCGGCTGAGGCTGATCGGCGCCTACAGCGTCAACGAGGTCGAGGGCTCAGGCGCAGACGCGAACATCGGCGCGTACCGGCTCGCACAGCCCGGCGTCCACGTTGACGGCCTCTCCCAGGTCCTCTACCCGTTCATCCCGCCCAGCTGATGGCGAAGCAGGAAAGTCGCGCGAAGGTCGTCGTCACCTATCCCCTCGACTGGATCGAGGAGCGCACCGGTTGGGTCGGCGCTACCAAGTACTTCCTCTTCCGGAAGGTTCCGAGAAGCTCGAACTGGTTCCACACGCTCGGCTCGGCCACGCTGACAGCGTTCCTCGTCCAGGCCATCACCGGAATCATCCTCGCCTTCTACTACAAGCCGGATCCGGACGCGGCGTACGAGTCGATCCAGTACATCACGAACGACCTGACCTGGGGCTGGCTCGTTCGCGGCATGCACCGCTTCGGCGCCAGCGTCTTCATCATCCTCATGTTCTTCCACATGGCGCGGGTGTTCCTGTTCGGCGCCTACAAGTACCCGCGCGAGGTGAACTGGATCGTCGGTGCGGCCCTGCTCATCCTCGGCATGTTCGAGGGCTTCACCGGGTACCTCCTGCCCTGGGACCAGACGTCCTACTGGGCGTCGGTCGTGGGCATCAACATCACCGGCACGGGGCCGTTCGTCGGGCCGTTCCTGGCCCAGATCCTCAAGGCCGGCGCCGAGATCGACGGGGACACGCTATCCCGCTTCTACTCGATCCACATGCTCGTCTTACCCGCGTTGATAGCGCTACTGATCCTGCTCCATCTCTGGCTGATTATTCGCCTCGGGGTGTCCAATCCGCCGTGGGGGGAGCAGGTCGAGGACATGGACGACGAAGACGAGGCGCCGGCGCGCCAGGGTCTCGTCCAGCCCGCCGCCACGGGGGAACGGCAAGCTTGAGCTCCGCGGAAGAGCACCGCCGCCAATTCGAGGCGTACAAGAAGGACGTCGAGAAGCGCGGGAAGTCGTTCTTCCCGCACGCGATGTTCCACGACACGGTGATGAGCCTCGTCGTCGTGTCGGTGATCATCGGCATGGCGGTCGTCTGGCACGAGACGGCCGACGGCACCGAGGCGGGGATCCTCGGGCCCGAGTACACGGAGAAGGCCGACCCGGCGTCGGTTAGCGTCATCCCGCGGCCGGACTGGTACTTCTACTTCCTCTTCTACCTGCTGCGGATCTTCGAGTGGCCGGCGACGGTCGTGCTCGCCACGGTGGGCATCCCGACGATCCTCATGATGCTCCTCTTCGCGCTGCCGTTCATCGACCGCTCGCCGGAGCGGCGGCTGTCGCGGCGGCCCGTGGCGATCGTCGCCGCCATCCTCACGGCCGTGGCGATGGGCGTGCTGACCTGGAAGGGCGCGACGACCGCCGAGTTCCTCGCCAGCGAGGCGCCGACGCTTGCCGAAGAGTTCCAGGAGGCGAACAACCTGCCACGACGCAGGCGCTGCCCGGCGCCGAGCTCTTCGCCGCTTCCGGCTGCCTGAGCTGTCACACGTACGCGGGGAAGGGCAGTACCAACCTCGGCGCGCCCGACCTGACCGAGGAAGGATTGAAGAACCGCGGCATCCAGTGGCAGATCGACCACCTGATCAACCCGTCGAGCAAGTCACCGGGGTCCCCGATGCCGTCGTACGCGGCGATGGGCGACGAGAACCTCCGCAACCTCGCCATCTTCCTCGAGGCCTCCAAGGGCTCCCAGGATTAGTCTTGACCGAACGCGGCGACCCGCTCGCCGGCATCGAGTCGGGAACGCTGGCGCCCGAGGGCGTCCGCACGATGTTCGACCGCATCGCGCCGGTCTACGACGTGATGAACCACGTGATGACCGCCGGCCTCGACCGGCGCTGGCGGCGGCTGACGGCCGAGTCGGTGGTACGGCCCGGCGACCGCGTGCTCGACGCCTGCTGCGGCACCGGTGATCTCGCGCTTGCCTGCGTACGTGCGGGCGCGGGCAGCGTGGTCGGGCTCGACTTCTCGCCGCGGATGATCGAGCGCGCCCGTCGGAAGTCGAACGCCGTCGCCTGGGTGGAGGGCGACGCGCTGTCGCTGCCGTTCGAGGACGATGCGTTCGACGCCGCCACCGTCGGCTTCGGGATCCGCAACGTCGCCGATCTCGGAGGGGCGCTTCGGGAGCTGGCGCGCGTGCTCGTGGTCGGAGGACGCGTTGGACTGCTCGAGATCACGCAGCCCACGGGCGCGCTCAGGCCCTTCTACCGCGTGTGGTTCGAGCGGATCGTGCCGGTCCTCGGCAAGCCGCTGGCGGGCGGCTCCGCATACACGTATCTCCCGGCCAGCGTGCGGCGCTTCCCCGGCAAGGACGACCTCGTAGGAGTGATCGAGGCGGCCGGCTTTTGTGACGTCCGTTACCGCACGTTCGCGGGAGGCATCGTCGCCCTCCATACTGCAGCCAGGAGATGACCGCCGCGCTCGCCGCCATCCGGGAAGTGCCGGGGCTCGAGGACTACCTCGACGAGCTCGAGATGCGGCTGCAGGAGACCGTCGGCAGCCATCCCGGCACGGTGGCTGCAGTCGGGGCCGATGCGCTGGCCGCCGGCGGCAAGCGGCTGCGCCCGATGCTCGTGTTCCTCTCGTCGCCTCCCGGTGGGCCGCCGCCGCTCGCCGCGGGCGTCGCCGTGGAGCTGATCCACATGGCGACGCTCGTTCACGACGACCTCATCGACGGCGCACGGTTCCGCCGCGGCCGGGCGGCTGCCTGGGCGGCCTACGGCGTCGGCGCGGCGCGTGCTGCCGGCGACTACCTCTTCGCCCGCGCGTTCGCCGAGCTGTCCGAGACGGGGGACGCCGACTCCGTCGAGCTGCTCGCCGACGCCACGCTGTGCCTCGCCCGCGGCGAGGCTCTGCAACGCCGCCAGACGCACGACCCGGATACGACGGTCGAGAGCTATCTCGAGCGGTGCGCCCTGAAGACGGGCAAGCTCTTCGAGGCGGCGTGCCTCCTCGGCTGCCGCGGTCAGGAACCCTGGCTCGGCGAGTTCGGCACCGCGCTCGGCATCGCGTTCCAGATCACCGACGACATCCTCGACTGCACCGGCGAGGCGACGGAGACGGGCAAGATCGCCGGCGTCGACCTGCGAGAGGGGACGCCGACGCTTCCGTTGCTGCTCGCCGCGCGGGAGGATCGCGTCGTGCACGACGCGCTCGCAGGCGGACCGCTGGACGGCGCGCTCGTCCGCGTCGCCGCCACGGGCGCGCTCGAGGAGTCTCGGGGCATGGCGCTCGACTACGCCGATCGCGCGCGAGCCTGTCTCGACGGCCACGCGCATCGCGAGGAGCTCGAAGCCCTCACCCACCTCGTCGTGGACCGAGATAGCTGATGGCGACCGTCGAGCGCCTCTCCACGCTGGAGACGATCCGCGAGAAGGTCGCGGCCGGCGAGCGGCTCGACTTCGAGGACGGCGTGACGCTCTTCGAGACGGACGACCTGCTCGCGCTCGGCGAGCTGGCCGACCTCGCGCGCCGGCAGCGCGGCGGAGACGACCGCGTGTTCTTCGTCCAGAACCTCTACCTCAACCAGACGAACGTCTGCCGCGTGAAGTGCCGCTTCTGCGCGTTCGCCGTCACGCAGAAGGAGGAGGGCGCGTACACGTACACGGGCGACGAGCTCGTCGAGGACGCGTTGCAGCAGCGGGCGCTGACCGGCTTCACCGAGATCCACATGGTCGGCGGCGAGAGCCCGCACGTCGACTTCGGCTACTACGTCGAGATCGTCTCCAAGCTCCATCACGCGATGCCCGACGTCCACCTGAAGCTCTTCACGGCCAGCGAGATCCACCACATGTCGAAGCTCGCCGGCATCACGCACGAGGCGGTGCTGCGCGAGCTGAAGGCGGCCGGGCTGGGCTCGCTGCCGGGCGGCGGCGCCGAGGTCTTCGCCGACCGCGTCCGGCGGCTCGTCGCGCCGGGCAAGGAGCATCCCGACGAGTGGTTCGACGTGCACCGGACGGCGCACGCGCTCGGCATCCCGACGCACTGCACGATGCTCTACGGGCACGTGGAGACGAACGAGGAGCGCGTCGACCACCTGTTGCGGCTGCGCGCGCTCCAGGACGAGACCGGCGGCTTCCTGGCGTTCGTGCCGCTCGCCTTCCACCCCGAGAACACCGTCTTCGAGCGCCGCGGCTGGCGTCACACGACGGGCTCCGACGACCTGAAGGTGATCGCCGTGTCGCGCCTCCTGCTCGACAACGTGCCGAACGTCAAGGCCTACTGGATCATGATGGGCCTGCCGCTGGCGCAGGTGGCGCTCCACTTCGGCGCCAACGACGTCCAGGGGACGGTCGTCCGAGAGGAGATCTTCCAGGCCGCGGGCGCGACCGCCGGAACCGAGCAGAAGATCGAGGAGCTTACGAAGGTGATCCGCGACGCGGGCCGCATCCCCGTGCAGCGCGACACGCTCTACAACGAGCTGCGGCGGTTCGCCTCATGATCAGGCTCGGGCGCATCTCGTACGTGAACATGGCGCCGGTCTTCTTCCGGCTGGAGGCGGAGGTCGAGGAGATCACCGGCGTGCCGACCGAGCTGAACCGCATGCTGCTTGCCGGCGAGCTCGACGTAGCGCCGATCCCGTCCGTCGAGTACGCGAGGAACGCCGACAGGCTGCGGCTCCTCCCGCGTCTCTGCGTCTCCTCCGAGGGCGCGGTGGACTCGATCCAGCTCGTTTCGCGGCTGCCGCTCGAGCAGGTACGCACCGTGGCGGTGACGCCCGAGAGCGCCACCTCCGTGGTGCTGACGAAGGTGCTGCTGCCGGACGCCGGGCACGTGCCGCTCGAGGAAGAAGCTGACGCGAAGCTCCTCATCGGCGACGCGGCTCTCCGTAGCGCGTTCGAGGACCCGACGCCGCACCACGACCTCGGGCGCCTTTGGCTCGAGCGCACCGGCTTGCCCATGGTGTTCGCCGTGTGGGCGGCACGCGAGCCCGTCGCGGCCGCCGTGAAGGAGCTCGAGGACGCGCTCGTCGAGTCGGTGCGCCAGGCGCGTGCCGAGCCGGAGCAGCTCGCGCGCGAAGCGTCGGAGCTCTACGGCTATCCGGCTGGCTTCCTCGCCCGCTACTTCGAGAAGCTCCGCTACCGCTTCGGGCCGCGTGAGCGCGCGGGTCTCTACACGTTCCTCGAGCTCGCCCACGGCGCCGACGAGCTGCCGGAGGTGCCCGAGCTCCGTTTCGTCCGCGAGGGCGTGCCCGCATGAGCGCCTGCCGCGTCGAGACATGTCCCAGGGACAGTCCCTGTATCGGAGGTGCTACAGAAGGCGCTCGCGGGAGAACGGATCTCCGACGAGGACGCGCTGGCGCTGCTCGAGTCGCGCGACCTCGTCGCGGTTGGCCGCGCCGCCGACGAGCTGCGGGCCCGCAAGACCGATCCGGCGCGCGTCACGTTCATCGTCGACCGCAACGTCAACTACACGAACGTCTGCTACACGGACTGCGACTTCTGCGCCTTCTACCGCAGCCCCGGCGACACGCGCGAGGGCTACCTGCTGCCGAAGGCCGTGATCTTCAAGAAGATCGAGGAGACCCTGGCCATCGGCGGCACCGGGCTGCTCATGCAGGGCGGCCATCACCCCGACCTCGGCGTCGAGTACTACGAAGACCTCTTCTCGTCGATCAAGGCGCGCTACCCGATCCACCTGCACGCGCTTTCGCCGTCGGAGGTGCAGCACGCCGCGCGCCGCTCGAAGGTCACCGTCCCCGAGGCGCTGACCCGCATGCGTGACGCAGGGCTCGACTCGCTCCCCGGCGGCGGCGCCGAGATCCTCGTCGATCGTGTCCGCGACATCATCTCGCCGAAGAAGACGACATCGTCGGAGTGGCTCGACGTCATGCGGCACGCGCAGCGGCTCGGCATGTCGACGACGGCGACGATGATGTACGGCCACGTGGAGACGCTCGCCGAGCGCGTCGAGCACATGCGGCGCATCCGCGAGCTCCAGGACGAGATGCACGGCTTCCGCGCCTTCATCTCGTGGACGTTCCAGGACGACGGCAACCGTCTGGGCGCGAAGGTGCCGCGCGACAAGATGCCGACCTCGTTCGACTACCTGCTCACGCAGGCCGTGTCGCGCATCTACCTCGACAACGTCGACCACATCCAGTCGTCGTGGGTGACGCAGGGGATGAAGATCGGCCAGGTGGCGCTCGGCTTCGGCGCCGACGACATGGGCTCGGTGATGATCGAGGAGAACGTCGTCTCCGCCGCGGGCACGACCCACCGCACGTCGACCGAGGAGCTCGTCCACCTCATCCGCTCACTCGGGAAGGTCCCGGTCCAGCGCGACACGCTCTACCGCGACGTTCGCGTCTGGAACTAGCGCCCAGGCTTACTTCGTCGTCAGCACGGCGTACGAGCGGCGGCCGTCCGTCGACCAGAACTTCACGAGGAACTTCGTGCCCTTCGACACTCTGGGGCCGAAGGAAATCGCAAACGACTCGTTGGCCTTCATCGTCGGATTGAGTTCGCACACGATGATGCCGTTGACGATCTTGCCCCAGCCGGAGCTGTACGCGCCGCTCGGCTCCTGGAGCGTGTAGATCGCGATCTTCGTGATCGGCAGCGACGGCGCGGACTTCTTCGCGCCGGCCTCTCCTACGTTCGCGGCCGGCCGGCCGAGGATGCCGATCGTGATCTTCGCGATCGGCGCGTTCACCTTGGACGTGAGCCCGAGGTACTCCTCCCAGCCCTCGATGTTGCCGAGCTCGCGATAGATCGCCGTCGCCTGGAACTCCTTTGCGAGCGGTACGCCGAACTTCGCCAGCGCAACACTGTTGGCATCGAGCGCGACATCGACACTGTCGCGGGCGGCATCGTAATTGCCTTTACGCACGTCCCTTGAAGCCAGAGAGATGAAGTTCGTCGCGGTACGCACGTTCCCGGCGATCTCGGCCTCGGATGCTCCGACGGCACCGGTCGCCGCTTGCGTCGCGCTCTTCAAGTGATCGAGAGCCCGTGTCAGCTCGCTCTTCGCCTTCGCGACCTTGTCGATCGAGATGTTCCAGGGGGTCAGCTGACGGAACGCGACCTGAGCAGCCTGGCGCGCGCCCTTGAGCTCGGAGACGAAGCGCTGGTCCGGGGTCGCAGCTGCGGTTGTCGTGGCACCGGCAACGGGCACGGCAACCACCGCCAACGCCGCCACGGTCAGCGCGAACTTCCTCATGTTCATGTGCGGAGCCTAGTTCCCGCGCTGATCCGCGTCCATCGGGTACGCGACGAAAGGTGTGTCACGCCCGTCACACTGGGTGCTCAGCGAGTCGTGAACACGGAGTACGAGCGCTCGCCCGTCGCCGTGCGGAACTTCACCAGCAGCTTCGTGCCCTTGGGGAGCTTCGGGCCGAAGGCGATCGTGAAGACGTGGTCCGTCGGCATCGCCGGACGGATGCGGCAGGTGATGACGCCCAGGTCGAGCTGGCACCAGCCGGAGCTGAAGCGTCCGATCGGGTCGGAGATGACGGCCACGCTCATCCTCGTGATCGGCAGGCCGACGGTCTCGTCGGCAATGGCGCCGCGCTCGCCGACGTTGGCGGTCGACCGGTTGGCGGCGCCGACGACGACCTCCGTGATCTCGCTGCCGACTCTCGCCGAGAGACCGGAGTAGTTGACGAACTCCGGCAGGTACCCGAAGTTACGGTTGACGGCGAACGCCGGGAACTCCTTGGCCAGCGGAACGCCGAAATCTCCGAGCGCGCTGTCTGCCAGGTCGGCGGCTCGCGTGAGCTTCGAGCGCGCCGCGGCGTAGCGTTCGGTCGCGAGGTCCGATCGCGCTTGCCGCACGAGCGAGCCCGCCTGCTCGAGAGCCGTCCGAACGGACACGATGTCCAGCGCTCCCACGGCCCCGCGGGCTGCCTTCCCCGCCTCGGTCGCGCCGGCCATGGACCGGCGAATCTCGGCCTTCGCGCTCGCCACGCGGGCTTTGGACGGCTTGGCGAGACTGGTCGCGGCCGCGCGCGCGGCGTTGCGGATGGTCGTGAGCGCGACGACGAGCTGCTGGTCAGGAGTCTTCGCGGACTGGGCCGCTTCGGCGTGAACGACCGCCGTCGAACCCTCGGCGAGTGGCACTACGAGAAGCGCGGACGCAACGCCCGCGCAAACGAGCCTCCTCCGCATTCGTGGGAAGTGTTGCAGGGTATTGAGAGCGGAGCAAGGTCCGCTCGCTCTCGCCTGCCGTTTAGCTAGCCTCAATGCGGGTCGTGTCTCGCCGCGCCGCCATCGGAGCGCTCGTCGCGCTCGTCCTCGCCACGCCTGCCGCCGGCCAGCCGAAGCTGCTCATGCCGGGCGTCACCTACGACAAGCAGGTGCAGTTCACGTTCCACGGGCCTTCGGTCATCCACGTGCTGACGATGCCTCGGCCGGGCGGCCTTTGGGCCCTCAAGCCGGCCCTTTCCAACGACGCCATCCTCGGCACGGAGCGCGTGACCGCAATTCAGCAGCGCTGGTCGCAAGGGGCAACCGTGGCGGGCGTCAACGGCGACCGATTCGCCTCGAACGGGCGGCCGAGCGGGATTCTCGTGCGTGACGGGCAGCTTCAGCATTCGCCGGGCGACAGCCGGTCGAGCATCGGCTTCGACTCCGGCGGCAACCTCCGTGTGGAGCGCGTGCGGCTGCTGCCGACCTGGCAGGGGACCGGCCAGCGACAGAACCTCGCGGCCGTCAACAACTCTCCTTCCTCGAGCGGCACTTCGCTGTACACACCCGCGTGGGGGCCCGTCACGCCCGCGGCTCCAGGATCCCTGGAGGTCGTGCTGCGGCCGTTCCCGGCGACGTTGCCGAACATCGAGGTCTCGGGACCCGTGACGGAAGTCCGGAGCGGCGGCGTTACGCCGATCCCACCCGATGGCGCAGTGCTGGTTGCCCGGGGCACGGCTGCAACTACCCGTCTTCGCAATGAGGCGCCCGCGGGCGCCACCGTACGTGTGCGCCTCATGCTCCAGCCCGACTGGGCCGGCGTCGTCGATGCCGTCGGGGGCGGGCCCGCGCTCGTCCGCGCCGGCAAGGCGGTGTTCAACGCCGGCGAGGCGTTCGTTCCCAGCCAGCTCGCGCTCCCCGAGCCACGTACCGCCGTTGGGCAGCTCGCCGACGGGCGGATCGTGCTCGTCGTGGTCGACGGCCGCCGCCGCGGCTACTCGAGCGGCATGACGAACTTCGAGCTCGCGCTCGCGCTGGTACGGCTCGGCGTGGTCACCGGCGCCGCCCTCGACGGCGGCGGCTCTTCGACGATGGCCTTCGACGGGCAGCTGCTCAACACCCCGTCGGGCGCGGAGCGGCCTGTCTCGGAGGCGCTGCTGATGGTGTACTCGGGGATCCACGCGCCGCTGCCGAGCACTACGGTCGTCTCGCCGAACGGCGACAACGTCGCCGAGAGCCAGACGCTCGCCTACAAGCTCGTGCGGCCGTCGACGGTTACGGCGAATCTCGTCGCCCCGGACGGATCGGCGCGGCCCGTGTTCTCCGGCCAGGCGTCTCCCGGCACGTACCCGTTCGCATGGACCGGCCGCACCGCTGACGGCGCCCTCGAGCCCGAGGGACTCTGGCGCTGGGTCCTGAGCGCGACAGACGATCGCGGACAGACGTCGTCGTTCGAGCGGCCGTTCTCTCTCAACACCACGCTCGGCTTCGCCAAGGCGGTACCGCCTGCGCTCTCCGTCCCTCGCCGCCGGGCACGAGTGGTCGCGCAGTTCGAGCTCACCCGGGCGGCCTCGGTGACCTCCCGTATCGAGACGCCGTCGGGGACGATCGTCAGGACGGCCGCGCCCGCCGGTCACGTTGCAAGCGGGCGCGGCGACCGTCTCCTGGGACGGCCGCACGAACAAGGGCGCCTCCGTCCACTCCGGCACGTACGTGGCGCGCATGACGGCGAAGAACTCTGCAGGCACCGTCTCGCTGACGTCGAAGTTCACCGTACGCCGCACGCGAAAGTAGTCTCGTCCGCCTGTGCTCCTTGCCTCCATCACGTCGTCGGTCACGGATGCCCTGACGTCGTTCATCGGCGATCAGGGCGTCTACGCGGTCTTCCTGCTGATGTTCGTGGACGCGGTCCTCCCGGCGGCCAGCGAGCTCGTGATGCTGTATGCGGGAGCGCTCGCAGCCGGCGCGTTCGTCGGCCAGGACGTGGTCGTCTTCGGACGAGAGGTGCCGACTGGATGGCAGTCCTATGTCGTGATGGTGCTTGCCGGGACGATCGGCTACACGCTCGGCTCGCTCGCCGGCTGGGGGATCGGCGACTACGGCGGCCGGCCGCTCGTCGAGCGACACGGCAAGTGGTTCCATCTGTCGCACGAGCGGTTCGAGCGCGCCGAGCGCTGGTTCGACCGCTGGGGAGGGGAGGCGGTCTTCCTCGGGCGCATCACGCCGATCGTCCGCTCGTTCGTCTCCATCCCGGCCGGCGTGTTCCGCCACCCCTTGGGGCGCTACACGCTCCTGACCTTCGCCGGCTCGACGCTGTGGTGCCTCGTCTTCGCCGGAATCGGCTGGGCCGTGGGCGAGAACTGGGAGAGCTTCCACCACGCGTTCCGCTACGTCGAGTACGCCGTCGCCGGCCTGCTCGTTGTCGGCCTGGGCTACCTCGTGCTCCGCTGGCGTTCCTCTAGACTCAACCGGCGTGCCTCGGATTCCTCTCTTTAAGCCCGCGGCGCAGTATCGACCTCTTCTCCCGGAGCTGAAGCAGCGGCTCGGCGACGTGCTCGACGGCGGCGAGTTCATCCTCGGGCCGAACGTTCGAGCCTTCGAGCAGGAGGCCGCCGCCTACCTCGGCGTGCCGCACGCCATCGGCGTCGCGAACGGCACCGACGCCATCGTGCTCGTGCTGCAGGCGCTGGAGATCGGTCCCGGCGACGAGGTCATCTGCCCGGCCTTCACGTTCTACGCGACGGCGGAGGCGATCGCCAGCGTGGGCGCCACGCCGGTCTTCGCGGACATCGACCCGCTGACGCTGAACCTCGACCCGGCCGACGTCGAGCGGCGCCTGACGCCGAAGACGCGGGCGATCATGCCGGTACACCTCTTCGGCCGCCCGGCGGCGCTCGAGGACTTGCAGGGGCTCGGCCCGCTCCTTATCGAGGATGCCGCACAGGCATTCGGCGCTCGCGGCGTCGCGACGACCGGCGTCGCGTCGACCTTCAGCTTCTATCCGACCAAGAACCTCGGTGGCATCGGCGACGGCGGGCTCGTGACCGCTCTGGAGGACGAGCTCGCGGAGCGGGTGCGGCTGCTGCGCTTCCATGGCTCGCGCGACAAGCGGGACTTCCACTACGTCGGCACGAACTCCCGGCTCGACGAGCTCCAGGCCGCTGCCCTCCGGCTCTTCCTCGCCCACCTCGACGGCTGGAACGCGCAGCGCCGCGAGGCGGCAGCGCGGTATGCCGAGCTGGGGCTCGGCGAGCTGGTCGAGCTGCCGGCGGACGACGGCGCGCACGTCTACCACCTCTACGTCGTCCGCTCTCCCGAGCGCGACCGGATCGCCGACGCACTGGCGACAGCCGAGATCGGCAGCGCCTCGTACTACAAGACTCCGCTCCACCTCCAGCCGGCGCTCGGCTACCTGGGCTGGCGGCCGGGATCGCTGCCCGAGACCGAGCGCGCCGCCCGCGAGAACCTCGCGCTGCCCATATGGGCGGGGATCGATGCCGACACGCAGGAGCGCGTCGTCGAAACCGTGCGCGGAGCCGTCGCCGTCGGAGTCGCGTCGTGATCAACCGGCACCGCATCTGGCAACTGCTCGCCGACGGCGGCCTGATCGTCGCGGCGTGGTATCTCGCCTTCCGCCTGCGCTTCGACACGCCGCGGATCCCTCCGTACTACGAGGACTTGCTCTGGCGGTCGCTGCCGATCGTCGTCGTCGTGCAGCTGGCGATCTTCTTTCTCTTCGGCTTCTACAACCGCTGGTGGCGCTACGTCTCCACGCGCGACATGTGGACGCTCGTGCGCGGCGTCTCCGTGGCGTGCCTCGTCTCCAGCCTCGTCGTGTACTTCGCAGCTCCGGTCGAGCAGATTCGGCTGCCGCGCTCGATCGCGATCATGGACTGGCTGCTGCTGCTCGCGTTCGTAGCCGGCTCTCGCATGCTCGCCCGGACGATCCTCGAGCGCCCGTCGACGAAGGGGATCGTTGCGCGCGGCAAGGAGGTGATCGTCGCCGGGGCGGGCGACGCCGCGCAGGTGATCGTGAAGGAGATGCTGAAGTCGCAGGCGCTCGGTGCCACGCCGATCGGCCTCGTCGACGACGACCCGCGCAAGCAGAACCTTCGAGTGCACGGCGTCCGCGTCCTCGGCACGACCGCGGATCTCCCCCGCATCCTCCGGGAGCAGCATCCGGACGAGGTGCTCATCGCCATGCCGTCGGCGACGGGCGAGACGCGCCAGCGCGTCGTCGACGCTGCGCGCAGGGCCGGCGTGCCCGTCAAGACCCTCCCCGGGCTGCACGAGATGATCGCGGGCGACGTCGATCTGGCTCCCCAGATCCGCCCTGTGCAGGTGGAGGACGTGCTCGGCCGCGAGCAGGTGGAGGTCGACCTCGAGTCGGTGGCGAAGTACCTCGCCGACGAGACGGTGCTCGTCACGGGCGCCGGGGGCTCGATCGGCGCCGAGCTGTGTCGTCAGATCGCCCAGATCGGTTGCAAGCGGCTGATCCTCGTCGAGCAGGGTGAGACGGCCCTGTTCGAGATCGAGCGCGAGCTCGTCGACCAGCGCGGCTTCCCGCCCAGCGTGCCGGTCCTGGCGGACGCGGGCAACCGGCAGAAGATGCGTCGGGTGTTCGAGCGCTACACGCCGGGCGTCGTCTTCCACGCCGCCGCGTACAAGCACGTGCCGCTCATGGAGGCGAACCCACTGGAGTCGGTGCGGAACAACACGCTCGTCACGCGGACGATGGCCGAGATCGCCATCGAGTTCGAAGCAAGCCGGTTCGTGCTCGTGTCGACGGACAAGGCGGTGAACCCCAAGACGGTGATGGGCCAGTCGAAGGCGCTGTGCGAGTGGATCGTAGAGGCGTTCGGCCACCGGCCGGACGTCCCGACGCGCTTCGTGGCCGTGCGCTTCGGGAACGTGCTCGGCTCGTCCGGCAGCGTGATCACGATCTTCCGCCGTCAGATCGAGCGGGGCGGGCCGGTGACGGTCACGCACCCCGAGATGACGCGGTTCTTCATGACGATTCCCGAGGCGGTGTCGCTGATCGTGCAGGCCGGAGCGATCGGCGGCCCCGGCGAGGTGTTCGTGCTCGACATGGGCGAGCCCGTGCGCATCGTCGATCTCGCGCGCAACATGATCGAGCTCTCGGGCAAGGAGCCCGAGCGCGACGTCCGCATCGAGTTCATCGGTGCACGGCCGGGCGAGAAGCTCCACGAGGAGCTCTGGTCCGATGGCGAGACCGTCTCGGCCACGGCCACGCGAAGATCCATCTCGTCACGCGGCCGTCGATCGACGCGAGATGGCTTGACGAGGAGCTGGCGGCGCTGGAACAGCTCGTCGACGAGGGCGACACGCTCGAGCTCGTCGCCAAGCTCGCCGCGATGATGAAGGAGCCGCGACGGGTCGCGGCCACCGCGAGCGGCCGGCCGATCGAGCACTGACGTCACGTTGGCATTCGAGACCTCCCACGTCGAGGTCGAGCAGAGATTTCTCGATGCGGCTCTCGTGTCGGGAGCGCGTGCGCTCGACGCAGGATGCGGGCGTACGACTCGTCTTGCGAACTACCGGGATCGCATCTCAGAGCTGACAGGCGTCGACCTCGATGCCGACGGAGGTCGCCAGAACGCTGTACTCGATCGGTTCATTGTTGCCGACCTCGGGAAGCGACTGCCGTTTGCTGATGGCGCATTCGATCTCGTCTACGCGAACTTCGTGATCGAGCATCTCGCGAAGCCGGCGGCGACATTCGCAGAGTGGAGGCGCGTCCTGCGGCCGGCCGGCTCACTGGTCATCGTCACCAGCAATCGCGACAGCCCTCTCCTCAAGGTGGGCTCGCTGTTGCCTGATCGAGCGCGGGTCGCGCTCAAGTGGCGAGGGGCCGGAGCGGTCGAGCGCGACGTCTTTCCCACGTTCTACCGCGCCAACACCCCGAAGCTGCTCTCGTCACTGCTCGTGGACGCGGGGTTCGATCCGGTCGAGGTCTCCTTCGTGGCGACGCTGCACAGGTACGCAGCGAAGCTACGCCCGCTTGACGGTGTGCTACGCGCCTCTGAGCGAGTCCTTCCGGAGCAGCGCCGTTCGACGATCGTTGGGTGGTTCCGAGCGAGCCAGGATGGTGGGGCCGCCGGTGACCCGGCAGCCCCACCACCTTCGTAGGTCCTAGACGCCGGGCATCTTCAGCAGGATCAGCTGCCCGCCTTCCTTCTTGAACCAGTAGTCGGCGCCGTTCCCTCCAGGGGGAGTCCCGCCCGCGCCGAGCTGGTCGGGGCCCTCCTGCTTCTGGACCCAGTACGAGTGCGCCTGGATCGTGAGGAAGAACGCGCCGGGGCCGAACGCCGCCGAAGCGTCGACGATACCGCTCGACTCCCACGCGCCCAGTCTTGCGGCGCCTGCGGCATCGACGTCGATCGCTCCGAGAGCAGCATTCGCGTTCTCGTCGAGCGCCTGGTTCACCTCGAGCAATGGCACCTTTGCGGCGTCCGGGTTGGCGACGCCAAGCGGTACCTTCCAGAGCCTCGCCGGCGTGTCCAGCGGGTCGCGGGGAAGGTCGTACTGGCTCGCCGAGCTCGGGTCCTCCGTGACGAGCAGGTTGCCGTTGCCCGTCGTCTCGAGGTTGTCCGGCTGGTGGATCTCATTGATCGAGAGCGCGGGGTCCCCCAACCTGCCGGTGGGGTTGTCGTCGCCCTGGACGAGGATCGAGATCTCGGCCTCGGTCGGATCACCCGTGTCGTCGGGGTCGAGCACCATCTTGTAGATGCGCCCGTTCGTCGACTTCGTCAGCGGATCCGCCGCGCCTGACTCTGCTCGGCCGGAGTCCGCGATGTAGACGACGTTGGGGTCGTTCCTGTCGTACGCGATGTCCTCGAGGCGGATGAAGTCGAAGACGTTGTTGTCATTGCCAGGGACTCACCGACGCTCGGCGTGTTCGCGACGTTGCCCCACTGGTCGAGGATCCACTGCGGCCCGTCCGGCGGCACCGACGGCCCGCCCGACGGAGCCGGGTAGCCCGAGAACTCGTCCGCCGTCGTCAACTCGTGGCCGTCGGCGGGGCCTTGCCCTTCGCGATGTTCTCGGGCACGGTAGGAAGTTCCCCGTGATCGTCTCGCCGGGCTGGAGGTCGAAGTAGTCGTCATCGGTACCGTCGGCGACGAAGGCGTGGAGCGTGCCCTCGTCGTCCCAGATCTCCTTCTCGTCCGCCGCGGTGTACATGTAGAGCTGCGACGACGCCGGCGGGTTCGTCTGGAACGTGTCGTCGCCGGAGAGCACCACGAGCTCGTCGAACCCGGGGACCGCGACGCTGTTCTCGTGGTTGTGCCGCCCCATCCCGTAGATGGGCTGCGTCTTGCCGTTCTTCACGTCGTGCGCGACGACGACGCCCGCCTGCTCGGCGCCCGCGGTGCCCGGCGTGATCGACGGTCGGGCCGGGCCACGCGGTGCCGCTGCGGAAGACCCAGTCCTGCGCCTCCTCGTTCGTGAAGAGGATGGGCTGCTTGAAGCCCTCTATCGCCGTTGCAAGGTAGTTCGAGCAGAAGCGCTGGTAGTTCTCGAGGCTGGCTATCGCCTTCGAGGCCTTGTTGATCTCGATCTTGTGGCCCGTGAACGTCAGCAAGCTCACCTCGGAGTTCGTGAAGTCGTTCTGGTTCGCCTCGCTGCCCGCGAACGGCGGGTTGTACGGGAACGGGACGGTCGACGTCTCGTGGTTCACGTAGACGTCTGCCCGGCCGTTGCCCCTCTCGAGGATCGACACGCCGTCCGGGATCGACTCGAACGTGTAGCCGCCGATGGTGTCGCCGACCGAGATGATCGCGTCCGCGGTGGAGCTCGCGGGCGCCCCGCTCGCGGGCGTGGTCGTAAACGACACCATTGCCGCCTGCGCCGTGTTGTAGCCGGCGGCGTTCGGGCCACCGGACGCCACGCTCGCGACGGCGGCGGCAACAATTGCGCCGGCCGCGAGCGTGACCGCAATCGATCGTCGTGCTTTGAGCATCAAACCCCTCCCTGACCTCGATGTGGTGCGGACGCTAATACGCGTACCCATTCCGTGACGCCGAATCACATGCGCAGGCCGGGCGCTGGGCCCGGCCTGCGCGTGTCAGGGTGATGCCGCGTTACTTGACGCGCTCCATGAGCAGCAGCTGGCCGTCCTCTACAGTGTTCACGCCGGGCGCGGTCGTGGGTGGGTGCGCCTGTACGTCGAATAGCCAGCTGTTCTTGCCGAACAGCTTCTTGGCGTCGATGATGCCGCTCGTCTCCCAGACGCCTGTGCCGACGGGGATGTTGTCGGCACTCGGTGGATCGAGCTCGACGACGCGCTTCGCGCTCGATGCGTCGATGCCGTCCTTGCCGATCACGAACCGCCAGATGGAGCCGTCGCGGCCCTTGGAGGCCATGACGGCGCGGCTCGTCGTCGTGCCGTCTTCGTTGACCATCAGGTAGTCGTCGCTCGTGTCGATGTTGTCCGGGCTGATCGCCGTGTCGCCGCCGCCGGCGATGACGTTGTCGGCGTTGACGGCGACCTTCAGCGTCGCGTTCTTCGTGACGTCGAGCTTGTCGAGGTTGAGCTCGTAGATACGACCGAGCGCATTGTCGTTCGTCACCGGGCCGTTCGCGACGCGCGACTCGCCCGTGGTGACGAAGATCAGCTGATCGTCGTTCTTGTTGTTGAAGTCGGAGTCCTCAGGGCGGGCGAAGCGGAACGCGCCGGCGGCGTCACTCGCCGCCTCGAGCTGGACGTCCGTCTTGGCGCCGACGTCCGGGATCTCGACCCACTTCACGGCGAGCGTCCCCGTCTTGAACTCGGCTTCTGAGCCCTTCGTCGGATCGACGGGTGCGAGCACGTACGTCTTGCCCCCGATCAGACCGTTGCGGGCGAGAACCGACGCGCCGGGGCTCTTCGTACCGACATACATGTAGAGGTTGCTGTTGGCCGACGCGGCATCCATGTTCGCGGCGCCGTCCTCCGTGCCGAGAATGACGACCTTGTTCCCTTTGGGGTGCGGCTTGGCCATGGTCTGCTCCCATGGGAAGCGACCGAGGTCGGGGAGGCCGTAGGCCTTGTTGTCGATGATCGCGACCGTCAGACCGCCCATGCCGTCGAACGTCGCAGGGCTCGAGGACTCCTCGTTCGTGAGGTAGATCCAGCGGTCGAAGCCCTCGTTCACACCGGCCATCGAGCCCGAGCAGAAGCGGACGAATGCGGGCGTGCCGTTGGCGACCGTTGCGGCGTCGCCGACCAGCGTCTCCCCGAGGAAGGCCTGGTCATATGCGCGCTCGGCGTGGAGCACCTTCCCCTCCTTGTCCAGCGTGAGCTTCGAGATGATCGCCCCGCGGTTCAGGGGCTCGCCGATCACGGGCTCGGAGAGAGACGTCTGCAGGAGCTCGTGGTTCATAAAGACCGTGATCGTCCCGCCCGGGCTCTTGTGCGCGCCCAGACCGTCCGGGATGCCGACCATCTGGTACCTCTTGGCCGGGTTGCTCGTCTCGGGAACCTGTTCGCCGGCCGAGAGCAGCGGCTTCGTCTCGTAGTCGGGCACGATGGAAACTGCGTACGGCTTCGTGCTTGCCGTCCACGCGGTGCTGACAAGTACCAGCGCGGTGCCGAGCCCGGCGACCGCGGTAGTGATCGTTCCAAGCCGTCCACGACGCATCTGCGTCCCCTTTCTTCGTGCGTGCGAGGTCGGTCGGGATTCTGCGGGGGCGCCGTGAAGGGGTGGTTGTCAGGGTGGTGACCGTTGCGTGTCGGTTGGGTGTCCTGGGGTCGTGTGAAGTAGCGACGGCTACCTACTCGACCTCGGGCAGGAGCAAACGGAGCAGTTGCCGTGGGTCGCGCCGGACGCGCGGCGAGACGGCGCCGCCACGCTTCTTCAGCCCGATCGCGGACGGATCCGTGAGCAACCGCAGGCGGCCATCGCGGATCAGCTGCTCGTCGACGCCGCCCAGCCTGCCCGCTGAACTCGGTGTAGACGGGGACGCCGAGCGCGACCGCCTCGCGGTTCATCGTGCCGCCTGCCGAGATGACGAGATCCGCCCCCGCCATCAGGCTCTGGGCGTCGACGGCCCCGTCGGGAACGATCACAGACGGGAGGGAGAGCGAGCAGACGTACGCACGCTGCTCCTCCGTGCGGGGAAGGACGACCACGTGGACGTCATCGCGCCGTCCCAGCTGCTCGAGCGTTCTCGGAAACAGCGGATTTCCCGCGCGGTGATAGAGCGCGACGTCAGGAGGCGGACGCAGCACCACGAGGATCCGTGCAGGGTCGACTCCGAGCGCGCGCGGGACGTTGGCGTCGGGCTCGAGATCGGCGAGGTAGTACTCCTCTTTGAGGCCGGGGTAGCGGGCGAGCTTCGGCGGCCGGAGCCCGTAGCGCCGGAGACGCTCCGCCGGGATGGCTTCGGGTACGACGACGCGCGTCGCGGCTCGGGCGCCGAACTGGTGCTGCGCGAGCGCGAACTCGTAGTCGAACGTCGTCGTGGATGGAACGCCGAGGCTCCGCGCCGTCAGCGTCAGGTCATGCGAGCCGTGTGCGAGCCCCGCATCGAACGCCCGTTCACGCGCCCACCGGCGCAGCTGCCGGAGGCGGCCTGCCATTGCCTGAGCCTTTCCCGGTCGCGACCTGCCTCCGTGCGTGCCGACGATCGTCGCGTCGATGCCGTGCAATTCGAGCAGTTGCTCGGTCTGTGCGAACGCACGGGCCGTCACCTCGACCTCGTGCCCGTCCTCCTCGAGAAGTCGGATCAGCGGGCGAAAGAAGGGCACGTGCGGGGAGTTCGTGATGTCGATCCAGACGCGCACCGCCGGCGACTCTACAGCGAGACTGGACATGTCCCAGTGCCTGGCACTGGCGGTGCGCATGGTATAAGCGATGCTTATGGATACGAGGCAGCTGAGGGCGTTCTGCGCCGTGGTTGAACGAGAGAGCTTCTCGCGCGCTGCCGCAACGCTCGGCGTGACTCAGCCCGCAGTGAGCCAGCAAGTCCGCTCGCTCGAGAAGCGCGTCGGCATCCAGCTTCTCGATCGCTCCGGCCGTCGCGTCGTTCCCACAGACGCCGGGGCGCGTCTCTATCGAAGCGCCCAGCGACTGCTCACACTGGAGGAGCAGATGCTCGCGGATCTCGGGGAGCCTCTGTTCGGACCGCTCACCGGCGTGCTCGAGATCGGTGCGTCGACAGGCCCGGCGGCGATCGTCGTGCCGCTCCTCCTCTGCGAGTTCCACCAGGCGAACCCGTCGCTCGACGTCCGCCTGTCCGTGCACGACACGCAGACGGTGGTGTCACTCGTAGCCGAGCGCGAGCTGGAGCTCGGCATCGTCGGCGCCGCCCGCCGCCGTCGCGCAGTCGAATTCGAGCCGTTCTTCAGTGACGAGGTGATCCTCGTCTGCCCGCCGGGGCATCCGTCGGCTGGCCGGACGATCGACGTTGGCGAGCTCCCCGACGTCCCGCTCGTGCTCATGCAGGAAGGCGCGGGTGTCCGCCAGCTGCTCGAGGACGAGCTGCGCCGGCAGGGCAAGCGCCTCCGCGACCTGAACGTCGAGCTCGTGCTCGGTCTCCAGGAGTCCGTGAAGAGCGCCGTGCAGGCCGGCTACGGCACGACGTTCATCTCGCGACGCGCGGTCGAAGCGGAGCTCGCATCGGGCGCGCTCGCGGAGATCCGAGTCGCCGGCCTCGACCTGCAGCGGCAGATCTCCATCGCTCGCGCCGCCGGCCGCGTGCCGAGCCGTGCGGCGGAGGCATTCCTCTCGTTCGCCAAAGACACGTTGAAATGATCGTCCGCTGGGGTCTCGACGAGCTCGTCCCGCTTCTCGACGAGCTCGGCATCGAGCAGCCGTTCCTCGTCGCCAGCGCGCGGTGGGACGACGCCGGCCTGCCGGCCGCCGCCAGGTGGAGCGAGATCCCCTCGCATCGCATCGCGGTTCCGGCCGGCGTCGACGGCATCCTCGCCGCCGGTGGCGGCAGCGCGATCGACACGGCGAAGGCCGCGTCGGCGGCGTCCGGATTGCCGCTCGTGTCGGTGCCGACGACGTACTCGGGAGCAGAGTGGACCGAGTTCTACGGCGTCCGCGACCCGGGCAAGCGCATGGTCGGGGGCGGCGGCGGAGCGAACCCCGCCGGCATCGTCTACGAGCCCGAGCTCACGCTCGATCTCCCTCGTCCCCAGTCTGGCGGCACGGCCATGAACGCGCTCGCCCACTGCGTCGAGGCGCTGTATCCGCGGCGATCTCGACTCGGCTCGCCGTGGCGCAGCGCTGATCGTCGAGTGGCTGCCTCGAGTGCTCGAGAACCTCCGCGACCTCGAGGCGCGCACGCATCTCCTCGAGGGCGCCGCCGCTGCCGGCGAGGCGCTGGCGGCGCACGGCCTCTACCTCGGGCACGCGATGGCCCAGGCCATCGGCGGCCGCTACGGGTTGCCTCACGGCGCGCTCAACGCAATCTGCCTGCCCGCGGCGATGCGCTTCAACGCCGACGTGGCGCCGCTCGCGCTCGAGGTCGTGCCCGTCGAGACCGTGGAAGGCCTGGCGCGACTCGCCGGCTTCACGCGCCTCCGCGACCTCGGCGTTCCCGACGCCGATCTGGGCGAGTTGGCCGAGGCGATCGCAGCTGCGGCCAGGAGCACGCGCGAACCCGCGCCCGGCGAGCCCCGCGGAGATCGCCGAGCTGCTGCGCTCGATCTGGTAGGCAGGGCTGTTTGTAACTCCGCCGAAACTGCGGTTAAATCAACCACCCGGAGTTCCAACGAGAAAGGACAAGCTGCATGGACAAGCTTGCAGAGCTCAACCACGGCGCGAAGGTCGTGCTCGGCTCGGCGATCCTCCTCCTGATCTTCTCGTTCTTCAACTGGTTTGAGGTCGACCTTGGCGCGCCGGCGAACCAGGCGTCAGCATGTGGACACGGCGTCGGAGTTGTGGCGGGCTTGCTGCTGATCGCGCTCATCGTCTGGCAAGCCGTCCGGCTCGCGAACATCAATCTCGAGATCGGCGTCGGGCCGGCGATGGTGACCGCCTTCCTCGCCATTCTCACACTCCTGTTCGTCTTCATCCGCTGGATCGACAACCCGTATGGAGACACTGGCGATCGCACGATCTGGGCGTGGCTTGGTCTGATACTTGGCGATCGTGCTGGTCGCAGGCGCATGGGCGAACATGAAGCTCGCGGGCGAGAGCGTGTCCGACCTACAGAAGCTGGGACGGCGGACCGAAGGACTCAACTCCGCCACCTCGACGACCACCGCCCGCCGCCGCCGCCCTCGGCGACGACACCCCGGGCTCCTAGCACCGTCTTGCAGCTGGGCCTCTCCCGTCGGCGGAGGGGCCCGCCGCTGCCGCATGAATAAGCGTCACTAATCCCAGGAATTAGCTATAGTCCTGCGGTCGTGGCAGCGCCGCTGACATTCGACGTGCTCGTCGTCGGCTCGGGCGCATCCGGCCTGGCGGCTGCGGTCAGCGCGGAGGCTGCCGGAGCACGCGTTGCGCTCGTGACGAAGGGCGCACTCCAGTCCTGCAACTCCGCGAAGGCGCAGGGCGGCATCCAGGCCGCCTTCGGCGAGGACGACTCGCCCGAGCAACACGCGGCCGACGTCTGGGCGAGCTCCCACGAGACCGCGGACCTCGGCCTGGTCGAGATCCTCACGTCCGAGGCTCCCGCCGCCATTCACTGGCTCGAGGAGAACGGCGTCGAGTTCACGCGCGACAGTGCCAATGGCCGCCCTTCGGGCGGTCGTGGCGGCTACCGGCTCGCGCGCTGCGGCGGCGCGACGCGAAAGCGCCTTCTGCAAGTCGGCGACAGAACCGGTCACGCGATCACGAAAGCCCTGCGGCGGGTGGTCGAGGCATCGAGCGCGGAGACGTTCCCCAAGTCGCCGCTCGTCGAGCTCGAGCAGACGACGGCAGGGTGGCGCGCCCGCTGCGGCGAGCACGAGATCGAAGCCGGCGCGGTCGTGCTGGCCGCCGGCGGCCGCTGCTACCGCGAGGCGGAAGAGCGCGGAGAGCTCTCCACGAACCACGCAGGAGCGCACCGGCGAGGTGACGCAGATCGCGCTGGGCCTCGGCGCCGAGCCGCGGGATCTCGACGCGCTCCAGTACCACCCGAACGGCGGCGCGTGGCCGGAGAACATGCAGGGCTACTCGATCCCGGAGACGACACGCGCGCTTACGGGGCCGTTCTGCTCAACGCCGACGGGGAGGAGTTCACCGACTCGCTCGGCGCTCGCGACGTCGTCTCGCAGGCGATCTTCGACGAGGTGGCGAAGGGGAAGGGCGTCGAGTCCCCGGACGGCCGCCCGGCCGTCTACCTCGACACGACCCGCATCCCGGAGGCGGACGCCGACATCTCGCTGCCGTACATGCTCCGCCGCTACCGCGGCGGCGGCATCGACCCGCTCTCGGAGCCGATCCTCACCTACCCCGTCCTCCACTACCAGAACGGCGGGCTCGTCATCTCGGAGGACGGCGAGACGACGGTGCCCGGCCTCTTCGCCTGCGGCGAGATCGCCGGCGGCACGCACGGGCGGAACCGGATGATGGGCAACTCGCTGCTCGAGTGCTGCGTCTTCGGGCGCCGCGCCGGGCGAGCGGCTGCCGCGAGGGCCGCATGATCGCCACCGATCTCCAGAAGGTGGTCGAGGACGCGGCCGCGCACCTCTACGTGTGGGCGCTGAAGGACATCCCGCAGGACCTTCGCGACGCGCTCGCCGACGCAGCCGGCCGCGAGACGCACCCGACCGGCAAGCGCGTGCTCGACACGATCCTCAAGAACGTTCAGGTCGCCGAAGAGCGCGCGAACCTCGTGTGCCAGGACACCGGCATCGCCGTCTACTACTGCCGCGTCGGCGAGGGCTTCCCGCTCCATCCCGCGCGGATCTACGAGGCCCTGCACGACGGAACCGAGCGCGCGACCGTCGAGCACCCGCTGCGCTCCAACACCGTCCACACGCTGACGCGCGAGAACACCGGCGCCAACGTCGGCCACCGCGTGCCGATCGTCCACTGGGACTTCGTCGCGGACTGGGACGGGCTGGACGTGAAGTGCGTGCCCAAGGGCTCGGGCTCCGAGAACATGAGCTTCCTCAAGATGTGCGTCCCCGCCGACGGCGTGGCCGGCGTCAAGAAGTTCGTGCTCGAGTCCATCGTCGGCGCGGGCGGCAAGCCGTGCCCACCCGGAATCGTCGGCGTCGGCATCGGCGGCTCGGCCGACTACGCGATGCACCTCGCGAAGGAGGCGATCGCCCGGCCGGTCGGCTCCCAGAACGAGGATCCGCTGGTCGCCGAGCTCGAACAGGAGCTGACGGGACTGCTCAACGAGACCGGCATCGGGCCGATGGGCCTCGGCGGCGACGTGACCGTGCTCCACGTCCACGTCGAGCACGCGGACACGCACATGACGCTCAACCCCGTCGCCGTCAACTACCAGTGCTGGGCGGCGCGGCGCGCGAGCGCGCACGTGACCGCCGACGGCGTCGTCGACTACGACCGGGACGCGTGATGGCCGAACATCGCCTCACATTCCCGGCCAACGAGGACGAGATCCGCAAGCTGCGCGCGGGCGACCTCGTCACCGTCGACGGCCACATCATCGGCATCCGCGACCGCACGCAGGTGCGGATCTTCGACCAGGGCGTCGAGCCGCCGTGGGACCTCACCGGCGCGTTCCTCCTGCACACGGCGCCGGGCGTCCGCAAGCTCGGTCCGGGGAAGTACGAGCCGATGTGCGTGGGCACGACGACGTCGGCGCGCATGGTGCGCTTCACCGAGCCGCTCGGCCGCGACTACGGCGTCCGCGCCATCTGCGGCAAGGGCGGCCTACCGGACGAGGCGATCGAGCCGATGCGCAAGCACGGGATGGTCTATTTCGCCATCGTCGGCGGCGCGGCGGCGCTCGAGACGACGCCAGATCGAGGAGATCGAGGAGGTGGCCTGGGAGGAGCTGATGCCCGAGTGCCTCTGGAAGTTCCGCGTCAAGGACTTCGGGCCGCTGTGGGTCGGCATCGACGCGCACGGCAACTCGATGTTCCACGACGTCCAAGAGCAGGCGACGAAGAAGCTGGAGGAGCTCTATGAGCGAATTTGACCTGGATCTGGGGCTGCCTCCGCGAAACGGCGGCCTGACGCACGTGATCGACAAGGGCCTCGGGCCGCGCGCCGTCGAGGATCTGCTGGAGACCGCCGGCGCGTACATCGACATCGTGAAGCTGGGCTGGGGCACCGGTGTCGTGACGCCGAACCTCCCCCGCAAGCTGGAGCTCTACCGCGAGGCCGGCAAGCCCGTCGTCTGCGGCGGGACGTTCTTCGAGGTCGTCTTCGCCCGCGACAAGCTCGACGAGTACCGCTCGTGGCTCACGAAGCACGGCTTCACGCATGTCGAGATCTCCGACGGCGTCGTCGACATGCCGCGCGAGCGCAAGCTCGAGCTGATCGGCGACCTCGCTCGCGACTTCACGGTGCTCTCCGAGGTCGGCTCGAAGGACGCGGACGAGATCTTCGCGCCGTACCAGTGGGTGGAGTGGATCACCGAGGAGCTCGCCGCTGGATCGTGGAAGGTGATCACCGAGGGTCGCGAGGGCGGGACGGCGGGCATCTACCGGCCGAGCGGCGAGATGCGGACGGGGCTCGTCGACGAGATCGTGCATGGCGTCGCGCTCGGCGACCTCATCTTCGAAGCCCCGCAGAAGTCCGCCCAGGCGTGGTTCGTGCAGCACTTCGGCCCCGAGGTCAACCTCGGCAACATCCCGCCCGACGAGGTGATCCCGCTGGAGACGCTGCGGCGCGGCCTGCGCGCCGACACGCTGAAGGAGGTGCTCCTTGGCGATCAGCAGCCCGCTAGAGAGATACCGCGTCGCCGCGATGCCGAAGAGCTCTCGGCCGAGGAGCTGATCCTCGCCGCCTACGAGCGCTTCGGCGACAGGCTCTGCCTCACGTGCTCGTGGCAGAAGCAGTCGTCGGTGCTCGTGCACATGGTCGCCGAGCTGGGCGTGAAGATCGACATCGTCGAGCTCGACACGCATCTCTTCTTCCGCGAGTCCTACGAGACACGCGAGCGACTCGTCGAGCGCTACGGCATCGAGCTGATCCGCCCTGAGATTCCGACCGTGGCCGAGCAGCACCGCCAGGAAGGGCCGAACCTGTGGGAGCGCGATCCCGACCGCTGCTGCCACGTCCGCAAGGTCGAGCCGCTGATCCGCGCGCTGCAGCCCTACGACGCGTGGATCTCCGGCATCCGCCGCGATCAGTCGCCCAGCCGCGTCGACACTCCGCAGATGGTGTGGTCCGACCGCTACCGGGTCTGGAAGCTCCACCCGCTCGCCGGCTGGGACGAGCAGCGCGTGTGGGCGTACATCGCCGCCAACGAGATTCCCTACAACCCGCTCCACGATTCCGGGTACCGTTCGATCGGCTGCATTCCCTGCACGCGACCGACCGCGCCGGACGAGGAAGAGCGCGCCGGGCGCTGGGCGGGATCGGACAAGCTGGAATGCGGTATCCATCTCGATGACCAGACAGGAAAGGACGCATGACCGAGCACATCTACGCCCATGAGCATCCCGAGTCCGAGCACAAGCGGGACGGCGGGTTCACGCTGTGGTTCACCGGTCTCTCGGGCTCCGGGAAGTCGACCATCGCGCACCTCGTCGGGCCCGAGCTCGACCGGCGCGGCCACGTCGTCGAGTACCTCGACGGCGACACCGTCCGCACGCGTCTCTCCAAGGGCCTCGGCTTCTCCAAGGAGGACCGCGACACGAACATCGAGCGCATCGGCTGGGTCGCCTCGCGACTGACGAGGCAGGGCGGTGCCGTCATCGCCGCGGCCATCTCGCCGTACGAGGAGACGCGGCAGAAGGCGCGGGCGATGGTCGAGGAGTGGGGCGCGTTCGTGGAGGTGCACATCGCGGCGTCCGTGGAGGAATGCGCGAAGCGGGACGTCAAGGGCCTCTACGAGAAGGCGTTCGCCGGAGAGATCAAGGGCTTCACGGGCGTGGACGACCCGTATGAGGAGCCTGCCAACCCCGAGCTCGTGATCGACACGGAGGCGCACTCGCCGGAGGAGTCGGCGCAGCTCGTCGTCTCGAAGCTCGAGGAGCTGGGGCTCGTGAAGGCTGCGGTGGCGTCATGAGCGCCGTCACCGTCGACCATCTCATCCGTCCGCACGGCGGGACGCTCGTCGACCGCACGGGGGACCGGCCCGAGGGCGTTGATTCCCTTGAACGGCTGACACTCACGTCGCGCGAGGTGTCCGATCTGGACATGCTCGCTTCGGGCGCGCTGTCGCCGCTGGAAGGCTTCATGGGCCGCGAGGACTACGAGGGCGTCGTTGCCAACATGCGGCTCGCTACCGGCCTCCCCTGGGCGCTGCCCGTGTGCCTGGCCGTGGACGAGGCGCCCAAGGGCGACGTCGTCGCCCTCGCGGACGAGGACGGCCGCCTGCTCGCGACGCTCGAGGTGCAGGAGGTCTTCGAGTACGACAAGGAGCGCGAGGCCGAGCAGTGCTTCCGCACGACCGATGCCGAGCATCCCGGCGTCGCGCGCCTCTACGACCAGAAGCCGCTCTATCTCGGCGGCCGTGTCACGGTCTTCGAGCGCGTGCCGCCGCCTTATCCGGAGCTCGCGCGCGACCCCGCCGAGACGCGGGCGACGTTCGCCGAGCGCGGGTGGCGGCGCGTCGTCGGCTTCCAGACGCGCAACCCGATCCACCGCGCGCACGAGTACTTGACCAAGGTCGCGCTCGAGACGGTCGACGGCCTGCTCGTCCACCCACTCATCGGCGACACGAAGTCGGACGACGTGCCTGCCGACGTGCGCATCGAGTGCTACCGGACGCTGCTCAGCGACTACTACCCGGAGGACCGCGTGCTCCTCTCCGCCTTCCCGGCGGCGATGCGCTACGCCGGGCCGCGCGAGGCGATCTGGCATGCGATCTGCCGCAAGAACTACGGCTGCTCGCACTTCATCGTCGGCCGCGACCACGCCGGCGTGGGCGACTACTACGGCACGTACGACGCGCAGCTCATCTTCGACGACTTGGAGCCGCACGAGCTCGACATCGAGCCGATGTTCTTCGAGCACACGTTCTGGTGCAACGTCTGCGGGTCGATGGCGAGCACGAAGTCCTGCCCGCACGGGCCCGAAGACCGCGTCTTCCTCTCGGGGACGAAGGTTCGCGAGATGCTCGGCGAAGGTGAGGTGCCCCCGGTCGAGTTCACGCGCCCCGAAGTGGCGCGGGTTCTGATCGACGCCTACCGCGACTAATCTCGCACGTGACCTGGCAGTACACCCTTCTCGGGCTGCTGACGGGGGTGCTCGTGGGAATGACAGGCATGGGCGGCGGCTCGCTGATGACGCCGCTGCTCGTCTTCCTCTTCGGCGTACCGCCGTCGACGGCCATCGGCACCGACATCGCCCACGGCGCCGCGTTCAAGAGCGTCAGCGCTGTTCAGCACCGGCGCATGGGGAACGTTCGGGCTCGGCTAGCCGGGTGGATGCTCCTCGGGTCGGCGCCCGCGTCGCTGCTCGGCGTGTGGGTCAACGTGCAGCTGACCGAGCGCTATGGCGAGGACATCGAGTCGGTGATGGGGCAGGTGCTCGGCGGCGCGCTGCTCTTCGGGGCAGTCGGGCTGATCGCAAAGAGCCTCGTCCAGAAGGAGGCGACCGGCGACGCAGGTGGGTGCTCGCCGGCGTGACCGCGACCGCGGCGGTTCTCATCGGCGTCTTCGGCGGGTTCATCGTCGGCCTGACGTCGGTCGGGAGCGGTGTCTTCTTTGGACTGACGCTTCTCATCATCTTCCCGCTGCGCGCGCACAAGGTCGTCGGCACTGACATCTTTCACGCCGCTGCTCTTCTGTACGTCGCGGGGGCGGCACACTGGGCGGCGGGCAACATCGACTTCGAGATCCTGGCCTGGCTCCTGCTCGGCTCGATCCCCGGCGTTCTCATAGGCGGACGGCTAACCCTCTCCATCCCCGAGCGGCCGCTCCGCTTCCTGCTGGCGGGCGTGCTCGGCCTGGCCGGCATCAAGCTGCTCGACGTGCCGGGCGCCGGGATCATCGTCGTCGTCGCCCTTGCAGCCGGGGCGACGGCGTTGCTCGTGTGGCTCGGGCGGCACAGCTGGATCCGCTACCAGCGGGCCCGCGCGCCTGCCTAGGCCCGAATACGAGGGACAGTCACTGAGAGTGTCCCTGGGACTGTCCCTGGGACTGTCCCCTAGACACGTCCGTTTCGGGCCGAGGAACTAGAATCCGCGCGCCGTGCGGCGCCACGCCCCGCTTCTCGTCGCCCTCGCGCTGCTGGTCGGCTCGGCCGTGGCGTTCGGAGTCGCGGGGCGGCTGAAGGTGGAGAAGTCGCCTGTCACCGGTACGACGGTGGACAAGGTCTTCTCGCCCGTGTGCCGCTGTCCGCAGCGGCGCGCCAGCATCGCCTTTCGGCTGCGGCGTGCCGACCGGTTGAAGCTCTCGCTGCTCGACGACGAGGGGCGCGAGGTGCGGACGATCGTGGCTGGAGAGCGGGCTGCCCGTGGTCCTCACGAGTTCTTCTGGGACGGCCGCGACGAGGAGGGACGGCTCATGCCCGAGGGCCGTTACCGGCCCAAGGTGGAGCTGGGCAGAGCCGACCGGACCATCGTGCTGCCAAATCCCATCCGCGTCGACATGACCGCGCCCGACGTCCGCGTGGTTTCCGTCAAGCCCCGCGCTCTCTCCCCGGACGGAGACGGGCGCGGCGACATCGTCCGCATCCGCTACCGGGCGGACGAGCCCGTGCACGGCTTGCTTCTCGTCAACGGCCGGCTACGCGTTGTCAGCCGCTCGCAGCGGCCGGGTGGCGTGCTGCAGTGGGTCGGTGGGGCGCCGGAAGGCGGAAAGCTGCGGCCCGCCACCTACCGCCTCGCCGTTCAGGCGCGGGATCTGGCCGGGAACCTCTCCAGGCGGGTGCCCGCGGCGGTCGTTCCGCTGCGCTACATCCGTCTCGAGGAGACGCGCATCTCGGCGGCACGGGGCGAGCGCGCCGGCATCGGGCTGGATACCGACGCGGCGCGTGTCCCCTGGATCCTCCGGCGTGGGTCGAGCGTCGTGCAAAGGGGCGTGGCGAGGCGCGTCATCCGCCTCCGGGCTCCGGAGCGGCCGGGTACCTACGTCGTCGTTGCCACCGCCGGCGGCCACACCGCCCGCGGCCTGCTGTTCGTCCGCCCGGCGTGACCGCCCCGCCGGTCTTCGTGCTCGGCGTGCGGCGCTCGGGGACGACGTTGCTCCGGGTGATGCTCGATCGCCACTCGCAGCTCGCAGTGCCGGACGAGTCGTACTTCATCCCGCAGCTTGCCGATCGCCATCGCGGCCCGATCGATGTCGAAGCGTTCGTCGACGATCTACGGCGCCTGCCCACGCTCCGCGAATGGGGCGTGGACGTCGAGGCCGTGCGCGTCAGGCTGCGGCCCGACCAGGCGCCGGGCGAGGCGATCGCCGCTGTCTACGAGACGTACGCGGCGGCACGGGGCAAGGCGCGCTGGGGAGACAAGACGCCGATGTACATGCAGCGTCTATCGATGCTCGAGCGCCTCTTCCCAACGGCGCTCTATGTCCACCTGATCCGCGACGGCCGCGACTGCGCGCTCTCCTTCGCCGAGATGCCCGAGGGCATCGTCACGCGCTCGTGGGCCTATCCGCGCGACGCCGCCGGCTTCGCCTGCCAGTGGCGGGCAGAGCTCATGGCCGCCCGTGGCCTAGGCAGCCGGATCGGCCCGCGCTACCTCGAGCTGCGCTATGAACGGCTCGTCGCCGAGCCAGAGGCTTCACTACGCGACATCTGCGACCACGTGGGCCTCTCGTTCGAGCCCGCGATGCTCGACTACGCCGGCAGCGTGGACGTCGCGCGCCAGCCGCACCAGCAGAGCCTGACCCGACCGCCGACGCCGGGACTCCGGGACTGGCGGACCGACATGCCTGCGGCCGACGTCGAGGCGTTCGAGCGCGTCGCCGGCGACCTGCTGGCCGAGCTCGGCTACGAGACGAGCGGGCGACCGAACCTGCGCGGGCGTCTGGAGCGCGCGTGGTACGGCGCCCGGATCACGACTTGGAACGCCTCCGCGCGGGCCCTGCGCGTTTCACCCCTTTGGCGCCGTCGTCACCGTCGGCTGTAAGCACCGGCTCGGGCGGGCTGTTGCGGGCTCTGAACGCTATGAGCATGCCGTTGAGCGAGAAGTAGTAGTGCCGGTCGGTGGCGATGCCCGGCGAGTACTTGCCCAAGCCGATCTTCCAGACGATCCTGCCGTCCGTGACGCGCGCGGCATACGTGGTCGTCTCGAGCGAGGAGAAGAACACGAGGTTGCCCACGACGACCGCAGCGCTGCCGATGCGACCGGGAACGTAGCGTCGCCAGAGCTCGCGCCCGGTGGCGGCGCTGTACGCGCGGAGCGCTCCGTCGAAGCCGCCCACGAACACACGCCCTCCGGCGACCGCCGGCGTCGGGTAGCCGTAGCCGCCGACGCGACCCGTCCAGATCTGGTCCCCGTCGCGCGCATCGAGTGCGTAGACCTTCCCCGACCGCGCCACGGTGAAGATCCGCCGCCCGTCGGTGGAGGGGCTGGCGTAGAAGCTTTCGTAGCGGAAGAAGTCTCGGCGGAAGTACCGGCTCCAGAGCTTTCGTCCGTTCTGGCGGTCGAGGCAGAAGACCGCGCCCGCGTAGTTCGTCACGCACAGCCGGTTTCCCCAGATGGACGGGCTCGAGTTGATACGGCCTCCCGTGCGGTAGGCCCAGCGGACGGCGCCCGAGCTCGCGTTCACGGCGAAGACGCGGCCGTCCGTGGCGCCGAAGTACACCGTGTTGCCGATCGCGACCGGAGACGACTCGACCTTCGCGCTCGTCCGCAGCTGCCAGAGCCGCCGCCCGTTCGAGCGGTCGAACGCAGTCACCGACCCGTCGTGCGAAGAGACGATCAGTCGCTGTCCGGCTACCGCGGGCGTGGACGCCTTGGTCCCGCCGGCGCGCGACCACAGCGGCTTTCCCGTTGCCGCGTCGAGGGCAACGGTTCGACCGCCGACAGTATTCACGTAGAGCGTGCCGTCGCAATAGCTGGGCGGATACTCCATGTAGCTGCCCATCGCCCGCGCCCAGAGCGGCCTCGTCGGCGGGCCGAGCTGGATGCGCACGCGCGAGAGCGAGCGCTGCGGATTGCCCCCGAACTCGTTCCAGCAGGGCCGCTCCACGACCTCCTGGGGAGGAGGCGGCTTCGGTTTCTTCGGCTTCCTGGGACGCGTGGGTTGCAGCGTCGTGACGCCCTCCAGGTCGGTGTCGATGGCCCCTTGAGGCGTCGAGCGGTCGACGACCAGCAGCCACCCGGCCGCCAGGACGGCGATGCAGAGCACGAGGCCGCCTGCGGCGGCGAGTAGCAACGTCTTGCGCATATGGGCGAGACCGGGCGGTCGCGGCTAAGTGTGCCAGCGGCCCGCGACGCGACCGAGCAGCGAACCGTCGGGTATGGCGTCCGGCTCGTCCGCGGCTCGCGGTACCCGGGCGACGAGCATCGCGGCGACACCGAGCACGCCCCACATGACCGGGTCCTCGAAGAACCCGGAGTAGAAGAGCGAGTGGAGGAGCAGTACGAGGAAGCAGGCGGCGAGCCCGAGGCCGAAGATGCGATCGCGCCGGAACGCCTCCCAGAGCAGCCTCGCCGCTCCGGCGAGGAACGCGAGATAGAGGATGAAGCCGACGGCGCCCAGCTCGGAGAGCACCGTCAGCGGTGTCGTGTGCGACGCGTTCTTGGCCGCGCGCCGCCGCGTCTCCAGCTCCCGCTTCGCGGCGAGCGGCTGGCTGCCGATGCCCACGCCCACAATGGGGTGGTTGGCGATCACGTGCCCGGTGACGGAGACGAGACGCGTCCGGCCGCTCGTCGCCCTTGTGAGGCCGTCGTCCTTGACCGACGCGACGGCGATCGCGCTCGCTGCGAGCGTCACCGCCGCGGCGACTGCGATGACGACGTTCCGGCTCGGCCGCTCGGCGAGCGAGACGGAGACTACGAGCACCGTCCCGAACAACACGAGCAGGCTGGACTGCGAGTAGGAGAAGTAGAGGCCGCCGAAGATCACTCCCGCGAGGACGGCGGCTGGAAGAGGTCGCATGCGCCGCAGCCAGAGCACGACGACGATCAGCGTCAGGGCGAGAACGAGCTGGCGGCCGTAGATGCTCGGGTCCTTGAAGAGGGACGTGACGCGGAAGTACGTCGAGTACGCGTTCGCGACACGGAGGTCCTGCGCGAAGACGAGCGTGTGCGTCCACGCCTGATAGAGACCGATGGCGGCGAAGACGGTCGCCAGCCCGACGAGGCAGAAGGCGAGCGCCCGCGGGAGCCACGGCGCGTACGGCGATCGCGCCACGACCGCCAGCAAAGCCACGAACGGGAAGAGAAAGAAGAGCAGCGCGATCGACCCTTCCTCCGGGTCCACCGCCCAGAGCAGCGAAAGAGAGGCCCAGCCGATGAGCGCGGTCGCCGGCGCGGCGATCCAGAGCGGGATCGCCGCCATCTTCTCGCCCCGGAAAGCGCGGTAGAGCAGCGCCAGCGAGGCGGCGGCGAGCACGACGTAGAGCGGCAACAGCAGGAACGCGTCCTGGCTGCCGAGCTCCACGGGCAGGCGAAACGGGGCGGCGAGGAGCAGGGCGACGGGGACAGTGGCCGGGTAGCGGACGAAAGCCCAGGCGCCGGCGACGGCTGCCCCGGCCCCCACCACGAGCGCAGCAAGACCCTTCGCGGACACGAGCTGGTCGAGGTCGTCGCGCGGCAGCAGCGCCACGACGAGCATCGCCATCGCGGCGGCCAGCAGCGCGAATCCCGCGGCGAGCTGGAGCCGTCGCGGCGTCCCGAGCAGCACGAGCGCGGCGCCCGCGGCTCCTACCAGCGCTGCGACCTCGGCCAGCCACTCGTGCGTCATGGGCAGGCGGAGCGTAACGGGGAGTCGGCATGAGAGAATCCCGCCATGCTCACCGCCGCCAAGCGCGTGCTGGTTCTCGCGCCGCACACGGACGACGGCGAGTTCGGCTGCGGCGGGACGATGGCGCGGCTCGTCGAGCAGGGCGTCGAGGTGCGCTACGTCGCCTTCTCCATCGCCACGAAGTCGCTGCCGGAGGGCTTCGCGCCCGACACGCTCGCCCGCGAGGTGCGCGAGGCGACCGCGCAGCTGGGCATCCCCGAGTCGAACCTCGACGTCCACGACTTCGAGGTACGGACGTTCCCGGTGCACCGCCAGGACATCCTCGAGCTGCTGATCGGGCTCTGGGAGGAATGGCGGCCGGACATCGTCTTCCAGCCGTCGCTCCACGACGTCCACCAGGACCACCAGGTGATCGCCGCCGAAGGGCTGCGCGCCTTCAAGCGCACGACGATCCTCGGCTACGAGGTGCCGTGGAACAACTTCGACTTCGCGTACCAGGCGTACGTGGCCCTCGAGGAGCCGCACGTCGAGCGGAAGATCGCGGCGCTCGCGAAGTACGCCTCCCAGCAGCACCGGCGCTACGCCGATCCCGAGTACATCCGTAACCTCGCCCGGATGCACGGCGTGAACGTCAACCGCGAATACGCGGAGTGCTTCCAGGTCTACCGGATCGTCGCCTGAGGGAGCGCGGTCAGCGCTGACGGCGGGGTGGCGTGAGCTCGCGCTCTATCTCGCCGCCGGCGTCGTCTACGTCGGCGATCGGCGTGGCGTTTCCCGAGTTCCTCTTCTCCTGGTTCGTTGCCGCGGGCTACCTCCTGTTGTGCGTCGTGGCGCTCCCGGCGCTCGTCCGCCTCCTCCGCCGATGAGCTGGGCGGCGCACGATCTCGAGCCGTACGTCATCCAGAAGCACATGGGCAAGAAGGTGGCGTTCGTGCCGTTGCTCATCGGCTCGTACTCGCCCGACCTGCTCTCGAAGTGGTTCGTCTACGGCGTCGGGCTCGCCGGCTGGGAGCTGAAGGCCGACAACCCGGCGCAGTTCCACCGCGGCTGGCCAGGCGTCGGCTTCACGCACTCGCTGACGTTCGGCGTGCTCGTCGGGACTGCTGCTCTACGCGATCTTCCGGAACAAGGTCGTGGCGTACAGCTACGTGATCGGGCAGTGGGCGCATGCCTTCACCGACATGGGAGACACGGTCGGCACGATGCTCTTCTTCCCGTTCACCGACCACCTGTTCGCGGTCGGCGCCTGGGCGTACGCGGGCCAGACCGGCCGCTACGTCGACGCCGGCGCGTACTTCTCGGGGCTCGGCTTCGTCTGGGACGGCGTCTTCGTCGTGTGGGCGCTCCTCAGCTGGCGTGTGATCACGCGCGCGTACTTCCGGGAGACGATCGTCGCCGCGGACCCGTTCTGGCGCTGGGCCGGCCGGTACGTGTCCGAGAACGTGCTGATCGCCCTCTACCGCGCGTCGTACTTCTACGGGATCGCCCGCTGGACGGCGTGGCTGATCTGGGCGCACGTCGTTCGCAACTTCGCCTTCGACCTGCGCTGGGGCGGGCCGCGCTGGGTGCCGCGCGTCTACGCGGACGAGCTGAACGCCGCGCCCGCGTGCAAGTGCCCCGGCTGCTGCTCGATGAAGCCGCGCCTGGGCTTCTACGCGGTCGTCGGCGCGATCGCCTGGGCGAAGAGGGTGCGCCTGCGCGAGTAGGGTTCAGGAGACTTCGAAACCTGTAAGGGAGGTCGGAACGATGCCCTTCTACGTCCGTCTCGGGGACATTCCCCGCAAGCGCCACATCGTCTTCCGCGACAACGGCCGGCTCCTGACCGAGGAGGTCATGGGCCTGGAGGGCTTCACCGGCAACGAGTCGATCCTCTACCACCTCCAGTCACCCTGCCGTGTGAAGGAGCTCGGCGAGTTCGAGCCGATCGAGCACGAGGAGTGGGTGCCCGAGGCGCACGCGCACCGTCACCTGGCGACGTACGGCACCGAGCCGTCCGGCGACGAGATCTCGGGGCGCCGCGTGCTCATGTGGAACGACGACGTCGAGATCTCGCTCTGCCGCCCGGCGTCGACGATGGACTACTTCTTCCGGAACGGCGAGCACGACGAGTGCGTGTTCGTGCACGAGGGCTCGGGGACGCTGGAGACGACGTTCGGCAACCTGCGATACCGCGACGGCGACTACGTGATGATTCCGCGCGGCACGACCTACCGCTTCGTCCCCGAGGGCGAGCAGCGGCATCTCGTGTTCGAGTCACCGGGCCTGCTCACGATCCCGCGGCGCTACCGCAACGAGTACGGGCAGCTGTTGGAGGGCGCGCCGTACTCGAACCGCGACATCCATCCGCCGACGGAGCTGCAGACGATCCGCGAGCAGGGCGAGTTCGTCGTCAAGGTGCGCGTACGGGGCGGCTACCAGACCTACGTCCTCGACTACCACCCGTTCGACGTCGTCGGCTGGGACGGTTACCTCTTCCCGTGGACGTTCTCGGTGCACGACTTCGAGCCGATCACGGGGCGCATCCACCAGCCGCCGCCGGCGCACCAGACGTTCCAGGGCCAGAACTTCGTCATTTGCTCGTTCTGCCCGCGCAAGCTGGACTTCGACCCGGAGGCCGTCCCGATCCCGTACCACCACTCGAACCTCCAGTCCGAGGAGATGATCTATTACGTCTCCGGCAACTTCGGCTCGCGCAAGGGGATCGAGGTGGGCTCGATCACGCTCCATCCGTCCGGCCTGCCGCACGGGCCGCAGCCGGGCCTCGCCGAGAAGTCGCTGGGCGTCGCGGAGACGACCGAGCTGGCGGTGATGTGCGACACGTTCCGGCCGCTCAGGCTCTCGGCGTTCGCCGGCGAGCTCGACGACGGACGCTACGCGTACTCGTGGTACGAGCCTGCCGAGGGCGACCCCGGGCTCGCCGGCGTCACGTCGCACCTATGACGGCTTGAGCTTCCGGACGATCATCGAGCCGTTCCGGATCCACTCGGTGGAGCCGCTGCGGCTGACGACCGAGGAGGAGCGGCGCGCGGCGGTGGCGGCGGTCGATTTCAACCTCTTCAAGCTGCCCGCGAACGAGGTGCTGATCGACTTCCTCACCGACTCGGGGACCGGTGCGATGTCTCGCGACCAGTGGGCGGCCATCCAGCACGGCGACGAGAGCTATGCCGGCTCGCCGTCGTGGTATCGCTTTCTCGCCGCCGTCCAGGAGCTCTTTCCGTTCGAGCACGTGATTCCCACGCACCAGGGCCGTGCCGCCGAGCGGATCCTCTTCTCGGTGCTCGGCGGGCCGGGGAAGGTGGTCCCCAACAACACGCACTTCGACACCACGAGGGCAAACGTCGAGCACACCGGCGCGGAGGCGCTAGACCTGCCGATAGCCGAGGGCCGCGACCCTGGGGCGCTCCACCCGTTCAAAGGCAACATGGACACCGCCGCGCTCGAGGCCCTGCTCTCGGAGCGCGCCGGCGATGTTCCCGTCGTCTTCGTGACGATCACGAACAACTCGGGCGGCGGCCAGCCGGTGTCGCTCGAGAACCTGCGCGCGGTGCGCGCGGTCTGTGACAAGCACGGCGTGCCGCTCTTCCTCGATGCCTGCCGCTTCGCCGAGAACGCGTGGTTCGTTCGGGAACGCGAGGACGGATACGGCAACCGCACGGTGGCCGAGATCGTCCGCGAGACGGCATCGCTTGCCGACGGCATGACGATGAGCGCGAAGAAGGACCCGCTGGCGAACATCGGCGGCTGGGTGGCGATGAACGACGCGGAGCTCGCCGACCAGTGCCGCGCGCTCGGCATTCTCACGGAGGGCTTTCCGACGTACGGCGGTCTCGCCGGGCGCGACCTCGAGGCAATCGCGCAAGGCCTCGCGGAAGCGGTGGACCACGACTACCTCCGCTACCGCACGCGCTCCACGGCCTATCTCGGCGACGGGCTGCTCGAGGCGGGCATGCCGCTCGTGCGGCCGTTCGGCGGCCATGCGATCTACATCGATGCGCGGTCGCTACTGCCGCACATCCCGCCGCTCGAGTACCCGGGGCAGGCGCTGGCGGTCGAGCTGTACGTGGCCGGCGGCATTCGCGGCTGCGAGATCGGGACGGTGATGTTCGGGCGGAGCCCGGACGGCAGCGAGCAGCCGGCGGCCATGGACCTCGTCCGGCTGGCGATCCCGCGCCGGACGTACACGCAGAGCCACGTCGACTACGTGATCGAGGTGGCGCAGAAGGTCGTCGAGCGGACGCCGCTCTTGCGCGGCTACCGGATCAAGTGGCAGCCGTCGTCGCTGCGCCACTTCACGGCGCGGTTCGAGCAGCTCGCGCTCTGATCTGCGCCAGTTCCTTCGGCAGGTAGAAGCGGAGCGGCCAGAGGACGAGCGGGTAGACGACGACGAGCGCGATCGCTGCCGCCAGCGGCACGTCGAGCGCCTTGCCGAGCACGGTCAGACCGCCTGCGGTGCCGATCACCGTCACCACGCGCCGCCACTGGTAGGGCACCCAGAACACGCGCTGCGACCACCACGTGATGCCGATGAACATCACGGTGAAGGCGCAGAGGTTGGCGATGCCCGCGCCGACGATGCCGTACGGCGGGATGAGCAGGAGGTTGAGCGTGATGCTCACGATGGCCGCGCTCCCCGTCACCACCCAGTTGAACTGCGTGCGCTTCGTCCGGCCGAGGCCGATGGAGACGACGATGAAGCCGCCGAAGGCGACGGCGCCGAAGGCGAGCAGGCCGATCACGTCGGACGCGGCGTAGAAGGCGGGAGTCGTCAACCACTCCACGATCCACGGGGCGAGCAGTCCGAGTGCGAGCGCGGCCCACGACGCGACGAAGAGCAGGTACGTGAGCACGTACGAGTACGCGCGCCGCGCGTGATCGTCGTCCTCGATCGAGAAGGCGAACGCCGGCCAGGCGCCCCGGAACGCGGTCAGGAGCAGCACCATCGCCGACGCGATGCGCGAGCCGATCGAGTAGACGCCCACTTCGCTCGCGTCCGCCAGCTTGAGGATGAAGAAGCGGTCGCCGAAGTTCAACATCCACAGCGCGAGCATCGACGGGACGAGCGGCAGCCCGAAGCGGTTCATGCGGCGGAGAAGCGGGCGGTCGAGTGTGAGCCCCAGTTGCTGGTGGCGGTAGGCGAGCAGGGCCGCGTAAACGGTGAGCGTGCCCGTGAAGTTGCCTGCAAGAACGCCGGTTGCGCCCCAGTCGAGCACGACGACGAAGACGACCGTCGCCGCGACGGTGATGACGAGGTTGGCGAGCGTCGCCGCCGTAAACGCTACGGCGCGCTCCTCGACGCGGAAGAGCGCTGTCATCTGCTCGAAGTTCATCTGCGCCCAGAGGAGGACGAACGCCATGCGCACGAGCGTCGTGCGGTCGTTGGTGTCGAACAGCCACTCGGAGATCTGGCCGGCGAGGGCGAGGCCGAGGACGAGGCCGACGGTCGCCATCGTCATCGTGAACCAGAAGGACGTGCGGACGACGCGCAGGCGGTGGGCCTGGTCCGTCGAGTCGAAGTAGAAGCGGAAGAACGCGCTGGCGATGCCGAGGCGGAGGATCGTGGCGAGGATGGCGGCGAGGGCTACGAGCGTCTCGACGGCGCCGTAGTCCGCCGGCGTGAGGTAGCGCGTGTAGAGCGGCAGCAGCAGCAGCGCGACGAAGCGGGACACCAGGCCGCCCAGCCCGTAGATCGCCGAGTGCTGGGCGAGGCGCGTGATCTGGCCGCCGAGCCCCGTCATCGGCGGCGAATGATCATCCCGTTTGCTCTGTGCATGCCGAACCGCTCGTAGAACGGCTGGAGCTCCGGGTCGCACATCAGGTCGACGGCGTAGAAGTCTCCGAGCTCGTCGAGGAGCCGTTCCATGAGCGCTGAACCGATGCCGCGGCCGCGGTGGGACGGCAGTACCTCGAGCAACGGAATGAAGGCGTAGAGGACGCCGTCGGAGAGCGCGTTCGCGAAGCCGACGACCCGTGGCGAGCGGGCCTCGCGGGCGAGGACGATGCGGTAGCTGCCTTCCAGGATCTCCAGGTGGCGTTCGGGCGGCGGCGGCTTCGGCCAGCGGTCGAAGAACCCAAGTAAGTGCGCGGGCTCTACACCGTCGAGCGAGGTCGTGTACTCGATTGGCACGCGCGTGAGCGTAGATGCCGCGGCGGGCGGCCGATCACTTGTCACACATTCGGCACGGACCTGGAACACACCGGTCCGTGGTTCCTCGATACCGTGAAACCGGGAGGAGGCGAGGGGAGGCCCCGGCTACGGGACGGTGATCTGATTGACGCCGCCGGGCGGCAACAGCCACGGCACGAAGCGCGCCCACCGCGAGATCTCACACCCGTTGCGGCGCCTGAACGACGACCAGATGCGCTGCGAGCCGATCGTGCCTTTCACGACTGCCTTCTGCGGGCCGCCGTAGATCTGCGTGCAGATCGCATCGATCGGGACGTGGGCGAATGCGCCCACGGTGAGGGTGGAAAGCTTCGCGCACGCACGCTTCCGACTCGGCAGCGTGCCGCCGAGCGGATTGCACCTAAGCGTCCATCGGTCGGGCGCTGCCGTCGACTGTTCGTTAGCCCAGTACGTGATCGTCAGTGCAACGGGCCGGGCCGACGTGGATGCGAACCCAGCAGCGACGACCGTGGCTGCGATCGCGGCAACTGCAAGGAAGATGCGCATGATTCTAGGGTACCCAAGGAGCCGCTCCTAGAATCCACGCGGTGGGCCGCCCCTCGATGCCAGACCGCGAGCGCATCTCGGCCTACGCCCGCTCCGGCGCTCACCCGCCGGCCGTGGTCTGCGACGCCTCCTTCGTCAACGGCCTGACGGCCATCCGCTCGCTCGGCCGCATGGACGTACCGGTGTTCGCGGTCGACCACCGCCCGAGCGCTCTCGGCTTTCGCTCGCGCCATGCCATGCAGGTCGCGTCGCCCGACCCTGGAACCGACCCGGCCGCATACGTCTCGCTTCTTCGAGACCTCGGCGATGCGATCGGCCGCCCGACGCCGATCCTCCCGACGCACGATCCGCCGGTAAACGCGATCGGCCGCCACCGCGACGAGCTCGGCGAGCGGTTCCTCTATCCCTTCCCCGACAGGGAGACGCTGGCCCTCGTCCAGAGCAAGCGCGAGCAGCTCGACCGGGCTGCGGCGGTCGCGGTGGACGTCCCGGACACCGCCCATCCTCGATCGCGCGAGGAGGCGCTCGAGGAGGCGGCTCGCATCGGCTACCCGCTGCTCGTCAAGCCCTCGAACCCCGACGAGTTCAGGCGCCGCTTTCGCCGCCAGGCCTTCCGCTGCGAGACGCCGGAAGAGCTCGAGCGCGCGTATGCCGGGGCCGAGCCGTTCGAACCGATGGTGCAGGAGCTCGTTCCGGGCGGCGACGAGGAGCTCTACACCGTCGGCAGCTACGTCGCCGCCGACGGCGCTGTCCTCGGCCTGTTCAGCGGCCGCAAGCTCCGCCAGTCGCCACCGGGCATCGGCACGTGCCGGGTCGGCGAGGCCGTCTGGATGCAGGAGACAGTGGACGCCGCGCTGCGTCTGCTACGGGCCTTCGACTTCCACGGCGTGTCTCAGGTGGAGTTCAAGCGCGATCCGCGCGACGGCCGGTTCAAGCTCATGGAGGTGAACCCTCGGCTGTGGCTCTGGCACGGGCTGGCCGCTGCGCTCGGCGTGGACTTTGCACGCATTTCGTATCTCGATTTGCTGGGTCGATCGCCGGCACCGGTGACGACCGAGGGCAAGCGGGGGCGCTGGGCGATAACCCTGCTGGCGGGAGAGCGTCCTGCCTTCCAGCGACCGCCGTACGTCGAGCCGGTGTTCTCGCTCGACGATCCGAAGCCGGGCGCGGCCCAGCTCGCCCGGGTCGTCAAGGCGGCGCTCCGCTGATCCCGCCGAAGGTGGAGCGGCGCGCCCGCTGGGTGCTCGACACGCTCGGCGCGCACGACCTCGGGTTCGGTGACGACGTTCCGTACCGGGAGGGTGCCTGGGAGCAGGTCGAGCGAGGCGAGCGCCCGCAGGGCGACGATCTCGCGGAGGCGTTCTTCCACCTCGCGCGTATCGAGGAACGGGCGGGACCGCGCGACGAGCACGGCCGCTTCCCCGCCTCCGCCACGTGCCTCGACCCGCTCGATCCGCCGCTCGAGCGTCTGCGCCGGAAGCTCGGCCTCGAGCCGCCGCGCTGGGGCGGCGCTCGCTTCGCGGTAGCGCTGAGCCACGACGTCGACATCCCCTGGCGCTGGACGAGGAAGGGCGTTCGGCTCGGCGCCGGCCGGTTGAAGGCCGCCGTGAACGAGAGGAGAGGTGGCGCTGCCTGGCGCGAGGTGCGAGGACTTGCGGCCATGCCCGTCCACCGATTGCGCGCGCACCGACCCGAACTTCAGCTTCGAGCGCCTGGCCGACCTGGAGCGGCGTCGCGGAGCTCCGTCCGTCTTCTTTCTCATGGCGGCGCACCGGGTCGTGCAGGACGGGCCCTCCCCGGAGGACTACGACCGACTGCGCCCCCGGGTCGTCGAGACCTTGCTCGGCCTCGGCGCGGAAATCGGCCTGCATGCGAGCTACGAGGCGGCGTTCGACCCCGCGTTGATAGCCGAGGAGAAGGCCGAGCTCGAGCGGCTCGGCGCGACGCTTCACGGCCAGCGCTACCACTACCTCCGCGTCGACCCGCACACGAACCTCGCCCCACTCGCCGACCTCGGCTTCGGCTACGACTCGAGCCTCGGCTTCGGCGGCGCGCCGGGGTTCCGCGCCGGCATTGCGCACCCGTTCAGGCCATGGGACCTCGATCGCGAGCGCCCGGTCGACCTCGTCGAGATCCCGCTCGCGGCTATGGATGTCACGCTTGCCGAGCCGCGCTATCTCGGGCTGTCCGTGAAGGAAGCCGAGCGCCGCCTGCTGGCGCTCTTCGACTGGGCGGCGGAGCACGGCGGCGGCTTCTCGATCCTGTGGCACACGGACCGTTTCGACCCGGCGACGTCGGGCGGTTGGGATCGGCTCTACGCGAGCGCTCATCGACGCCATCCACGCGCGCGGCGGCGTCTGCATGCCGGCACACGATCTCGCCGATCAGGCCGCCGCGCTCCTCAGCGTTTAATGGACAGGCGCTCCGTTTCCGCAGCCACGCCGGCTGCGCGGTTCGGGTAGCACCGGCGACGGCTTCGATCGGAAGTCTCCACTGGGACCTGCGACAATCTCCACGCTCGCCGGTCTACGGTATGAAGAATGCTTTCGATCGACGTCGTCATCCCGACGCTCGAGCGCTGGGAGCTCACCGAGCGATGTCTTCGGCACCTGAGCGCGCAGACAGTCGCCCACACGGTTACGGTCGTTGACAACGCCTCGCTGGACGGGACGCCCGACAAGATCCGCGCGTCCTTTCCGGATGTCCAAGTGATCGAACTGGACGGGAATCTCGGCTTCCCGGTCGCATGTAACCGCGGAGTCTCCGCGGGAACCGGCGACGTGATCGTCGTGCTCAACAACGATGTCGAGGTGCACCATGACTTTCTCGCGAACATCGTCAAGCCCCTGACGGACGACCCCCGCGTGGGCACTGTCGCCGCGCTGCTCGTGCGTCCCGGGGGGCAGACAATCGACACCATGGGTCTGGCCGCCGATCGCACGCTGGCTGGCTTCGCGCGTCTACGCGGGCGGCCGGCAAGCGAGGCGGCGTCGTCCAGTCCGGTTCTCGTCGGCCCATCCGGCGCTGGTGGCGCATACCGCCGTTCGGCTCGGAAGCGAAATCCCGTCTTGACATCTCTAGGTAGTGAGTGTTAACTTACAACGCATGGTCACCGCGACGCGAGGAAGACGGCCGAAGAGCGGCGCGAGGAGATCCTCGACGCAGCTCTCACGGAGTTCGCTAGACACGGCTACGAGGGCGCGTCGACCGACACGATCGCGCGCACGGTCGGCATCTCCCAGCCCTATCTCTTCCGCCTCTTCCGCACGAAGAAGGGCCTGTACCTCGCCTCCGCCGAGCGCTGCCTCGCGGACACGTACGAGAAGTTCCGTGCGGCGTCCGAGGGCCTGTCCGGCGACGAGGCGCTGGAGGCGATCGGCATGGCCTACAAGCAGATGATCGCCGAGGATCCGCGCCGGCTCCAGGCGCAGATGCAGGGCTACGCGGCCAGCGACGACCCGGACATCCGCGAGGTCATGCGTTCGGGCTTCGGCCGGCTCGTCGAGCTCGTGGAGGGCAAGGGCGTCTCCGGCGAGCGGGTCGTGGAGTTCTTCGCGATCGGGATGCTCATCAACGTCATGACCTCGATGGGCCTGTACGACTACGACCGGCCGTGGGCGAAGCGGCTGGTCGAGAACTGCATGAAGGACGCATAGAAGGCGTGTTTTTTTGAAGCGTGAAGTGAGTAAGTAGTCACTAGTCACAAGGGGAACGATGGTAGACCGCATCGGACACCGAACCTTCTGGACGTTCGTGATCACGTCGATCGCGCTCGTCATGGTCACGCTCGACAACCTCGTCGTCTCGACGGCTCTGCCGGTCATCCGCACGGATCTCGGTGCGTCCATCGAAGGCCTCGAGTGGACGGTCAACGCGTACACCCTGACCTTCGCGGTCTTCCTGCTGACGGGCGCGGCGCTCGGTGACCGGTTCGGACGGCGGCGCATGTTCGTCATCGGCCTCGGGGTCTTCACCGCAGCGTCCGCACTCGCCGCGCTCGCGCCCACGATCGAGGCGCTCGTCGCCGCGCGCGCCCTCCAGGGCATGGGCGGGGCGATCATCGCCCCGCTGACGCTGACGATCCTCAGCGCATCGGTCCCGGCCGAGCGCCGCGGGCTCGCGCTCGGCGCCTGGGGTGGTATCGGCGGCCTTGCCGTCGCCCTCGGGCCGCTCGTCGGGGGCGCCGTCATCGAAGGGCTGTCGTGGCAATGGATCTTCTGGATCAACGTGCCGATCGGTCTCCTGCTCATGCCGCTCGCCTGGCGACGCCTGGACGAGACGCACGGCGCGAGCAGCAGCCTCGACCTGCGTGGCCTCGCGCTCGTCAGCGCCGGCCTGCTCGGCGTCGTCTGGGGCCTCGTGCGCGGCAACGGCCAGGGCTGGGCGAGCCCGGAGATCGTGCTGTCGCTGACGGCCGGCCTGGTGCTCGTCGCCGCCTTCGTCCTCTGGGAGCTGCGTGCGCGGGAGCCGATGCTGCCCATGCGCTTCTTCTCCGACCGGACCTTCAGCCACGCGAACGTCGCGTCGTTCTTCATGTTCTTCGGGATGTTCGGGTCGATCTTCCTGCTCGCGCAGTTCTTCCAGACCGTGCAGGGCTACTCGCCGCTCCAGGCCGGCCTGCGGATCCTTCCGTGGACGGCGATGCCGATCTTCGTTGCCCCGATCGCCGGCGCGCTCTCCGATCGCATCGGCGGCCAGCGGATCATGGGCGTCGGCCTCAGCCTCCAGGCGATCGGTCTCGGCTGGATGGCGGCCGTCTCCACGCCCACCGTGCCGTACGAGCAGCTCGTCGGGCCGTTCATCCTCTCGGGGATCGGCATGGCGCTCTTCTTCGCTCCGGTCGCTAACGTGGTGTTGAGCACCGTGCGGCCGCAGGAAGAAGGACAGGCGTCGGGCGCCAACAACGCCATCCGCGAGCTGGGCGGCGTGTTCGGTGTCGCCGTGCTGGCCTCGCTCTTCGCAAGGTTCGGCGGCTACGAGACGGCGCAGACCTTCGTCGATGGGCTCGTCCCCGCCGTCTGGGTGGGCGCGGCGCTCGTTGCCGTGGGCGCCGTCGCGGCCTTGACGATTCCCGCGCGGCGCTCCGAGCCGGCCCGGCGTCACCAGCCGGCGTTCGAGGAAGGGGCATGACGATGAGAATCTCGACGCAGACCGTCGCGCTCGCGAGCGCCCGGCATCCGTGGCGGGTGATTGCCGCGTGGGCGGCGACGGCGATCCTCGCGCTCGTCGCGGTGGGAGCCTTGCTGGGCGATGCCCTCACGACCGAAGGGCGGCCGACGAACAACCCGGAGTCCGAACGGGCGGTGGACGTTCGGGCGCAAGCGTTCCCGGGACGCTCCCGGGCCACCGAGGCGGTCGTCGTCAGGTCGGAGCGCTACACGGTCGACTCGCCGCCATTCCGTGCCCTTGTCGCGGAGCTCGCCGGCGAGCTCCGTCGGATCGACGGCGTCGTCGCCATCGATACGCCCGGTGGAGCCCCGATCGTCTCGGCGGACCGTCACGCAGCCCTCGGGTTGGTCCACGTGTCGGACGCCGACTATGCGGAAGGCGTCATCGCGGCCGTGCAGCGAGCCGACACGAGCCCAGCTTTCGAGGTCAACGTCACCGGCGAGAAGACGCGCGAGCACGACTTCAACCAGCTCTCCCAGGACGACCTGAAGTCCGGCGAGCTCCAGTTCGGCCTGCCCGCTGCGCTCATCATCCTGCTGCTCGTGTTCGGCGGAGTCGTCGCCGGACTCGTGCCTTTGCTGATGGCGATGACCTCGATCCTCGTCGCGCTCGGCCTCACGGCGCTCGTGGCTCAGGAGTTCGAGCTCTCGGTGTTCGTCGTGAACATGCTCACCGGCATGGGCCTTGCGCTCGGCATCGACTATGCGCTGTTCGTGGTGTCCCGCTACCGCGAAGAGCGCGATGGCGGCCGGGAGCAGCTCGATGCGATCTCGGCCTCCGGAGGAACGGCGAGCCGTGCCGTGCTCTTCAGCGGCACGGCCTTCGTGATCGCGATGTTCGGGATGCTGATCGTGCCCAGCTCGATCATGCGCAGCCTGGCCGTGGGCGCGATCCTCGTCGGGGCCGTCTCGGTGGCCGCCGCGCTCACGCTGCTGCCGGCCCTGCTAGGCCTGCTGGGCGACCGTGTCGACGCCCTGCGGATCCCGTTGATCGGTAGGCGCCCGTCACAGACCGGTGGCACCGAGGGACGCTTCTGGGGCGCCGTTGTGCGGTCGGTGCTACGGCGGCCGGGGTTGAGCATGGCTCTCTCCGTCGCCGTGCTGCTTGCCCTGGCAGCGCCGATCTTCGGCATGCAGATCGGCACGAGCGGCGTGACGACGCTGCCCGAGCGCTTCGAGTCCCGTCAGGGGTTCGCTGTGCTTGCGAGTGAGTTTCCCCAGGCGACGACGGAGCCGACCGAGATCGTCGTCACCGAGCAGGCGGGACGGCCGGCGGTTCGCAGAGCGCTCGCCGGCCTCCGCAGCACCCTCGCGGACGATCCTCGCTTCGGCGCGGGGACGATCGAACGATCCGCGGACGGCGAGACGGCGGTGCTGACCGTGGCCGTTCAGGGCGATCCGTCGGGAGAGGTCGCGATCGGCGGCGTTCGCGACCTGCGCTCACGGATCGTCCCGACAGCCTTCCGGGACGCCGATGCCGAGGTGCTCGTCGGCGGGCTGACGGCAGAGAACATCGACTACTTCGACTCGGTCATCGATCCCGCGCCGATCGTGATCGCGTTCGTGCTCGGGCTGACGTTCGTACTGCTGACGATCGTCTTCCGGTCGCTCGTCATCGCGGGGCTCTCCGTGCTACTCAACCTGCTGTCGGTGGGCGCAGCGTTCGGCCTGCTCGTGCTCGTCTTCCAGCACGGCGTTGGTGCCGGCCTCTTCGGCTTCCAGGAGGTGGAGTCGATCGAGGCCTGGGTGCCGCTCTTCCTCTTCTCGGTCCTGTTCGGGTTGTCGATGGACTACCAGGTCTTCATGCTCAGCCGGATCAAGGAGCGGTACGAGGAGACGCACGACACGGGCGATGCCGTCCACTTCGGCGTGGCCTCGACGGCCCGGATCATCACGGGCGCCGCGCTCATCATCGTCGCCGTGTTCGCCGGCTTCGCCCGCGGGGACCTGATCATGTTCCAGCAGATGGGCTTCGGCGTGGCCGTCGCGCTGCTGATCGACGCAACGGTCATTCGCTCCGTGCTGCTACCGAGCGCCATGACGCTCCTCGGCCGCTGGAACTGGTACGTGCCGAGCTGGCTCGAATGGCTCCCGCGCGTGCGGCTCGAGGCGAGCAGCCAGAGCTGACTCAGGTTTCCTCCACCACGTCCCAACCCGCTGGGAGTCGAGGGGGCTTCCAGCGGGGATCGGGGCGCCACTCCTCCCAGCCGGTCGGAAACGGCCATTCCTCGACGATCCGGGCGGCATCCGCGCGCGCTGCGGCCGCGTCCTCCTCGGTCAGCACCCCGCTCTCCAGCCCCTCCTCGAGCTCGTCCTCGTCGAGCAGCTCCCACCGGCCATCCGGATAGCAGACGAGGTCCAGTGCGATGTCGACGTAGTCGAAGCCGACCGGCGTCCGCGGGCGGTGTGGCCGCTCGAAGTTCACGTACCACTCGCGGAGTGTCCAGCCCGCCTCCCAGATCAGTGACGTCGAATAGCCCGCTCCGGGCCGCGCGAGCAGGAGCAGGTGCTCCTTGAACGCGCTCCGTTTCAGCGTCCACTCGTCGCGGGGAATGGGGATGCCGGAGAACCACGCCTCCGCGCCGATCGGCGCGAAGAGGCACGAGCTCGTCTTCTCCGTCCGCGACGACGTACCACGCGTGCGCTTGCCAGACGCGGCCGAGCCACGTCTGGCGCACGCAGATGACGTCGCCTTCAGACCACATCCCAGCCGTCCGGAAGCGCGGGTAGCGGCCAGGCGGGGTCAGCGCGCCAGTCCTCCCAGCCGGTCGGGAACGGCCACTCGTCGAGCACGCGCTGTCCCTCTTCGCGGGCGAGCCGCCCCTCCTCCTCCGTCATGATCCCGAGCTCGAGCGCGCGCTCGAGGTCGTCCTCGTCCTTCCACTCAGCCTCGCGTCCCTCCGGGATCCAGATGTCGAGCTGCCAGTCCGTCGTGTCGAAGCCGAGCGGAGATTCCGCGAGCGCCGCCTGGAGGTTGACGTACCAGCCGCGGAGCGAGCCATCGGCGCTGCGCATGAGCCGGATCGAGTGGCGCCGTCCGAACGGGGTCAGCTCCAGCCGGCCGGGCCCGATCCACGTCCGCAGGTCGACGCCCCACCGGTCGAAGGGAAGCAGCCTGCCGTCGCCCGCGCGGCCGTCCGGATACGCGATCGGCGTTCCCGGGGCGATCCACGTGACGAGGTGCGTGTCATCCCGGTCGACGACGAACGAGGGCAGCGCCGTCAACACGCGACCGTGGGCGACATGGCGCAAGAGCAGCGTTTCCACGGCGGGAGACGGTAGAGAAACGATGTAAGCGTTCTGTCTAGACTCGCACGCGTGAGCGACGTTCGCCTGGTGATGACGCTCCGCGCCGGCGGTGATGCGGAGCTGCTCGAGGCGCAGCGCACCTTCCATCTCGCCGCCGGCGTGGACGAGATCGTCGACCCGGGCGAGGTCGGCACGACCCAAGCCGGCTGGATCCTCCCGGCCGCGCCGGGGGAGTTCTGGTGGCCACGCGGGGCAAGCCTCCGGGAGGTGTTGTCGGCGATCCCGGCGGAGTACGACGTCGTCCAGGCGCTCGTGCGTCCGCTCGTCCTATCCGAATCCTCCGAAGGCGACTTCGAGCAGCGCCTCACGCACCGCCTGGCCGCCCAGGCGATGCTCGACGACCCCACCGGCTCTCCTCGCCCGGCGAGACGCCTGGCACACAGATCAGGGGTCGACCTGAGTGGATATGAGGGCGAGATTCCGAGGGCCGCCCTCCGCCCGCTTCGCGGCTGGTATCCGATCGAGGTCCTGTCGGTCGCGGTCGGGCGGCCGGTGTCGCAGGCTGCGATCGACGAAGGGGTCGCGAACGGGACAATTCAGCCGGACACACGGCTCCGCGACGCCCTGCAGGCCGTCCGCCAGGGTCGTGACATCGACTTTCCGCGTCCCACCGTCGCCGAGAACGCGTGGTTCGCCGTCGATGCTGCGGTGCTCGGCGAGGCGGACGCATTCGGCATCCGCGGCGACATCGACTCGCTCGAACGCCGGCTCGCGGTGCTCGAGGACAACCTCGGAGTCCGCATCAAGAGCAAGCTGCGCTCGCTCGTGCGCCGGGGCTCGCAGTCGACGTGAAGGTCGTCATGACCCTCCTCGTCCGTGACGAGGAGGACATCCTCGACGCGCATCTCCGGTACCACCTCGAGAACGGCGTCGACTTCGTGGTCGCGACGGACCATCTCTCAGAGGACGGGACGACGGAGATCCTCCGAGAGTACGAGCGCGCCGGCTGTCTTCACGTCATCCGCGAAGAGCGCAAGGAGTGGCACCAGCCCTTGTACGTGACGCGCATGGCGCGGCTGGCCGCCACTGACTTCGGGGCCGACTGGGTCATCAACGCGGACGCCGACGAGTTCTGGTGGCCGAGGGACGCTCCGTTTCGGGAGCTGTTCGCGTCGGTCCCTGCGCGGTTCGGGGTGGTGCAGGGGCTCTGGCGGCACTTCGTGCTGCGCCCCGACGACGATGAACCGTTCTTCGAGCGCATGGTCTGGCGGCGCAGGCCGAGTCGTGACGTGCCCCATCCGTACCAAGCCGCAGTGAAGGTCGCCCACAGAGCCCATCCGCGGACGCGGTGGTCATGGGCGGAAACCACAAGGCGCGCATACCCGGATACGCGACGGTGGATGACTGGATACCGATCGAGGTGCTCCACTTCCCGTTTCGCACTGCCGCCCACGCGACGCGGAAGTTCACGAAGACGAGCATGGAGGGACACGGCAGGCACTGGCAGCGCGCCGCCCGCGACATAGAGTCGCGCGGCGAGTCGGCCTTCGTGGCTGCGATGCTCGTCGAGGACGGCGCTCTCGCGAAGGGCCTGGCCGACGGTTCGCTCACGCACGACACGCGCGTCCGCGACGCGCTTCGTTGCGCGCTCGCACGGACGCCGTTCGAGCGTCCCTTGTCGGCGGTTGCGGACGACGTGGAGCTCGCCACCGAGTTCGGGGAGTTCCGGTCGGCCGCCTCGATGACGACGCTGACCGCGCGTCTGCGCGCGCTCGAGTCCCGTTTCGCCGCCGTCGAGGACGCTGCGCTGATGAGGCTGGGCCGGTGATCGTTCTCACGCTGCTCGTCCGCGACGAGATCGACATCGTCGACGAGTTCCTCCGCTACCACCTCGAGCTCGGCGTCGACTTCGTGGTCGCCACAGATCACATGTCGTGCGACGGCACGGAGGACGTCCTCGCCCGCTACGAGCGCGCCGGCCATCTCCATGTGCTCCGCGAGACGAGCGCGTCGTTCCGGCAACGCGAGTGGGTGACGCGGATGGCGAGGCTCGCGGCCACGGACTTCGGCGCCGAGTGGGTCGTCAACTCCGACGTCGACGAGTTCTGGTGGCCGCGGGACGGATCCTTGCGTGAGGTGCTCGACAGCGTCCCGCCGCGGTTCGGCGTCGTGCAGGGCCTCTGGCGGCATTTCGTGCTGCGGCCGGAGGGCGACCAGCCGTTCTACGAGCGCATGATCGTCCGGCGTACGCCGTCGACCGACGACACGAGCACGTACGTGCCCGCCTTCAAGGCCATCCACCGAGCCGACCCGAAGGTCATCGTCGGGCGCGGTAATCACAAGGCGTTCGGGAGCAGGCTCGTCCCGCTCCGCGACTGGGTGCCGTTCGAGGTGCTCCACTTCCCCGTTCGCACGAGGGCGCAGCTCGAGCGGAAGTACCGGCGGGAGGAGGAGAGCCTCCCCGCCGACATCGGCATGACGCGCCATCAGGCGGCGGCGGTGGCGGGCTTTCGGGCGCGTGGCGTGGAGACGGTCGTCGACGAGCATCTCGTCGACGATGCGGCGCTCGAGGTGGGGCTCGCAGACGGGTCGCTGACGATTGACACGCGTGTCCGCGAGCGGCTTCGCGATCCGGCCGTTCAGCTACCGAAGCCGACGCTGGCCGACGACGTCGCTCTGGCCACCGAGGCCGGCAAGGTGCACCCGCGGGACTCGGTCGTACGCCTCCGCGGACATGTCGGACGAGCGGCGCGGCGGCTCGATGCTCTCGAACGCGCTCGCGTCATCCGCCCGCTGCTCCACCGATAGGCGAGGTGTGACGTCGGACGCCGCCCCGACGCTCGATTACGCTGAAGTCTTGACCGCGAGGAGCTCACCGCCGGTCGATCTGCTTGACGCCCCCGTCGGTTCGTCCGTGGTTCGCGGCGGTGCTCTCCGCGGCGGCGTCTATCTCGTCGGGATCGCGCTCTCGCTCGTGTCCGTGCCGCTGATGACGCGACACCTGGGCGCAGTGGACTACGGGCGGGTCCTCGCGGTCTTCTCGCTCATCGCCGCTCGCGGGTGCGCTTACCGACGGCGGGCTCACAACGGTCGGGGTCCGGGAGTACTCCGTACGACCGTCTGACGAGCACCGGGCCCTGCTGCGCGCGATCCTCGGTCTTCGTATGGTGCTCACGCTTGCGGGCATCGCCGGAGCGTGGCTGTTTGCGATGGCGGTCGGGTACCCAGCTGTCCTCGTCGGGGGCACGTTGCTCGCCGGCGCCGGACTCTTCGCCGGGAGCGTCCAGAAGGTGCTGACGGTCCCGCTGGCGGCATCGCTTCGGTTCGGCACGATGGCGAGCCTGAACCTCTTCGAGCAGGTCGCGCTCGTCTCATTCGTCGTGCTGCTCGTGATCGGAGACGCGGGGATGCTGCCGTTCTTCACGATCTACTTGTGGTCCGGGCTGGCCGCGCTTGCGGCCACGGTCGCGGTTGCCGGCCGCATGCCTTCGCCCGGATTCGACGTCTCCCTCTGGCGGGTGCTCTGGCGAGACATGCTCCCTTACGGCGCGGCGACGGCGATCAGCGCCACGGGCATCGTGTTGATCGCAATGCCCCTGTTGGGCTACGGACCTGGACGTCGGCTACTTCGCCATCGCGGCCCAGGTGATCACCGTACTCCTCGGCGTGTGGGTCGTGATCGAGCGCATCGACACTCCCCGTGCTCGCTCGCGCCGCCCGAGATGACCACGATCGCCTGCGATACGTCCTCGAGCGCACGATTCACGCCGCGTTCGTCTTCGGTGTGGGCGTGAGCGTCCTGACCCTGGTAGGGGCAGATCTCGCGATACGGCTGCTCGCCGGGCCGGAGTTCGAGCCCGCGACCGAAGCCCTGCAGATTCTGGCTCCCACGCTCGCCGTGGGCTATCTCGTGTCGGTCTGGACGCTCACGCTGCTCGCCCTACGCCGAGCTGGTTGGGTGCTTGCCGTCAACGTCGCCGTGCTCGTGGTCACCCTCGGGCTCGCTCTGCTGCTCGTTCCAGCGCACGGATCGAACGGCGGGGCGATCGCAGTGCTCGTCGGCCAGATGCTGAGCGTCCCTGGGTTTGCCGTCGGGCTCGGACGGAACGATCTCGGGCTCGGCGAGCCATGGCGGTTGCTATCAGCCGTCGTGCTGGCTGCGGGTCTCTCCGTCCTCGCCGGCATGCTCCTTCCGGCGCCGACGCCGATTGCGGTCATCGTCGCCGCTGGGCTCTACGCGGGTGTGCTTCTGTTGCTGGGCGCCATCCCGCCCGAGCTCCGCGACCTGCTCACGCTGCGTTCGCGGACACGACTCATGTCAGGGGAAGCTTGACCAGCGCCCTCACGATCGACCTCATCATGGGACGCTGGGACGTACGGGCGGGGCTTCCTCGGGCCGCTCGTCGAGCTTGGACGGTCATGGCCTCGATCCGCGCCGCGCTTCCAAGTTCGAACGCGTGCCGCCTACTTCGCCTCGAGCTTCCGTTCCACGACGCCACGCCTCAGCCGCAAGGCCAACTGTCCGACACGCGAGCGATGAACCATGTGACCTCCGCCCCGGGACTTCAGGGCGAACGAGAGACGCCCGTCCCAGGCCGCGATCCCCTCGCGTCGCAGCTCGAACGGGAGCCATCCACCGCGTCCCTCGCACGTGACCGCGCATGTGTAGCCGGCGCGCTGCGCGGCCCGCGGACAGGCCGCGGAGTAGTGGCAGAACGGATAGGCAAGGCTCGTTATGCGAAGGTCCAGCAGGTCCTCGAGCGCTTGTCGTGATGAGGAGAGTTCGTGGTATGCCTCGTCCTCGGTTGCGGTGCTGAGGTCGGCGTGCGTGTTCGTATGAGAGCCGATCTCGATGAAAGGAAGCCGTGCAACTTCACGCAGGGCATCCGCAGACAGGAGACGAACTCCCGACGCGCCGAGCAGCCACGGATCAGGCTGTCCGAGCAGGCCCGGGCAGACGAACAGCGTGCCGGGGACGCCGAGATCGCGCAGCAGGTCGATCAGCAAGCTGTCGGCCCTGCCATCGTCGAAGGTGATCGCGCATACGCCGGTGGGCGGGCCCGACATACGGAGGCGCTCGGCGAAGTCGGTCACCTTGACGAACGCGTAGCCCCGAGCGAGCAGGCTCTCGACCTGTAGCCGGAATCGATTCGGCGACACGACGAGGTTGCGGGGGTCGTGCCCTCGAGCGACCTGGTTCACGGAGTGGTACGCGAGCACGAGTGGAGGGAGTCGTTGCACGTGACTGTCAGGCGCCCTGCCGCTCCCGAAGCACCCGCTCGTAGACCTCGCGCGTCCGGGCGCGCATCTGCGCGACGCCGAAGTCGTCTGCGGCTCGTGCGCGGGCGGCGCGGCCCAGGCGGGCTCGGAGCACCGGCTGAGTGGCGAGCGTCGTGAGCGCGTCCGTCAACCCGGACTCGTCGCCTGGCCGGACGGCGATACCCGCTCCGCCGACGACGTCCTCCATGCCCCCGCCCGCCGCTACGACGGGTGGTAGCCCCATCGCCATCGCCTCGAGCAACGAGAAGGGAAGACCCTCGCGCAGCGAGGACAGGACGAACACATCTGCCGCCGCGAGCAACGGTCGCACGTCGTCGCGATGCCCGAGGAAGGTGATCACTGAAGGGTTCTCGGCGGCCGCAAGCTCCGCCTCCTCGCGTAACGGGCCGGCGCCGACGATGGCCAGGTGGAGGGGAACGTCGCGCCGGGCGCCGGCGATCACGGCTCGAACTGCAACGTGGGGCTGCTTGGGCTTGTCGAGGGTCCCGACCCAGAGAGCGAGCACGGTCTCGTCCGCGATGCCCAAGGCCGTTCGGGCCTGTCTGCCGCTCGACTTCCGCGGCAGGTGGAGGGAGCTCCACACCGTTCGGGATGACCACGCACCTGGCGCCAAGGTGCGGATCCACTGCTCCGATCTCGTCGACCTCGGCCTGCGTCACGCAGATCGTGCGGTCTGCGGCGCCGATGATCGCGCGCAGGTTGGCGCGTGCAGCGGCGGCGAGCGGGCCCGCGACACGGCGAACGAGGTTCAGCCCGTGCAACGTCAGCACCGACGGGTTCCGCGCGAGCGCGGGGAGGGAGAGCGTGCCTGCAACCTCGCCGTGTACGTGCACGAGGTCGTAACGCGATGCTCCGCGATTGACACCCACGACGCCGCTGACGACTCGCGGAGTCGGCAGGCGGATGCGTACCGACGGGGCGAGAAACTCGCGCGTCACCACGTACCCGTGAACTGCCTCGAGCGCCCGGACATACGTCTCTCCGCCTCCTCCCGGATGGGGAAGGATGTGCAGGACGCGGCGATCAGGTGCTGCCATAAACACCGAGAATCGTGTGCAGTGAGGAGTCCAGCGAGAGCCGGTGCGCGTTCGCTCTGTACCACTCGACTGTCGATCGCCTGAGCTCGGGCCCGAGCCCGTGGACACGGAGGATCGCCGAGCTGAGGTCTTTCGGCTCGGCGGATGGAGCGATCGACCCGTTCACGCCTTCGTCCACGAGCTCCACCGCGGCGTTGTCGGGTCCCGCCACGACGACGCTGGGCACACCGCGTGCCGACGCCTCGACGACGACGAGTCCGTATCCCTCGCGGCGAGACGGAAGAACGAGACACAGCGCCCGTCGCAACGCTTGATCGATGACGGCGTCCTCGACGAAGCCGGGTGCAGAGACGATCTCCTCGACTCCGAGCTGCTCGATCTGGCGGAGCACCTCCGGTCGCTGGGGGCCGTTGCCGTAGATCTCGAGACGTAGCTCGGGCACACTGGCGTGTGCGGCCACGAAGGCCGGCACCAAGGCGGTTACGCCCTTCTCGGCGACGTGGCGCCCCGCGAAGACGACACAGGCCTCGGCCGGAACGGGGTCCGGGACCTCGAGCGATCCGGCGAACTGGCCCTGGAGTCGGACGACGTTCGAGACGCCGCTCGCGCGGAGACGCTGTTCGTGCAACCGCGAGAAGCAGAACGCCTGCTGCCTCGCACGCAGCGCAGCACGCTGCGTCGCCCAGCCGATGAGGCCGCCGATCGCGCCCAGATAGGCCGTCCAGTACTCCCTCGTCCAGATCTCGTGCCAGTCGACGACGAGTCGATAGCCCCTTCGTGGCCGGAGAGCCGCAGCGGCCAGCAGCGGGAAGTACGGGAACGACGCCGTGTGCACGACGTCGTAATCGGCGCCGTGGCGAGCAAGGTGTTTGAGCACGCCGGCGCCGAATGCAAGCGGCGGCCAGATGCGCCGTCGCCCACTCTTGGTGTACAGGTCGCTGCGCGCCGAGACGGCGACTACGCGCACGCCGGGGACCAGCGGCTCCTCGCCGATGTCCCACTGGCGGCGTGTCAGGTACGTGATCTGGTACCCGGCGGACGACAGGCGCTCGGCGAGGTTGCGATACCAGCGCTCGGCGCCACCGACTGTCCATGGATACAGGCAGTCGTAGACGATGCAGATCCGCACGCGGCGTATCCTCTCAGGGCCGTGGCAACGGCTGTCGAGGCGATGACGGAGCGGAAGCGGAGGATCTCCGTCGTCATCCCGTGCCTGAACGAGGCGGCGACGATTGCGGAGTGCGTGACTCGCGTGCGAGCCGTTCTCGAGGACGGCGACCTCGAGGGTGACGTGATCGTCGTCGACAACGGGTCGGTAGACGGCAGCGGCGACATCGCATCTGCTGCCGGGGCGACCGTCGTTCGCGAGCCGCGGCGTGGGTACGGCAGCGCCTATCTCGCCGGCCTGCAAGCCGCAGGCGGCGACTACATCGTGATGGTCGATGCGGACCTGACGTATGACTTCGCCGAGATTCCCTCGTTCGTGCGGGAGCTCGACGCCGGCGCCCAACTCGTCGTCGGCAATCGAATGAAGGGGATCCAGCCTGGCGCGATGTCGCGTGTCAGTCGCGTGGGGAACCCCATCCTCTCCGGATTCCTGAACATGCTGTACCGGACGAACGCCGGGGACGTTCACTGCGGGATGCGGGCGCTACGCCGCGATGTGCTGCCGGTGCTCGATCTGCGAACCACGGGGATGGAGTTCGCGTCGGAGATGGTGATTCGGGCCGCGCGCGAACGCCTGGACGTGCGTGAGATACCGATCGAGCTCCACCCGAGGGTGGGCGAGTCGAAGCTCGCGCCGTTTCGCGACGGCTGGCGCCACCTGCGCATCATCCTCGTCTACCACCCGAACTTCCTCTTCACGCTGCCGGGGACGTTGATGATCGTCGCCGGCACCGCGATCGCCGTTGTCGTCATCGCGCAGGTGCCGGTGGTCGGACGCGACCTGCAGACGCACTCGCTGATCGGGGGTTCATTGCTCGTCATCCTGGGCGTGCAGGCCGTGAGCTTCGGAATTTGCGCGCGTGCCTACAACGCATACTTCGTAGGCGGGGAGGATCCGTTCTTCGACCGTGCCCGCTCGCGCCTGCGGCTCGAGCACGGGCTCGTGCTGGCCGCGCTACTCGTGGTGGCGGGCCTCGCCCTCATGGCCGTGATCTTCGGCACCTGGGCCTCGCGGGGCTTCGGCGCGCTGAGAGAGGAAAAGCTCGCAATCGTGGCCGCGACGGTGATCGCAGTTGGCGCTCAGGTGTTCTTCACGTCGTTTCTGTTGTCGATCCTCGGCCTGCGTTGGCGGTCAGCGTCCTAGGAGGGGGGATCTGACATGGTCGAGCTCGATTCCGGAGCGACTCGAGGGAATCCGAGGGGTGACGACGTCATCCTCCGTTCGGCGCCCCAGTTGTTGGAGTACGAGGCAATCGTCCGGCGCATCGTCGCGGACGGTCCCTGCCGGATCCTCGATTGGGGCTGCGGCTGGGGTCAGGTCGGCGACATGCTCCAAGCCGCCGGGCTGACCGTTGATTTCTTCGATTACCGTGGTCCGGATTCCCCCGACGCGTTGAAGGAGCTGCCGCGCTTCCCGCATCTGTCCGCGTATGTCAGCTCTGACCCGATACGCCTGCCGTACGCGGATGGCTGCTTCGATGCCGTCCTGAGCTGCGGCGTGCTCGAGCACGTGCAGGATCCGGACGCAAGCCTTGACGAGCTGAAGCGCGTCCTCCGACAACGAGGCACGCTCTACGTGTACAAGCTGCCGAACCGCTCCTCCTACCTCGAACGGATCGCAAAGGCAGCCGGCCTCTACTACCACGGGCAGTCTCCACAAGATCGCCTCTACACGAAAGCGTCTGCGCGCCAGTTGCTCGCTCGGCACGGCTACGAGGTGGTCGAGCTCCGCTATGCGAACATGCTTCCGCTGACACTGACGGGCCGCGTGGCCACCGCCATGGCCCCGGCGATCTGGGCTGCCAACCGCGGACTCGGCCGCGTTCCTTTGCTCAATCGGTTCGCGACGAACATCGAGTTGGTCGCCGTCGCGTCCTCTGCAGAGAGCTCGTTGCCGGCGACTGTGTGAGCTGGGCGCGCGCAGTTGGAGATCGCCTCGGCCGAGGCTGGAGGCGTATCGAGCCGTGGGTGGGGACGCGTCGCTCGGCGGTCGTGCTGTTTGCCGTCGGTCTGTGTGTCTACGCCATCGAGTCGGTGGCGCTCCCGGTCTATGCGGGCCGAGACATGGCCAGGTACGTACAGGCATTCCTGCAGCTTGGTTACGGCGAGCCGATCCTGCCGTCGGTGGTGGCAACACGCGGACCCGTCGCGGCGTTGGGTGTGGGCGTGCCGCTCTCGATCGGCGGGGTGTTCGTGGCTGCGTGGCTCGCGGTGCTCTACTCGGCGTCGATCGTCGCCTGGGCGACAGCGGCTCGCGCGTTCGGTGCGGCGGCGGCGGTGCTGGCGAGCGCGTTGCTGCTCGTCTTTCCGGGGTACAGCATCCTCTTCCACGAGCTGGCGAGCGACTCGCTGTTCGCTGCCGGCTTTGCCGGCTGGGGGTTGCTCCTCACGCGGGCGATTGTCCAACCATCGCGACGGGCGTTTCTCGTGTTGGGCGTCGTCATGGGGGTGCTGGTGCTGATCCGGCCGGGAAACCAGGTCCTCCTCGTCTTCACGCTGCTCCCTTTCGTCTTGCGCGCGCCGCTGAGCCGCCGCCTCCAATGGGCGGCGGTCTTCTTCCTGGGCAGCACGCTAACCACCGAGGTCTGGGATGCAATCGTCCGCCTGCGTTTTGGTGATGCCGTTTCCACAAGCCCGAATCGCCTGCTCGTCGCCGGCGCGCTTGCGCTGCTTCCGTTCGCTTTCGAGGGTCCGTGGCGACGCCGGCTTGCGTTCGGTGTCCTCGCCGTGTTCGCGAGCGCCGTTCTCGTCCAAGGCCTGCGCGGCACGAATCCGATCGAGGCAGTGCGGAGCGCGGGCGCGGGCGCGCAGCCGGCCCGGCCCTTCCTCTTCAGAGCGTTCACTTCCCGCATCGTGTTGCCGGAGAACGGCGACGAGTCCCAGGTCCTGGCCGGCGTCGTGCGCCGAGAGCTCCTGCCGACCGAGCCCTACAAGTCGTATGGCATCGACGTCGACGAGTTCTTTCGCTCCGGCAGCCTGCGGATGTTCAAGGACCTCGTCTCGCTCGACGGCTCCTACGACCTGGGAGTTGTCACTCGCGAAGCATTGACGCGTCACCCGGGCGAGTTTGCGAGCGGGATCGTGGAGACGATCTGGCAAGAGTTGTGGAGCCTTCGGCTCTACCCATACCTCGGCAGGCCACGGGACGAAGGACTGTCGCTCGACTCCGGGCCAGACACAGGCATGGCAGAGGGGCTGCGCCCGCCCACGGAGGGGGAACCGATCCCGGGATCGAGGGCCGCACCGAGCATTCACACCCTCTGGGGGGGCGTGAGCGCGACGTGGGACGCGGCCGGACAGACCCTCGTCTTCGACGATCCTCGGGACGCGCGGCGGTGGGCGGCCTTCAATCGCGACACCGTACGGCTCCACCAGCAGCTTCCTTCGTGGAGCTCACGAGATCGGCTGGTCTACCGCCTCGAACAGGCCTCGCATGCGTTTCCGCCGCCGCTGTTCTGGCTGGTGCTCGGCGTAATCGGTGTCGCCGTGCGCCGGCCGCGGCACACACTGGCGGCGCTCGCGCCATCGCTCGCCGCCGGCGTCGTCGTCGTTGCGACGGCTTCCGTGACGTTTGCGGTGATTCAGTACGCGCTGCCGGTCGCGCCTGCCTTCATCGTCCTCGCTGCGGTCGGTCTCGCCGGCCGGCGCTCGCGAGCACGCGTCACAGGCGACGGCCTGGCAACGAAGCCCTGACGCGGCGATACAGTCTGGAGCCATGGCGGAGGCTGTGGAAATGGGTGTGCCTCTGCACGAGGCGCACGAGGATCCTCGGCCTGACGTCTCGGTCGTCGTCACGCTCTACAACGAGGCGCGCTCGCTCGACGAGCTCTTCCGTCGCACGCTCTCGTCGCTCGACGGCATGCACAGGCCGTACGAGATCGTCTTCGTGGACGACGGGTCGACCGACGGCACGTTCGCCGAGCTCGAGCGTTTCCACACGGGAGATGCGCGCGTGCGGGCCGTCCGCTTCCGTCGCAACTTCGGCCAGCATCCGGCCATGCATGCGGGCCTCGCGCGGGCGCGAGGCGACGTCGTCGTGACGATGGACGGCGACCTTCAGAACGCGCCCGAGGACATCCCGAAGCTCGTGGCGGCGATCGACGGCGGCGCCGACGTGGCGAGCGGACGGCGTGTTGCCCGCCGCGACCCGTGGGGCAGAACGCTCCCCTCGCGGCTCATAAACGGCATGCTGCGCCGGTTCACGGGGGTCGCCGTCTCCGACTTCGGCTGCGCCTTCAACGCGTACCGCCGGGAGGCGATCATGCCCATGCTCGGCGCCATCGGCAAGCAGAAGTTCACGAAGGCGCTCGTGCTCTCGGGCGGCGCGACCGTCGTCGAAGTCGATGTCCAGCATGCGCCGAGGCACGGCGCGTCCCGCTACTCGCCGCTGAAGCTGACGCGGCTGGCGTTGCACGTGCTCGCAGGCTTCTGGCCGCAGCCGATCCAGTGGATCGGCGTGACGCTCGGCATCGTCTGCTCGCTCGCCGCGTTCGCGCTCGGGGTCTACGGCATCGCCTACTGGATCGGCGAGGACGACTTCCCGGGCCCGCTGTTCGGCGGCGCGGCGATCGTGTTCGTGCTCGGCATCCAGGGCTTCATCCTCGCCCTCGTCGGCGAGTATCTCGGCAGAATCCAGCGAGACGTGGAAGGACGGCCCCTGTACACCATCGAGCGCGAGCTTCCGTGAGAAAACGCGTTCTCGTGACGGGTGGGGCGGGGTTCATCTCGTCGAACGTCGTCCGACACCTGCTCGCCGCGACGGCGCACGAGGTCGTGTCACTCGACGCGCTCACGTACGCGGGGAACATCGAGAACCTCGCCGACGTGATGTCCCACGAGCGGCTCTCCTTCGTGGAGGGCGACATTCGCGACGCCGAGCTCGTCCGCGAGGTCGTGGCCGGCGTCGACGTGATCGTCAACGCAGCCGCCGAGTCGCACGTCGAGAAGTCGATCCGCGAGGGCGCCTCCGAGTTCGTCACGACGAACGTCGAGGGCACGCAGATCCTCCTCGACGCCGTTCGCGAGACGCCGGTCGAGCGTTTCGTCCTCATCTCGTCCAGCGAGGTGTACGGCACGGCCGAGGATGCGCCCATGGACGAGGAGCATCCGCTCAACCCGCGCAGCCCGTACGCGGCGACGAAGGCCGGCGCCGACCGGCTGGCGTACGCGTATGCGGTGACGTACGGCCTGCCGATCGTCATCCTCCGGCCGTTCAACAACTACGGGCCGAGGCAGCATCCCGAGAAGCTCGTCCCGCGCTTCATCACGAGCGCGCTCGAGGACGAGCCGCTGACGGTGCACGGCGACGGCTCGGCATCGCGGGACTGGCTGTACGTCGACGACGATGCGGAGGCGATCGAGGCCGCCATCGACGCGGATGTCGAGACCGTCTCCGGCCAGGTGATCAACGTCGCCACCGGCGTCGACCTCACCGTCTTGGAGATCGCCGACCTCGTCCTCGATGCGCTCGGCAAGCCGTCGTCCCTGAAGCTTCACGTGGACGAGCGACCGGGGCAGGTGCAGCGCCACATCGGCTCCACGGACAAGGCCACGCGGCTCCTTGGCTGGAAGGCCCGCACGAGTTTCGAGGACGGGCTCCAGCGCACCGTCGCGTGGTATCGCGACAATGAGGCCTGGTGGAGGGCGGTACGGGCTCGCAGCGTCGGCGTCTACTCGTCCTAGGGGCTGGGGCCGGGCAGCTCGGGCTGCTCGAAGCTGCCGCCGAGCGCGGCCTCTACGTCGTCGCCGTCGACCGTGACCCGGCCGCGCCCGGCTTCCGTCACGCGGACCGGCGAGCGATCGTGTCGGTCGAGGACGAGCCGGCGATCGACCGGCTGGCGGCCGCGGAGCAGGTCGGCGCCGTCATCGCTCCCGGCATCGATTTCCCGGTCGCGATCGCCGCACGCATCGCGGCGCGCCACAGCCTGCCCCATCCGCTCGAGCCCCACGTGGCCCAGCTCGCGGTCTCGAAGCTCAAGCAGCGCGAGCGCCTGGCCGGGGCCGGCGTCCCGCACACGTCGTTCCGCGTCTGCGCGGCTGCCGACGAGGCGGTTGAGGCCGCGGCCGAGCTCGGCTTTCCGTGTGTCGTCAAACCGCCCGACCGCCAGGGGCAGCGCGGACTGTCGATCGTGGAAGCTCCGGAGGAGGTCGCCGATGCGTTCGCTCTCGCGCTCGAGGCCGCACGCGGGCCGGTCGTGCTCGTCGAGAAGCTCGTCGGCGGCCGGGAGCTGACGGTCAACGCCTTCTCCGTGGACGGCGCGTTCCACGCGCTCACCGTGACCGATCGCGTCGTCGCCGAGCCACCGGCGTTCGGCGTCGCGCTCGCCCACGTCTGGCCGAGCGAGGAGCCACCTGCGGTCGTCGAGGCCGCGGTCTCGGTCGCACACGCGGCAGCCGAGGCGATCGGTGTCCGGGACGGGCCGACGTACACGCAGGTGCTCGTCGGCGAGGAAGGCGCGCTCGTCGGCGAGCTGGCCGCGCGGCTCGGCGGGGGGCATGACGCGGAGCTCTGCGAGGCCGCCCTCGGCGTCGATCTGAACGGGCTCGCGATCGCGGCCGCCTTCGGCGACGAGATCGCGGCTGACGCTCTTCGTCCCTCAGACGCCGCCGGCGGCGCGTGCGTGCGGTTCCTCGTCGCGCCCGAGGGAACGGTCGACGCCGTCGAAGGCGTCGAGCGGGCCGAGGCGAGTGACGGCGTCGTGTGGGTGCGCGTGTACCGGGAGCCGGGCGACGAGTCCCGGCCGCTACGCCAGGGGTCGGATCGGGCGGGGGCTTTGCTGGCCGTCGGCGAGAGCCGCAAGCAGGCGGTGGCGCGCGGTAGGCGGGCCGCGAGACGCGTACGCTTTCGCGTTGTTGAGACCCGCTCCCCCGTCGAGATCGCCTAGGAAGACCTTCCTCGGCTTCCAGCCTCCCGCGATCGGCGAGGAGGAGATCGCCGCAGTGGCCGCGACCCTCCGCTCGGGTTGGCTGACGACGGGGCCGAACGCGGCCGAGCTCGAGCGCCGTTTCGCCGAATACGTGGGCGCGAAGCACGCGCTCGCAGTCACCTCGGGGACGGCGGCGATGCACCTCTCGCTGCTCGCGCTGGGCGTGGGCCCCGGTGACGAGGTCATCACGACGCCGATCACGTGGCCCGCGACGGCCAACGTCATCGTCCACACGGGCGCGACGCCCGTCTTCGCAGACGTCCGCGCGTCGGACCTGAACATCGATCCGGAGCACGTCGCATCGCTTGTGGGGCCGCGGACGAAGGCCATCCTGCCCGTGCACTTCGCGGGCCAGCCTGCCGATCTCGACCCGCTGTGGGCGCTCGGGCTGCCGGTCGTCGAGGACGCCGCGCACGCGGTCGAGAGCGAGTACCGCGGCCGCAAGATCGGCGCGCTCTCCGATGTCACGTGCTTCTCGCTCTACGCGACGAAGAACGTCGCCGCGGGCGAGGGCGGGATCATCACCACCGACCGCGACGATGTCGCGACCGCGGTCGACGATCGCCGCGTCATGCGGCGCGGGCACGGGTCGCTCTACGACATCGCCGTGCCCGGCTACAAGGCGAATCTCTCCGACGTCCTCGCTGCGATCGCCCTCTGCCAGCTCGACAAGCTCGGGCGCCATCGCGAGATTCGCCTGCGGCACGTCGAGGCGTACGACGAGGCGGTGGCGGGGCTCGAGGGGATCGAGCCGCTGGCGCGCGATCCGCGTGACGTGCACGCGCTTCATCTATACGTCGTCCGGATCGATCCGGAGCGGGCGGGCGCGACGCGCGACGAGTACCAGCGCGCGCTGGCCGAGGAGCAAATCGGGACGAGCATCCACTTTCTCCCGGTCCACCGGTTGAGCGCGTACCGGGACCGCTTTTCGGAACAGCCTGCGCTGCCGGTCGCCGAGCGAGCGGGCGGCGAGGTGCTGTCGCTGCCGCTGTCGCCGGCGCACTCGGACGACGACATCGCGGACGCGATCGACGCGTTGCAGCGCGTACACGCCCGCTTCGCCCGGACAGACGCGTGATGCAGCGGCGGAGCGTGCGCGTCCTCGCGACGCTCGCCGTCACCGGCGTCTGTCTCGCATACATCGTCTGGAAGATCGACCTCGAGCAGACGATCGACATCCTCGGAGACGCCGACTACTGGTACCTGGCGGCCGCCGTGGCGATCATGACGGTGACGGTGCTGCCGATGGCGTGGCGGTGGCAGCGGCTGCTGCGGGCCCGTTCGATCGACGACGGCCTCGGCTGGCTGACACGCGCGTACTTCGTCGGCTACACGGCGGGGCAGATCCTGCCCGACGGCGGTGGGCGGCGATGCGGCGCGGATCTTCGAGACCTCGCGGCGGCATCCTGGGCGCGCCGGGCCGATCGCCGGCTCGGTGCTGCTCGAGCGCGCCCTCGGCGGCACGGCGACGCTCGCGCTCGCTGCCGTCGGCTTCGCGCTCGCACTCGGCGAGTACGACGTCGGCGCCTATCTCTGGATCGAGCTCGCCTTCGTCGTCGCCACCGTCCTGCTCGCCGTGGCCGTGTTCTCGCGCTCGGCGCGACGGCCGCTCTCGCGGACGGTGCCGCTGCTCCGTTGGCTGAGGGTCGAGCGGCCGATTCGCGCGGTGTACGAGGGGGTGCACGCGTACCGCGCACATACGCGGTTGCTGCTCGGCGTCTTCGCGCTGACGCTTGCGATCCAGGCCGTGCGTGTGATGGCGATCTGGTGCACCGGCAAGGCGGTCGGCATCGACCTCTCGCCGAGGGTGTACTACGTCATGGGTCCGCTGCTGTTCCTCGTGATGCTCGTCCCGTTCACGGTCAACGGGCTCGCAGTGCGCGAGGCGTTCTTCGTGAGCTTCCTCGGCCAGCTCGGCGTGTCCGCCGACACCGCCTTCGCGGCCGGGTTCCTCTTCTTCCTCGTCACGATCGCCATGGCGGTGCCGGGCGCGCTCGTCCTCGCGTGGGAAGGGCTGCGGCGGCCTCAGAGCCCCTCCGTCCGGCATGGCTGACCGTTCCGGACACGTCCAGGTGCCAGACCCAGGGACAGTCAGACACTGAGAGTGACCCTGGGTCTGAAGGGGACGCGGCGGTTTCGGTCGTCGTCGTGACGTACAACGCGCTCCCGTGGCTCGAGCGCTGCCTCGACAGCGTCGCCCGGTACGAGACGATCGTCGTCGACAACGGCTCGACGGACGGCACGGTCGAGCTCGTCCGCGAGCGGTTTCCGGACGTGCAGCTCGTGGAGCAGCCGAACCTCGGCCTCGCCGCCGGCTGGAACCGCGGCATCGAGTCCGCCTCCGGCCGCTTCATCCTGCTCCTGAACGCCGACGCGTGGATCGCCGGCGACGCCGTCGAGGCGCTGCTCACGCACGCGGAGGATCACGTCGAGGCCGCGATCGTCGCTCCGAAGCTCCTCAACCCGGATGGGTCGCTCCAGCGCTCCGTCCGCGGCTTCCCAACGCTCTGGCGGCTGGCGACGGAGTACTACTTCCTCCGCAAGCTCGCGCCGCGCTCACGCGCTGTTGAACGCCTTCTACGCCGGCGACTTCGACCACGGTGAGACGCGCGACGTGGAGTGGGTGATGGGCGCGTCCCTGCTCGTACGCCGTGACGCCATCGACGCGATCGGCCCGCGCGGACAGCGCGTTCTTCCTCTTCAGCGAGGAGACGGACTGGTGCTACCGCTTCCACCAGGCGGGCTGGACCGTGGTCTTCCACCCGGGCGCGGAGGTCGTCCACGTGAGCGGCGCCGCGCACGGGGGACGGATGTTCAAGGAGAACGTGCGGAGCCACCTGCGGTTCTTCGCGAAGCACCACGGCGCGCGTGAGGCCGATCGCGCGAGGCGCCTCATGCTCTGGGCCCTGCGGTTCCGCGGCCTCGTGTTCCGCGGCGATCGCGGCCGCATGTACCGGGACCTCGCGTCGTGGCTCGCCTCCGGCTCCGCGTCCCAGCTCGTCGACGAGCCTCGTTGATCTCCGGCAGCTCACCCGCCCGCTGGCCCTGGGAGCTGCTCGCGCTGCCCGCGCTTGCACTCGCCCACGTGTTCCCCGAGACGGGCGTCGGCCTCTACCTCCGGCTCGCCGCCGCGACGCTCTGCCTCCTCGTCCCCGGCGCGCTCGTGGCACGGGCTCTGGGTCAGCAGAGCGTCTTCGCGGCACTCTCCTGGAGCCTCGCGGGGCTGACGGCGGCGTCGGCGATGATGTTCGCCGTCGAGGGGCCGCTGTGGTGGGCCCTCGCGCTCTACGCCGGGATCGGAGCGGTCGCTCTCCCGTTCGCCGTCATGCGACCCCTGCGGCGTCCCTCGCCGTTCGCCCTCGGAGTCGTGGCCGCGGGGATCGTGTTCGGCATCGCGCTCTGGGCGATCGCCGGGCAGCTCGACGGCGACGGGCTCTTCCACCTCGCCCGCATCCGCAAGCTCGAGGCGTTCGACAACCTCGGGCTCGAGTCCGTGAACGAGTTCGTGGACGGCGGGCTGCACCCCGGCTACGCGTTCCCGATCTGGCACGTGCTCATGGGCCTCGTGGCCTGGCTCGCCGGGGTCGACGCCGGGGCCGCAGTCCTCCACGGGCCGAGCGTGCTGGTTCCCCTCGCGTTCGTCGTCGCCTACGAGGCGGGCGTGGCGATCCTCCGGACGGCGTGGGCCGGCATCGCCGCGCTGCTCGCGTCCGTCGCGCTCACCGGGCTCGCACCGGGACGCGGCGGCGCGTACACGGCGCTCTCGCTGCCTGCGACCTCGTCGCGCCACCTGCTCGTGCCGGCGACGGTGGCCGCGTTCTTCGTGTTCGTCAGGAAGCCCGGTTGGGCGGCGGGGCTAACTGCCGCCGCCGCCTCCCTCGCGCTCGCGCTTGTCCACCCCACGTATGTGATCTTCGTCGCCGTGCCCCTGGCCGGCTACGTGCTCGCCCGGCTCGTGCTGGCTCGCGGCGAGCTTGCGCGCGGCGCGGCCGGGCTCGCATTCGTCCTCCTCCCCGCGGCGGGCGTCGCCGCATGGCTGGCCCCGATCGTGCAGGACACGGCCTCGCACAGCCCCTCCGCCGCCGAGCGCGCGCGCGGGCTCGCGCACTACCCGGGCCAGGTGGACGTCTTCTCGGCCGACAGCTTCCGTCTCGCCCCAGAGATGCTTGGACGTCCCGGGGCCGTCGCGATCGCTGCACTCGTCGCCGTACCGCTGGCCGCGTTCGCCTCGCGCAGGCGCTGGTCGGCTTACGTGCTCGGCGGGTCGGTGGCGATGCTCGCGATCCTGCTGATCCCGCAGCTCTTCACGCCGTTCTCGGATGCCGTGTCGCTCTCGCAGGCACGGCGTGCGGCCGGCTTCGTGCCGCTCGCGGCGGCGTTCGCCGGGGGAGCGGCCGTGCTCGCGCGGCTCGCGTCCTGGTGGGCGCTTCCGGCTGCGCTCGGGGCGGGAATCGCGCTCGAGCTCGCGTACCCGGGCGAGTTCACGTATCGGCTGGACGAGGGCGGTCCGCCGATCGCGGCGTGGATCGCGCTCGTCGGCGGCGCGGTCGCGCTCATCGTCGCGGCCGTGCTCGGCAGAAGGGGAACGCGCGACGACCGCGGGCCGCTGTCCGCGGCCGTTGCCGCAGCCTTCGTCCTGCCGGTGGCGATCTTCGGCTTTGGCCATTGGGAGACGGCCACGTACGAGCCCTCCCCGCTCACCCCGGGGCTCGTCGAGCGGCTCGAGGCGCTCCCCGACGGCGCCGTCGTCCTCTCGGACGACTCGACCGCCTACTGGGCGGCCTCGGTCGCGCCCCGTGTACATCGTCGCCGCCCGCCCCGGCCACGTGGCCGATACCGAGAAGAACCGGCCCTACGAGCGCCGCGACGACGTGAACCGCTTCGGCAGGACCGGCGACCTCTCGATCGCGAGGCGTTACCGCGCCGACTACGTCCTCGTACGGCGGGACCGCTGGCGCGCGCCTCGATCTCGCTCTGCCGGCCGTGTACCGAGACGCCAGCTACGTTCTTTACCGCCTATGAAGGTGCTCATCGTCTCGCTCTACTTCCCGCCTGCGGGCGGCGGCGGCGTGCAGCGGCCGCTGAAGTTCGCGACCCATCTACCGGAGCTGGGCATCGAGACACACGTGCTCGCACCGGACGACCCGAAGTGGGTGCACCGCGACGACGAGCTGCAGCCGCCGACGCAGGCGTGGATCCACCGGGCGCGGTACGTCGGCCCCGAGGGCCGCCGCCCGGCCGAGGAGCTGCACGGGACGTCCGGCTTCGACCGCTTCCGTCTCCAGGCCGGCCTGTTCGGGCGCCGCCTGCTCGTCCCCGACGAGAACGTCGGCTGGACGCTGACGGCGATCCCGGCGGCCGCGCGCATCGTCCGGCGCGAGGGGATCGACGCCGTGCTGACAACGTCCCCGCCCGGCTCCGTCCACTTCGTCGGCGCCGCCGTGCAAGCGGCTGACGGGCGCGCGCTGGGTGGCCGACCTGCGCGACTCGCTGCTCGCCCATCCGCACCGCCGCGCCGACTCGGCCGCGCTGAAGGCGAAGGAGCGGATGCGGCACGCCGTGGCAAGGCTCGTAGCGAGTCGCGCCGACGCCATCGTGGCGGCGTCGGACGCGATCGCGGAGGAGACGCGGTCGCTGCGCCCGCGCGCGGACGTGGTGACGATCGAGAACGGCTGCGACTTCGACGACTTCGCCGGGCTCGAGCATCACGCGAGCCCGCGCTTCCGCATCACGCACGCGGGCAGCTTCTTCGGCCAGCGCGACCCCCGCCCGTTCCTCACCGCGCTCGCCGACTCCGGTCTGGATGCCGTCGCGAGATTCGTGGGCGACTTCCGCGCCGCCGACCGCGAGTGGGCGGAGACGCTGGGGCTCGGAGACCGGCTCGAGCTGCACGAGTTCGCTCCGCGCCGTCAGGCTCTCGAGCTGCAGCGCGACTCCGAGGCGCTGCTGCTGCTCATCCCAGAGGCAGGCGGCCGCGGGAAGGGCGTGCTCTCGGGGAAGGTGTTCGAGTACCTCGCGGCCGAGCGCCCCATCCTCGCGTCCGTGCCGCCGGACGGCGCGGCAGCGGCGCTGATCCGCGAGACGGGGACAGGCGTCGTCGCGCCGCCCGACGACCCGGCGGCGATCGCCGAGGCGCTGCGGTCGCTGCACGACCGCTGGCGGGGGGGCTCGCTCGACGGCACGCCGCTCACGCCGGAGCTTCGCCGGAAGCTCGACCGCCGAACGCCGCGTGCGCGAGCTCGCCGACCTGCTGCAGGAGCTGGCGCCGTGAAGCTCACGCGATTCTTCTTCCTCGCAACGATCTTCACGGTGACGTTCGAGAAGATCCACTGGGACGTCGCCGGCCAGATCTACCTCGCCGACATCTGCGCGCTCGGCTTCATCGCGAGCTTCACGGCGGATCGCCTCGCCCGCGGCGACGATCGCGTGCCGCGGACGTCGGTCGTCGCGACCGGCTTCCTCGTCGCGTTCCTCGTCGTGTACCTCGTCGGCTACTTCGGGCTCGACACCGCGGTCGCCGCCACGCAGTACGGAAAGGGCATGACGAAGTTCGCCATCCACTTCCTGTTCCTCATCATGGGCATCGCGTACCTCGCGCGGGCGAGCCGGACGTTCTACTGGCAGGCGCTCGGCTTCTTCACGGCCGGCATGGTCGTCAACTCCGCGTACGGGCTGCTCCAGCTGCATGCTCGCGCGCTCGGGTTCGAGCCTCGACCAGGCGATCCTGTCGCCGATCACCGGCGGCGCGAGCAACATCAACATCTACGGCGCGGTCGACGGCGCGAACGTCTACCGCCCGAACGCGATCACCGGCGACCCGAACCACCTCGGAGTGATGCTCATCATCCCGCTGCTCGCGCTCATGCCCCTGTACCTGCGCCTCGAGCGCGGCCACCGGCTGAAGTCGCCGCTCGCCGTCACGCTCGCCTTCCTGCTCATCGTCGAGCTGACGACGCTCTCGCGCAGCGGCCTGCTCGGCCTCATCGTCGGCCTCGCGGTGCTCGCGCTCCCGTACCGCCGCTTCTTCCTCACGAGGTCGTTCCTGGCGCCGCTCGCCGCCGTCGTCGGGCTCCTGTCGATCGTCGTCCTCTCGCGGCTCGACTACTTCCAGACGATCTTCTGGTCGCGTGTGAGGACCGGCGGCGGGGCGTCCCAGGCGCACTTCGGCGTCTACGACTTCATCCCGGACATCCTCGCCACGAAGCCGCTCTTCGGGCTCGGCCTCAACAACTTCTCGGTGTACTACGAGCAGGTCACGGGCAAGACGAACTGGGGGCCGCACTCCTTCTACGTCGCGCTGCTGGTGGAGACGGGGCTCGTCGGCGCGGTGCTCTTCGGCGTCTTCGTCTGGTACCTCTTCTGCGCGCCTCGGCGCCGCCCGCCGCGTGGGGCGCGCGCTCGCCGCCCGGGGTGACGTGGCGGCCGCGCGCGTGACGCCGCTTGCCTGGGGGATGACGGCCGCGCTCGCCGGGACGCTCGCCGCCAACCTCTTCTACCTCACGATGTCCTTCTACTACGTCTACGTGTTCGCGGCGCTCGCGCTCGCCTTACCCGTCGTCTTCGGCCGTGGACTCGTAGAGGACGAAGCCGCCGTCGCGGCTCGGCGTCCACACGGCGCGCCACTTCGCCCCGTCGACAGCCGCGGGACATAGCCGCGCGTCCACGAGCGCGAAGCGGAAGCCCGCCGGAGGCTCCATGCCCTTCGCCGACGACCACGGCACGGCGTCGCGAGGCCGGACGCTGAGCGGCAGGCCCTGCTCGCGGCGCACGTACCCGGCGATGGCGATCGAGCCCTCCTCGCACGAGATGTAGACGGGCGTGCCGTCTGCAGCGAGGACGCGGGCTGGCCAGAGCGCGCGAACTCGCCGATGCTCGTCAGCGAGGAGTAGAGCTCGTCCGTTCGCACGACGATCCACGTGCACGCCCAGACGAGGCTCGCCGCGAGCGCGGCGGTCGCGAGGGCGGGTGAGCGAAGGCGCGAGACCGCGAGCGCGAAGGCCCCCGCGGCGACGAAGCCGAGGAGCGTCCAGAGGAAGCCGCCCGGCCACTGGGCGAAGACGAACACAAAGGCGAGGAAGACGGCCGTCGGGACGAGGTCTCGGAGCAGGTTCTCCCGACGCACGAACGCGTAGACCGTCCACGCGAGCGCGAACGCCGCCACGAGCCAGAGGTACCTGGAGCCGAGCTGGTCGGGCACGTTCGAGAGGCTGAATCCTTCCGTGTAGTCGCCATACCAGGCGACGGCGCGCAGGGCGAGCGCCGCGGCGACTCCCATCGCCGTGACGGCCGCCACGCGCGGCCAGCCCGAGCGCCCCTCGCGGCGATGGTCGAGCACGAGCAGCAGGTACGCGGGAAGGAAGACGACGAACTGCGCCTTCGTCATCGAGCCGAGCCCGATGACGGCAGCACTGACGGCGTACCACTGCCACGCCGGCAGGCGCTCGCGCGGCTCCGCGAACCAGAGGAGGCCGAGCGCGGCGGCTAGCACGACCCACTTCTCCTGGTAGCTCGCGAACGCAAAGAGGTCGAGCGTCCACGGCCAGACGAAGACCGCCGCCCCGTACACGGCCAGGAAGATCGCGAGCCGGTCGCGCGGGACGCGAAACGCGCGCGCGATCGGCGAATCCGGCGAACGCGAGCACGGCGCCGGTCGCCGCCCAGTTGACGATGTAGAGCGCGAGTGGGCTCTCCTCCCCGGCGTTGTACTCGGCGTACGCGAGCGCCCAGTAGAACGGTCTCACCATGCCCCACCCCGACACGTCCGACGAGAGGCGGTTCCACCACTCGTCCGGGGAAGTCGGCGGCGGCGACGCCTGCGTAGCCGAGGAGGCTCGCGTCGTCGACGATGCCGTAGTACGGCCGGAGCACGAGGATGGCCACGAGCACCGCGAGGAGTGGCAGGCCGATTCCCGCCGCCGGGAGTATCCACGCGGGGAGGCGGCGGTCCATGCGAGCGTATTGTGGCACCCGCCTGATGCGAGTAGCGGTTCTCACGACGTCGTATCCCCGCCATGAGGGCGACGTCGCCGGCGCCTTCGTCCGCGACGCGGTTCAGCACCTGCGCGCCGCGGGGATCGAGATGGAGGTCGTCTCGCCCGCCGGCTTCCGGGACTTCGGCATCGCGTACGGCGACGGCATCGCCGCGAACCTCAGGTCGAACCCGCGCGAGCGGCGCTCCTGCCGGCGTTCTTCGCCTCGTACGCCCACGCGGCGCGGCGGGCAGCTCGGAACGCGGATCTCGTCCACGCCCACTGGCTGCCCTCTGGCCTCCCGGCGCTCGTCACGGGGAAGCCGTTCGTGCTCCAGGCGTGGGGAACCGACATCGAGCTCGCGGCCCGTGCGCCGGCGCTCTTCCGACCGCTCGTCCGGCGGGCCCGAGTGGTCGTTTCGCCGTCACTCGCCGTCGCGGAGGCGCTGACGCGAATCGGAGCGACCGACGTCAGGGTGATCGCAAGCGGGGTCGACCTGCCCGAATCGCTCGTCGAGCCGGCGGATCCACCGCACGTGCTCTTCGTCGGTCGGCTGGCGGCGGAGAAAGGGGATCGCGGAGCTGGCGAGGGCGACAGAGGGCATCCCACGCGTGGTGGTCGGCGACGGGCCGCTGCGGCGCCTCGTTCCCGATGCCGTCGGCTTCGTGCCTCCTGCCGAGCTCCGGGCGTACTACGAGCGGGCTGCCGATCGTCGTCTGTCCGTCCAGGCGGGAGGGTTACGGAGTCGTGGCCCGCGAGGCGATGGCGCACGGACGGCCGGTCGTGGCGTCCGCCGTCGGAGGCCTGCTCGACGCGGTGGAGCACGAGCGCACCGGCCTGCTCGTCCCGCCCGGCGACGCCGCTGCGCTACGCGCTGCGATCGAGCGACTGCTGGCGGACGCGACGCTGCGGGCGCAGGCTCGGGGCGGCGGCGCGCGAGCGCGCCGGGGAGCGCTTCTCGTGGACGGCGGCCACGGCCGCGACGCTCGCCGCCTATGAGGCTGCGCTCTCGCCGGGGCAGAGACCGACCCGCCGGTAGACGCGCCAGCCACCGGCCGCCGTCTCTCGCCGCCAGCCCGACGGGCAGATGTCGACGGCGCAGCCCCGGAGCCATGACGAGCCAGTCCGCGTCGGCGTCCAGCCCGCCCTTGTCGTCAACGAAGACGACGCGGCGTTCGAGGCCGGCGTCGAAGTACGGATAGCTGACGTCGCGCCGCGGATGCGCAACGCGACCGTCTCGCCGTCCTTCATGCGGCTTCGAGCTCGGCGTATGACGAGAAGTTCGTCCGCTCAGCTCCGGGGCCACGTGAAGATGACCGTCTCTCTCGGTGCAGTCCACACCGAGCGGCTCGTGGTGCCGTCGAGCAACGAGATGCCCGCCGGCTTCTCGCGGTAGTGCAGGAAGGAGAGGAGGAGCGTGACGAGGGCGATCGCGGAGAGCGCCCAGCTGAGCGCCCGAAGCGCGGTGCAGCACGCCCCAGGTGGCGGCGGACAGCGCGACGGCGGGCATGAAGAAGCGGCCGTGCCACGGGCTGTACGCCCACGTGGCGGCGACGATGACGAGCGTGAGCAGCGGCGCAAGCGTGAGCACGAGCGCGCCCTTCCGCACGGCGCCGCGGCGAATCGCGCCAGGACGAGGAGCACGACGGCTGTGAGGAACGCGATCAGGCCGACAGGCCCGTACCACGACGAGCACGGCGTGGGGATCGTCGGGTCGCGCGACCAGCCCGAGGAATGCGAGGTCCTCCGCGTGACCGACGAGCGCACGCTGGTATCCCCGTCGCAGGGTGTCGTAGATGCTCGTCGAATGCGATGGGAAGAAGGACGAGGGCAGCGGCGCCGACGCCGGCGAGCGCCGCCGCGCGCGACCGTCCCCGTACGCGCGAGCTCCGGCGAGCACCAGCAGCACGGCCGCGGCGACGGCATACGCGTACCGGTCGCGTCCCACGGAGCCGGCCGGATCGACGGCGTCGATTGCGAGCCGCGCCATGTACGCCGGGATCCTCCAGCGGCTCTCGACCCGCGGTCCCGGACGGCCTCTGCTCCTCTCCCGCCACCCGCCCGCCTCGAAGTGATGGAAGACGTACCAGAGCCCTCCCGCGGCGATGCTCACGGCGCCGGTCGCCCCACGGACAGCCATCGCCGCCGCGGAACGAGGACGACCGCAACGACGAGAAGCATCGGGACGGTGAACAGCGCGGTGCCCTTCGTGGCGACGCTCAGCGCGAGCGCGAGCCCGCCGAGCCCGAGGGCTGTACGGTGTCGCTGAGCATGAACGCGACGACCACCACGACGAACGACGTCATCACGACGTCGTTCCGTGCGAGCGAGGCCTGAAGGGCGACGACCGGCAGCGTCGCGAAGAGCAGCGCGCCGAAGGCGGCCTCGCGGTCCGAGAAGCCGAGCAGACGCGCGATGCGCGTGATCGCGAGCATGCGTCGCGACGAGGGCGACGATCTGGAAGACGCCGGCGAACCGGTCGCTGCCGTCGCAGTGTCATCGCCCACATCGAGAGGATCTCGGCGCCCGGCGGATTCTCGTTCAGGCGGGTGGTCGGCGCATGGTCGATGTAGTGGACGCCGTGCTCCTGGAGCCCACATCGCCGCGCGCGTCAGGTGGTACCGGAGCACGTCGAAGTCGTTCGTCGGCGTGGCGATCGCGAGGGCCGCGGCATACGCGAGCCCGAGTGCCACGCGCGACGGCGAGCATCGTGAGCACCGGGTCGCGGAGGGCCGCCCGGCCGCCGCAGCCGCCTCCCGCAGCGACGGCGTCGCAGGGCGGCCGCGCAGGTGCCACACCACCGCCGCCGCCGCGATCGCGCCGGCCGACGCGACGAGCACCCCTCCGCGCGTGACGAGGGCGAAGGGAGACAGCCCGAGCACGATCAGGATCACGCCGCCGGTCGAGAAGAGATAGACCGTGAGGAGGAAGTCGGCCGCGTCGCGAAGGCGCAGCGATGCGGCGGCCAGCCACGCCGCGCCGACGATCAACCCGAAGCCGATGAGGAGCGCGGCTGTGCCCAGGCGGCGATTGTCGCTGTTGGCGGCGGGCGGGCGGGGTACCATCGTCGTCGCGGCGTCGGCCGCGAACGCCATGCGCGAACTCGTCATCGACGGCACCCGCATCACGGACGACGGCGACTGCTACGTCATCGCCGAGATCGGCCACAACCACCAGGGCTCGGTGGAAAAAGCGCGTGAGCTGATCCTCGCTGCGAAGGAGTGCGGGGTGGACGCCGTGAAGCTCCAGAAGCGGGACAACCGCGGGCTGTACACGCGTGCGGCGTACGACGCGCCGTACGACCACGAGAACTCGTTCGGCTCGACGTACGGCGAGCACCGGGAGGCGCTCGAGTTCGACCGCGACGCCTACGCCGAGCTCCAGCGGACGGCGCGCGAGGCGGGCGTGACACTGTTCGCGACCGCCTTCGACCAGGCGAGTGCCGACTTTCTCGCCGATCTCGACATGCCCGCGTACAAAACCGCTTCCGGAGACCTCCGCAACACGCCGCTGCTTCGCCATGTGGCCTCGATCGGAAAGCCGATGATCGTGTCGACCGGCGGCGCGACAATGGCGGACGTCGAGCGCGCCGTGGAGGCGATCACGCCTCTCAACACGCAGATCTGCCTGCTCCAGTGCACGGCCGTCTATCCGGCGGCCGCCGAGGAGCTCGAGCTGCGCGTGATCACGACGCTCCGCGAGCGCTACCCGGAGCTCGTGATCGGCCTTTCCGACCACCAGGACGGCATCGCGATGTCGCTCGTGGCGTACATGCTCGGCGCTCGCGTGATGGAGAAGCACTTCACGCTCTCGCACACGCTCAAAGGCACGGATCACGCGTTCTCGCTCATGCCCGAGGGCATGCGCAAGCTGGTCCGCGACCTGCGCCGCGTCCCCGCAGCGCTCGGCGACGGCGTCAAGCGGCCGCTGCCGGCGGAGGAGCCCGCGCTCAAGAAGATGGGGAAGATGCTCGTCGCGGCGCGCGATCTGGAGCCCGGTCATGTGCTCGGCGACGGCGATCTCGTCGCGCGCTCGCCGGCGGACGGCGGGCTCGCGCCGGGCGAGCTCGATGGCTTGCTGGGCCGCGCGCTCCTCCGCGCGCTGCGCGAGGACGAGCCCGTGACCCTGGACGTTCTCGCCCCGGTCGACGAGCCGGTGGTGCGTGCAGCAGGCTGAGGCGCCCTCCCCGAGACGCTGGCGTCGATACGGCTCGCGGTCTTCGACTTCGACGGAGTGTTCACCGACAACTATGTCTGGGTGAACGGTGACGGTGGCGAGACCGTCCGCTGCTGTCGCGCGGACGGCCTGGGCTGCGGAGGCTGCGTGAGGTAGGCGTGGACGCGCTCGTCGTCTCGATGGAGACAGCTCCGGTCGTGGGCGCGCGGGCCCGCAAGCTCGGAGTCGCCTGCCTGCAGGGGATCGAGGACAAGTTGCCGACTCTTCGCGAAGAGGCGGCTTCGCGCGGGATCGGCCTCGATGCGGTTGCATACGTCGGCAACGACGTGAACGACGTCGATTGCCTAGGAGCCGTCGGGCTCCCCGTCTGCCCGGCCGACGCCTGGCCGGAGGCGCGCGAGCTCGCGAGCTGGGTGCTGGCGCGCTCCGGCGGCGAGGGCTGCGTGCGGGAGTTCTGCGACGCTGTGTGGACGGCTCACGTCGGAGCACGGGCGTGACCGACGAGCTGTTCGATGTGTCGGGCCGCGTTGCGGTCGTCACCGGCGGGCTCGGCCAGTTGGGCCAGGTCTACACGGACGGTCTCGCCGCACGTGGCATGCGTGTGGCCGTCTTCGACGTCGCGGCGGAGCCGGGCGGCGACGGCAACGTCAAGCGCTACTCGGTGGACGTCACCGACCGGGCGTCGATCGAGGCGGCGACGGCCGACGTCGTGGCCGAGTGGGGCGCACCGCACCTGCTCGTGAACAACGCGGCGCTCGACTCCCCGCCCGACGCGCCGCCCGAGGAGGTGGGGCCGTTCGAGACGTATCCGGAGGCGTCGTTCGACGAGGTGATGGACGTCAACGTCAAGGGCGTCGTCCTCTGCTGTCAGGTCGTCGGTGCTGCCATGGCCGGCGCCGGGCGCGGCTCGATCGTGAACGTCTCCTCCGTCTACGGGCTCCTGTCGCCGCCGCAGGATCTCTACGAGTTTCGCCGCCGTCAGGGGGAGACGTTCTTCAAGCCGGTCGCGTACTCCGTGTCGAAGTCGGCGCTCCTCAACCTCACGCGCTACCTCGCCACGTACTGGGCGAAGGCCGGCGTGCGCGTGAACACGCTGACGCTCGGCGGGATCTTCGACGAGCAGCCGCAGGAGTTCCTCGACGCGTACGGTGCGCGCGTCCCGCTGGGGCGGATGGCGCGAGGCGAACGAGGCGCTCGGTGCGGTGGTCTTTCTCGCCTCCGACGCCTCGTCGTACGTCACGGGGGCGAACCTGGTCGTCGACGGCGGCTGGTCGGCCTGGTAGCACCTCGTGCGCCCGAGTCGTGAGTCGCTGAACAGTCCGCTCGTCGGCATCGCGGCCGGCGCGCTGGCGGTCACCGTCGTCACTGCGGCGATCGCCGTCCTCGACAACTTCATCCCGGTTCTCAGCCTCGGCGTCCTCTACGTCTTCGCCGTGCTGCCGATCGCGCTCGTCTGGGGCACCGCCTACGCGGTGCTCGTCGCGGTCGCGAGCATGCTCGCGTTCAACTTCTTCTTCCTGCCGCCGGTCTACACGTTCACGCTCGCCGACCGGAGCAACTGGTTTGCACTGCTCGTCTACGTCGTGACGGCCGTCGTCGTCGGCAGCCTCGCCTCGCACGCGCGCGGGCGCAGGGCCGACGCCGAGCAGCGAGAGCTCGAGTCGTCGCTGCTCGCGGACATCGCCGTCGAGCTGCTACGGGGTACGAGGCTCGAAGACGAGCTCGATCGCATCGAGGAGCGTGCAGCGACGGTGCTCGGTGTGTCCTCCGTTCGGATCGACCTCGGCGGCGCCGTGAGCGAGCGCACGGGGGAGGCGCCGCACCCGCTGTCCGTCGACGGCCGGGACATCGGGACGCTTTACACGCCGGAGCGCGAGGAGGCTCCCCTGCCGGTGCAGAGGAGGCTTCTGCCGGCCCTCGCCTCCCTGCTCGCGGTCACCCAGGAGCGGGAGCGGTTGTCCGGCAAGGCGCTCGAGGCCGAGGCGCTCCGTCGCAGCGACACGATCAAGACCGCGGTCATCCAGGCGGTGTCGCACGACCTCCGCACACCGCTGGCCACGATCGAGCAGGCCCTCGGCGGTCTGCAGAGCGGCGAGCTCGTCCTGAGCGATGCCGACCGCGCCGGCCTCCTGGAGACGATCAGCGCCGAGCATTCGCGCCTCAAGAGGCTCGTCGAGAATCTCCTCGACATCTCGCGGCTGCAGGCGGGGGCCGCTGAGTCGAGCCCTCAGCTGTGGACGGCGGACGAGCTGCTCGCGCAGGCGGTCGGCGAGCTCGGCGAGTCGGAGCGCGTGATCGTGAGTACGCGCCCCGAGCTGCCCCCCGTGACGGTCGATGCGGTGCAGGTCCAGCGGGCGCTCGTCAACGTGCTCGAGAACGCGCTCCGGCTCTCCCCGCCCGGCGAGCCCGTGCACGTGCGCGTGAGCGCGACGAGGAAGGAGCTGCTGATCCGGGTAACGGACCGCGGGCCGGGGATCGTGGAGGAGGAGTACGAGCAGATCTTCGAGCCCTTCTACCGAGTGGCCGGGCAGCCCGACCAGCGGGGCGCGGGCCTGGGCCTCGCGATCGCACGCGGCTTCACCGAGGCCAACGGGGGACGCCTCTGGGTCGAGTCACATGCGGGCCAGGGCGCGTCGTTCGTGCTCGCGCTACCCGCCGTCGAGCTTCCGGCCGCCGTGTCGTCCGCGCGTTCGCCGGCGAGGGGCGCGGTGAGCGGGGAGCGGATCCTCGTCGTAGATGACGAGCCACAGTTCCTGCGGGCGCTGCAGACGAACCTCCGCGGCGCGGGCTACGACGTCGCCACTGCGACGACCGCCGAGGAGGCACTCGCCGCTGCCGGGCTACGACCCCCCGAGGCGGTCATCCTCGATCTCCTGCTGCCCGACGGGCGCGGCACCGACGTGTGCCGCGAGCTTCGCCGCTGGACGGAGGCGCCGATCATCCTCGTCTCCGCTGTCGGCGAGGAGGCAGAGAAGATCGCGGCGCTCGATGCGGGCGCCGACGACTACGTCACGAAGCCGTTCGCGATCGGCGAGCTGCTCGCGCGGCTGCGGGCCGTGCTGCGCCGCGTCGGACCTGCGACCGAACCGGTGCTCGAGATCGGCGAGCTCGTGGTGGACCTCGAGAAGCGATCGGTCGGCATGCGCGGCGTGCCGGTACACCTCACGCCCCACGAGTTCGGGTTGCTCCGCGTCCTCGCCCAGCACGAGGGCAAGCTGCTCACGCACAAGACGCTCCTCCACGAAGTCTGGGGACCGGCCTACCAGCGGGAGTCGAGCTACCTCCACGTGTTCGTCTCCCAGTTGCGCCGGAAGCTCGAGGCGGATCCCGCCCGGCCGCAGTACATCCTCACCGAGCCCGGCGTCGGCTACAGGCTCGTCAATCCGGTTTTAGAGAACCCTTAGACCGGCCGCGCAAACTCTAAGACGGCGCTCAGGCGGCCGTCCGTAGCCTCGAAGCATCTTGACGCAGGTCATCGAATCGTTTCGCCAGCGGCGCCAGCTACGCGCTGCGCGACGCGTCGCGGACCGGGAGCTGCTCCGTTCGCCCGGCGCCGTCTCTAAGGCTGTCGTGGCGCGCCGCCGAGCTGGTGATTCCCAAGCGCCGGCTTGATCTCGCGCACACGCTGCGCCGGCTCGTCCACGATGCAGATGCGCGTTACCTCCCGGGTGCTCAGACGTTCGACCGCCTTGCGGTCCGTGCAGAGGCTGAGCGCTGCCTAGAAATTGCCGACCGGCTGGCCGACCTCGAGCGCCCCGTCGCGCCGCGTGGCGTGCTGCTCCTCGAGCAGCTGCTCGAGGACCCGTGGAGCCCGCTCCATGACCGTGACCGGGTGGACGAGCTCCGCGACTCCCTGGACGAGGCAGCGGAGGCGTTGGAGTACTGATGGTCGAGCTCCTCGGCATCGTCATCGCCCTCGCGTGCTTCGCGTTCGCGTTCGCGCTCATCTACGTCCTGAGCCGCGTCTGATGTCGGCCGGCGACATCTTCGGCCTCGTGATCTCGGTGCTCGTTGTCGCGTACCTCGTCTACGTGCTCTTCCGGGGCGAGAACCTATGACCGGCAACGGCATCACACAGATCGTCCTCTACACGGTCGTCCTGACGCTGCTGGCGTATCCGCTCGGCGCCTACATGGCGCGCGTCTACCAGGGGACGCTCCGCATGCCGCGGTGGCTCACCGCGCCGGAGCGCGGCTTCTACCGGCTGGTCGGAACACGCGCGGACGACGAGCAGAGCTGGAAGGGCTACGCGAAAACGGCGCTCATCTTCATGGGCGTCTTCGCCGTGCTCCTCTATCTCCTGCTGCGCCTGCAAGGACACCTGCCGTTCAACCCCGACGGCCTCAAGGGCGTGAGCTCGTGGGTCTCGATGAACACGACGGCGAGCTTCGTGACCAACACGAACTGGCAGTACTACGGCGGCGAGTACACGATGTCGTACCTGAGCCAGATGGCCGGGCTTGCGGTGCAGAACTTCGTGTCGGCCGCGCTGGGAATGGCAGTGCTCGCAGCAGTCATCCGCGGCTTCGCGCGGCGCTCCGCGGGCACGGTCGGCAACTTCTGGGTCGACTTCTACCGCTCGCTCGTCTACATCCTCCTGCCGCTGGCGGCCATCCTCGCCGTGCTGCTCGTCTCCCAGGGAGTCGTGCAGACGTTCGACGGGGCCGCGACGGCAACGACGGTCGAAGGCGGGGAGCAGTCGATCGCGCGCGGCCCGGCCGCGACGCAGATCGCGATCAAGCAACTGGGGACGAACGGCGGCGGGTTCTACAACTCGAATTCGTCGGTCCCCTTCGAGAACCCGAACGGCTTCACGAACCTTCTCGAGCTGCTCGCGATCCTGCTGATCCCTGCCGCGCAGGTTTTCATGTTCGGCCGAATGATTGGAGCGCGCCGGCAGGCGCTGCCCATCTACGGCGCGATGGTGGCGATGTTCGCGATCGGCATCGCGATCGCGTTACCGGCCGAGCAACACGGCTCTCAGGTGCTCCGTGACTCCGGGGTGAACATCACCTCCGGTGACGGCTCGAGCGGCGGCAACATGTCCGACAAGGAGGTGCGGTACGGGATAGCGCCCACCGTCAACTGGGCGGTGGCGACGACGAACGCCTCCAACGGCTCGGTCAACGGCGGCCATGACGCGCTGACGGCCACCGGCGGCGCCGTCCCCATCGTGAACATGTTCACGGGCGAGGTGATCTTCGGCGGCGTGGGCTCCGGCCTGTACGGGATGTTCTTCTACATCGTCATCGCCGTCTTCGTGGCGGGGCTGATGGTCGGCCGTACGCCCGAATACCTCGGCAAGAAGATCGAGGCGAGAGAGATCAAGCTGGCCGCTGTCGGAGCGCTGTTCGTACCCGTGATGGTGCTCGTGCTGACGGCGATCGCGATGAGCACCGACCGCGGACTGGCGTCCATCTTCAACCCGGCTGCGCACGGCTTCTCCGAAGCGCTCTACGCGTACGACTCTCAGGGCAACAACAACGGCAGCGCCTTCGCCGGCTACGGCGCCACGGAGTTCTCGACGCTCGTCGGCTCGATAGCGCTCTGGCTCGGGCGATTCGCACCGCTCATCGCGGCGCTCGCGCTGGGCGGCTCGCTGGCCGCCAAGAAGACGGTCCCGCCGTCGGCGGGCACGTTCCGCACCGACGGCACGACCTTCGCGGTGCTCCTCGTCGGCGTCGTCATCCTCACGGCCGGCCTGATGCTCTTCCCCGCGCTCACGCTGGGGCCCATCGTGGAGGCGCTCTCCTGATGCGCACGCTCGGCCGCTCGGTCATTGCCGTCATCGTGCTGACGCTCGTCTTCGGACTGGCGTATCCCCTGCTCTTCACGGGCTTTGCGCAGCTCGTCTTTCCCGGTCGTGCCGACGGCAGCCTGATCGAGCGTAACGGCACCGTCGTCGGCGCGCGGCTCGCCGCCCAGGCGTTCACGAAGCCCGAGTACTTTCACCCGCGCCCGTCCGCGACGGCACCCGAGTACAACGCCGCGGCGACGACCTTCGCCAACCTCGGCCCGACCAACCCGGACCTCGCGAAGGCCGTCCGTGAGCGCGCGGTCGGGATCCTCGCGCTGGAGCGCCCGTACAACCCCGGCCTCCGGATGGGCGACATCCCCGTCGACGCTGTCACGACGTCCGCCTCCGGCATCGACCCGCACATCTCGCCGGCGAACGCGCAGCTGCAGACCTCGCGCGTGGCGGAGGTCCGCGGGCTCTCCATGGACCGCGTCGAAGAGCTGATCGACGACGCGACCGACGGACGCTGGCTCGGGATCTTCGGCGAGCCGGGCGTGAACGTGCTCGAGCTCAACCTGGCACTGGACGACGAGGAAACGGCACTGACGACGCAGCAGCGGCGGCATCTTCACGCGCGAGATCGTCTTCGCGGCGATCCGCGACTCGTTCGTGAAGCTCGACCCGCGGACGCTGATCCGCAACCCGGTCATCTTCATCGTCGAGCTGGGCAGCGTCATCACGACGGTCATCCTCTTCCGCGACCTCTTCGGCGCGAGCGACTCGGAACCGCTCTGGTTCACCGGCACGATCGCGATCTGGCTGTGGCTGACCGTGCTGTTCGCGAACTTCGCGGAGGCGGTCGCGGAAGGACGCGGCAAGGCGCAGGCCAACGCTCTCAGGGCGACTCGGACGACGACCATGGCTTTCCGGCGAACCGACACCGGCTCGCTGGAGGAGGTGCCCGCGCCCGACCTGCAGCGCGGCGACGTCGTCGTGGTGGAGGCCGGCCAGGTCATTCCCGCCGACGGCGAGATCGTCGAGGGCGTCGGCTCGGTCGACGAGTCCGCGATCACGGGCGAGTCGGCACCCGTGATCCGCGAAGCGGGCGGCGACCGGTCGGCAGTGACCGGCGGCACGCGGCTGCTCTCAGACCGGCTGGTCATCGAGGTCACGCAGGAGCCCGGCCGCTCCTTCCTCGACCGCATGATTGCGCTCGTCGAGGGCGCAGAGCGCCGCAAGACACCGAACGAGATCGCGCTCAACATCCTGCTCGCGGGCCTGACGATCACGTTCGTCGTCGCGACCGTCACGCTGGCGCCGTTCGCCGATTACGCCGGCACGCCTGTGTCCCAGACCGTGCTCATCGCCCTGCTCGTCGCCCTCATCCCGACCACGATCGGCGCACTGCTCTCCGCCATCGGCATCGCCGGCATGGACCGGCTCGTGCAGCGCAACGTGCTCGCGATGTCCGGGCGCGCCGTCGAGGCCTCGGGCGACGTCGACGTCCTTCTGCTCGACAAGACCGGCACGATCACGCTCGGCAACCGCCAGGCGGCCGAGTTCCTGCCGCTCTCAGGGGTGGAGACGCTCGAGCTCGCGGAGGTCGCGCAGCTCGCGTCGCTCGCTGACGAGACGCCTGAGGGCCGCTCGATCGTCGTGCTCGCCAAGGAACAGTTCGGCCTGCGGGAGCGCGAGCTCGGCGAGCAGCACGAGTTCGTGCCGTTCACCGCCACGACGCGGATGAGCGGCCTGAACATGAACGGGACGATGATCCGCAAGGGCGCCGCCGACGCCGTCAAGGCATTCATCGCCGAGCAGGGCGGCAGCGCCCCCGCCGAGCTCGACGGGATCGTCCAGGAGGTCGCCGAGCAGGGAGGCACGCCGCTCGTCGTGGCCAAGGACAACTTCGCGCTCGGCGTCGTCCACCTCAAGGACATCGTCAAGGGCGGTATGAACGAGCGCTTCGACGAGCTGCGGAAGATGGGCATCCGCACGGTGATGATCACCGGCGACAACCCGGTCACCGCGGCCGTGATCGCGCAGGAGTCGGGGGTCGACGACTTCCTCGCCGAGGCGACGCCCGAGCGCAAGCTCGAGCTGATCCGCGAGGAGCAGGGCCGCGGCCGCATGGTCGCGATGACGGGTGACGGGACGAACGACGCCCCTGCTCTCGCGCAATCCGACGTCGGCGTCGCCATGAACACGGGCACGACTGCCGCCAAGGAAGCGGGGAACATGGTCGACCTCGACTCCAACCCGACGAAGCTCATCGAGATCGTGGAGGTCGGCAAGCAGCTGCTCATCACCCGCGGCTCGCTGACGACGTTCTCGATCGCGAACGACGTCGCCAAGTACTTCGCGATCCTGCCGGCGATGTTCGCGGCGACCTACGCGACTACGCCGGGCCAGGACGGTCCCCTCGAAGAGCTGAACGTCATGAACCTCGGCACGCCGCAGAGCGCCATCATCTCCGCGATCATCTTCAACGCGCTGATCATCCCCGCGCTCGTGCCCCTTGCGCTGCGCGGCGTGAAGTACCGCGCGATCGGCGCCACCGCGCTGCTACGCCGCAACCTCCTCATCTACGGGCTGGGCGGCGTCATCCTGCCGTTCGTCGGCATCAAGCTGATCGACCTGATCGTCCACAACGTCTTCGGGGCTTAACCTCAGGCCATGAGAGGCCGCTACCGGATCCTCCTCGGGATGGCGGCCGGCGTAGGCAAGACGTACCGCATGCTCCAGGAGGGCCGCCAGGCGAAGGCGGAAGGCCGTGACGTCGTCATCGGCTATCTCGAGCCGCACGACCGGCCGGACACGGCGGCGCTCGCCGAGGGGCTCGAGGTCGTGCCGCGGAAACGCGTCCAGGTCGGGTCGCTCGAGCTGGAGGAGATGGACGTGGATGCCGTCGTCAGGCGCGCGCCCGAGCTCGCGCTCGTCGACGAGCTCGCGCACACGAACGCCGTCGGCTCCCGCAACGAGAAGCGCTATCAGGACATCGACGAGATTCTCGACGCCGGGATCGACGTCATCTCGACGGTCAACGTCCAGCACCTGGAGAGCCTCAACGACGCGGTCTTCGAGCTGACCGACGTCCGCGTCCGCGAGACGTTTCCCGACCGCGTGCTCGACGACGCCGACGAGGTCGTGCTCGTCGACCTCGCACCAGAAGGGCTCCAGGAACGGCTGCGGGCCGGCAAGGTCTACCCGGGAGGCCAGGCCGAGCGCGCGCTGCTGAACTTCTTCACGCAGGAGAACCTGTCGGCGCTCCGCGAGCTCGCCCTGCGCGAGGTGGCCGAGGATGTCGAGGCCCGCCGCTCGGCAAAGGTGCTCGACCCGCTCAGCCAGCAGGCGGTCAAGGAACGTGTGCTCGCGCTCATCGAGCCGCAGCCGAAGTCACAGCGCATCCTCCGTCGGGCCTGGCGCTCGGCCCAGCGCCTGGGCAGCGACATCGACGCGCTCTGGATGCGGCGGCCGGGGCAGGAGCTCACGCCGGAGGAGGCGACACAGCTCGCCGCCCTGCGGCGTCTCGCCTCGATCCTCGGCGTGCACTTCCTCGAGGAAGAGGGGAGCGACCTCGTCGAGACGGTGCGGAGAGTCGCCCAGGACCGCGGCTCCACCTACGTCTTCGTGGGCACGCCGGACGAGCGGCGGCGGGTGGAGATTCTTCGCGGCTCTCTCGTCTCTCGGATGATTCGCGAGCTTCCGGGCATCGACATCCGCGTCATCGCCGACCGCGCCCTGCGCGAAGAGCAGACGACATGAGGCTCTGGCCCCGGAAGCGGGCCGTTCGCCATGCCGGGCAGCCGCGGCTCCTCGTCCCGTTCGCCGACGGCGCGCTCGATCCGGCCGTGCTCCAGGCTGCGATCCGTATCGCGAGGGCGGAGGAGGGCATCCTCGTCGCCGCCTATCTCGTCGTCGTGCCCCTCGAGTTCGACGTGGAGGCGCCGCTGCAACGGGAGGCGGAGGTTGCGATGCCGCTGATCGAGGCAGTCGAGCACGCAGCATCGCGTGTCGGGGTGCCCGTCGATGCCCGCATCGAGCGTGGGCGCACGCCCATCGACGCCCTGAGCAGGCTGTGGGAGGCGGAGTCGTTCGACCGCATCCTCGTTCCCGCCCAGGCGCCCGGGCATCCAGGGTTCTCGGAGAAAGACCTCGCGTGGATGCTCGCGCACGCCCCCAGCGAGACGCTCGTCCTGCGGCCGGCCCCGGAGGATGCCGCCGAGACCTAGAGTTGCCAGCGCTTGGCACTCCAGACCGTTCCCAACCTCATCGCCGGTGACGCGCGGCCTGCCGAGTCGGGCGAGTGGCTAGAGAAGCTCCGCCCGGCGGACGGCTCTCCGCTCTGCCGCCTCGCCCGCTCGGGCCCGGCGGACGTCGAGGCCGCGGTGAACGCGGCGCGGGCCGCCCAGGGCGCCTGGTCGGAGCGGACGGTCGTCGAGCGCGGCGACCTCCTGCGCGAGACCGCGCTGGCGCTGCGCGAACGGCGGGAGGAACTGGCGGCGGCGGTCGCCGAGGAGACCGGCAAGCCTGAGGCGCTCGCACTCGGCGAAACCGATGCAGCCGTCGAGATGGGGCTCTTCGTCGCAGGTGAGGGGCGCCGCTACTTCGGCCGCACGACCACTGCGACGATGCCTCACAGAACCGTCATGTCGGTACGGCAGCCCGTGGGCGTGGCCGGCCTCGTCATCTCCTTCAACACGCCGCTGCCGAACGTTGCGTGGAAGGTGTTCCCGGCGGTCTTCTGCGGAAACGGCGCCGTGCTCAAGCCGTCGGAGGAGGCGCCGCTCTCGGCGCACCTGTTCGCGGAGATCTGTGAGACCGTGGGGTTGCCGGGTGGCGTGCTCAATGTCGTCCAGGGCCTCGGCTCGGAAGCAGGCGCCGCCCTCGTCGAGCATCACGGCGTCGATCTCGTGAGCTTCACGGGCTCGGCGGCCACGGGACGCTGGATAGCCGAGACGGCGGGTCGCAGGCTCGCGAAGGTCTGCCTCGAGCTGGGTGGCAAGAACGCGCTCGTCGTCTGCGACGACGCCGAGCTCGACAACGCCGTGCACTGGTCGGTGCAGGCGGCGTTCTCCAACGCCGGGCAGCGCTGCGCGGCGGCGAGCCGGATCGTCGTCTTCGACACGGTGTACGAGGAGTTCAGGCGCCGCTTCGCCGAGGCGGCCCTCGCGTTCACCGAGACCGGCCCGGTGATCAGCGAGGCGAGCCTCGAGCGTATCCTCGGCGCTCTCGCGCGAGCCCGCGAGGCGGGAGCCACTGTGCTCTCCGGGGGAGAGCGCTTGCAGCGCGAGGGGTGGTGGCTCGCTCCGACCGTGCTCGAGGGAGCCGAGCCCGACGCCGAGATCTCGTGCACCGAGCTGTTCGGGCCGGTCACGATCCTCTACCGAGTGAGGGACCTGTCCGAAGCGCTCTACGTCGTGAACGGTTCGCCGTACGGCCTCACCGCGGCCGTGCACACGGCGAGCCTCCACCGCGCGATGGAGTTCGCCGACCGCGCGGAAGCAGGCGTCGTCGTGGTCAACGGCGGCACGCACGGCTCGGAGCCCCACATGGGCTTCGGCGGCGTCAAGCAGTCGGGAACAGGCTGGCGCGAGGCGGGCGTCGAGGCGCTCGACGTCTATTCGGAGTGGAAGTACGTGAACCTCATCAGCGACCCGGCGCAAGACATGAGCGTCGCGGTCCTCGGGTCCGGGGGCGGTCGGGGGTGCGCTCGGCGTCCGCATGGCGCTCGCCGGCGAGCGCGTCGATCTGCGTGGCGCGGTCGGAGACCGCGGCGGCCATTGCCGCCGAAGGCCTGACGCTCGTGACCGACCACGGCGAGCGCACCGAGCAGCTCGAGGCGACGGAGCGGCTGGAGGAGCCCGTCGACCTCCTGCTCGTCACGGTCAAGGCGTACGGTCTCGACGAGGCATCTCGCGCATCCGGATAGAGCCCGGGCTCGTGCTGCCGCTGCTCAACGGGCTCGAGCACATGGACGTCCTCCGAGCGCACTTCGCGAACGTCGTGGCGGCGGCCATCGGCCACTTCGAGGGGTACCGGGAGTCGCCGACGCGGATCGTCCAGCAGACTCCGGGCATCGTGAACGTCGCCGCTACAGAGGCTCCGGAGCAGCTGGAACGGGCCGGCATCGCCACGCGGGCCGGAGGCAGCGAGACGGATGTGCTGTGGGAGAAGCTCGCGCGCCAGGCTCCGATCGCCGTGCTGACGTCAGTGACTGGTGAGACCATCGGCGAGCTGCGGGACCGGCCAGCGGCTGCGCCTGCGCAATCGAGGAAGCGTGCGCGGTCGCCGCGGCCGACGGCGCCCGGACGTCGTTCGACGAGCAGTGGGCGATCATCGAGTCCTTGCCGGACTGGGCCACGTCGTCCACGGAACGCGACGTCACCGCCGGGCGGCCCTCGGAGCTCGACGCGATCGGCGGCGCGGTGGTCCGCGCGGGCCGCCGACTCGGCGTTCCCACACCTACCCTCGAAGAGGCTCCTCGCACATGCCCAGCGTGATCGGCCTCATCGGCGCGCGCTCGGGCTCCGAGCGGGTCGCCGACAAGAACATCCGCCCGCTTGCCGGCCACCCGCTGCTCGCGTACGCGATCGCGACGGCTCAGCAGTCGGGCGTATGCGAGCGCGTCGTCGTCTCCACCGACTCCGAGGCGATTGCCGACGTCGCGCGCTGGTACGGCGCCGACGTCCCGTTCCTCCGGCCCGCGGACTACGCGACGTCGACCTCGCCCGACATCGAGTGGATCGCGTTCACGCTGGAGCGGCTGCCCGAGCAGTACGACCTCTTCGCCATCGTCAGGGCGACGAACCCCTTTCGCGGCCCGGATGTCGTGCGGCGAGGCCTCGAGCAGCTCCTCGCCACGCCGGAGGCCGACTCTGTGCGCGCAGTCGAGCTCGTGAAGCAGCACCCGGGGAAGATGTGGCAGCTGGCCGACGACGGCCGCACGATGACGCCGCTGCTCGACCAGTCTCATCTCGACGTGGCGTGGCACGCCGGCCAGTACCAGGCGCTGCCGCGCGTCTATCACCAGAACAGTGCGCTCGAGATCGCGTGGACGAGGGTCGTCACGGAGACACGCACGCGCGAGGGCCGGGTCCTCGCCCCCTTCTCACCGAAGGCCTCGAAGGCTTCAACGTCGACGACGAGGCCGACTGGGAGCGCGCCGAGGCACTCGTCGCCTCTGGCGAAGCCACGCTCACCGAGGTCGATCGCCCGCCGTACCCATATCCTGACCGCCCATGAAGGTGGCGAGGCTAGGAATCCGCACGCGTGTCCGGGAGACGGCCAGGAGCGTGGCCGACCTTCGCCACCGCGCGGGATTGCGGCGGCTCGGCAGGGGGAAGCCGGCCGACTATCGCGAGTACCTCGAGGTGCAGCAGCGGCGGACGCTGTCGAAGCGGGAGAACGATCCGGGCGCGGGCGCGCGCGAGCTCGTCCGTAGGATCGTCGAGCTCGGCGAGCTGTCCCGGACGTCTTCGGTGCTCTGTGTGGGGTGCCGAAACACGGTCGAGCTGAACCTCTTCCGGGCCGCCGGCGTCGGCCGGGTGGTAGGTATCGACCTCGTGTCACCTGATCCAGACGTCCTCGTCATGGACATGCACGACATGAGCTTCGATGACGCCGCGTTCGATGCCGTCTATGCCTCGCATTCGCTCGAGCATGCGTATGACGTCAGCAGGGCTGTCAGGGAGATCGCGAGGGTCGGCCGCCCCGGCGCGGTCGTCGGTGTCGAGGTGCCGCTGGGCGAAGGCTCGAGTGACGCCGACCGGATCACGTTCCACGGCGTCACTGATCTGCGAGCGGCATTGGCGATCTGTAGCCGCGGATGAGCTGTTCGCCGAGGAACAACCGGCGCGGACCGCGACGAACGACCAGGGCACGCCCATCGCGAGAATCGTCTTCCGGCTCGGTCGAGGGCTCGTGAAGGTCGCGAGCCTCGAGACGCTGTTCTGCGACGCCGGCTGGAGGCCGTGGATCTTCCTGAAGGCGACGGCCGACGACGGGCTCGTCGGGTGGGCGGAGGTCACCGACTCCCACGGCTCGCCACGCGGCCTCGCCGGCATCGTCGAGGACCTCGCGCCTCTCGTCGTCGGGCGTGATCCGCGCGCGGGAGAGGCCGTGTACTGGGACCTCTACCGCGCCACCCGACAGAGCCCGGGCGGGGTCGTCGCGAAGGCGATCGCGGCGGTGGAGAACGCCCTGCTCGACCTGAAGGGGAAAGGGCTCGGCGTGCCCGTCTACGAGCTCTTCGGCGGCCCCTTGCGCACGGAGGTGCCCGTCTACTGGTCGCACTGTGGAACGACTCGTGCGCGCGCGTGGGAGGTGACGGGAACGCCGAAGCTCGCGTCGTACGACGATGTCACGGCGCTCGGCCGCGAGGTCGTCGACCGCGGGTTCCCCGCCTTCAAGACGAACGTCGTCATCCCCGGCGACGAGCCGCAGGTGCTGCATCCCGGCTTCCACGGGGCGGGCCTCGAGCGAAACTCCTCCCGAGCCGTCGAGGCCGCACTCGTCGAGCTGCTCGAGGCGTTCGCCGCAGGGACGGGCGGCAAGGCGGAGCCGATCGTCGACCTGAACTTCAACCTCACGACCGAAGGTGCCCGGCGCACGGCAACGGCGCTGGCCGAGCAGGGTCTCGCCTGGCTCGAGATCGACTGCTTCGACCCGGCGTCGCTGTCGTTCGTCCGCCGCTCGACCGACATTCCCATCTGCTCCGGCGAGAACCTCTACGGCGCGCGTGCCTTCCGCCCGTTCCTCGAGGCTGGGGCGCTCGACGTCGCCTCGGTTGACGTGATCTGGAACGGGTTCGCGCAGTCGAAGAAGATCGCGGACCTCGCCGAGACGTTCGAGGTCAACTGCGCGCCGCACAACTACTACAGCCACCTCGCGACGTTCATCTCCGCGCAGTGGTGCGCGGCGATTCCGAACATGCGCATCCTCGAGGTGGACGTCGACGACGTGCCCTGGAAGGACGAGCTGACCACCGCGGTGCCGGAGATCTCGGCCGGCGTGATGACGGTCCCGGGCGGCCCCGGCTGGGGCGCCGACGTGGACGAGGACGTCCTCCGCGCCCACCCGTGGCCGCCCGCAGGCTGACGTGCGGAAGCTCCTGCGCAGGGCTGCCTGGTCGGCAGCCGCCCGGCTAGGGCTTCAGGTCTACGACCCGGAGGTCCGCGGCAGCTACCGCGCTGGACGATGCCGCGGAAGAGGTGCTCGACGCCCGCCCGATCGCCGACAAGCGGCCGTCGACCGCGTGGGAGAACGTGCCGATGTGACGCTGGTGCCAGATGCGCTGCCGGCCGTGATCGACGTCGAGCGGTTCCGCGGCGCGCGCGTGCTCGAGGTCGGGCCGAAGTACGGCGTGCACTCGCTCTGGATCGACCGCGAGCTCGCAGCCCTCGGAGCTCGTCTTCTCCGACTTCCCCGCCGACCGGGAGCTCCACGAGCGCTGGGCGAGCGAGCTCCGCAGCCCGCATCGGTTCGTCTACGGCGACCTGCGCGCGGCAGAGGAGCTGCTCGAGCTGGAGCCGTTCGACCTCGTCTTCTTCCTCGGTGTCCTCTACCACTCCGCGCATCACCTCGACCTGCTCGTCGATGCTGAACCGCGTGACGAGGCTCGGCGGCTCGATGCTCCTCGAGTCCACAGTCGATCGACAGAAGCGACGCGATCGTCCGCCTGAACTGGCACGCGTCCACAGGCAAGGCGAAGGCCGTGCCGACTGTCTCGGCGCTGCGGACGGAGCTCGCGTGGACGGGCTGGCGGAACGTGCGGCGGTTCACCGACTACCGTCCCGATTCGGAACGAGGTGCTGCTGCTCTGCGAGAAGACCGACGAGCTCGCCGATACGCACCGGGCTGGCTCCCGTGGTCACCGCGCACCGCCGCGAAGCGCCTTGAGCGAGCTCGAGCCTCATCCCGCAGGCGGAGTTCGCCGCGCGCGCGAGAGTCGGGTCTGGACGTGATCGCCGACATGTGCCGGCTGAACGCGCTCACCGCGGTCAAGCGGGCGGGCTCGGGCCATCTCGGCTCGAGCTTCAGCGCGATGGACATCGTCGTCTTCCTCCTCTACGAGCACCTGAACACGGCGCAGCTCGGCTTCGACCACCCCGACCGCGACGTGTACTTCTCGTCGAAGGGCCACGACGTGCCGGGGCTCTACGCGGTGCTCCATTCGCTCGGCGTCGTGCCCACGGAGAAGCTGCTACGACTGCGCCGGCTCGGCGGGCTCGACGGCCATCCCGACGTGCGCGTCGCCGGGCATCGAAGCCAACTCCGGCTCGCTCGGCATGGGCATCTCGAAGGGGCGCGGCATCGCCTGGGCGAAGCGGCAGCTCGGGACGGGCGGCCGCGTCGTCGTCATGGTCGGAGACGGCGAGCTCCAGGAGGGCCAGAACTTCGAGGCGCTTCAGGGTGCGGCCCACGACCGGCTGTCGGGGCTGACGGTGGTCGTCGACCGCAACGAGCTCCAGTCCGACAAGCCGACGGAGCAGATCCTCGCCCTCGGCGACCTCGAGGAGAAGCTCGCGCGCGTTCGGATGGCATGTCGCTTCCTGCGACGGCCACGACTACGCGGAGCTGCGGCGCTCGTTCGCCGAGCTGGCCGCCGTCGACGACCGGCCCCAGGTGCTCGTCGCCCGGACGATCAAGGGCCGCGGCGTCTCGTTCATGGAGCACCCCGCTGCGCTGCGCGAGGGCGGCGGCACGTACCGTTGGCACGCGGGCGCGCCCGACGACGAGAGCTTCGAGCGGGCGCGCGACGAGCTCCTTGCCCGGCTAGGGCCGGTGGAGCTCGAGCCCGTGCCTCCGCTCGAGGAGGAGCTGCCGGCGCCGGCGCTGGAGGCGGAGCCGGAGAGCGGCGCGGGAACGCGCGTCACCGTCACGCGCGAGTACGTCGTCGAGGCCTACGGCGAGGCGCTCGTCGAGCTGGCCGGCCGGAACCCCGCGCTCGTCGTGCTCGACGCCGACCTCGCATCCGACTGCCGCGTGCGCGGCTTCGAGGAGGCGTACCCGGAGCGCTTCCTCGAGTGCGGCATCGCCGAGCAGGACATGGTGTCCGTCGCCGGCGGGCTGGCCCGCCACGGGCTCGTTCCCGTCGTCAACTCGTTCGCGAGCTTCCTCGCCTCGCGCGCCAACGAGCAGATCTACAACAACGCGAGCGAGGGCTCGAAGGTCATCTACGCGCTCCACTACGCCGGGCTGATCCCGGCCGGGCCAGGCATGTCGCATCAGAGCCTGCGCGACGTGTCGCTGCTGGCAGCGCTGCCGAGCATGACGATCGTCCAGCCGGCGAACGCCGAGGAGACGAAAGCGGTTGTCGAATGGGCCGTCGAAGAGGCGGAGGGCAACGTCGCCATCCGGCTCGCCATCGGACCGTCCCCTCGGCGCATCGAGCTCGGCCGGGGCTACCGCCTCGCGCCCGGGCGAGGGACCGTGCTGCGAGAGGGCGACGACGCGGTCGTCGTCGCGTACGGCCCGGTGATGCTGCACGAGGTGCTCACCGCCGCCGAGCTGCTCGCGGAGCACGGACAGCACGTGACGGTTGTGGACCATGCCGTGGCTCAATCGCTTCGATCGCGAGTGGCTGGACGAGCTGACGACGACGCCGGCGCCGATCGTCGTCGTCGAAGATCACGCCTCCGTCGGTGCGCTCGGCGACGCCCTGCGCCGCGAGCTACCAGGCCGCGAGGTGACGGTCTGCGGCGTCGACGGCTGGCCGGCCTTCGGCACGCCGCCCGAGGCGCTGCGGGCACACGGGCTCGACGGCGTCTCGCTTGCTGGACGCATCGCCGAAGCCCGGAAGCTCGCCGAGGCGTGAGCGCCACATTCGCCCCGGAGCTCGCGGTAGTCCTCAGCTTCCACGGCGTCGTGGAGCGGATCGAGGATCCGGACATCCAGGTGAACCACATCGACCTGGAAACGTTCGAGCGCATCGTCGAGCTCGTGGAGAAGCGTTACGACGTCGTGACCATCGACGACGTCGCGGCAGGCCTTCGAGACAGCGCGGCGCTTCCGGAGCATGCGGCGGCGCTGACGTTCGACGACGCGTACCGGTCCGTCCTCGAGCTCGCCGACCCGCTGCTCACCGCGCGTGGGCTTCCCTACGCGGTGTTCGTGCCCTCCGCGCTCGTAGACGCGGGCGCGCGTGTCCCGACCTACGTCATGCGCGCGGCGCTCTCACTGACCGAGGAAGGAAGCGTCCAGCTGCCCGGGCGGCGGCGAGCATTCAAGTTGCGCACCACGGAGGAGCGGAGCCGCGCAATCACGCATGCTGCCGAGCTGCTCAGAACGCTGCCCCTCGCCGAGTCGGACATCGTGCTCGCCCAGCTTCACGCCTTGCTCTCGGAGGACGCCTGGAATGAGGTCGACGCGAGGTTCGCCAGCGAGGAGCTGCTCGGCTGGCCGGAGCTCCGGTCGCTCGTGCAGCAGGGGGTCACGATCGGCTCGCACACGCGCGACCATGCCGTGCTCCACGCGGGCCAGCCCTCAGGCGACGTCGTGGACCAGCTCGAAAGGTCGAAGGCGACGATCGAAGAGCGGCTCGGGACGGCGTGTCGGCACTTCTGCTTCCCGCACGGGCATCCGCGAGACCTGTCTCGCGACGCCGTCGAGGCTGCGAGGGCGGCTGGCTACAGTACGGCCTTCATGAACGTCGGCGGCCCGGTACGCGAGGGCATGGATCCCATGCTCCTGCCGCGGATCGCCATCGCCGGATCGCCGCCCGATGGAACCCTCGCCGACCGCGTGCAGCTGAGTCAGAGCAAGTGGTATCGCAGGGTGGCGGCGGAGCTCGGCCTTGACTGACGGCGACATCGAAGTCCGGCTTCCCACGCCCGAGGACCTGCCCGCTATGGGGGAGCTCTATCAGGCCGTGAAGGGTCGTGGGCGGCCTGAAAGCGTGACTCGGCACCGCTTCTTCGACACGCCCTGGGGCGACTCACCGGCGTACATCGCCCTCGACGGCGACAAATGCGTCTCGATGGTCCTGTTCTGGCCCGTCGCGCTCCGCGTCGGTGACGAGGTCGTGCTCGGCGGTCAGGGCACCGATGGGGCTACCCATCCCGACTATCGCAACCGCCCACGACTCTTTGTAGAGATGGTGCGCGCCGGGTTTCAGCTGATGGAGGAACGGGGCTTCGACGTCTACTACACGTTTCCGAATACCCGCTCCATCAAGCTTCTCAAGGTCGCCGGAGGAACGTACCTCGGCGAAGTCGGCGCGTGGGGGCTCGAGCTCGGGTCTCGCCGGGGCTTCGGCTTTCTGCGGCGCAAATGGCGAGGATCCGGAGAGCTCAGCGTCGCCGGCGCCCCGCCGCCCGAGCTCGCAATGCTCATCGAGGAAGCCCTCGGTGGCGAGCCGGTCATCCGAGTCGACAAGAGCCGGACGTGGCTCGAGTGGCGGTATTCGCCGGAGACGGCAGAGCGGTACGAGTGGCTGCTCATGCACGAGGGCGATTCCATGGTGGCGGCGGCGCTCGTCGGGGAACGCGATACCGGGCAGTGGGGCCCTGACTTCGCCGGCCTGTGGCGCGTTCACGAGCTGTTCGCGCTTAGCGAGGACGCCGGTGAGGCACTCCTTCGGCGTGTGATCGAGCATGTTCAGCAACGCCCTGGAGCACGCAAGCTCGACGTGCTCGCGAAAGATCCACGACTCGAGCGCGCGGTCGAGCGTGCTGGGTTCGCCCGAGAGACCACCCGTCCCATCACTTCCATCGTTTTTCGTGAGGGCCTACAGCTCGACCCGTACGACTTCACCCACTGGCGCATCATCAGCGGAGACATGGACTTCTTCTGATGCCCGGCCGCCGCGTCTGGCTCGTCTTCTCCGATCCGCTCACGATGAGGCTTTTCGTCGAAACACGGCTGCTGGAACGGCTCGTAGCGCGGCTCGGCGACCGCCTACTCCTCGTCCTGCTCGACCGGCGGGCGAGGGCGTCACGTTGGGCCGAGACGGAGGACCTGGAGGTCGTGTACTACGAGGATCTCTTCCCGGAGCGAGTGCGGCTGCCAGAAAGGATCATCCGCCGCATAGATGCGTCGCTCGACCGGAGGCTCGGCTTCTGGCCGCTCGCGATCCGCTTCAACTACCGGCACGGCTTTCACGTCGAGCGGATGGCGCACGGCCACCGCAACCCCTTTCTCGACCTCGACCACGCGGACCCGCTCCCGCGGTGGCGATGGATCGAGCGGGCGATGCTGCGCTGGTACTTCTCCCCGAGGCGGTACGTGTCGCGCGCGCTCCTGCGGCGGATGAAGGACGAGTGCGGCACGGTCGTCGTGGCGAGCATGCAGACGCCTCTACCGGCACCCGTGTTGAACGCCGCGAGGCGGCTGAGTATCCCGTCGGTCGGCTACATCGCGAGCTGGGACCACGCCGTCGGCAAGGGCGTCGTCTCGAGGCACCTCGGCACGTACATCGTCCAGAACGACTTCATGCAAGACGACCTCGTACGGCTCCACGGCGTCGATCCCGCCCGTGTAGTCGTGACCGGGTGGCCACAGAGCGACCTGTTCCACGCGAGACGACCTCCCGAAGACTTCGCCGAGCTTGCGCGTCACCACTCGCTTGATCCGACGCGCCCGATCGTGCTCGTCATGGGGAATACGCCCACGAACACGCCGTACGAGCCGCTGTTCTTCCGGAGGCTGATCGAGTGGTGGGAGGGCGGGCGCGAGGGAACGATTCTCGCTGCTCTTCCGCCCGCACCCGCGTGACAAACGCTGGCGGGAACGGTTCGCTCCGGCGATCGGCAGGAACGGTGCGGCCGTTCAGCCGGCGGGGGAGATCGACCTGCCTTCCCTCGCGACAATGCTCCAGCACGGCGCGTGCGTCGTGTCCAACGCCGGGACGATTCTCCTCGACGCCATCGTCAACGGCCGGCCGGCTGTTTGCGTCGTTTACGACGAGGGGGCTCCGCCGGGCGAGACGTGGGCAGCGAAGAACATCCTCGGCGTTCACTACCGCGAGCTGATGTCGTCCACCGCGTTCTACCGCGCCGAGAACTTCGAAGAGGTGACGGACGCGATCGAGCGCGCGCTAAAGCATCCCGACGAGCTCTCAGCCGAGCGGGGGCGCGTCGCGCGGAAGGTCGTGGGTGAGCTGGACGGGCTTGCAGGGGAGCGCGTGGTGGACGCCATCGTCTCGCGAAGCGACGGGCATTCGTGACATGACGATCCAGATCGCCGTCATCGGCAGCGGAGTGCAGCACGAGGCGCGCGCGGAGGAGGTGGGACGCCTGGTCGCGGAAGCCGGCGCGACGCTTGTCTGCGGCGGGCTCGACGAGGTCATGGCCGCGGCCGCGCGGGGCGCGAAGGCAGGCGGCGGTGTGACGGTCGGCATCCTCCCGGGTGAGTCGCGGGCGGACGCCAACCCGTGGGTCGACCATGTCGTCGTAACCGGCACCGGCCACGCGCGCAACCTCGCGGTCGCCGCATCGGGAGATGCGGTGATTGCGGTGGGCGGTGGCTACGGCACGCTGGCGGAGATCGCGTACGCACGGATCCTCGGGCGACCGGTGGTCGTGCTGGGTCCCGGCTGGGATCTCGGGCGGGAGGGAATCGAGCTGGCGTCGACTCCCGTGGAGGCCGTCGAGCTGGCGCTGCGGCTTGGTGCCGGCGGCAGCTGACGCCCGGAAGTTCGGCACACTTCCGGCTCACTTTCGTCACCCACAGGCTGGAATTTCCCCGCTAGGCTCAAACACGGGAGGAGGCTCGTGGGAGGCCCCGGAGTATCAACCGGCTGAGATGCGGCGCAGAAGCGCAAGTGCGCCGGCCTTGTCCAGCATCTCGTTGAGGTTCCCGCACTTCGGCGACTGCACGCACGACGGGCACCCGCTCTCGCACGGGCAGCCGGCGAGCAGGCGAGCCGTGTCCGCCACCCACTCGCCGAAGACCGCGTAGCCACGCTCGGCGATGCCCACTCCACCAGGATGGCCGTCGTAGACGAACACCGTCGGTGCTCCCGTCTGGAAGTGGACGTTCGTCGACAGCCCGCCGATGTCCCAGCGGTCACACATCGCGAACAGCGGTAGGAGCGCGATGAGCGCATGCTCGGCGGCGTGCAGCGAGCCGAGCAGCTTCGGCATCGCCTCCAGGCCGTCCAGCACCGACTCCGACGGCACGAACCACACGGCCTCCGTCTCGAACGTGGCCGGAGGGAGGTCGAGCGCGAGAGTCTCCAGCACGGCCCCGTCCCGCGTCGACTTGCGCTGGTACGCGACGACGTGCTCGGTGACCGAGACGCGGCCGAACGACAGCTCGACGCCCGAGTGATCCCGAACGAGCAGCTCCTCCTCGATCGCCGTCGTCGTGTCCTTCTTCGCCTGCGTGTACCAGTCACCCGAGAACGGTTCGACGAGCGCTGCGCCTGCGGCCAAGTCGAGCTCGCTCACGAGGTACGAGTCGCCGAGGTGGAGATAGACGGCGCCGGCGTGAACCGTCGAATACGCGCGTTCGCGCTCGACGATTCCGAGCACGGAGCCCGATTCGGCCTCGACCACGAGCACCGAGTCGACGCCCGCCGACCGCAGCGAGATGCGCGCGGCCGGGTAGTCGCGGCCGGTCCACGTGAAGCCCGCCGCCGTTCGCCGCAGCTCGGGCAGCTGCGCGGCACGCTCGAGCGCCTCGTCTCCGAGCGTCGCGCGATCCGCGTCGTCGACCGGCGCCTCGTACGCGGCCGCGAGCACGTGGCCGTCGAGCACGCGCGGGTTCGCGTGATCGAGGATCGCGGCCTCCACGCGCCGGCCGAGGAGCGCCTCCGGCTCGCGCATGAAGTACTGGTCGAGCGCGTCGTCAGACGCGACGAGCACGGCCAGCCCGTGACCCTGCCTCCCCGCACGTCCCCACTGCTGCCGCAGGCTTGCGACCGTGCCGGGGAAGCCCACCGAGATCACGCAATCGAGCAGGCCGATGTCGATGCCGAGCTCGAGCGCGTCCGTCGCCGAGACGCCGAGCAGCTCCCCGGCCGCGAGCCGCCGCTCGATGTCGCGGCGCTGCGCGGGCGTGTACCCCGCGCGGTACGGCGAGAGCCGGTCGGTGTACTCGCGACCAAGCCTGTCGAGGGCGAAGCGATGGATGAGCTCGGCGGCCTTCCGGCTCTTCGCGAAGCACAGCGTCCTCAGGCCGCGCTCGACGAGCTCGGCGAGCAGGCGGGCGCCCTCACCGAGCGCGCTCGCACGGAGATTGAGCTCCTCGTCCGTCACCGGCGGGTTCCAGAGCACGATCGTCCGCTCTGCCCGCGGCGCCGAATCGCCGGAGACGAGCGTCGCGTCCAGTCCCGTCAACGAGGCTGCGAGCTCGGCCGGGTTCGCGATCGTGGCGGAGGCGAGCAGGAACTGCGGCTCCGAGCCGTACACGGCCGCGAGCCGCCGCAGGCGCCGCAGCACGTTCCCGACATGCGAGCCGAAGACGCCGCGGTAGACGTGAGCCTCGTCGACGACGACGTACTCGAGGTTCGCGAGCACGTCGCCCCAGCGGTCGTGATGGGGCAGGACGCCGAGGTGGAGCATGTCGGGGTTGGAGAGGATCGCGTTCGCCCACGTTCGCACCTGGCGTCGCTGGTCGACGGGCGTGTCGCCGTCGTAGATCGCCGGCCGCACGCCGGCGCACGCCGAGGGCGGTAAGGCTGCGCGCCTGGTCCTGGGCGAGCGCCTTCGTCGGATAGAGGTAGAGCGCGCGCGTCTTCGGGTCGCGGGCGATCGCGTCGAGCACCGGGAGGTTGAAGGCGAGCGTCTTGCCGCTCGCCGTGCCCGTGGTGATGGCCACGTGCTCGCCGCGCGCGGCTGCCGCCCACGCCTCGGCCTGATGCTCGAAGAGGCTCGTGATGCCCTGGCGCTCGAGCGCCGCGACGACGCGACCGTCGAGCTCCGGGGGCAGCGCCGCCGTCGTCGCCTCCCGCGCCGCCTCCGACGTGACGTAGGCGACCTCCTCTCCGGCGAGCAGCTCGTCCGAGAGAGCGGCGACGCTCACCGGCGGCAACGCAGCGCAACGACGAATGGGTACTCGTCCTCGCCCCGCTCCTCGAAGCGCTCGAGCGTGAAGCCGCTGTCCAGGAAGGCCTGGATGAAGAGGCCGAGGGGGAGATGCGCGGCGCCGACCCTCGCCCGAAGACCCTCGGGACGGATGGCCGGGCCGTCGTCATAGCGCCCGGCCCGGCAGTAACCCTCGTGGAGCTCGGGCACGCCCTGGGCGCCGAAGAAACGCGAATGCGGCCCCACGAAGCACGGGTGCGCGCCGATGTAGACGAACGGCGCTCCAGCGCGCAGCACCCTCGCGAGCTGGCTGAGCACGGCCGGGAAGTCGTCCACGTCCGTGTGCGTCCAGATCGACGCCGCAGCATCGAAGCTTGCGTCTTCGAACGGCAGCGCCTCCGACTGGGCGAGCACCGCGTTCAGGCCTCGGCTCCTCGCGACCTCCAGCAGGTCCTCGGAGACGTCCGTGCCGACGACCGACCAGCCGAGCCGTCGCAGCGGCTCGAGCGCGACACCCGTCCCGCAGCCGAGGTCGAGACAGCGTCCCGGACCAGGCCCGAGGAGCCGCTCCAGCGCCTCGGTCTCGTCCCGGCTCAGCGCGGGACGGAACTCCTCGTACCAGGCTGCGAGGCCGTCGTAGCGCGCGGCCTTCACGCTCACCCTTCGGCGACGACGTCCAGCGTTCGCGGCTCGAAGCCCTCGAGGAGCTCCTGTATGCGCGCCACGCGCTCGTGGTACCCCGCCGCCGCGCGCCAGTTCTTCACCGCATCGGTGCTCATCCAGGGACCGAAGCTCACGAACGTCGACGGGCTCTCGGCGTCGCGCAGGAGCCGCGCCCGCGGGCCGAGACCCTGGAGATGGCTCCACTCGATCCACTCCTTCCAGCGCCGGATGAACTCGTCCTCGGAGCCCGGCTTCACGCGCCACGTCGTGTGCGTGTACGTCTCGGCCATCCGTTCCTCCCTGTGAGACGGCGGTGCCCGGATCGTACTGCTAGCGTCGCGCCGTGGCCGTCGCGCGCTGCCTGACGATTGCGGGCTCCGACTCCGGCGGCGGCGCCGGCATCCAGGCCGATCTCAAGGCGTTCGCGGCAGCAGGGTGCTTCGGCATGAGTGCGATCGTGGCGCTGACCGCGCAGAACACCGTCGGCGTGAGCGCCGTGCAGGAGGTTGCGCCCGAGTTCGTGCACGCACAGCTCGACGCGGTCTTCTCGGACATCGGCGTCGACGCGGCGAAGACGGGAATGCTCTACTCGCGAGAGATCGTGGAGACGGTGGCGGCGTTCCTCGCGGAGCACCCCGTGCCGCTCGTCGTCGATCCCGTGATGATCTCCGCCGCAGGCGCGCAGCTGCTTCAGGACGATGCCGTCGAGGCCCTCGTCGCGCTGCTCTTCCCGATGGCGACCGTGATCACGCCGAACCTCCACGAGGCCCAGGCGCTCGGCGAGGTCGACACCGAGGATCGCGGCGTGCTCGCCGAGCAGCTCCATGCGCTCGGCGCGCCCGCGGTGCTCGTCACGGGCGGCCACGGCGAGCGCGCTGTCGATCACCTCTTCACGTCCGGCAGGCACGTGGAGATCGCGGTGGAGCGTCACGACGTCGCTGCCACGCACGGTGCCGGCTGTACCCACTCCGCGACGCTGACGGCGCTGCTCGCAGTGGGCAAGTCGCTCGAGGAGGCGGCGCGAGGCGCTGCGGAGGCGGCCGCCGACGCGGTCGCTCACGGGCTCGTCGACCTGGGTGAGGGTGAAGGGCCCGTGGACGTGCTCCATGTCGCAGACGCTCGCTGACCTCGGCGAGCTGGGGCTGCTCGCCGAGCTCGAGCGGCGCGGCCTGGCGAAGGGGATCGCTGACGACGCTGCGCAGCTCGAAGGCGGGCTCGTCGTCACGCAGGACGCGCTCGTCGAGGGCGTGCACTTCACGTTCGACCGCATCTCGTGGCGCGACCTCGGCTACCGGGCGGCGGCGGTCAACCTCTCCGACCTTGCCGCGAGCGGGGCCACGCCCGAGGGGCTGCTCGTCAGTCTCGGTGCACCGGGCGACACGGACCTCGATTCGGTGCTGGAGCTCTACGAAGGAATAGCGGAACCCGGCGTCGACGTCGTCGGCGGCGACACCACGGCGGCCGACTGTCTCTATCTCTCGGTGACCGCCCTCGGGCGCTCGGAGCGAGTTCCCGGACGCGCCGGCGCCGTGCCCGGCGACCTGCTCGTCGTCACCGGCCCGCTCGGGGCGGCCGGTGCGGCCTTCCGTCGGGGTGAGCTCGTACGGCCGCCGATCCGGCTCGACGAGGGCAGGTCGCTCGCCGCACACGCCCACGCGCTGATCGACATCTCCGATGGGATCGCACGCGACGCCGGCCACATCGCCGAGCGCTCCCGTTGTCGCCTCGTCATCGACCTCGACCGCGTGCCACTGGCAGACGGCGCGACGATCGACGATCTCGGCTTCGGCGAGGATTACGAGCTGCTGGCGGCGGTCGTAGACTCCGGCCCACTCGTGGGGATCGGCCGCTGCGAGGAAGGTGACGGAGTCGAGCTGCTGCTCGACGGTCGGCCGTACGAGCTGGGGGGCTGGGAGCACTTCCGGTGACCGAGCTCCGCCCCGGGACGGACGCCGACCTCGAGCACGTTAAGCGGGCGCTCTACGAAGCAGTCGCCTGGAACCCCGAGCGCGAGATCCCGCCGTACGAGTTCACGATCGCTCATCCCGAGCTCGCGCGCTACCACGAGGGCTGGGGCAGTCAAGGCGACCTCGCGGTCATCGCGGAGCAGGAAAGCGAAGTCGTCGGAGCGTCTCTCTGCCGCCTGTTCACGGCCGAGGACCACGGCCACGGCTACGTCGACGACGAGACGCCCGAGCTCGCCGTCGCGGTCTGGGACGGCCACCGCGGCGAGGGCATCGGCACGCGGCTATGGACGGGATCGAGGAGGCCGCACGCGCGGCCGGCTTCGCGCAGCTGAGCCTTCAGCGTCGACGCCGACAATCCCGCCCGCCGCCTCTACGAGCGTCTCGGATACGAGGAGCTGTCCGTCGACGAGGGCGGTGTTCGCATGCGGAAGGAGCTCGGGTGATCACCTGCTCGAACTGCGGTAGCGGAGAACCCGTCCGTCCAGAAGCGCAAGATCATTCGAGCGCCTCCGCGCGACGCCGTATCTCGAGCGGGCTCGACCGCCTGCCGACGGCGACGGTCGTCCGGAACGCCCTAGCGGAACGCGTACGACTGCGTGCCGTCCGGGTAGCACCGCCACGTCCGCGTGGACGTGGAAGCCGGACGTGCGGGTGCTCCCACCAGCGTTCGAGGATTGCCTGGTGGAGCGGATGAATCTCGGCGGAGCTCAGGCTGCTCGGATCAACGAACTGTGCATCTTCGATGTCCTCTTCCGCTTGCGCTCGAGGCTCTGCTGCCGGATCGAGCGGCGTGGCGACGAAATACGCAAGCACGTTGCGCCTCGAGTCGTGCTCGCGCTCCCACACCATCGTGCAGACGAGCTCGCCGACCTCGACGGCGATCCCGGTCTCCTCGAGCACCTCCCTCGCCGTCGCTTCCTCGAACGACTCCCCCGGCTCGTAGTAGCCGGAGGGGAACTCCCAGTGGATGCCGTACTGGCGGCGCTGGCGGATGAGAAGCAGCGTGTTGTCGTGAACGACGATGCCGCCCGCTCCCGTCAACGTCGTCCAGGTCACACGGCGGTGAGCCACTCGGCCCACGCCTGCTCGTAGCGCGAGCGTGGATACGCGCCCATGACCTTCTCGCGCTCCTCGCCGCCCTCGAAGAGGATCGCGGTCGGAATCGAGAGCACGCCGTACCGGCCGGCTGTGGCGAGGTTCTCGTCGATGTTGAGCTTCACGAAGCGGACGCGACCCTCGTGCTCCGCGGCGAGCTGCTCGAAGATCGGGTCGACTGCCCGGCACGGCCCGCACCACGGCGCCCAGAAGTCGACGACGACCGGCCCCGCGGCGTCGAGCACCTCCTGCTGGAACGTCGCGTCGGTGACGTCGTCCACGGACGGTTTATAGCCGCCCGGCCAGCGCCCGGGCGCGCAGCACCGGCACCTTCCACACCGCCTCGAGGAAGATGGTCTTGCTCATCTTCGAGCTGCCCGCCTCGCGGTCGGCGAACGTGATCGGGATCTCGACGACGCGGAAACCGGCTCGCAGCGCGCGGTACGTCGTCTCGATCTGGAACGCGTAGCCGGTGGAGGTGACGGCGTCGAGGTCGATCGCCTCCAGCACGGCCCGCCGGAAGCACTTGAAGCCGCCCGTGAGGTCGCGGATGCCCACGCCGAGCAGGACGCGCGCGTAGAGCGAGCCGCCCGACGACACGAAGCGCCGCAGCGCGCCCCAGTTCTCCACGCGCCCGCCTTCCACGTAGCGCGAGCCGAGCACGAGGTCGGCGTCCTCGGCTGCGGCGAGCAGTCGCGGCACGTCCTGCGGGTCGTGCGAGAAGTCGCAGTCCATCTCGAGGATCAGCTCGGCGCCGTCCGAGAGCGCCTGCCGGAACGCGGCGAGGTATGCCGGCCCGAGGCCCTCCTTGCGCGGCCGGTGCAGCACGTCGACATAGTCGAGCTCGGCGGCGAGCTCGTCCGCGAGCTGCCCCGTCCCGTCGGGTGAGTTGTCGTCGACGACGAGGACGCGCGTATCTTCCGAGAGCACCTCGCCGAGCGCGCGCAGCATCGGCTCGAGGTTCTCGCGCTCGTTGTACGTCGGCAGGCAGACCGATGCGTGGCTCGCACGGCCATATCATCGCGGGCGGGATGGCCAGCCTGCCTTCAAACGCCGACGTCGCCGCCCAGTTCGAGCTCCTGGCCGACATCTTCGAGCTCGAAGACGTGCAGTCGTTCCGCGTGCTCGCCTACCGGCGAGCGGCGACGCGGATCCGCGAGACAGGCACCTCCGTCGCACAGATGGCGCTCGAAGGCAAGGCGAAGGAGCTCCAGGGCGTCGGCAAGACGATCGAGGAGAAGATCGTGCAGATCGTCGAGGACGGCGAGGTCCACGCGCTCACGAAGCACAGGCAGCTGGTGCCTGCGGAGGTCGTGGAGTTCTTGCGCATTCCCGGCCTGGGGCCGAAGACGGTCCGCCGAATCTGGCACGAGCTGGGCATCACGACGCTCGAGGGTCTACGGGAGGCGGCTGAAGCGGAGCAGCTGCGGACGCTGTCCGGGCTCGGGCCGAGAAGCGAGGAGAACGTCCTTCGTGCGCTCGCCGAGGCGAAGCGCGAGACCGGCCCCGCAAGAGCGCTGCTCGGCATGGCGCTGCCCACGCTGTTGGAGGCGGTCGAGCAGCTTCGTGCGCACCCTGCCGCGATCAAGGTGTCGGAAGCGGGCAGCGCACGGAGGAGGCGTGAGACCGTCCGCGACGTCGACATCATCGCGACCGCCCGCGATCCCGAAGCGCTCATCGCGCACTTCACCGAGCTGCCGTGGGTGGTCGAGGTGGCGGCGCGCGGTGGGACGAAGGCGACCGTGGTCTCGGGGCACGGGCTCCGCTTCGACCTCCGCGTCGTTCCGCCCGAGTGCTACGGCAACCTCCTCCAGCACTTCACGGGCTCGAAGAACCACAACATCGCCATGCGCGAAGAGGCGCAGCGGCGCGGGCTCTCGATCTCCGAGTACGGCGTCTTGAACACCGAGACCGACGAAACGATCACCCACCGGGACGAGAAGGAGCTGTACGAGTTCCTCGGCTACCAGCTCATCCCGCCCGAGCTGCGCGAGAACTCCGGCGAGCTGGAGGCCGCGCGCGAGGGATCGCTGCCGAAGCTCGTCGAGCTCAAGCAACTGAAAGGGGATCTCCATACGCACACGACGTGGTCGGCGGACGGCCACAACACCGTCGAGGAGATGGCGCACGAGGCGATCGCGCCGCGGCTACGAGTACCTCGCGATCACCGACCACTCGCACTACCTGCGGGAGGGCCGGATGGAGGCGCAGGACGCGGAGATCGATGCAGTGAACAAGCAGCTCGCGCCGTTCCGGCTGTTGAAGGGCGTCGAGGTCAACATCCGCGCCGACGGCTCGCTCGACGTGCCGGACGAGGTGCTGGCGAAGCGGGACTGGGTCGTCGCGTCGCTCCACTCGGCGTTTCAAAGGGACCCGACAGAGCGTGTGTGCGGAGCGATGGAGAACCCGCACGTCGACTGTATCGGGCACCTCACGGCGCGGAAGATCGGCCGCCGCGAGAGCGTCGCCATCGATCCGGGTCGTGTGATCGAGACCGCCGCAAGGACGGGGACGGCGCTCGAGATCAACTCCCAACCCGATCGGCTCGACATGCCGGATCCGCTCGCGCGGCTGGCGGGCGAAGAGGGCGTGATCGTGCCGGTGACGAGCGATGCGCACCGGGTGGAGACCCTCGCGTACGTCGAGCTCGGGATCGGCCAGGCGCGGCGGGCCTGGCTGACGAAGAAGCACGTGCTCAACACGCGCTCGTGGGCACAGATCGAGAAGCTGCTCCCCACATGAGCGACACGTTTCGCGAGGACGGCGCCGAGGCCCTCGAGTGGGCGGCGCGCTACCTGGAGCGCGTCGGGGAGCTGCCCGTGCTTGCGCAGGTCGAGCCCGGTTATGTCCGGTCGAGGCTGCCGGCGACGGCGCCGGAGCAGGGCGAGCCGTTCTCGGCGGTGCTGAGGGACGTCGAGGAAGTCCTGCTGCCGGCGATGACGCACTGGCAGTCGCCGCGCTACTTCGCGTACTTCGGCATCTCCAGCTCCGAGCCCGCGATCCTCGCGGAGCTTCTTGCCGCCACGCTCAACCAGAACGCGATCGTCTGGCGCACATCGCCTGCTTCGACCGAGCTGGAGGGCGTCGTGCTCGACTGGGTGGCGGAGCTGCTCGGGCTGCCGACCGGCTGGCATGGCCACATCGAGGACACCGCGTCGACCTCCACGCTCATCGCGCTCGCTGCTGCCCGCGAGCTCGCTCCGGACAGGCCGGTCGTGGTCGCGTCCGAGCACGCCCACTCCTCAGTCGAGAAGGCAGTGAAGACGCTCGGGCTGGAGTTGCGCAAGTTGCCGGTCGACGATGCGTTTCGGCTTCGGCCGAACGGCGCTCGATCTCAGCGGAGCCTGCGCAGCCGTGGCCACGGTGGGCACGACCTCCACGGGATCGGTCGACCCCGTGCCCGCGCTCGCCGACGCCTGTGGGCGGGCGGGGGCATGGCTCCACGTCGACGCCGCGTATGCCGGGTCGGCGATGGTGTGCCCGGAGCTCCGCTGGGCGTTCGACGGCGTCGACCGCGCGGATTCGCTCGTCGTCAACGCGCACAAGTGGATGCTCGTGCCCGTCGACTGCTCGCTCATCTGGAGCCGTCGCCCGGAGGCGCTGCGCGCAGCCTTCTCGCTCGTGCCCGAGTACCTGCGGACGAAGGAGGAGGTCGAGAGCATCGCCGAATACGGGCTCGCGCTCGGCCGGCGCTTCCGGTCGCTGAAGCTCTGGGCGGTGCTGCGTTGCTATGGGCGGGAGGGCTTGCAACGGCTGATCCGCGAGCACGTGCGCCTGGCCGAGCTGTTCGAGAGCTGGGTGCAGGCCGAGCCTGGTTGGGAGATCGCGGCGCCGCGGCACTTCTCGCTCGTCTGCTTCCGGCGGGAAGGATCGGACGAGGAGAACGAGGCGCTGCTCGAGCGAGTGAACGCAAGCGGCGAGGCCTTCCTCTCGCACACGCGGCTCGGCGGAACGTCTCGTGCTGCGGCTCGCGATCGGTCAGGAGCGAACGACGGAGGATGACGTGCGGCGGACGTGGGAGGTGCTGCGCCGCGAAGCCGAGGCCCTGTGAAGCGTCTCGCGCAGAGCACCCTCTAGCCGCGTGGGGGAACCTCCCGGTCCCCCAGACCCCCTCCACCGGTCCGCTGCGCGGACAGGAGCTTCGCGCGCGCTGCGCCGGGCTCGCTCCGGCGAGGGTGGCCCCGAGCCTTCAGCCGCGGAGCTCGGTCAGAGCGGCGTCGTGGAGCGCTACGCGGTAGCGCCACAACGCTCTCCCGGTTGCTAGCAGGCGCTCACGAATAGGGCCGGCGAGCTCTGCCGCCGTGCCCCATCGAGCCTCGGCGATCTCCGCCGTGTCCTGCGGCGCCAGCACCTCGGCATCAGTCGTCGCGGAGAAAACGTGCGTCACCCACGGCACCGACTGGTCGGCAAAGCGAAACACCGCCTCCGCTCGCACGAGGTAGCGCTCCGGCGCGATCGCCGCCCCGAGCTCCTCGAGGCCCTCGCGAACGATGCCCTCGACGAAGTCCTCGCCGACCTTCACACCTCCACCGGGCGTCCTCCAGATGCCCGGCTCGAAGTGCGGCTTGCGAATCAGCGCCAGTCGCTCGCCGTTCGTGACGAACAGCGTCACGTCATGCCGCCGCCCCGGGCTGTACGTGATGAGCGCGAGCTCCGGGTCCGTGACTTCGCCCTCCCAGCGCAGGACGGCGGGCTCCCCGTAGCGCTCCCGGACGGGCGCGAGCATGGCTTCGTCGACATGTGTCACAACCGGGCAAGGACGGCCGCGAGCCCTTGGGGCCCATCGACGACGAAGTCCGCAGCGGGCCCGAGCTCGTCCGGAGCTTCCTGCGAGGTGACTGCGATCCGAACGGCGAGCTCCAGGCCGTCGAGGCCGCGGAAGGCGTCAAGGTCGGTCGTGTCGTCGCCGGCGTACAGGGCCCGGCGAAGGGCGCCCTCTGCCACGAGCTGCCTGACGGCCGTCCCCTTGTCCCGATCGATCGGCGGACGTATCTCGAGGATGCGGCGGCCCCACCGTGGTCGCAGGCCCTCGGCCAGCGCTCGCTCCGCGACGGCTCGTAGCGCGCTCTCCGCCGCGGCCACGTCGTCGACCGTCCGATAGTGGAATGCGAGCGAGAGCCGCTTGCCGTCCTCGTGCGGCCAGTCGACGGTGGCAGCGAAAGTCGGCGAGCCTTTCCGCCCAGGCGTTGGCCTCGGGTGCCAGCTCGAGGCCGTGCTCGCCGACGTAGCGCACGCCCTCCACGCCGACCACGCGGGCTGCGTCGACGCCGGGACGCCCGCTGAGGCAGGCAACGAGCCCGTAGCGCTCGACGAGACCTGCCAGGAGCTCGCGCGTCTCAGCCGGCACCGATGCCTGCTCTGGCCTGGCAACGATGGGCGCCAGCGTGCCGTCGACGTCGAGGATGATCGCCGCCTCGCGTGGTTGCTCGGCGAGCTCGGCAAGCAGATCGGCGACAGTCACCCTCGTAGACTATGCCGGTGCGCCTCGTGCTCATCGGCCTCGCGGCGGGGGTGTTCGGGGCGCTCTTCGGTGTAGGCGGCGGGATCGTCATCGTGCCGCTGCTCGTCCTCCTCGCCGCGTATCCCGAGCGCTCTGCGATGGCGACGTCCCTCGCGGCGATCGGCCTCATCGCAGCGGAAGGCGTCATCTTCTTCGCGATCCACGGCGACATCGAGCCGGGCCACGCGGCGCTCGTCGGCATCCCCGCCACCGTGGGCGTGCTCGTGGGGACGAGCGTCCAACAGCGGCTCGCCACTCGCACGCTGACGCTCGCGTTCGCCGGAGTGCTCGTCGCGGTCGCGGTACGCCTCTTCATCTGATGGACAAGATCGCGATCGGCATTGCCCTCGGATTCCTGGCCGGCGTGCTGGCCGGCCTGTTCGGCGTCGGGGGTGGGGTGCTCTTCGTGCCGGCGTTGTCGCTAGCGCTCGGGCTCGACCAGCTGACCGCCCAGGCGACGTCGCTGCTCGCGATGCTCCCCGTCGTCGCGGTCGGGACGTGGCGCCAGCAGAGGTACGGGCATGTCCGGTTGAGACCCGCACTCGTGCTGGGAATCGGTGGGATCGTCGGCGTGACGGCAGGTGGCTTCCTCGCGCTCTCCCTGCCCGAGCACGTGCTCGAGCGTCTGTTCGCAGTGCTGCTGCTCGGCGTCGCGGCCCAGCTCGCGATACGCGCCCTGCGGCCTCGATCACCGCAATAGCCGCGCGGGGTTGCCATAATCCCGCGTGATGGTGGGCCTGCGCGGGTTGGCGCTCGCATCTGTCGTGGTGCTGTCGCTCAGTGCGCAAGCGGGCGCGGAGAGCGGGCAGCAGTCGCAGGCGCTCTCGGGCGGGATCGCCTACGGGATCAAAGTGCTGCTCCCGAACCAGGCGCCGATCGTCGCCGGGTATGCCGACGCGGCCACCACGAGCGCCGCCGCTCCGGTCTCCTTCTCCTACCCGGAGGACGGATCGATCGTCCGCGCCCAGAGCGTTGCCGCAAGGTCGTGGGCAGCGGGGGTGAACGCGCAGGCGAGGACGGACCTCCGCGCGGTGTCGCTCTTCGGCGGAGAGATCACGATGGACGCGGTCGTCGCGCGCTCGTGGGCCTCGTCCCGGACCGCTGAGGAGAGCTTCACCGGCACCGCGATCACCAACCTCACGGTGCTGGGGCAGGCCGTCACGTCGGCGCCGGACCTGCGGGTGCCGATCGGGGACTGGGGGCATCTCACACTGCTCCAGGAGCGCTCGCAGTCGACGGAAGGCCGCGCGGTTCGTGGCTGGGTGACCGTGGTCGACGTGCGCCTTGACGCGGATCACGCCGCTCTGCCAATCGGCACGCGGATCCTCGTCGGCTATGCCGAGGCCTCTGCTTCGAGCCCTTCGCCGGAGCCCGTGGTGAAGGCCGCCGTCGCAGGTAAGGAGACGGCTGTCGCCGAGAAGCCTGTCGTCACGCAGCCGGTCCCGCCGGGCAGCCGCCGCGGCCTGGGGATACCTGCCGACATGCCGCGCCCCGGAACGACCGGTCCGTCACCGCTTGTGCAAATCGCGCCCAAGGTGACGAAGCGGCTGACGGCGGCCGGCTACGTGTTCCCGGTGTACGGCCCGTCGGGTTTCAGCGACACCTTCGGCGCCGCACGCGCCACGACGGGCTGGCATCACGGACAGGACATCTTCGCCGCGCTCGGAGCGCCGGTGCTGGCCGTGGCCGACGGGACGGTGTTCTCCGTCGGGTGGAACCGTGTCGGGGGCAACCGGCTGTGGCTCCGCGACCGGTCCGGCAACGAGTTCTACTACGCACACCTCGCGGCGTTCTCCCCGCTCGCGGTCGACGGTGGGCGAGTGCAGGCAGGCGACGTCATCGGGTTCGTCGGCAACACCGGCGACGCCGAGACGACGCCGTACCACCTGCACTTCGAGATCCACCCGTCGTCGCTCCTGTTCCTCGGCTACGACGGCGTCGTCAATGCGTACCCGTACCTCCGCGCCTGGCAGCACGCGAAGGACGTCGACTTCCCGTCGGCAGCGGTCTGGGCGCCCACGCTCAGGGCGACGGGGCGCGCGCCGGCCGCGGGCGCGATCCTCCTGCAGTCGAACGACATCTCCGTGGCGAGCGGGCTCGACCCCGGCTCGCTCGCGCAGGCGATCGCCCCGGCCGGTGGCGGCCGGAGCGCCGCTCGCGAGCTACAGAGTCGTTAGTACGCGGTGACGGTCTCGGTCTCTTCCTGGCCGTTGTAGGAGAATTCGCCTCCCGACACGCGTCCCTTCACCCAGCGCCGGGTCTCCGGGCCGGTGAACGGGTTGAAGAAGATGCCGATGGCGACGCCGACGAGGATGAGGAACAGGTTCCGGAAGCCGTGGCTCTCCTTCTCTGCGTCCTGGATCCGGTCGGCAGCGTTCCGAAGCTCCACGACCGCACGCTTGAGGCTCTCCTGGACGTCCTCGTCCTTCGCGACCTTCGTCGCGAGCCCGGAAACGCCCTTGGCCGGCATGAGGTCGTCGTAGATCTCCCTGGCCGCGACGAATGCCGCGCGCAGGCTGTTGCGGAACTCCTCGTCGGTGATGGCCCGCTCGACGTAAGGTCGTGCCGTCTCGGCGGCGGTGCGGACCTTGGTGGTGGACTTGCGCATGGTGGTCACCCCGTTTCCTTATCTTTCCCGCGAGTGTACCCCCGCCGATCACGCCTAATCCCTCTTGCCCTCGCGGCCGTCATCGCCGCGTTGGCGTGGGCGGCGCGGAGGCAACGCCGGCGGCTCGGCCGTGGCAACGACCGGTGCCCGTGAAGACCGTCAGCGGCCCCGGCTTCACGTTCAAGGTCGAGCAGGAGAGGGAGATCGCACGCACGCCGCGCTCGGTGAGCGTGCTGCCCGCCGACAGCGGCTCGCAGGAGCTCGAGTCGGTCACGATCTTCCCGCTCGTCAAGCCGTTTCGCCCTGCCCTCTGGCCGCGGGCGGCGAAGGAGCTCGACGGCGTCGCCGGCCGGCTCGCCGAGAGCCTGGGCGGAGAGCTCGAGCAACCGAAGACCGTGCGTATAGCCGGGCTTCGCGGGCGGCAGTACGAGATCGGCTACGAGCGCGAGGGCGTCGAGCTGCGCCAGCGGCTGACGCTGCTCCTCAGCCGGCGCACGGAGTACCAGCTGCTCTGCCGCTGGGAGGCCGGCTCTGTGGCTCCGGAAGGCTGCGCAGTTCTCGAGACGACCTTCAAGACCTCCGCGTAGCGGCCGCCTGCTGCTCCGCGCCCGCCGGGCGCTACCAGCGGCCGCGGTGTACGACCTCGTCGAACGCTCGCCGGTTGAGCCGCTTGAGCGGCCGGAGCGGCCCGTCCGCCGGGTAGCCAAGCGAGACGAGGTACGCGAGGAAGTGGCCATCCGGGAAACCGAGGATCTTCCGAGCGAGCTCCTGATCCCGCACGGACGAATGGCACGTGCCGATCCCGAGGTCAGCCGCGGCGAGCATCATCAGCATCGTCGCGTGACCGAGGTCGTACTGCAGGAGCTCGGCCCAGCGATCGTCCGGTGGATCTGGTGCGACGATCGCGATCGCAGCTGCGGCGCCGCCGACGTGCCATGCTCCCTGCCAGACCCCGGTGAGGTCGCGGAGCTGATCGCGGTCGGTGACCAGCACGAAGTCCCACGGCTGCCAGTTCTTCGCCGACGGCGCGAGCCGGCCTGCCTCGAGGATCTTCGCCAAGTCCTCGTCGCTCACCGGCGTGGGCGAGAACTCCCGCACGTTGCGACGTGACCTCAGCGCGTCCCACGTCTCCACGCCGTCACCTTACGACGAACGCGCGCACCTTGCCCACGTGCCTACCTGGGCATCCTTTCGCGACCGCACATCCCCCAATCGTCGAGCGTGCGACTCGATTTATGCGAGCATCGGCGAAGTGCGGTACGTCGTCGTCGGAGCCGGAGCAATCGGCGGCACCGTCGGCGCCCGGCTGGTGCGCGACGGGCACGACGTCCTCTTCTGCGACGCGGAACCGCTCCACGTAGAGGCGATCGAACGTCATGGGCTGACGATAGAGGGGCCGGTCGAGCAGTTCAGCGTGCGTGCGCCTGCGGCGCTCCCGAACGACCTCCCCGAAGGCCTCGGCGCCGTCCTGCTCGCCGTCAAGGCGAACGATACGCAGACGGCACTTGCCGCGATCGCTCCGAGGCTCGCCGACGACGGCTTCGTGGTCTCGCTTCAGAACGGCATCAACGAGCCCGTCATCGCCGAGGTCGTCGGCGCGGAGCGCACGGTCGGCGCCTTCGTCAACTTCGGCGCGGACTACGTCGGCCCCGGGCGGATCTTCCTCGGTGGCAAGGGCGCCTTCTACGTCGGCGAGGTCGACGGCCGGCCGAGCCGGCGCGTCGAGCGACTCGTGGACGACATCCAGGACGCACAGGCGACCGACGCGATCCTCGGATACCTGTGGTCGAAGCAGGCCTACGGCGCGATGCTCTTCGCGACAGCAGTCTCGGACGTGCCAATCGCCGATGCCCTCGCAGAGCCGCGCTACCGCCGGCTCTTCGTCTGGCTCGCTGAGGAGATGCTCGCCGCGGCGCCGGTAGAGGTGAAGGCTTTCGACGGGTTCGACCCCGCCGACCTCGAGGGCTCGATCGGGCGCCTGGTGGAGTTCAACCGCCGCTCGGCCAAGACGCACTCCGGCATCTACCGCGACCTCGCCGTACGCAGGCGAAAGACGGAGGCAGAGGCGATGCTCTCACTGTCCGGCGGGCCGAACGTCCGGCGCACGCTCACGCTCATCCGGGCGATCGAGGACGGGCGGCGCCGGTGCGAGAGGCAGAACCTCGAGCTGCTCGCGGCCTACGCCCGGCTCGAGACCGAGGGTCCGCGGCTCAACGCCGTGATCACGACGCTCGAGCCGGCCGAGGAAAGCGTCGACGGGCCGCTGCGCGGCGTCCCCGTCGCGATAAAGGACAACATCGACGTACACGGCGTCACGACCACGAACGCCTCCACGGTCGGCGTTCCGCCCCCAGCCGAGCGCGACGCGACGGTCGTCGCTCGTTTACGAGCGGCGGGGGCCGAGCTTCTCTGCAAGACGAACCTGCTGGAGTACGCGGCCGGCAGCGTCAACCCGACCTACGGGATGACATTCAATCCGCTCGACCCGAGCCGCACGTCTGGGGGTTCGAGCAGCGGCTCGGCGGCACTTGTCGCCGCCGGCGTCTGTGACTACGCGCTCGGCACGGACACGGGCGGCTCGATTCGCATCCCCGCCGCGTATTGCGGCATCGTTGGTCTCAAGCCCACGTTCGGGCTGGTTCCGGTGGACGGGGTGTTCCCGCTCTCGCCCACCTGCGATCACGTGGGCACGCTCACGCGGACGGTCGAGCAGACGGCGACCCTCCTGGGCGTGCTCGCCGGTCGAGCGATTCGCCTCCGACCGGTCGACGGGCTGCGGGTGGGGGTTCTGAAGCGCCAACTCGAGGATCCGGATGTTCGTCCAGAGGTGCGGGCTCGAGTCGAGGAGGCGATCGAGCGGCTGGCGCAGGCCGGGTTCGAGCTCGTGGACGTCGACGTGCCCGAGCTCGACCTTGCCGATGAGGCGCTCGGCGCCATCATCCTCAAAGAGGCCTATGACGTGCACCGCGACCTGCTCGCGCGAGAAGGAGAGGGCTACGGTCCGGGAACGCGCTCCCTGCTCGAGGCAGGTGGGAAGATGGACGACGCTACCTATGCCCGCGGCCTTGCCGCCAAGGAGCGAGTCGCGGCCGGCTTCGCCCGCGCCTTCGAAGAGGTCGATGTCCTGGCCGGGCCGACGGTGTCGTATCCGGCGCCTCCGGAGGATCCCCCCGTCGGAACCCCCGAGGGCGACATCGAGGCACGCTTCACCGGTCCCTACAACCTGGCAGGAGTGCCGGCTATCTCGCTTCCCTGCGGCATCGCGGAAGGCACCTTGCCTGCGGGCCTGCAGCTGGCCGCAGCCGCCGGCGAGGACAGCCTGCTGCTCTCGGTAGCGGCGGCCTACGAGAGCCTGACTGGATGAGGATCCGCGATTGCAACTGGATGCAGCTCGAGGAGTATTTGCGGGAGGACGATCGGATCGTGCTTCCGCTCGGGTCCGTCGAGCAGCACGCCTACCTCTCGCTCGCAGTCGACCAGATCCTCGCCGAGCGGGTCTCGGTCGAGGCGGCGCAGCCGCTCGGCGTCCCCGTCCTTCCAGCGCTCCCGTACGGCATCGCGCCGTACTTCGCCGCGTACCCGGGCAGCACCACACTCTCCGCAGCGACGTACGGCTCGGTGCTCCGCGAGCTGATCGACGCACTACATGCCCAGGGCTTCCGCCGGTTTCTGCTCGTGAACGGCCACGGCGGGAACGAGGCCGGCCGGCCCGTCGTCGACGACTGGGCGGCGGTGCATCCCGAAGCCGAGACCCTCTGGCACAACTGGTGGAACGCGCCGCGCACGTGGGCAGAGGTCCAGGCCGTCGACCCCGATGCGAGCCACGCATCGTGGCTCGAGAACTTCCCCTGGACGCGACTGGCCGGAGTCGACCCGCCTCGAGAGCGAAAGGCAATGGTGGACGTGTCGCGCGTGCGCGAGGCCGATCCGGCCGATGTGCGCGACATGCTCGGAGACGGGTCGTTCGGAGGGCTGTACGAGCGGCCGGACGAGGACGTTCTGCGGGTGTGGCAGGCGGGCGTCGAGGAGGTGCGCGAGGTGCTCGTGAAGGGCTGGCGCGATGCCTGATCTCGCGGGCCGCGTCGCGCTCGTCACCGGCACGGCCGGCGGCATCGGAGCGGCGATCGAGCGCGCACTCGCGGAGAACGGAGCAAACGCTCAAGGCGTCGATCGGGATACGTGCGACGTCGCCGACTCGGAACAGGTGGCGGCGCTCGTCGAGCGGATCGGCTCGATCGACATCCTCGTCAACTGCGCCGGCGGCGTCTGCGGGCAGGTCGGCAGGCCGCTCGAGGACGTCTCCGACGACGACTGGCGCGCGATCGTCGACGCCAACCTGACGAGCACGTTCGTCTGCACGCGAGCGGTCGTCCCGGGCATGAAGGCGGCGGGCTACGGGCGCATCGTCAACATCTCCTCCGGCGCGGGACGAAGCGTCAGCCTCACGGGCATTCAGGCCTACGCCAGCGCCAAGGCAGCGCAGATCGGCTTCACACGGCAGACGGCCCACGAGCTCGGCCGCTTCGGAATCACCGTCAACAGCATCGCCCCCGGCTTCGTTCCGTCCAACGCCTCGAGCATCAGGCAGTGGGAGAGCTACGGCCCGGAGAGGCAGGCGCAGCTGCTGGAGCAGATCGCCGTCCGCCGCCTGGGCACCCCCGAGGACATCGCAAACGGCGTGCTCTTCTTCGTCGCCGAGGAATCGAGCTGGATCACCGGCCAGGTGCTCTCCATCGACGGCGGCTACTCCATGTTCTGACGTGACCGAGCAGACGCGTCGGTTTCACTAGACGGGCCCGGAGAAGTGTGCGATTCTTGGACACCTTCAGTTCGCTCGAAGCCCCCTCATAAAAGGAGCCCACCGTGCGCACTCGCCTCGCGATCGCTGTCCTCGCAGTGGCCGCCATCGCGGCCTTCACGTTCGGCACGCTCGGCGCCTCAGCCGGCTCTGACGAGACCCAAGCGGCCCAACAGAAGCGCGGCGGGCACCTCAGGATCGCGCGGCAAGAGGACTCGACGTCGTTCGACAAGACCAACGTCTTCCAGAACGAGTCGATCTGGCTCATCCAGCAGATCAACGAGACCCTCTACACCGTGCAACCGGACGGCAAGACCCTGAAGCCTTGGCTGGCGACGAGCTACAAGGTCTCGAAGAACGGCAAGAAGTACACCATCAAGCTGCGCAAGGGCATCCGCTTCTCGAACGGGAAAGCGATGACCGCGGCGGACGTGAAGTTCTCGTTCGACGACGCGCGCGCGCAGGCCCAGGGCTGGGGGTACCTCGACGTCGGCATCAAGAGCGTCCAGGCGCCCAACCCCTCGACGGTCGTCTTCAACCTCAAGTACCGGTGGGGGCCGTTCCTTTCCATCACCGCCTTCTTCGCAAACGGGATCATCCCCAAGAACTTCGCCGGCCAGAAGCGGGCGGAGTTCTACAAGCACCCGATCGGAACTGGCCCGTTCATGTGGGACAAGCGGGTGGTCGGCCAGTCGGTCAGCTTCAAGCGCAATCCGTTCTACTGGCAGAAGGGCAAGCCGTACCTCGACCGGGTGACCTGGAACTACGTCTCCGACCAGAACACCCGCGGGCTGCAGCTGCGGGGCGGGCAGATCGAGATCAACGAGTTCCCACCCTTCAGCTCGATCAAGAAGCTCCAGTCGACCCCCGGAGTGAAGATGCTCCTCTTCCCGTCCACCCGGACCAACTACCTGCTCATGAACGAGTCGTACGCGCCGCTCAAGGACGTGCACGTCCGCCGCGCGATCTCCTATTCCGTTGACCGTGCGGCAATCGTCAAGGCGCTCTTCTTCGGCTTTGGCAAGCCGGCCAACTCTTTCCTGCCGCCGCAGGTGCCCTACTACGACCCGAATTCGCCGGGCATCCAGTACAACCCGAGCAAGGCGAAGGCCGAGATGGCGAAGTCGAAGTACAAGAACGGCTTCACCGTCGAGATGCTCGTCGGCGCAGGGGCTACGGACGAGCAGAGGCTCGCTCAGGTCATGCAGCAGGCGCTCAAGGCGCTCAAGATCAACGTCAAGTTCCGCCAGGTCGATACGAGCACCGAGTTCGGACAGATCCAGGAGCGCAAGTACCAGCTGGCATTGAGCTACTGGACGATGGACATCGCCGACCCGGACGAGCTCGTGACCTTTGCGGTCGACGGGAAGACGGCTGATTCGTGGTACACGGGGTACAATCTTCCGAGGATCATCAAGCTCACACTCCAGGCTCAACGCGAGACGAACTCTGCGAAGCGGCGAAGCCTCTACGCGCAGATCCAGCGGATCGCCGCACAGGACGCGTTCATGGGGTTCCTTTTCTACTCGCCGTTTCGCTGGGCCACGGCCTCGAAAGTGAATGGTTTCTTCGTCACGCCGCTCGGCAACTACCACCTGGAGGACGTCTGGCTTTCGTAGGCTCGCTCTTCTGAGCAACCGGGAGGTACAGCGGTGAGCTTGGCCGCCTACGTCGCGCGGCGTCTGCTGCTGATGCTGCCGGTCGTGCTCGGCGTCACGATCCTCGTCTTCTTCCTCATCCACCTCGTC
>CAWGEE010000042.1:0-26630 GCA_963821415.1 uncultured Actinomycetes bacterium | reverse complement strand
CTACTTGACGAGGTCGACCGGACTTGAAGGAGGCCGGGATCACGCTGTTCTTCACGAAGACGTCGAGCCACGGCTGAGACTGCGACGGCCGGAGCCGCGTCGCAAACTGCGTGCGGGTCATCTTCGTGAGCACCGCCGGCTCGATTGGTACGTACTTCGCGAGGATCTTGCCGCTGATCTGATCGTTCTTCCTCTGGTTCGCCCAGACGGCAGCCGCCTGGATGGCGTTCCGGAAGCGGGCCGCGAGATTCGGGTCGACGCTTGCCCGTGCGATCCAGAACGTCAGCAGGCAGCGCTTTCGTGCATACCGCCTTGAAGGATTCGCGATGCGCCTGGAGCCCTGATCGAGCGCCATGCGTCAGGTACGGCTCGGGCATGAAGGCGGCGTCGACGTGCCCTGGGTAAGCGGGCCGACATCAGAGGGAACGGGACGTACTGGATCTTCACGTCCTTCGGGTCGACGCCGTTCATCTTGAGCCACTCGAGTACGCCGAGCTCCGCAATCGTGTTAGGGCGCGTCGATGGCGATCGTCTTGCCGACGAGATCGCGGGCGCGCGTGACGTCTTCCCGCGGCGCGGAAGAGCGCCGAGGCGGGCTTCCTTCGGGTCATAGGTCGCACCGCCGGCAACGACCTTGATCGGGGCGTCTCGCGACTTGAGCGAGGCCGCGTTGCCGACGTGTGTGGCGATGAACTCACGCCTCTCCCGAGAGCAGCGCTGCGACCTCTGTGACGGGTCGGTCGAGAGCCTGAGCTGCGCATCGATCCCCTGCTTGCGAAACATGCCCGGTTCTTCGCATACATCGCCAGCGCCTTGGGCTCGGCGGGAAGCACGGTGACCTTGACCGGCGTCAGCTGGACCGGGCGGCCGGCTGCCGGCGTTGCAACCACAGCAGCAACTGCCAGCAGCAGAAGTAGAGCCGACGCGCAGCCCCTAAGCCCGGGGGTTCGCCTCACTGGCGCGGCATAGTAGCCGTTGTCGCCACGTACCATCAACCCGCTGTGCGCACGGAGCTCCCGTCCGGCACGGTCACGTTCCTCTTCACCGACGTCGAGGGCTCGACCCGGTTGCTCCACGAGCTCGGAGACGATGCGTACGCGGACGCTCTGGCCGATCACCGTCGCGTGATCCGCGAAGCCTGCGCTGCCGAGGGCGGTGTCGAGGTCGACACGCAAGGCGACGCGTTCTTCTTCGCCTTTCCCACAGCGCCGGGGGCGTTCGCCGCTGCAGAGGCGATGACCGAGGCGCTGGCGCGTGGACCGATCCAGGTGCGGATCGGCCTGCACACGGGCACGCCGCTCGCTCGCAGACGAGGGTTACGTCGGCAGTGACGTTCATCTCGCCGCGCGCATCGCCGCCGTGGGTCACGGAGGCCAGGTCATCCTCTCCCGTTCGACCGCCGAGCTCGTCGGGGCCTCGCTGACCGACCTCGGCGAGCACCGGCTCAAGGACATCCCCGAGGCAGTTCCCATCTTCCAGCTCGGCGACGGATCCTTCCCGCCGCTGAAGACGATCTCCAACACGAACCTGCCGCGGCCCGCCAGCTCGTTCGTCGGCAGGGGGCGCGAGACGGAGGAAGTCGTGTCGCTGCTCAGAGAAGGCAGGCGACTCGTCACGCTCTCCGGCCCCGGCGGCTCCGGCAAGACGCGGCTGGCGATCGAAGCCGCCGCCGAGCTCGTCCCGGAGTTCAAGGCGGGCGTCTTCTGGGTTGGGCTTGCCTCGCTCAGAGACCCGGCGCTTGTCACGGAGACGATCTCGCAGACCCTCGGCGCCACGAACGGCCTCTCGGAGCACATTGCAGAACGGGAGATGCTGCTCTTGCTCGACAACCTCGAGCAGGTAATCGACGCCGCGCCCGACGTCTCGGAGCTTCTGACTGCCTGCCCCAACCTCGCGCTGCTGGTCACGAGCCGCGAGCTGCTGCGTGTCCGAGGAGAGGTCGAGTACGCGGTGCCGCCACTCGCCGACCGGGAAGCGGTCGACCTCTTTTGCGAGCGCTCTCGCCTGACGTCCGACGACACGATCGCCGAGCTCTGCAAGCGGCTGGACAACCTGCCGCTGGCCGTGGAGCTGGCCGCTGCTCGCACGAACGCTCTCAGCCCCGGGCAGATCCTCGACCGGCTCTCGCAGCGGCTCGACCTGCTCAAGGGCGGCAGGGACGCCGAGGCCCGCCAGCAGACGCTGCGGGCCACGATCGAGTGGTCCTACGAGCTGCTCTCACCCGAGGAACAGCGACTCTTTGCCCGCCTGTCCGTCTTCGCCGGCTGCACGGTGGAGGCCGCCGAGGAAGTCGCAGGAGCTGACCTCGACTCCCTGCAATCACTCGTCGACCAGAGCCTCGTGCGCTTCACGGAGGAGCGCTACTGGATGCTCGAGACGATTCGCGAGTTCGCGGCCGAGCGTCTACGCGAGTCGGGCGACGAGGAAGCGCTGCGGAGGCGTCACGCCGAGTACCTCAGCGATCTCGCGGCCACGCTCGGGCTCACCCTCGAGGGGGTCGAAGCGGGTGCGATCCAGCGATACGACGTCGCGATCGCCGAGCACGACAACGCCAGGGGCGCTATCGACTGGGCGCTCGAGGCCGATCCCGTGCTGGCGCTGCGGCTCGCGACGGCACTCGAGAACTTCTGGATCTCCCACAGCCCGTTCGAGGCAAGCCGCATGTTCGAAGAGCTCGTGGCACGGGCCGACGACATGCCGGACGACCTGGAGGCGCTCACGACTCGCTGCCGCGGCGACTTCGCGATCTTCACGGACGACCGCCGGCGAGGCCTTCAACTGTACGAGGAGAGCCTGGAGCAGTATCGGCGCCTCGGGGACGAGCATGGACAGGCGATTCTCGAGCACCGCCTCGGCCACAATCTCATTCTCTTCGGCGAGGTGGAGCGCGGACGCGCTCTCGAGGAGAGCAGCCTGGCGCGGTCGCGGGCTCACGGCTTTCGGATCAACGAGGCGATGTGCCGGGCAAGCGTCGGAGAGCTGGAGTATCGAGGAAGGGAACGTCGAGCGTGGGCTCGCGCTGATCGCGGACTCATTGGAATTGGCACGTGAAGTGGGCTACCAGTTCATGCAGGCGAACCTGCTGAACGCTCTCGCCGGCTACACGTTCGAGCAAGGTCGTACCGACGAGGCGGAGCGCTATGCCCGGTCGGCGCTCGCCGTCGCGCGCGACATGGGTGACCGGCGACACGCCGTTCAGGCTCTGGCGCTCCTCGCCGCCCTCGCCGCCGGCCGCGGCGAACCGAGAGCGCGCCGGCCGGCTTTGGGGAGCGCTCGAGACCGTCGAGCAAGCCGGCGCGCTCGGACAGCGCCCGCGACTTCGTCCCTGGGCCGAGGATCGTGAGCGGTTCGCGGCTGTCGTCTTCGCCGAGGCGGGGCCGGACCTCGAAGGCGGTCGACGGACTGGCCGCCGCCTCACGCTCGACCAGGCCGTCGAGGAGGCGCTCGACGCTACTTGACGAGATCGCCCGGCTTGAACGAGGCCGGGATCACGCCGTACTTGGCGAACACGTCGAGCCAGGGCTGGGCCAGCGACACACGGAGCCGGGTCGAGTAGGTCGTCCGCGTCATCTTCTTGATCACGGCCGCATCGATCGGGACGTACTTCGCCAGGATCTTCCCGCTCACCTCGTCGTTCTTGCGCTGATTCGCCCAGACCGCAGCGTTCTGGATCGCGTTCCGGAGGCGAGCGGCGAGGTTCGGGTCGACGTTGGCCGGTGCAATCCAGAATGCCAGCACGCACGTCTGCGCGCACACGGCGTTCCACGGGTACGCGATGTGCTTCGCGCCTTGCTGGAGCGCGAGCGTCCGCCACGGCTCCGGAACGAGGGCCGCGTCGATCGTTCCCTGTGCCAGCGCACCGAGCATCTGCGCGAAGGGGATAAACGCGATCTTCACGTCGTCCCCATCGACGCCGCTCTTCTCGAGCCACTCGAGGACTCCGAGGTGCGCGATCGTGTTGGGCCCGTCAACGGCGATCGTCTTGCCGACGAGGTCGCGCGCTCGCGTGATCGCCTTGCCGCGGGCGGCGACGAGCGCAGTGTTAGGCGCCTTGGGGTTGTAGGTCGCCCCCGCGGCCACTACCTTCACCGGCGCGTCCCTCGACTTGAGCGACGCCGCGGTGCCGGCGGAGACGCCGACGAACTGCACATCGCCCGAGAGGAGGGACGCCACGAGCTGGGATGGGTCGGCGAGGGGCGTGAGCGTCGCGTCGATCCCTTGTTTGCGGAACATGCCGCGATGCTTCGCGTACATCGACACAGCAGCGGGCTCGACGCGAAGCATCGCGATCTCGACGGGCGTCAGCTGGACAGCTCGGCCGGCCGCCGGAGTTGCAGCAACGCTGGCAGCGGCAAGCGCCGCAAGGAACGCAAGCCCGCAGCTGCCGCGTAGGAAACCGCGTCTCATAGGGCAGCGGATCCTAGCTGCAAACGCTACTTGAGGAGGTCGCCCGGCTTGAACGAGGCCGGGATCACGCCGTACTCGGCGTAGACGTCGAGCCACGGCTTGGCAAGCGACACGCGAAGCCGGGTGCCGAACGTCGACCGCCGCATCTTCGCGATCAGCTTCGGGTCGAACGGGGCGTACTTCGCGAGAATCCTGCCGCTCGCCTGATCGTTCTTCTTCTGGTTCGCCCAGACGGCGGCTGACTGGACGGCGTTCCGAAAGCGGGCGGCGAGGTTCTGGTCGACGCCTGCCCGCGCGAGCCAGAACGTCACGACGCAGACCTTCGAGCACACCGCCCGGAACGGGTTCGCGATGCGCTTCGCGCCCTGCTCGAGCGCCTGCGTAGGAACGGCTCTGCGATGAAAGCGGCATCGACCGTGCCCTGCAAGAGCGGAGCCGAGCATCAGGGGGAAGCGTGACGAACTGGATCTTGACGTCGTCTGCGTCTACACCGTTCACCTTGAGCCACTCGAGGACGCCGAGGTGTGCAATCGTGTTCGGACCGTCGATCGCGATGCGTCTTGCCGACGAGGTCGCGGGCACGCGTGATCGTCTTCCCCGGGCCCGCGACGAGACCGCTGTCCGGCCTCCTCGGGTCGTACGTTGCACCCGCCGCCACGACCTTGACCGGGGCGCTGCCTCGACTTGAGCGAGGCCACGGCCCCGACGTGCGTGCTGATGAAGTCCGCGTCACCGGCCAGCAGAGTCGCCACGGTCTGGCCAGGGTCGCTGAGGATCTCAGGTCCGCGTCGATTCCCTGCTTGCGGAACATCGCCCGGTGCTTCGCGTACATCGCCTGGGCGGTGGGCTCGAGCGGAAGCATGGCGATCCTGACCGGCGTCAGCTCGACAGCGCGGCCGGCTGCCGGTGTCGCAGCGATGCCCGCCGCCCCGAGCAGTCCAAGGAGCGCGAGCACACACGTGCTCTGCATCGCTCGCTTCATGTGGCACAAATGCTAGCTCACGGTTCGCTGGGCTATGAGCGCGTGGATCTCGTTGCGCAAGGCGAGAAACCGTGACGAGCTGCGCGTCTCCGTCTGCTCGCGCGGCCGCGCCAGCCCCACGTCGATCGAGGCCACGATGCGCCCCGGAGCCCCGCTGATCACCAGCACGCGGTCGGCGAGGTAGACGGCCTCGTCGATGTCGTGCGTGACATGGACGATCGTGACGCCCTTCTCTGTGTGCTCGTGGAGGCGCAGCACGAGGTCCTGGAGCTCGGCGCGGGTCAGCGCATCCACCGAAGCGAACGGCTCGTCGAGGAGGAGGATCTCCGGTCGCGAGACGAGAGCGCGTGCGATGGCCACCCGCTGCTGCATGCCCCCCGAGAGCTGCCACGGGTACTTCTTTCCCGCACCGTCGAGACCCACCTCGCCCAGGACCGTCTCGACGCGGGCTTGCTTCTCCGATCGCGCGACGTCGCTCGCGGCGGAGCGGGAACATGACGTTGCGGAAGACGGTCAGCCAGGGAAACAGCGAGCGGCTGTAGTCCTGGAAGACGATCGCGGCTTCCGGCGGCGGCGAGGTGACCAGGCGGCCGTCGAGGTGGACGGTGCCTGCGCTCGGCCCGATCAGCCCACAGAGCAGCCGGAGGAGCGTCGTCTTGCCGCAGCCCGACGGACCGACGATCGCAACGAACTCCCCCGCGGCGACGTCGAACGTGACGCCGCTCAAAGCCGCAGGCCCGTCGTCCGAGTAGCGCTTCTCCAGCCCCTCGACACGAAGAACCGGCTCATCCACCGGCTGCTCCGTAGTGCCAGGCGAGGACACGGCGCTCGACGACGAGGAAGAGCCGGTTGAGAACGTACCCGAGCAGGCCCAGGAAGAGGATGCCGGCGTACATCTCCGGAACCGCGTACAGGGACTGCTGGACGGTGAGGTAGTGGCCGAGCCCGTTGCCCTCGCCGACGAACTCGGAGACGACGACCAGGATCAGGCCGATCGACACCGCGATGCGCAGCCCGGCCATGATCGACGGGAGTGCCGCCGGGAAATAGACCCGGAAGATCCGCTCCACGCGGCCGACGTGGAGCATCGACGCGGTATCCCGCACCTCCGGCGGGATGAGCCGCACGCCTTCGGCAGTGTTGACGAGGATCGGGAAGCAAAGGCCGAACGCGATGACGGCGATGCGTTCGGCGTCGCCGAGGCCGAGGATGACGATCGCGGCCGGCACGATGGCGATCGCCGGAACAGCCCGCAGGAGCTCGAGGAACGGGTCCAGCGTTCGTCTGGCCTTCTGCGACGCGCCGACCAGGAGCCCCAGGCCGATGCCGATCGCGGCGGCGATGGCGAATCCGACCGCGAGCCGCTTCAGGCTCGCTCCGGCTTCCGACAGGAACTCCGAGGTCGGCCAGATCTCCCATGCCTGTTCCGCCACCTCGCTCGCCGTCGGCACGAGAAATGAGTCCGCGGCTCGTGCCCAGACCTCCCAGACGCAGAGGGCGGCGAGGAAGACGAGCACGCCGAGCGCGGTGCCCGCGAGGCGGCGCTGTCGCGATGTCGTCATTGCACCGATCGCTCCTCGCCCGACCAGAAGAGCGTCCGGCGCTGAAGGACGCGAAGCCCGAGGTTCATGAGGTAGCCGATCAGGCCGACGAGCACTACTGCCGCGTACATCTCCGGCAACTGGTTCGCGATCTGCTGCCTCTCCATGTACGCCCCGACGCCTCCGGTCGTGAAGAACTCGGCGGTCACGCATACGAGCAGCGCGATCGCGGCGCTGACCCGGATGCCCGTGGCGATGCTCGGGAGCGCCGCCGGGAGCGTCACTCTGAAGAGCCTGCCCGTACGACCGACGCCGGAGGTCCGCGCGACGTCGTGAAGCATGCGGTCGACGCCCCGGACGCCGTAGAGCGTGTTGAGCAGGATCGGCCAGGCTGCGGCGTACGCCACCACGAAACGAACTGTGGGGACGCCGAGCCCGAACGCCAGGATTGCCAGCGGGATGAGCGCGATCCCCGGGATGGGCCGCAGGAACTCGATCACGACCGACGTGGCGTCGAGGAGTGTGCGCGAAGCGCCGATGAGGAGGCCGGCACCGACCCCGATCACGATCGCCAGCGCGAGACCCTGGAGGTACGCCGAGAGGGTGTCTCCGAGCTCGCCCGACAGCGAGCCCGACCACAGCTCGTCGACCAACGCCCGGAGCGTCGACGACGGCGTGGCGATGCTCGTCTCGTAGTCGAAGGCTCGAACTCCGGCCTCCACGAGCAGCGTGACGAGGACGACGAACAGCCAGCCCGCGACGTTCACTCGCTTCACGGGAGGACTATCGCTCCCACCTCTCGGCGACACAAGTGTGACGCCCTGATGTCGACCTGATCAGGGCGCCCGGGGCCAGAGCGGGACGGCGCCGAGAGACTGCTCTCCCGTTCGGCGTCGGCTCGAGGCCAAGCGGCACGAAGAGCCTCGGGCGAGTGAGCTCGTCGACGGTTCGTCGCAGCGAGGCAGCGGGCGAACGCGCGGGTTAGCCGCCCAGCGCCTTCGCCAGCGCAGACATGTCGACTCCCGAAGCTCGTCTCGCTCGACGAGGAAGAAGACGTACTCCGGGGTGGGAAGCGAAACGGACACGACCGTCGCCGACGTCTCGAGGAACGTTCGCAGCGCCAGCTCGAGCGCCTGCCGGCGAGGCATGAACGCGCTAGCCGGTCGGGCCGAGCGCGATCCAGGGTAGGGGCAGGTGGCACGGACGGGGCAGATCGCGTAGTGGATGCCGTTGTCGGCCGGCACGACCCGAAGTCCCAGGAAATCAGCCGTCAACAGAAGGAACGACTCGATGACACCGGTCGGGGAAGCCTCCGTGACGACGAGCTTCGGGCCTCCTGGCGAACGTAGCGGGCACGTGATGTCGGCCTTGATCTTCCGCGCCTGCGTCAGCGCGCGCGGATCGAGCGAATTCGAGCCGGCAACAGCCGAAGCGGCCGTGACTGCTGCTGTTACGACGACGAGTGCGAGCGCGACCTTCCGCATGGATGCCTCCTTCGTGTGGCTTCCACTGTCGGCCGCGCGGGGATGAACCGCATCAAGGAAACCCTACAGTTCGATCCGATTGTCCGAGAACGCCTACGAGGCCCGAGGGAGCGTTCGCACGCGGGCGATCGTCCGTTCGTTGCCGACCTGATCGGTCGCCGCGATCTCGAGCGTGACTTTGCGCTCCCCCGCCCGCGGGCGAACGTTGAGCACCACGGACGACGTTTCCGCGACTGCGATGCCGTACTTCGCCGCGAGCAAAGCGCCACTCCTCGCGGTGACGAGGAACGAAACCGGCCCGCCGGAGGCATCTCGAGCCGTAAACGCCAGGCGAACGACGTATGCGCCATGCGGCCGGCGCGGCGGGACGACCGAGATCCCCGCAACCGTGATCTGGGGAGGCACGACATCGAAGTCGACGAGTCCTCGCCACAGCTCTGCAATCGACCCGGACGCGTCATCCAGAAACGCACGGACATATGTGCCCTTGCCGCGCAACCCGTCGTACGCACCTGTGCCTGCGACGATCAGCCACGCTCCCTCTTCGTACCCCCACGAGGGATCCCCGCCGAGCAGCCACGTGCGCGCGACGATGCTGCCGCCTCCGTCACGACATTCGAACCGTCGGAGCCCGATCAGCCAGCCGTCCGCTCAGGACTTGCTCGAGATCGACCGCGTGTCCCGTCTCGCACATCGGGGCCAACGCGGTGAACGCACCCTCGTCGCGAAGCCGAACGCGAGCTTCTCCGTCGCCGTCGAGGCGGTTCTCGATCCTTCCAGTACCAGCATGAACGGCGCTCTCCCAGGGCCTGCGGACGCCGTGGTGGCGAAGAGCGTCAGGGCGCAAAGAACGAGCGCAGCCGCGAATTTCGGCATGAGAGCCTCCTTCGTGTGCTCTCCACTATCGGCTCCGCAGGCCCGAAGCGCATCACAGGAAAGCCCTACAGTTCGGGAATGGCCGTAACGCCGAGCTTCGAGCTCGTCGGGCGGGGCAGAGAACACGCGCGTTGGTCGCCTTCGCCGGCCGGCGTGCGGGAGAGGCCCGCTGCGCTCCTCATCCGTGGCGAGCCCGGCATCGGCAAGACGATCCTGTGGCGCGAAGCCGTAGCGGCCGCTGAACGCGAGGGCAACCGCGTGCTCGTGGCGAGGTGCGCCGAGGCGGAGATGCCGATCTCGCTGGGAGCGGTCTCGGACCTCCTCGATCCCGTGTTTGCCGAGATCTCCGACGAGCTCGTCGAGCCCCAGCGCCGCGCCCTCGCCGCTGCGCTCGGGACCGAGACCGGGCCCGGAGCGCGCCCCGACCGGCTCACTCTGCTACGCGGGCTCGTCGCGGCCTTCCGAGCCCTCGCCGCCGATGCGCCGTTGCTACTCGCGATCGACGACGTCCAGTGGCTCGACCCCGCGTCGGCACGCGTGCTCTCGTTTGCCGTACGTCGGATCGGCGAGGAGCCGATCGGCGTCCTCGCGACCTTGAGGGGTGACGCCGAGACGCGAGACCCGCTCGGACTTGCGGACGCCTTCCAGCCTGGAACGTTCGCAGAGATCACCGTCGGGCCGCTGGGGATCGGGCACCTTCAGCGGCTCCTGCATCAACGGTTCGACGTCCGCCTCCCGCGTTCGACGGTGTCCGCGGTCCACACCGCCTCTCGCGGCAACCCGATGTTTGCGCTCGAGTTCGCACGAGCAGCCGAGCGCGAGCCCGCAGACCTGCGAGCGCAGCTGCCGGTGCCGTCGTCGCTCGAGGAATTGGTCAGCGAGCGGGTCAAGGCGCTTCCGGCCGAGACGCGACCGTTGCTCGAGCTCGTGTCGGCGATCGAGCGCCCGACGCCGGCCTCGCTGGAGCAGGGGCTCGAGGAGACCGACGTCGAAGCCCTCGTGGACGAAGCCGTCTCCGCCGGGGCGATCGTCGTCGGCAACGACGGCGTCGTGCGCTTCACGCACCCATTGCTCGGTGCGGCCGTCTACTTCGGCATGTCGCCTGGCCGCCGTCGGGCTCTGCACCTGCACGTGGCCGGCCTCGTAGACGACCTCGAGCAACAGGCACGCCACCTCGCGCTTGCCACGACGTCGCCCGACGAGGCAATCGCGGACGTCGTCGACCGCGCTGCAGAGGCAGCCGCTGCCCGCGGAGCGCCCGACGCGGCTGCGTTGCTGGCAGCCGAGGCGGTGCGGCTGACACCGCTCGACGACGAAGCAGCACGCGTCCGCCGAACCTTCACGGGCGCCGGCTACCTGATGGAAGCGGGAGACGTGCCAGACGCGCGGGCGCGGATCGAGCCGCTGCTCGAGCCGGGTCTCCCGCCCGCCGTGCGGTCGCAGGCGCTCGTCTTCAGGGCCGAGACCGAGCACCAGGATCGGGCCGATGCTCCGCGCGTATCTGCAAGAAGCCATCGACATCGCACCTGATCCGCGGGTTCGCTGGCAGGCATTGATGCGCTACGCCCAACAGGGCGGTTGGATCTCCGGCGATCTGCCAACTGCCGCGGAGTCGGCGCGCGAGGCCCTCCGCATCGCCGGCGAGCTGGGCGATCCCCCGATGATCGCGGCGGCGACAGCCGCCCTGGCCTACTACGAGGCGTGCCGCGGCCATCATGAGATCGAGTTCGGCGTCGCCGAGCTGGCTCGGTCTGAGCACCTGCCTCGCGCAGCGCCGTGGCAGATCACGCCGGCGGTCTCGGTCGGGGCGCGGCTGTTGTGGGCGGGGGAGCTCGACCGGGCACGCGAGGTGCTCCGGCGGGAGTACGACACGCTCGTGCGCCAGGGCCGGATGTTGATGCTCCCGCTCCACGTCATGTCGACGCTCAGCGACGTGGAGTGGCGGGCCGGTCGCTGGGCCGAAGCCGAGGCGTACGCCGACGAGGCTCGCGCGATCCTCGAGGATGCGCTCCCCGGAGGCGCACACGTCCTCGCGTGCGCACAGGTCATGGTCGCCGTGTCGCTCGGTCGCGCGGACGAGGCGCGCGAGCTCGGCGAGGCCAACCTGCGTACTGCCGAGCGCTACGAAGACGTGAACGTGCTGCGCCTCCGCTGGGCACTGGGCCATGTCGCGCTTGCCTCCGGTGATCCGGCGGCTGCGGCCGAGGAGCTCGGCTGGCTTCCCGGAGGCCCTCCAGGCGTTCGGCATGGCTGAGCCCGGTTGGCATCCGATTCTCCCGGATGTGGTCGAGGCGCTCGTGGCGGTCGGCCGCCTCGACGAGGCACAGGGTGTTCTCCAGCAGCTCGAGCAGCAGGCGGCAGCACTCGAGCACCGCTGGGCGACGCCGGCGGCTCTCCGGTGTCGCGCGCTGGTTCTCCTCGCCCACGAGCGAGCAGACGAAGCCGCAGCCGCCGCCGAGCAGGCTGCGGCGGCGTTCGCGGAGATCGGCTTCCCACTGGACCGCGCTCGATCGCTGCTCGTCGCGGGCGCCGCCAAACGTCGCGCCGGGCAGCGCCGCCAGGCGGCTGACTCGCTCGCGTCGGCAATCGAGATCCTCAACGAGCTCGGGGCGCCGCTCTGGGTGGAACGGGCCGAGGACGAGCTCCGGCGCGCAAGCCCGCGCCCTCGCCGCGATCGCGAGCTGACGAGCGCCGAGCGCGGCGTCGCCGCGCTCGTCGCCCAAGGAATGACGAACCGCGAGGTCGCCGCCCAGCTCTTCACGACCGTGGCGACCGTCGAGGCCCATCTGACCCGGATCTACCGGAAGCTCGGCCTTCGCTCTCGAACACAGCTGGCGCGAGCGGTCGCCGACGGGACGCTTCAGCTCGAGGACTGACCTGCGCAACAATGGTCGCGTGCGAGGCCCGATTCGCTACGCGCAGAGCGGCGATGTCTCGATCGCGTACCAGGTCACAGGCGACGGGCCGTTCGACCTCGTCCTCGTGCCCGGGTTTGCCAGCCACCTCGAGTTCGACTGGGAAGAGCCGCGGCACGCCGCCTTCCTCGAGCGGCTGGCGTCGTTCTCGCGGCTCATCCGCCTCGACAAGCGAGGCACGGGGCTCTCCGACCGCCACGGCGGAGTCGACGACCTCGAGACGAGGATGGACGACGTCCGCGCCGTCATGGACGCAGTCGGCACCGAACGCGCCGCCGTGTTCGGGTACCACGAGGGCGGCCCGATGTCCATGCTGTTCGCGGCCACGTACCCCGAGCGCACGCGCGCTCTCGCCCTGTTCGGGACCTACGCAGTCGCCTGGATAGCGACTCTGCCCGAGGAGCGGCGCAACGCGATCATCGACGACGTCATCCAGCGTTGGGGAGACGGGACGAGCATCCTGCGCTTCTGGCCTGACGCCGACGACGTGATGCAGGCGTGGTGGGGAGCGCGCGAGCGGCTCGCGGGCAGTCCCGGAGCGATCCGAAACATCATCTCGGGAGTGGCGACCACCGACGTCGGAGACGTGTTGCCCGCCATCCAGACGCCCACGATCGTCCTGCACAGCACGGACGATCCGATGTACGACGTCGGAGTGGCACGCGACCTGGCAGAGCGCATTCCCTCGGCCCGCTTGGTCGAGCTGCCGGGACGGAGCACGTTGCCCTGGGCCGGCGTCGACGGGCTGCTCGACGAGATCGAGGAGTTCCTCACGGGCGCCCGGCCGGCGCCTGTCGCCGATCGCGTCCTCGCGACGATCCTCTTCACGGACATCGTCGGCTCGACGGAGACGGCCCGGACGCTCGGCGACTCGGCGTGGTCGCGGCTCGTCGAGCAGCACCACGCGGTCGTGCGGCGGGAGCTCGACCGCTTCGCAGGCGAGGAGATCGACACGGCCGGAGACGGCTTCTTCGCGGTCTTCGACGGGCCGGCACGCGCGATTCGCTGCGCGCTCGGCATTCAGCACGCGCTCTCGACGCTCGGGCATTCAGATCCGTGCCGGCGTGCACACGGGCGAGGTGGAGCGGGTTCGAGGCGACAAGCCTCGGGGCATCGCCGTGAACGTCGCAGCGCGAGTGTCAGGCATCGCGGAGAGCGGCGAGACGCTCGTCACCGCGACGGTGCGCGACCTGGTCGCCGGGTCCGGCCTCGAGTTCACGGATCGCGGCGAGCACGAGCTCAAGGGGCTCGGCGAGTCGCGCCGCGTCTACCTCGCGCGGCGCGACTAGAGCGTCTCGAGAGCGCGGCGGACGAGCACGCGGACGAGCGAGCGCCGGTAGTCGGCGCTGCCGTTCGTGTCCGACGACGGGCTCGTCCCTTCGGCGGCGTGCTCGGCAGCGGCGGCCGCGTCTTGGCCCCGGAAGCGAGCGCCTCCTCGACCGCCTTCGCGCGCAGCGGCGTCGCCCCCATGCTCGTCAGCCCCACGTGCACGTCGCCGTTGACGCGGGCGACGGCGACGCCGACCGTCGCCCAATCCTGCGCCCGCCGGTGGAACTTCACGTACGTCCCGGTCGCCGCAGGAACGCGGATCTCGGTCAGAACGTCCTGCGGGCCGAGAGCGGTGAGAAAGACGCCCTGGAAGAAGTGGGCCGCCTCGATCGTCCGCATCCCCTGCGGCCCGGTGACAACGAGGTCGGCGTCCAGCGCGAGGAGCACCGTGGGCAGATCGGAAGCCGGATCGCCGTGTGCGACGGACCCACCGATCGTTCCCCGGTGGCGCACCTGCGGGTCGCCGATCCGGGAGGCGGTATCGGCCAAGACGTCGCAGCGCTCCCGGAGCAGATCGCTGGTCGCGAGGTCGTGGTGCCGCGTCAGCGCGCCGATCGCGATCGCGTCGCCGTCCTCGCGCACGTAGCTGAGCCCGTCCAGACGGCCGAGATCGACGAGCAGGGACGGTCGCGCGATCCGTAAGCGCATGGCGGGGATGAGCGAGTGGCCGCCGGCCAGGATCTTCGCGTCCTCGCGCCCGAGCAGCTCGACGGCGTGCTCGACCGAATCGGCGACCTCGTAGTCGAAGCCGGCTGGGATCACGACTTCGCCTCCTGAAGAGCCCGCCACACGCGCTCCGGCGTCGCCGGCATCTCGAGCTCGGTGATGCCGAAGTGGGAGAGCGCGTCGATGACGGCGTTCATCACGGCAGCGGGCGCGGCGATCGTGCCCGTCTCCCCCACGCCCTTGACGCCGAGCGGGTTGGACGGGCTGTCCGTCTCCGTCCGGTCGAGCTCGAACGACGGCAGCTCGGCGGCGCTCGGGACGAGGTAGTTGAGCATCGAGCTCTGGAGGAGGTTGCCGTCCTCGTCGTACGTCGCCTCCTCCCACAAGGCCTGCGCGATGCCCTGCACGATGCCTCCGTGCACCTGGCCGTCCACGATCGTGGGGTTGATGACGACGCCGACGTCGTCCACGGCGACGTAGCGGACGAGATCGACGGCGCCCGTCTCCGTATCCAGCTCCACGACCGCGATGTGCGTCCCCGACGGCCAGGAGAAGTTCTCGGGGTCGAAGACGTGCGTCGCCTCCAGGCCCGGCTCCATCCCGTCCGGCAGGTTGTGCGCCGTCCAGGCCTGGAGCGCGGCCTCGGGGACGGTCATCCCGCGGTCGGGGCTGCCCTTCACGGAGTACCGGCCTCCTTCGAGCTCGAGGTCGTCCTCCGCCACCTCGAGCTGATGGGCGGCGATGACGCGCACCTTGTCGAGCACCTTGCCGGCGGCCTCGTGGAGCGCGACGCCGCCGACGGCGAGGCTACGGCTGCCGTACGTGTCCATGCCGAGGGGGACGACCGACGTGTCGCCGTGCAGGACCTCGATGTTGTCGAAGTCGACGCCGAGCCGCTCGGCGGCGATCTGCGCCATCGTCGTCACGTGACTCTGGCCGTGCGGCGAGGTGCCGATCAGGACCTGGACGGTGCCGGTCGGTAGGCAGCGCACGGTCGCGGCGTCCCAACCGCCGGCGCCGTAGCGCAGCGCGGCCAGGATGCGCGACGGCGCGAGGCCGCACATCTCGACGTACGTCGAGAAGCCGATGCCCAGCTGCTTCGTGTCTCCGCGCTCACGCCGCTCTGCTTGCTGTCTGCGGTAGTCGTCGTAGTCGAAGATCTCGAGGGCGCGGTCGAGCGACGCGTGGTGGTCGGTCGAGTCGATGGTCAGCCCGGAGACCATCGCCTCGGGAAAGTCGGTGATGAAGTTCTTGCGGCGCAGCTCGACCGGATCCATGTCGAGCTTGCGCGCCAGCGCGTCCATCGTCCGCTCGATCGCGTACGTGGACTCCGGCCGGCCGGCGCCGCGGTACGCGTCGGTCGGCGTGGTGTGCGTGAAGACGCCGGTGCACGTCAGCTCGTACGCCTGCTCGCGGTACGCGCCGCCGTACAGCCAGGCGCCGAGCAGCGGTATGCCAGGGGTGACGAGTTGGAGGTACGCGCCCATGGCCGCCGTCAGCCGCGCCCGGACGGCCGTCATCGTCCCGTCCGCCGTCGCCGCGAGCTCGATCTCCTGGATGACGTCGCGGCCGTGGATCGTCGCGACGTACGCCTCCGAGCGGTCTTCGATCCACTTCACCGGTCGGCCGAGCTTGCGCGCGAGCGCGAGCGCAAGCTGCTCCTCGGCGTAGACATTGAGCTTCGAGCCGAAGCCGCCGCCCACGTCGGGGGCAATGACCCGCAGCTTGGTCTCGGGGATCTCGAGCGTCATCGCGAGGAGCACGCGAAGGATGTGCGGGACCTGCGTCGCCGACCACACGGTGTACTCGCCCTGCGCCGGGACCGGCTGCACGAGCACGCCGCGCGGCTCGATCGCATTGGGGATAAGCCGGTTCTGGTAGTAGCGCTCGGAAACGGTGACGTCCGCCTCTTGGAAGAGCTTGTCCACCTCGCCCGCCTCGAGCTTCCAGACGTAGCACTCGTTGGACTCGAACTCGTCGTGGACGAGCGGAGCGCCGTCGTCAAGCGCCTTGCCGACATCGGTCACTGCGTCGAGCGGCTCGTAGTCGACCTCGACGAGCTCGGCGGCGTCCTTTGCGAGCGCCCGCGTGTCGGCGAGGACGACGGCGACGCCGTCGCCGGCGTAGCGTGCCTTGTCGCGCGCCAGCGCCCAGTGGTTCGGGAGCTTGATGTCCTCCGTCACCGGCCAGGCACAGGGCAGGCCGGCCGCGATGTCCTCCGCGAGATCCTGGCCCGAGAAGGCGGCGACGACGCCGTCGGCGGCCAGCGCCTGCGAGACGTCGACGGCCTTGATACGCGCGTGGGCGTACGGGCTACGGACGACCGCCATCCAGATCATCCCGGGCAGCGTCAGGTCGTCGACGAATCGGCCTGCCCGTAGAGCTCGGGTCCTCTTGCGCAGGACGGGTTGCCCGATGGCCATCGCCTCCGCGCGGTCAGACCGCCTTGACGAAGGACGTGGGGGACCATGTTCCAGCCCCGCCGAGCGTCGGCTCGCGCTTCGCGACGCGGTCTCGCCGCTCCAGCGCGTTATCGCGCCTCCGCGGACGTGCCAGGAGCCACGCCTTGACGATGTTGTGGTAGCCGGTGCAGCGGCAGAGGTTCCCCTCCAGCGCGAGCCGAACCTCGTCCTCGGTCGGGCGACGGGTTCTCGTTCAGCATCGAGACGGCCGCGATGACCATGCCCGGCGTGCAGTAGCCGCACTGGAGCGCGTGGTGCTCGTGGAAGGCCTGCTGCATGGCGTGCAGCTCGCCGTTCTGCGCAAGGCCCTCGATCGTCGTCACGTCGTGGCCGTCGGCCTGTACGGCGAGCAGCGTGCACGACTTCACCGACTCGCCGTCGAACATCACCGTGCAGGCGCCGCAGGAAGACGTGTCGCAGCCGACGTTTGTTCCTGTCAGGCCGAGCTGCTCGCGCAGGAAGTAGACGAGAAGCTGCCGTGGCTCGACCTCGGCCTCGTGCAGCACGCCGTTCACTGTGACCCCGACGCGTCTCATGCTCTACCCGCGTCGAGCATTACACATCAGCGCCGGGCGGCGGCGAGCAATTCTTCGGCAGCGACGCCGCGGATGGAGGCGTCGACGAGCTCGATCGGGTGCAGCGCCGGCAAGGGCCGTCCGGCGCGGCGCAGCGCGGCGGAGACCTGCACGAGGCAGCCGGGGTTGGCGCTCGCGTAGGCGTCGGGCTCGGTGGCGAGGACGTGCTGCGCCTTGCGGTCGCCGAGCTCGCGCGCCGCGTCCGGCTGCGTGAGGTTGTAGATGCCCGGCGGAGCCGCAGCAGATCGCCTGCTCGGCCGGGCTCGACACGTTCGAGGCCGGGAATCGAGTCGAGCAGCTCGCGCGGCTCGACGCGGATCCCCTGGGCGTGGGCGAGATGGCACGAGTCCTGGAAGGCGACGCGCAGCTCGAGCGGATGCCGCTCGGCCCTCGGCTCCTCCGCCAGCAGCTCGGAGACGTCGACGACGCGCACGTCGAGACCCGCATCCTTCAGATGCGAGCCGCAGCCCGCGGCGTTGACGGCGATCGCGTCGACGCCGGCGGAGCGGAACAGCTCGCCGAGCGCCTGGCCACGCCGTCTCCCCTCTTCCCGCCGCCCGGCATGGAGATGGAGCGCGCCGCAGCAGGCCTGGTTCGCCGGCGTGACGACCTCGTAGCCCTCCGCCGCCAGCACGCGGGCGGTCGCGGCATTCACGTCGCCGAAGACGACGCTCTGTACGCAGCCCGTCAGCAGGCCGACCCGCGCCCTGTAGCAGCTCGACCGGGGGCGTGTCCTCGGGCGGCTGCTCGCGCGAGCGCCAGGGCGGAGCGAGCTCGGCCGAGCGCCGCAGCGCCTTCGGCAGCGGCATGCCGGCGGGAGGCGCGATCGCCAGCGCGACGCGCAGTCGCCGCGGGTGCGGGAAGACCGAGAAGACGAGCGTGCGCAGCAGCCAGTCGCCCGCCGGCCGGTCGTACTGCTCCTCGACGACCTCACGCGTCTGCTCGATGAGCAGGTCGTAGCGGACGCCCGACGGGCACGCGGTCACGCACGCCATGCAGCCGAGGCAGCGGTCGATGTGCTCGACGACGGCGGAGTTGGCCGTCATCGTCCCGTCGGCGAGCCCCTTCATGAGCCAGATCCGGCCGCGCGGCGAGTCGGCCTCCATCTGGCCGAGCGGCCCGTACGTCGGGCACGTCGGCAGGCAGAAGCCGCAGTGCGTGCAGGCGTCGATGAGCTCGCGCTCGATCATGCCTGGGCGAGCTCGGCCCGGATGCGCTCGTGGAGCGCGCGGAGGACGGGGTCGGTCGTTCATCGACCTGAGGCCGCGGCCGCGCACGAACCTCGTCCCAGACCTCGTCGCCTGCTCGCTTTCCGCCGACGAGCTTGCGCGCTGCGCCGAGCTGGAACTCGACCGCAGCGGCGCCGCCTTCGAACATCACCGCCAGCCGCTCGTCGGTCACGTCGAGCGCGCTGGGCACGAGCGTCGAGCGAAGGATCGCCTGCCGCTTCGCCTCCCCGTCCCCCGAGGACGAGACGGGCGCGACGAGCGTCGCCGAAGCGTCGGGCAGCGGGTGCAGGCGCAGGCTGGCGCGGCAGATGACGCCCAGCGTGCCGCGCGAGCCGCAGAGCAGCTTGCCGAGGTCGTAGCCGGCGACGTTCTTCACCACCTTGCCGCCCGAGCTGGCGACGAGCCCGTCGCCGAGCACGACCGTCACGCCGAGCAGGAGATCGCGCATGCGCCCGTAGCGGTGGCTGCGCGGCCCGTGGAGGTCGCCGGCGATGCACGCGCCGATCGTCGGATCGCCCGGTGGGTCGAGCGCGAGCATCTGGCCGTGCTCCGCGAGCTCAGCCTGAAGCGCGGACAGCCGGAGCCCGGCCTCGACCGTGCAGGTGAGATCTCCGGCCTCGTGCTCCAGCACGCGGTCGAGCCCGCTCAGGTCGAGATCGTCGACGGCAGCGCCGCCACGGACGGCCTCCGCGACGTCAGAGACGCTCTGCAAGGCCCAGCCTCTCCAGGGGATGCTGACGGTACGGCCCCGGCACCTCGCCGCACAGTCGTGGCGTCGGGAAGAGCTTGCCCGGGTTGGCGATGCCGGCGGGATCGAACGCGCGCCGCAGCCTCTGCATCGCCTCGAGGTCGTCCTCGGAGAAGAGCAGCGGCATCGAACAAGCCTTGTCCGTCCCCACGCCGTGCTCGCCGGTGATCGAGCCGCCGGCGTCCACACAGGCGACGAGGATCGCGTCGGCCAGCTCGCGCGCCCGCTCCGCCTCGCCTTCGACCCGTTCGTCGTAGAGCACGAGCGGGTGGAGATTGCCGTCGCCGGCGTGGAAGACGTTGCCCACGCGCAGCCCGTGCTCGGCCTCGAGCCTCGCGATCTCGCGCAGCACCTCCGGCAGCTTCGTCCGCGGCACGACGCCGTCCTGGACGTAGTAGCTCTCGGAGATGCGGCCCATGGCCGCGAACGCCGACTTCCTGCCCAGCCACAGCAGCGCCCGCTCGGCGTCGTCGGCGGCGATGCGGATCTCGAAGGAGCCCGCATCGAGGCAAATCGCCTCCACGCGCGCGAGGTCTTCCTCGACCTGCACGGCGACGCCGTCCAGCTCGACGATGAGCACGGCGTTCGCGCCCTCGGGATAGCCGGCGCCGACGCCCGCTCCGCTGCTTCGATCGTCAGCCGGTCCATCATCTCGATCGCCGACGGGAGGATCCGCGCGCCGACGATCGCTCGACACTGCGACACCGGCTGCGTCGGTCGAGTCGAAGGCGGCCAGCAGCGTCACCACCCGCTCGGGACGGCGCAGCACGCGCAGCGTGACCTCGGTCGCGATGCCGAGCGTCCCCTCCGAGCCGACGAACACACCCAGGAGATCCGGGCCCGGAGTCGTCCGCCGACAGCGTCACCACGTCGCCGTTGGGCAGCACGACCACGGCGGCGAGCACGTGGTTGACCGTGAAGCCGTACTTCAAGCAATGCGCGCCGCCGGAGTTCTCGGCGAGGTTGCCGCCGATCGTGCACACCTGCTGGCTCGACGGATCGGGCGCGTAGTAGAACCCTTCGGCGGCGACAACTTCCGTCACCTGGAGGTTCGTGACGCCCGGCTGGACGACGACGCGCTGGTTGTCGAGATCGATGTCCAGCACGCGGTTCATGCGCGCGAGCGAGATGACGATGCCCTCGGCGACCGGCGAGCGCGCCGCCGGAGAGGCCGGTGCCCGCGCCGCGGGCCACGAACGGGATCCCGTGCGCCGCGCACGCGCGAACGACGGCCTGCACCTGCTCCGTCGTCTCGGGCAGGCAGACGAGCCCGGGGATCACGCGCCGCCCCGTCAGCCCGTCGCACTCGTACGTGCGCAGCTCCTCGTGCTCGGTGAGCACGGCGCCCTGTGGCAGCGCCGCCTCGACGGCCTCGGTGAACGCCCGCGGGAGCCCCACGCGTGTCAGTCTATGCCGATGGCTACGACGCTCCCGGCCGGCGTGGAAGTGCTCGCGGATGCCGGTGAGGCCGGAGAGCGCATCCTCACTCCTGACGCCCTCGCCTTCGTCGCCACGCTTGCAGCGGGAGCTCGGGCCGCGCCGCGCGGAGCTGCTCGAGCGGCGGGACGAGCGGCAGGCACGAATCGACGCCGGCGAGCTGCCCGACTTCCTCCCGGAGACGCAGCAGATCCGCGAAGACCCGAGCTGGCGCGTCGCCCCGACGCCGGCCGACCTCCAGGACCGCCGCGTCGAGATCACCGGGCCCGTCGACCGCAAGATGGTGATCAACGCGCTCAACTCGGGCGCGAAGGTCTTCATGGCCGACTTCGAGGACGCGAACTCGCCCACGTGGACGAACTGCGTCGAGGGCCAGTCGAACCTCATCGACGCCGTCGAGCGGACGATCTCGCTCGACACGGGCGAGAAGCAGTACAGCCTGAACGACGAGATCGCGACGCTGCTCGTGCGCCCGCGCGGCTGGCACCTGCGCGAGAAGCACGTCACGGTCGACGGCGAGCCCGTGTCCGCCGGCCTCTTCGACTTCGGCCTCTACATGTTCCACTCGGCCGAGCGGCAGCTGAACGCCGGGTCGGGGCCGTACTTCTACCTCCCCAAGCTCGAGAGCCACCACGAGGCGCGGCTCTGGAACGACGCATTCGTCCTCGCCCAGGACACGCTCGGCCTGCCGCAGGGGACGATCCGCGCGACCGTCCTCATCGAGACGATCCTCGCCGCGTTCGAGATGGAGGAGATCCTCTACGAGCTGCGCGACCACTCGGCCGGGCTCAACGCGGGCCGCTGGGACTACATGTTCAGCGTCATCAAGAAGTTCCGCGACCGGCCGGAGTTCGTGCTCCCCGACCGGCCGCTCGTGACGATGACCGTGCCGTTCATGCGCGCGTACACCGAGCTGCTCGTGAAGACGTGCCACCGGCGCGAGGCGCACGCGATAGGCGGCATGGCCGCCTTCATCCCCAGCCGCCGCGATCCCGAGGTGAACGCCGTCGCGCTGGAGAAGGTCACCGAGGACAAGCAGCGCGAGGCCGGCGACGGCTTCGACGGCACGTGGGTCGCGCATCCCGATCTCGTGCCGACGGCGAAGGCGGAGTTCGATGCGGTGCTCGGCTCACGCCCGAACCAGGTCGAGCGCAAGCGCGAGGACGTGGACGTGAGCGCCGCGGAGCTGCTCGACGTGGCGGCCACGCCCGGCGAGGTGACCGAGGACGGCGTGCGCATGAACGTCTCGGTCGGCATCCAGTACATCGCGGCCTGGCTCCAGGGAGCGGGCGCGGCGGCGATCAACAACCTCATGGAGGACGTCGCCACGGCCGAGATCTCGCGCTCGCAGGTCTGGCAGTGGATCCACCACGGCCGGATGAGCCGCGACCGCGTGCTCGAGATCGAGGCCGAGGAGATGGAGACGCTCGGGCCGGAGTACGAGACCGCCCGCGAGGTGTTCGACGAGGTCGCGCTCGCCGACGAGTTCGTCGAGTTCCTCACGCTGTCCGCGTACGAACGCCTGCCCTAACGAGGGCCTGGCGAGACAGTGACTGTGCCGCCAGAACGCACCGGATCGCCGCGCTGCGGTGTCCTCAGTCGCCCACGTACTTCATCCAGTACGCGGGCTCCCTGCGTCCTTGCAGCGCGACGCCCGGAGCGCCCTGGCGACGAGCACCGTCCCACCAGGCCCTCGTGAGCCTCACCAGGCGCGAGTTCCTCGGCGCCGCGGCAGCCGTGCCCCTCGGGCTCCGCGCGAAGCGGAAGCACGTGGTCGTCGTCGGCGCCGGGCTGGCGGGGCTCACCTGCGCCCGCCGTCTCCAGCAGCTCGGCTTCCGCGTCACGGTGCTCGAGGCCCGCGACCGCGTCGGCGGCCGCGTGTTGACGTTCCGCGAGTTCGACGGCGGGCGGTACGCCGAGGCAGGCGCGGAGTTCGTCGCTGTCCACCACCAGCAGGTGCTGGATCTGCTCGCGGAGGCTCCGGATCGGGTTCGACTTTGCCGACCGGTTCTTTCCGGACATCTACCGGCGCGGCCGACGCCACTCGTTCAAGCGCTTCATCAGCGGCAAGACGGGCGACGACATCGGTCGGTTCCGCGTGCGTGTCGCGAGCATGCGCCCCTCGCCCGCACTCGACGCGCGCTCCGCTGCGTGGCTGATGCGCGACCTGGGCCTTTCCGACCGCGCCCGATTTCTCATCGGTCACGAGCTGCGCGAGGCATACGGCGTCGAGCCCGAGTACCTGTCTCTCCTCTTCTACGTCCAGCAGTCCCGCGTCAGTCGCGACGCCGCCACCCTCTTCCGAATCCGTGGGGGCGCGGACCTGCTTCCGCTCGCGCTCGCGCGCGGGCTCGACGTCCGGCTCGAGGAGCCGGCCTCGCATGTCGAGCGGAGCGCTCGAGCGGCGTCAGCGTGGACGGGATCGACGCGGACTTCTGTGTTGTCACGGTTCCCGTCCCGGTGCTCGCGTCGATGGAGTTCGAGCCCGAGCTGCCGCCCGTCCTGACCACTGCACTCGACCTGCTCGCCTACGGCCACGGCGTGAAGTCGGCGCTCGAGTACGGGCGTCGGCCGACGCGCGGAGTGGTCGCCGATCTCACCTTTCAGTGGGCATGGGACGTCGGCCGGCGGCTCGTGACGACGTACACGACGGGTCGCAACGGCATCCTGCTCGGCTCCGTGAGCCGCCGAACGCGTCCGCTGCTCGTCGCCGACGAGCTCGAGGAGATCTATCCGGGGTCCCGCGCGTACTACGAGCGCGGAGAGTCCGTCTCCTGGCACACGGACGGCTGGAGCCAGGGAACGGCGGTCGCGTACGCGCCTGGCCAGGTCAACCGCTTCCAGGCGGCGCTGCGCCGTCCGCTCGGCCGCATCCACTTCGCCGGCGAGCACACGGACGCCTTCGCCGGGACGATGGAAGGCGCCGTCCGCTCCGGGCGGAGGGTTGCGGAAGCGATCGCGCGGGGATAATCGCAGCGTGGACACGTATCTCGCCATCGTCAGCAAGCGGGACACGCGCCGCTACTCCGACACGCCGATCCCCGACGACGTCGTCGAGCGGATCCTCGACGCGGGCCGCGTCACCGGCAGCGCGTCGAACCGCCAGCCCTGGCGGTTCCTGATCGTGGAGGACGCCGAGCGTCGCGAGAAGCTGGCCGATGCCGTCTACGAGCCGACGAACATCCGCGGCGCGCAGCTCGTCGTCGCCATCCTCGGCAAGCGCCCGCTCGACCTCGGCCGCTGCGCCCAGAACATGATGCTGGCGGCCTGGAACGACGGCGTCGCGTCGTGCCCCAACGGCATCGCGGACGCCGACGCGGCGAACGAGGCGCTCGGCCTCGAGGAGCCGCCGGTCACCGTGCTCAGCTTCGGCTACCCGGCGAAGCAACCGGCCGCAGAGACGCGATCCGCCGAGGAGTGGAGCGCGCGGGCGAACCGCAAGCCGCTGGACGAGCTCGTCGAGCGGCTCTAGCTCGACAGCGGGAACGACCGGGCGCCACGCCGGGCTGCCGTCGTTCGGCCCGTCCGTGAGGGCGTTCTCCTGGCCACCGAGCACCGAGCGTGTAGACGACGCCGTCGCGCTCGAACATCAGCGTCTTCCCGTCCACCGACCACGAGGGGTCGAAGTACTCGCCGGGCTGGAACGTCAGCTGCTTCAAGCCTTTGCCGTCCGAGCCGATCTCGTAGATCTGGTACCGGTCGTCGTTGGCGTTGCTCGAGAAGACGATGCGCTTGCCGTCGGGCGACCACGCCGGCCCGTAGCTCGCGGCGTCGAGCCGTGTCAGCCGCTGAAGATCGCTTCCGTCGGGCCGCACCCGCCAGATCTCGCGGGTCGTGAAGCCCGGCTGCCGGCGCACCAGCGCGATCCACTTGCCGTCCGGCGACCACGCCGGCTCCCGCTCCTCGCCGCCGGACGTCGTCGTGACGCGGCGGAGCTTGCTTGCCCGCGGGCGACATGAGGTACAGCCTGCCGTCGCGCGCGAAGGCGATCCACTTGCCGTCGGGTGACCAGGCGGGAGCCGTGTCGTCGTGCTTGCCGGACGTGAGCTGCCTCGTGCCCGAGCCGTCGGCGGACATCACGTAGATGTGCGAGCGGCCGTCGCGTCGGCTGGCGAAGGCGATCTGCTCGCCGTCCGGAGACCACGCCGGCTCGACCTGGAAGAACGCCTGCGCGGGCGTCCTGCGTACGTCGTCGCCTTCGGGCTGCGGGCTCAGCCGCCCCTCTCCGCTGCCGTCGGCCCGCATGCCGTAGATGGCGTAGTCGCCGTCGCGGCTGGTGACGAAGGCGATCTCCGACTCGGCGCCCGCAGGGGTCTCGCCGCCGCAGCCGGCGGCCGACAGCGCGAGCGCGGCAAGACAGGGCAGAAAAGAAGGAAGGGCGGCGCATCGAGGACGCGTCAGTGTGCCAGCGGCTCGACGCCGAGGTAGCGCCTCTGCAGCTCGACGTCGCCCTCGAGCACCTCGGCCGTCGTCTCGGCAGCGATCTCTCCACCCACCATGACGAGCTGTCGCTTCGCCAGCGAGATGGCCACGCCGAGGTTCTGCTCGACGAGCAGGATGGCGAGCCCGTCCCGCTCGAGCTGCAGGAATGTGTCGATGAGCATGTCGACGATGGTCGGCGCGAGCCCCTCGGACGGCTCGTCCATGATCAGCAGCTTCGGGTTTCCGAGCAGGGCGCGTCCGATGGCGAGCATCTGCTGCTCGCCGCCCGAGAGCTGTGCGCCCCCGTTCTTCCGCCGATCCGCGAGCCGGGGGAAGAGCTCGTAGATCCGCGCGATCGTCCAGCCTCCGTCGGCGCCGTTTCGCGCCGAGATCTTCAGGTGCTCGTCGACCGTGAGCGACGGAAAGAGGCGGCGTCCCTGCGGCACGTACCCGATGCCGGCGCGCGCGATCTTGTACGACGGCCGGCCGAGCAGTTCCTTGCCTTCGAACTTCAAGGACCCGGAAGTACGCGGCGGCGACAGCCCCATGAGGGCGGCGCAGAGCGTCGTCTTGCCCATGCCGTTGCGCCCGATGATCGCGACCGACTCACGGCCCATCTCGAAGCTGACGTCGTGCAGGCACTGGGCGGTGCCGTAGTAGGCAGACAGCCCCTCGACCGCGAGCAACGGCTGATCGCTCATTCGTCCTCCGCGTAGTGGTGGCGGCCGAGATAGAGGTCGTGCACGACCTCGTTGGCCCGAATCTCGTCGGGCGTGCCTTCGACGATCACGCGGCCGTCGTGCATCATCGTCACCCGCTCGGCGACGTTCAGCGCGACGTCCATGTCGTGCTCGATGAGGATCAGCGTGATCGAGCGGTCGAGCCCCTGGAGCAGCTCGGTCAGCAGCTGGCGCTCGCCGCGGGAGAGCCCAGCCGCGGGCTCGTCGAGCATCATCACTTTCGGCTCCGCCGCGAGTGCCATCGCGATCGCCAGCTGTCGGTGCTCGCCGTGCGAGAGGGAGCCGACAGACTCCGACAGCTTGTGGTCGATCGCCACGCGCTCGGCCGCCGTGCGCGCCTGCTTCCGCAGCCGCCGGTCCTTCGGCAGGAGGACCGGCCGCAGGTGGCCGTTGTTGCACGCCGAGGATCGAGAGGTAGATGGCGTCTTCGACCTTCACGCCCATGAGCATTCGCGACTGCTGGTACGTCCGGGCGAGGCCGAGCTTTGCCCGCTTGCGCGACGGCAAGTGAGTGACGTCCCGCCCGAAGAGCTCCACCGTCCCGGACGACGGAGGCATGTCGCCGGAGATGACGTTGAAGAGCGTCGTCTTGCCGGCGCCGTTCGGCCCGAGGATCGCCCGCCGTTCGCCGTCGGCGACGTCGAGCGTCACGTCCGATACCGCATGCAGGCCACCGAAGCGCCGGCCGACCCCCCGTAAGCGGAGGGTCGGCTCGGCGTTCTTCTTCAGTGGTTCAGCGTTCAACCGCCTACTTGATCACCGAGTTCGTGACCTTGCCGTTCTTGACTTCCCGGATCTTGCCCTGCCCACGGCAGCT
>CAWGEE010000041.1:0-49430 GCA_963821415.1 uncultured Actinomycetes bacterium | reverse complement strand
CGAGAAACGCCGCACCGGGGATGTGGCCCTCGAGGTAGCGCGCACGGGCGGCGGGAGGATCAGAGAGGTCGTAGCGGCAGTCCGCGAAGCGAGTCTCCATTCGCTTTTTCTTGGCAGTCTGTCCGCGCTGGACAACCTCTGGTCGGACGATTGGGACTGCGGGCCCGACGACGACTGGTCCGGCGGCGGCGGCAGCTCCAAGCGGCTCGCGCCGACCGGAGGGATGCTCGGCGCCAGCGTCTTCGAGCTTCCGCCCGATGGGTACCGCCGTGTACCACTTCCATCACGGGCTCCGAGGAGCTGCTGATCGTGCTGAGGGGACGGCCGACGCTGCGTACGCCTGACGGCGAGCGGCAGCTGGACGAGGGCGAGGTCGTCTACTTCCCGACGGGGCCGGAGGGCGCGCACGGCCTCACGAACCGCACCCCGGAACCCGTTCGCTTCCTGGTCGCGGGCACCCGCCCGACTCCCGAGCTCGTCGAGTATCCCGACCTCGGGCAGCTCAGGCGCAGTCCGCCGAACGTCGGAGCCGGCGACCCGCTCTTCGTGATCCACCAGCTCGTCGACCCGCCGGGCGATTAAAGCGGCGTTGCGATACCCAGGGGCGGCTGCTAAGGTGGCCCTCGCGATGTTGCTCCTCTCGGCTGACCCTTGACTTCTCGTGCGCCGCCCGCGTTTCCGTCGGGCAGTGCAACCGTGTCCGCCGTTCCATCTGATCAGGAGCACCGCATGCTTGCAGTCGAAGTGCACAACCTGCGTAAGGAGTTCCGTCGCCGCAAGGGCCGTCGGCGCGCGCTCTTCCCTGCGCTGAAGGACGTCTCGTTCACCATGAAGCGGGGCGAAACCGTGGCCATCCTCGGCCAGAACGGCTCTGGTAAGTCGACGCTGGTCCGCCTACTCTCGACGCTGCTGCTGCACGACGGGGGCTCGGCAACGATCTTCGGGCACGACGTCTTCCGCGAGCCACGCGCGTACGGAGGCTCGTCAACCGGGTGTCGGTCGAGGCGTCCTTTTTCAAGAAGATGTCAGCGGCCGAGAACCTCAGCTACGCGGCCAGTACTACGGCATGACGGCGAAGCAGACGCGTGGGAAGATCCGCGGATCCTCGACCGCGTCGGATTCCCCTCCGACCGTCGCAACGAGTCCATGGAGAACCTCTCGCGAGGGATGCAGCAGAAGGTCGCCCTGGCGCGGGCGCTGCTCACGTCACCCGTCCTGCTGCTGCTGGACGAGCCCACGACGGGCCTCGATCCGCGCTCGAAGCAGGAGGTGCAGACCTTCATCCGTGAGATCCGTGAAACGGACGAGGCGACGATCCTCCTCTGCACGCATGACCTCGCGGAGGCAGAAGCCCTCGCGGACCGGTTCGGGATCCTCGACCGGGGCGAGCTGATCGCGCTCGCGCCCGCGGACGAGTTGAAGGAGGTTTACGGCGCGGAACCCTGGAAGAGGCGTTCTTCGCGGCTACCGGCCGTGCGTTCGAGGAGGAGATGACCGAAGAGGATATCGAGAGGGAGGTCTTCGCATGAGAGCGCTGCTGGGAACGATGCGAGCGGAGCTCATCGGCGCGGGAGGCGTGGTCGAGCGCAACGCCTATCTCACGAAGCGCTACATCTGGTGGGATGTGGCGTGGTTCGTCTGGACCTCGCGAACACGCTCACGATCGTCTTCATCGCCAAGGGTATCGAGGCGACGGGAGGCACGCTCGACGTCGAGGCGACGATGACGACGCTGCTCATCGGCGCCGTCGTCTGGGCGTATCTCGGGATCCTCTTCGAGTTCCTGATGGAGACGGTCGCCTGGGAGCGCTGGGAGGGCACATCGAGTACACGTTCATGGCGCCGCTTTCGCGCGCCATGCACCTCGCGGGCCAGGGCGTGTTCGCGGTCGCCTACGGGCTGATCCGGGCGCTGTTCCTGTACGCCGTGTGCGCGTTCGTCTTCTTCGACCTGTCCACCCCTGACGCGAACTACCTCGCCGCGTTCGTCGTGCTCCTCGTGTCGTCGATCTCGTTCATCGGCATCGGGATGATGATGTCCATCCTCCCGCTCATCTCGCCCGAGAAGGGGACGCAGCTCGGCTTCGTCGCCCAGGGGACGCTGCTCGTGGTCTCCGGCGTCTATTACCCGGTGGAGGTGCTTCCGGAGTGGATGCAGGCCATCGCGACGATCTCGCCGGCGACGTACGCGCTGGACGGCATTCGCGAGGCGATCCTCGAGGGCCAGGGCTGACGGCGATGTGGGACGAGCTCTGGCCGCTGCTCGTGATCGGCGCCATCTCGAGTCCCGCTCGGTCTCTGGATCTTCTCGCGGGGCGAGCGGTACGCGAAGAAGCACGGGAAGCTGAAGCTCAGTGGCTGAGCCGGTCGTTCACGTCCGCGACCTGCGCAAGACGTTCGACGTGTCCGAGCGGGAAGCTGGGCTGAAGGCGGCGTACGAAGGGTCTCGTCCGTCGCAGGATGCGCGAGGTCAAGGCTGTCGACGGCATCTCATTCGACGTTGCGCCTGGCGAGATGTCGGCTTCCTGGGCCCGAACGGCGCCGGGAAGACGACGACGCTGAAGATGCTGTCGGGACTGCTCTACGTCGACCTCGGGCGAGGCTCGCGTGCTCGGTCACGTGCCGTCGAAGCGCGAGCGTGAGTACCTGCGCCGGATGGCGCTCATCATGGGCAACCGCAACCAGCTTCAGTGGGACCTGCCGGCGTCGACTCGTTCGAGCTCAACCGCTCCATCTACCGCATCCCGCGCGAGCAGTTCATGGAGACGCGGGACGAGCTGATCGAGCTGCTCGAGGTCGAGCGACCTCGTGCGCAAGCCCGTGCGGCAGCTGTCGCTCGGCGAGCGGATGAAGGTGGAGATCATCGGGTCGCTCCTCCACCGGCCGCAGGTGGTCTTCCTCGACGAGCCGACGATCGGCCTCGACATCACGATGCAGAAGCGGCTCCGCGAGTTCGTCGCCCAGTACCGGCAGCGGCACGAGGCGACGTCATGCTGACGAGCCACTACATGGCCGACGTCGAGGCGCTCTGCGAGCGCGTGATCGTCATCCACCACGGCCAGATCCTCTTCGACGGCGACCTCGCGGCTCTCTCGGACACGGTCGCCGCCTGGAAGACGATCGGCGTCGCGCTCGAGAACGGCGCCAGCGACCTCTCCGCGTACGGCGAGGTGATCCACCGCGACGGCGACCTCGTGACGCTGCGCGTGCCCGAAGCGGACACGGCGCGCGTGACGGCGCGGCTGCTCGCCGAGCAGGACGTGCTCGACCTCAACGTCGAGGACCCGCCCATCGAGGACGTCATCGAGCTCGTCTTCGCGCGCGAGGCGCCCGAATGAGCACCGTCCCCGCCCCGCTTCCACGAGGCCGGGCGGGTGCGCTCGTGGGTCGACTTCTACCTCACTTCCATGCGCACGCAGATCTCGTCGCAGTTCCAGTACCGCGCCGCGGCGTACATGTACCTGCTCGGGCATGGTCGCGGAGCCCGTGATCTACCTCGTCGTCTGGACGACGATCGCCGAGGACTCCGGCGGCACGGTGGGCGGGCTGACGACGGGCGAGCTCGCCGCGTACTACATCGTCTGGACGTTCGTACGCAACATGAACCTCGTCTTCACGCCGTTCGGGTGGGAGTGGCGGATCCGCGACGGAGAGCTCTCGGGCTGGCTCCTGCGACCGCTTCACCCGATCCACTACGACATCGCGGGATTCGCCGGTTCGAAGATCCCCTGGCTGCTCTTCTATCTGCCGATCGGGGTCGTGCTGACGCTGCTCTTCGACCCGACGTTCGACGTCCGCGCCGCCGAGATCGCCGTGTTCGCAGTCGCCATCTGGGGCGCATACCTCATCCGCTCGTTCAACCAGGGGGCGCTCGGGCTCGTGTGCTTCTGGACGACGCGCGTGAGCGCACTGTTCTCCCTCTACATCATGGTCGAGCTCCTGCTCTCCGGGCGTCTCGTCCCGATGACGCTCATGCCCGACTGGGTGCAGACGCTCGCCTGGTTCCTGCCGTTCCAGTGGACGTTCTTCTTCCCCATCGAGACGCTCGTCGGCGACTACTCGAACGCGGAGCTACTCCGAGGGCTCGGGATGCAGGTCTTCTGGATCCTCGCCGGCATCGCGATCTTCTCCCTCGTCTGGCGCCGCGCCGTCCGCCACTACACGGCGGTGAACAACTGATGCAGACGCTCCGCGTCGCCTTGCTGCACCTGCGCGTGGGGGTCATGACCGACCTCCAGTACCGCATGAACTTCGCCCTCCAGGTGCTCCAGTCGCTGCTCGCAGCTGTTCACCGGCCTGGTCGTCTTCGCTCTCGTCTACTCGCACACGACGGAGCTCAACGGCTGGTCGCAGAACGAGCTGCTGGTCGTGCTCGGCGTCCAGATCATGATGGCCGGCCTCATCCACGCCCTCATCCAGCCGAACATGATGCGGTTCACCGAGGAGGTCCGCGACGGGAAGCTCGACCACGCGTTGACGAAGCCGGTCGATGCCCAGATGCTCGTCAGCGTCCGCCAGGTGGAGGTCTGGCAGGCGGTGGACGTCCTCACGGGAGCCGGCGTGATCGTCGTCGCGATCCTTCGTCTCGGCGGCGGCCTCGGAGTGGTCGACGTGCTCGCGTTCGCAGCCGCGCTCGCCGTCGGCGCCGTTCTTCTCTATTGCTTCTGGATGCTGCTCGCGACGCTCGCGTTCTGGATCGTGAACATGTGGCACCTGCCCGAGCTGTTCGAGGGCGTGTTCCAGACCGGGCGCTGGCCGATCGGCATCTACCCGCCGTGGCTTCGCTTCAGCGTGACGTTCCTCGTGCCGATCGCGTTCGCGGTAACGGTGCCGGCTGAGGCCGTGACGTCGCGGCTCGAGTGGCAGACGCTGGCGCTCGCGGCGGGGTTCGCGGTCGTGCTCTTCGGCATCACGCGCTGGTTCTGGCGCTTCGGCCTCAAGAACTACACCGGCGCCTCGGCGTGACCTCGGCCGCCGCGCAGACCTGGCACTACGGCCTCGTCTCGCGCTGGTGGGCCGAGTTCAACCTCGACGGGCCCGAGATCGAGTACTTCCGGCCGTTCGTCGAGGCCGGCCAGCCCGCGCTCGACGCGGGCTGCGGGACCGGTCGCCTGCTCATCCCGTATCTCCAGGCCGGGCTCGACGTCGACGGCTGCGACGTCTCGCCCGACATGCTCGCGCTCGTCCGGGAGCGCTGCGAACGCGAGGGGCTTCCTGCGCCGAACCTCTACGCGCAGGCGATGGACGAGCTCGACCTGCCGCGCCGCTACCGGACGATCATCGTGTGCGGCGCATTCGGCCTGGGCGGCTCGGACCACGACTGATGGCGCTGCGCCGCCTGTACGACCACCTCGAGCCAGGCGGCATCCTCGTCGCTCGATAACGAAGTGCCCGTACGCCGATCCTCGCTGTGGACGTACTTGCCTGAAGGAAGAGCGGCAGTGTCTGCCGCGGCCGTGGCGCGACAGGGCGACCGGCGGGCGTCGCAGACGGCAGCGAGCTCGAGCTCCGCTCCCGGCGTCTGTCGATGTCGATCCGCTCGAGCAGCGCGCGACGATGCGAGATGCACGCATGTCTGTGGCACGGCGACGAGCTCGTCGCCGAGGAGGAACACACGCTCGCGAAGGTGACGCTCCACTTCACGCGCGAGCTCGTGCTCGAGCTCGATGCCGCCGGCTTCAGCGACGTCGACGTTCGCGGCGGCTACGAAGACCGTGCGCTTACGGCGGACGACGACTTCGTGGTCTTCATCGCGCGGAAGTAGATGCGCACGCTGGACGCGCACCGCGTGTGGATCGCCTACCGCGGCGCCGAAGCCTTCGCCTTTGCGCTCGGCTGGACGGTCGCCGCCGTCTTCTTCGTCCGTGAGCTCGGGTTGAGCCCGCTCCAGCTCGTGTTGGCCGGCACGGCGCTCGAGGTCGCGTACTCGGTGTTCGAGATCCCTACCGGCATCGTGGCCGACACGTACGGGAGGCGGCTCTCGATCGTCCTCGGGGTCGTCGGCCTCGGTCTGGGGTTCGTCGCCACAGGGCTCGCGAACGGCGTCTGGCTCGTCCTCGTCGCGGCCGCCTTCATGGGCTTCTCCTGGACGTTCAAGAGCGGCGCCGACGAGGCCTGGATCACGGACGAGGTGGGGGTCGAGCACGCCGGCCGCTCGTTCCAGGCCGGCGCGCAGGCGATGCGCGTCGGCTCGTTGATCGGGATCGGCGCTGCCGTCGGGCTTGCGTTGATCGATCTGCGCGTGCCGATCGTTGCCGGCGGCCTCGCTCTCCTTGTACTTGCGATCGTGCTCGTCGCCGTCATGCCCGAGACCGGCTTCGTGTCGGCCCGGGCCGAGAGCGTCTCTGCGGTTGCGTCCATGCGAGGAACCGCAAGACAGGGCGGCTCGCTCATAAGGCGCAATCCCCTCTTGCTGCTCGTGGCCGGCATCGCGTTCGTGCTCGGCGCCTCGGACGAGGGCTTCGACCGGCTCTGGGAGGCGCAGTTCCTCGTCGAGGTCGGTGTCCCCGCCTTCGGCGGGCTCGACCAGGTCGTGTGGTTCGGCGTGCTCGCGGCAGGTGCGACGCTGCTCGCGATCCTCGTGGCGCAACCGCTGTCACGACGGCTTTCGCGGCTGAGTCCGTCCGGGATGGCGAGGACGCTGCTCGTCTCGGACTCGCTGCGGATCGTCGCGCTGCTGGCCTTCGCGCTCGCAACCTCCTTCGCGGTTGCGCTCGTCACCTTCTGGGCGGCGCGCGTCGTTCGCTCGCTCGCGGCGCCCGTGTACTCGACCTGGCTCAACGCGAACGTCGAGGACTCCCGCGTTCGTGCCACGGTGCTCTCGATGACGAACGTCTTCGGGTCGGCGGGGGAGTGGGGCGGCGGCCCGGCGTTGGGGGTCGTGGGCAATGTCTTCGGAATCCGCGCCGCGATCGCCGGCAGCGCGATCGTGCTGACGCCGGCGCTCGCACTGTACGGTCGGGCCATCCGCCACCACGGCCGTGAGCCGGAGCTCGGCGACGTCCTGCCGGCGCCTGTAGACTGACCTCTGTCGTTTGAGGCGACGTGGCCTCGGGCATCTGCGCCCGGGGCTTTTTGCATTCTTAGAGGAGGAGAGATGACGCAGATGGCAGAGACGAGGGACAGGGCAACGAGCGATCCGGCCGAGCGAGGCCGCGTCCTCGAGCGCATCAAGGAGGAGGGAGTCGACTTCATCCTCCTGTGGTTCACCGACCTCGAGGGGCATCTGAAGAGCTTCGCGATCACGCCCGCTGAGATCGAGAGCGCACTCGACGACGGCATGGGCTTCGACGGATCGTCGATCACCGGCTTCAACGCCATCGAGGAGTCGGACATGGTGGCGATCCCCGACCCGACGACCTTCCAGCTCATGCCGTACTCGGAGGGCGACCGCTCGAAGGTGGGGCGGATGATCTGCGACGTCGTCACGCCGGACGGCGAGCCGTACGAAGGCGACCCGCGCTACGTGCTGCGGCGCGCCGTCGAGCGCATGAAGGAGATGGGCTTCGACACGTTCAACATCGGGCCCGAGCTCGAATACTTCCTCTTCAAGAGCGCTGACGACCCGTCGACCCTCGACGAGGGCGGCTACTTCGCGCAGACGACGCTCGACGCGGCGACGGAGCTGCGCCAGGAGACGATCCACGCGCTCGAGTCGATGGGCATCCCCGTCGAGTACGCGCACCACGAGGTGGGGCCGTCCCAGCACGAGATCGACGTCCGCTACGCGGACGCGATCGACATGGCCGACCACGTGCTCACGTACCGGCTGATCGTGAAGGAGATCGCGGCCAAGAACGGCGTCTACGCGACGTTCATGCCGAAGCCGATCTTCGGCGAGAACGGGTCGGGCATGCACACGCACCAGTCGCTGTTCACCGACGGCCGCAACGCGTTCTTCGACGCCGACGACAAGTGGCACCTGTCCGACGTCGGCAAGGCGTTCATCGCCGGCCAGCTGCGTCACGCGCGCGAGATCGCCGGCGTGTTTGCGCAGTGGGTGAACTCGTACAAGCGGCTCGTGCCGGGCTACGAGGCGCCCGTATACGTGGCGTGGTCGCAGCGCAACCGCTCTGCGCTCATCCGCATCCCGCTCTACAAGCCGGGCTCGGAGCAGGCGACGCGGGCCGAGATTCGTTGCCCGGACCCCGCGTGCAACCCGTACCTCACTTTCGCCTGCCTCCTGCACGCGGGCCTCGAGGGCATCGAGAAGGGCTACGAGCTGCCCGACCCGATGGAGACGAACCTCTACCACCTGACCGCCGAGCAGCGGCGGGAGCGCGGGATCGTCTCGCTGCCGGAGACGCTCGGCGAAGCGATCGACGAGCTCTCGCAGTCCGAGCTGGCCCGCAAGGCCCTGGGCAAGCACATCTTCGACCGCTACGTCGAGATCAAGCGGAAGGAGTGGGACGACTACCGCGTGCAGCTCACGAAGTGGGAGATGGAGCGCTACCTCGCGGCTCTTTGAGCCGTACTCGCAGACACGTACGGCGAGACGGTGGCGGGCTTTGCCCGTCACCGCCCACGGTTGCTGGACGACGAGAGTCCAGAAGAAGGGGGCTCACGGGGGAAACATGGTTTCCCCCGTGTTCGTACCGGGGTAAGATCCTGTCTACGCCCCGCCACTTTGCGGCGGCGGGGCTGACTGACGGCCGACTGCGAGCTGCTCTATGGCAGCTCGTGGTCGTTTTGGGGCAGATTCGGGTAGCCGGAGGGCCCGGGCCCCTCCCCGGTCCCTACGGTGACCTCAGCGAGTGGTGCTTAGAGGAACGTTCGGATGGAGTCGCGCTCGACTCGGAGCTCGATGACGCCGCTGGCGCCGTCGATCTCCTCGATCGCCGCGGCCGGGACGATCCGCCTGCGAGAGAACCTCCCCGACCGGACGGCGAGCGCGTCGGGCTCGTCCGGTGCCAGTTCCGTACATCGGGCCCTCGACTCTGCCGACGAGCCTCCCGCGTCGGTCGGCCACGAGGAACCCGTGTGTGGACGAGAGGTCGATTGCGAACGAGCTCATCCGTGCGGACGGTATTCCCGTTGTTTGAGAATTCACCTCCTGTTCCAGTAAGGCTTTTGTAAAAGGCCGCAGGTGGGCGCGCCTACAATCGTCGCATCGACCAGCCGGCCCGTCATCTGCGGCTGCTGACGGAGACGATCGCCGCCGTCAACTCGTCGCTCGACCTCGAAGAGGTGCTGGCGCTCGTGGCCCGCAAGGTGGCGGACGCGCTGGGTGCCGACGCCTGCTTCGTCTACCTCTTCGACGAAGCGGCGGGAGATCTCGTGCTGCGGGCGACCCACGGCACGCGGGTCGAGGAGATGACGCGGCGGCCGCGGCTGGCGCCAGGGGAGGGGATCACGGGCGCCGCGGCGAGCGAGCGCTCGCCCGTGATGATCCCGTCGCAAGCCCATCTCGATCCTCGTTTCAAGACGTTCGCGAACCTGCCTGAGGACGAGTACGAGTCGATTCTCGCGGTTCCGATCGTCGCCCGCGACCGGCTCGAGGGCGCGCTCAACGTTCGCACGCGCGAGCCGCGTGAGTTCACGTCCTCCGAGATCGACCTGCTCGTCGCGATCGCTTCACAGGTCGCGTTCTCGATCGAGCACGCGAGACTGTACGACGCGGCTCAGCGGCGGGTGGAGGAGCTGGAGGCTCTCGCGCGCATCTCGGAGGCGGTCTCGGAGTCGCTGTACCTCGAGGAATCGCTCGAGGCGATCGTGAAGACGACGATGGCCGCGGTGGATGCGACCGGCGCGGCGCTCGTCCTCCAGGACGGGAACATCGCGTGGCCTGAGGGCCGCGCGGGCGCTCATTCCGTGCGGCTTCCGCTGCGCTGGAAGCGGCGCCAGATCGGCGAGCTCGTGTGCGATCGGGACACGCCCTTTACGGACGAGGAGCGGCAGCTGCTGACGTCGATCGCCCACCATGCAGCAGTCGCGCTCGAGCATGGCCGGGCGGTGCTGCGCGGCGTGCTCGCTCAGGAGATCCACCACCGCGTGAAGAACAATCTGCAGACGGTGGCCTCGCTGCTTCGCCTCCAGGCGAGGGCGGAGGGCGTCGATCCGCGCAAGGCGCTCGAGGACTCCGTCAACCGCGTGCTCGCCATCGCGGCGGTGCACGAGGTGCTGACGGAGCAGCGCGAGGACGACGTCGACGTCGGCGAGCTGCTCGAGCGGCTGCGCGGGATGCTCGTGCAGGGCCTGGCGCCGGGCAAGCGTGTCGAGGCGTCACTGGAGCCTCTGGCCGTGGGTGGCGATCGCGCGACGGCGCTTGCGCTCGTGTTCACGGAGCTCTTCCAGAACGCCCTCGAGCATGGAGGGCAGAGCGTTCATGTCGAGCTCGCCGGGAGAAACGGCGAAGTCGTGCTCACCGTGGCCGACGACGGCGGTGGGTTCGACGGTGAGCCCGCCCACGGGACCGGGCTGTCGATCGTGCGGGCGCTCGTTCGCGACGAGCTCCGCGGCACGCTGTCGCTCGAGTCCGCGGGCGGCCTGCGGGCCGAAGTGGCGTTTCCCGCATGACGCTCCACCCCCTGCCTCTGGGGGGGCCACCCCATGCCTCCTCCCGGTTTCAGCGTACTGAGGAAGTCCAGACCGGTGTGTTGCAACTCTGTGACAAAAGCGTGCCGGCGTGAGAATCCTCGTCGCCGAGGACGAGACGATCATCCGCCTCGATCTCCGCGCCTTGCTCGAGCAGGCCGGGTACGAGGTCTGCGGCGAGGCGCGCGACGGCGTGGAAGCGGTCGAGCTGGCCCGCGAGCTCGAGCCCGATCTCGCAGTCATGGACGTGAAGATGCCGCGCCTCGACGGCATTGACGCCGCGCGTCGCATCCTCGAGGAGCGGCCGATCCCGATCGTCATGGTGACCGCCTACGGCCAGGACGAGATCGTCTCGCGCGCGGTCGAGGCCGGAGTCTTCGGCTACCTCGTGAAGCCCTTTCGCGAGCAGGATCTCTTGCCCGCGATCCACACGGCCCGCGCGCGCCACGACGAGCTGCAAGCACTGCGCGCAGAGGCCGAGTCGCTGGCGGACGCTCTCGCCGCGCGCAAGTCGATCGAACGCGCGAAGGGCGTGCTCATGGCCAAGGAAGGCCTGACGGAGCAGGAAGCCTTCGAGCGCCTGCGCCGCGCGAGCCAGGTCTCGGGCAGGCCGCTGAAGGTGGTGGCGGAGGCCCTGATCGCGACGTTCGAGCCGGCCTAGCCGATCACCGGCACGGCGAGCCCGGCCGCGCCCAGCTCGGACATCGAGGCCTCGTAGCCGGAACGCGCGAGCAGCTCCATCCCCAGCCGCGCCCGGCGCACCCGTTCGCGTGACAGCGCCACCGTCGTCGCATCGAGGTGCGTGCCGGATGGATAGACGTCAGGCGCGTTGCGCAGGCCGAACTTCACGTACACGGGCGACGCGATGCGGATCAGCTCCGGAATCTCGTGCAGGCGCACGAAGCCCCCAACGGTGTCCGGCGCTTCCACGTAGACGTCGAGCGGGCAGTCGACGACAGCTCTGATCGCAGCGACTTGCGCCAGTGACAGATCCGTCGGGAGATTGATCGTGCTCGCTCCGAGCTGCTCGAGCACACGTGCCGCTGCGGCGTTCGCCGCCGGCAGCATCACCGAGATCTTCGCCTGCATGTCTGCAGGCAGCCCGCCGCTCGACCGCAGCTCGGCGAACGCCGAGAGCACGCCCAGGTCCGCGATAAGGACGCTGCGAAAGCCGTGCTCGGCCGCCCGCCGCGCGTCATCGAGGCACGCGACCACCTGCTCCTGCCCGTGTGCTGACGCCGCGACGACCCCGCCGGCCGGCGCGCGCGCCATCGCCGATACTCCCCAACCGGCGTTCGGGCGCGTGAACAGGCTGACCTCCACCGGCGCCTCTGCTCCAAGTCGCGCCATCTCGGCGAGCTCCGCATCCGTGAGCAGGAACACTCCCGAGCCCTGCGACACCCGGTGCACGCGGACGTCGAGCCGTTCCGCCTCCTCCAGCACGGCCTCCAGGCAGCGCGGCCCTTCGGTGCTCGGGATCTCCACCCGGTACTGCGCTCCGTCGGGGAAGCGCTTGTCGGAGGAGGGATGGTCGTGCAGATCGGTCGAAGGGAGCCCGACCGCCTCGAGGAGCTCCCGCGTCGTTGGCACGGGATCACTCTAAAGGGGGAGGAGGCATTCGCCGATCACTGGGCCATGGCCGTTGCCGTCGCCGTGGTCCTCGCGCTCCTCGCCGGAGCTGTGCTCGTCGCGCTCCGCACTCGGCGCGCAGATCGGCGCACGCCGGATCACGAGCTCCTCGCCCGAGGGTTCCCTGGGGCGATGCTCGTCTTCGACCGGCGGCTGCGCCACTCGTCGGCTCTCGGACGCGGTGTCGCTGCGATGGGTGTCGATCCCGTCGGCAAGACGTTGCACGAGGCATTTCCGGGCGACGTGTGCAAGGTGTTCTCGCCCGCGTATCGCGCCGTGTTCGACGGCGTCGAGTCCCAGCTGGAGCTTCCCGTCGGCGGCCGCGACTGGCTGATCACCGTGTCGCCGCTGGGGCGGGACACCGGCCTGCTCGTCGCCACTGACGTCACCGACCGCAAGCGGCGCGAGCGCAGGCTGAACGATCTCGCGGCGCGGGATGCCCTCACAGGTGCCTGGAATGCGCGCAGGCTCAACGAGGAGCTCGATTGGCTGAACCGCAGCGGTGGCGCCGCCGCGCTGCTCGTGCTCGACCTCGACGGCTTCAAGCGCGTGAACGACACGCTCGGGCATTTCGCCGGCGATGAGCTGCTGCGCCGCGTGGCAACGGCGGTGCAGACCTGCGTCCGCCGTGCCGACCTCGTAGCGCGAATGGGCGGGGACGAGTTCGCGGTGCTGCTCGCCGGCGCGACGCCCGAGGAGGCTCACGAGGTGGCTGAGAAGATCCGGGGGGCGGTCGCCGCCGTCTGGCCTCTGGGTGCCCGGGGCGGCGTGTCCATCGGCGTGTCGGCGGCGGGCCCCGGGACGGGCAACGCACTGGGCCGGGCAGACCGGGCGATGTACGCGGACAAGCAGCGAGCGCCCGAGCGGCTCGCGTCCTAGCCTAGAGCCCGGGATCCTCGAGGAGGCGCGCGAGCACGCGCGCCCGCAGAGGCAGCGTGTCGAGCCGCACGTGCTCGTGGTACGCGTGTGCGCCGCCGCCCTGGGCTCCGAGGCCGTCGAGCACCGGCACGCCGTGGGCGGCGATGAGGTTCGCATCCGAGCCTCCGCCCGTCGACTCCTCGCCGAGCTCCAGCCCGAGGGCGGCTGCGTGCTCCTTTGCCTTCGCGACGAGCTTCCGGGATGACGGCGTCGGCTCGAGCGGCGGTCTCGTCCAGTCGCCGGAGACGCTGATCGCCGTCCCTGCGACGACGGGCTCGAGCGCGTGGAGCGCGGCCTCGACGGCCTTCACGTCGTCAGCGCGAGTGACGCGGACGTCGAGCTTTGCCTCCGCATGTGCCGCGACGACGTTCTCGGCCGTCCCGCCCGTGATCGTGCCGACGTTCACCGAGATGCCACGCTCGCGATCCGTCAACGCGTGCAGTCGGATGATCTGGTGGGCGAGCTCCTCGACGGCACTCGCCCCGTCCGCCAGGTTCGTGCCAGCGTGGGCGGGCCGGCCTTCGACGGCGACTCGAAAGCGCCCGAGCCCCTTGCGCGACGTCTTCAAGTTGCCCGACGCGCTCGGCGGCTCGACGACGAACGCCGCCGTAACCCCGTCGACCACATCACGCAGCGCCTCGCGTGCGGTGCGGCTCCCCTGCTCCTCGTCCGCCGTGAGGAAGACGCGCAGCGGCCGGCGGCCCGGGCCAGCCTCGTCGATGGCGGCCAGCATCAGCACGAGACACGCTTTCATGTCGTAGACGCCCGGGCCACGGGCGACGTCGCCCTCGGCGACGAACGGCATCGTCGCCAATGTGCCTTCCGGCCAGACCGTGTCGCAGTGGCCGACGAGGGCGAGCGGTTCACCGTCGCCGGCCAGCTCAGCTCGCAGATGACCGCCTTCCAGCACGGACGCATCGGCGCCGCGCAGGCGCAGCTCGTCCGCCATCACCTCCGCCACCTCGACGACACCGGGAGAGCCGGTCGGCGACTCGATCTCGACGAGGCGCCGCAGGAGTGAGAGCGCTGCCTCGGTGTCCACGTTATTCCGGGGGCGCCTCGAGCATGCGCCGGGCTTCCTCGACGGCTTCGCGGGCGTGCTCGATGCGCGTCGGCTGGTCGGGCCGCTTCTCGCGCTCGACGAGCGCTCGCTCGAACCAGTCGAGGGCGGTCTCGTACTCGGCCGCGTCGAAGTGATCCCAGCCGATGTTGTTGTAGAGCGAGGCCAGCCAGCTCGTGACCTCGGGATCGGACGAGGACTGCGCCATCTCGATTCCTCGATCTGCCCAGGCGAGCCGGTCCTCGATCGTCGGAGCCGCGATGGCGGCCATATGTGCCGCGTCGACCGCTATGAACTCGTGAGGGATGGCGAGCGCGGTCTCGAAGGAAGCCTCGAACAGCGGCAAGGCGGCCTCGGAGTTACCGGCCGACCGTCGCAGCCGGCCGCGCTCGAGATCGACGCGGGCGCGGACGAGCGGGTCCGAGCCGGCCAGGGCGTTTGCCTCGTCGAGCAGCTGGTCACCCTCGTCGAACCGGTCCGACAGTCCCTCGACGCGGGCGAGCTGCGTGAGCACTTCGGCCCGGCCAACGTCGGTCGTCTCCTCATCGAGTAGCGCGCGAAACCGTCGCGCGAGGCTTCGACGTCGTCGAAATCCCATACGGGTCGCAGCCGGTCGCCCACGCGCTCGACCTTACTACGCTGATGTCTGCTCGAAGAGCTGCTCCCAGCGGGCGAGCAAGCCCTCGAGCTCCTCGCGCGAGCGGCGGTAGCCGGCGGCAGCGTCCACGTTGGCCCAATCCTCTGCCAGCGTGCGCTCGAGGTCCGCGACCTCGCGCTCCTTGGCCTCGATCTCGGCCTCCAGCTCCACGAGCAGCCGCGGTCGCTTAGCCGGCGTCGTAGGCGCCGCCTTCGTGTCCTCTTTGGCCGGTACCGGGGACTGTCCCTGAGAGTGTCCCTGGGACTGTCCCCTGGGCATGGCTCGTTCGGACACGAGGCGGGCGTAGTCGGCCCACCCGCCGTCGTAGGAGCGCACCGTGCCGTCCTCGATCGCAAGCGTGCGCCGCGCGACGGCGTCGAGCACGGCGCGGTCGTGGGAGACGAGCAGCACGGTGCCGGGGAAGGCCTCGAGCGCCTCCTCGAGTGCCTCCCGGCTCTCGAGGTCGAGGTGGTTCGTCGGCTCGTCGAGCACGAGGAAGTTCGCGCCCGAAGCCACCAGCAGCGCCAGCGACAGGCGTCGCCGCTCGCCGCCTGACAGCGCAGTCACCGGCTTCTCGTGCACCTCCCAGCCGGAGAAGAGGAAGCGGCCGAGCAGCGTCTGTGCCTGCGGCCGCTGGAGCCCGGTCGCGCGCTGCGCACAGTCGAGCACGCTGCCCCGCTCGTCGAGCTCCGTTCCCTGCTGCGAGAAGTACGCGGGCACTACGCCGTACCCGAGGGACCCGGCCAGCAGCGCTCTCGATCAGCGTCGTCTTGCCCGACCCGTTCGGGCCCACGAGGCCGACGTGCTCACCGCGGTCGATCGCGAACGTCACGTCGTGCAGCAGCGGCCGGTCCCCCGCCGCGACATCCAGGCCTTCCACGGAGACGACGGTGCGACCGGAGCGCGGGGGCTTCAAGAAGTCGAAGCCGAGCGACTTGCCGCGTCTCGTGAGCGAGTCGAGCTCGGCCGCAGCGCGCGACCGCTCCTTCTCGACGCGGGCGATCTGCGTCAGCTTGGCCTGCGCCTTCCTCGCCATCTTCGGGGTCGAAGCCCGGAAGCGGGCGACGAAGCGCTCCAGGCGGGCGATGTCCGCCTGATGACGGGCCACTGCCTTGCCGGCGGCGATCGTCCGCGCCGACTTCTCGCGGCGCCACTCGTGCCACGGCCCGCGGAAGAAGAGTGACCTCCCACGCCTCCAGCTCGAGCACCGCTGTCGCCACCGCCTCGAGGAACCAGCGGTCGTGGGCGACGAGGATCACCGCGGCGTCGAGCGAGCTGAGCCTGTCCTCCAGCCACTCGAGGCTCCGCACGTCGAGATGGTTCGTCGGCTCGTCGAGCAGCAGCAGGTCGGGGTCGCCGGCCAGCGCACGGCCGAGCGACGCGCGGGTCAGCTCTCCACCGGAGAACGTGTCCAGCTGGCGGTCGAAGTCTTCGTCGCGAAAGCCGAGGCCGCGGAGTCCTGACGCCGCCCTTTCGCGCCAGTCCCAGCCGCCGGCATGTTCGAGGCGAGCCTGCGCGTCGGCGTAGCGCCGCAGCGTTGCCGGATCGTGACTGCCGCCGGCCATCGCCGCTTCGAGCGCGCGCAGCTGGTCCTCCAACGCGATCAGGTCGGCCGCCCCGGACAGCGCGTACTCGCGCAGCGTCAGGCCTTGCTGCAGCGGCGGGCGCTGGTCGTGCAGCGCCATGCGCGTGCCCTTCGCGAACGCGACGTCGCCTGCGGACACGTTCGTCTCCCCCGTGAGCATCCGGAGCAGCGTCGTCTTCCCCGCGCCGTTGGGGCCGGAGAGCGCGACGACGTCCCCGCGCTCGACGCTGAACGAGACGCCGTCGAACAGCGGCGTCCCGGAGAGCTCTTTGCGTAGGCTTGAGGCGATGACGACTGCCATGGCGCGATACAGGGTAGAGCGGGCAGGGTGAGCGCAGGAATCGTCATCGTCGGCGGCGGGCTGGCCGCGGCGAAGGTCGTCTCGAGCTACCGCGAAGCGGGCGGCAAGGAGTCGCTGCGGATGATCACCGCGGACTCGTTCTTCCCGTATCACCGCCCTCCGCTCTCGAAGCGCTATCTCCGCAGCGAGATCGACGTCGACGGCACGCTCGTCGAGCCTTCCGGCTTCTACGACGAGCACGACTGTCGCTGCGACCTGCACACAACCGTCGTCGCCGTCCACGACGGCGAGGTCGAGCTCGCGTCGGACGAGCGCGTGCCGTACGACCGGCTCGTGATCGCAAGCGGCGCCTCACCGCGCCCTCTCGAAGTGCCCGGTGCGGAGCTGGGAGGCGTCTTCACGCTGCGGACACTCGCCAACTCGACTGCCATCCGGGAGCGCGCGGCCGAGTCGCGCCGCGCATTCATCGTCGGCTCGAACTTCATCGGCCTGGAGACGGCGGCCTCGCTCACGCAGCTCGGCCTCCAGGTGACGCTCTGCGACCGCGGCCACCAGCTCTTCCGCGCACTCGACACGCCGTCGTACTCGCAGTACCTCGAGGAGCTGTACCGCGAGAAGGGCGTCGAGCTGCTGTTCGACGACGAGGTGGCCGAGGTGCGCGGCAACGGGCACGTGACCTCCGTCGTCACCAAGGGCGGCGAGGAGCGCGATGCCGACCTCCTCATCGCCGGCATCGGCGTCGTCCCGAACACGAGCCTCGCCGAGGGCGCCGGCCTGGACGTGGACGACGGCGTGCTGGTCAACGTGCGCTTCGAGACATCACGGCCGGGCGTGTACGCGGTCGGCGACGTCGCGCGCTTCCACGACCCGATATTCCTGCGCCGCCGGCGCATCGAGCACTGGTCGAACGCGAACTACCAGGGCACCGAGCTGGGGAAGCTCCTCGCCGGCGAGGGCGAGGGCTACGACACGGTGTCGAGCTTCTTCTCGGAGATCTTCGGCGCCAGCATTCGCTTCTTCGGAGACTCGACCGGCCACGACGACGTCGTCCAGCACGGCGACTTCCGTGACGGCAAGGCCGTCTGCCTCCATACGGCCGAAGGCCGGATCGTCGCGGCGCTGACGATGGGCCAGGAGGACGACGTCAACGACCGGATCAAAGAGCTGATCCGCGACCGCGCCCCGGCGACAGACTTCTAGAGCAGCTCTTTGACGGCCGCCGCGATCGCCTCGGCGTCGATGCCGGCGGCCTTCATGAGATCGGCGGGCTTGCCCGAGCGCGGCATGCCCGACACGGCGAGCTTCTTCACGCGCGGGCTCGCACCGGCTTCGGCGAGGGCGCCGAGCACGGCATCGCCCAGCCCTCCCTCGGGCCAGTGGTCCTCGACCGTCACCAGCCGTTCGCCGGCATCGACGCAGCGCCTGGGTGTCGATCGGCTTGATCGAGTAGCAGTCGATCACGCGCACCGAGAGCCCTTCGCCGGCGAGCGCGTCAGCCGCCCTCGAGCGCCTCGTGGACGGTGATGCCTGCGGCCACGACCGCGACGGCATCGTCATCCGAGGAGCGCAGGACGCGGCTGCCGCCGACCTCGAACTCCTCGTCCGGCCCGTAGAGCACGGGCGTCGCCGGCCGCAGCGTGCGGAGTACGAGATGCCCTCGAGGTCTGCCATCGCCGCCACGAGCTTCGCGGTCTGGTTGGCGTCGCAGGGGTGCAGCACGGTAGAGCCGTGGACGGCGCGCAGCGACGCGATGTCCTCCAGCGCCATCTGGGAGGGCCCGTCCTCGCCGATCGAGACACCGGCGTGCGAGCCGGAGAGGCACATCGTCGCGCGGCTGATCGCGGCCATACGGACGAAGTCGTAGGCGCGGCTGAGGAAGGCGGCGAAGGTGGAAGCGAACGGCCGCCAGCCGCGCGCCTGGAGGCCCACGGCCGCGGCGACCATCTGCTGCTCGGCGATGTACATCTCGAAGTAGCGCTCTGGATGCGCCTTCGCGAAGACCTCGGCGAAGGTCGAGTTCGACACCTCACCGTCGAGGGCGACGACGTCGCCACGGGCCGCGCCCACCGCCGCCAGCGCGTCGCCGTATGCCTTGCGCGTCGCCACCTCCTCGCCGAGCTCGTAGCGAGGCAGCTCGAGCCGGCCGGTCTCGAAGCGGTGCGGCTCGCCCGGGTCGGGCAGCCTCGGCGTCGAGGCGCAGGTCGCGCACGCCGCCCAGTTCCGCGATCGCCGCGTCGGGATCGTCCAGGGGCTTGCCGTGCCAGCCGTTCTTGTCCTCGACGGCCGCGACGCCCTTGCCTTTCAGCGTGCTCGCGAAGATCGCGGTCGGCCTGCCTGTCAACGCCTCGGCGTCGCTGTACGCCTTGTCGATCTCCTCGACGTCGTGCCCGTCGATCTCGATCGCGTGCCAGCCGAAGGCCCGCGCGCGCTCGGCGAGCACGCCCGTGTCACGCCCGACCATCGTCTCGCCTCGCTGCCCGAGGCGGTTGACGTCGACGATCGCGGTGAGGTTGTCGAGCGCGTAGTGCGACGCGTGCTCGAACGCCTCCCACATCGATCCCTCGGCGAGCTCGGAGTCTCCGCAGAGCACCCAGACGCGGTAGGGCAGCCGGTCGAGGTACCGGCCCGCGATGGCCATGCCGACGCCGATCGGCAGGCCCTGGCCGAGCGACCCGGTCGCGACGTCCACCCACGGCAGCACCGGGGTGGGATGGCCTTCGAGCTGGGAGCCGAACTGCCGGTAGCCGGCGAAGTCGTCGGCGGAGATGACGCCCGCGGCGCGGAGAATCGCGTACAGCAGGGTCGACGCGTGGCCCTTCGAGAAGACGAGCCGGTCGTTCGTCGCGGCCTTCGGCTCGGCCCAGTCGTAGCGGAGATGGCCGTCCACGAGCACCGCCATCAGATCGGCCGCCGACATGCCCGAGGTCGGGTGGCCGGAGCCGGCAATGGCGCTCGGGCGAATCGAATCGACGCGCAGCTGCTGTCCGAGCTCGCGCCAGCGCTCACTCTCGGCCATGGGTGTAACGTAACCGGAGACATGCCCGACTCGCGCCTGCACCAGCTGTCGGCGCTCGGACAGAGCGTGTGGATCGACTTCCTCTCCCGCGATCTCCTGGAGACGGGGGAGCTGGAGCGCATGATGCGAGAAGACGCCGTCTGCGGCGTCACGTCCAACCCGACGATCTTCCAGAAGGCGATGTCGGAGGGCACGCGCTACGACGAGCAGCTGCGGGAGCTGAACCACGCGGACCCGCGCGACGCGTTCTTCGCGCTCGCCTCGCGGGACGTCGGCAACGCGTGCGATGTCATGCGCAGCGTCTGGGACGGCGGGGCCGGCCTTCGTGGCTACGTCTCCATCGAGGTCGACCCCACGCTCGCGTACGACACCGACGCGTCGCGGGAGCAGGCACGGCAGCTCCACGAGCAGATCGACAAGCAGAACCTCTACGTGAAGATCCCGGGGACGGAAGCGGGCCTGCCGGCGATCGAGGACATGATCGCCGCCGGCCGCTCGATCAACGTCACGCTCATCTTCTCGCTCCAGCGGCACCGCGAGGTGATGGACGCGTACATCCGCGGTATCGAGCGCCTTGTCGCCGACGGCGGCGATCCGTCCCACGTCAGTTCCGTCGCGAGCTACTTCGTCTCGCGGGTCGACACCGAGGCGGACAAGCGGCTGGATGCGCATCGGCCGGCCGGAGCTGAAGGGCAAGCTCGCCGTCGCCAACGCGAAGCTCGCCTATCGCAACTGGAAGGAGGTCTTCGCGGGCGAGCGATGGGCGCCGCTCGAAGCGGCCGGCGCATCGAAGCAGTGGTGTCTCTGGGCGTCGACGTCCACGAAGAACCCGGAGTACCGCGACGTCCTCTACGTGGAGTCGCTGATCGGCCCGCAGACGATCAACACGATGCCGGAGGAGACGATCGTCGCCTTCCAGGACCACGGCGAGGCGGCGCTGACGCTCGACCAAGGAGTCGAGGAGGCGGAGCAGGTCTTCGCCCAGCTGGCCGAGGCGGGCATCGACTACGACGACGTCACGGACACGCTGGAGCGCGAGGGCGTGGAGAAGTTCTCCGACTCGTTCGCCGAGGCGCTCGACGGGATTCGGCAGAAGCAGGGAGCACTCAGCACTGCCTGACGCTCGATCCCGGGGAGCTGCTCGAGCGGATCTGGGAGCGTGACCCGACAGTCTGGACGGGGCACGACGAGGCGCACTGGCTGGGCTGGCTCGACGAGCCGCTGCGCATGCTCCAGCGCTCGGCGGAGCTCGCGCGCCTGGTGGAGGCTCACCGGAGCGAGCGCGTCGTCGTCTGCGGGATGGGTGGCTCGAGCCTTGCTCCGCTCGTCCTCGGACGTGCCTACGGCGCTCCGCTCGAGGTGCTCGACACGACGCACCCCGCAGCCCTTCGCCGGCTGGAGATAGACGACGCGCTCTTCGTCATCTCTTCGAAGTCAGGCTCGACGGTGGAGACGCGGTGCCACTTCGACCACCTCTGGGACCGCACGGGCAAGCGGTCAGCCGCCTTCCTCGTCATCACCGACCCGGGCTCGCCGCTCGAACAGCTCGCGAAGCAGCGCCGGATCGAGGCCGTCGCAGGCGAGCCGACGATCGGCGGGCGCTATTCGGCGCTCTCGGTGTTCGGGCTCGTACCCGTGGCGCTGGCGGGCGTCGACCTTCGCGGGCTGCTCGCGTGCGCCGAGGAGATGCACGACGCCTGCCGGCTCGCCGACGAGAATCCCGGCCTGGAGCTCGGCCTCGCGCTGGGGGCCGGCTGGGACGAGGGCCGCGACAAGGTCGTCTTCGAGAATCCGGGCGGCTTTGGACTGTGGCTCGAGCAGCTGGTCGCCGAGTCGACGGGCAAGGCTGGCCGGGGGCTCGTGCCGGCGGCCGGGGAGACCGCAGACGGAGCCGATCGGCAGCACGTGGAGATCGACATCTCCGCGCCGGACGACCTCGGTGCCGAGTTCTTCCGCTTCGAGCTGGCGACGGCGGTCGCCGGCGCGATCCTCGGCGTCAACCCCTTCGACCAGCCGAACGTCGAAGAGGCCAAGGAGCAAACGCGGGCCATCCTCGATTCCGGACATGTCCCGGAGCCAGGCACGGACCTCCGAAGAGACGGAGTCGACGAGCTGCTGGCAGGCGTCCGGCCGGGGGACTATGTCGCCGTCCAGGCGTTCATCGACCCGGACCGCGAGCACGAGCTCGAGCCGCTTCTCAAGCAGGCGCGCGCCACCGGCTGCGTCGTCACCGTGGGCCTCGGCCCGCGCTATCTCCACTCGACAGGACAGCTGCACAAGGGCGGCCCGCCGACCGGGCACTTCATCCAGGTCGTCGACGACACGGGGAAGGACGTGTCCATCCCCAAGCGGAAGTTCGGCTTCCGCCGTCTCATCGAGGCGCAGGCTGCGGGAGACTACGAGGCACTGAAAGCGCGCGGACGCCCCATCGTTCGCGTCAAACTGGAGGACCTATGAATCTCGGAATGGTCGGGCTGGGGAGGATGGGCGGCAACATGACCGAGCGCCTGCGGCGCGCGGGCCACACGGTGGAGACGTACGCGCGAACGGATCCCGCACGCACGGCCGGCTCGCTCGTGGAGCTCGTCGGCATGCTCGATCACCCGCGAGTGGTCTGGCTGATGATCCCGGCCGGCGACCCGACGGAGAACGCGTTCCAGACGCTCGTGCCGCTGCTCGAGGACGGCGACATCATCGTCGACGGCGGCAACTCCAACTTCCGCGACTCGCAGCGTCGCGCGGAGGTGGCGGGCGCGAAGAGCATCCACTTCCTCGACGCGGGCGTCTCCGGCGGCGTCTGGGGCCTCGAGGAGGGGTACTGCATCATGGTCGGCGGCGACGGCGACGGCTTCGCCCTGATCGAGCCGTTCCTGCGCGATCTCGCGCAGGAAGGCGGCTACGCGCACGTCGGCGCGGCTGGCGCGGGCCACTTCGTGAAGATGGTCCACAACGGGATCGAGTACGGGATGATGCAGTCGCTCGGCGAGGGGTTCGAGATCATGAACGCCTCCGAGTTCGACGTCGACCTGCGGCAGCTGGCCGCGCTCTGGCAGCACGGCTCGGTCGTCCGCGGCTGGTTGCTGGAGCTGCTCGAGCGCGCATTCGCGGAAGATCCGGACCTGAGCGGCATCCGCGGCTACGTCGAGGACTCGGGTGAGGGCCGCTGGACGGTGGAGACGGCGATCGAGGAACGCGTGCCCGCGCCCGCCATCGCGCTCGCGCTCTTCTCGCGCTTCGCGTCGCGCCAGGACGAGTCGTTCGCGGCCAAGGTGAACGCGGCCCTGCGCAACCAGTTCGGCGGGCACGCGGTTCAGCAGGCCGACAAGCCCGAGTGACATTGCTGCCCGCCGGCGCCGTATAGGAGGCGTGCGGGTGGCGGAGACGAGCTTCGCTCAGGTCGCCGAGGAGCACCTCGACGCGGTCTACGCCTTCCTGCTCTACCTGACGGGAGACCGATCCGTGGCCGAGGACCTGACCGGAGAGACGTTCGAGCGGGCGCTGCCGCGCTGGCGCCGCTTCGACCCCCGCAGAGGGACGGCGAAGACGTGGCTGTGCCAGATCGCGCGCTCTGCGGCGCTCGACCACTTCCGCTCCGAGTCGCGCCGCAAGCGGCGGGAGGAGACGTACGCGCTGCGGGACGGAGCTCCGAGCCACGACGTGTTCGGCGAAGGCCTCTCCCCGGAGCTGGAGGCGGCCCTCCACAGCCTGTCTCCCGGCGAGCGCGAGGTGATCGCGCTGCGCGTCATCTGCGACCTCGACGGGGATACGGCCGCCCGCGTGCTCGGAATCAGCCGTACGGCCTGCTCGACGCGGCTCAGCCGCGCCTTGCGCAAGCTCGAGGAGAAAGTGAGGGACGATGTCCTCGCCTGAGAACCCACCGATCGACGAGAAGTTCGAAGGGCTCGTGAATGAGCTCCGAGCGGCGCGGCCGGAGGCGCCCGAGTCGCTGCGCCAGCGCGTGGCGGCGATTGCCGCTCGACCAGCCGCGCCGCCGAGACGCAAGCTGCACGTGACGTGGGTGCTGGCGCCTGCGGCGGCTGCGCTGGTCGCAGGTGCCGTCGCCGTGGGCGTGCTGTCCAACGGTGCCGACTCGCCGCCGATCGTCACGACGTTCGAGGCCGAGCGGGCGAGCACGGAGTCGCTGGACTCGTCCGGGAGCACCGCTGCCAAACAGGCGCCGATCGCGCCTGCCAAGCGGGCGCAGCTCTATTCCGTCGCGATCGCACTCCGCGTCAAGGATCTCTCCGAGACGACGCAGGATGCGCTGCGGAGGACGCGGGCGCTCGGCGGCTACGTGCGTAGTGTCGACTACGGAGAGGGCGACGGAGAAGGCACCGCGCGGCTTGTCCTGCGCGTGCCGATCGGCCGCGTGCAGACGGCGATCCTGCGCTATTCCGAGCTCGGCACGATCCTCGACCAGCACGTGTCGGTGCGGGACATCCAGCCGAGGCTCAACCGCCGCTTCGAGCGCATCGCCGAGCTGCGACGCGTGATCCCGACGCTCCCGGGCGAGGAGCAGGCCGCCGCGCAGGCGGAGCTGGAGGCGCTGCAGACGGCGCAGCGCCGCGAGCGCCGGCAGGCGAGCTTTGCTACGGCATCGCTCAACCTGACGACGAAGGATGCGGTCGTCGTGCCGACAGAGCCCGGGCGGATCCAGCGGGCGCTCGAGCGCGCCGCCGACGTGCTCGCGGCCGAGACGGTGGCAATCGTCTACGCGGCCGTCGTCGCTGCGCCCTTCATCCTGCTCGGCCTCGTGCTCGTCATCGCCGTCCGGGCGGCCCGCCGCCGCTCGGACCGGCGCCTGCTCGGCTACTAGGAGCTGGCTGGCCTGTGGATGAATTGGCACACAATTGTCACAACTCAGTGCCAGGCACTAGGACCTGTCTGAATTGACCGGTCGCTCGGGTGCCGCCGCGGCTGCTAGCCGTAGACGACGAGGATGGCGATCACCGCCGTCAGCACGAGCAGCGCGAGCGAGAAGCCGAACAGCCACAGGCCCAGGACGAGGTTCTTGCGCTCCAGCTCGGGGTCCACTCAGATCACCACGGGGTCGATGGCTGCGGCGACGAAGATCAGGGCCAGGTAGAGCAGCGAGTAGTGGAAGAGCGCCGACGCGCGCGCGGGCTGGATCGACACCCGCAGCCGTGCGGCCAGCCAGAGGAACACTGCGCCCAGCCCGAGCGCGGCGCCGAGGTACACGGCGCCGAACCAGCCGGCCGCGAACGGCACGACGGTGAATGCGACGAGCGCCACGGAATAGAGGAGGATCTGCCGCGCGGTCTCGGCGTCTCCGCGCACCACGGGCAGCATCGGGATGCCGGCCGCCGCGTAGTCGCGCTTGATGAGCAGCGCGAGCGCCCAGAAGTGCGGGGGCGTCCAGAGGAAGACGATGAGGAAGAGCGCGAGCGCCGGCAGCGCGAGCGAGCCGGTGGCGGCCGCCCAGCCGACGAGTGGTGGCACCGCGCCGGCCGCGCCGCCGATGACGATGTTCTGCGGCGTCGAGCGCTTGAGCCAGCCCGTGTAGACGAGCACGTAGAAGAGGTTGCCGACCAGCGCCAGCATGGCCGTCAGGACGTTCACGGCACCGGCGAGCAGCGTGAAGGAGAGCGCCGAAAGCGCGAGACCGAACTCCAGTGCGTGCTCGGCCGAGAGCCGGTCGGCCGCGACCGGCCGCTTGCGCGTTCGCTTGCCCATCAGCCTGTCGATGTCGCGATCGAGCACGTGGTTGAGGGCGCTCGCGCCGCCGCAGGCGAGTGCGAGCCCGACCATGGCGGCCACGGTGAGGTCCCAGGGCGGCAACCCGCCCGCACCGGCGACGAGGCCGCAGAAGCCGGTGACGAGGAGCAGCGACATGATTCGCGGCTTCGTCAGCGCCACGTAGTCCCGCATGGCACCAAACGGCGCCCGGTGCTCACGATGTACGAGCGCCGCCAGCACGAGCGCCGCCGCCAGAGCCGCGGCCGCCAGCGCCAGGTGCACTGCGGGCGCCGTCACGAGGGCGGCCACGCCGAACAGGCCGAGCGCCACGACCGCGTACGGCAGCAAGGGACGGTGACGGAGCCACGCGCCGATGACGAGCGCCGTCAGCGGCGGCAGCGCGAGCGCGGCGAGCACGTCGTGGGCAGTCCCCAGCGCGGCTGCGCCCGAGACGACCGCCAGCAGCACCGCCGCCGCAGCCCACAAGGACAGGAGTCTCAGCCAGGGACTAGCCACGTCTCTTCTCCTCCAGACTAATCCGCAGGTCACGCAACGGCCGCGCGCTCGACACGTACGGCAGCGGCTCCGTCCAGTTCTCGGGAGGAGGCGGCGACGTTGCGAACCACTCGAGCGTGTTGCCCTGCCACGGGTCGTTGCCGACTCGCGCGTACCGACGCGAGCGGAGGACGTTCACCGCGAAGAGGGTGATAGCCACGGCCATCAGGAAGGCGCCGACCGTCGACAGGCGGTTGTAGATCTCCCACTGTCCGCCCTCGGAGTACGTGTAGATCCGCCGCGGCATGCCCAGCAGCCCGAGGAAGTGCTGCGGCATGAACGCGAGGTTGAAGCCCGCGAACATCAGCCAGAAGTGCCACTTGCCGAGCCGTTCGTCGAGGCGGCGTCCGAACATCTTCGGCCACCAGTAATACAGGCCCGCGAAGATCCCGAACATCGCGCCGCCGAACAGCGTGTAGTGGAAGTGCGCGACGACGAAGTACGTGTCGTGCAGCTGCCAGTCGACGGGATACGCGGCGACGAAGATCCCGGTCAACCCGCCGATCACGAACAGCGCGATCAGGCCGAGAGCGAACAGCATCGGCGTGTCGAACGAGATGTTGCCGCGCCAGAGCGTCGCCAGCCAGTTGAGGATCTTGATCCCGGTCGGCACGGCGACGAGGAACGAGGCGATCATGAAGAAGCTGTTGAGGCCCGTGCCCATGCCGACCGTGAACAGGTGGTGCGCCCAGACGAGCATCCCCGCGAACGCGATCCCCAGGGTGGAGAACGCGATCGCGGCGTAGCCGAAGATCGGCTTGCGGGCGAACACGGGGATCACCTCGGAGACGATCCCGAACGCGGGCAGGATCATCACGTAGACCTCGGGGTGGCCGAAGAACCAGAAGACGTGCTGCCACAGGAGCGCGCTGCCGCCTTCGTCGGGGATGAAGAAGTGCGTGCCGAGCTGCCGGTCGAAGAGCAGCAGCGTCAGCCCGCCGGACAGCATGGGCAGGATGAGAATCAGCAGCACCGCGTACGTGAAGATCGCCCAGATGAACAGCGGCATGCGCATGAACGTCATCCCGCGCGTGCGCATGTTGAGGATCGTCACCACGAAGTTGATGGCGCCGGCGAGGGACGACAGGGTGAGCAGGTGGAGGGAGAGGATCCAGAGGTCGACGCCGTTGCCGGGGCTGTACTCGCTCTCGGACAGCGGCGGGTACGCCGTCCAGCCTGCGCTCGATGCGCCGCCCTTCGCGAAGAAGCTCGCGTAGAGCACGAGCCCGCCCGCCAGGAACAGCCAGTACGACAGCGCGTTGAGCTTCGGGAACGCCATGTCGCGCGCACCGATCATCAGTGGCACGAGGTAGTTGCCGAAGCCGGCGAGGATCGGCACCACCACGAGAAAGACCATCGCCGTGCCGTGCACGGTGAAGAGCTCGTTGTACTTGTCGCCGGTGATGAAGCTCTGCTCCGGAGCGGCGAGCTGGAGCCGGATCAGCAACGCGAGCAGCCCCGCGATCGCGAAGAACACGAGGCTCGTGACGATGTAGAGAATCCCGATCCGCTTGTGGTCGGTCGTCGTCAGCCAGCCGGTGACGCGACCCTGCTTCCAGTCGAGCGTCGGTGCGGTCGGCTGAGTGGCCGCCACTACGGCGCTCCGATCGACTGGTTGAGGTAGCGGATGGTTGCGGCGGTGTGCTCGTCCGACCAGTCCTCGCCCACGGCCGGCATGCGCGTGCCGCCAGTCTTGATCAGCTGCACGGTCGTCGCGTCGAACTCGCGCCCGGCGATGGCCGGAGCCTCGTCAGTGCCTTCGCCTTCCATGCCGTGACACTTCGCGCAGACGCCCTCGAACGTTTCCTCTCCGACCGTCTGGCTGGACGGCGCGTGCGCTGCGAGGAAGCGGGCGAACTCCGCTTCGCTGACCGCCTGCACCGAGGCGGTCATCGCGGCGTGCTGGGCGCCGCAGAGCTCGGCGCAGCGACCGGTGAACGTTCCGGATCGCTCCGCCTTGAACCACGTGTGATTCGTACGGCCCGGTATGGCGTCGATCTTGCCGCCGAGCGCAGGGATCCACCAGCTGTGGATGACGTCGGGGGCGACCACCTCGAGGTCGACGACCCTGTTCACGGGCACCACGAGGTCGTCGACCGCGAGCTCACCGCCCGGGTAGCGGTAGAGCCAGTAGTACTGATGGCCCTCGACCTGGATCTGGAGGCTGCCCGCCGGCCCGGCGGCCGGCGCATCCTCGATCTCCGGCAGCTGCACGAAGACGAAGCCCACGATGATCGCGAGCAGCAGCACCGGCACGATCGTCCAGGCCACCTCGATGCGCGTGTGGCCTCGTACCTGCGGGCCCTCGGCCTCGCGCGGGCGATTGCCCCTTCGGTAGCGGATGAGGAAGACGACGAGCGTCGTCTCGACGATGACGAACACGAAGCCCGTCACGAAGAGGATGAGGATGTACGCGTCGTGGATCGCCTGCGCGTTCTCCGATGCGGGCTCGACCGGCGTCAACCCTCCGTTGTCGCCCAGCGCGGGGGCAGCGAACACGAGCGCTGCGAGCGCGACGACGAGGGCGGTCAGGCGCACGGGCTGATTCTATGATCGGGGCGATGTCGGAGCGGTCGCGAGTCGTGCTGCCGCCGGCAGCCGGCGCCTCGTTCGAGGTCTACGTGAACGGCGTGCGCCAGCAAGAGGGCGCCGACTTCACCCGCGAAGGCGGCGTGCTCGTCTTCCCGCGCACGCTGAAACAGGAAGGCCGGCTCGGGCCCTGGCGCTGGCTGTCGCTCCTGCTCGGCGTCGCCGGCACGTACAGGCAGAACGACTCCGTCGACGTCGATCTACTCCGCCGGCGGTCGGCGTCACGTAGCCGCGCGGCTGCCGATCGTCTCCGACGAAACGGCGACTAGAGCGGGAAGCGCCGCTCGTAACAGACGCAGTCGTGCACCCGCTCGAAGCGGGCCCGGATCGCGCCGCGCTCGTCGCCCGTGTACCCCGCGAAGACTCTGTAGGGCTTCAGATCCGGGAGCTCCGAGCTGATCACGCCGTCCATCTCGTTCCTTCCGTACACGTACACGTGGAGGTAGGAGCGGATCTGCACGAAGCCCTGGGACTCGTACCACTGCTGCACCCAGGCGTCGTCTCTCGTCCAGGCCTCGAACCGCTCTATCCCCCGCGGTCGCGAGCGGCCTCCTCCGCGGCGGCGAGCAGGCGCGAGGCGACGCCCTGCCGGCGAAAGTCGCGGAGGACGGCGATGTGCCAGATCATGCCGCCGAGACCGGGCCGGTCCTCGCAGACGGTGGCGGGCAATTCCTCGCACTCGACGTCGATCAGCCCGACGATCCGGCCGTCCACCTCGGCGACGAGCTCGATGCTCGGCCGCTCGTAGTGCTCCTTCTCCCGCTCGACGTCGTCGTAGTACGCGAGTCCAGGAACGCGAGCACCCGGCACTCGAGCCAGCCGCGCTCGTCCGCGTCGGCGTATGGGCGGATGAGGACGTCCGGGTCATCGCACCGTCGTGTACGTCGTTCGGCGTCGTCCGTGACGCGGGCCGCGCGGCCGGCGTGCACGAGATGCTCGAGGTGCGCGAGCGTCTCCGCGACGGCGAACCTCTCAGCGACGGCGCGAGGGCGTCCGGGAAAAGGGCGAGCGAGACGTCGTAGCCGGACCGCCGCTCGCTCCCTAGCGTCGCCAGAGTCCGCTTCAGCCGGTCGTCGTGGTGCACGGAGATCTCGCGGGCGCGCCCGGCAGGATCGATGATCCGCTCGCCGTGGCCGGGCAGCGCCAGCCGCGGGTCGAGCTCGGCGATCCGCCCGAGTGACCCCAGGTAGTCGGTCAGCGGATCGGCTGCGGACCCCGGCCACAGGCCGACGTTGGGCGTGATGCCCCCCAGCAGCGCATCGCCGGCTATGAGCACGCCGTCCCGCAGCAACGCGAGGTGACCGTCGGCGTGGCCCGGCAGGTGGAGCACCTCCCAGCCGCCGATCGTCTCGCCGGGCTGGAGCGGCTCGGGATCCCTCGCGTAGTGGACGAAGGCGGTCAGCTGCTCCTGCTGGGCACGGACGGCGGCCGCCTCTTCTGCCGGAGTCCCGTGCTCGAGCAGGTGCTGCTCCGAGCGCTCCGCAGCCTCGCCGGTCCACGCTCTGTGGCAGTACTCGTAGTCCAGCACGCCCTGGTACACGGGAGCCTCCGAGAGCCCGGCGACGATCGCGGCGGCACCGACGTGGTCAGGATGGAAGTGCGTGATGATGATCCGGTCGGGCTTGCCCACCTGCTCGAGAAGGCGCTCCCAGCGCTCGCCGGCGCCCGGCAGGCCGAGCCCCGTGTCGACGACGATCGTCCCTCCGTCGTCGGCGGGCAGCACGTACGCGTGGACATGGTCGATGCCGAGCGGCAGCGGGAACGTGATGCGCACGATCCCGTCGTCGAGTGGCACCACCACCGGCGAGGTCTCGCCCCCCCGTCGTAAGATGCCCGCCTCGTGGCGTTGCTGAGCGTCCACCACCTCACTCGCCGCTTCGGGGGTGTCATCGCCCTCGACGACGTCTCGTTCGACGTCCCCCAAGGTCAGATCCTCGGCCTGATCGGGCCCAACGGCGCGGGCAAGACGACGGCCTTCAACGTCATCACGCGACTCTACAAGCCGGATTCCGGCCAGGTCCTCTACGACGGCCAGGACCTCCTGAAGCTCGCGCCGTACGAGGTCGTCCGGCGCGGCATCGCCGGACGTTCCAGAACATCGCGCTGTTCTCGCGGATGACGGTGCTCGAGAACGTCCTCGTCGGCGCACACTCGCGCACGAGCTGGTTCGGCGAGACGGACGGCCGCAGAGCGCGCCCGGAGGCGCTCGAGCTTGTCGGCCTCGGCGGTCTCGCCCCTCACGTCGCGTCGGCCCTCCCCTATCCGACGCTGAAGCGGATCGAGCTGGCGCGCGCGCTCGTCTCCGAGCCGCGGCTGCTGCTGCTCGACGAGCCGGCCGGCGGGTTGAGCCACGAGGAGGTGGCGGCCTTCGGCGACTTCCTCCTCGACCTGCGCGAGCGGCTCGACCTGACCGTGCTGCTCGTCGAGCACCACATGGGGCTCGTCATGCGCGTCTCGGAGACCGTGCACGTGCTCGACTTCGGCAAGACGATCGCGCGCGGCAGCCCCGACGATGTGCGCAACGACCCGGCCGTGATCGAGGCGTACCTCGGCACGACGGACGAGGACGAGGAGTGACGGCGCTGCTCGAGCTGGAGGGCGTCGACGCCCGCTACGGCGGCGTCCAGGCGCTGCACGGCGTCTCGCTGAGAGTCGAAGACGGCGAGTCCGTCGCCATCCTCGGAGCGAACGGCGCGGGGAAGACGTCGACGCTGCGCGCCATCTCGGGCACCGTCCGCCGCTCGGGCCGCATCGTCTTCGACGGCAAGGAGATCGGCACGCAAGTCCCCCGAGACCGTCGCGCGGCTCGGCATCGCGCACGTGCCGGAGGGGCGCGAGATCTACGCCGAGCTGACCGTCTGGGAGAACCTCCTCATCGGCGCGAATCACCGCCGCAACTGGCGCGAGGCGAAGCGGGACTGCGAGAACGTCGCCGGCTACTTCCCGCGACTCGAGGGCAGGCGGAACCAGCAGGCGGGAACCCTGTCCGGCGGTGAGCAGCAGATGCTCGCCCTTGGACGGGCGCTCGTCGCGCGGCCGAAGCTGCTGCTGCTCGACGAGCCGTCGCTCGGGCTCGCGCCGACGATCGTGCGCGACTTCTACGAGCTCGTTTCCTCGCTCACGCACGAGATGGGGCTGACGGTGCTCGTGGTCGAGCAGAACGCGGGCATCGCGCTCGCCTCCACGAAGAGGGCGTACGTGCTCGAGGTCGGGCGTGTGGTGCTGGAGGGCGGGAGCGAGGAGCTCCGCGAGGACGAACGCGTCAAAAAGTCCTACCTCGGCTGATGGACTGGTCGAAGCTCATCCAGACGATCGTCACCGGGCTCGCCGACGGCGGCATCTACGCCGTGCTCGCGCTCGCCCTCGTGCTCATCCACCGTGCGACGGGCGTCATCAACTTCGCGCAGGGCGAGATGGCGATGTTCTCGACGTACATCGCGTGGTGGCTCATCTCCGACCCGGAAGGCTGGGAGCTGTCGTTCTGGATCGGGTTCGCGATCACCCTCGCTATCTCGTTCGCGGGCGGCTCGCTCATCTACGGCGCGATCATCCGTCCGCTGGCGCGATCGGGCCAGCTGACGATCGTCATCGCCACCATCGCTCTGCTCGATCATCCTCAACGGGGCGGCGGCGTGGATCTGGACCGCGGAGCCGCAATACATCATCAGCCCGTTCCCGTTCGACCCCGTGACGATCGGTGACGTCGCGATTCCCAAGCAGACGATCTACATCTTCGGCGTGTCGCTCGTCTGCGTCGCCGTCGTCTTTCTCATCTTCCGCTTCACGCGGACCGGCCTGATGATGCGCGCCGCGGCCGTGCGCGCCGACACGAGCCGGCTGCTCGGGATCCGCGTCGACCGTCATGCTCGCCCTCGGTTGGGGCCTGGCCGCCGCACTCGGAGCGGTGGCCGGGCTGATGGCGGTGGTGGCGGCGCCTCCGCTCGATCCGAACTACATGCTCGTCATCATCGTCTACGCGTTCGCGGCGGCCGTGCTCGGTGGCCTCGACAGCCCGCTCGGCGCAGTGCTCGGCGCGTACATCCTCGGCGTCGGCATCGCGCTGCTTCAGACGTACGTCGACTTCGTCAGCGCAGTCGCAGGAGTTCAAGCTGCCGATTGCCCTCGGCGTGCTCCTGCTCGTGCTGCTCGTCAAGCCCGACGGGCTTTTCGGGCGGACGGTGTCGAGGCGCGTATGAGAGTCGATCCTCCGCGCGCATGTCGCGAGCGGCATCTTCCTCGCTGTCGCGATCGCGATCATCGCGGTGCTGCCCGTCGTTCATGGGCTTCGTTCGAGACGCGAAACATGTCGCAGGTCGGCCTGTACTTCATCGCCCTCCTGGGCCTGAACATCGTCACCGGCTACTCGGGGCAGATCTCCCTCGGCCAGGGCGCGTTCATGGGCGTCGGCGGCTACACGACGGCGTACCTCGCGTTCGAGCACGGCTGGAGCGTCTGGTGGACGATTCCCGTCGCCGCCGTCGATCGCCGGCGTGTCCGGGCTTCCTGTTCGGCATTGCCGGCGCTGCGGCTGCACGGCCCGTACCTCGCGCTCGGGCACGTTCGCGCTCGCGGTGGCGTTCGTCGACCTCGTCCGCTCGGATCGCTTCGTCGGGCGTGACCGGCGGCAGCCAGGGCATCTTCTTCGGGCTGCCGGCCGCGCCCGTACTACCAGACGTGGGGTATCGCACTGGGCGCGCTCCTCTTCGCCTGGTTCCTGCTCAGCGGGAAGCTCGGACGGTCGCTGCGCGCGGTACGCGATGCCGAGCTGGCCGCCGTCTCGTCCGGCCTCAACCCGGCATTGTTCAAGACGGCCGCCTTCGGTCTCTCCGCCGCGTACGCCGGCGTCGCGGGGCCTTGCTCGCGATCCACCTCGGCTCGGTCAACGCGCTCGTGTTCCTGCCGCGCTGTCGATCACGCTGCTCGTGGGTACTGCGCTCGGCGGCTTCGGGCTGCTGTTCGGGACGATGTTCGGCGCGCTGTTCATCCAGTACGCGCCGCTGAAGGCCGAGGACTGGGGTCTCGACATCGATCTCGCGACGCCGCTGCCTCCCACTGTCACCTACGGCGTCTTTCTCCTGCTCGTGCTGTTTCTCATGCCCGGCGGCCTGGCGCAGCTCGTGTTGCGCATTCGTGGTCTGTTCACCACAACAAAACGGCGTTACACTCGTCACACGGTAGGGGAGGGAACGACACAAAGGAGCGATACATGAGGAAGGCAGCACTTGTACTCGGAGCCGTCGCAGGCTCGCTCGTCTTCGGGATGACGGGCGCATTCGGCGGCGCAGAGAGGCCACGCCGGGGTCTCGGCGAAGGTCGTCGAAGATCGGCGCGACGTTCCCGTTCTCCGGGACGGCCGCGCCATATGCGCCGATTCGCGCGTGGAATGAGTCGCGTACTTCAGCTATGAGAACTCGACGAAGCGCGGAGCGGACAACGCGCGCGGCTGCGGCGGCCGCCAGGTGCAGTTCATCACCTACGACGACGCGTTACAACCCGACGCAGACGTCACGCAGACGATCAAGCTCGTCGAGCAAGACAAGGTACTTCGCCACGGTCGGAGGCACTCGGCACCGAGCCGCAGCAGGCCGTTCGGACTTACCTCAACAAGAACAAGGTGCCGCAGATGTACGTCTCCACCGGCGCGACGTTCTGGGGCGCCAGCAGAAGGAGTTCAAGTGGTCGCTCGGCTGGCAGCCCGACTACCAGGGTGAAGGGGCGATCTACGGCCGGCGTATCAAGGCACAACGCGCCGAACGCGAAGATCGCGATCATCTACCAGAACGACGACTACGGCAAGGACTACATCGCCGGTCTCGAGGCAGGCCTCGGGGCGAACAAGAGCCAGATCGTGGCCACGCGCGGCTACAACCTCACCGACGCGTCCGTTGCGTCCCAGCTGCTCGCACTGCGAGCCTCGGGTGCGGACACGTTGATGATCTTCGCCACGCCGACGCACATGATCCGCACGTACGCGACGTTGCGGGCGATCAACTGGAAGCCGGCCAACATCTACCTGAACTCGGTGTCGGCCACCGACACGTTCATGACGCTCGCCTTGGCCAACTCGAACGCCGCGACGGTCAACGGGTCGATCTCGGTCCAGTACCTGAAGGACCCGGCCAACCCCGACATGCGAACAACGCCGGCTGTGAACCTCTACAAGCAGCACATGGCGAAGTACCTGCCCAACGCGAAGGTCACCGACGGCCTCTACCTCTACGGCTTCGCGAAGGGGAGGAGCTTCTGCAACCTCCTCGACAGCGATCCCGAAGGGCAAGCTCACGCGCCCCGCGCTGATGGCGAAGGCGAACAACTTCACGGAGACGAACACGCATGAACCCGTGGTTCCTGCCGGGCGTCACGTCGACGACGTCGAAGAACGACAAGTTCCCGATCTCGGCTCGAGCGACTGATCCAGTTCGAGAACGGCGGCTGGAAGCCGATCGGCCAGCTGGTCGATCCGCGGCCGCCGGAAGAGAAGACGAAGTAGCCACTAGGCAATAAACGAACGCTGGAAGGGGGTCGGCCGGTGCCGGCCCCCTTTCGCTGTGTAGCCTGCGCGACATGGCCGAAGCAGTCATCGTCGCCGCCGTGCGCACGCCGATCGGGCGGGCGCGGAAGGGGTCGCTCGTGGACGCCCGTCCCGACGATCTGGCGGCGTTCGCCATCCGCTCCGCGGTCGATCAGGTGCCCGAGCTCGACAGCTCCGAGATCGTGGACGTGATGCTCGGCTGTGGCTATCCGGAGCAGCGGCAGGGCATGAACCTTGCGCGCCGAGCCGCACTGCTGGCCGACCTGCCGGCGACCACGGGCGGCACCACGGTCAACCGTTTCTGCGCGTCGAGCCTGCAGACGATTCGCATGGCCTTCCACGCGATCCGGGCAGGGGAGGGCGATGCCTATGTGGCCGCCGGCGTGGAGTCGATCACGCAGGTCAACGGTTATCCCAAGTCCGCCGAGGAGCTACACCCTCGGCTGACCGGCTCCGACGACGCGATCGGCAACGTCTACATCCCGATGGGCATGACGGCCGAGAACGTCGCCGAGCGGTGGGGCGTCGAGCGGGAGGAGATGGACCGGTTCGCGCAACGCTCGCAGGAGCGGGCCGTGGCGGCGCAGGACTCGGGACACTTCGACCGCGAGGTGACGCCCTACACGACCGAGGACGGCACGGTCGTCTCCCGTGACGACGGGCCTCGTCGCGAGTCGACACTCGAGAAGCTCGCCGAGCTCGAGCCTGCCTTCAAGGAGGGCGGGAAGGTGACTGCGGGCAACTCGTGCCCGTTGAACGACGGCGCTGCGGCCGTCGTCGTCATGAGCGACTCGCGGGCGAGCGAGCTCGGCATCAAGCCCAAGGCACGGATCGTGGCGTCCGCGGTCTCGGGCGTCGATCCCGAGATCATGGGCGTGGGCCCGATCCAGGCTGTCAAGCGCGTGTTGGACCAGGCGGGCATGACGATCGACGACATCGACGTGATGGAGCTGAACGAGGCGTTCGCGGCGCAGGTCATCCCCGTCTGCCGGGAGGTCGGCATCGATCCCTTCGACGACCGGTTCAACCCGCACGGCGGCGCGATCGCGCTCGGGCATCCCTACGGCATGACGGGCGCGCGGATCATGTGCACGCTGCTCAACGACCTCGATGCGGTCGGACGGCACGGTCGGCCTCGAGACGATGTGCGTCGGCGGCGGCCAGGGCATGGCGATGATCGTGGAGCGCGTCTGATCCAGCTCGACGTCGAGGAGCACGGCGACGGCTTCCCGCTGCTCTTGATTCAAGGTCTCGGGTGGTCGAAGTGGGGCTCCCGGGCGCAATGGCCGGCGTACGCGGAACGGCGCCGCGTGCTCGCTTTCGACAACCGCGGCACGGGCTTGTCCGCGAAGCCGCCGGGGCCGTACACGATCGAGGAGCTGGCCGACGACGCGGCGTCGGTGCTCGACGCCCGCGGGCTGGAGCGTGCCGACGTCTACGGGCACTCGATGGGCGGCTTCATCGCGCTGACGCTGGCGCTGCGGCGTCCCGAGCTCGTGCGGTCGCTCGTCCTCGTCGGCACCGGGCCGGGCGGGCCCGACCATGAGCCGCTGCCGCGCGAGACGTATGACATCTGGTTCTCCGTGGTCGGGCTGCCGCTGGAAGAGGCGATCCGGAGGACGTTCCCCACGTCATTCACGCCGGGCTGGCCTGAGAGCCACCCCGACGAGTACGGGCAGTGGCTGGCCGCGCGGCTCGATCCGCCCACGCCGCCCGCCTGCTGGCGAGCGCAGTTCGAGGCTGCCGCTAACTACACGAACATCGGCGTCGAGGTCGAGCGGATCGACGTCCCGGCGCTCGTCGTCCACGGCGAGCTCGACCGCGTCATCCCTGTGTCGAACGGCCGGCTGCTGGCCGCGCGCATGCCGCGCGCCGAGCTCGTCGTGCTGCCCGACCAGGCCCATGTGCCGATGCTCGAGCAGCCTGCGGCGTTCGCAGACCTCGTGTGCGATTCCTCGACCGCGTCGGACACTGACTCCTTCGGACATGTCCGAGTGCCAGGTCCCTGAGTTATGCAGTTGTGTGCCGATTCATCCACAGCGTCGGGAAGCGACGCGGCCTACGCTGCCTCGGCGAATTCGAGCGCCGTGCGTGCGAGCAACGGCACGCCGAGCTCGAAGCGCGCTGCGTTCGCGTCCTCAGCGGCGAGCTCGCCGCGGACGTACCGGCCGTAGATCGCCTCGCAGAACACCGCCGCCTTCCAGAGCGCGAGCGCCTGGAACCAGCCGAGCGGCTCGACGTCACGGCCGCTGCGCTCGCGGTAGTGCTCGACCAGCTCGGCCTTCGTCGGAAACCCCTGCGTCGCAGTTGCCGGCGATGCGCCCAGCGGATTGACCTCGCCGCCCGGCTCGCTGTACGTGGCCAGCAGGTAACCGACGTCCGCGCGCGGATCGCCCACGGCGCCCATCTCCCAGTCGAGCACCGCGAGGATCCGCGCCGGATCCTCCGGCGCAACCATCGCGTTGCCCAGCCGGTAGTCGCCGTGGACGACCGTCGGCGACAACGGCTCGGGCATGGTGCGCGCCAGCCACTCACCGACCGTCTCGACGTCGGGGAGCTCGCGGGTCTGGTTGATCTCCCAGAGCTGCGAGAAGCGGCGCACTTGCCGCTCGAGGTAGCTGCCCGGACGGACGAACGCCGCGATGAGCGGGCGCGCTCACGTCGGCCGCGTGAATCTCCACGAGCGCATCGACCATGTCGAGCCCGAGCCGGCGCCGCGCCTCCTCGCTCTCGAGACCGGCGGGCAGCTCGTCCGTGACGACGTGGCCCTCGAGATAGTCCATGACGTAGAACGGCACGCCGATCACGCTCTCGTCCTCGCACACGGCGCGGATCACCGGCAGCCGGATGCCGTGCGGCGCGAGAGCGAGCTGGAGCCGCGCCTCGCGCACCATGTCGTGTGCGGAGGGGGGAAGTGGCGGCCGCGGCGGCCTTCGCAGGACGTACCGTCCGTCGTCCCGCTCGAGGAGAAACGAGAAGTTCGAGCCGCCTCCCTGGCCGATGCGACTTGCGCGAACCGAGCCCGAGCCGAGCCCGTGCTCGTCGAGGAAGGCTTCGACGTTCTCGAGGATCAGCAGCGGAGACTGGTCCGTCAAAGCACGAGCTCGGCCATCGTGCGCAGCGTCTCGCGGTCGTGGCTCTGGACGATGAGCGTCGTCACGCCGCACTCGCGCCACGCGTCGAGGCGCTCGGCAATCTGCTCGCGCGACCCGACGAGCGCGACCTCGTCGACCAGCGCGTCGGGCACGGCGGCCGCCGCCTCGAGCTTCTTGCCGCCGAGGTAGAGGTCCTGGATGTGCGCCGCCTCGGCCTCGTAGCCGTAACGGCAGACGAGGTCGTTGTAGAAGTTCTTGCCCCGAGCACCCATGCCGCCGACGTAGAGCGCGAGGTGATGCTTGACGTACTCGCGCCCGCCCTCCGCATCCTTGGTCAGGACGACGTTCACGCCCGCAGCGACGTCGAATCCCTCCCGGACGCCATCGAGCGGGAAGACGTCGCGGAAGCGCTCGGGCGAGACGAAGATCGGCAGCCAGCCGTCCGCGATCTCGGCCGCCAGCGCGACATTCTTCGGGCCGATGGCGGCGAGGTAGATCGGTATCTCGGGCCGCAGCGGCCGCATCATCATCTTGAGCGGGATGCCGAGCCCGGTTGTCCCGTCGCCGGTCAACGGCACGTCGTAGACGTCGCCGTGGAAGTCGACGACGTCGCGCCGCAGCATCTGGCGGACGAGCTCGACGTACTCCCGCGTGCGCTTGAGCGGCGGGCCCCACGGCTGGCCGTGCCAGCCCTCTGCCACCTGCGGCCCCGACAGCCCGAGGCCGAGCAGAAAGCGGCCGCCCGACATGAGGTCGAGCGTCGCTGCCGTCATCGCCGTCATGCCGGCGCTGCGCGCCGGGATCTGCATGATCCCAGCGCCGAGCTTCATCTTCTCCGTCTTCGCGCCGAGCCAGGAGAGGACGGTGACGACGTCGGTGCCCCACGCCTCCGCCGCCCAGGCCGAGTCGTAGCCGAGCTGCTCCGCCTCGACGGCCACGTCGATCAGCTCCGTGGGGTTCGTGCCCGGGGAGGCATAGCCGAGGGACACGCCGAGCTTCACGGAGCGATAATAGGGCCGTGGCGATTGCGGAGCTCCCGGCGCTCGAGCAGTTCGAAGAGCTGCGCGCGACGTACCGCGCCTTCCTCGAGGAGCACGTGTATCCCGCCGAAGCGGCGCTGAACCGGGAAGACGACGAAGCCGGCGAGCTCATGTCGTCGCTACGCGCCCGGGCGAAGGCCGAGGGGCTCTGGGCGCCGCACCTGCCGCCGGACGCCGGCGGCACCGGCCAGGGCTTCCTCGCCTACGCGTACCTGAACGAGGAGATCGGCCGCAGCTTCTGGGGCCAGCTCGTCTTCAACTGCCAGGCCCCGGATGCCGGCAACGGCGAGATCCTCCACCTGTTCGGCACCGACGAGCAGAAGGAGCAGTTCCTGCGGCCGCTCGTGGAAGGCGACACGCGGTCGTTCTTCTCGATGACCGAGCCGGACGTCTCGGGGTCTGACCCCACGCTGCTGCGCACGCGTGCGGTGCAGGACGGGGACGAGTGGGTCATCGACGGCCACAAGTGGTTCTCGTCGGGCGCCGAGGGAGCCGGCTTCGCGATCGTGATGGCGATCACCGACCCCGATGCCGAGCCGCACCGACGCGCCAGCCAGATTCTCGTGCCGTCCGACACGCCTGGGATCACGATCGAGCCGGTGCCGGTCATGGGGCATCGCGGCCGCGGCTGGACGACGCATTGCGAGGTGACGTACGAGGGCGTGCGCGTGCCCGCCGGCGAACGTCCTCGGCGAGCCCGGCGACGGCTTCCGCATCGCCCAGAAGCGCCTCGGGCCGGGTCGTATCCATCACGTCATGCGCTGGCTGGGGCAGATGCAGCGCGCGTTCGACCTCATGTGCTCGTACTCGCTCGAGCGCGAGGCATTCGGCGGGCCGCTCGCCGAGAAGCAGACGGTGCAGAACTGGATCGCCGACTCGGCCGCGGAGATCCATGCCTGCCGGCTGATGACGCTCGACGCGGCGCACAAGATCGACCAGGGGGACGAGGCGCGCGTGGAGGTGTCGCTGATCAAGTTCTACGCGGCGCGCGCGCTGAACGATGTGATCGACCGGGCCGTCCAGGTGCACGGCGCGCTGGGCCTCACCGACCGCTCGCCGCTCGCGACGATGCTCGGCCACGCGCGCGCCGGCCGCATCTACGACGGCCCGGACGAAGTGCACCGCATGGTGGTCAGCCGCCGCATCCTCAAGCACTACGCCGACGGCGGCTCCTGGCGTTTCTCGTAGCTACGCGGCTCTCGTGACGCGCTTAGCGAAGCGGACGGCCGCATAGCCCGCGGCCGCGAGCGCACCCGTCGCGAGTCCGACGACGTTCGTCGTGACGCATGTCCGGCACGCGTTGCAGCAGACGGCAGCCATCGGCGCCTGCTCGCCGTACTTCGTCACGACCTGCGCCGCTCGCCCCTGCCAGATCGGCTTCACCGTCGCACTGTAGCGCCGACTCGCGCCATCGCCGGAACCGGGGTGAGTCCACGGTTGTATATCCGGCATGAGACGAGGCGCCTTCATCGCAGTCCTCGCATCGACGGCCTTTCTGGTTGTTGCAAGCGCTGGGGCCGCCAAGGAGTTCGAGCCGGGCGACCTGAGCATCTGCAACGCCAAGCGCTGCGTTCCCATCATGGATCGCCCTGCGCTGACGGCGCTTGGCGCCTTCTACTACATCGGTACCAGGCCGCCTGCCGCGTGCGCCGCGCGCCACAGCTCGGAGCGCCAGTCGTTCGAGCTTCGCTTCGACAACGATTACGTGACCGGGATCGTCGCCACGACCAGGCTCGATCGCTTCCTGAGCTACGGCGTCAACATCGGCCGGTTCGACGCCGGACGCTGGTACCGGGTCTACCCCAAAGCGGCCCGGGAGCTTCGTCGGCTGACCGTCGGGCTCAGGCCCATGCGGCTGACCAGAGCCGCTCTCGCCAGGTCGCGCTGACCCGACTAGCGGAGGACGGCCTGCGTCTGTGTGACGCGGGCGACGTGGCGGCCGTCCGCGTCGTGGACGTCCGTCTCTACGACGATCGTCGTCTTGCCCTTGTGCAGCGAGCGGGAGGTCGCGGTGACGTGGCCCTCGCGCACGGCGCCGAAGAAGTTCGTCTTCGACTCGATCGTCGCTGTCCCCTTCGCGTCCTCGGGGAGGTTGAGGAACGCGCAGAGCCCGCCGCCCGAGTCGGCAAGGCTCATGATCGCGCCGCCGTGCAGCACCCCGCCCGACGTACAGAGATCCTCGGCCCAGGCGAGCCGTAAGACCACCTCGTCCGGCGACGCGGAGACGAGCTCGATGCCGAGCCGGCTCCCGAACGGCATGGCCGCGTTCAGCGCATCCGTATCCATCACGTCTCCTCGAGGAAGCGGACGATGCGGGCGGCCACCTCCTCGCCCGCGTCCTCCTGGACGAAGTGGCCGGCGTTCGCGATCGTCTCGGCCGCGAGCGCGCCGGGGATCAGCTCCGCGATCCGTTCCGCAACGGCCGGTGGGAAGATGGGGTCGGAGTCCCCGAAGAGCACGAGGGTCGGCTTCTCCCACGAGGTCAGCGCGTCGCGGATCGCGAGCAGCGGCGCCGTGTTGGGATGCTCCTGCTCGGTGGGCACCTGCTCGGGGAACATCAGCGGGCCTGCCTTCGACTCCGGCGTGGGGAACGGCGCGTTGTAGCGCGGCCATGGCCTCGTCGGAGAGACCGCGGACGCTCGCCGTGCGTATCAGTCGGCCCGGCTGGAAGTCGCCGCCGGCTGCCCGCACGACCTCACGGAAGCGCAGCCAGACGTCGTTAGGCGCCCGACCGCCGCCGACGCCGGTGTTGAGGATGACGAGCCGCGCCACGCGCTGGGGCTGCTCCACCGCGAGCCGCATCCCGATCGGCCCGCCCCAGTCCTGAACGACCACGGTCAGTCGATCCAGCTCGAGGCTCTCCACCAGCCCGAGGACGGAGCCATAGTGCCGGTCGAACGAGTACCAGTCGCGGTCGGTGGGCTTGTCCGAACGGCCGAAGCCGAAGTAGTCGGGTACAACGACGCGCGCCACGGTCGATAGCCCGGGGATCATCTTCCGGTACAGGTACGACCACGTCGGCTCGCCGTGCAGGCAGAGCACCGGATCACGCTCGCCCTCGTCGACGTAGTGCAGTCGCAGCCCGTTCTGATCGGTATACCGCGGCTCGAACGGGAAGTCGGTGATCGCGGCGAAGCGTTCTTCGGGAGTGCGATAGACGTCGGTCATCGCGGCCCCGGCACGCCGCGAAACTCGTAGCGCAGCGGCTCTCGCCCAGGCTGGACGACCCATGCCTGGCCGGTCTCGTCCGCCCGCGCCGCGTGCAGCACGGCGTCCGCCACCTGATCCGGCTGGATCAAGGGGATCCCCTGGCTCTCGATCCACGCGCGAAGCTCGTCCGTCACGATCGGCGTGTCGACGAATCCAGGGCAGATGGCGTTGATCCGAATCCCGAGCTCGGCCAGGTGCGGGGCGATCGCGCGCACGTAGCCCACCACCGCATGCTTCGTGAGCGTGTAGATGGGGTCGTGTGGCATGGGCACGAGCCCGGCAAGTGAGGCCGTGGCGACGATAGAGCCGCCGGCTCCCATCGTCTGCTCCAGGTGTCGCACGCCGAAGACGACGCCGTCCACGTTGACGCCGAGCATCTTGCGGTATCCGGCGAGGTCGTCACCCGAGCCACCGATGCCGGCGTTGAGGAATGCGAAGTCGACGGAAGCGACCCCGTCCCACGCTGCCGGGTCGGTGACGTCGAAGCCGGTGGCGATGTCGAGTGACTGCACTTCGGTGCCCTGCTGCTCCAGTAGGCGAACGACGGCAGCGCCGATCCCGGACGCTCCGCCAGTGACGAGCGCGCTACGGAACAAGAACGACCTTGCCGACGTGCTTGCGCTCCTCAATCAGCCGGTGGGCGTCCGCAGCATCGGCGAGGGGATACTCGGCGCCTACTACCGGCTTGACCGCGCCGGCACTCCAGAGCTCCAGCAGTTCGTCCGCAGCCGCGGCCACCACGTCGGGACGCCGCGCCATCAGCCGGCCGAGGTAGAAGCCCTGGATGCCGACGTTGCGGCCGACGAGCAGCGCCGGGTTGAGCTCCCCCCACCAGCCGCCGGCGTAACCGATGCCCACGAGCGTTCCCAGCGGCGCCAGGATGCTGACGCTTGTCGCGAACAGCTCCCCGCCGACAGGGTCGAGGATGAGATCCGGCTTGACAGCGTCGGCGAACTCGTCGTACCCGAACGCCTCCTCGGCGCCGAGCTCCACGCAGAAGCGGCGCTTCTCCTCGGTGGAGGCGGTCGCCACCACGCGGGCGCCGAAGTGGCGCGCCACCTGGATCGCCGCCGTGCCCACGCCGCCGGAGCCTGCGTGGACGAGAACCGTCTGGCCGGGCTCGAGGCGCACCTGGCGCGTCACCGGGATCCAGGCCGTGAGAAATGTCAGCAGGAACGAGGCGCCTTCCGCGAACGAGGCGCTCTCGGGCAGCGGGAAGATCCGTTCCCGATCCACGGCAACTCGCTCCGCATAGCCCCCGCCGGTGAGCAGCGCGATGACGCGGCGACCGTCCTCCGTCTTGCCTGCAACCTCCACGCCCGGCGTTGTCGGCAGCGCGGGAGCCTGGGGATAGTTGCCCTGGCGGACGAGCACGTCGAGAAAGTTCACACCCGCGGCACGAACATGGAACAGGGACTGTCCCTCGGACGTGTCTGGATCGGGCACGTCGCAAAGGGCGAGCTGCTCCGGCCCGCCCGTCTCTTCGATCACGATCGCTTTCATTGGGCGCCCCGGACGATCTGCGTGCAGCGCGCCGACGCGAGCAGCACGCCCTCCGCGTCGAAGAGCGAGGCTTCGCAGAACATTGCCCGTCGCGATTGGTGTCTGACCTCCGCCTCGGCGCGCAGCGGCCCCGGCGTGGCGGCCCGGTAGAAGTCGACGTGGAGATCCGCCGTCAGAAACGTCTCGTCCGGGCCCAGGCGGGCGAGGCAGGCATGGCCCATCGCCGTGTCGAGCAACGTCGAGACCATGCCGCCGTGCACGATCGTCCGCCCGCCGTTCGGGAACGCGTACTCGGGCCCCGCGTCCCACTCCAGCGTGATCCGGTCCTCGGCGCCTTCCGCGAAGCGGTAACCGAGGGTCTTCCAGATGTGGACGCCGTCAGGAGCGCCGGCGTCCCAGGGATGAGGCTGGGTCACACCCCGATCTTCGCACGGGCGACGCGCGTTTCGACGCCCCGACGTGCGCGCTCGAGCGCCTCGGGGTCGTCGTGGAGCACGAAGAGCGCCGTCGCCATCTTCAGCATTGCGTCGATCTCGAAGGCGAGCTGCGCCGGATCCTCGTCCTCACGGAGCTCGCCCATCTCCTGGGCGCCGCGCACCTGCCGCTCGACGTAGTCGAACCAGCGCCGGCTCGTCTCGCGGAGCTTCTCGCGCACGGGGCCGGGGTGCGTGTCGAGCTCCGCCTGGGCTGCGGCGAAGAAACACCCTCCGGGGAAGACCTTTCGCTCGAGATAGGAGAGGAACGCGTCGGCGAGCGCGTCGAGTCGAGCGGCTCCCTCGCGCCGTTCGCGCCGGCTCGATCACCTCGCGCACGAAGATCTCGCTCGCTGCGTCGATCGTGGCCAGCTGCAGCTCCTCCTTCGAGCCGAAGTGCGCATAGAGGCCGCTCTTCGACATGCCCGTGTGCTCGGCCAGGCGGCCGATGGAGAGTCCGTCCAGGCCCTCTATGGTGGCGAGCTTCGTCGCGGCGTCGAGGATTGCCGCGCGGCTTCGCTCGCCGTCAGACCGGCGGCGGCGAGAGGTGGTCTCGGAAGGTGTGGTGAGCAGCTCGCCCAAATTCGCTTGACAAGATAGCACGACCGGTCGTACTATCCACTATGGAGAACGACCGATCGTGCTAACTACACGACGAAAGCCTTCCCCGATCGACGGCCGAGTTGCACTCGGCGTGGCTCGCGGAGCGGAACGTCGGCGTGCTCGCCGCGTGGTGGCGGTCAGTCCGCCGGCGCAGGCTCCGCGACGAACTCTCGCGCAGCGCCGTCTTGCGGAACTTCCCGACCGCCGTCTTGGGGATCTCGTCGACGAACTCGAAGGCGTCCGGTAGCCACCACTTCGCGAACTGCGGCGCCAGGAACTCCCGCAGCTCGTCGGCCGAGGCCTCCTGCCCTTCCCGCAGGACGACGACCGCGAGCGGCCGCTCGGCCCACTTCTCGTCGGGCACGGCGATCACGGCCGCCTCGGCCACGGCGGGATGGCCCATCAGCGCGTTCTCCAGCGCGACCGACGAGATCCACTCGCCGCCCGACTTGATGACGTCCTTCGTCCGGTCCTGGATGCGGATGAAGCCGCTCGGGTGGAGCGAGACGATGTCGCCGGTCATGAACCAGCCGTCGTCCGTCCAGCGCTCCGCCTGCTCGGCGTGTCGTAGTAGCCGGACGCGACCCACGGGCCGCGGATCTCGAGCTCGCCCATCGTCTCGTCGTCCCAAGGATCTCGTTGCCGTCGCCATCGCGAGCGCGAAGCTCGACGAACGGCAGCGGGATCCCCTGCATCTCGATGTAGTCGAGCTGCTTCGGCCACTCCTCGTCCTTCAGTGGCCCGGGCAGGTCGGAGACAGACGCCACCGGCGACGTCTCCGTCATGCCCCAGCCGTGGACGACCGAGAGGTTGTGGCGCGTCTTGTACGCGTCGATCATCGCGCGCGGCGGCGCCGAGCCTCCGCAGAGCATGCCCTTGAGCCTGGAGAGGTCCCACTTGCCGGGATTCGCGTCGAGCTGCGCGAGGATGCCGAGCCAGATCGTCGGCACGCCCGCCGTCCACGTCACCTCCTCCTGCTCGAACGCGTCGAGCAGGCTCTCGCCGTCGAGGTGCGGCCCCGGGTAGACGAGGTTCGCGCCCATCATCGTCGCGAGGTACGGGTACCCCCACGCGTTCGCGTGGAACATCGGCACGACCGGCAGGAACGTGTCGGATTCGGACAGCGGATGACCGAGCGGCGCGCCCGAGGCGACGCCGAGCGTGTGGAGGATCGTCGAGCGGTGCGAGTAGACGACGCCTTTCGGCATGCCCGTCGTGCCGCTCGTGTAGCACATGGCGGCCGCCTCGTTCTCGTCGAGCTCGGGATCCTCCCACTCGTCCGGGTCGGCGCGTAGCCAGCAGCTCCTCGTACGAGTCCTCGACGACGAATACGTGCTCGATCGGCGTGTCGTCCTTGAACTGGTCGAGCAGCGGCAGCAGCATGCCGGTCGACGATTACCGACCTTGTCGCCGGCGTGCGTCGCGATGTACGCGAGGTCTGACGGATGCAGCCGCAGGTTGAGCGTGTGGAGGACGAAGCCGCCGCACGGGATGCCGAGGTAGCACTCCATGTGCTGGTAGTGGTTCCAGGCGAGCGTCGCGACGCGGTCGCCGCGCTCGAGCCCGAGCTTCTTGAGCGCCACGGCGAGCTGCCGGGAGCGCCGGGCGCAGTCGCGGTACGTGTAGCGGTGGAAGCTCTTGTCGGGGAGCCTCGTCGTCGATCTGCTTGTCAGGGAAGTACGTCTCCGCACGCCGCAGGAGCGGCGGGAGCGTCAGCTGGAAGTCCATCATCAAGCCGTCCATGAGCCGAACCGTAACCTCCTCTCAGGAATCCAGCAACGCCTTCGTGAGAATGCGGTCGCGAAGCCGGTCGGGCAGGCGCTCGATCGTCGCTCGGATCTTCGCGTCGCGGCCGACGAGATACCGGGTCTTCGGCCGGTCTGACGTCAGCGCGTGCTCGATCGCGCGCACGACGAGCTCGGGCGGGGCGGCCTTTCCGGACCGCTTTGCGGCCACGGCGCGAAACGCCTCGATGCGCGCGCCGTAGCGCTCGGTTCCCTCGGTGGACAGCTCGTCGGCGATCGGCTGTGGCTTCGTCCAGATCGGCGTCGCGATCGTCCCCGGCTCCACGAGCGACACGTGGATGCCGTCGGGGGCGAGCTCGACGCGGAGCGAGTCGGCCATCGCCTCGAGTGCGTGCTTCGACATCGCGTAGGCGCCGAGGAACGGGAGCGCGCTCTTGCCCGCGATGGAACCGACGATGACGATGCGCCCTCGCGCCGCCCGGAGAGCCGGCAGGAACGCCTGCGTCACGGCCAGCTGGCCGACGACGTTGACCTCGAGCTGGCGTCGAAGCTCCGCGAGCGGCAGGTGCTCGAGCGGTGAGGCGACGGCGATGCCGGCGTTGTTGACGAGGCCGTCGAGCCGGTCGACGCGTTCGGCGGCCGAGGCGATCGCGCCCGCGTCGGTGACGTCGAGGAGCACCTCCTCCGTGCCGGACGGCGCATCCCCCGGCTTCCGCACGCCCGCGAGCACCCGCGCGCCACGCTCCGCGAAATGGCGCGCGCAGGCCTCGCCGATCCCCGTCGACGCGCCCGTGACGAGGACCGTTCGCACTGGTCAGTCGAGCAGCTTGGCGGCGATCTCGGCGCGCTGCTTCGCGGGGTAGCCGCCGAAGGCCTCGATCCACTGCGCCCGCTTGTAGTAGCGGTGCAGCGGGTGCTCCCACGTGAAGCCGATGCCGCCGTGCACCTGGATCGAGCGCTCGCACGCGGCGACGGCCGTCTCCGCCGCGTACGACTTCGCGGCGAGCGCGGCGATTGGCGCCTCGTCGTCTCCTTCCGCGACGCACCACGCAGCCCAGTAGGCGAGCGACCGCGCCAGCTCGGTCTCGACGTACGTGTTGACGATGGGGTGGGAGACCGCCTGATAGATGCCGATCGGCTTGCCGAACTGCTCGCGGCTCTTCGCGTGCTCGACCGCCAGCTCGAGCGCCTTCTGCGCGATGCCGACGGCCTCCGCGGCCAGCGCCGCGAACGCGCGCGTCCGCGTGACCTGCCCGTCCAGCGAGACCTCGTAGTCCTCGTACTTGCGCTGGCCGCTGGCGACGAGTGCCTGCTCGTCAGGAGAGAGCTGCGGCAGCGCGAGTGCCACGGTGGCGAAGTAGGGCCCGGGGTAGAGGGCCCGCCCGAGCTCCTCGAACAGCACTGCCTCCTCGACGAAGCCGAGCCCGGCACCGCCCGCCTCCTCGGGCACGGAGACGCCGAGCCAGCCCAGCTCGGCCAGCTCGTCCCACGTCGGCTCGCGCTCGTCGAGCAGCGCCCGCGCCTGGCGGCGCAGCTCGTCCTGCTCTTCCGTGAAGGCGAATCTCATCTCGACCTCGGGAGGCCGAGCACGCGCTCGGCGATGATGTTGCGGAGGATCTCCGACGTGCCGGCCTCGATCGTGTTGCCGCGCGAGCGGAGCTGCTGGTACCGCCACCAACCGTCGCCGTCTTCGCCGTTCTCGATCTCGAGCGCGAGCTTCGTCAGCCGTTGGTTCTGCTCCGACCAGTGGAGCTTGGACACCGAGCCCTCGGGGCCGGGGATGCCGGTCTCGACGAGCTTCGTCAGCGCTCGGTAGTTCGTGAGCTTCAGCGCCTGAAGCTCGATCCATTCGCGCGCGACGAGGTCGCGCAGGCGCGAGTCTTCGAGGCCGCGCTCCTTCGAGAGCGCGAGCAGCTTGCGGACGGAGACCTCCAGCGTGCCCGTCAGCGCGAAGCCGAGCGTGCCACGCTCGTGGAGCAGAGTCGTCATCGCTACGGCCCAGCCGTCGCCGATCTCGCCGAGGACGTTCTCCACGGGCACCTCGACGTTCTCGAAGAAGATCTCGTTGAAGTCGGCGTCGCCCGTGATGTGGCGAATGGGCCGCACCTCGACGCCGGGGGCGTGCATGTCGACCATCAGGTACGTGAGTCCCGCGTGCCGTTCCGACTGAGGATCGGAACGGGTCACGAGGATGCACCAGTCGGCGAGGTGCGCGTACGACGACCAGACCTTCTGGCCGTTCACGACGAAGTGGCCGTTCTCGAGCGTGGCGCTCGTCCGCACCGCCGAGAGGTCGGAGCCCGCCCCGGGCTCGGAGAAGCCCTGGCACCAGATCTCCTCCCCGGAGAGGATGTTCGCGAGGTAGCGCTGCTTCTGCTCCTCCGTTCCGTGGACGATGATCGTCGGCCCTGCCATGCCGAGCCCGATCACTCCTAGCGGGCCGGGCGCCTCGGCGCGGGCCCACTCCTCGAGCATGATCGCCTGGTGCGAGTACGACGCGCCCTGGCCGCCGTACTCCCTGGGCCACGTCAACCCGGCGTAGCCGGCGTCGTAGATCTTCCGGCTCCACGCTTTCTTCGCTTCGGTGTCGGAGAGGCCCTCGAGGCCGGGGTTGTGTTCCTCCAGCCAGGCGCGAAGCTCGGCGCGGAAGGCGGCTTCGTCTGGCGTGTCGCGCAGCTGCACGGGCGAAACCTAGCGATAGTGTGACCTTC
>CAWGEE010000040.1:0-16592 GCA_963821415.1 uncultured Actinomycetes bacterium | reverse complement strand
TATTCGTAGGCGAGCACGTCGCGCACTCGCAGCCGCATCGCGCGGCGGGCGGGGAGGGCGCTCGCGGCGAGGGCGATGACGAGCGCGAGGCCCAGCCACAGCAAGAGCCCCACCGTCGAGAACGAGTACGCGAGCGGGGCGCCGAGGAAGAGGTCTCCCACTGCATCGCTGAGGGCGCGGCCGACGAGCAGCCCGAGCGGTGCGGCGAGGGCAGTGCCGACGGCGGCAACGACGAGCCCTTCGACCATCACGAGTCGCGTCACGTCGCGGTCGCGTGCGCCGACGGCTCGCAGCACGCCGATCTCGCGCTGACGCTCGAGCACGTTGATGCTCAGCATCCCGGACAGCCCGAGCCCGCCCACGACCGCCAGCAGCACGGCCATCACCATGAGAAAGGAGGCGATGGTCCCGAAGTTCTCGCGGTCGAGGCTCTTCAGCTCGGCGCTCGTCCGGGCCGACGTCACGGCGAAGCCTTCCCGCTGGAGCCGATCGGTGAGGGCCGCTGCGACCTCGTCCTGTGAGCCGTCTGTGCCGACCACGAGCCGTCGCGCGAGCCCGTCTTCCCCGGCTGCCCGGGCAAGCGTCGCCGCGTTCGCGTACATGACGGGGCCGATGACGATTCGCTGCGCGATACCGACGACGCGCCACGAGGCCGGCGGGCGACCGTTCACGGACAGCCGGACGCGGTCGCCCGGGCGGAGCCCCTCCTCGCTCTCGAGCACGTCGGTGTTGACGACGACGGCACGGCCGTCGCCGGCTCGCAACCCGCGTCCGCGGACGATTCGCGGCTGCAGCAGGTCGGATCCAGCCGGCGCGCCGACGACGGAGAACGTCGCGCTCTCGCTGCCGTCGGCACGCACCCGGTACGCGCCCTCCACCGACCAGGCCTCGGCGTGGGCCACTCCCGGCGTCCCAAGCGCGGCCCGCTCGAGCGCGGCGCCGGGGTACGGCCGCTCGAAGTTGACGCCGACGTCGTAGCCCGCGTACGTCGCTCCCTCGTCGAGCGTTCGGTACAGCGACTCGCGCACGCTGAGGACGCCGATGAAGACGGCGCCGCCGAGGGTGAGTGCGGCGACCGTCAGCACGAGGCGGCCCTTTCGTCGCAAGGCATTCGTGAGGGCCAGGCGGGCGGCCACCGGAACGCGCGGCGCCCGCTCGGCGAGGAGACCCGGGAGGCCTCGTCTGCCCTCGTGCCCACCGCCGGCGATCGCCTCGCGCACCGTGAGCCTGCTCGCGCGCATGGCCGGCACGAGCGCGGCGGCGAGCGGCAGCGCGATGGCGGCAGCCGCCTGGAGCGCAAGGACGTACGGCGGGATCGAGAAGCCAGCCGCGTCGAGGTTGATCAGCCCGACTGCGTAGTCGATGAGGAGCAGCGCTCCCAGCGCGGACAGCGGCACGGCGAGCACGAACGCGGCCAGCCCGTAAATGCCGGCGGAGGCGAGATAGAGCGTAGCCGTCTCCCGCGGCCGGGCGCCGATCGCCTTCATCACGCCGATCTGCCGCCGCTGCTGCGTCACGGTCGCCGAGACGACGTTGACGACGAGGAAGATGCCCATGACGAGGCAGACGACGGCGAGCACGGTGAGCAGCAGCACCATTGCCTCGACGGGATCGGCGGCCCAGAAGCGGCCTGGCTCGGGGACGATCGTCTCGTTGACGGCTGCTCCGCCCGCTTCGAGCTGTTGCCTGACGCCTGCAGCTGCGCGCTCTGCGTCACGCCGCTCGCCGGGCACGCGCAGCAGCAACTCGTTCGGACGGCCGCGGTCGCCGAGCCCCAGGAGCGTCTCGGCCGTGACATAGCCGTAGAGCACTCCCGACACCCCCGTCGCCGGGAAGTTGACGTCGTGGACAGTTCCCGACACGCGCACCGTCGCTCGGCTACCGGTCGGCAGCTGCACGTCGACCGAGTCACCGACGTCGGCGCCGAGCTCCGCGAGCGACGACCGCTCGACGAGCATCGTCCCGGGCGACGGAGGCCAGTCGCCCCGGCCCTGTGTCACGCGCCCGATGCGCTGCCCTTCGAACCGCGGAAGCGCAAAGAGCACGAGATCGCGGGAGCTCCCGTCCTCGAGCAGGCGGGCGCCTACGACCCGTCGCGCCTCGGCATCGACTACTCCCGGGACGCTTCGTGCCGTCTCCAGGGCGTCCGGCGGAAGCGACTGCGCGCGAAGCGTCGCGCTAGGAAAGGCGCCTTCGTCGCGGCTCGCGTCGAGCGTCCGCAGCATGAGGGAACGGGCGCCCGCGACCATGCCGACGACCGCGACGCCGATGGCGATCGAGAAGATGACGAGCACCGTCCGGCCGGGGCTCGACCGCAGGTCGCCGATGACCTTCCGAACGCGGGCCGAGCCCATCAGGTAGCCGCGAGCCGCGCGTCGATCTCGCGGAGGAACTCCTGATGCGCCGGCTCGGAATCGCTCATGAGCTGCTCGAAGGTCTGGCGGTCGAGCGCCATCACCTCGGTGGCGCCCTCCGGGCCTGCGCGAACGGTCGCCCTGCGCGTCCCGCCGCGCAGCAGCGCGATCTCGCCGAAGTACTCCCCGCGCCGGTGTCTGTTGACGATCACCTCCGCTCCGTCGGGGTGCCGGAGGAAGACCTCCACCTCGCCCTGCGTGATGATGAACAGCGCATCGGCTTCGTCGCCCTGGCGGACGATCACGGAGCCGGGCGGGTACGACTCGCGCCGTAGGTGCGCGGAAGCAACGCCGAGCTGGTCGAGGTCGAACGTCGCGAGCGCGCGGCGCACGTACTCGTTCACGACCGTGCCGTCCGCGACGACCACCGTTCGTGTCGCCCGGGCCGCGAGGTCGTTGTCGTGCGTCACGATGAGCACCGTCTTTCCGCTCGCCACGAGCTGCTCGAAGAGGTCGATCATGGACGCCGCCGTTCCGGAGTCGAGGTTGCCGGTCGGCTCGTCCGCGACGAGGAGCGGCGCATCGGTCGCCAGCGCGCGAGCAATCGCCACCCGCTGCTGCTCCCCTCCCGAGACGGCCGCGGGGAGCTTCTTCGCCTTCTCGGCCAGCCCGACGCGCTCGAGCAGCTCGAGCGCCCGCGCGCGCCGCTCGTGCGGCGTCCACAGGCGGCAGAACTCCATGGGCAGCACGACGTTGTCGAGCAACGAGATCGTCGGCAGCAGCTGGAAGAACTGGAAGACGACGCCGACCGACCGTCCCCGCCACTGTGCCGTCGCCCCCTCGCTCAGGTCGTGCACTGCCGTCCCGTCGATCCAGACCTCGCCGCTCGACGGGCGGTCGATGCCCGTGATCATGTTGACGAGCGTGCTCTTGCCGCTACCGGACTTCCCGATCACGGCGACGAACTCCCCGGCTCCGACCTCGAGGCTCACGCTCTTGAGCGCGGCCAGGCTCCCCGCGGGCGTCTCGTACTGCTTGACGACGTTGTCGAGGTCGATCAGCGGACGCCCGTCCACGCGATCGAGGATAGACGGCCCCGACCCGCGGGGGTTATCGTCGGCCCGTGAGCCTGCCGCCGTACCCCACAGCGTTCGCCTGGGGCGCGAAGCAGGACTTCCCCATCTGGGAGCACAAGCGCTACCGCGAGCGACCTGCCCTCGCCGTCGGCGACGGGCCGATCGGGCTCTACCGCCGTTGGGCGCGGCCGTTCTACGAGAGCGCCGTGGTACGCGAAACGGTGGTGGCTTGAGGCGGCCGAGCCGGCGCCGCCTGATCATCGGGCTCGCCGTCCTCGTCCCGCTGATCATCGTGGGAGGGCTTGCGATCGCGGTCACGACCGGGTTGCTGCTGAAGGACAAGGCGACTCCGGTGTCGATCCAGGATGTCCTGGCGCGCTTCCACGAGGGCGAGCGCCGCACCGGGAAGCTCGACGGTGTCTACCTCTACGCGACGCGCGGGCAGGAGTCCGTGGACGCCCTCGGAGGCGCGACTCATCGCTATCCGAAGTCGACGACGATCACCCTCGTCACGGTGCCGTGCGGCATGAGGCTGCTGTGGGAGCCGTTCGAGGAGCGCTCGGTCCGGTGGACGCTGTGCGCGACGGGGGACGGGATCGAGCTCGCCGACTGGGAGGTCGCCCACGAGTTCTTCGGACAGGGCGACCGCACGGGATACACCTGCACCGAGAGCGTGCTCGTACCCGCTGAAGAGAAGTCCGGCGCGAGCCCGTTCCGCTGCCGCTCGGATCAAGGGCGCGAGGACGGCGAGACGGAGATGCTCGGCGTCGAGCAGGTCGCGGTCGGAAGCGCGCGCCGCGCAGGAGTGCACGTCCGCACCGTCGGACAGGTGACGGGAGGCGACAGCGGCACGGAGACGACGGAGTGGTGGCTCGACGAGCGCAGCGGCCTGCCGCTGAGGATCCGGCTCTCCTGAACCGCACGAGTCGGTAGGTCCTCATCGGCGACGTGCACTACTCCGAGGACGCCGACCTACGCCTGCTCTCGACGAAGCCCCTGCGCTGACGGCGCTCGCCGGACGACGACGTTCGCGTTCGTGTGCTAATGCTTTACCTTCTGAAGTGATACGCGCTCTCGACAAGCTCTTCTCGTTCCCGAACCCGGTGAACGAGGTGTCGGCCCGGCTCGTAGCGGCCGGGGTCGTCCTGCTGAGCGTTGCGACGATCGCCTCCGGGCAGCTGTGGGTCACGGCCCTCATCGCATACGGATTCGTCGCCCGCGTGCTCACGGGACCGACGCTGAGCCCGCTCGGACTGCTGGTGACGAAGGTGATCACGCCGCGGCTGCCGGTCGAACCGCACTACGTTCCCGGCCCACCGAAGCGGTTCGCGCAGGGAATCGGCGCCGTAGTGTCCGTCTCCGCCGCCGTGCTCGCGCTGGGCTTCGGCCTCGACGCCGTCGCCTATGCGCTGCTCGGCCTGCTCGCCGTTGCCGCGACGCTAGAAGCCGCGTTAGCGGTCTGCGTCGGGTGCATTGGGTTCGGCTTCCTGATGCGGGCGGGGGTGATCCCCGACGCGATCTGCAGACAGTGCGCCGACGTGCGGGCTAGTCAGAGCTCGGTACGAACAGCGCCGTAAGCGACGCGCGCCGCCGGTCCTTCACCTGTTCCTCACCAGTCCGTAACCCATCGGCGATCCGATCGTCGTGATGCTGCGGCCCGAAAACGCGCCACACAAGGAGGATCTCCGTGCGAAAGGCTGTTCTTCTCTTCTGTGACCGCAGCTCCTCGTCGCCGCCCTTGGAGCGGGCACGGCCCCGGCAGCGGGAAGCGCAAGCACCGTTCTGGTGACGAACTCGAATGCCACTGGGCCCGGCTCCTTCCAGGCCGCGATCGACCAGGCGAACGCTCCTGAGCTCGTCCGTCGGGCGTGTCTTGTTCCGCTTCGGGCTGGCGCCGATCGTGCTCGCCCAGCCCGTCGTGTACACCGGCGACGCAGTCACTCGACATCCTCGGTAGCGGGGCTGTCATCGACGGTGGCGGATTCGTGGCCAACGGCGGAGGAGATCTCTCCGTCACCCTGCTGACGATCAAGAACGCGCCCCAGGAGGGACTGACTTACGAGGTGCCGCCGACGGCAGACGGCACGAAGAAGGTCGTCCTCACTGGCGTCAACATCAAAGGAAACGCCGGCCACGGGGTGTTGATCAACGACCAGGAGGATCCGGAGGACACGGGCGACCCCGACAACGGCATCCACGGCAACTCGAACGGGTCGGACGCCGTCTCGACGTGTGGGTGACCGCGTCCAACTTCGAGGACAACGGCTTCTCGGTCAGCGACCGCGACGGGCTGCGCGTGAACGAAGGTGGCCTGGCAAGCTCAACGCCGTCATCACCCTGAGCCGGTTCCACCAGAACGGAGCCGACGGCATCGAGCTCGACGAGCGCGCAGACGGAGATGCCGTATTCGCGGTGACGGGATGCCAACTCACCGCGAACGGCGAGTTCGACCCCAGTGACCTCGACGACGGCATGGACGTCGACGAGTTGGACGGCGGCTCCTGATCGGAAAGGTCCTGGCGAGCGTGGCCAAAGACAATCACGAGGAAGCGTGGGACCTCAACGAGAACGACGCCGGCAACTTCGAGGTCGACATGACCCTCGTGGAGGCAAGCGGTAGCGGCGAGGAGGGGATCGACTTCGAAGAGGACGACGACTTCGCGGGAGGCGGCGATCTGACCACGACGCTCGTCGGTATCAAGGCCGACGGCAACGGAGGCGGTGACGCGGGGCCTCAAGATCCGCGAGAAAGGCGTCGGCAACCTCACCGCGACGGTGCGCAACTCCCAGACGAACGGCAACCAGACGGACGGCACGAACATTCGTGAGGACTCAAACGGGAACCTCGTCGCAACCGTCAACCGATCGACCGCCGACGGCAACACGGGTGACGGGATCCAGTTCGACGAGCGAGGCGCAGACTCCCTGACCGCGACGGCGAGCAACGGCAGCTCGTCGAACAACACGTCCGGCCGGCGTACGCGCCGATCAGGGGAACGGCGTTCTGAATCTGATCGCCATGTGCTGACGGGCAACGCCGTTCCGTTCTTCGCCAACGCGAGCGTGACCGTCAACCAGACGCCGTAGGCCCGCGAGCCTGTCTTGACCCATGGCCGCCTCGGGCGCGGGGGCGGCCATGGGCGGCCGCTCGACTCGTAGCGGCCGGCGTCGTCCTGCTGAGCGTAGCCACGATTGCCTCGGGGCAACTCTGGATCACAGCGCTCATCGCCTACGGATTCGTCGCCCGCGTGCTCACGGGACCGACGCTGAGCCCGCTCGGACTGCTGGTGACGAAGGTGATCACGCCGCGCCTGCCGGTCGAACCGCACTACGTTCCCGGCCCACCGAAGCGATTCGCGCAGGGAATCGGCGCCGCCGTGTCCCTCTCCGCCGCCGTGCTCGCGCTGGGCTTCGGGATGAACACGGGCGCCTACGCGCTCCTTGGCCTCCTGACTGCCGCTGCGACGCTGGAAGCGGTCTTCGCGTTCTGCGTCGCGTGCTCTGTCTTCGGCTACCTGATGCGAGCGGGGCTGATCCCGGAGGCCGTCTGCGAACGATGCTCGAACATCCACGCTGAGCCCATCCACCCGTAGCCGGGCTAGATTCGCGGAATGCGGATCGAGAACGGATTCGACGTGCAGGCCTCGCAGCAGGCTGCGTGGGCATTGCTCACCGACGTCCCGCGCGTCGTGCCCTGTATGCCCGGCGCCAAGCTCGAGCGGACGATCGACGACCAGACGTGGGAGGTGCTGCAGACCGTCAAGCTGGGGCCGATCTCGCTGCAGTTCCGGTCCGAGGTGAAGCAGGAGCAGCTGGACGAGGCCGAGGGCGTCGCGGTACTCGCCGTGAAGGCGAAGGAGGTCAAGGGCAAGGGCGGCGCAGACGCGACGATCCGCTCCAGCCTGCGGCCGAACGGAAGCGGTACGCGGGTCGATCTCGTCACGGAGCTCGAGCTCCGCGGAGCCGTCGCCCAGTACGGCAGGCCCGTGGTGCGGAGCGTCGCCGAGGAGCTGACAAGGCAGTTCGCGGCGTGCCTCGCAGGGATGCTCGCTGAAGAAGCCCCAGCCGAGCAGCCGGCGGAGGCGAAGCCCGTAGGCGGCCTGCGTCTGCTCCTGCGGTCGCTCTGGCGACGAATCTTCCGGCGCGGCTAGCCCTCGGGCACGCAGAGCTCGACGGCGGCCAGGGCGAGCACCTGCGCGATCGTCAGAGCCGCGTCGTCGCCGTCCTTGGATGCGAACTGAGCCGCCCCCTCGTCCGTATGGAATGCCCAGCCGCCCGGACGTCCAACGCCGATCAGCGCGGCGGGGCAACGCCGCGAGATGTTGCCGAAGTCCGTCGCGAAAGGAAGCCGCGGCGGCCTGTCGACGAAGTCTCGGCCGAGCGTCCGGAAGGCGGACGCGACCGCTGCAGTGACGCGGTCGTCGGGCCGGACGGCTTCGACGAGACCACCGAGGCTCCAGCTCGCATCGGGCAGCGCCTCCTGCACGGTCGCCAGGCCTTGCTCCACCGCCCGCTCCTCATCGCCGAACAGCAGGAAGGTCGCCTTGAGCACGAGCCCCGTATCGCCCTCGACGTCACCGTCGAGCTCGAGGCGCTCGAGCATGACGTCGTCGGGGACGAGGGACCGGGTCGTCTCCAGCGCCGCCAGGGCCGCGCGCAACGGCGGCTGATCGGCTTTCGTGAGCGACCGTATGCCGGCGACCGTGCCTGTCGCGCGACGCATCCAGCGCGATTCGAGCGACACCGTGTCGATGAACTCCGGGTGCGCGTAGAGCGCCGCGTCCACGCCGTCCCACAGCCCTGCCGCGGCGCTGATCGCCTTGCCGCCTCCACGCTCGATCGTCCCCGGGGCGTGGATCTCGTCGGCGGGGCAGCCCATCACGACGACGGTGCCCGCAAGGCCGTCGCGAAGCTGAGAGAGCGCGAGGGCGGCACCGGTGACAGCGCCGGCAATGGGCCCATGTCCGCAGGAGTGGACGGCCTCGGTCCGCCCATCGGGGCGCACAGCCGCTACAGCGTCGTAGAGACACACGAAGCCGGTCGTCCGGCCCGCGTGCGAGCCACGCAGCGTCGCGCGGAACGCCGTGTCCATGCCGGCAACGCCCCGTTCGACCTCGAGGCCGGCGGCGGCGAGCGTGTCGCAGAGGTAGCGCGAGCACTCGTGCTCTTCGTGTCCGAGCTCGGGATGGTCATGGACGAACCGGCTCACCGCCGAGATGGCGCCGGCCTGCGCCGCGACGGCGTCCAGCACTGCCTGCAGATCGGTCATGCGAGCGCCTCCCGGAACGTCCGCTCGACGAGCACCTTCACCAGCTGCGCCTTGTAGTCGGCGGAGCCGGTGGCGTCGTCGACAGGCGCTGCGTCTTCGGCGGCACGCTCGCCTGCCGATGCCAACACAGCGTCGAGCTCATCGACAGGCGCTCCCGTCAGGGCCTCCTCGGCTGCGCGCGACCGGACAGGCCGCACGCCCACCGACCCAACGGCGACTCGAGCCTCGGCGAGGTCGCCGTCCGAGACCCGCGCCAGGCAGGTCACGGTCGCCGTCGGCCGCTCGTGGAACGAGAACTTTGCGTGGGCGGCCGACGCGCCCTCGGGCAGCGCGGGGATCCGCACCGCCGTCAGCAGCTCCCCGTGCTCGAGGCTCGTCTGGTACGGGCCGACGACGAACTCGGCGATCGGGAGGCGCCTCGCCTGCTCCCCACCCCGCCGGCACTCGACCTCCGCGTCGACGGCCAGCAGGAACGTCGCCGGATCCGAGTGTGGATCGGAGAAGCAGAGGTTCCCTCCGAGCGTGCCCACCTCGCGGACGCGGATGTTGGCGACGTCGCGTTCCATCCGCGCCAGAGCCGGCAGCCGCTCGTGGACGACCGCGGAGCGCTCGAGCTCGCGGTGCGTGGCAGCCGCGCCGACCACGAGCGTGCCGTTCTCCGCACGCACGCCGCGCAGCTCCTCGATGCCCTTGAGGTCGACGAGGTGCCCGAAGGCGGCGAAGCCGAGCTTGAGCAGCAGCAGGAGCTCGGTGCCGCCGCAGTAGAAGGCGGCGTCTTCGCCGTAGCGTGCCGCGAGCTCCGTCGCCTCCTCGAGCGAGCGGGGGCGGTGCAGCTCGAAGGGCGGCAGCGTCATGCCATGACGGATGCCGTCTCCGAGAGCACCTCCAGTGCAGCCTCGGCACCGTCCCCGAGCTTCACCGGGACGCCGAGGTCGGCGAACGTGCGGCCGACCGCGAGCAGGCCGACGACGGGATACAGCGACCGAGCGGTCGGTCCCATGTGGCCGATGCGAACGAGGTTTCCTGCTCCCTGCCCGCCGGAGATCATCACGCCGTAGCGCTCGCGGCAGTGCGACCGCACCTGGATGTCGGTCAGGCCGTCGGGCACCGCAATCGCCGTGACGCAGGCCGCGGTGACCTCCTCGCTGCGCGGCCAGAGCTCGAGACCCATCGCCCGCACCCCCGCCCGCGCATGCCCGGCCGCACAGCTCGTGGCGGGCGATCGACGCGTCGAGCCCCTCCGCGAGCACGACGTCGACGCAAGCCTCGATGCCGTGCATATCGACGACGGACGGCGTGAAGGGGAACTTCTCCCCGTCGATCCACTGCTCCTTCCAGTCGAGCATGGACAGGAACGACGCCCGCGGCGCGGCGGGGTTCGCCCGAATCCGCTCCCAGGCCGCGTCGCTCACGGTCATCAGCGAGATCCCCGGCGGGCCGCCCAGGCACTTCTGCGCCGCCGCGACGGCGATGTCGATCTGCCAGTCGTCGGTGCGGAACTCGATGCCGCCGAGCGACGAGACGCAGTCGACGATGGTGAGCACGCCCCGGCTGTGCGCCATGGGGCCGATCGCCGCGACGTCGTGGAGTGTTCCCGACGGCGTCTCGCAGTGGACGACCGTCAGCACTTCGATCTCGGGATGCTCGTCGAGGTATCGCTCGACGTCGGCGGGGTCGACCGAGTCGTTGTACGGCACCTCGAGCTCGTGCAGCTCCGCACCGAAGTCCTTCAGCCAGTAGCCCATGCCCTTGCCGAACACGCCGGACACGAGGTTGAGCGCCGGCGTCCCGGGCTGGACGAGACCGCGGCCGGCGGCCTCGAGGCCGAGCACCGCCTCGCCCTGCATCAGCAGGACGTCGTTCTGCGAGAGGAACAGCTCGCCGACCTTGCGCTCGGTGCGCCGGAAGAGCTCGATGAAGGCCGGGTCGTAGTGGTAGGTGATCTGCTTCGCCTGGGCGGCAAGTACCTCTGGGTACGCCCAGGTCGGGCCGGCGCTGAGTGTGATGTCGGGATCGCGCATGAGGGCTCCTTTCAACGGGTGCCGCGTTCGTAGGGGAGCGCAAGCGCAGCCGGCAGGTACGCCCGACGCCCGAAGAGCACGAGGACGATCAGCACGAGGATGAAGGGCAGCATGAAGACGACGTCCGTGAACGTAGAGGATGGCAGGCCGAAGTAGAAGTTCGCCACTTGCGCCCAGTCGGCAATGGAGAGCGAGAGCCCGAACAGCAGCGCGCCGGCCACCGCCAAGAAGGGTCGGCCCCGCGCAAGCATGGCGAGGACGATGGCGATGAAGCCGCGGCCGCCGACGACCGTGTCCTGGAAGAGCCCGGTGCTGACGATGGAGAGAAACGCGCCGCCGAGCCCCGCCATCGCACCCGCGAACAGCACCGCGAGCGAACGCGTCGTGAACACGCTCACGCCGGCGGCGTCGAGCGCTCCCGGCGCGTCGCCCGCGGCACGGACGTTCAGGCCCATGTGCGTGCGCCTCAGCATCCAGGCGAGCAGCACGGCCAGCCCGAGACCGAGGTAGACGATGAGCGGCTGCGTGAAGATGCTCCCGTCCGACTCGCCCTTGCCGCCCACGACCGGCAGCTCCGAGGCGCCGGGTATCGCCACCTTGTCGGCCGAGCCGAGCGTCGGCCGGCTCTCTGCGAACTCGGACTCGAAGATGAGCGCCGTCGCCCCCTGGCAGAGCAACGTGATGCCGATGCCGATCACGATCTGGTCGAGGCCGAGGCGGACGCAGCAGAGCACCATCAGGAGCGACACGCCGGCGCCCGCCGCCGCGCCGGCGGCGAAGCCGTACCACTCGCTCTCGCCGTGGTATGCGGCCACGAAGCCGGCGTAGGCGCCGATCAGCATCATCCCCTCGAGCCCGATGTTCAGCACGCCTGCGCGCTGCGAGACGAGCTCGCCGAGCGCCGCGAACATGAGCGGCACGCCGGCGAGGATCGCGCCGGCGACGAGCGCGGTGAAGGCCGCCTCCGAGAACGCGTCGGATACAGCGAGCACGCCGGTCATGCGGCCGTGTCCTCGGACCGGCGGCGCCGGAAGGTCGTCCTGGGCAGGTAGCTGCCACCGAGCTCCGCCCGGCGCGCGATCCATTCCGTGAGCGCCATGAAGATGAGCGTCAGGCCGACAAGGAGGAGCGTGAACTTCGAGGTCAGCCCGGCGTTCTGCGCGGCGTAGTCGCCCCCGATGGAGGCGAGCGAGAGCGCGGCGACGTAGGGAATGACGCCGATGCGGGTTCAGCCGCGCGAGAAACACGAGCGGTACGACCCAGAGCCCGAAGGCCGGATTCGAGTCGGCGCGGACGTAGCCCTTGACGCCGAGGATCTCAACGGCGGCGGCGAAGCCGACGAACATCCCGGAGAGGAGGAAGCCGACGACGATCAGCCGCGGCACGTCGAGGCCCATGTGCCGCGCCGAGCGGGGCGACGCGCCGAGCACCTGGAGGCGAACGCCGAACGACGTCCGGCTGACGAGGAACCAGACGAGCACTGCGGCCGCCAGCGCCACGAGCACACCGACGTGGATACCCGGCCACAGCCGCTCCGACGAGTCGGTCCCTGGGATGAAGGGAAGGCGCTGGTCGCGTTCGAGCGCGCGCGTCTGCGGCGTCGTCGTCGTCGGGTCCTGGAACGTCCCCTTGACGAGGACCTGCGCGAGGTTGATCCCGATGAAGCTCATCATCAGCGTCGTGATGATCTCGTTGAGCTCGTAGCGAGCCTTCAGGAGCGCGGGCGGGATCGTCCACGCGGCGCCGACCGCGCCCGCGAGCAGGAAGAGGAAGATGAGGTTGAGCGCATTGGGAAGATGGTTCTCGAGCCGCGGCCCGATACCCGCGATGACGGCCGCGGCGAGCAGGAACTGGCCGTCCATGCCGAGGTTCCAGATCCCGGCCTTGAAGACGACGATGAGTCCGACCGCGATCAGGAGCAGCGGCGCCATCCGCATCGTCGTGTCCTGCCACGCCGCGAACTCGAAGCCCCCCGACCAGACGTCCTTGTAGTACTGGATCGGGTCGACGCCGATCGCCCAGAGGATGATCGCGCCCGTTCCGAGTGCGAGCACGAGCGGCAGGATCGACCGCAGCAGAAAGTCGCCGACGCGCCCGACGCGCGGGCCCATGGGCGTGGCCTGGCCGGGCCGTTGCCCGCGCAGCTCGGCGGCGGCCGTTGTCTCCGTCACGCCGGGGCCTTGCCGCCCACCATCAGCTGGCCGACGAGCTGCTGTGCGTTCGGGCCGTTGTCGACCAGGCCCGCGATGCGACCCCGCGAGAGGACGGCAATTCGATCGCAGAGGTCGAGCAGCTCGTCGAGGTCGGTGGAGAGCACGATCGACGTGACACCCGCCTCGGCCTGGTCGCGGATCGTCTGCCGCACGCTCCTCGTCGTCCTCACGTCGAGCCCGTAGGTCGGCTTCGAGTACACGACGACCTTCGGGTCGAACGACAGCTCGCGCGCAAGCACGACCTTCTGGACGTTGCCGCCGGACAAGGCCGCGACACGCGTGTCCGGGCCCGGCGTCCGGATGTCGAAGCGCGCGATCACCTCACGTGCCTTCTCCACGATCGTGGCCTGGCGGATCCGCCCTCGCACCCAGAACGGCGGCTTGCCGATCTGTTTCAGCACGACGTTCATCGCCACCGACAGCGAGCCGACCGTCCCCTCGTGCAGCCGGTCGTCGGTCACGTAGCGCAGGCCGAGCTTCTCGCGCTGGGCCACCTTGAAACGCGCGATCGAATGGCCGAACAGCCGGATGTCGCCGCCGGCGACGTGTCGCTGCCCGGCGATCGCCTCCGCCAGCTCGCGCTGGCCGTTCCCGTCCACGCCTGCGATGCCCATGATCTCGCTCCTCCGCACGGCTAGGGACACGTCGCGGACCCCGATCTCGCCGGGTTGCGGCTGGATCGTCACACTCTCCAGCTCCAGGGCGGGGTCGGCATCGCTCAGACGGCGGGCAGGTTGCCACTCCACGTCGTCGGTCAGCTCGGCGACGTCCGTCGCCTGCTGCAACTGTCCGCCGAACATCAGCGCGACGATCCGCTCCTGGAGCTCCTCGTGGGTCGCCGTATGCAGTTCCTCGGGCTCGATCGCGCCGACGAGCCTCCCCTGGCTGAGGACAGAGACACGATCGCCGATGGAGACGGCCTCGTGCAGCTTGTGCGTGATGAAGATGACGGAGAGCCCCTGGGCCTTGAGCCGCTCGAGGATCTGCTCGAGCTCGGCGACGCCGGCGGGCGTAAGCATCGAAGTCGGCTCGTCGAGGATGAGCACCTTCGACCCGCGCCAGAGGGCCTTGATGATCTCGAGCTGCTGCTGCTGGCCGAGCGCGAGCGTGCCCGTCGTCGCCGAGGGGTCGACGTCGAGCCCGATCGAGCCGCCGAGGTCGGCCAGCCTGGCACGCGCAGCTGACGCGTTGAGGCGGACTCCCTCCCCCTGACCCAGCATCAGATTCTCGAGCACCGTCAGCTGAGGCACGAGGGACGTGTGCTGGTACACCATTCCGATCCCGAGCTCGATCGCGTGCTTCGGGGAGTGGATCTCGACGGGCCGCCCCTCGAGGCGGATCTCGCCCGAGTCCGGGCGAAGCATCCCCGAGAGGATGTTCATGAGCGTCGACTTGCCGGCACCGTTCTCGCCGAGCAGGCAGTGCACCTCCCCCCGCCGGACGCTGAGCGAGATGCGGTCGTTGGCGAGGACGCCCGGAAACGCCTTCGTGATCCTGACGAGATCCACCGCCGGCTGCGCCCGGCCGTCCAGGGCGGTTGTGGTGGGGCTGCCGGTGGTCATCGCGATGTGGTGAGGGGGCGGCCCGTCGAGGCCGCCCCGCCCACCGTTGCCTTCTCAGCTACGCCTTGCAGTACCTCTTGACTGCCGCCTCGGTCGCGGTCGAGACGACCTTGACCGAGCCGTTGGCGATTCTCCTCTGTGCGGCTGCGACCTTTGCCCAGGCCGAGGCCGGAGCCTTGTTCGTCTTGAGCAGCGAGAGGCCGTTCTTCGCGTCCAGCACGTACGTCGTGCCGAACGTTCCTGCGTTCACGGCGCGGATGGCGCGCGTGTAGATCGGTGCGAAGTCCCACAGCTCCGAGGAGAGCAGGACGCCCTTCTTGTCGATCCTCCGCTTGTCGCCGATGACGTCGATGAACCACACCTTCCTCGCCCCGGCGGGGGCCTTCGCCGTCTCGACGGCCTGCATCATCCCGAACGACGAGCCGTCGCCCATGCCGAAGACGACGTCGGCGCCGGCGGCGATCACCGTGCGCGTCACGCGCCTGCCGCCTGCGGCGTCGGCGTACGACGCCTGGCCGATCCGGGCGTACTTGAACTTCACGGCCCTTGTTGACCGAGCGAGCACCCTGGCAGTACCCACCCGACTGCTTGAACCAGTTCTCGTCTGACGCCGACACGACGATGCCGAGCGTGCCGGTTCGCGACTGGAGCGCGGCGAGCACGCCCGCGAGGTACGCGCCCTGCTGCGCCTGCGTGATGACGTTGGAGACGAGCCCCTTCTTGACAGCGCCCGCCTTGGCGTCCCAGACGACGACCGGTACGTCGAACTCCTCCGCCACCGTCGGCCCGGCTGCGTTGTAGCCGGAGGCGTGCGCGATGATGAGGTCGGCGCCCCGCTGGGCAAGCCGCCGCAGGTTCGGCTCGACGTTGTCGTAGCCGGAGCCTGTCGCGTCGAGCACCTTCGCGCCCGTGGCCTTGGCCGCTTTCTTCGCGCCGATGAGGCCCTGCTGGTTCCAGCCGTAGTCGGTGGGCTTCTCGGGGGCTGCAAAGCCCACTTCCGTGACCTTCTGGTGGTGCTCGCCGCGCCGCCCGCTACCACGCCGAGCGAGACGGCGGCGACGAGCGCGACTCCCGTCAAGCCCGCCACCTTTGACCTTCTACCCATCGTCCCTCCCTTTCATTGTTCGTAAACGGTGACTACGTTGCCGTGCCCCTCGCTCCCAGGCTCGTCACCTCCTCTTGCTGCGCCGCATCGTCCCCCAGGAACAGTCTTCGTCCACTGCGGTGTAGCACGTCCTCCAGCTCAGCGGGATTAAGGCCGCTCACCTGCACGCGGAGAATCTCGACTGCGGGATGATGGAAGGGCGCGTCGGAGCCGTACAGGACGCGCTCCTTGCCCACCCGCTCGACGGCTTCCGCGATCTTCGTGTGCATGGGCATGCCGGAGGTCTCGAGATAGACGTTCGGGCGCCGCTCCGCGATGTCGATGGCTGCGTTGATGTAGACGGCGTTGCCGTGGCCCATGTGCGCCATGACGACCGGCACGTCGGGGAACGAGACGGCGAGCTCCTCGATCGACCACGGCAGCGTGAAGATCGGATGGCCGGAGTGGACGAGCACCGGCAGGTTCCCGTGCGCCTGCAGCAGCTCCATCAGCGGGTGCACCGAGGGATCGTTCGGCAGGTAGCCGTCGATCAGCGGGTGGAGCTTGAGGCCCAGGAACTTCGGGTGCTCGAGGAACCGCTCCACTTCTTCGAGGTTTCCGGCACGCGCGGGTTCCCCAGGCGAGCGCGTACGCCTCGGGGATCGACTCGACGACGGTCTGCACGTAGGCGTTGTCGGGATAAACACGAGGCAGCCGTCGTAGCCGTGCTCGTCGATGATCGCCGCGAGCCCGTCGCGGTCGAGCGAGACCCCGAAGAGCGGCCCGAAGTCGCCCACGTGCATGTGAGCGTCGAACATCATTCGCCCAGTCGCCCTCCACCCAAGCTTGTTAGGGTCGGCTGCTGAGTGTTGACAGTCAACGCCAACGGTTTCTAACAGATGACGGCGGAGACGGCGACCCCGGTCGAGAACCTCACGCTCTGGCAGCGCGTGCACACGCACCTGAGGGAGGAGATCCTGTCGGGGGAGCTTCCTGCAGGCAGCGAGCTGCAG
>CAWGEE010000039.1:0-24618 GCA_963821415.1 uncultured Actinomycetes bacterium | reverse complement strand
GCCTCCCGGAAGGTCCGCTCGACGAGCACGCGCACGAGCTGGGCCTTGTACTCGGCGGAGCCGGTCGCATCGTCTACTGGGAGCCGCCGCCTGGGCGGCTCGCTCGCCCGCCCTTCCGCGAGCAGCTCGTCGCCGATCTCCTCCGCGGGAGCGCCGATGAGCATCTGCTCGGCGGCCTGGGGCAGGCACCGGCCGGGCGCCCACCGATCCGACCGCCACACGCGCCTCGGCGATCTGCCCGTCCGCGACCCGAGCGAGACACGCGACCGTCGCCGTCGGGCGCTCGTGGAACGCGAACTTCGAGTGGGCGACGGCGGCACCCGGCGGAAGCTCCGGTATGCGCACGGAGGTGAGCACCTCGCCCTCGCCCGAGCATCGTCTGGTACTAGGACCGACGACGAAGTCCGAGATCGGGAGCACGACGCGCCTACCTGGCCGCCGCGCCGGTACTCCACCTCGGCGTCGAGAGTGAGCAGGAAGGTGGCCGGGTCGGAATGAGGATCCGAGAAGCAGAGATTGCCGCCGAGCGTTCCGACCTCGCGCACCCGGAGATTCTCTTGCGACGCCGCCGCTCCATCGCCGCCAGCGCGGGCATCCGCTCGCGAACGAGCTGCGACCGTTCGAGCTCACGGTCGTCTCCCCCGCGCTGCCCACGACGAGTGCGCCGTCCTCGGCCCGCACGCCTCCGAGCTCCTCGATCCCCTTCAGGTCGATGAGATGCCCGAAGGAGGCGAAGCCCAGCTTGAGCAGCAGGAGCAGCTCTGTCCCTCCGCAGTAGAAGGCGGCGTCCTCGCCGGAGCGGTCGGCGAGCTGGGTCGCCTCCTCCAGCGACTGCGCGGCCGGTGCAGGTCGAACGGCGGCAGCGTCACGAAACGCCGACCGCCGACCTCTCCGAGAGCACCTCGAGCGCGGCCTCGAGCCCCGTCGCCGAGCTTCACCGGCGCCCCGAGGTCGGCGAACGTGCGCCCGAGCGCCCCAGCCCGACGACGGGGTACAGCGAGCACGCGGTCGGCCCCATGTGCCCGATGCGGACGAGGTTGCCCGCCCCCTGGCCGCCGGAGATCATCACGCCGTAGCGCTCGCGGCAGTGCGCACGCACCTGGGCGTCCGTGAGCCCGTCGGGCACGGCGATCGCCGTCACGCACGCGGCCGAGATCTCCTCGCTGCGCGGCCAGAGCTCGAGGCCCATGGCCCTCACGCCTGCACGGCAGCACGGCCGCACAGATCGTGGCGGGCGACCGACGCGTCGAGCCCCTCCGCGAGCAGCTCGTCGACGCACGCCTCGATGCCGTGCATGTCGACGACCGACGGCGTGAACGGGAACTTCGCCCCGTCGATCCACTGCTCCTTCCAGTCGAGCATGGAGAGGTACGAGGCGCGCGGCGCGGCCGGGTTGGCGCGAATCCGCTCCCAGGCCGCGTCGGTGACCGTCATCAGCGAGATGCCGGACGGGCCGCCCAGGCACTTCTGGGCCGCGGCGACGGCGATGTCGATCTGCCAGTCGTCGGTGCGGAACTCGATGCCGCCGAGCGAGGAGACGCAGTCGACGATGGTCATCACGCCGTGGCTTGCGCGATGGGGCCGATCGCCGCCACGTCGTGGAGCGTCCCGGACGGCGTCTCGGAATGGACGACCGTGAGCAGCTCGATCTCGGGATGCTCGTCGAGGTAGCGCTCGACGTCGGCCGGGTCGACCGAGTCGTTGTAGGGCACCTCGAGCTCGTGCAGCTCGGCGCCGAAGTCCTTCAGCCAGTAGCCCATGCCCTTGCCGAACACGCCGGAGACGAGGTTGAGCACGGGCGTTCCCGGCTGGACGAGCCCGCGGCCGGCGGCCTCGAGCCCGAGCACGGCCTCGCCCTGCATGAGCAGGATGTCGTTCTGCGTCAGGAAGATCTCGCCACCTTGCGCTCCGTGCGGCGGAACACCTCGATGAAGGCCGGGTCGTAGTGGTAGGTGATCTGCTTTGCCTGGGCGGCGAGCACCCCCGGGTACGCCATGGTCGGCCCGGCGCTCAGTGTGAAGTCGGGATCGCGCATGAGGTGCTCCTTTCAACGGGTTCCGCGCTCGTACGGGAGCGCGAGCGCGGCCGGCAGGTACGCCCGACGCCCGAAGAGGACGAGGACGAGCAGCACGAGGATGAAGGGCAGCATGAAGACGACGTCCGTGACGTCGAGGATGGCAGGCCGTGTTCGCCACCTGCGCCCAGTCGGCAATGGACAGCGAGAGCCCGAACAGCATCGCGCCGACCACGGCCCAGAACGGCCTGCCGCGGGCGAGCATGGCGAGCACGATGGCGATGAACCCGCGGCCGCCGACGACCGTGTCCTGGAAGAGCCCCGCTGCCGACGATCGACAGATACGCGCCGCCGAGCCCCGCCATCGCGCCCGCGAACAGCACCGCCAGCGAGCGCGTTGTGAACACGCTCACGCCGGCGGCGTCGAGCGCTCCCGGCGCGTCGCCGGCGGCCCGGACGTTGAGGCCCACGTGCGTGCGCCGCAGCATCCAGGCCACGAGCACGGCCAGCCCGAGGCCGAGGTAGACGACGAGCGGCTGCGTGAAGATGCTGCCGTTCGACTCGCCCTTGCCGCCGACGACCGGCAGCTCCGAGACGCCGGGGATCGCCACCTTGTCGGCCGCGCCGAGCGTCGGCCGGCTCTCCGCGAACTCGGCCTCGAAGATGAGCGCCGTCGCCCCCTGGCAGAGCAGCGTGATCGCGATGCCGACCACGATCTGGTCGAGGCCCAGGCGGACGCAGAAGAGCACCATCAGGAGCGACACGCCGGCGCCCGCCGCCGCGCCGGCGGCGAAGCCGAACCACTCGCTCCCGCCGTGGTAGGCGGCGACGAAGCCGGCGTAGGCGCCGATCAGCATCATCCCCTCGAGGCCGATGTTGAGCACGCCTGCGCGCTGGGAGACGAGCTCGCCGAGCGCCGCGAACATGAGCGGCACGCCGGCGAGGATCGCGCCGGCGACGAGCGCGGTGAAGGCCGCCTCGGAGAACGCGTCGGATGCAGCGAGCACGCCGGTCATGCGGCCGTGTCCTCGGACCGGCGGCGCGCGGAAGGTCGTCCCGGGCAGGTAGCTGCCACCGAGCTCGCCCGGCGCGCGATCCACTCCGTGAGCGCCATGAAGATCAGCGTCAGGCCGACGAGCAGGAGCGTGAACTTCGAGGTGAGCCCGGCGTTCTGCGCGGCGTAGTCGCCCCCGATCGAGGCGAGCGAGAGCGCGGCGACGTAGGGAATGACGCCGATGGGGTGCAGCCGCGCGAGGAACACGAGCGGTACGACCCAGAGCCCGAAGGCCGGATTCCAGTCGGCGCGGACGTAGCCCTTGACGCCGAGGATCTCGGCGGCGGCGGCGAAGCCGACGAACATGCCGGAGAGGAGGAAGCCGACGACGATCAGCCGCGGCACGTCGAGGCCCATGTGCCGCGCCGAGCGGGCCGACGCGCCGAGCACCTGGAGGCGAACGCCGAACGACGTCCGGCTGACGAGGAACCAGACGAGCACCGCGGCCGCCAGCGCGACGAGCACGCCGACGTGGATACCCGGCCACAGCCGCTCCGACGAGTCGGTCCCCGGGATGGAGGGAAGGCGCTGGTCGAGTTCGAGCGCGCGCGTCTGCGGCGTCGTCGTCGTCGGGTCCTGGAACGTCCCCTTGACGAGGACCTGCGCGAGGTTGATCCCGATGAAGCTCATCATCAGCGTCGTGATGATCTCGTTGAGCTCGTAGCGCGCCTTCAGGAGCGCGGGCGGGATCGTCCACGCGGCGCCGACCGCGCCCGCGAGCAGGAAGAGGAGACGAGGTTGAGCGCGTTGGGAAGATGGTTCTCGAGCCGCGGCCCGATACCGGCGATGACGGCCGCGGCGAGCAGGAACTGGCCGTCCATGCCGAGGTTCCAGATCCCCGCCTTGAAGACGACGATGAGGCCGACCGCGATCAGCAGCAGCGGCGCCATCCGCATGGCGTGTCCTGCCACGCCGCGAACTCGACGCCGCCCGACCAGACGTCCTTGTAGTACTGGATCGGGTCGACGCCGATCGCCCAGAGGATGATCGCGCCCGTTCCGAGTGCGAGCACGAGCGGCAGGATCGACCGCAGCAGAAAGTCGCCGATGCGCCCGACGCGCGGGCCCACGGGCGTCGCCTGGCCGGGCCGCGGCCCGCGCAGCTCGGCGGCGGCCGTTGTCTCCGTCACGCCGCGGCCTTGCCGCCCACCATCAGCTCGCCGACGAGCTGCTGCGCGTTCGGGCCGTTGTCGACCACGCCCGCGATGCGACCGCGCGAGAGGACCGCGATCCGGTCGCAGAGGTCGAGCAGCTCGTCGAGGTCGGTGGAGATCACGATCGACGTGACACCCGCCTCGGCCTGGTCGCGGATCGTCTGCCGCACGCTCCTCGTCGTCCTCACGTCGAGCCCGTAGGTCGGCTTGGAGTACACGACGACCTTCGGGTCGAACGACAGCTCGCGCGCGAGCACGACCTTCTGGACGTTGCCGCCGGACAACGCCGCGACACGCGTGTCCGGGCCCGGCGTCCGGATGTCGAAGCGCGCGATCACCTCACGTGCCTTCTCCACGATCGCGGCCTGGCGGATCCGCCCGCGCACCCAGAACGGCGGCTTGCCGATCTGCTTCAGCACGACGTTCATCGCCACCGACAGCGAGCCGACCGTCCCCTCGTGCAGCCGGTCGTCGGTCACGTAGCGCAGGCCGAGCTTCTCGCGCTGGGCCACCTTGAAACGCGCGATCGAGTGGCCGAACAGCCGGATGTCGCCGCCGGCGACGTGTCGCTGCCCGGCGATCGCCTCGGCCAGCTCGCGCTGGCCGTTCCCGTCCACGCCTGCGATGCCCATGATCTCGCTCCTCCGCACGGCTAGGGACACGTCGCGGACCCCGATCTCGCCGGGTTGCGGCTGGATCGTCACACTCTCCAGCTCGAGGGCGGGGTCGGCATCGCTCAGACGGCGGGCAGGTTGCCACTCCACCTCGTCGGTCAGCTCGGCGACGTCCGCGCCTGCTGCAACTGCCCGCCGAACATGAGCGCGACGATCCGCTCCTGGAGCTCCTCGTGGGTCGCCGAGCGCAGCTCCTCGGGCTCGATCGCGCCGACGAGCCGCCCCTGGCTGAGGATGGAGACGCGTCGCCGATCGAGACGGCCTCGTGCAGCTTGTGCGTGATGAAGATGACGGCGAGCCCCTGGGCCTTGAGCCGGTCGAGGATCTGCTCGAGCTCGGCGACGCCTTCGGGCGTAAGCATCGAGGTCGGCTCGTCGAGGATCAGCACCTTCGAGCCGCGCCAGAGGGCCTTGATGATCTCGAGCTGCTGCTGCTGGCCGAGCGAGAGCGTGCCCGTCGTCGCGGAGGGATCGACGTCGAGCCCGATCGAGCCGCCGAGCTCGGCCAGCCGGGCGCGCGCGCCGCCGCGTTGAGGCGGATTCCCTCCGCCTCGCCGAGCATGAGGTTCTCGAGCACGGTCAGCTGAGGCACCAGCGACGTGTGCTGGTAGACCATCCCGATCCCGAGCTCGATCGCGTGCTTCGGCGAGTAGATCTCGACGGGCCGCCCCTCGAGCCGGATCTCGCCCGAGTCCGGGCGAAGCATCCCCGAGAGGATGTTCATGAGCGTCGACTTGCCGGCACCGTTCTCGCCGAGCAGGCAGTGCACCTCGCCGCGCCGGACGCTGAGCGAGATGCGGTCGTTCGCGAGCACGCCGGGAAACGCCTTCGTGATCCCGACGAGCTCGACCGCCGGCTGCGCCCGGCCGTCCAGGGCGGTTGTGGTGGGGCTGCCGGTGGTCATCGCGATGTGGTGAGGGGGCGGCCCGTCGAGGCCGCCCCGCCCACCGTTGCCTTCTCAGCTACGCCTTGCAGTACCTCTTGACTGCCGCCTCGGTCGCGGTCGAGACGACCTTGATCGAGCCGTTGGCGATCTCTCCTCTGTGCGGCTGCGACCTTTGCCCAGGCCGACGCCGGAGCCTTGTTCGTCTTGAGCAGCGAGAGGCCGTTCTTCGCGTCCAGCACGTACGTCGTGCCGAACGTTCCTGCGTTCACGGCCTTGATCGCGCGCGTGTAGATCGGCGCGAAGTCCCACAGCTCCGACGAGAGCAGGACGCCCTTCTTGTCGATCCTCCGCTTGTCGCCGATGACGTCGATGAACCAGACCTTCGCTCGCCCCGGCGGGGGCCTTCGCCGTCTCGACGGCCTGCATCATCCCGAACGACGAGCCGTCGCCCATGCCGAAGACGACGTCGGCGCCGGCGGCGATCACCGTGCGCGTCATGCGCCTGCCGCCTGCGGCGTCGGCGTACGACGCCTGGCCGATCCGGGCGTACTTGAACTTCACGGCCCTTGTTGACCGAGCGAGCACCCTGGCAGTACCCACCCGACTGCTTGAACCAGTTCTCGTCGGACGCCGAGACGACGATGCCGAGCGTGCCGGTTTCGCGACTGGAGCGCGGCGAGCACGCCGGCGAGGTACGCGCCCTGCTGCGCCTGCGTGATGACGTTGGAGACGAGCCCCTTCTTGACAGCGCCCGCCTTGGCGTCCCAGACGACGACCGGTACGTCGAACTCCTCCGCGACCGTCGGCCCGGCTGCGTTGTATCCGGAGGCGTGCGCGATGATGAGGTCGGCGCCCCGCTGGGCAAGCCGCCGCAGGTTCGGCTCGACGTTGTCGTAGCCGGAACCTGTCGCGTCCAGCACCTTCGCGCCCGTGGCCTTGGCCGCTTTCTTCGCGCCGATGAGGCCCTGCTGGTTCCAGCCGTAGTCGGTTGGCTTCTCGGGGGCGGCGAACCCCACTTCCGTGACGTTCTGCGGTGCTCGCCGCGCCGACGGCTCCCACGCCAAGCGAGACGGCGGCGACGAGCGCGACTCCCGCCAGGCCCGCAACCTTTGACCTTCTACCCATCGTGCCTCCCTTTCGTTCGTTCTTGAAACGGTGACTACGTTGCCGTGCCCCTCGCTCCCAGGCTCGTCACCTCCTCTTGCTGTGCCGCAGTCGTCCCCCAAGAACAGTCTTCGTCCACTGCGGTGTAGCACGTCCTCCAGCTCAGCGGGATTAAGGCCGCTCACCTGCACGCGGAGGATCTCGACGGCGGGATGATGGAACGGCGCGTCGGATCCGTACAGGACGCGCTCCTTGCCCACCCGCTCGACGGCTTCCGCGATCTTCGTGTGCATGGGCATGCCGGAGGTCTCGAGATAGACGTTCGGCCGCCGCTCCGCGATGTCGATGGCTGCGTTGATGTAGACGGCGTTGCCGTGCCCCATGTGCGCCATGACGACCGGCACGTCGGGGAACGAGACGGCGAGCTCCTCGATCGACCACGGCAGCGTGAAGATCGGGTGGCCGGAATGGACGAGCACCGGCAGGTTCCCGTGCGCCTGGAGCAGCTCCATCAGCGGGTGCACCGAGGGATCGTTCGGCAGGTAGCCGTCGATCAGCGGGTGGAGCTTGAGGCCCAGGAACTTCGGGTGCTCGAGGAACCGCTCCACTTCCTCGAGGTTTCCCGGCACGCGCGGGTTACCCCAGGCGAGCGCGTACGCCTCGGGGATCGACTCGACGACCGTCTGCACGTACTCGTTGTCGGGATAGAACACGAGGCAGCCGTCGTAGCCGTGCTCGTCGATGATCGCCGCGAGCCCGTCGCGGTCGAGCGAGACCCCGAAGAGCGGCCCGAAGTCGCCCACGTGCATGTGAGCGTCGAACATCATTCGCCCAGTCGCCCTCCACCGCAAGCTTGTTAGGGTCGGCTGCTGAGTGTTGACAGTCAACGCCAACGGTTTCTAACAGATGACGGCGGAGACGGCGACCCCGGTCGAGAACCTCACGCTCTGGCAGCGCGTGCACACGCACCTGAGGGAGGAGATCCTGTCCGGGCAGCTTCCTGCAGGCAGCGAGCTGCAGGAGGTGGCCCTCTCCAAGACGCTCGGCGTCAGCCGCGGGCCGATCCGCGAGGCGATCGGACGGCTGGCCGCGGAAGGGCTCGTCACCGTACGGCCGCGCCGAGGCGCCGTCGTGCGGGCGCTGTCGAGCGACGAGTTCATCGAGGCGTACCAGGTGCGCGAGGCGCTGGAGACGATGGCGGTGCGCCTCGCCGTGCCGAAGCTGACCGCCGAGAATCTCGCTGCCCTGGAGCGCGCGATCGACGACATGTCCGCCCGCGGCGCTGCCGGAGACGTGCAGGGATTCTTCGAGGCGAACACCGCGTTCCACCTCGTGTTCTTCGACGCGGCCGGCAACCGGATGCTGGCGGATCTCTACCGGCAGCTGCGCGCGCAGATCGACCGGCACCGGCTCCGTTCGCTCGAGCTGCGGGGTGACGTGCGCCGCTCGATCGCCGAGCACAAGGCGATCCTTCGCGCAGCGAAGGCGGGCGACGTGGAGCGAGCGGTCCATCTCGTGTCCGAGCACATCCGCGTACCGCAGATCCGGCTGCTCGTCGAGGACCACCAGGAGCCGGCGTGAGCGCAAGCTCCAGTTCGGCGTCAACCTCAACAACCGGGAGCCGCTGATCGCTCCCGACTACGACCTGCAGATGCTGCTCGACCTCTCCGAGGTGGTCGAGGCGTCGGGCTTCGACTCGGTCTGGGTCGGCGACAGCCTCTTCTCGAAGCCCCGCTACGAGCCGATCGCGCTGCTGGCGGCGATCTCACAGCGCACGACCCGGGTGAAGCTCGGCACGGCGTGCATGGTGTCGTCGACGCGCAACCCGCTCTACCTCGCGCTCGAGTGGGCGACGCTCGACCAGATCTCCGGCGGCCGCACGATCTTCGGCACGGGAATGGGGAACCCGGAGGAGGGTGTCCGGCGGGAGTTCGAGGCGCTCGGCCTCGACTACGTGCGGCGCGGCGCCGTCTTCGAAGAGGGCCTCGCCGTGCTGCGGGAGCTCTGGACGACCGGGCTCGGTCACGTTCAAGGGACGCTACTTCGACTACGAGGACGTCGGCTTCTACTCGGGGACGGAGATGGGCCCGCTGCTGCCCGTACAGCAGCCGCCGCCGATCTGGGTCGTCTCCAACCCGCGGCTCAAGGGCGACGCGCCGCGCGGACGTGATGCAGCGCCGCCTCGAGGCTGCGACCCGCCGGATCCTGCGGTACGGCGACGGCTGGATGACGTGCTGCCGCGCCCAGCATCCCGAGGAGCTCGTCGACCAGCTCGAGTGGCTGCGCAGGGCCGCGGATCAGTACGACGCCGACTTCGACCGCCTCGTCGTCTCCTACCAGGTGACGATGAACATCGGCGATTCCGAGGACGAGGCCCGCACCGCCTTCGGCGACTACATCTCGAAGTACTACCCGGAGCTGTCGCAGGCGATGGACCTCTCCAACTGGGGGCCCGTCGGGACGCCGGAGCAGATCGCGGACTGGATCCGCGACGTTCGCCGACGCCGGCGTCGACCACTTCATCTGCCGCTTCGGCGCCATCGACCAGTTCGACCAGGTAGGCCGCTTCGCGAGCGAGGTACTGCCACGGTTCACACGCGAGCAAGAAAGGGTGATGTAGATGGCAACGATGGTCGACAGCGACGCACTCCTGAGCGACGCGGCACTGATTGTCGACGTGTGCTTCTCCGTCGAGGAGGGCGACGTCGTCACGATCATCTGCGACGACGACCGCGCCGACGAGGCAGCCGCCGTCGCCGCCGTCTGCGTCGAGCGCGGCGCGTGGCCGGTGATCATGAACAACGAGACGCAGGTGCGGCGCGGGCGGGCCGACGTGCGTTTCCCGATGGCGCCGCCGGCGAACCTCCACCGCGCGATGGTCGGCTCGGACGAGGTCATCATCATCGCGAACCTCGAGTGGGCGAACCGCTTCGCGCACGTCAGCGCGGTCCGGGAGACGTGCGAGGCGAACGGGAAGATCGCGTCGATCGAGCCGGGCATGGGCGAATGGGGACTGACCCGCGAGGATCTCGAGCGCTCCGCACAGCGGACGAAGGACGCGGTGGCCGCCCTCGAAGGGAAGAAGCGCGTCCGCGTGACGACGGCGCTCGGCACGGACTTCACGGTCTCGATCGAGGGACGCGAGCCGCTCTGCCTGACGCCGTACAAGGCGCGCGGCCAGATGATGAGCCCGATCCCGCTCTGGACCGAGGTCGCGTTCGCGGCGATCGAGGACTTCACGCACGGCACCGCCGTCGTCGACGGCGTCATGCTCGGCATCGGGCTCGAGGGGCAGGTCGAGGAGCCGATCCGCTGGACGCTCGAGGGCGGCAAGTGCGTGACGATCGAGGGCGGCGAGGAGGCCGAGCGGCTGCGCAAGGCGATCGAGGGCGTCGAGAACGTCGAGGTCGTCGGCGAGTTCGCCTTCGGCACGAGCGACAAGGCACCGTTCGGCACGCCCTCCGAGAAGGGTCGCATCGGCACGGTGCACCTCGCCCTCGGCGACAACCACAACGCCTACCCCGGCGGGCAGAACGTCTGCTCGCTCCACCTCGACGGCGTCTTCCTCGACGCGACGATGTGGATCGAGGACGACGACACCTACATCCTCAGGGACGGCGAGTGGGTGCTGCCGTAGACATCGTCAACCTCGCCGACGTCGAGCCGATCGAGCTGCCGCGCGGCAGCTGGTCGCGGATGCTGGCGAAGGGCGAGCGAAGCTCGCTGGGCTACTCGGTCTTCACGTCGGGCACCGCGCTCCAGCCCGTCTGCCACGAGACCGAGGAGGTGGCCTACGTCGTCTCCGGCTCGGGCGAGCTCCAGCTCGACGACGGCGCCGTCCCGTTCCGCGAAGGAGACGCGATGCGCATTCCGGCCGGCGTCTGGCACGCGGTCGTCAACACGGGCGACGAGGACGTGGTCATGGTCTTCGGCTTCCCTCACCCCGACTACCCGCCGACGGAGCGCCGGTGACGGTCTCCGCGACCGCCCAGTCGGTGCGAGAGCAGGTCGCGTGGGCCTGCCGCATCCTCGCCCTGGAGGGCTTCTCCGATCTCACGCTCGGCCACGTCAGCGCGCGGCCGGCCGGAGGCGAGACCATCTACATCAAGCGCAAGGGGCTCGCGCTGGACGAGGTCGGGCCGGACGACGTGGTCGAGGTCGACGACCCCTCCGCGGCCCTCCACCTGGAGACCGTCATCCACACGGAGATCTACGCGTCGCGGCCCGACGTGGGCGCGATCGTCCACGCCCACCCTCCGTACGTGACCGCCTTCGGAGCGACCACCGCCGAGCTGCAGCTGCTCACGCACGATGCCGTCCTCTTCGCGGACGGCGTCGCCTACTTCGAGGAGACCTCCGAGCTGATCACGGAAGAGGAGCAGGGGCGAGCCGTCGCCGAGGCGCTCGGCCACCGCCGCGCCGTCATCCTCCGGAACCACGGCGTCGTCGTCGCCGACGCGGACGTGCGCTGGGCCGTGCTCAGCTCGATCACGCTCGAGCGGGCGGTCCGGCTGCAGGCGATCGCGACAGGGCTGGGCGAGCTGCGCCCCATCCCGCGAGACGACGCGGAGCGGATGCGCGCCGACAAGTACCAGGATCGCTTCGTCGACGAGTACTGGGCGGCCTGGATCCGCAGCGTCCGGAGAGCCGGCGCCGACCACGGCATGCCTCCGGAATGAGGCTCGAGCTCCAGGTCAACGAGCGGCCGGTCGTGCGCGAGATCGAGCCGCAGGAGCTGCTGCTCGACTTTCTGCGCGACCGGCTCGGGCTGACCGGCGCCAAGCGCTCGTGCGAGATGCAGGTCTGCGGCACCTGCACGGTGCTCGTGGACGGCCGTCCCGTGTCCTCCTGCTGCTTCCTCGCAGCCGACGCGGAAGGCCGCGAGGTGCTGACGGTCGAGGGTCTCGCCGAGCGGGCCGAGTTCGCGCGGCTCGAGGACGCGTTCACGCGCCACGCCGCCCTCCAGTGCGGCTTCTGCACGCCCGGGATGCTCCTGACGGTGGCCGCGCTCCTGGAGACGGGCGAGCTGACGAGCGGCGAGGAGGTCAAGCGAAGCCTCAACGGCAACCTCTGCCGCTGCACGGGCTACCGCGGCATCTACGAGGCGGTCTGCGACCTGGCCGGAGTGGCGGCATGAGCGACGTCGTCTCCGCCCCGCCTCGCAGTGCGGTCGGCCGCTCGGTCCCCCGCCGGGACGCCGCTGAGAAGCTGCGCGGCCAGGCGCTGTTCGCGGGCGACATCGTCGTGCCGCGCATGGCGCACGGGAAGGTGCTGCGCTCGCCGGTCGCGCACGCGCGGATCGTCTCCATCGACGCGTCCGAGGCCGAGCGCATGGCCGGCGTCGTCTGCGTCCTGACCGCTGCCGACCTCGGCGATATCGACCCCTACTGGGGGCACGCGATCAAGGACCGGCCGGTCGTCGCGATCGACCGCGTCCGCTTCGCGGGCGAGCCCGTCGCGGCCGTCGCCGCCGAGGACGAGGCGACGGCGCTGGCAGCCCTGGAGCGCATCCACGTCGAGTACGAGGAGCTCCCGGTCGTGGGCACGGTCGAGCAGGCGCTGGCGGATGACGCGCCGCAGCTCCACGACGGGCCGCTGCGCCCGGGTCTCTTCCACGGGCTCGGCGAGCTGAAGCCGGCCGACGGCAACGTCTGCTACCGCTACCGCATCGACCGCGGCGAGATCGAGGCGGTCTTCGCCCACGCCGAGCACGTGGTCGAAGGCGAGTACACGTTCCCCGCCGTCTACCAGTACGCGATGGAGACGCACACGGTCGTCGCGCAGGTCGAGGGCGACGAGATCACGCTCTGGGCCTCCTGCCAGCACCCGTTCCTGGTGCGCGCCGAGATCGCCGCGCTGTTCCAGGTGCCGATCGCCAACGTCCGCATCGTCGTCCCCTACCTCGGCGGCGGCTTCGGCTCGAAGTCGTACACGAAGATGGAGCCGGTCACCGTCGCGCTCGCGCGCAAGGCGGGGCGGCCGGTGCGGATCCAGAACCGCGTCGCCGAGTCGATGGTGACGACACGCCGTCACGGGATGCGCTGTCGCATGCGGACGGCGATGAGCGCGGAGGGCCGCCTGCTCGGACGCGAGGTCGAGTGCTGGTTCGACACGGGCGCGTACGCCGACAACGGGCCGCGCGTCACCGCCACCGCCGGCGACGCCGCGCCCGGCCCCTACCGCTGGGAGGCGTACCGCGTCGACGCCTCCTGCGTCTACACGAACACCGCGCCGGCCGGCTCCTACCGCGCCTTCGGCGCGACGCACCTGCAGTGGATCGGCGAGCTGCAGGTGGACGAGCTCGCGCGCCGCGCCGGGCATCGACCCGCTGGAGGTGCGACGCCAGAACCTCTGCACGCCCGGCGAGGAGCTGCGCGCGGGCGGCAAGCCGCTCGACGCCGACCTCGTCGGGGACGTCGAGAAGGTCGCGCAGGCGATCGGCTGGGAGCGGCGAGCGGCAGCCGGGCACCGGGCGCGGCGTGTCGGTCGGCCTGCTCGCCGCCGGAGCCCATCCCGGTCTCGAGCGCCGTCGTGCGCATGGAGGCCGACGGGAACGCGGTCGTCCTCGTCGGCACGACCGAGGTCGGCCAGGGCGCGCGCACCGTCTTCGCCCAGATCGCGGCCGAGGAGCTGAGGCTGCCTGCGGAGCGCGTCACCGTGCGCGGAGCCGACACCCGCTACACGCCGTACGACCGCTCGACCGGCGCCAGCCGCTCGACGACGGTGGCCGGTCTCGCGGTGAAGCGCGCAGCCGAGGAGGTTCGGGCTCAGCTCGTCGCGATCGCCGGCTCGGACGACGTGGAGTCCGACTCCTACCCGGAGCTCTTCGTCCGCCACTTCGGGCTGGCCGGCGGCGAGCTGATCGGCCGCGGCGAGGTGGCGCCCGAGGGCTCCGGCTCCTACGCGGAAGGGCCGGTCTTCTGGGAGGTCTGCGTCGGAGCGGCCGAGGTGGCCGTCGACGAGGAGACCGGGCGCGTGCGCGTCCTCAAGACGGCGACCGTGGCCGACGTCGGCCGCGCCATCAACCCGCAGCTCGTCGAGCGCCAGGACGAGGGCGGCACGCTGCAGGGCCTCGGCAACGCGCTCTACGAGGAGCTCGTCTACGAGGACGGCCTGCTGCTGAACGAGACGCTGCTCGACTACCGGGTGCCGGGCTTCGAGGACGTGCCCGAGGAGATGCACTGCATCATCGTGGAGAACGAGGACGGCCCGGGGCCCTACGGGGCCAAGGGCTGTGGCGAGGGGGCGCTGGCGGCCGTCACCGCCGCGGTGGCGACTGCGGTCGCCGACGCAGGCGTTCCCGTGACAGAGCTGCCGCTGACGCCGGAACGCGTCTGGCGGGGAATCCAGGAGCTGAAGAAGGAGGGAGCATGGCCGAGGTACGACGCGCAGCAGTGATCGGGACGGGGACGATGGGCCCCGGCATGGGCGCGGTGCTCGCCCGCGCGGGCATCGAGACGGCGCTCTACGACGTCTCAGAGGAGGCGCTCGAGCGCGCGAAGGGCGGCGTGACGATGGCCGAGGGCGTGCTCGAGCGGCTCGACGCCGCGCAGGAGGACGGCGGGTCGCTCCGCTTCGAGACCGAGCTGGCCGCGGCGCTCGAAGGCGCGGACTTCGTGCTCGAGGCCGTGCCGGAGAAGCTCGAGCTCAAGCACGAGGTGTTCGCGGAGTTCGAGCAGCACGTGGCGGATGACGCCGTGCTCGCCTCGAACACGTCGGGCATCCCGATCACGAAGATCGCCACCGTCTGCGCCCATCCCGAGCGCGTCGTCGGCATGCACTGGTCGAACCCGCCGCACCTGATCCCGATGATCGAGGTGATCCCCGGCGAGCAGACCTCGCAGGAGACCGTCGACGCGACCTGCGAGCTCGTTCGCCGCATCGGCTACCACCCCGTCGTCGAGAAAGAGGTGCCCGGCTTCGTCGAGAACCGCATCCTCTACGCGATCCTCCGCGAGTGCCTCGACCTCGTCGACCGGGGCATCATCGACCCCGAGGGGCTCGACCTCAACGTCCGCTGGGGCATCGGCTACAAGCTCGCCGTGATCGGCCCGATGGAGCTGCTCGACATGGCCGGCCTCGACATCTACAACGCCGTCGGCTCGTACCTCAACCAGGATCTCTCCACGTCGGGCGAGGTGTCGTCGACGATCCGGGACAAGATCGCCGAGGGCAAGCTCGGCATGAAGACGGGCAGCGGCCTCTACGACTACACGCCCGAGGACATCGACCGCCTGCGCGCCGAGCGGGCGGCGAAGCTCGTCGCCGTGCGGAAGGCGCTCGAGGCGGAGCTGGCTGCACGATGAAGGTCTGGCTGCTCGACAACGGCTCGATCGTCATCGAGCACACGCAGTTCATGTGGAACGTGCCGGGGCCGCAGGTGCGGATCCCGTCGTACGGCGTGCTCGTCGAGCACGACGACGGGCTCTTCCTCTTCGACACCGGCTTCGACCTCGAGCACACGAACGCCGTGCTCCCTTTCGAGCTCCCCGAGCAGACCGCGGAGCAGACGATCCCGGCGCAGCTCGAGCTGGCCGGCTTCTCGACGTCCGACGTGACGACGCTCGTCAACTCCCACCTCCACTTCGACCACGTCGGCGGCAACAAGCACTTCTCGGGCATTCCCGAATGTCGTGCACGAGCAGGAGCTCGCGCAGGCGCGTGACCACGAGCCGTTCGAGTTCTTCGGCTACTCGGACAAGACGTGGGATCACGACGGCGCGCAGTTCGAGGCGGTGTCGGGGGACGTCGAGCTGGCGAAGGGCCTGTGGCTGTTCGAGACCCCGGGCCACACGATCGGGCACTACTCGCTGCTCGTCAGCGGCGAGTCGGGCGCGAAGCCGATGCTGTTCGCGTTCGACGTCGTCTACACGGGCGCGGCGATGGAACGGGGCATCCAGCCCGGCTTCCACATCGACCCGCGAGCGGGCGTGCGCTCGATCCAGCGCGTGAAGGACGTCGCCGCCGAGCACGGCGCGGATGTCTTCTTCTCGCACGATCCCGAGGCATTCCCGGCGTACAAGCACGCACCCGACTACTACGAGCTCTAGGAGGGACTCGATGGGCAAGCTGGACGACAGGGTGGCGATCGTCACCGGCGGCGGGCAGGGCATCGGCAAGGCGATCGCGGACAAGCTCGCGGACGAGGGCGCGACGGTCGTCGTCGCCGACATCAAGGGCGCGGAGGCCGCAGCGCCCGAGGGCGGCATGGGTCTCGAGATCGACATCTCCAAGGAGGAGGACGTCAAGCGCATGGTCGACGAGACCGTCGGCGCGTACGGCAAGCTCGACGTGCTCGTCAACAACGCCGCCATCGTCCCCTTCACGGCGTGGGACGACGTCGACTTCGCCGAGTGGCGCCGGATCATGGCCGTCAATCTCGACGGCACGTTCCTCGCGTGCCACTACGGGCACAAGCCGATGCGCGAGGCCGGGTACGGCCGGATCGTCAACATCGCGTCGAACGTCGTCCTCGCGGGGACGCCGAACCTCGCCCACTACGTCGCGTCGAAGGGCGGCATCTTCGCCTTCACGCGGGCGCTGGCGCGGGAGATCGGGCAAGTACGGCATCACCGTGAACTCGGTCGCGCCCGGGCCTCACGGAGACGGAGGGCGTCATGGCGAGCCCGCACAAGGAGGCGTTCGAGTTCGTCCAGATGCTCCAGGCCATCCCCCGCCGCGGCGTCGCCGCCGACATCGCGCCGGCCGTCGCGTTCCTCGCCTCCGAGGAAGCCGGCTGGATCACCGGGCAGATGCTCGTCTCCGACGCGGGCATGTCCCACAACTGATGGCGAAGCGAGCAGGAGCGATCCTGGCCGTCGCCGACGTCGAGCGCTCGCTCGCCTTCTACCGCGACCTGATCGGCTTCGAGGTCGAGGCGACGTACGACGACCCGCCCTACGCGACGCTCACTCTCGCCGGGACGCGACTCTCTCTCGCCGAGCAGGGACACCCGGCCGAGGACCGCCCAGGCGTGACGATGACGGCGCCCGACGACCCGAGCAAGGCAAACGTCGTGCTCGTGGTCGAGGTCGACGACGCGCGCGCCGTCCATGCCGAGCTCGAGGGCAAGGGCGCCCGCTTCCTGGCCGAGCCGTACGAGCCGCCGTGGGGCGGCTGCCGCTTCTTCTGCGTCGACCCGGACGGCTACCTCGTCGAGATCGAGCAACCGGCGTGAAGGCCGTCGTCCTCCGGGGCCCGAACGACGTCGCGGTCGAGGACGTCGCGGATCCCGTGCTCCTCGAAGCGACCGACGCGATCGTCCGCGTGGACGCTGCCGCCATCTGCGGCGCCGATCTCGGACCGCTCCACGGTCACGTGCCCGGTTTCGAGTACGGGACGATCATGGGGCACGAGTTCGCGGGGGAGGTCGTCGAGGTCGGTTCCGACGTGTCGAAGATCCGGCCTGGCGAGCGCGTGGTGAACATGAGCCTCGTCGCCGACGGGACGTGCGCTGCCTGCCGCGCCGGCCGCGTCACCCAGTGCTCGGGCCGCGCCCTGTTCGGCTACTCCGGCGTCTATCCGCGGCTCGACGGCGCCCAGGCCGAGCTCGTCCGCGTCCCCCACGCCGACACGGTGCTTTCGCCGCTGCCCGAGGCGGTCTCCGACGAGGCGGCGGTCTTCCTCGCCGACAACCTGCCGACGGCCTACGACGCCGTCGTCCGCGGCGAGACGAAGCCCACCGACCTCGTCTGCGTCGTCGGTCTCGGCGCCGTCGGGCTGATGGCGGTGATGGTCGCGCTGGACCTCGGCGCGAGGGTGTTCGCCGTCGACGGCATCGAGGAGCGGCGCGTCGCTCGCCGAGGGGCTCGGCGCGCGCGCGCTCGTGCCCAGCAGAGGCGTGGGAGGCGATCGCGGCGGAGACGGACGGGCTCGGCGCCGACGTCGTCGTCGAGGCGGCCGGGTCGCCGGGGGCACTCGACGCGGCGCTGGATCTCGCGCGCGGACGCGGCATGGTCTCCGTCGTCGGCGCCCACTTCGAGCCCGACTTCCCGCTCGACAACGGCCGGATGTTCGCGAAGGAGCTGACGATGCGCTGGTCGATCGGCGACTCGCTCGGGCACCGCGAGCGGCTGATCGAGATGATCTCCGCCGGCCGGCTCGACCCGCCCGCCGTCGTCACGCACCGCCTGCCGCTCGCCGAGGCCGCCGAGGCCTACCGCCTCTTCGACAGCCGCGAGGCGACGAAGATCGTCATGACCCCGTGAAGCGCGCTGCGCTGCTGCGGCGCGGCGGTTGTGCTCCTCGCCGGCTGTGGCGGCAGCGCCGAAGCCGACCCGGCCGACGTCAGGTCAGGCGCTCGAAGCGCGGCTCGTCGGCAAGAAGCTCTCCTTCGAGTGGGTCTACTGCCTGCGCACGAGACGCTCGTTCGAGGGCCGCACGATCTTCCGCTGCAACGTGAACTTCGGCGAGCCGCACATCGTCATCTACTGCGCGACGCTCGACGACGGCGAGCTGCGTCACGAACCGCGAGCAGCCGGCCATCCGGTGCGGCCGGGGCGTCGCTGTCCGTGGCGTCGTTCGACGTAAGTCTCGTCACTCCCGATCCGTCCGCGTTCATGACGTAGATCTCGAGATTGCCGTCCCGGTTGCTCTCGAAGGCGATCTTGCTGCCGTCCGGGCTCCACGTCGGATTGCGATCTCTTTCACCGTTTGCCGTCAGGCGCGTCTCGCCATCGCCGTCCGCGTTCATCGCGTAGATCTCCTCGTTGCCGTCGCGGTCGCTGTGGAAGACGATCCTCTTCGCATCGGGCGACCACGCCGGATCCAAGTTCGCGCCGTCGCCCGTGAGCCTCCTCACGTTCTCGCCGTCGGGGTCCATGACGAAGACCTGGCCGCCGTCTCGTTCGCGCTTGCTCGCGAACGCGATGAGGCTTCCATCGATCGTCCACGAATAGGCGGTGACGCCCGTGTTGCCGGCCGGATCCGTCGCCTTGACCGTGAACGTATGGCTGCCAGGCTGAAGCCGCGGGAATTGCTGCGGGCTTTGACAGAGACGGAAGTCATCCCCGTCGAGCGCGCAACTGAAGGTCGCCGCCTCCGTGTCGAGAAGGTGATGTTCGCCCTCCGCAGTGACGACGGGTCATGGGGACCACTCGTCAAGTCGGCTTCGGACCGATGTTGTCTGTCACCGGTGGCAGCCTCGGTCTAGCTGGCGGAACGTCTGCCTGTCGCCCTTCGTCATCGCCGCCGTCGTTGGTCTCGATGGGCTCGCTCCTTCCGGCACCGTAGTCTCTTGACGCGGCCCAGCACTACGGCTCTGTTTCTGCCTTCCTGGCCACTGACTACGATCGCCCCTTTGTGCACTTTTACAACGCTCCGCCTTCCGCGCACGACAACCTTGAAGACCGTCCCCTCTATGTCCAGCTTTACATGAGTTCCGATCCTCATCCGCTTCTGCCCGCCTGACGGGTCTGTCGCGCAGGTCGTATCGCCGTCACGGAACTTGATGAACGCCGACTTCGGGCTAACCACCACCCAGCCGTTGCGCGGACGGGTCTTGCAGTAGGCGCGCTTCTCGTCGATCTCCATCGTGAACTCGACACGGCCGGCGTCCGTCGTCTTGATCGCGTTGCCTGGATACAGCGGCCACTCCCTCGCGAGCTCAGTCGACTCGTCCCAGTACGGCCCCCCTCCGGGGGAGACGGCCTTTCCGTCGACCTTCACCCCCGATCTGTCGACGTAAGTGAGGTGGCCCACGGACATGCGCTTCGGCTTCGCCGCGGATGCGGCGGTCGCGCCGATCGCAGTCGTAACGCATAACACCGTCAGGCTCGCGGCTACGCGTCCCGAGGCTGCCTGCCTCCAATCAACGAATCGCATCGAACATCTCTCGAAGCGTCGGATTGGAGTTCGCAAAGCCGATCAGGGTGCACACGAAGAGAACGCGATAGATCCAGATCTCGATCTCCCGGCCTTGACGAATGTCCTGGGACTCCCTTCGTGCGGGTCCGATCAGTGTCAGCGTTACCAGCATTGACGTTGCGAAGTCGCGAACCGCACGCATCGACCCGCCCAGACGCCGCCCACCGACGGTCCACGCCCGAGCCGCGGGACCCTCTCCGCCTTCGCTCGCTGCCGGCGTGCCCGTCTTCTCCGTGAGCTCATGAGACCGCGAGCGCAGCATGCGAATGAGCGTGAACACGGCGGCCACCCCGAACAGCACGGCGAGTGGATGCAGAGGCCGGACGAAGTACCCGGCGACTGCCCGGTAGAAGACGAGGTCTAGCAGTCGTACCGGCGCACTGTAGTCCTGGCTCAAGATCACTTGACGCTCGTAATGCGCGTCGTTCGCGTGCCCGAGATCGTCCCGCGCCTTTGCACTGGACTCGATGAGCCTGAGTACGTCTGTTCGGTGGTCGGTGCTGACGGCTGTCAGCGCCGAGCCGACATCCATCTCGAAGCCGCCTGCCGAGATGTGCGAGAAGGTCAGGCCTCTCGCCCCTGTGAACGCCGCATCGTTGAACGAGATCGTGCCCGTAGCGACGACGTTCTGGAAGTTGGCGGGACGGCTGAAGGCTGCGAATGCGAAACTCAGATCCCCGTCGGCTTGGACGCCCCAGAACGAGTCTTCAGGATCCTGGGGCGGGGCCTGCGCTGGGAACTCTGCTGCGAGGTATGTCACGCCCTCGCCGAACCGCGCTTTTTCGAACGTGACCCGTCGTGTGAAGAACGCCCCGCTGAAATCGGCGTCCTTCACGAACTGCGCTCCGTCGAATGTCGCCGGTCCCTTGAAATTGAACTCGCTGAAGTCGGCGTTCCCGTGAAACACCGCGCGCGCGAATGTGGCCGGCGTGTCCACGCTCGACGCGCTGGCCGCCGGGGCACCCGGCGCATCACGGCCTGCGCTGGCACGGGCAAAGACTGCGTCGTTGTCGAACCGGGCTAACGTGAAGTCGATCGCGCCGGAGAAGACCGCCGTCTCGAACGTCGCAAGCCCCGAGAACGTCGCTACCGAGAAGTCGGTGTTGCCGTCGATTTGCACCCCCGCGAGCGTAGGTGGGACTCCCAGCAGTACCGGCGACTGGAATCGGGCTTCCGCCAAGTTCAGGTTCCCCTCGATCTTCGCGCCACCGAGGTTGACGATGCCGTCGAACCGTGCGCGCTCGGCGCGAAGACCGCGTCTGAACGTCGCCGACGACAGATCGACCTTTCCCTCGATGATCGAACCCCTGAGGTCGACCGTGTTACCGAAGGTTGCACCTCTAGCAAGGAGGTCTCCTCCGAAGTTGCAATCCCGACAGCGCAGCCGCTCGACAATGGCATCGGCGAGGACGACGTCGCCGACGACTCGGACATCCGTGGGCGTTGCGTGTCCGGAGCGTGCGAGCCTGGAGAAGGTAGCCGCAGTGATCTCACTCGTTGGCGCTGCCCGGGCCGGCACGACCGATGCGACGAGAACGACCGCGGTCGCCACGCCGGTCAGAACCGCCGTTGGTACGAGGCGTTCCACCGGACCGGGTCCCTTGAGAAGCTCGCTGCCAACGACAGCATTCCGAATCCGCCTAGCACGGGTGCTGCACGTGCCCGGGCCCTCGGTCTTGGCATGTCGGCGCCTCCCTGAGTGGAGGTTGCGGCGAGTCCGAGCACAGAGGGTATCGCGTGGTCGCGGCTGCGACAAGCGCTGTCGAGGGCGCGGCGCTCAGAGTGCAGGCTGCGGCTCGCGAACTCCCTCTGCCGCTTCGGTGGTGTCACCGGCCCTGCAGGGCGGAGTTTTTTCGAGCATCGGCGCTCGTCCTCGACATCACCGCCTGTCCTCGAGTTCCTACCAGGAATCCGGCGTCGTAGTCGAAACTCGCGAGTCTACGCCTAGGCGACGACCCGGTCGCCTAGCACGAGACGCTACGGCTGAGCCTGGGCGGCTGCAAACTCCTCGCGCAGCTTCTGTAGCGTCGGCGCGATATTCGTGAGGGCATCGCGCTCTTCGTCGAGAATCGCCGCAAACGCTCGGAGGCACCACGTCCGGTACCGACCCGACGTGCCCTCACCGGCCGGCGAGACGCCCATCGTCTGCGTCGCCCCCGCGGTCGCCAACGCAGTCTTCGCAAGCATCAGGTGTGCGTATTCGCTCGCTGGCGCTCCCGAGCTAGCCTGAGCGCTCGAGAATTTCGACGACGCCGTTCGCGACGCGCTCGACTCGCTGCCGCCCGACCTGAGCGAGTACATGTCCAACGTCGAGGTCGTCGTCGAGGAGGAGCCGCCCGCGGGCATGCCACTCCTGGGCCTCTACCAGGGCGTCCCGCTCACGCGGCGCGGCGCCTTCTACGGAGGCGCGCTGCCCGACAAGATCACGATCTTCAGCGGGCCGCTGGAACGCCTGTACGGCGGCGATCCTCAGCGGCTGCGGCGCGAGATCCGGCGCGTGGTGCTGCACGAGGTGGCGCACCACTTCGGCATTTCCGACGAGCGGCTCGTCGAGCTCGATCGCTACTGACAAGAGGAGGCCGCATGCTCACGAACCGCTCGATGCCGGCAGTCGCCCGTTATCCCCGTCCTCGCGTACGACGGACGTCGGCGAGGCGGTCGACTGGCTGTGCGAGACGTTCGGCTTCACCGAGCGCTGGCGGGCCGGCAGCCATCGCGCGCAGCTCGCGATCGGCGATGCTGCGGTCGCCGTCACCGAGGGCGGCTCTGGCTCAGGCGGCGCGAACGTGATGGTTCGCGTCGAGGACGTGGACGCGCACTACGCGCGCGCGAGCGAGCGAGGCGCGCAGGTCTCCGGACCGCCTGCCGACCACCCGTACGGCGAGCGGCAGTACACGGCCGTCGACCCCGGCGGCCACACGTGGACGTTCTCGCAGTCGATCGCCGACGTCGCGCCCGAGGACTGGGGCGGCACGTCGGGCCCGGCTATCTAGGGCCCGCCCCGCACGTAGATCACCTGGCCCGAGACGAAGCTCGCGTCGTCCGAAGCAGAGGAACGCGATCACGGAGGCGATGTCCTCGGGCTGACCTACGCGCCGCAGCGGGATCTGCTCGGCGGCGAACTTCTGGAAGTCCTCGAACTCGACGCCGACACGCTCGGCCGTCTGCGCCGTCATCCGCGTCACGACGAAGCCGGGCGCGACGCAGTTGACGTTGATGCCGAACGGCCCCAGCTCGATGGCGAGCGTCTTCGCCATGCCCTGGATGCCCGCCTTGGCCGCGGAGTAGTTCGTCTGGCCGCGGTTGCCCTCGGCAGACGACGAGGAGATGAGCACCATCTTCCCGGACTTCTGCTCGACCATGTGCGCCTGCGCCGCCTGCGCCGAGAGGAACGTGCCGCGAAGGTGGGTCGCGATGACGGTCTCGAAGTCGTCGTCCGTCATCTTGAGACAGGAGGTTGTCGCGGATGACGCCCGGCGCACGTGACGAGAATGTCGAGCCCGCCGAGCTCGGAGACGGTCTTCTCGACGGCCGCCTCCACCTCGTCGCGCTTCGTCACGTCGCACGCGATCTGCAGCGCCGGTCCCTCGCCGTCGAAGTCGAGGTCGGTGACGGCCACGCGCGCGCCTTCCTCCGCGAATCGAGCCGCGGTGGCCGCGCCGATGCCGCGGGCGCCGCCTGTCACGAGAGCGACCTTGCCTTCGAACCTCATCCGATCTCCACCTCCGCCTCGCCTGTCGTCACTTTCTCGCCTTCCTGGTTCTCGGCCCACACGTCGAGCGTCGCCCGGCCGTCCTCGACGGAACGCACCGTGCCGCGGCACGTGAGCTCGTCGCCCGGTCGCACCATGGCGCCGAAGCGCACCTGCAGCCGCCGCACGCGCTCGGGCCCCGCGACGCCCGCGACGTACTGCCCGAGGAAGCCCATGCTCAACATCCCGTGCGCGATCACGCCGCCGAGGCCCATCTCCTCGCCCCGTTCAGGATCCCAGTGGATGGGGTTGAAGTCGCCGGACGCGCCCGCGTACTTCACGAGCTGGAGCCGCGTCACGGGCTCCTTCGCCAGCGGCTGTGAGCTCGTCGCCGGCCTTCATCTCACGATCAGCGGTCGCGCGGCCGGTGAACACGAGCTCGCCGGCCTGGTCGCGCCCCTCCGTCTCGACGACGGCGAACGTCGCCGTGCCCAGCCGCGTCTCCTTCTCGTTCACGTCGGCGATCTTCGCGACGCACGTGATGCGGTCGCCCGAGCGCAGCGGCCGCTCGTACACGTACTCCTGGTCGCCGTGGATGAAGCGCGCCGGATCCATCGCCCTGAGCGACGGCACGGGCAGCCGGAAGGTGAAGGTCGTGGGAAACGTCGGCGGCGCGGCTGTGCCTTCGGAGTAGGCGGGCTGGTCGTCGCCGATCGCCTCGGCGAGCCTCACGATCGCGCCCCGCTCGACGTCGAACGTGACCGGCTCGGACGCGTCGCCTACCTGCACATCGAGTGTCACGGGCCATAGGCTATTGCGCTTGACCGAGAAGCGCATCGACATCCGCTGGCGCGATCTCGACGCCCTCGGCCACGTGAACCAGGCCGTCTACCAGACGTACGGCGAGGAGATCGTCGACGCGTGGTTCCGCGACGTGCTCGACCTGCCCAAGGGCGCGGTCTGGGACTACGTCGTCGTCAAGCTGACCACGGAGTACCGCTCAGAGCTGCGCCTCGACGACGAGCAGGTCGTCGGCAGTGCTCGGGTCGTGCGGCTGGGGACATCGAGCGTGACGGTCGCCCTCGAGCTGCGCGCCGCCTCCGACGGGCGAGTGGCCGCCGAGACGGAGGTGATCTTCGCCGTGTGGGACCCGGAGCAGCGAGCGGCGCGACCGCTCAC
>CAWGEE010000038.1:0-156445 GCA_963821415.1 uncultured Actinomycetes bacterium | reverse complement strand
GCAACGCGGTACGTCGCCGTCCAGTGGGCCGTGCGAACGAGGTACGCCCGCTCCGCCGCCTTGCTAGGCGGTACGCTCCTTCGTAGCTCGCGTACTCGCCGAGGACCGTCCCCGGGTGTCTCCGCGCGGGCTCGATCTGCGTCCCTTCGTGCCACTCGTTGTAGCTCGTGATGCCGACACGGTCGGGCTCGGCCGCGATCGCCGCACGCCACATGCCGTCGTACGTGGCGCCCAAACGGCGGCTTCGCACACGCTGATCCGGCGTCGCGCGACTCGCGTTGTAGCCCGGCCCGACCGATGGCGAGCATGCGATGCCGGCCCTCGTCGCCCGCTTGCAGAAGCCCGCGAAGGCGCCGCCGCGCACGGAGTACACGTCGTACGTGTACATGCCGTCGAAGCCGGCTGCGGCCGCACGCGATGCGTCGTGGGTCTGCGCCCAGAGCTCGATCGACGGGAACTGTTCCGCAAGCTCGAGCCACTCGGCGTCGGGGATCAGGCCGTCGAACGGGTAGTAGACGTACACGCGGCCGACGCCGACGCCGCGCAGGTACTCGAAGTCCGCCTCGACGACCGCGCGCGTCCGCTGCCACTTCTCGTACGGCTCGAGGTGCACGGCGACGTCCAGCCCGTGCCTCCAGGCCGCTCGCATGACGCTCGGCAGACGGTCGGCCGCCGGTGAGCCCAGCCCCCACCACGAGCTGATGATTCGCCCACGCCGCACGGGAGATCTCGGACATGGCTGCGAGAGCACCTTCCAGTCGCGGCTCGAGGACGCGCCGCGCGTCGGGTAGTACGTGCTGCCGAGGCCCTGCGCGGCGACCTCCCAGCCTTGTTCCAGTGGAGGTACTTGCCGGCTTCTGGTCGGCCGCCACCACGGGTAGTAAAAGATCGACGTCTCCCCCGCCGCGCGCGCGGCGGCCGGGGCCAGCAACAGCGTTGCGAAGAGGACGACGACGAGCCGCACAGGCTCTGCATCATGACAAAAGGGCTGGCTATCGAAAGGCCGAGGCGCATGCCCCCGAACGGTGAAAGATACGCCAGCCCGCCTCTCCGGATGGCACCTGCGTCCACGCGCCGGGGCACCGCGCCACCGAGAGCCCCGGTGCCACGACGAGCCAGTCGACGTTGCCGAGATCTACGTCCGCTCTCCGCTCACGAACATGACGTGACGGTCGAGCGACGCCCCGAAATACGGGTAGCTGACGTCATCTTGCCGTAGGCGAAGCGCGACTCGGTCGCCTGACGGCACAGAGGCCTCGAATGCCTGGAACGGCCCCGGGACATGCGCAGCCTGGAGGATCGTTGCCCGGGACGCTCTCCAAACCGACCGCTCGGACTGACCGCCGAGTACGGCGACCCCGGAGGGCTTTTCCCCGTAGTGGACGAACGCCAGCAGCAGCACGGCGATCGCTGTCGCACTCGCTGCCCAGGCGACCGGCCGCACATCGACGAGCACGCCCCAGGTAGCTGCCGACAGCGCCACGGCGGGCATCAGGTACCGCCCCTGTCCCAGGTGGTAACCCAGAGCGAAGACGATGATCCCGAGATACCAGACAGGGGCGACGAGAAACGCAATCGTGTTGCGACCCAGCGTTCCACGCCGTACGGCCGCCACGACGAACGGGACGGCCGCGAGGAACACGAGCAGCCCGAGTGCCCCGTACCACGAGTTGAAGGACGAAGGGATGGTCGCATCTCCTTCGAAGCCAATGAATGCGGTCCCGGGATCGTCCAGCTCGAGCCACAGTCGCTGATGGGCGCGCAGCAGCCGGTCATGGAGCGGGAGCACCGCCAGTGGCAGGAGTGCGAGAGCGGCCGCGGCGAACAGCACGAACGCTCGCCTTGGCGATCTCCTGCGTACCGCGAGGATCATTCCGGCCAGGGCCAGGGCGAGGGCGACCACGGCGAACAGAAAGCGATCGCGTCCGACGGCTCCCGACGGATCGACCGCGTCGACCATCGTCCTCGTGAGGCGACCCAGGCCGTTGGTTGCGGCGCCGCTCCCCTGCCCCGGATTCTCTTCCTGTTCCCCGAAGTCCGGGAGGACTTCTCCCGTCTCCACGAGGTTGACCGCGTACCAGAAGCCGCCGACCAGCAGCGCGCCCACGCCGTAGACGGCGATCCGTAACCACTCCGTCCGCGGCCTGACGACGACGGCAGCCACGGCGATCAAGGGCAAGGCCAGGAATGCTGTGGCCTTCGTTGCAACGGCGAGGGCCAAGGCGACAGCCCCAAGCGCCAGCCCGTGGCGGGCTCGAGAGACCACGAAGTACACCGCCGTGACGACGTACGAGCAGAGAGTGACGTCGGTGAGCGGCGCAGACGACTGGAGCGCTACGACCGGCAGCGAAGCGAAGAGCAGGGCCCCGAACGCCGCCTGCCGTGCCGTCAGTCCCAGCCGGCGGGAGATCCCGGCCGCAGCGACAACTGTGGCCAGCAGCGCGAGAAGCTGGAAGAGGCTCGCAAAGCGCTCGCTCCCTTCGAGAATCATCGCCCACGCAGACATGATCTCGGCCGCCGGCGGGAACACGTTGAGCCGCGCGTCATTCGCCCCCGCGATGTGTTCGATCGCATGCTCCTGCTTCCAGAACGCCGCACGCGCGAGGTGGTAGCGAAGACTGTCGAAGTTGTTGGCGGGAGTCGCCAGCGCGAGCGCGGCGGAATAGGCGAGGGCCAGAGCAACGCCGCAGGCGAGAATCAGGACTGGCGTATCTCGCAGGGCGTCGCGGGCCGTCCGAGCAACTCCGTCCAGCGGCAGCGACGGGCGCCCCCTCGACGCCCAGACCGCGATCGCCACGGCGAGCGCGCAGACAGCGCCGCCCAGAAGCCCAGCGATGGTCAAGGCGTGAAACGGCGACAACGCCAGAGCAATGACAACCGCCACGGCGCCGAAGACAACGTATGCAGCGAGAGCGGCGTCGGTCGCCGTGGGCAACCGCAGCGACGCTGCCACGAGCACGGCGGCCGCCGTCAGGATCGTGAAGCCGGCGGCGAGAGCCACGATGCCCATCGCGCGCAATTCTCGCGCACCTGTCGGAACGACCGGCGGGCAACTCCGGCGGGCTTCTCCGGCAACGAATCTCCTTGACGCGCCGTGCGTCGTATGTCAGATTCGCGGCTCACTCAGAAGGAGCTGTGCCCAGGACGCGAAGTTGCCGCAGTGGCGTCACTGGGAGTATCTGGACACGTTGTCCGGCCTGGTGGTCGGGTGACGAAGACCGGAAGGGGTGGACGAATGCACGAGCTGTTTCCGATCGTGAGCGGCCTGCTGCTGGGCGCGGCGCTACCGCTGATCCGGCCGCAGATGCGTCTCACGGTGGGCGTCGGCGCGTCCGTCGTGCTCGGCGCGCTCGCGACGATCATCAGCGGCGAGTACAGGATCGGCTGGGAGTTCCTCCTGATCGACATCCCGCTGGTCGCCCTCTGCTCTGTGATCGGATTCGCGACGGCGCGCTGGGTGCGCCGCACGCTCGCGACCGCCCAGGGCGGCTAGCCCGTGCCGCGGCCGCGCCCCTTACCCCCACAGCTGAGGGAGCCCACGCATGGTCACCATCACTGATGTGAGCCCGAACAGGTCCAACATGTCGTTTGGACCGAATTGGCAGGACGTGACCGGGCGGATGCTTTCGCTCGCGAGCTCGGACGACGGCAAGCTCGTCTTCGCCGGCTCGCTCTCGAGTGGCCTGTGGGTCTCGGAGGACGGTGGCGAGTCCTGGGTGCAGCTGGCATGGGAACAGCCCGCACCCGACCAGTTCGGCGTGCCGGGCGCCCTCGGTGGGTGCTGCATTCCGTCGGTCGCGGTTGGGCCGGAATCCGCGCGCTGGCTCGTCGACCGGAATCCACGGTTCCTTGCTGACATCACCGGTGACGGCCGAGCCGACATCGTGGGCTTCGGCGACACAGGGGTGTGGACGGCGCTGAGCAACGGCGACGGCACCTTTCAGCCCCCACGGGTCGTGCTGGCCGACTTCTGCCTCCAGGCCGGTGGGTGGCGCGTCGACCGGCATCCCCGCTTCCTGGCCGACATCACCGGTGACGGCAAGGCCGACATCGTCGGCTTCGGCGACGCCGGCGTGTGGACGGCGCGGAGCAACGGCGACGGCTCCTTCCAGGAGCCGAAGTTCGTGCTGGCAGACCTCGGCTTCGAGGCCGGTGGCTGGCGAGTGGAGAAGCACCCGCGCTTCCTGGCCGACATCACCGGTGACGGCAAGGCCGACATCGTCGGCTTCGGCGACGCCGGCGTATGGACGGCGCGCAGCAACGGCGACGGCTCGTTCCAGGAGCCGAAGTTCGTGCTGGCAGACCTCGGCTTCGAGGCCGGTGGCTGGCGAGTGGAGAAGCATCCCCGCTTCCTGGCCGACATCACCGGTGACGGCAAGGCCGACATCGTCGGCTTCGGCGACGCCGGCGTGTGGACGGCGCGCAGCAACGGCGACGGCTCGTTCCAGGAGCCGAAGTTCGTGCTGGCAGACCTCGGCTTCGAGGCCGGTGGCTGGCGAGTGGAGAAGCACCCCCGCTTCCTGGCAGACATCACCGGTGACCGCAGCGCCGACATCGTCGGCTTCGGCGACGCCGGCGTGTGGACGGCGCGCAGCAACGGCGACGGCTCGTTCCAGGAGCCAAAGTTCGTGCTGGCAGACCTCGGCTTCGAGGCCGGTGGCTGGCGAGTGGAGAAGCATCCCCGCTTCCTGGCAGACATCACCGGTGACGGCAAGGCCGACATCGTCGGCTTCGGCGACGCCGGCGTGTGGACGGCGCGCAGCAACGGCGACGGCTCGTTCCAGGAGCCGAAGTTCGTGCTGGCAGACCTCGGCTTCGAGGCCGGTGGCTGGCGGGTGGAGAAGCATCCCCGCTTCCTGGCAGACATCACCGGTGACCGCAGAGCCGACATCGTGGGCTTCGGCGACGCCGGCGTGTGGACGGCGCTGCAGCAACGGCGACGGCTCCTTCCAGGAGCGATAGTTCGTGCTGCCGAACTTCGGCGACCTGCTGACCGTCCTCGCCATCGCGCGAAGCGACCGCGAGATCGAGGACGCAGGCATCTGGCGTTCCACTAACGGTGGTGGGACCTGGTCGCCCGTCCACTCCTTCCCGCGTCCAGGAGGGGGCCCGCCCGCCGCTGGCCAGCTGGTCTGGGTGCCAGGCACTGCACACCTCGTCTTCGCCGCCGGCGAAAACTCGTTGGCTGTCAGCCGGGACGCTGGTGCGACCTGGCAGACCGCCACAGGCCAAACCGTCCCCCCAACCCCTGTGCCGGCCAACCATGTGGCGGTCGCTGCCACGCCCGCCGGGACCCTGCGTCCGCCGGCTGTCTACGCGCTGACCAACAACATGATCCAGGTCTCTCTCGACGGTGGCGATACCTGGATCCCCGATGCCGGCGCGCTGCCGAGCCCGATCGGGAGCGCCGTCGCTCTTGCCAATGGGAACAACGAGTGCGTCATGGTGGTGTCGCCACGTTCCCCGTTCGAGGTGTTCGTTACGCGTAATGCGAACGCAGCCCCGAACCCGCCCCAGTTGTTCCGCGGTGACTTCAGTGACTTCGCGCAGACGATGGCGTCGACGTGGCAAGACGTCCCGATCCCGACGGTCGGCGGCCAGGACTCCGGGAACGTGTGGCTCGCCATCACCCGGCCGGGTCAGGGCGAGGCACTGTTCTATGGGCCGCAACGCTTCTTCGGCGACAACATCGGCGAGGCGTCGGTCGCACCGCTCGATCCCCAGTCCGCGTCGGACTGGCACCAGCTCGACACGACAGGCCAGGTCCACGTCGACCTCCATGGCCTGTTCCTGTCTCCCGATTTTCACGCCGGGTTCGACGACGGCAGGTACGTGGCGAACGCGGGCACCGTTTGGCTCCTGAGCGACGGCGGCATCGATCGAAGCACCGATGGCGGGATCACCTTCGAGCCGGCGGGGAGCATCAGCTCGCTATCCACGGTGAACTTCGCCGGCGCCGCGGTCTCGGGGCAGGGCCCATTGCTCTCGCTCAACACCGGCGACAACGACGGGTTTGCCTCCCACGACGGCGGACAGCACTGGCGCTCGCAACGGTACGGCGGCGGGGACAACGACACCTCCTGGGCCGACCCGTTGCGGCCGCACTCGATGCTCATCTTCACCCCACGCTGGGACCAGACCGTGGCGCTGTACGAGACTCAGCCCGGCAATCTCCCCGACATCAGCTCTTCCGGTCATGAACAGATCATCCCCGGGCCTTCGTTGCGAACGGGAAGCAGGATCTGGAACGCCAGCAGCGGCTTTGGGATTCGTGGCTACCGTCCGCTCGTCCATAACCTGCCGGCGGACGACCCATCGTTGCCCACGGACTGCGTGGTCATCCGCTTCTTCGGCAACTTCAAGAGGGACGACCCGCCTACGACATTTGGCGACCACCTCGCCGTCCTCCTTCGCGCCCGTGAACTCCGTTCTATCGAGGAGCGCACGGACTGGGACACTCCGGGCGGATGGCTCGTCGACCGGCATCCCCGCTTCCTCGCCGACATCACCGCTGATGGCAAGGCCGACGTCGTGGGCTTCGGGGACGCCGGAGCGTGGACGGCCCTCAGCAAGGGCAGCGGGCTCTTCGCCGATCCGCAGTTCGTGCTGGCAGAGCTCGGCTTCGAGCAGGGCTGGCGCGTGGACAAGCATCCGCGCTTCCTGGCCGACATCACCGGTGACGGCAAAGCCGACATCGTCGGCTTCGGCGACGCCGGCGTGTGGACGGCGCTCAGCAACGGCGACGGCTCCTTCCAGGCGGCGCAGTTCGTGCAGGCAGAGCTGGGCTTCGAACAGGGCTGGCGCGTGGACAAGCATCCGCGCTTCCTGGCCGACATCACGGGCGACGGCAAAGCGGACATCGTCGGCTTCGGCGACGCCGGCGTGTGGACGGCGCTCAGCAACGGCGACGGCTCCTTCCAGGCGGCGCAGTTCGTGCAGGCAGAGCTCGGCTTCGAACAGGGCTGGCGCGTGGACAAGCACCCGCGCTTCCTGGCCGACATCACCGGCGACGGCCGCGCCGACATCGTCGGCTTCGGCGACGCCGGCGTGTGGACGGCGCTCAGCAACGGCGACGGCTCCTTCCAGGCGGCGCAGTTCGTGCAGGCAGAGCTCGGCTTCGAACAGGGCTGGCGCGTGGACAAGCATCCGCGCTTCCTGGCCGACATCACCGGTGACGGCCGCGCCGACATCGTCGGCTTCGGCGATGCCGGCGTGTGGACGGCGCTCAGCAACGGCGACGGCTCGTTCCAGGCGGCGCAGTTCGTGTTGGCGGACCTCGGCTTCGAGGCCGGCGTTGGCGGGTGGAGAAGCACCCGCGCTTGCTGGCCGACATCACGGGCGACGGCAAGGCCGATATCGTCGGGTTCGGCGACGCCGGGGTGTTCGTGGCGCTCAGCAACGGCGACGGGTCGTTCGCCTTCACACCGCAGCTCGCCCTCGAGGATTTCGGCTTCCAACAGGACTGGCGCGTGGAGAACCACACGCGGCTCCTGGCCGACGTGACCGGCGAGAAGAGGGCCGACATCGTCGGGTTCGGAGATGCCGGGGTGCTTGTCTCGCCGGCTCTGACGGGCGGCACGTTCCGGGAGCAGCCGCTGTTCGTCGTCCCGAACTTCGGTCACCGCAAGAGCGGCCCCGCCGAGCAGGTCGGGCCTTTCCTGCCGGATCCGAGCATCGGCGTCGTGCAGGCCTCGGGTGGCCACGAAGGCACCGTGTTCTACGTCGGCGGCAACATGAGCAAGCGGCTCTGGAAATGGACGGAGGGAATGGCCGTCTGGCAACAGCTCATCCCGGGAGGGGGCGCCAACCAGGCGAAGCGCTTTTTCGTCAGTCCTTACGACCCGAACCTGCTCTACGTGATCGACGGCGATCGCATCAAGCGCTCCGATGACGGCGGCACCACCTGGCAGGTGGACGAAAGCCTGGAGCGCATGGTCACGTGCAACGGCCGGATCCCGGCCGATCGCGACGAGTTCGGCGACACGACCCAGGTCGTCCTGAGCGACATGCAGTTCGACCCGTTCGACGGGCGCAGACGGTTCGCGGTGGGGGTCGCCGGGGCCTTCATGACCACCGACGGTGTGACCTGGCAGCGTTTGCTGGATACCGGAGCGATGCGCGGACTGCCGACGAATTGCTTCTTCGACCAATGGTCCGTGCCGTCGGATCCATCCTTGTACGTGGGGTTCGCGGGACGAAGCATCGTGAAGATCAGCGAGCTCGGGCTAGGTGGGGGAGTGATCCTGCTCGCGGCGACCCCCGCCGCCGCAACGGAACCTGGGCCGCTGGAGCGGCCGACAACCCGGGTCCGTATGGCCGATGGCCGGGAGGGCACCGCGGAGGCCGGTCCTGACGAGCGCTTCTTCGTCACTCTCGACGACGGACAGTCCATCGTGGTCGATGCCGGCGAGGTGACGGTGCTGGATGCCTCCCCCTCGGTCAGTGGCTGACGGGCCCTAGAGACAGACGCGGCCGATCGACCTCCCCCCGCGCGGCAGATGTGCTGGACGAGCAGGGGAAAGAGGGGGCCACAAAGGGGCCACGCCGCGTAGAGTCGCCGTAGCGAAAAGGAGGCTCACCGTGGAAGGCAGGGTCACGTACATGGAGTTCCCGTCGAAGGACATCGACCGCGCACAGCAGTTCTGGAGCGGCGTGCTTGGATGGGAGTTCGGAAGCGGACTGACCGAGGAATTCGACTATCGGATGTCCCAGATCGGCCCTGACATCGGAGTGGCGATCTCGCCGGGCGACGAACCGGGCCATCCGAACGTGTACATGGAGACGGCTGATCTCGACGCTGCGCTCGTTCGGGTTCAGGAACTCGGCGGCGAAGTGGGTGAGGTTAGGGAGATCCCCGCACGGCTCGCTGCGGAGATACCGTCGTTGGCGATCAACAATGGGCGCTTCGCAGAATGCAAGGACACCGAGGGGAACATCTTCAACCTCTTTCAGCGCAATACGGATTAGCTCGTTGGAGGCCGCAGACTAGGCCAGCTAACCCAGCTCCGTTTCGATGAATCTGCGCTGATCGCTCACGATCTCACCGTCGCGCCGTCACGCGGCCATGACTCTTGGGGAATAGAGATGAGTGGTGAACGCGGCGTTTTGCCCCTAAAAAAACGCCGCCCGGTCTCTGCCCGGGGGAGGCTGAGACCGAGCGGCCAAGCCGCAGTCGCGCAGCGTATGCGTAACGTCAAGATTCCGCAAAGCCTCTTCGCCATCGCTTTAGCGGAACGGCGATGTGGGAAGAGATACGTGGGGCGCGGAGGACTCACCGGGGGGAAAGCTCCTCTGCGCCCTGGCTCATTATGGGTGCCTCGAATGAATCGGGGCGCCCGCGCCGCAGGCGGTGGCCCGCCGCGAACGCCCCGACCGTGACGGCCGCAGCCGCGTCAGAGGATGGGCTCGCCACCGTCGTCTCTGCGCTCGGATCAGCGGACGGCGAGAACATGGCCAGTGTGCCCGCGGAGTAGGCCCCGCTCCGGCAGCTCCTTCGTCGGCGCGATGCCCGATTGGGGTTGGCGCTTTGGCTACCGACTCCGCGAGCGCGGGCTTGCTCGCCAAAACGGCACAGCGGCTGCGGCTCAGGCACACCCGGCGCGCCATGAGAGGCGCCCTTCGGGCGGCTCTCCATCGTTGTGCGCTGCGGCCGGGAGCGGGCGGCTAGGCCGAAAGAGCCATCTAGCGCTCGGGCACGTCGCCGACTACGCTCGACGTGTGTCACAGATGAGGCCGATCGTCTTGCGTCCCGGCGAAGGCGAGTGCATCCAGCTCGGCGAGTCGTCCGTCGTCATCAAGGCTGACGCCGAGACGACGAGCGGTCGCTTCGCGCTGCTCGAGACGACGCTCAGGCCCGGTTTCGTGGGCCCGAAGCCCCACGTGCATCGTGAGACCTTCGACATGTTCTACGTGCTCGAAGGGACTCTCACGATGCAACTCGGCAACGAGACTCTCGATCTTGCCGACGGCGCGTTCGTCCACGTTCCGCCGGGAACCGCACATACCTTCTCGAACCGAACGGACAAACCGGTGCGGCTGCTCAACATGGGCACGCCCGCCGGGCTCGAGAGCTACATCCGTGAAATGGCCGGCGTGATGGCCAAGGAGCCGATCGACTCGACCGCGATAGCCGAGATCATGTCCCGCTACGACATCGCTCCCGCCGAAATAGACATCTAGCGCCCGAGCTCGCCGCGGAGTTACGCTCAACGCGGCCCGGCAGCTGCGCGGAAAGCACTCGACGGCCGCGGGCGTTCAATCGCGCGCCGGGCCTCCTCGCCCCCGGCGGAATTGACCTAAGCGGGTCATATCGTCGCGGACAGGGCGGGGCTACGCTCGACCAGGCCCGGCGGGGCGGGGAAGCACTCTCGGCGTCGAGAGCGTTCGACCCCGCGCCGGGCCTCTTTGCCTGCCGAAGGGGCCACGAAGGGCCACGGGCGGAACTGCGTTCGTTTCGAAGAGAATGAAAACCCACCATTTGCGGCGGGCTTTCCAGTCGGGGCGGGCAGATTCGAACTGCCGACCTCTAGTCCCCCAGACTAGCGCGCTAACCAGGCTGCGCCACGCCCCGATGTCCCTGCACGATACCTCTCCATAAAGAAGAAGGCGGCGGGGCTTTCGCCCCGCCGCCTTCCGACCTTGGCCGTGGCGGTGGTGTTCTACCGAACCGCCTAGGGGTGGTGCGACGGCACAGGCGCCTTGTTGAGTGACGTGCCCCAGTTGGCGAAGAACGTCCGCTTTCTGGCGTTCTCCACTCTCGGGGAGATGTTCTGCTGCGCCGGGTGCCCCGTGGACGGGCCACAGGTGTCGTCAATGATGAACGCCTGCAGCGAGCAGTTCGCGTCAGGGATGTACTCGGTCGTGAAGTAGATCGAGTTCCCCATCGTCGCGGCTCCCGAGTAGTCACCCCAGCGCGGGCGGTACGAGCCCGTGAAGACGGTGTACTGCGTGAAGCCGTCCTGCACGCCGAGGCCCTGGTTCGCGACCTGGATCGCGCCCGGAGCCTGCGACAGCGAGAACGTCGAGTACGCGGCCGACGCGAACCTCGCCGACCCGCTCACCGTGTAGGTGGCGAGTGCGAGCCCGCTGTCGGCAAGCGTGACAGCCGGGAAGTACACGTCGTTGGACGGGTTGTGGATCGTCCATGTCCTGCGTGAGGCTGCTCGAGAACCCAGTGCTCCCGAGGGTCATCCCGAACATCAGGATGCCGGCCCTACCGCCGATGGCGGTGGTCAGGCCGCCCCACATGACCCGCGTGCAGGACGAGTGCGGCGGGTTGCAGGTTCCGATGGTGGTCATCATCGTGTCCCGCATCCGGTCGTCGTTCGTCTGGATCGGGCCCGGGTTGCTACAGCCGGCCGGCGGGTTGCCGGGCGGGCACGCCCCGACGAGGACGAGGAAGTCGCCCAGCGGGTTCCCGTTCGGCTGAATCGGAGACGTCGGGTTCTGCGGCTGTGCAGCGAACGGCGGGTTCGAGTACGAGTGCCCGTTGTAGTGGTGCACCGTCAGCTCGGCCCCGATGTCAGGGATGAACGCTCCGATCGACTGGGTGTTATCGAACCGCCAGAGGGCGACTCGGTTGTCGCTGATCCCGAAGAAGTCCAGCGCGCTCAGCGCCCACTGCTGTCCGCCGTTGCGGGTGTCGTAGCGCCCGTTGGCTGCGTCCGACGGCTGGATCGAGTACCAGCACGCTCCGAAATCGGTGACGCAGTTTCCGAAGTCGAAGTCCGGCGAAATCGGCCGGCGCAGCGCCGAGTGTCGAACGCCACGACGTTCGGGAACGGTAGCCCGAGCGCCATCGCGACCTTGTCGATGAGGACGTACGCAGCGCCACAGAAGCCGCTGACGCACTCCGCACCGGTGAGGCCGAACTGGTTCGTGGAGATCGAGATCGTGTTCTGGTCCGACCCGAGGTTCGGCTGGTCGGCGAGGCAGAGGCCGTTCACGCACCCCTCCACCGCAATTGTGTCCGGATCGTCACCGCCGAAGGTCCCCAGGTCGAGGAAGTAGATGTTCCACACCCCGCGCGGGTCCGAGCTCGTGCTCACGGCGATGTAGACGCCGGAGAACGTCGCGAAGTCCGACACGGCCTCCGTCATGTAGAAGCGGCCCGTCGAGTGGTTGTACGAGCACAGCGGGTCGAACAGGCTGTTGACGAAGTCACCGAAGAACGCTTCCATCGCGATCGGCGGCGTCAGCTTGTTCAGGTTGCCGTCCGAGATCTGGACCTGGCTGTTCACGACCTGAACGACGAAGCCCGCTCCTGCACACAGCGAGGGGTCGGGTGGCTCGAGGTTAAAGCCACCGAACGTCTCCTGCTGCCAGGCGTTGACGCCTGCCTTGGACACCACCGCCGGGTTCTTGAATGTGATCGGCTGGTCCTGCGTAGCGACCGCCGTCGCGTTCAGGCCCGACGGCGCCTTGTACGACAGCGCCGCCTTCTGGACCTTCGGAACGTTCCGGTCAGTCTTGGCGGCGAGCAGTTCGCCCTTCGCGTTGGCCTGCAGTACGGCCTTGTACGGGTTCTTCTCCACTGGCCCGGCGCCGCCTGCCGACATGCGACCGGTGCCCAGCCTTTCCAGCTCCAGGCTCTGGCCCGCATGGCGGCACCGCGGCCTGTGACTGCTCTGATTGTGCAGGCGCGCCCGTCGCTGCGCCGGCAAAAGCCATGGCAGCAAAGACGCCGAGTAGGGCTACGCCTGCGAGGGATCTACTGAAGTGCATCTGAGGTCTCCCTCCTCCTTACTCGGATGTAGATAGCCGCGACGGGCTACCTTCGGTCAACAACAACGGCTGGTTCAAGCCGTCATTCCGTATCACGGCGGCCGGACAGACACCGTCGATACGGCTCAAGCGCACGTCGTCGATCCGGTCCGGCACGGCCAAGGGGGCGAGCATACACAAGCCCTTTCTGCTCTGCAACTGACGTTCCGGCAGGTTATCGGCACCCTGACAGAGGGACCTGAGAGGCCGCCGGTCGATCCGTTGGCTTTGCAGGGGTTTGTGACGAACGCCGTTCCCATCGCATGTGGGCTTCGCCCGGAAGACCCCCATTCCTGCCTCCGAAAAGGCCGAGCAAAACCCTTACAAAGCGCGAACAATCAGGTCACAGACCCTGCGTGCCGAAAGAGGTAGTGGATGCGTCTTCTCGCTGCATCTGTGGGCACGATCTGTGCGCTTTGCCTGCTTCCGGCGTCGGGCCGGCCGGGGGCTGCCGGCAGCGCCGACATCGCCGCGCTGCAGGTGGCGCTGCGGGCCGCCGACGCTTATGCGGGCGCGGTCGACGGCTGGCGCGGAGCCGGAGACGGAGGAAGCGCTGCTCGTGTTCCAACAGCGGCAGGGGCTCGAGCCCGACGGCATCGTCGGCCCCCGCACACGCCAGGCGCTCGGACGCCTCGGCAAGCCGGAGCTCGGCGCCCGCTCGCTGGCCGTCGGCGCACGAGGCTGGGACGTCGCCGAGCTCCAGTTCAAGCTCGCCTGGCACGGCTTTCCCTCGGGGCCGTTCGACGGCGCCTTCGGCCCACGCCTGGAGGCCGCGGTGCGCCGCTTCCAGCGCTTCGCCCGCTTGCCGCGAATCGGCGTCGCCGGACCGAGGACCGTGTCGGCGCTGCGTCAGCCTCGGCCCACGAGCCCCCTCGCGCTCAGCCGGCCGGTCGCCGGAGAGCTCGGCGACGGGTTCGGTCCCCGGGGCGGCGCCTTCCATGCCGGCCTCGACTTCGTCGCCCCTGCGGGAACGCCGGTGACGGCCTCCCGAGCAGGGCGCGTCGTGTGGGCGGGCCCGCTGGGCAGCTTCGGCAACGCGGTCGTCGTCGCACACGGCAGCGGCGTCAGGACGCTCCATGCGCATCTCGCGCAGATCGACGTCGGCCTGCTCGAGCGCGTCTCGCTCGGCAGCTCAGCTCGGCACGGTCGGCTCGACCGGACGCTCTACAGGCCCCCACCTCCACTTCGAGGTGCGGGTGCGCGGCGCTGCCGTCGACCCGCTCGACGCGCTCGAATAGCTGTCAGCCGAGCCGCTTGTAGAGGCGGTCGACGAGGTCGGGCATCCGCTCGAGCCGCTCGGTGATCACGCGCACCCGATACTCGAGGAAGTGCTCGGGCTCGACGCCGAGCGCGCTCGCCAGCCGCGCGAGGATCTCGTTCGAAGGCACCGGCCGGTTGCCGTGCATGATGTGGTTGAGGTAGCCGGCGGACAGGCCCGTCTTCGCGGCGAGACCCCGGAACGTCACGCCCGTCTCGGCCATCAGCCTGATCGCCGTCTCGCCGAAGGGCTGCTCGCTGAACCGCCGCCTTCTCGACATCAGACCGTCACCTCTTCCAGCTGCACCCGCTGCTCCTCCCCAGTCTGCCGCACGAGGACGTCCACCGCTCCGTCTTCGAGCGTCTTCTTGCCGACCGTGATCCGGTAGGGGCAGCCGATGAGGTCGGCGTCGGCGAACTTCTCGCCGGCGCGGAGCTCGCGGTCGTCGAGCAGCACGGACGCCCCCGCGGCCTCCAGCCGCTGCTCGAGCGCCTCCGCCTGCTGCCTCGAGCCCGGGCAGCGCACACGATGTGAACGTCGTACGGCGCGACCGACCGTGGCCAGACGATCCCGCGCTCGTCGTGGTGCTGCTCGACGATGGCCGCCATAACGCGGCCGGGCCCGATGCCGTAGCTGCCGCCGAGCAGCGGCTGCTCACGCCCGTCCTCGTCGAGGAACGTCGCCTTCAGCGGACCCGAGTAGAAGGTGCCGAAGTTGAAGATGTGGCCGACCTCGATCGCCGTCCGGAACTGGAGCGCGCCGCCGCACTCGGGGCACACGTCGCCTTCGCGCGGCTCGCGGAGGTCGGCGAACTCGCGGCTCGTAGTCGCGACCGGCCTCGACCCCGCGGAGGTGCCAGCCGTCTCGGTTTGCTCCTGCCACGAACTGGCCTGAACGCAGCGTCTCGTCTGCGAGAACGGTGCCCTCGAACCCTACGGGGCCGAGCGACCCCCCTCCGGCACCGAACGCGGCCCGGATCTCCTCGTCGTTGGCAGGCCGGGACGCACCGGCGAGAGCGTCGTAGAGCTTCGTCTCCGACAGCCGGTCGTCGCCGCGTACGAGCGCGAGCACGAGCGTCTCGTCTGCTGTCACGACGGGCATCGCCTTGGAGGTTGCGGCGGTATCGATGCCGAGCAACTCGGCGAGCGCCTCGATCGTCTCCACGCCGGGCGTCTCCACCTCCTCCGGCGCCTCCAGCGGCTCGGGGAAGGCGGGGGCTCGAGGCAGCGCTCGCGCGATCTCCAGATCGGCCGCATAGTCGCCGTTCTCGCACGTGACGAGCGTGTTCTCGCCCGAGCCCGCGGGCGCCAGGAAGCCAATGCGAGAGCTTGCCGCCCATGATCCCGCTCTCGGCCTGGACGTCGAGCGCTTCCAACTCGCAGCGGTCGAAGATCCGCCGGTAAGCGCCGCGGTTCCGCCTCGAAGCTCTCGCGCGCACCGGCCTCGTCGCGGTCGAACGAGTAGGCGTCCTTCATGATGAACTCGCGCACCCGCAGCAGCCCGCCGCGGGGCCGCGGCTCGTCGCGGTCCTTGACGGCGAAGTGGTACCAGAGCTGCGGCAGCTCCTTGTATGACTGGAGCTCCCGGGCGTGGTAGGTCACCGTCTCCTCGTGCGTCAAGGGCAGGATGTACCGTCGGCCCGTGCGGTCCTGGAGGTGAAAGAGCTCGGGGATCTTGTCCCGCCCCGTCGCCTCCCAGAGCTCGACGGGCGTGAGCAGCGGCATCAGCATCTCCTGACCGCCGATCGCGTTCATCTCCTCGCGGATGATCTGCTCGATCTTGCGGTGCACCCGCCAGCCGAGCGGCAGGAACGTCCAGAGGCCCGCGCTGACCTGCCGGATGAAGCCGCCGCGCACGAGCAGCTTGTGGCTCGCGGCCTCCGCGTCGGCCGGATCGTCGCGCAGAGTCGGCAGGAAGAGCTTCGAAGCCCGCATCAGGCCAGGTTAATCGAGCGGGATCATGCTGGCCTCGGCCATGGCCAGCGCCGCCGGCTTCGCCATCTTCAGCCGCTTCGGCCGCTGCATGCCGTCGGCGATCCACGCGTCGATCTCGCCGAACAGCTCGTCCACGAGCACGTCCGACGGCACCTTCTTCAGCACGCGGCCGTGCGCGTAGACGAAGCCGACGTCGCGGCCGCCGGCGATGCCGAAGTCGGCGTCCCCTGCCTCGCCAGGGCCCGTTGACCGCACAGCCGAGCACGGCGACCTCGAACGCCTCCTGGTAGCGGTCCAGGCGCTCCTCGACCTTCGCCGCGAGCTTCTCCACGCCGACGTTGTCGCGTCCGCACGATGGGCAGGCGATGAGGATCGGGCCCCGCTCACGCAGGCCGAGCGCCTTGAGGATCTCCCAGGCGACCTTCACTTCCTCGACCGGATCGGCCGTCAGCGACACGCGCATCGTGTCGCCGATCCCGTCGACGAGCAGCGCGCCCATGCCGACAGCGCTCTTGATGCCGCCCGCGAACGGCGTCCCCGCCTCGGTGACGCCGAGGTGCAGCGGGTACGGCACCTTCGCGGAGAGCATCCGGTAGGCGCGGATCATCGTCGGCACGTGGCTCGACTTCACGGAGATCTTGAAGTCGCGGTAGTCGAGCGCCTCGAGCAGCCGCACCTCCTCGAGCGCCGCCTCGACGAGCGCCTCGGCCTGATCCTCCTGCGCGAGGGCTGCGAGATGCTTGGGCAGCGAGCCCGAGTTGGCACCGATCCGCATCGGGATGCCTGCCCGCTTCGCGGCCTCTCACGACGAGCTCGACCTTGTCGGGCCCGCCGATGTTGCCCGGGTTGATGCGAACGGCCGCGACGCCGCCCTCGATCGCCTTCAGCGCGAGCGAGGCGTTGAAGTGGATGTCGGCGATGACGGGCAGCGGCGACAGGCGGACGATCTTCGGGAGAGCCTCGGCGTCCTCGGTCTTCGGGACGGCCACGCGCACGACCTCGCAGCCGGCGGACGCGAGCGCGGCGATCTGCGCGGTCGTGGCCTCGACGTCGTGCGTCTTCGTCAGCGTCATCGACTGCACGACGACGGGGGCCCCGCCACCAATGGCGACGCCGCCGACCGAGATCTGCCGCTCGCTGGCCACCCTTCGGCGATTGTAGACGCGCCTCAGATTCCCACCATCGGCCGAAGCGGACAGGTCCCAGTGCCCTCGATCGCGCCGGCGAAAAAGGGGGCTCGCAGACTGGGCGAAGCCCGGTGGATCGCGGCCGCACGGCCACCAAGCGCCACCTGATCGTCGACGGCCAGGGCCTGCCCTTGGCGGTCGAGCTGTCGGCCGCCAACGTCAATGACTACGGCTACCTGCTGCCGCTGCTCGACGCGGCCGGCCATGGTGCTGCCGGGGAGGGTCGGCTGGTGCTGGCCGATCGCGGCTACGACTCCCGAGCGGTGCGCGAGGGCATCTCCGCCCGCGGCTACGAGCCGCGTATCGCCGTCCGCAACCGCCACGGCGAGGGGCGCAAGCGCGACTGCATGGCCCGTGAGCGCACGGCCATCGAGCGCACCTTCGCCTGGCTGTCGTTCATGCGACGGTTGGCGACGCGCTGGGAGCGGCGTGACGACCTCTACCTCGCCTTCCTCACGCTTGGCTGCGCCCTCGTCTGCTGGCGCCGCTTGGCTCAGGCTTTGTGAAACGACTTCCTGGCACTGAGGTGTGACAATTGTGTGCCAATGCATCCACAGGCTCGCCGGAGCCGGCGGCCCGTAGTGCTCTAGCCGCCGAGGCGGCCGACGTCGTTCGTCAGGCCGACGAAGAAGAGCAGCAAGACGACGGCGATGCCCACGACCGAGACGCGTTCGTAGATCTCCCGGCGGATCGCGTGGCCGCGAATCTTCTCGGCGACCGCGAACACGATGTGCCCGCCGTCGAGGGGCAGCAACGGCAAGAGGTTCAAGAGGCCCAGCGACAGGCTGATGAACGCCAGCACGGCGAGGTACGACTCCCATCCCTGCCGCGCAGCCGACGAGGACTCGTCGACGATGCCGATCGGGCTGGCGATCTGCTCGCGCCCTTCCTCGTGGACGATGTTGCCGAGCGATTTGCCGATCTCGCCGGTCAACCGCACGGCGAGGAGCACCGACTCCTGCATCGACTCGAAGGCACCCAGCGGCTGCGCGCCCAGACGAAAGCCGAGCCGGTAGACGCCCTCGTCGAGCCTGGCGCGCACCGGGCCGAGCGTGACCCGCTCGCCGTTGCGGAGGACGACGAGCAACAGCGCGCCTCCCTCGGAACCGGAGATGCGCTCGGTGATCTTGTCCGGCGTCACGGGCGCGCCGTCGATCTCGAGGATCCTGTCGCCCGGCTGGAGGCCGATCGCGTGCGCCGGGCGGTCCTCGAACACCTCCTCCACGGTCGTCGTGGCCTTGCCGCCCGCAGACATGAGGACGACGGCGAAGATGACGACGGCGAAGGCGAGGTTCGTCGCCGGGCCTGCGCCGATCGCCACGAGGCGCTTCCAGATCGCCTGCTTCCAGTACGCGTCCTCGGAGAGGCTGTCGCGGATGTGCTTGAGACCGCGGTCGACGCCGGACGATGAGCCGCTCTCCTTCACGGCTGCCTCGAAGGCGTCGAGCTCGACCCGCGCCTGCTGCCAATCCTCGGCCGAGAGAGCGCGCTTCAGGCGCTCCGCCGGGCCGACGAGCTCGGGCGCATCGTGGATGGCCCCGCCGAAGAACGCGTCGACGTCCGACGCCTGCGGCCGCGTCATGCCCGGAATCGTCACGTAGCCCCCGAGCGGAATCGCGCGGAACGCGTAGTCGATGTCGTTCCGCCGCACCTTCGCGAGCGGCGGCCCGAAGCCGATCGAGAAGCCCCGCGGGCGCATGCCGACGGCCAGGGCGCCGTAGAAGTGGCCGAGCTCGTGGATGACGATGAGCAGGGCCAGGCCCAGGATGGCGACCAGGATGCTCATGCGCGGGACAGCGCTCCCTCCGCGAAGGCGCGCGTCTGGGCGTCGGCTGCGATGAGCTCCTCCACGTCACGGGCGGGGCTCAGATCGAGGGTCTCGAGCGATGCGGCCACGATCTCGGCGATATCGGCAAAACGGATCCGCTCCTCCAGGAAGGCCTCCACGGCGACCTCGTTGGCGGCGTTGAACACGCACGGAGCGGTCCCGCCGCGCTCCCCCGCCTCCCGCGCGAGCGCGAGCAGCGGGAACGCCTCGAGGTCCGGCGCGTGGAACTCGAGCGTCATGCCCGCGGCGAGGTCGAGTGATGGCACCGGCGTCGCAGCCCGCTCCGGGTACGTGAGCGCATACGAGATGGGAACGCGCATGTCCGGGTAGCCGAGATGCGCGAGCGCCGCGCCGTCGCGGAAGCGCACCAGGGCGTGGACGATCGACGTCGGGTGCACTACGACCTCCAGCCGGTCGTAGGGAAGGCCGAACAGGAAGTGCGCCTCGATCAGCTCGAGGCCCTTGTTCGCGAGCGTCGCGGAGTCGATGGTGATCTTCGGGCCCATGTTCCAGGTGGGATGAGCAAGCGCCTCACTCGGGGTTACGTCGGCCAGGTCGTCGGCGGATTTGCCGCGAAACGGGCCGCCCGAGGCTGTGAGCACGAGCGACTCGACCGACTCGGGGCTCCTCCCCTCCAGGCACTGGAAGGACGCCGAGTGCTCCGAGTCCACGGGGAGCAGTAGGCCTCCTCCCCGCTCCTGGGCGGCGAGCGCGAGCTCGCCCGCGGCGACGAGGCTCTCCTTGTTCGCGAGCGCGAGGTCGACGCCGGACTCGAGCGTCCAGAGCGTGGCCGGCAGGCCTGCGAAGCCGACAACGGCGTTGAGGACGACGTCCGGCTCGGCGCGCTCGAGCAGCTCGGTGAGATCGCCGCCGACCTGTGTCAGCGGCGCCAGCCCGTCCACGGGTTGCGAGCCGGAGGCGGCTGCGACGAGCTCGAGCTCCGCGTGCGCGGCGACGATCTCGAGTGCCTGGCGGCCGATCGAGCCCGTGGCTCCGAGGAGCGCGACTCTCTTCACGCGGCCAGTGTACGGGGCTCTGCTCGGTTGCTTCTACGTTAGGAGTGCGTGGACTGCGAAGTACGCGGCCGGGAAGGCAAAGAGAATCGCGTCGATCCGGTCCAGCACGCCGCCGTGACCCGCCAGCAGGCGCCCGGAGTCCTTGACTCCGAGATCGCGCTTGAGCATGGACTCGAAGAGGTCGCCGAGAGGCGCGGCCAGCGCCACGACGACACCGAGGAGGAGCGACTCGCCGATCGTGAGGAATTCCTCGCGGTCCTCGTAGAGCGTGACGAAGACGACGAGGATCGCCGCCAGCGTGCCGAAGACGAAGCCCTCCCACGTCTTGCCGGGCGAGATTGCGGGTGCGAGCTTGTGGCGTCCCAGCGCGCGGCCGCCGAAGTACGCGGCCGTGTCGTCCGCGAAGATCGCCAGCAGCACCGCCAGAGAGACGACGAAACCGAACTCCGGGGTGTCTCGCAGGAGCAGGACACAGCCCAGCCCGAGCCCGATCCAGGCGGTGCCCAGCAACGTCACTCCGACGGAGACCGTCGACGAGCCCTGGGTGGCCGCCAGCCCCTTGAGCAGGAATGCAAGAGCGAGCGTCGCCAGCAGTGCGCCGAGCGCCCACACGAGCTCCGCCTCCTGCAGGGCCACGAGCACGCCCGCGAGACCGGCGTAGCCCGCGAGTGCGATGGGCCGCAGCGGCTTCGTCATCGCAAAGAACTCGTGCAGCGCGAGCAGCGCCGCGGGCATCACGAGCCCGAATAGCCACCAGCCTCCGGCCCACAGCGCGGCGAGCACGAGCGGCAGCCCGACGGCCGCGACGAGCAGGCGGGTGAGCGAGCGGGCTCTCTCATCTACCCCGCCGAAGCGGCGGCGCGCGGCGCGGCGTAGGCCGACAGGGCGGCCTCGAGGTCCTTGGGCGAGAAGTCGGGCCAGTGGCCGTCGACGAAGACGAGCTCCGTGTAGGCCAGCTGCCAGAGCAGGAAGTTCGAGACCCGCAGCTCGCCCGACGTGCGGATGAGCAGATCGGGGTCCGGCATGTCCGGTGCGTAGAGATTGGCCGCGAAGACGTTCTCGTCGATCTCCCGCGGCTCGACGCCCGACTCGACGAGCTTCCGCGCGGCTTCGACGATCTCCGCCCGCCCGCCGTAGTCGAAGGCGATCCAGAGGCGAAGCCGCGTGTTCTCGGTCGTCTGCCGCTCGAGGCTGGCCATCTTGCGCTGCAGCTCCTCCGGGGCGCGATCGCGGCGCCCGATGAAGCGCACGCGCACTCCCTGACGGACGAGGTCGGGGAACTCGCGGTCGATCGTCTCGCCGAAGATCTCCATCAGCGTGTCGATCTCGTCGCGCGTCCGCGACCAGTTCTCCGTGGAGAAGGCGTAGACGGCGAGCGACTCGACGTCGAGGTCGATCGCGGCCTCGACGGCTTTCCGGAGGGCCTTCGTGCCCGCCCTGTGCCCTTCGGCGACGGGTAGGCCACGGCTTCGTGCCCAGCGGCCGTTGCCGTCCATGATGATCGCCACCGACTGCGCGCGATCGGGGAGGTCGTGCTCCCCCTCGGGCGGCCGGGTCGTCCAGAGCGAGCGGATGCGGGTCAGCAGGTTCACGGCGGAGGCCCTACACCTCCATGATTTCTGCTTCCTTGCGCTTCAAGAGCTCGTCGATCTTGTGGGTGTGCTCGTCGGTGAGCTTCTGGACGCGGTCTTCCGCGCGGTGCTCCTCGTCGACGCCGACCTGGCCGGAGTCGACCAGCTCCTTGAGGTGGTGCATGACGTCGCGGCGCACGTTGCGGACTGCGACGCGACCTTCCTCGGCCAGGTGCCGGACGACCTTCACGAGCTCCTTGCGCCGCTCCTCGGTCAGCTGCGGGATCGGCAGGCGGATGATCTTGCCGTCGTTCGCGGGCTGCAACCCGAGATCCGACTCCATGATCGCCTTCTCGATGCCCTTGAGGGACGAGGGATCGAAGGGCTGCACCGTCAGCAGCCGCGGCTCGGGGGCGTTGATCGTGGCCAGCTGGTTGAGTGGAGTCTGCTGGCCGTAGTAGTCGACCTGGATGCGGTCGAGCAGCGCCGCCGAGGCGCGTCCCGTGCGCACGCCGTTGAACTCCTGCTGCGTCGTCTCCACGGACTTGTCCATGCGGCGGACCGCGTCGGCTATGAACTCGTCGATCATCGGCTGGCTCCCGTCTTCTGAGTGGAAGAGATGATGGTTCCTACACGCTCGCCGCGTGCCACGCGACCGATCGTCCCTTCCTCGAGCGCGAACACGAGGATGGGCAGGGCGTTGTCCATGCACAGCGAGAGCGCGGTGGTGTCCATCACCTTCAGGCCGCGCTCGATCGCCTCCAGATGGGTGAGCTCGGGAATGAAGGCCGCGTTCGGATCGACGCGCGGGTCGCCGTCGTAGACACCGTCCACGGCGTTCTTCGCCATCAGGATGGCCTCGGCGCCGATCTCGAGCGCGCGCAGCGCTGCCGCGGTGTCCGTCGTGAAGAACGGATTGCCCGTCCCTCCGGCGAAGATCACGATCCGTCCCTTCTCGAGGTGGCGCATGGCGCGCCGGCGGATGTACGGCTCGGCGACCTCGGCCACCGTCAGCGCCGAGAGCACGCGGGTCTGCGCGCCCCGGCGCTCGAGCGCGTCCTGGACGGTCAGCGAGTTGAGGACGCTCGCGAGCATTCCGGCGTAGTCGGCCGTGGCACGGTCCATGCCGCCCGCCGCCCGCTCCATGCCCCTGATGATGTTGCCGCCGCCGACGACGATCGCGATCTCGATGCCGTCTTCGTGGACGGAAACGATCTCGCCGGCGAGCGACTCGATGCGTTCCTGGTCGATGCCGAACTCGCGCTCGCCGCTCAGCGCCTCCCCGGAGAGCTTGAGCACGACGCGGGAGAACGCGGCCGGGACGGCCGGCTGGGGTTCCGCGCTCATCGCCCTACTCTGCCACTGCGAAGCGCACGAACTCGACGATCTCGAGGCCGGCTTCGTCGAGAACGTCCCCGACGCGCCGGTCGGCGTCGTGAATCCACGCCTGCTCGGCGAGCACGTGCCCCTCGAACCACTTGTCGAGCCTGCCGGTGACGATCTTCTCGCGGACCTGCTCCGGCTTGCCGAGCACGTCGTCCTGCTTGGAGAGAATCTCGCGCTCGGCCTCGACTTCGGCCGCCGGAACGTCGTCCCGGCTCACGTAGACGGGCGCCGCGGCGGCGATGTGCATCGCCACCTTGTAGGCGAGGTCGGGCTCTCCCTTGGCGTGCAGCAGCACTCCGAGCTTGTTGGCGGGCGGGTGGACGTATGCGGTGAGGATCTCGTGCTCCGCGCCCTCGTAGCGGGCGGCGCCGACGACGGCGATGTTCTCGCCGAGCCGGGCCACGAGCTCTACGCGCTCGTCCTCGAGCGAGTCGACGGCGTCCACCCCGTCCTCCAACACGGCGCCGAGCACCCGCTGCGCGTAGACGAGGAAGTCCTCGTTGTTCGAGACCGGTTCCGTCTCGCAGCCGACGGCCACCATCGCGGCCACGCTCTCTTCGGAGATCGAGAAGCCGACCTTGCCCTCGGTCGTGTCGCGGCCCGAGCGCTTGGCTGCATCGGCAACGCCCTTCTCGCGAAGCAGCGTGCGAGCGGCCTCGAGATCGCCGCCCGTCTCCTCGAGCGCCCGCTTGCAGTCCATCATCCCCGCGCCGGTCTGGTCGCGGAGCTCCTTGACGAGGCTGGCGGAAATCGTGGTCGACATCAGGCCTCCACCTCCGCCGGCTCTTCTGCCGTCTCCTCGGCGGGCTCGCCCTCCGGCCTCGGCAGGCTCCTCCGCCTCGGCAGGCTCCTCCGCCTCGGGCGCGGCGGCGGCTTGCGTCATCTCTGCGGCGCCGACGAGCTGCTTGCCCGCTTCGATGCCGTCGGCGAGCACGCTCGTGACGAGAGAGCATGAGCGGATGGCATCGTCGTTGCCGGGGATGACGTAGTCCGCCTCGTCCGGATCGGCGTTCGTGTCCACGAGGCCGATGATGGGGATGTTGAGGCGCCGCGCCTCTCGCACGGCGAGCTGCTCCTTGCGGAGGTCTACGACGAAGACCGCGTCCGGCTGGCGCTTCATGTCCGCCACGCCGCCGAGGTTCGCGTCGAGCTTCTCCAGCTCGGACTCCATGGCGATGCGCTCCTTCGAAGGCAGCAGGTCGAGCTGGCCCTCGGTCTTCAGGCGGCGGAGCTCGTGGAGATGCTCGATGCGCTCCGAGAGCGTCCGCCAGTTCGTGAGCAGCCCGCCCAGCCAGCGGTGGTTGACGTAGGGCATGTCGACGCGCTTCGCCTGCTCGGCGACGGCGTCCTGCGCCTGCTTCTTCGTGCCCACGAAGAGCACGGTTCCGCGGCGCGCCGCGATGTTGGAGACGAGCGTGTGCGCCTCCTCGAGCAGCGCCTGCGTCTGGGTGAGGTCGATGATGTAGATGCCGCCGCGCTCGCCGAAGATAAATCGCTTCATCTTCGGATTCCAGCGCCGCGTCTGGTGGCCGAAGTGAACGCCGGCCTCCAGGAGGTCCTTCATGGACACGACAGACACGAGATGTACTCCCTTCGGTTGATGTGAGCTACTGCCGGCGGTTCCCCGAGAGAACCGGCCACGAGGGGCCGGCACCGCTCCCAGAGACCCTTCCGCCGGGTCGATTGCTAGTCGCCAGATGCTAGCGCAAGCGCCTCTTGCAGCTCCGCCGGAAGCTCGGAGGACACGTCGACCGCCTCCCTCGTGATCGGATGCGGGAAGGCCAGGCGGCAGGCGTGGAGGAACTGCCGCTCGAGGCCGAGGCCGGGGACGCCGTAGACGCGGTCCCCGAGCACGGGCAGGCCGATTTCGGACAGGTGCACGCGGATCTGGTGCGTGCGGCCCGTCTCCAGGTTCACGCGCAGAAGCGTGTGCTCGGGCAGCAGCTCTTCCACCTCGAAGTGGGTCACGGCGTCGCGCGGCCTCGCCGTGTCGAGCGACTGGCGCGTCGCAAAGTTGCGATCGCGACCGATCGGGGCTTCGATCCGGCCGCGGCGCGAGCGCGGGCGGCCTCGCACGAGCGCGAGGTACTGGCGTTCGAGCGCCCTGCGGCGAACGAGACGCTGCAGGCGGCTGAACGCCTCCTCGCTCCGCGCGACCACGAGCAGGCCCGAGGTGTCCCGGTCGAGCCGGTGCACGATCCCGGCACGGTCCTCCGGCCCGCCGGCGGCGCCGCGGCCGCGCAGCGCACCCGCCAGCGTGCCGCGCTTGTGCCCTGCGCCGGGATGGACGACGACGCCCGCGGGCTTGTCCACGACGAGCAGGTGCTCGTCCTCCCAGGCGATTTCGAGGCCTGCAGGCTCTGGCTCCTCTGCCGGCTCGGGCTCGACGGCCGGCAGCTCCACGCGGACCTCCTCCCCGGCCGCCAGACGGTGGCTCTTGGAGCGCGCCACGCCGTCCACGAGCACCGCGCCGCCGGCGATCAGCCGTTCGGCCGCAGCGCGCGAGCCGATCTCCTCCTGATCGGAGAGATAGCGGTCGAGTCGCAGGCCCGCGGCCGTTGCCGGTACGCGCAGCTCGATCAGGACCGGAACGTCGTAGCGCCCTGGCGCCGACGGGGGCTGCGCTCGCCGGCCAGCATCGTCCCCAGCAGGAGCACGACGCCGACGACGATGCAGACATCGGCGATGTTGAAGGCAGGCCACCACCGAAGGTCGAGGAAGTCGGTCACGTGGCCGAGCCGGACGCGATCGGCGAGGTTGGAGACGCTGCCGCCGATCAGCAGGCCGAGAGCGACCGGCAGCACCGGATGCCGCGCGCCCCCGCGCGCGAAGAACACGAGCATCCACACGACGGCGACGGTCGTGATGGCTATCACCGCGGCCGTCGCGTCGGGGAACAGGCCGAACGCGATTCCCGAGTTCTGCACGTGGTGGATCGAGAAGGGACCGACGATCTCGATCTCATCGTTCAGCGCCAGCTGGCTGGAGACGATGTGCTTCGTCATCTGGTCCGCGAAGATGGCAGCGACGGCAACCAGGGCAAGCGATAGCCACTGCGCCGCCTCGGCGGACAGCGAGCGCTCCGCAACCGACACGGCAGCCAGCCCGTCGCGGCGGGTCTCGTCGCCGGCGGGCGTCTCGAGGGGTGCCTCGGTCAGCCCCGTTCCTCCCGGCTGCGGCACTCGATGCACTGGGCGGCATACGGGATGGCCTCCAGACGGTCCTCGCCGATGGGCTTGCCACACGTGACGCAGGTCCCGTACGTCCCGGCGTCGAGCCGCCCGAGGGCGGCGTCGATCGCCGCCAGCACGTGATTCGACGACTCTTCGAGCGAGTAGTCGATCTCGCGGTCGAGCGTGGCCGTCGCCGTCTCGCCGATGTTGTCGGCGTACGTCGGATCCTCTTCTTCCCTCGGCGAGCTCGAGTTCTCCTCGTGCAGATACTCGAGCGCGGCGACGACGCGCTTCCGCTCCTCGACCAGCCGACTGCGGTAGGTCTCGGCGTCGGCCATCGCGGGCCTCAGCCCTCCATGCGGCTCGCGGCCTCGACCGCCGTCAGACCGCGCAGCTCGACGACCTTGTCCCGACCCGAGTGGCCCGAGACGATCGAGAGCTCCGCCGCCCGCACGCGGAGCCGCTGCGAGAGCAGTTTCAGGAGCTCGGCGTTGGCGCGGCCCCGCTCCGGCGCGGCGCCGACGCGAACCTTCCAGGCCTCTCCGTATCGGCCCACGATCTCGCTGCGCCCCGCTCCCGGGACGACTCGCAGCTTGAGACGTGTGCCGGCGTCGGCCATCTCGGAGCCAGTATAGGTAGCGCTAGGCAGCCTCCTCCTCGGCCACCGGCGGCTCCTCGATGTGGAGCTCGTCGGCCGGTACTTCGTCGATCGCGTCCAGGGCTGCGTGGAGCAGCAGCCGGATGCGCCTCGCGTCGAGCATGAGCGACTCGCGCTCCGCGCGAGCCCGGCGCGTGATCTCACGAGCCTCGTGCCGAGCCTGCTCGATGATCTCCCCCGCCTCCGAGCGGCCCTTCTCCTTCACGGTGTTGGCGGACTGCTCGGCGGAGAGCAGCGTCGCCCGCAACAGGTGCTCGAGCTCCTTGTGCCGCGAGAGCTCGGCCTCGAGCCGCTCGATGCGGTCGCCGAGTTCGACGCGGTCGCGCCACACTTGCTCGTAGCTGTCCGCGACGTCATCGAGCATCGTGTCGACGGCAGCGCGGTCGTAGCCGAGCAGCCGGCGCTTGAGCGATACGTGCCGGAGCTCGACGGGTGAATACGTCATGGTGCCCCCTCTCTCACTTGAGGTTCTCCAGGAGGACGCCGTTTATGAGGTACTGCAAGACCAGCAGCGCCGCTACGGCCACGATCGGCGAGAGATCCACAGGCCCGATCGGCGGCAACACCCGCCGGAAGAGCCGGAGATACGGATCGCACACGTCGTGGAGGAAGCGCACCACGGGATGCGTGGAGTACGGCGACCGGACCCAGGACAGGATCACGTAGGCGAAGATCAGCAGCATGTACACCCAGATGAACACGGTCACGAAGCTCTGTGCCGAGTCGATCGCGTCTGCGATCAGCGTCAAGCTGGCGTACACGTCGCCCACGACTTAGCGATTCGGCCCCCGAGCCGGGGTTCCTTGCGGTGAAACGGAACGGGGACAGGATGAGTCCTGTCCCTCATGCGTCTTACGCCTGGTTGTAGAAGCCGCCGCGCTCGAGCGCCTTGGCGCGCTCCTCCGCCGACACCTCGATATTCGGCGGTGTGAGCAGGAACACCTTGTCGGCGATTCGCTGCATCGTCCCGTTCAGCGCGTACGTGAGCCCGCTGGAGAAGTCGATCAGCCGTTTCGACAGGTCGACGTCCGCATCCTGGAGATTGACGATCACCGGTACGGAGCGCTTGAAGCGATCCGCGATCTGCTTCGCGTCGTTGAAGCCCCGCGGGACGACGAGATGCACCTGGGCGATCCCACCGTCCGGCGGCGGCACGGCCCGCGGCCCCGTGCGCTGGGGAGCGACTTCCGCCGCCCGGGCCTCGCCTGACGTCCAGTCGTCATAGTCGGGGTCCGAGTCCCGCCGCCGCGGCAGCCGCCTGACGTTGGTGCTCGACCGATCCGCATACACAGGCTCCACCGGCGCGGCCGCGCCACTGGACGGCGTCTCTTCGCCCAGGTACTCCTCGTCCCAGCCGTCGTCGTCGTACTCCTCGGCGATGCCGAAGTAGACGAGCGTGCGGTGCCAGACGTCGCCGAAGCTCATGGGCTGATCTTAGCCCTGGAAGAGCACCGCGCCCACCCTCACGAGCGTCGCTCCCTCCTGTGCTGCGACGAGGTAGTCCTGGGTCGTGCCCATCGAGAGCTGGGCCAGCCCGTATGTCTCTGCGAGCTCACGCAGGCGGCGAAAGTACGGCCGGGATGCCTCGGGATCGTCCGCGTAGGGGCGGCATCGTCGAAAGCCCCACGACCTCGGCCGGGCACGTGGAAAGGAACTGCTCCAGTGACTCCGGTGGGATGCCCGACTTCGTCTGCTCGCCCGCGAGATTCACCTGCACGAGCGCCGGGATCTCGACGCGACGCGCGGCCGACTCGGAGTCGAGGGAGTGCACGAGCTCGCAGGTGGCGTTCACGGTGCCCGCCTTCCGGCTCTGCAGGTGGCCGATGAAGTGCCAGCGGAACGCGTCGCCGAACGCCTCGTGCTTCTCCGTGAGGTCCTGTGCGCGGTTCTCGCCCACGACAGGAATGCCGGCCTCGGCCAGCACGCCCATCTCGCCGAGCGCTACGTACTTCGTCGCGGCGACGACGGTCACGCGGGGCCCGACGTCCGCTTGCACGCGCTCGTAGCGCTCGCGCACCTCTTCAGGCGACGTAGGCGATCGCCCCCTGACGGCCGGTGTGCCCCTCGTCGCGGCGGTGCGAGAAGTACCGCTCGGGATGGCACGCCGTGCACTCGTCGAGACGGTCGACGCGCACGCAGCCGGCGCTGCGCAGCGCCCGCTCGACCGTTCCCGGCAGGTCGAGCCGGCCGTCGCGCACCAGGTCGGGCCCGTACGCCTTGCGAACAGGCTCGGCCACGTCGGTGCCGACCTCGTAACAGCACGAACCGATTGCCGGCCCGATCGCGGCCGCCACGTGGCGGCTGCGCAGGGCGTCCACGGCGGCCGGCACGACGCCCGCCAGCAGCCCACGCCAGCCGACGTGGGCGAGCGCAACGGCAGGACGGCCACCGATCCGGGCCAGCGCAACGGGCACGCAGTCCGCGGTGACGACCATCACCGCCTCGCCGGCCTCGTCCGTCCAGATCGCGTCGGCCTCGTCGCCGCGCGTTCCGCCACGGACGACCTCGGCGCCGTGCACCTGGCGCGGCCAGCTCACCCGTTCGGGATGGGCGCCGACGGCTTCGTAGAGCCGCCTGCGGTTCTCCTGCACGAGCTCGCGGTCGTCGCCGCTCAGGAAGCCGAGGTTGAGCGAGGCGTAAGCCCCGTCGCTGACGCCGCCCGTCCTGGTGGAGAACACGACCTCGTAGGGGCCGGGCGCGTCCCAGCGGATCAGCTCCGGCTCGATCACGCTCGTTCGATCAGCTCGCGCGCAGCGGCCAGCTCGGCATCGCGGCCGTCGAGCTCCCCGTCGAGCTTGCGGCGGCGGAGCTCGGCGAGGATCTCGCCCACACGAGGCGACTCGCCAAGCCCGAGCTCTGCGAGCTCGGCGCCGGCCACGTCGAGCCGAACGTGCCTGAGCTCCTCGAAGTACCGGCGCAGTGGCGCGAGCTCCTCGAGCGCGAGGGCGAAGAGCGGCGCGTCTGGCGCGTACTGCTCCGCCATCGTGACGATCTCCGACGCCGGCAGCGGCTCTTCGCGCAGTCGCGCGACGATCCGCGGGCCGACGGCCACCGCAGCGGCGACGAGCTCGGCGTCGCGCCGGCGCACCTTGAGCCGATCCAGCCAGTCGGAGACCTCGGAGGCCGGCATGCGCCGGGCGAGGACGGCCAGGCCGAGCCGCCAGTCGGGAACGTCGATCTCGAGCTCCCGCGCAAGCCTGCGAGCGCGGTCGAAGAGCTGGACGGCCTCGTCGTCGGCTGCCAGATGCGGATGGATGGCGCTCGCCGCCCCGAGCTCGGCAAGGCGAGGCAGCGAATGCCCGACCTCGTCCTCCTCGAGCAGCGCGGTCAGCTCGTCGCGCAGCCGTGCCGACGACAGGTCGCCGACGAGGCCCATCTCCACGCACGAGCGGGCCAGCCGCGCCGTGTGCTCGTCCATGCGGAAGCCGTAGCGGTTCTCGTAGCGGATGGCCCTGAAGATGCGCGTCGGGTCCTCGATGAACGAGAGGTTGTGAAGGACGCGCACGGTCTCGGCAGCGAGGTCTCGGCGTCCGCCGAACGGGTCGACGAGCCGCCCGAAGTCCTCGGCCTTGAGGGATGCGGCCATCGCGTTGACCGTGAAGTCTCGGCGGTACAGATCCTCGCGTATCGACGCGTGCTCGACCGCGGGCAGAGCGGCGGGAGCGTCGTAGAACTCCGTGCGCGCGGTGACGACGTCGACGCGCTCGCCGTCGCCGTAGACGACGACGGCGGTGCCGAACTTCACGTGCTCGCGCGTGCGGCCGCCGAGCTCCCTCGCGATCCGCCGGGCGAGCGCGATCGCATCGCCCTCCACGGCGATGTCGACGTCGAAGCTCTCCTCGCCGAGCAGAATGTCACGCACGGTGCCGCCCACGAGATAAACGCCTTCCACCCCTTCGCTTGCCGCCGAGATGGCGGCGAAGACGGGCTGCAGCCGCTCGAGCGCGCGGAGCTCCGAGGCGATCGACTCGCCGGTGTCGTGCGGCGGCTCGGCGGGCTCGCCGAGCGCGCGCAGGACGTCCCTCCGCGTTACCACGCCGGCCACGCCTTCCCCGTCCAGGATCGCGATCCTGCCCTCGTCGGACTCGGCGAGCAGCTGCTGGAGCTCGGCCAGGCCGGCGTCCGCCGGGGCAGTGGGCACCCGGCCGCCCATGATCCCCTTGACCGGCGCGTGCGAGAGGCCGTGACCGATCGCGCGGTCGAGGTCCTCCCTGCCGACGGAGCCGACGAGCCGGCCGTCGTCCAGCACGAGCACGCCGCTCTGGCCGTAGCGCTGGCAGAGCGTCATCGCGTCCGCGACCGTCTCGGACGGTGCGACGGTGCGGGCCGGCTTCGACATGACGTCACGTGCGCGCAGCGGCTCCTGGACGGCGGCCGGCAATGCCGCGAGCAACTCCTTCCGTGCGTCCGCCAGCGGACCGCGGAAGATGGCCGAGGCGGCCTGCTCGTGGCCGCCTCCGCCCAGTGCCGCAGCGGCAGCGGCAGCGTCGAACACCGGTGAGCGGCTGCGCACGACGCAGAAGACGCGGCGATCCATCTCCACGAGCAGCACGAGCCCGCGACAGTCGGTGAGGTCGACGATCTTGTGCGCGAGGTTCGAGACGCCCTCGACGTAGCTCGGCCAGCTGAGCGACGCCACGAGCACGTTCAGGCCCGCAAGCTCGTGGGTCTCCAGCGCGTCGATGAGCGCGTCGAGCAGCTCGCGCTCGTCGGGGGCGAGTGGCGTGTGGAGGTAGCTTTCGAGCAACTCCTGGCGCGCACCGTGCCGCAGGCACCACGAGAGGGCATCCGCATCCCGCTGCGTCGTCGACGGGTAGGTCAGCGAGCCCGTGTCCTCGTGGATGCCCAGCGCGAAGATCGTCGCCTCGAGCGGAGACACGGCGAGCTCTCGCTCGGCGAGGATGCCGACGAGCGTCGTCGTCAGGGCCCCGTCCTCGGACAGCACGACGTTGTCGGGCCGTGCCCAATCGGGCGCCTCGCCGGCGTGGTGGTCGAACACGACCTTCTCCACGTCCGGATCGAGTGCCAGCGGCTCGAGCTCGGCCAGCCGGCTGGCGCTGACCGCCTCGACGACGATCAGCCGCCGCACGGCATCGAGCTCGAGGCGGGACGCTTCGACGAGATCCAGCTCATCCGCGTACAGCCGGCAGAGCTCCCTGACGTTCCGGTTCAGCGAGCCGGAGAGGCAGACGACGGCGCCTGGATAGAGATGGCGCACGGCGAGCATCGACGCGAGCGCGTCGAAGTCGGTGTTCGCGTGCGTGACGATGACAGTCTCGGCCCGCATGCGTTCATTGTGACGCCCGCCTGCACGGACGATCTCCTTGTAACAAGTTGTTACGAGGAGGCGAGTGCTACGGCCTCGATCTCGACGAGGGCGCCGGCGGGAAGCGCCGCCACCTCGAATGTCGCCCGCGCCGGCGGCTGGTCGCCGACATGCTTCGAGTAGACCTCGTTCATCCCGGCGAAGTCGTCGAGGTTCTGGAGGTAGACCGTGGTCTTGACTAGCCGGTCGAGCCCCGAGCCGGCGGCCTCGAGGATCGCCCGGAGGTTGGCGAATACCTGCTCGGTCTGCTCTCCGATCGTGCCGCCCTGGAGCTCCGTATGGCCGGGCTCGAGAGCTACCTGGCCGGAGACGAACACGAACCCGCCGGCGGCAATCGCCTGCGAGTACGGCGCGCCCTGAAACGGCGCCGGTGCTGCCTCGGTGCGTACGACCGTCTTGCCCATCGTCATCTCCCTCCTGTCGGTGGTGGTGCGCACGCGCGCGCGAGCGCGGCGCCGAGCGCCTTGAAGATCGCGTCGAGGACGTGCTCCGGATTGTCACCCTCGAGCAGACGGACATGGAGAGTCAGGCCCGCTCCCGCCGCGACGCTGTCCAGGAAGTCGCCGATCACATCTGCCGCCAGCCCGCCGACGTGCGCCCCGGAAAGGTCGACGTTGGAGACGACGAGCGGCTCGCCGGACGCTTCGAGCGCGACGTGGGCGAGTGCCTCGCCGGCAGGCATCGAGATCGATCCGTACCCTGCCGCGCCCTCACCGCGCAGGTGCCGGTGCAGCGCCTCGCCGAGCGCCCATCCCGCCGCCGACGCTTCGGCCGCCGCGGAGCCGGGCTCGACCTCCAGCGCCAGGTCGAGCGAGGCGTACCTGGCCATGAGCCCCACGAGGTGATCGAGCACCGGGATGCCCGTCTCGACGCTCGCGCGCGCGGCGTCCGAGATCTCCGCACGCACGCGAAGCCCAGCGCGATCCGGCTCAGGTGTCGACGCGCTCAATTCGCGCTCCGAGCGAGCGCAACCGCTCGTCGATCCGCTCGTAGCCCCGGTCGATCTGCGCGATGTTGCCGATCGTCGACACGCCCTCGGCACAGAGGCTGGCGATGAGCATCGCCATGCCCGCACGGATGTCCGGGCTCTCCAGGCGCTCGCCGTAGAGCTTCGCCGGCCCTGAGACGACGACGCGGTGCGGGTCGCAGATGATGATGCGGGCGCCCATCCCGACCAGCTTGTCGACGAAGAACAGCCTGTTCTCGAACATCTTCTCGAAGACGAGGATCGTGCCGTGCGCCTGGGTGGCGACGACGACGGCGATCGAGGTCAGGTCGGACGGGAAGGCCGGCCAGATGCCGTCCTCGATCTTCGGGATCTGGCCGCCGAGGTCGTCCTGGATCACGAGCTCCTGGCCGGCAGGGACATGGATCGAGTCGCCCTCCGCCTCGACCTTCACGCCAAGCCGCTCGAAGGCGGGCAGCACGGCGAGCAGGTCGCCAGGGGCGGCGCCGTCAATGGTGATGTCCGAGCCGGTGACCGCCGCCAGACCGATGAAGCTCGCCACCTCGATGTGCTCGGGACAGATGCGATGTGACCCGCCGCCGAGCGTTTCGACGCCGCGGATGTGCAGGACGTTCGAGCCGATGCCCTCGATCTCCGCGCCGAGCGACACGAGGAAGCGGCAGAGATCCTGGACGTGCGGCTCGCAGGCGGCGTTCTGGAGCACCGTCTCTCCCTCGGCGAGCGCGGCGGCCATGATCGCGTTCTCCGTCCCGGTGACACTGGCCTCGTCGAGGAAGAGCGACGTGCCGCGGAGGCGGTCGGCCCGCATCTCGTAACGCTGTCCGGTCTCGACGTCGGCGCCGAGCGCAGCCAGCGCGTGGATGTGCGTGTCGATGCGGCGGCGGCCGATGACGTCGCCGCCGGGCGGGGGAAGGTCGCCGTGCCGAAGCGGGCGAGCAGCGGGCCGGAGAGGAGGATCGAGGCGCGGATCTGGTTGCAGAGCTCCTCGTCGAGCTCCGTCGTCGTCACGCCCGACGCGTCGATGCGGACGTCGTTCGGGCCCACCCAGTCGGCCTCCGCACCGGTGCCGCGCAGTAGCGCGAGCATCGTGTCCACGTCGAGGATGCGCGGGAATGTTGGAGAGCTCGACCGGCTCTGCCGTGAGCATGCAGGCGGCGAGGATGGGCAGGGCGGCGTTCTTGTTGCCGGCAGCCTGCACGTGCCCGGAGAGCGGATGCCCTCCCTCGATCACGAACGACTGTCTCAAGGCGTCGGCGACGACGGTCTCCACGGCGACGGTACCCTACCCAACCCCATGAACCCCACCCGCGAGCAGGCCTGGGAGACGCTGACGCGGTACACGCAAGCCGAGCCGCTGCTGCGACACGCGCTCGCCGTGGAGGCTTCGGTCGGCTGGTACGCGCGGCACTTCGGCGAGGACGAGGAGCAGTGGCGCGTCGTCGCGCTGCTCCACGACTTCGACTACGAGATCCATCCCACGCTCGACAAGCACCCGCAGGACGGCGCGCCGATACTCCGCGAGGAGGGCTATCCGGAGGAGGTCGTCGAGAGCGTCCTCTCGCACGCCGAGCATCTGGAGATGCCACGCGACACCCAGCTGAAGAAGACGCTCTTCGCCTGCGACGAGCTGTCCGGCTTCGTTACGGCATGCGGCTACGTCCGGCCCGACGGGATCGAGACGCTGGAGCCGAAGTCCGTGCGCAAGAAGCTGAAGCAGCCGTCGTTCGCCGCCGGCGTCCACCGCGACGAGGTCTACCGCGGCGCCGAGGAGCTCGGCCTCGAGCTCGACGAGCACATCGCGAACGTCATCGCGGCACTGCGCCCGATCGCCGGCGAGCTCGGGCTGAAGACGGCTTAGCGGGGAGAACCGCGGCGGCTAGCGGCGCGGCGCAAGGTTCCACGTCCAGCTTCTCGAGCCGTACTCCGACCGCTCCGTGTGGCTTCCGCTCAGGCGCTTGCCGGGAAAGAGGCGCTCGCCGATGTCCGTGTGCAGCCACAGCCCTCCTGCCGGGCTCACGACCTCCTGCCTGGTGAAGGTCTCACCGCGATCGGTGCACTCCTGCGTGACCTTGACCGGATGCTCCTTCGTCGCGCGGGCCTGGTATCCGTAGCCGGGCTCGCGGAGGTTCTGCAGGAACAAGATGCTTCCCGTGTCCCAGGTCATGCGGCCGAGCGAGAAGCTCGCGGTCGTGCTGGACTTGCATTCTCCGGTGGCCTTGCTCGTGAACGTCACCCGTCCGCCGGTCACGAGGTAGGTGCCACCCCAGCGGTCGCGCGCGAACCGCGCGTTCTGCAGCTTGAACGTCAGTCCTTGCACCGTCCACGTGTCAATTCGTCCCGGCATCCGGAGAGTGCCCTTGGCCGTGCCCACATAGGCCGGCGCGAATGCGGGGCGTGTGCTCCCGGTCGAGCCAAGCGCAATTCCCGACGCCGTGGCGGTCGCGACGAGCGCAGAAATCGTCGCCATGGTCAACGTGCTCCTTCTCATGAATGTCCTCGCTATCCGGGTTAGGTGCCGTGAGTGACGGGGCACTCTAGCTACCTCTCACAGCGAGCTCCAGCTCGACCGGCGGGTGGTCGGAGAGCACGCGGCCGTCGACCGTTCGGCGCTCGACCGGCCACACGGAGAGCGGCGTCGACGGCAGCCCGCGGACGACGATGTGATCGATCAGCGGCCCCGCCGGCGAGAACCCGGCCGCAGTCAGCTCCGCCATCGCAGGCGAAGACGCGGTGAGGTTGAAGTCGCCGGCAACGACGAGCGGCTCGCCCGGAGCGGCCAGCTCCTCGCCGAAGCGCACGGCGCGCCGCACCTCTGCCTCCGCACAACGGCGGTCGCGGAGATGCGTCGCGTGGAGATTGAGCACGACCATCGAAGGGCCGGCGGACGCGCGGATGCGCAGCGCCTGACACACGCGTCGCTCGGCCGTCCAAGCCAGAGCGACGCGAGTCCCGATGCCCAGGCGGCGAGCCTGCCGAGCCACGAACAGACGGTCGTTCAGGACGAGGCTGCGATGGTCGGCCACCTCGTGTCGGCGGGCGACGAGCACGGCGTTTGCCTGCCCCGTGAGCGACGAGCGGAACCTGCCGTGGTGGATGTCGGTCGGCCTGCGGCCCAGGCTGCCGAGGCGGTGGCGCGTCCGGGCCGAGGAGACCCCCATGCCGGTCCACCCCTCCAACCGCTCGAGCGACCACTGGGGGAGCTCCTGCAGACACAGCACGTCCGGGTCGTCGCGCGTGGCCAGTTCGATCGCTTGCTCGAGGTATGCGCGGCGCCCAGGCGGATCCGTCCGACCGTGGAAGACGTTCCAGCTGCGGACGAGGATGGCCACTTGCTACGCGAGCGCGTCGGCGAGCCGTTGCAGGTGCTCCTCGGTGTTCCAGTAACCACACGAGACCCGTACCCAGCCCGTCTCGGGGATGTTTCTCACCACGACGCCGGCGTCGAAGAGGCGAGCGACCGTGTCGGCGGAGTCGCCCTCGGGCACGAACGTGACGAGCGTCCCCTGGCCGGGCGCGGTGACAACGTCGAAGCGCCGGGAGAGGAGCTCGCGGCAGCGCTCGGTGATCGCGCGCGCGTCGTCGTAGCGTGACGGCGGCGCGGTCTGCAGCGCGACCTCGAGCCCGGCGAGTGACGGAGCGGGGATCGGGCCCGTGTCGAAGCGCTGTGCGCTCTCCACCGGCTCGAACGCCCCGTCCGGCTCGTGCGCCTCGCGCGACCAGTACGTGGGCAGCGCGACCGCGAGGGCGTCCACGTCCCGGACGTACAGCGCGCCCGTGGCGTCCGGGCCGCACAACCACTTCTGCCCGGAGACCGTGTAGAAGTCGGCGTCGCCCACGTCGACCGGGATGGCGCCGACCGACTGCGCACCGTCCACGAGCAGCGGCACGTTCGTCTGCGCCTTGATCTCGTCGACCGGGAGGATGTGGCCGGTCATCCACGACACGTGCGAGAGCGCGACGAGGCGTGTCCGGGGCCCGACCTCCGCGAGCACCGCCTCGAGCGCCTCTTTCCCGGTGCGTCCCCGAGTCGCTGCCACCCGTACGCGGGCGCCGGAGACGTGCAGCGGGCCGAGCAGGCCGAAGTGCTCCTCGTCGGTCGTGACGATCTCGTCGCCCGGCCTCGAGCCGTAGGCCGGAGAGCACGATCTGACAGCCCATCGTCGTGGATGAGGTCACGGCGACGTGCTCGGGCGTCGTGCCGAGCAGCCCGGCGAAGAGCTCGCGTACGCGAGCGCGTGTCTCGATCAGGCTGTCCATGTACGGCCTGCCGCCGCGGCCGCCCTCGAGCTCGGCCGAGGCCTGCGCGACCATTGCGTCGATCGTCTCCTGCGCCAGGGGCCCGAACGTGCCCGCATTCAGGAAGGCGACGTGCTCGAGGACGGGAAACGTCGGCACGGCTAGTCGGGGCGCACGGCGAAGAGCCGCCACTCACCGGGGATGCCCTTGAGACTGGTCGTCCCGCGATCCTCAAAATCAAGACCGGAGCCGGCCACGAGGTCCTTCACCGTGCTGGACACGAGCACCTCGCCCGGCCCACCCTGGGCGGCTACACGGGCTCCGATGTTGACGGCGATCCCCGCGACTTTACCGTCAAGCAGCTCGACTTCGCCTGTGTGGAGGCCGGCGCGTACGTCGAGATCGAGGGGTCGCAACGCGTCGACGATCGCCTGAGCGCAGCGGATCGCGCGCGCAGGCCCGTCGAACGTCGCGAAGAATCCGTCTCCCGCCGTGTCGCGCTCATGGCCGTCGAAGCGAACCAACTCCCGACGCACGGCAGCGTGATGCTGCTCCAGGAGATCGCGCCAGCGGCGGTCGCCGAGCTCTGTCGCGCGCTCCGTCGAGCCGACGAGGTCGGTGAACAGCACAGTCTTGAGCACGCGGTCGCCGGCCGCCGCCTCACGCCTCCCTGTGAGGAACTCACGGATCTCCGCCACCGTTGGCTCGGGGTTGAACCACGGGACGTGATCCACGTCCGGAAGCTCGACGTAGCGCGCGCCTGGGATCGTCCGAGCAAGGAAGCGCCCGTTCTCGACGTTGCAGACCCGGTCGTCAGAGGCGTGGACGACGAGCGTCGGGACATTGACTGCCGGGGCGACGTGACGGACGTCGATGTCGAAGGCCATCCGCATGAAGGCTTCGGCGGCGGCCGGCGTACACGCGTTCGTCACCACCCGTGCGCGCCACTTACGGGCCCACTCCTGGCCGGCAACGCTCGGCGCGATGCTGTAGATCCCGGTCCCTGAGCCCCACCGCTCAGGAACGGTTGCCATCGCGGCCTCGAACTCCCCTTCCGTGTTCTCGCCCCACGGCCACTCCTCATCCGTGCGCTCGCGGACCTCCGCCCCCTGCAGGATCAGTGCCACCGTCCGCTCCGGATGAGCCGCAGCGAACAGCATCGCCAACGGGCCGCCTTCCGACTCGCCCATCACCGCGGCGCGCTCGCTGCCAACGGCGTCCAGGATCGCGCGGATGTCGTCCATCCGCTCCTCGAGCGTGGTCGCGCCGGGCACGCGGTCCGACATCCCCATCCCGCGCTTGTCGAAGAGGATCAAGCGCGAGAACTCGGCCATACGCTCGCAGTAGCGCCGGAACTGCGGCAGCTCCCAGCACATCTCGAGGTGCGTGAGGACCCCTGGGCGTAGACGAGATCGACGGGGCCGTCACCGACGACACGATAGGCAACGTCGACGTCGCCGCTCCGAGCGATCTTCACGTCGGTCACGCCGGGAGCGTAAGTCAGCGGTGGCCGAAGTGGTGTGCTTTCGGGAGCGCCGAGCGCACCTCGGCGAGGCCGGCCAGCTCGCGGGCGAGCGGGCCGAGGCTCTCGAGCTCCGAGACGACGACGTTGATGTTCCGGCCCACCTTCTCCAGCCGCCCTCGCGCCGAGAGCAGCGGCTCGCCGCGCACGAGCGCGCGGTGGCGCTCGTACACCTGCGGCGGCACCACGAGATTGACGAGGCCATGCTCGTCCTCGAGCAGCATGAAGACGATGCCGTTCGCCGTCATCGGGCGCTGGCGCGCGATAGCCATCCCCGCGACCGTCAGCTCGCAGCGGTCCGCGAGCCGCGGCAGCTCGACGGTGGCGACGGTCTCCGGCGGCAGGTGGGGACGCAGGAGCTCGAACGGATGGACGCCGACCGAGAGCCCCGTCCCGCGGTAGTCGGCGAGCATCTTCTCCCAGGCGGTCTGCTCGGGTAGCGCCGGCGTCTCCGCCGTCGGCTCCAGCGGCAGCGCGAGCTGTCGCGCGCCGCCGCCCGCGGACTGCTGGCGCGGCACGAGGCCGAGCTGCCAGAGCAGCACGCGCCGCGGCTCGTCGAAGCAGTCGCACGCGCCGGCCTCGACGAGCGCCTGGAAGACGTCGCGGTCGACCGCCGCCCGCTGGACGAGATCGCGGAGATCCTCGTACGGCCGTCCGGCCGCGATCGCCTCGGCGTCCGCCTCCCCCACTCCCTGCACGTAGCCGATGCCGATGCGCACCGCGCCGTCCTGCCTGTGGACGACATCTGACACTCCTGATACAGGGACTGTCCCTCGGACATGGCTGGAAGGGACACGCTCGATCGAGCACGAGGCGTCGCTCGCATTGACGTCCGGCGGCAGCGCCGTCACGCCGCGCCGCTGCGCGTCGCGGACGAGGCTCGCCGGCGGGTAGAAGCCCATCGGCTGGGCGTTGAGCAGCGCGCAGAGGAACTCCACCTCGTAGTAGCGGCGCAGCCACGCCGACTGGTACGCGAGCAGCGCGAACGCGGCGGCGTGCGACTTCGGGAAACCGAAGCCGGAGAATGCCGCGAGCTTGTCGTAGACGCGGTTCGCAGTCTCCGCGTCGACGCTGTTCCGCGCCGCCCCCTCCACGAACCGCTCGCGAAACGCCTCCAGCGCCTCCAGCGAGCGCTTGCGGCTCATCGCGCGGCGCAGCCCCTCCGCCTCGCCGATCGAGAACCCGGCCAGCGCCATCGCCACCTCCAGCACCTGGTCCTGGAAGACGACGACGCCGAACGTCTCCTCGAGCGCCTCCTCCAGCAGCGGATGGTCGTATTCGATGGGGAACGACGGGTCCACGCGGCGCTTCGCGCGCCGGTCGATGTACGGGTGGACGGCGCCGCCCTGGATCGGCCCCGGGCGAACGAGCGCCACCTGGACGGTGAGGTCGTCCATGTTCTCGGGACGCGTGCGCAGGAGGCTCTGCATCTGCGCGCGGCTCTCGATCTGGAACGTGCCGACGGTGTCGGCCGCCTGGATCTCCCCGTAGACGCCCTGGTCGTCGAGCGGGATCCGCGAGAGATCGACGGTCTCGCCGCGCGCGAGCGCGATCCGCTCGACGCAGTCCTCGATCGCGGAGAGCATTCCCAGCCCGAGCAGGTCGATCTTCAGGAAGCCCGCGTCGGCGCATGAGTCCTTGTCCCACTGGCAGAGCTGCCGCCCCTCCATCGCCGCGGGCACGACGGGCACGAGCTCGACGAGCGGCCGCGACGAGATCACCATCCCGCCCGGATGCTGGGAGAGGTGGCGCGGCAGCCCGGCGATCTCCTTGCAGAGCCAGCCGAGCGCCCGCCAGCGGCGGGAGGCGAGCTTCGTCTTCGAGTCGGGCAACGCCGCCAGCTCCTCCTCCACGCGGCGCGGGTCGCCGTTCGTGACGCGCGCCAGCCGCTCCAGCTCGGCGAAGGGCAGGCCGAGCGCCTTGCCGACGTCGCGGATCGCGCCGCGGGCGTGATATGTCGAGAAGGTCGCCACCAGCGCCGCGTGCTCGCGCCCGTAGCGATCGGTCACCTCCACGATCAGCCGCTCGCGGACGTCGCGCGGGAAGTCGAGGTCGATGTCGGGGACGGAGGCGAGCTCCCGGTTGAGGAAGCGGCCCAGCGAGAGGCCGGCGGCGACGGGATCGACGTGCGAGAGCCCGGTGAGGTAGCAGACGATGGAGCCCACGGAGGAGCCGCGGCCCCTGCCCGGCGGCAGGGCATTCCTGGCCGCGCTCGGGCCGCGCAGGTCGAGCGCGATCTCGCGCGCCAGCTCGAGCACCTCGAAGTGGAGGAGGAAGAAGCCGGAGAGCTCGAGGTAGGCGATCAGCCGCAGCTCCTCCTCCAGGCGCTCGCGGGCTCGTCTCTTAAGCCCGTTCGCGCCCGCGTAGCGCTCGGCGAACGCGCGCTCGCAGACGCGGCGCAGCTGCGCGTCTGCTGTTTCCTGGCCGTCCGCGAAATCGGGGTAGCGGTAGCCGAGCTCCTGGGTCAGGTCGAACTCGAGCCGGGCGGCGAGCTCGACCGTGCGGGTGACGGCGGCGGGGTCCTCGGGGAAGCGCTCGGCCATCTCGGCCGGTGGACGGAGGACGCACTCGCGGTTGCCACGCCGCTCGCGCTCGGAGCCGTCCAGAGTCGTGCAGTGCCCGATGGCCACGAGAGCGTCCTGGAGCACGGCGCGGCGCTCGCTGTGCGAGTGGACGTCGCCGGTCGCCACGGTCTCCACGCCGAGCGTCTCGGCCAGATCGCGCAGCGCGGCGTTGCGACGGGCGTCTCCGCGCTCGTACGGGCGCTGAAGCTCGACGAAGAAGCGCTCGCGGCCGAACGCGGCGGCGAGACGGGCGGCGGCGTTGGGATCCCGGATGGCGAGACCGTGACGGGCGCAACCGGACAGACAGACGAGGCCTTCGTTCCGCTGGGCGAGCTCCCTGAGCGACAGCGCGGGCTCCAGCCGGTCGTCCGCGTGCGAGAGCGTGAGCAGCCGGCACAGATTTGCGTAGCCCTTGGGCGTCTCGACCAGCAAGGTGACATGAGAGCCGCCCTCGAGCGTCACCTCCGCGCCGGTGATCGGGCGCACGCCGAAGGCCTTCGCCGCGTGCGCGAATTCGAGCGAGCCGTAGACGCCGTCGTGGTCGGTGAGCGCCAGCGCCTCGTAGCCGAGCTCCGCAGCCCGGATCACGAGCTCCTCGGGCTGCGACGACTCCGTCGAGGAATGAATAGGCTGAATGGCAATGGAGCTCGACGTAGCCCAAGCTGGTTCTCCTAGCGCCCGGCGAGGGCGAGACGATCGTGGACAAGCCCAAGCGAACTGTCCGGTTGCTCTTGGCTCATGAGTTGCTCGACGTCACGTGGACTCGCCACGAGGCCGGGGAACGCGGCGCCGAGCCCCATGTCCACCGGCAGCACACGGACAGCTTCTACGTGCTCGAGGGTGAGCTGACCTTCCGCATCGGCCCCGACCTGGAACGAGTCTCGGCGCCCGCCGGCACCTTCGTGGCCGTCCCTCCCAACGTCATTCACGGATTCGACAACGACGCAGCGGAGGCTGCTCGCTTCCTCAACTTCCATGCTCCGAGCGGCGGCTTTGCCGACTACATGCGCGGCGTGAACCCCGGGTTCGACAGCTTCGAGCCGCCGGCAGACGGCGGCCGCCCCGCCGCGGACGCGACCGTCACCTTGCCCGGCACGGGTGAAGAGCTCGTGCGGCGGACTAGCCACCACTGGATCCAGGCTGAGGAGACCGAGATCTCGGCGATGGTGATGTCCTTCGAGCCCGGCTTCGAAGGCGTCGATCCGCACTCGCATGCCGACTTCGTCGACGCCTTCTACGTCCTCGAGGGCACGACGGAGTTCATGGGAACCCAAGGAGACCCCGGGACGTTCGTCGCCGCTCCGCCCGAGGCGGTCCACGGCTTCCGTATCCCGGACGGCGGTCAACGCATCGTCCTTCTCAACGTGCATGCCCCTGACGCGGGATTCGTCGCCCGCCGTCGCGCCGACCAGTAGTCACGCCGCCTGCGTGAACCACGAGCGGCCTGCCTCGTCGTAGAAGACGACGGAGCAGCGACCGTCCTCGAGCACCGTGTCGAAGTACCGGCGATGGACGGGCTCCTCCGTCCACCAGCGGTCGACCACGCGCCACTCCTCGCGCACGAGCGCCACGGCCTGGCGGTCGACCTGCTGCGGAACGCCGTCGAAGCCGGCATCCACGAGCGCCGGCCTCGGCTCGTTCAGTCTCTGGGTACGAGCAAGGCGCGCTGCTCCGGGATCCGCGACCACGGCGCCACCTCGACCACCGTCGCTACTGCGCCTGCGCCGGCGCTCGAGCGCACCTGGCGCAGGCCTTCCTTCAGACGACTCTGAAGCTCCTTCCCCTCCGGCTTCACGAGCTCGAGCTGCCGCCCCGTCCACTCGGCGAGCTCCACGAGCTCGAGCCCGAGCGACGTCACCGGCGCCGGCAGCTCCGTGAGCTTCGGGCCCAGCGCGACGCGTAACCGGTCGCGCTCGGCAGCGGGCTCGCGCAGCGTCAGCGTGCGCCGCCAGGAGCCGCCGCCGACGAGCCTCGCCTGGAGGGCCGCCTTGCGGACTCCACGTCCCCCCCGCTCCGGCCGGCCGAGTGCCCGCTCGACGAGCGCGTGCAGCGCCCGCCTCAGCGTGAGCTCGTTGTCCACCGGCTCGGGAAACTCGAGGCATTCCGCGATCTCGGCCGCGGGCCGGCGTGGCCTGACGCGTCTCGAGTCCCCTCCTCGCGCCAGGTGCCACGCCTGCCGGCCCTCCGGTCCCAGGCGCTCGGCGACGGCCGCACCCGGCAATTCCGCCAGGTGCCCGACCGTCCGCAGGCCGAGCGCCTCGAGCTCGTCGTGGCGCTCCCGCTCGAGCGGCAGGACGCCGAGCGGGAGCGGAGCGAGGAAGGTGGGCGTGCCCTCGCTCGGGACGACGAGTATCTGGCCCGCGCGGGCGACGCTCGCGGCGGCGAGCGCTGCGAACTTCCGCTCGGCTGCGCCCGCACGGGCATCCCAGCCGGGGCCGACGGCAGCGAGCGCCCGGCGAAGGACACCCTCCACGCCACCGTATAGCCGCTCTACTGCGCGAGTTTCCACGTAGAGACACCCCGGCTCGGCGGGCTCGACGGCGAACCCCTCGCCTTCGAGCCTGCGCACGATCTCTTCCCAGGCCTGCTCCGCCGCCGCGGGATCCTGCTCCACGAGCGCGAGCGACGGGCACGTGGCGAGCGCCTCGCCGAGCAGCATCCCCGGCCGCACTCCCGCCACCTCGGCGGCGGCCGTCACCGCGCCGATCTCCTGCTTCTGTCCCGGGACCGGCGCCAGCGCCGCCGGCTGCAGAAGAAGACGTGTCTTGCCTCTCAGCGCCGCTCTCAGCTCGAACCCCGGGATGAGCACACAGGCCAACATAGGAACGTATGTTCTACACGAACACACGTTCCCCTGTCAAGCGCGGGGATTGCATGCCGGAGCCGGGCGGAGGTGTGCTTCCGCCCGGCTCGCGGCGCCAGTCGGTCTAGTTCGCTGGTGCGAAGTGGTGGTCGAGGGCCCAGTTCGCCACCTGGGTCCCGATGACGATCGAGGCCTCATCAGCGGTGCGGAAGTGAATGCCCGAGAAGACCCGTGCGTCGACTGCATCCTGCTGGATGTCGGCGGCAAACTCGTAGTGCCGCGTGACTCCGGCCGCGGCAGACGTGAGGTTCAGGTCGACCCGGCCGTCCCCGTTCAGGCGGGCGAGGACGCCGCTGGTCGCACCGATGACGCCACACAGACCGCTCGGCCAGTCCGGATAGGGCGGCGTGACGAGGAGCGGTGTCCATCCCGGAACTCCGGCGGTGTTCGGATTGCCGTCCGTATCAGCCTCGCGGATGGCGGTAATCGGGCGCCACCATCCGTAGTGGAACTTGCCGTTCCAGACCGAGATCGCGGTGTCGGCAATGCTGAGATCGACCGCCGCGAACAGGCGTGCGCTGTCTGAGATGTCGAGCCCTCGGCGGGTCACCAGGTCGCGGAGCCCCGCGTGCAGCGGGACGATGCCGACGTCGGAGAAGAACAGCGCGGTCTGCGTCTGCTGAGGCGAACGGAGCGAACCGACGCTCACGCCGTAGTCGCGGACCTCGTTGAACTCCTCGACGTACAGGTTGGAGGCGATCGGAGGCGGTGGACCGGGGTCGAACTGTGTCTGTGAATTCACGACGAACGGGTCGACCTGGCCCAGCCACGGGTCGAAGAACGGCGCCATCGCCGGCGGCGTGGGTCGCCAGACACCCGGCGCCGTTGGGTTCGGTGGGTTGAACACGATCGGAGCGAAGCGGCCGTCATCGGCTCGAAGCTCGATCAGGTGTTCCGCCGCTCGTTTGCCGTAACGGATTCCCTGATCCTTAGGGGCGCCGTCGGGGATCTGCCCCAGCGACGTCGCGAGGGCAGCGTTCAGGTTTGCGGCGATCGTCTCGCTGTTGGCGAAGTCAGCGGTCCCGAAGTACTCCATCAGGACCCCATGAGCAGCCGCCGCTGCCGCGGCTTGCGGAGAAGCCCCCTTCGGCCCCTTGGCATTCCATTCGTACAGCTCGTACTCGCCGGTGATGCCGTTGACGGCGTTGTAGACGGCTGCTTGCACGTACGCGAACCAGAGAAAGGCCTCGACATTGGCCTTTCCGGCTCCGTTCGGCGCCGGCCCCGTGATGGTGCTCACCGAGATCGCATTCCAGGCCGTGATGACCGCGGGATCAGCGGCCGCCGGCGGCTGGGCGCCTGCGGCCGGTCGCGCGTAGAGAACTGCGACGATCGTCATGAGCGTCGCGCAGGCCGCGAGTGATCCGGCGGCCACCGATTTGAGGTTCACCTTCATCTCTCCATTCCTTTCGTACTCGACTCGATTCCTGGGCACCTCCCCCTCCCTTCTTGTGCTGCTCGCTGTCGAGTCCGATGGTCGATCCGGTCCCTTTCAGGTCCGTTTCAGGCGCGTGACAGGTGTCAGCGTCCCGGGCGAGGAGGCCAGGCAGATGGAGCGGCCCGAGCGCGAAGAAGCTCGTCGCGTGACCGTCCGTTAACTACACGGAGGAGTGCCGCTTCGCGAGATCGGCGAGGTGCTCGGCGTCAGCGAGTCGCGCGTCTCTGAGCTGCACACGAAGGCGATCCGGCGTCTAAAGACGATCTCGGCGCGGCCCACGACCCCGCCGAGACGTGAAGGCGCGCGCTTGCGGGCCTTCCTCTTCCCGGCGTCGGCCCAAGCCGCGTGCGCTGCTCGCCGTGAGACGTAGCGGCGCGCGAGCGCGCGCCGCTCGTCTCGTGCAGCCGACTACGGAGAGGTGAGGAAGCCCTCGTAGCGCGCGTACCACGGGCTACCGAGGCCCACATGGCCACCCCGCCCCTTCCCGGCGATCTCCGGCGTACTGGCCGGTCCCGCGCACGACCTTCCAGGTGCCGATGGCGATGCCGTCGGTCTCACCGTCGCCATTCGCCGTTTCGCTCGAGACGTCGACCCACTCGTTCCGGTCACGAATCGTGAGGGTCCCTCGCTTCCCGGTGAGTGTCGCGACAGCGCCGTTGTAGATCGTGACTTCCTGTCCGTCGCGCATCACGTTGCGTCCGGGGATGCTCAGGAAGTTGTGGCTGATCGTGCCCGAGTCGCGCTTCAGCGCGCCGGCCTGCAGCGGCCTGAGCACGAACGTCTTCTGCGGCCAGAGCTTCATGTCGATCGCCACCCGCTGTTTCGCTGCGTCAGGGCCGGCCGCCGCAACGGATGTCAGCGTGACCGCCGCCGCGAGCGCAACGAGCACGGCATGTCGAGCTTTCATTCTGTACCTCCTCGAGATTCGATCTGCTCGCTGTCGAAGCCGATGATCGACCCGGCCCGTTTCAGGGCCGTTTCAGGCGCGCAACAGCTGTTAGCGTCCCGGCCGCCGGGAGGCAGCAGATGGAGTTCCGGATCCTGGGACCGCTCGAGGTGTGGGACGAGGCGCGCGAGGTTTCCCTGGGCGGGCCGAAGCCGCGTGCGCTTCTCGCCGTGCTCCTCCTCCACCCCAACGAGGTCGTTCCCGCTGACCGGCTGATCGACGAGCTCTGGGGCGAGGACTCGCCCGAGGACGCCGCCGCCGCGCTGCGGGTCAACGTCTCGCGACTTCGCAAGGCGCTTCCGCAGGACGTGCTGACGACCAGATCGCCCGGCTACGTCATCCGGGTCGAGCCCGACGAGCTCGATCTCCACCGCTTCGAGCGCCTGGTGGACGAGGGGAGGAGCTTGCTCGCTCGCGGCCTGGCAGCCGACGCGTCGGAGCGGCTACGCGACGCGCTGTCGCTGTGGAGAGGCCCGGCGCTCGCGGACTTCGCCTACGAGAGCTTCGCCCAGGCGGCGATCGCCCGGCTCGAGGAGATCAGGCTGGCAGCGGTGGAGCTCCGGATCGACGCCGACCTCGCACTCGGGCGCCACGACGAGCTGGTCGGAGAGCTCGAGGCGCTCGTCGCCGAGCACCCGCTCCGCGAGCGCCTGCGGAGGTGTCTGATGACCGCGCTGTACCGGTCGGGTCGGCAGGCGGAGGCCCTGGACGCCTACCAGGATGCGCGCCGGGCCCTCGTCGACGAGCTCGGGATCGAGCCGAGCCCTGCGCTCCAGGAGCTGGAGCGGGCGATCCTTCGGCAGGATCCCGCGCTGGATGTCGAGGCGCCGGCACCCGCTCGTGTCCGGGAGGTCGCGGAGCGGTCGATTCTCGTCGCCATCACGGACGAGACGCGCATCGACGCGCTGCTCGCGGTGGCCGAGCCGCTCGTGCGACACCCGCCTCGCGTCATGATCCTGGCCAGGCTCGTGTCGGACGCAGCCGAGCTTCGGTCCGCGTCGGCCTGGCTCGAAGAGCGCCGGTCTGCGCTCGAAGCGCGCGGTGTCGTGGCCCGTGCGGCCTCGTTCACGTCGACGGCGCCGGGTGCAGGAGCTGGCTCGGCTCGCCACCGAGCTCGACGTCGATCTCCTGCTCGCCGACGCCCCCGACGAGCTCCTGGCCGAGGGAGCTCCCGACGAGCAGCTCACGGCCATCCTCGCGGAGACGCCCTGCGACGTGGCGCTGCTCGTTCCTCGGGACGCGACGCCCGAGGGCCCCGTGCTCGTCCCGTTCGGCGGGGCCGACCACGACTGGGCGGCGGTCGAGCTCGGCGCGTGGTTCGCGCACGCGCGAGCATGCGCCGCTCCGGCTCGCAGGTGCCGCCGCAGTGCCGGAGCAGGGCAGGCGCGACGCGAGCCGCCTGCTCTCGCACGGCGCGCTCGCGGTCCAGCGGGTCCTGGGCATCTCGGCCGAGCCGCTGCTGACTCCGCCGGGCGAGGAGGGCATGCTGGAGGCGAGCCGCGACGCCGGCCTGCTCGTCGTCGGGCTGTCGACGAGGTGGCACCGCGAGGGCCTCGGCCAGGCCCGCCTCAGGCTCGCCAGAGAGGCCATCGCCGCCCACGCTGCTCGTGCGGCGGGGTCTACGCCCCGGCGGCCTCGCTCCGCCGGCCACGCTGACGCGCTTCACCTGGTCGATTCGCCCCTGATCGGGCTCCGGCTCGCGCAGGCCGGCTCGTACGGCCGCCCGGGGAGGAACTCCTCCCACTCCTCGCGCGTCAGCGTGCGGTTCGCGAGGGCGCAGGCGCGCTGGGCCCACGACTCCGGGTCGATGTCCCAGACGGCCCCCTGGCCGTTGCCGCTCGTCATCAGCAGACGGCGTCCGTCGGGGGACAGGTCGAGCATCGCCTCGCGGCTGCCGACCCCGAGCCTCGGGCCGATCTGAGCGCCCGTGGCAACGTCCCAGAGGGACGCGAAGGAGTCGCCGCCGGAGATGGCGAGGATCCTGCCGTCGGGGCTGAACTCGAGCGCCCACACGGCATTGCCCACGTTCTGCTCGAGCTCTCGGATGAGCTTGCCGGTGCGGACGTCCCAGAGGTGCACGAGGGGGTCGTTGCCGCCGGTCGCGAGCATGCGGCCGTCTGGACTGAAGGCGACGGCCCAGCCGAGGACGTCGGCGGCGTCGATGTGCAGCGTCGTGACGAGCGACCGGCGGGCTACATCCCAGATCTCTGCATCTCCTCCCCCCGATTGGAGGTACCCATCGACAATGAACGCGACGAGGGGCTCGGTCGGGCTGAAGGCGACATCGCCGGCGTTGCGGCCGTCTCCGATGCGGCCGAGCGCGGCGCCGGTCGCGACGTCCCAGAGCTTCACGCCGCCCCCGCCGGCCGTGGCGAGCATCGTCCCGTCCGCGCTGATGCTCACGCCGACGGCATACGAGGCGACCTGAAACGGTCCCTGGCGGAGCGATCGCGATTCCAGATCCCAGATCGTCGCCAGGCCGGGCTGTTGGTGACGGCCGCAAGCGTCCGCCCGTCCGGACTGAACGCGAGCGCCGTGACCTCGCCGCCGGTCCCCAGCAGGGGCGCACCGGCTGGGATGAGCTTTCTCGCATCCCAGAGCCGGATCCCTTCCTCGTTGAGGCCGACGGCGATCAGCCGGCCGTCCGGGCTGAACCTCCCCGGGTGCCGGTCCGGCCAATCGCTGAGCCCTCTGTCGTGCGTGAACGTGAACCGTCTCGCCGAGCCGCCGGTCCCCGCTCAGGTCCCAGGCGATCGCCGTCCCGTCGCTACTCGCCGTGTAGAGCGTGTCCCCGTCGGGGCTGAAGACCGGCTGCCAGACCGAGCGCAAGTGGCCGCGGAGCGTCTCGCTGGGCGTCGCCGCGCCGGCATCCCAGAGGGTCACCGTTCCGTCGACGTTCGTCGACACGACCGTCTTGCCGTCCGGGCTGAACAGCAGCCCGATCGGGGTCGATGCGAGGGCGCCCTTAGCCTCTCTCGCGGCCCCCGTGCGCACGTCGATCAGCCGGATGCCGCCGTCGAGGCCGATCGCCGCCGTACGACCATCGGGGCTGAGGGCGAGCGCGCGATACCCGTCCTCGATCTCGATCGTCCTCGTCTTCTCGCGGCTGTCGAGATCCCACCAGGCGAGCTCGCCCTCGGCCGAGGTGGTGACGAGCGAGCGACCATCGGGCGTCAGCGCGACGTTGGGGTCCGTCCAGTACTGGGAGATGAACGAGCCGGTGAAGCCTTCCGGTTCGATGGCGGAGCCGGTCGGCTGCAGCGTGGCGGCGTCGCGGATCGTGATCCAGGCCGGGGGGCCTTCTGCCGCAGACTCCACCACGGCGAGCTCGCGAGCCGTCGCTGGTGAACGCCACACTGCGCGCGGTGGCCCCGAAGTCGATGCGCCTTTCTGCCAGCTGCTTCCGCGTGCGGGCGTCGATCGAGCGGATGTAGCCCGTCTCCGCCGAGCACGAGCGTCTTGCCGTCCGGGCTGTACGCGACTGCGTCGACGCCGGCCAGCTGCTCGACCGGCTGGCCGATCTGCTCGAACGTCCGGGTGTCGAAGAGAAGCATCCCGCCAGAGAGGGCGGCGACCGCGAGCGTCTTCCCGTCGGGACTCACGGCAGATCCCCCTGAGGACGCTGGTGTCGCTGCCGCCATGCATGATCCCGACGGCCGCGGGCGCGCGCAGGAGGTCCGCGAAGCAGGTAGCCGCGGGTCTGGGGCGAGTCGTCGATCGCGACCGCCTGACGGGCGAGCAGGAGCGAGAGGTCGAGGTCCTCCTCGACGAGCGCCTGGGCGCCGAGGCGCTGGGCGAGCTGGGCCGTCTCGCCGCGTCGCGCGCCTCACTGCGCTGGATGACGGCGAAGATCCCGCCGGCGACGGCCGCGGCGAGCAGGACCGCGACGCCCGGCGAGCAGCGCGCGCAGGCGACGGTTCGTGCGGCGGGCGCGTCTGGCCTCCTGCTCGGACGCCTCGCGGCTCTCGGTGACGAACCCGCGCTCGAGCTCGTTGAGCTCGAAGGCGTGGTCCGTGCTCCAGTCGAGGGCGGCGGCGAGGCGGGCGCCGCGGTAGAGCTCGCCCTGATCGCGCCCTGCCGCGTCCCATTCGGTCGCCGCCTGAGTGATGTGACGGCGAAGCCGGCGCCCTTCGGTGTCCTCCTCGATCCACTCGCGCAGGCGCGGCCATTCGCGCAGCAGCGCCTCGTGGGCGACCTCGACGTTTCCTTCCGACACCGTGACGAGACGGCTGTCGGCCAGCGTCGCGAGCACGTCGGCCACGTCCTCGTTGCGCTCCAGGTCGAGCTCGGCGAGTGGAGCGCGGCGGCGCACCGGCGCGTCGCCCTCGTCCTCGCCGACCAGGCGCAGCATGACGGCGCGCACGAGCTGCCTGCGCTCGTCGGGGATGCGGGCATACGTGCCCTCGGCCAGCCGCGCGACGGCGCCGTGAACGCCGCCGGACTCGCGGTAGGCAGCCAGGGTGAGGGCGTCGTCCGGCCGCTTCTGCCAGAGCTCGAGCAGGGCGGTGGACAGCAGCGGCAGCGCTCCCGGCTCGCCCTCCACGTCGTCGACCAGCGCGTCGGCCAGCTCCGGCTCCACCCGCAGCCCCACCCGGCCGGCGGGCAGCTCGACGGCGCGCCGCAGCTCCGAGGCCTGCATCGGCCCGACCAGCACGTGGTTCGCCGCCAGCAGCTCGGCAAGTCCCGGGTAGGCGGCGAAGCGCCCGTAGAAGTCGGCGCGCAGCGCGACCACGACGACGGCGCGACCGTCCGGATCCGCGGCCGCGCGGGCAAGCGTGTCGGCGAAGGCGGCGCGCTCGGCGTCGGAGCGGCAGGCGGTGAACAGCTCCTCGAGCTGGTCGACGGCGAGGAGTAGGCGTGCGCTCCGCGGGCAGCGCGTCGAGCGCCTCGGCGAGCGGATCCTTCGCTCCCGACACGAGCACGCGGCGAAGCTCTTCCAGCGGCCGCTCGCCGGGACGCAGCAGCAGACGCCGCCAGCCCTCGCTGCCCGGCAGCACGCCTCCGGCGAGGGCCGGCAGGAGACCGGCGCGCAGGACCGACGACTTGCCGCTGCCCGACGGGCCGACGATGCCGAGGAAGCCGGCGCCGACGAGGCGGGCGACGAGCTCGGCGACGAGCCGCTCGCGGCCGAAGAAGTAGTCGGCATCGACCGGCTCGAAGCTCGCGAGACCCTTGAACGGGCAGATTCCCTCGGCCGCCACGCGGGCCGGGGTGGCCGGGCCCGAGAGAGCCCGCGCCTGCTCGCGCGCGAGCTGGAGGTCGATCACCTTGCCGGTCAGCTCGGCCTCGACCTCGCTCAGGTCGCTCCTGCCGGCGGCGGCACGGGAGGCGACGTCGACGAGCCGGCGGCTCGCCTCGTCGACCGCGACCGCGAGCGCCGCCCGGGCGAACTCGCGGCAGCTCGGGTAGCGCTGCTCTGGCTCCTTCGCCAGCGCTCTCGCGATCACGGCGTCGAGCGCGGCCGGCAACTCCGGCCGCTCGGCGCTCGGCGCCGGCGGCTCCGTCTCGAGGTGCGCGAACACCACCGCGATGCTCCGAGTCGCGCCGGAACGGCGGCTGCCCGACGAGGCACTCGTAGAGCACGCAGCCGAGCGAGTAGACGTCCGCGCGCCCGTCGATCTCCTCACCGGCGATCTGCTCGGGTGCGACGTAGTCGATGGTGCCCAGCAGGTGGCCGTCGTCGCCGATCCCGGCTCTTCTCGGAGACCCGCTTCGTGAGGCCGAAGTCCGCGAGGTAGACGTGGTCGGAGCCGTCGGGGCGGGCGCCCGTGTCGAGCAGCACGTTGGAGGGCTTCACGTCGCGATGCACGAGACCGCGCGCATGGGCCGCATCCAGGGCGCTCGCCACCTGCGCGAGGATGCCGATCGCGTCCGCCGGCTCCAGACGGCCGTGTTGCAGGCGCTCCTTCAGGTCACGCCCCTCGACGTAGCGCATGGCGATGAAGAGGAGGTCCTCGGTCGTCCCGGCCTCGTAGATCGGGACGATGTTCGGATGGTCGATCGACGCGGCCAGCTCCGACTCGCGCAGGAAGCGGTCACGGAACGACTCGTCCTCGGCGAGGCTGGCAGCAAGCAGCTTGAGCGCAACCTTCCGCTTGAGCCGCAGATCCTCGGCCAGGTAGACGACGCTCATGCCGCCCCAGCCCAGCAGCGACTCGATCCGATAGCCGGCGAGCTCGGTGCCGACCCGCGGGTCGTCGCTCACGTGCACGTGCGCATCCTCACTTGTGGCTGAGCGGGAAACAATAGGGCGAATCGGCGCCAGGCTACGGCGCGGGCGTTACAGCCGTGTTTCAGGCACGCGCCGCCAGAAGAAGAGAGGAGCAGCTCAGGCGCCAGGCGGGGACCGGCGCAAGCGCCGCCAGAAGAAGACGAGCAGCTACGCGCCAGGCGCCTGGTACTGGACTTCCGCGGCCTTGCGCAACGCATCCAGGGTCTCGTCGACGGCTCAGGAGCACCGTCGTCTCGACCGAGCTGAGCGCACCACCGCCACTGATCGCCAGCGCAACCGCGGCCATGGACACGTTGTCAGGGGCTTCCCACAGGTTGTAGCCGTCGTGCTCGCCGAAGGCGTACCAGAACCCATGGAGCTTCCCACCGACCGACTCGATGTATGCCTGGGCGGCCTTTCGGCGGTCCTCCGGGTTGCCGATCAGCCTGGCCCACGTCTCCGGCGTGTAGCTGAACCTCGTCAGATAGAGCGGCATCGTCCCTCCCTCTCGTTACTCACTCCAGGACTACCAGGTCGCCGAGCCGCACGCGGCCGGGCTGACGACCTCGCCCCAGACGCCGAACGGCAGCGGCTCGGTCGTCTCGACCTCGCCTGCGGTACTCGCCGAGCACGTGCAGCGTGTCGAGATCGGGAACGCCCGTGTTGGGATCCTGCGTCGTGATCGCGCAGCGGCCGACGTTGCCCCGCAGCCGGACGACGGCATCGCCGATCCGGAGCCTGCGGTCGATCCACCCGTCCTCGGCGTGCGGGGGCACGCCGTCCACGCCGAAGAGCATCCGGAATCGACGGCCGTCCACTTGCTCGACGCCCGCGGCACCCGCGAGCGCGCTCGAGCGAAGCAGTGCCCGACGAGCGAGACGCCGGCGCGCAGACCACGGTCTGAGCCATCACCTGGACGCTCCGCGCGCACGAGGCGAAGCGAGCGACCCGCGAGGTCGGAGAGCGCCGCCGCCCAGGGCCCCTCCACGATCCGGCCGCCGACGTCCCGGCGAGAGATGTGCGTCGTCACGTGCGCGCCCGTACTCGACGACGCCCTCCACGACGACTGCCGTCAGGGAACTGCAGCGCGAGGTGTCCGACCGCGTCGTCGTAGTTGGGCACGACACCGACGAGCGGCCCGACCACCTTGCCGTTGATCATCCGCCCGTCGTCGTCGACGAGATAGAAGCGGCGGTTCTCGCGCACGCCGAACTGCTCGAGCTCGACCTCGTCGCGATGGACGAGCGCGAGCGACTTCACCGGCGCGATCGTGATCCAGGCGACGGAGCCCTGCATCACAAGCCTCCTGCGTAGCCGTCCTTGCGCGGGTCGGAGCCGCCGACGAGAGCGTCGCCGACGGCGAGGATCGCCTGGCCGCCGCCGAAGTAGCCCGCATTCGTCTCCAACACCGTCTTGAAGCCGAGCGCGCCGAGGTCGGCCTCGCGCTCCCAGAGCCCTTCCTCGAGCTTCACGACGTCGCCGTCCACCATGAAGCGCGGCCGCTCGAGAGCAGCCTGCGGGTCGAGACCGTCGTCCACGATCGCCGACACGAGCTGCAGATGAGCCTGCGCCTGCAAGAAGCCGCCCATCACGCCGAAGGGCCCGGCGAGAGCGCCGTCGCGCAGCAGCATCCCCGGGATGATCGTGTGGTACGGCCGGCGGCCCGGCTCGACCGCGCCCGACACAGAGAAGCACGCGCCGCGGTTCTGCAGCGCGACGCCCGTGCCCGGCGCCGTCAGACCCGAGCCGAAGCCCATGTAGTTCGACTGGATGAACGAGACCGCCATGCGGTCCGAGTCGACGGCACAGAGATAGACGGTGCCGCCGGCCGGCTCGGCCACTGGCACCTGGGACTCCGCCCGCCGGCGATCGAGGAACGACGGCTCCAGCAGGTCGCTGACGTCGGCCTCGTCTCGCACGCGCGCTAGCGCGTCCTCGAGCGCGAGTTGCATGCAACGGATCTGCGAGGACAGGCTCGGCGAGGATCGCTCGAGCAGCCCGAGGCCCTCCAGCGCCGCCACCCCCTGCGTGGGCGGTGGCAGCTCGAGCACCGTGTGACCGCGGTAGGAGATCGAGAGCGGCTCCACCCAGCGGGCTTCATAGGCGGCGAGGTCGTCCTCCTCGAGCCACGACACGGAGGCGATGGCGCGCGCGACCTCGCCCTCGTAGAACGCCGACGGGCCTTCGGCCGCGATCCGCCGCAGCGTCACCGCCAGGTCGGGCAGCCGGACGATCTCGCCCACCCTGGGCGGTGGGAGGTACGCATCCGGCACGCGCTGGCCTCGCTGCCAGGCGGCGGCCGTCAGCGGCGTGACCGCAAAGCCGTTCTCGGCGGCGTCGATGGCGTCGGCGAGACAGGCATCGAGCCCCAGTCGCCCGTAGCGCTCGGCGAGCGCGGCCCAGCCGCCGACCGCCCCGGGCACGGTCACCGAGCGCGGCCCGTCGATCTCGACGGGCGTCAGCGGATCGGCGTTGCGCGGAGCCGGCCCGGCCGAGTCGAGACCGTCTGCACGCCCGTCCTTCCAGACGATGGCGAAGTTGTCGCCGCCGATGCCGTTGCCGGTGGGCTCCGTCACCGCGAGCACCGCGGCCGCCGCCAGCGCCGCATCCGCGGCGTTGCCCCCGCGCTCGAGCGCGCGCAGCCCGGCGCGCGTCGCGAGCGGCTGGCTCGTCGCCACCATGCCGTTCGCTGCGACTACGGGCGGACGCTTCACAGGGTCACCTCCGCCGCCGTGCTCACCATGCGGGAGAAGCGGGGAACGACGTCGAGCACGCTCTCCTGCGCGCACCACGCGATGTCGTCGTCGAGACCGCTGGCGTGGAGGTTGCGTGCGCTCTGCGATGCGCGCAGCCCCTCCTCGTTCGTGCCGAACGTCGCCGCCAGGCGCATCGCTGCCGCAGCCGAGTCGGTCGGCTCACCGCCGAGCGCCGCCGCCATGCGGCCGGCGACGAATGCGTCGTCCATCGCCAGCTCGTCCAGCACGCCCGCGCAGAGCACCGCGACGTCTCCCGAGTTCGCAGCTGCCGCCGCGCCGACGACCGCTTCGAGGTTGAGCAGCGAGCCGACAAGCACGAGATCGCAGCGCGCCGCGGCAGCGAGCAAGAGCCTGGTCCCATTCGTCGTCGTCAGCACGACCGTCTCGGCCGCGGGCTCGAGGAACTCTCTCGGCGAGTTGCCGAAGTCGAAGCCGTCGATGCGCACCGTCTCCCGCTCCCCCGCCAGCACAGCACCGCCCTCGGCCGCACCGATCGCCCGCGCGTCGTCGACATCGGAGCAGCAGAGGACTCGCCGGTAGCCGGCGGCGAGAGCCTGCGTCATCGTGGACGTGGCCCGCAGCACGTCGATGACGATCCCAACCGGAGCAGACACTTCCTCGGCCGGCGTGAAGGCAACGTGCACGCGCATTACCGCCGGTACGCTAACCGCCCGTGGCGGATACGCAGTACTGCTACCGGCACCCCGACCGGGAGACGGGCCTCAGCTGCTCGGAATGCGGCCGCCCAATCTGCGTGGACTGCATGTCCACCGCGCCGGTCGGCATCCGCTGCCCCGACCACGCCGCCACCGGGCGTCCGCTGGGCCAGACCGTGAAGGCGGCGCGACCCAGGCTAGGCGACAGCACGCTCGTGACGAAGGTGCTCATCGCCTTCAACGTCGTCTTCTACCTGATCACGGTGGCGCAGGGCGTCGGCGTGAACGATCCCGGGGGAGCGCTGTTCAACGACTTCTTCCTCTTCGGCCCTTACGTCGCCGACGGCGACTGGTGGCGGCTGATCACGGCCGCGTTCCTCCACGCCAGCCTGCTGCACATCGCGTTCAACATGCTGGCGCTCTGGTGGATCGGCGGGCCGCTGGAAGCCGCGATCGGCCACTGGCGCTACCTCACTATCTACGCCGTGTCCGGCCTCGCCGGGTCGGCGGGAGCGCTGCTGGTCGAGCCGCAGGCCGTGACCGTGGGCGCCTCGGGGGCGATCTTCGGGCTGCTCGGCGCCATGGTCGTCGTCCAGTGGCAGACGACGGGATCGATCGCGGGGCCGGCGACAACGCTGATCCTCATCAACTTCGCCATCACCTTCGCGGTACCGAACATCTCGTGGGGCGGCCACCTCGGCGGCCTCGTCGGCGGCGCGCTGGCGACGCTCGCGCTGACGCACTTCGGCACGCGCCACGTGGCCTACGCACGCATCACTCCCGTCGCCGTGGTCTCACTGATCGCGATCGGCATCGGCAGCGTGCTCATCGCCTACTGGCGCGTCCGCGGCCTCGCGTAGACGGTCCTCCGGGTTGGGCAGGGCCACGGCGACGAGCCAGCCCGTAGCCGCCGCGAACACCGCGATCGGCGTCACGTCGTACGCCGACGAGCCCAGCAGAAGCGTCGCGAGCAGTACGCCGGTGAACGGCGCGCGCAGGACAGCCGCTGTCCCCGCCGCCAGGCCGATCGCCACCGCCGGTGTGGTGCCGAGGCCCGGCAGGACGTCCGCCGCCACCATCGCCAGGGCCACCCCGACCGCCAGCGCCGGGAACACCGGCCCTCCGCGGAAGCCGGCGCCGAGCGAAAGCGCCCAGGCGAGCCCCTTGGCCACCACGAGCAGCACCAGCACCCACGCCGAGCTCTCGGCGATGACGTCCGGCATCTCTGCCTGCCCCGAGAAGAGGACGAGGTCGACGGGCCGATCGGCCACGGCGCGAAAGACGACCGCCACCACCCCGACGAGGGCGCCCGCGACCACGAGCGCGAGCTCCGGCCGCCGCTTCGCGCCCGCCGCGACGCCGTGCGCGAGATGCCGGATGCCGACGACCAACCCGGCAATGGCCACGGAAAGGACGATGCCCCATGCCAGGTCGGCCAGCCGAATGCTGTCGTAGGCGGGTAGCGAGGGCAGCGACAGGTCTTCCTGGTGCAGCCCCTGCCAGTCACCGACACCCGTAAAGACGAGGGCCCCTGTCGCGGCGGCGACAAGCCCCGGCAGAGAGAGCCCGCACGATCGACGCCGCGGGGATCGCACCGCTCATGGCAACGAGCTCGAGCAGCATGACCGACGCCGCGAGCGGACCGCCGAACAGCGCCGCGATTGCTGCGAACGCACCCGCAAGCACGAGCAGCTGAGCTTCGGTCTCTCGGGAGACGCACGAGCCGAACCGCGAGCGCTCCCAGCCCCAGGCCGAGCGCGATGAGCGGCGCCTCCGGCCCGAGCACGAGCCCGAGGCCGAGGGTCGCCAGGCCCGCCGAGCAGGATGCTGGGCAGCTCGATGGGCTGAATCGGCGCCGTCGAGACCCCCTCGAGCGGGGAGTGACCGCCGTGGCCCGGGAGGCGCAGGAACAGCGCCACGAGCACGCCCGCAAACGCCGGGACGAGGATCACGTACCACCAGGCCGGCTCGCTCCAGTCCAGCCAGTGGGGAACGACCTCCCAGACGAAGTGGATGACGTCGTGGATCGCCGTCTGGAAGAGGACGGCCGCGACGGCGACCGGGAAGCCGAGGAGAGCCGCTAGGACGAGGGTGCGAAGGTACGTCCAGGCGCGCTTGTCCACCTATTGCTCGGGCTGCCGTTCGTCCGCACGCAGGGCGGCCCGCGCGCGGCGGCGAGACGACAGGAGGTACCAGACGAAGGCGATCGCGGCCAGGGCGAGCAAGGCGCCTCCCAGCGTCGCGCCGCGAAAGCCCGGCGCCTCGACGTCGAGCGTCCTGTCCCCGGCGTGCGCTCCGCTACCCGGGCCCAGCACGATGCCGAGCGTCATGAGATTCGGCAACGCGAGCAACCCGGCGCCGACGAGGATCCACAGCCACATCCGCCCCGAGCGCCGCCGCCGGATGCCCCAGACGATGAGCAGCAGCGGCAGCACGGTGAAGACGAAGCCGTAGAAGAGCCCGAGCATGATGCCGCCGGCGAAGCTCTCATTCGCCTGGTCGCCGACTCGCTGCGCCCACCAGCGGGGAATGAATGCTGCTCCGATGAGGAGCCCCAGCAGGACGGCGACGGTGATCCCGGCCCAGACCTTGAGGCGCCGCGACCAGTTCGGGTCGCTCTCGGTCCGAGGCGGGGGCGCGGTCTCGCTCACCGCGCGATTATCTCAACCGGCCCCGGCCGTCAGCGCTTCGGCCGCGCCGCATAGCTTTCCGGCGCCTTGACGACGACGTTCTTCTTCGTGACGAGGTCCGTGACCACGAGCGAGCCCCTCCGAGGGCGCACGACCGTGCGGTCACAGAAGTCCGTCGTGAGCCACCAGGCCCCGCGATTGACCGACGCATAGCGCCCTCGAATCCGGAACTTCCCTTCTCCGTTCGCCCATATCCGGCGCACAGCCCTCGCGGAGTCTGTGCCACAGCGCTCGAAGTTGCCGCCGGTCAGCCGTAGCTCGACCCGACCCGGCAGCCGGACGAGCTTGACCATGCTCGGGACACGGTCCCGTTGACCGGAGATCGTGAGGCGGCCCTTGCCGCCGTCCGTCAGCGAGACCCCCCTGCCGTTGGAAACGTCGACCACGGTGCCGAACGGAAGAGGCTGGCCCGGCGCGATGCGGGAGAACCGACGCTGGCCGGGAAGCTTGATCCTGCCCGGGAGATAGCCGGCGGCCGGCCCGCCCGTCGGCGTTCCCTTCGGTGGCGCCGGAGGACGTCGCGCGGCGGGGCAGTCGGCGATGGTCTGCGCCGTTGCCTTCACCTGAGGCGGCGTGGCAATGACGTTGATGATGTCGCCGGTCGTCTCCCACTGCGCCGTCAGCACGGGCGGTGCTCCAGGCGTAAACCGCAACAAGAAGTCGATCCGCGCGATCTCAGCTCCACCCGCGCCGGACCAGCGATCGCCGGTGATCGTCGCCGGATTCGCGGCGGCGAACGTCACCGTGCTCAGCGTCGGTGCGATGGCCGGCCCTCCCGATCGCAGGCCGACGAACGTCCATTCATTGTCGAACGCGTCACCGCACACCTCGCCCTCGAGGTCAACGGTTATTCGCTGGCGAGTGTCGGGAGAAGGCGGCGAGTCGTAGCTGAACTGGATGCTCGCGACGTAGCCGGGCCCGGCAGCCGGCGCGGCGGACCCACTCAGCGCGGTTGACGCCCCGGCCAAGGCAACAACCCCTGCGACGACGGTTGCGCCGCGCGCTCTCACCCGAGTCAGGGCTTGCTCGGCCGGGCCGTGTAGCTGTTCGGCGCCTTGACCGCGCGATACTTCTTCGAGCTGAGGTTCTGCGCCGTCACGGAGCCCTCGTTCACGCGCACGAGCGTGTACTTGCAGAAGTCGGCGGTCAGCCACCACGTGCCGCGGATCGTCGCCGAGGCGTAGCGCCCCTTCGTGCGGAACTTCCCCTTGCCCTTGCCCCACACGCGGCGGATCGGCTTCCCTTTCGCCTGCGCGAAGGAAGAGACCGTGCGCGTGGCGCACGACTTGAAGTTGCCACCGGTCAGCCGGAGCTCGATCACGCCCTTCACGGTGAAGACAACGACCCTGCTCGGGACGCCGTCCTTCTGGCCGTAGAAGACCGTCTCATTCCCGTTGCGGTCCGTTATCTCCACGCCGCGCCCGTTGGAGACGTCGACGATGGTGCCGTTCGGCAGCGCCTGGCCGGCCGTGATTCGGGAGAACCTCGTCTGGCCGGGAAGCTTGACCGTGCCAGGGGGATAGCCGGCGGCCGGCCCGCCGGTCGGCGTCCCGCTCGGTGGCGGCGGGGCGGAGGTGGCGGTGGTGGCGGAGGTGGCGGTGGTGGCGGCGGTGGCGGCGGTGGCGGAGGTGGCGGTGGCGGAGGTGGCGGAGGTGGCGGTGGCGGTGGCGGAGGTGGCGGAGGCGGTGGCGGAGGTGGCGGCGGCGGTGGCGGCGGTGGCGGAGGTGGCGGTGGCGGAGGTGGCGGAGGTGGCGGAGGTGGCGGAGGTGGCGGAGGTGGCGGAGGGGTGGCGGAGGTGGCGGAGGTGGCGGAGGTGGCGGAGGTGGCGGAGGTGGCGGAGGTGGCGGTGGCGGCGGTGGTGGCGGTGGCGGAGGTGGTGGCGGAGGCGGTGGCGGCGGAATCGCTTCCACCGTTACGGGCGCGGTGGGGCCCGTGGGCGTCACGGACACGTCCTCGTCGACCGCGTCGGCGCTCGCGTTGTTGAAATACGTGCCGGGCGTCGACGAGGCCGTGGCCGAGAAGACGAGGGTGATCGAGCCCTGGCCGGGAACCGTGTACGCCGCCTCTTCGTCCCAGGTAAGGGTCTGACCCGAGACGCCGGGCTCTGCCGTCGTGACGCCGGACGTGGAGCCGGGTACGTACGCGAAGCCGTCGGGCAGCGTGTCCGAGATCGAGTCGAGGTCGACGGCGTCGGCGCCGTCGTTCGTGACCGTGATCGTGTACGTGACCACGTCACCCGGTCCCACGGTTGGGTCGTCGACGGTCTTGTCCATCGTGACGACGGTCGCTCCGGGCTCGCAGCCGTCGGGGCCGGTCGTGCCCAGCACGAGCGCGTCGACGAAGACCGCCGAGTCGAGGATGTGGTCGCCCTGGTCGAAGATCGAGAGGTAGAGCGAGTGCGCCCCGGACGTCACCGGCGTGGAGGCCGAGAGGAGCGGCGTCGCGCCGTCGTACGTCGTGCCGGCTGACTCGTCAGCCGACATGCCGGCGGTGTTGACGCTGATCACGTTGCCCTCGGCGTCGAAGGCGAAGTTGTTCGGGGCGATGATCTCCGAGTCGTCGGTCGTCCAGGTCGAGTCGTCGAGCTCGGCGACGAACGCGTCGTTGACGCTGCCGCCGACGAACTCCGGGAACTCCTCGGAGAGGAAGCGGAAGTCGATCGTCAGGCAGTTGGCGGGAGCCGGGACGTCGAGGTCGATCCGGAGGATCGTGACGTCGAAGTCGGTGTTGCCCCGGACGTTGTCGCCGCCGATGTCCGCGCCGGAGCCCGTGGCGTCGTTCGGATCGTCGGCGAGGTTCGCGTTCCCGGACGTCATGATCGCGTACGTCGAGCCGTCGGTCGGGAAGCCTGTGAGTGCGCTCCCGTGTCGGCGACGGCGTTCGGCGTGCCTTCGAGCGGCGGTGGTGTCCCTTCTTCGAATGATGGCCCCGGTAACGAAGTCTCGGTCGGTGGCGATCGCGGCCGCGAGGTCGCCGGCGTACGCCGTCGGCGTGATCGCCAGCAGGCGCCGGCGCGGCCTGGACAGGGACCAGGGTCGCGCGCAGCGGCCGCTCCTGTGAGCAGCAGGGCGCTTACCGCAGCAAGCGCGATGACCGTCCGCAGTACTACTCGGTTAATCGCGTGCCTCCCCCTCTTGGCGCGCCCGAGGATACACAACCGTTATGTCTCAGCCACCGGCAACCGCAGCCGTGACGCCGCTCTCGGCCAAGGCCGCCTGCGCCGCCGCCAGCCGCGCCAGCGGCACGCGGAACGGCGAGCACGACACGTAGTCGAGCCCGATCGCGTGGCAGAAGTGCACCGAACGCGGGTCTCCCCCGTGCTCGCCGCAGATGCCGAGCTTCAGGCCCGGCTTCGCGCCCCTCCCCCGCTCCACCGCGATGCGCATCAGGTCGCCGACGCCGCCCTCGTCGAGCGTTTCGAACGGGTTGCGCTCGAGCACGTCGTCCTCGAGGTAGCGGGCGAGGAACTTGCTCTCGGCATCGTCACGGGAGAAGCCGAGCGCGGTCTGAGTGAGGTCGTTCGTGCCGAAGGAGAAGAAGTCCGCGTGCTCGGCCACCTCGTCGGCGCGCACGCAGGCGCGTGGCAGCTCGATCATCGTGCCCACGCTGTAGTCGAGCGCCTCCTCCTCGGAGGCGACGGCCACGGTCAGCTCGCGCAGGCGCCGCAGCTCCTCGCCGAAGCCGATCAGCGGGTGCATGATCTCGACGATCGGTGCCTCCCCCGTGCGATCGTGGATTGCCCGCGCCGCCCGCACGATCGCGCGCACCTGCATCTCGTAGATCTCCGGGAAGATGAGGCCCACGCGACAGCCCCGCATGCCGAGCATCGGGTTCGCCTCCTGGAGCACGCGGATGCGCTCGCGCATGTGGTCGTCGACCGCCTCCTCGAGCGGTGGCAGGAACTCGTGCAGCGGCGGATCGAGCAGCCGGATCGTCACCGGCAGCCCTGCCATGGCCTCGAGGATCCCCTCGAAGTCGGCCTGCTGCATCGGGAGGATCCGGTCGAGCGCCGAGCGGCGGCCCTCAGCCGAGTCGGCCATGATCATGTCTCGTATCACCGGCAGCCGCTCCTCGGCCATGAACATGTGCTCGGTGCGGCAGAGGCCGATCCCCTCGGCGCCGAGCTCGCGCGCCTTGGCGGCGTCCTCGGGCGTGTCGGCGTTCGCGCGGACACCGAGCCTGCGGAACTCGTCTGCCCACTCGAGCACCATCTCGAAGTCCTCGTTGATCCGCGGCGGCACGACGGGGACGCGTCCGAGGATGACGCGGCCGGTGCCGCCGTCGATCGTCAGCAGATCGCCTTCGGAGAGCTCGTGGCCGTTGAGTGACGCGACGCCGGCGGCGGCGTCGATGACGAGCCCCTCGCACCCGGTCACGCACGGAATGCCTTCGCCGCGCGCCACGATGGCAGCGTGCGATGTCAGCCCGCCGTGCGCCGTGAGGATGCCGGCGGCGTAACGCATGCCGTGGTAGTCATCGGGGGTCGTCTCCCAGCGCACAAGGATCACGGCCTCGCCCGCCTTGCCTATCTCCTCGGCGACGCCGGGATCGAAGACAACTTTGCCGGTCGCCGCGCCAGATGAGGCATTGAGCCCCTCGGCTGCCACCTCGACCTCGAAGGCGGGATCGATCATCGGGTGCAGCAGCTGATCGAGCTGGGCCGGGTCGATGCGCGCCACCGCCTCCTTCCGCGTGATCAGACCCTCGCCGGCCATTTCCACGGCTGCCTTGAGCGCGGCGGCGGCCGTGCGCTTGGCGGTGCGGGTCTGGAGGAGATAGAGCCGGTCGTCCTCGACCGTGAACTCGATGTCCTGCATGTCGCGGTAGTGCGCCTCGAGATTCGCCATGGTCTGCAGCAGCTCGTCGTAGGCGGCCGGCAGCCGCTCTCGCATCGCCGCCAGCGGCTCGGGCGTGCGAATGCCGGCAACGACGTCCTCGCCCTGCGCGTCGACCAGGAACTCCCCGAAAGCCGCCGATTCGCCGGTCGAGGGGTTCCGCGTGAACGCGACGCCGGTGCCCGAGCGCTCGCCCTTGTTGCCGAAGACCATCTGCACGATGTTCACGGCCGTGCCGAGGTCGTCGGGGATGTCGTGCGCGCGCCGGTACACCTGCGCTCGGGGCGTCTCCCACGAGTCGAAGACCGCGACGACGGCGCGGACGAGCTGCTCGTTCGCGTCCTGCGGGAACGGCCGGCCGGCATCCTGCTCGTAGATCTCCTGGAACGTCGTCACGAGGCCGGCGAGGTCGTCGGCGGTGAGCTCGACGTCCTGGCTGACGCCTCGCGCTGCCTTCAGGCGCTGGAGCTCCTGCTCGAAGCGGTGCGGGTCGATTCCGTCGACGGTCTCCCCGTACATCTGGATCAGCCGCCGGTACGAGTCGTGCGCAAGGCGCGCGTTGCCGGCGGTTGCCGCGAGCCCCGCCGTCGCCGCGTCGTTCAGGCCGACGTTGAGGATCGTGTCCATCATCCCCGGCATCGAGACGGCCGCACCCGAGCGCACGGAGACGAGCAGGGGGTCGGCCGGATCGCCGAAGCGCTTACCGGCGCGCTCCTCGAGCCTCCGCACTTGGGCGGCAACTTCCTGCTCGAGGCCGCCCGGCAGCTGTTCGGCCTCCATGTACGCGCGGCAGGCCTCGGTGGTGATGGTGAAGCCCGCAGGCACCGGGACGCCGAGCTGCGTCATCTCCGCCAGGCCGATGCCCTTGCCGCCCAGCAGCTCGCGGCCGCCGTCGCACGGTTCGTCGAAGGCGAAGACGTAGCGCGGCACGCCGCGAATCTTCCCACAGCGGCGGTTTTGCGACCGGCCACGTGGGTATGGCGAACAGCGAATCGAAATCGCGAAGAGAGGAGACACGATGCAGCAGCCCACGCAGACGTTGAGCCCCGAGCTCTGGACCTACGGCGAGCACGTCCGCACCGGCGGCGATCTCTCCGGGTATCACGTCGAGGCCACCGACGGTGGCATCGGCAAGGTCGACGACGCGACCTACGACGACGGCTCGAGCTTCCTCGTGGTCGACACCGGCCCGTGGATCTTCGGCAAGAAGGTCATGCTGCCGGCCGGCGTCGTCGAGTCGGTCGACCACGACGAGCAGAACGTGTTCGTCACCCGAACGAAGGAAGAGATCAAGGACGCGCCGGAATACCAGGACGGCTACTTCACCAGCGAGGGGTACCGCTCCGACCTGGCGCAGTACTACGGCGCGCTCGGCGTGGGTGTTGCTCCGACTCCCCCGAACGGCGGCACACCGACGGTCTGAGCCAAGCGATGCGCGTCCCGGCGGTCAGGCCTCCGCGGCCGGCCGCCGGCGGCGCGCTCTGAACTCCGCCGCCCACGCCGCCCAGCGCAGGCCGAGCCAGAGCGGCGTCAGCAGCACGTAGAAGAGGAACATGCCGAGGCCGAGGCACACGTACCAGAGGGTCCAGCGCCAGACCGAGATGCGCCGCTCGCGCGCAGCTTGCGCCCCGGGGTCGAAGAACTGCTCGCTCACGACGCGTTCGACTGCAGCTCGTGGCTCCGCCGCTCGACCATGCGGACGATGCGCACTGCAGTCTCTTCCACGGAGAGCTCCGAGACGTCGATGACGGGACAGCCCAGCCGACGGTGGATCGCCTCCGCCTCGGCGAGCTCCTCGTGCACCTCGACGAGGCCCGCGTAGCGCTGCCTGTTCGCCTGCATCAACCGCGCACGCTCTCGGCGGATGTCGGCGAGCCGCTCGGGGGCGATCGTCAGGCCGACGATCTTCGCCGGATTGATGCTGAAGAGCTCGTCCGGCGGGTCGATGCCCTTCACGATCGGCACGTTCGCCGTTCGGTAGCCCATCGAGCCGAGGAACATCGACACCGGCGTCTTCGATGTCCGCGAGACGCCCACGAGCACGATGTCCGCCTCGCGCAGCCCCTTGGCGCCGAGCCCGTCGTCGTACTTCACGGCGAACTCGATGGCCGCCATCCGCTTGAAGTACGCCGAGTTGAGCGGCGGCCGCGCGCCCGCCTTCATCTGCGCACCCTGGCCGGACACCTTGGCGATCGACGCCAGCGGCGGCCCGAGGATGTCGCAGTAGTGCACCTTCGCGCGGCGGCAGAGAACGCGCATCTCCTCGCGCAGCTCCGGCTTCACGAGCGTGTAGACGACGACCGCCGGCCGGCCCTTGGCCCGCTCGACGGCAAGCTGGAGGTCCTCCACCGTCTCCACCCGCGGGTGCCGGATCTCCTCGAAGGTCTGCTCGGGGAACTGCGCCTCGAGCGCCATCACGAGCCGCGTGGCCGTCTCGCCGGTTGCGTCCGAGACGATGTGCAGCTCAACGGGGGCAGCGTTCACTTCAAATAATCAAGGGCAAGCCGGGTGAAGACGGCGATGCCGTTGCGCATCGCGCTCTCGTCCCAGTCGAAGCGCGGATGGTGATGCGGGTAGTGGTCCTCCCCGCCCGCGCCGACGATGAAGAACGCTCCCGGCGCGGCCTCGAGGTAGGCCGAGAAGTCCTCGCCGCCCATGATCGGCGGCGGGACGAAGAAGGCGTCGTCGCCCAGCTCCTCGCGGACGGCGGCTTCGACGAGCGCCGAGGCCTGCTCGTCGTTGACCACGGAGTCGTAGCCCTCCTCGTACTCGAACGTGGACGTGCAGCCGTGGGCCTCGGCGATCCCCTGCGCGAACCTCTCCATCGACGAGCGCACGGCGCCACGCACCTCGGGCGAGAACGTGCGCACGGTGCCGCGGAGCTCCACCGACTCCGGGATGATGTTGTCGGCCGTCCCCGCGTGGATCTGCGTCACGGAGACGACGGCACGCTCGATCGGGTCGACGACGCGCGAGACGACGTGCTGGAGGCCGCTCACGACCTGCGCGGCGGCCGTGACGGGGTCGACGGACTCGTGCGGCGCCGCTCCGTGACCGCCCTTGCCGCGGATCTCGAAGCCGAAGACGTCGGAGGCGGCGGTGTGCGGCCCCGCCAGCACGCCCACCTTGCCCAGGGGATCGAGCGAGAAGAGATGCGCGCCCACCACCATGTCGACGCCCTCCATGACGCCGGCTTCGACGAGCTGGCCGGCGCCGCCGGGTCCGAGCTCCTCCGCGTGCTGGAAGATGAAGCGAATCTCGCCGGTCAGCTCGTCGCGGCGCTCGTGGAGCGCATTCAGCGTCGCGAGCAGCATCGCCGTGTGGCCGTCGTGGCCGCACGCGTGCATGACGCCGGGGTTCTCGGAGGCGAACTCCAGCCCCGTTTCCTCCTGGATGGGAAGCGCGTCGATGTCGGCACGCAACGCGAGCGTCTTCCCCGGCCGACCCGTGCGCATGGTCGCGACGAGGCTCGTCTCCGTCGGCCGCTCCAGCTCGAGCCCTTCCAGGCCGCCGAGCAGCTCGAAGAGGAACGCCGACGTCTCGTGCTCGGCGAAGCTCAGCTCAGGATGCGCGTGCAGATGGCGGCGCCAGGCGATCGCCTGCGCTTCCAGCTCCGGTGTGACCAGCGTGCTCACGGGGCGCAGCCTACTCACGTTCGGTTGACACCGGATTTTCACGCGGCTCTCAGGCAGAACCTGCTTCACTGAGGGACCCACATCGGAAGGAGGAGGCGTGCCCGAGCAGTCCGAGCAGCCGTCCGCAGTCGAGCCCCAGCAGGCCAAGGAGACGCTGGAGCGAGCACTCTTCGAGATCAGGCGCGTGATCGCCGGCCAGGACGAGATGCTGGAGCGGGTCTTGACCTGCCTGCTCGCCGGCGGCCACCTGCTGATCGAGGGCGTTCCCGGCCTCGCCAAGACGCTGACCATCAAGACCGCCGCCAGCGTTCTCGGCGGATCCTTCAACCGCATCCAGTTCACTCCCGACCTCGTGCCGTCCGACCTCGTGGGCACGCGGATCTACCGGCCGGACTCCGGCTCGTTCGACACCCACCTCGGGCCCGTGTTCACGAACTTCCTGCTCGCGGACGAGATCAACCGCGCACCGGCAAAGGTGCAGTCGGCGCTGCTCGAGGTGATGCAGGAGCACCAGGTGACGATCGGCGACACGACGCACGTCGTTCCCAATCCGTTCCTCGTCATGGCCACACAGAATCCGATCGAGTCGGAGGGGACGTATCCGTTGCCGGAGGCACAGATCGACCGCTTCATGCTCAAGATCCTCGTCGACTACCCCGAGCACGACGAGGAGCTGACGGTCGTGCACCGCCAGCTCGTGCCGCATCCGGAGCTCGAGCAGGCGCTGTCGCTCGACGAGCTGCTGTCGCTCCAGCGGACGGCGCGCAACGTCTACATCGATCCTGGCCTGATCAGCTACGCGGTCGAGCTCGCTACGGCGACGCGGCGGCCGGGCGACGTCGGCCTGCCCCAGCTGGCGGACTACATCGCCTTCGGCGCCAGCCCGCGTGGCCCGATCGCGGTCACGCAGGGCGCGAGGGCGCTGGCGACTCTACGCGGGCGCGACTACGCGCTCGTCGGAGACGTCCAGGAGCTCGTCAAGGACGCCTTCCGCCACCGGCTCGTGCTCACGTACCAGGCGCTGGCAGAGGAGCGCAGTCCCGACTCGCTGCTCGACGAGATCATCGCCGCGGTGCCCGTGCCTCAGCTCGACCTGGGGAGGGAGCGCGTGGCGTGAGCGGCACCGCCTGGGGCGTCCAGGAGCGTACGCCGGCGAAGCCCGGCCCCGGGCCGCTGCCCGACCAGCTTCTCCGGGCGCTCGAGCTAACCGTCGTTCGCCGCGTGGAAGGTCTGCTCTCGGGCGACCATCGCGCGCACGTGCTCGGCCGCGGCACCGAGCTCGCCCAGGTGCGGCCATACGTGCCCGGGGAAGACGACGTCCGCGACATCGACTGGAACGTCACCGCACGCACCGGCGAGCCGCACGTGCGCGTCCACCTGGCCGAGCGGGTGCTCGTCAGCTGGATCCTGCTCGACAACTCGGTGTCGATGACGTTCGGCACGGCAGACCGGCGCAAGGCCGACGTCGCCGAAGGCGCCGCACTGGCGCTCGGCCATGTCGCCAGCCGGCACGGGAACCGCCTCGGCGTGCTGACGTTCGGCGACGACGAGCCGCACACGCTGCCGCCCCGCCAGGGCCGTACCGCACTCGTCGGCCTGCTGCTCGCCCTCGAAACGGAGCCGGACGAGTCGCCACGCGGGGCGACCTCGCTCGGGGCGGCGCTGAGCCGGGCGGGTGCGATCACAAGGCAGCGGGCGTTCGTCGCGGTCATCTCGGACTTCCGCGGCCCGCGCGACTGGCGGCCACCGCTGCTCGAGCTGGCGGGACGGCACGACGTGGTCGCGGTCGAGATCCGCGATCCGCGCGAAGAAGAGCTGCCCAGCGTCGGCGTGCTGCGTCTCGTCGATCCGGAGACGGGTAGACAGCTACGAGTGGACACGTCGAGCGATCGTCTGCGCGAGCGGTACGCGGCGGCGGCTGCTGCCGAGCGACAGGATCTGGCGCGCACGTTCGCCGGGCTCGGTGTCGGTCACGTGGTGCTCTCGACCTCCGGCGACTGGCTGCGGACGCTCGCCGCCTTCCTGCGCACGAGGTCGCGCAGGCGATGAGCTTCGAGTCTCCGCTCTTCCTCCTCGCCCTGCTGGCCGTGCCTGCGGTCGTCGCCCTGTACGTCGTGCACCACCGCCGCCGGTCGCGAGTGGCTGCGCAATTCGCCTCCCCCGCGCTGCTTCCCAACGTCGTCGATCGCGAGCCCGGGCGACTGCGCCACGTGCCGCCGGCGGTCCTGCTCATCGCGCTCACGGCGCTGCTGGTCGCCTTCGCGAGGCCGCAAGCCCAGATCTCGGTGCCGCGCGAGAACGCGACGATCATGCTCGCCATCGACACGTCGCGCTCCATGGCCGCGAAGGACGTCCCGCCCACCCGGATGGAAGCCGCCCGGAAGTCGATCCGCGAGTTCCTCGCGAAGGCGCCCGACACGTACCGCATCGGCGTCGTCTCCTTCGCGAGCGCCGCCCGCGTCGTGGCACCGCCGACGCGCGACCGCGAGCTCGTCGAGCTGGCGCTGCGTGAGCTTCGCGTCGGCGAGGGCACGGCGCTCGGTGACGCGATCGCCAAGGCGGTCGAGGTCGGCCAGGCGGCGGGCAGGTCGAGCCCGGACGACGAGCCGACGCCGACCACCGTCTTGCTCATCTCCGACGGCAAGGAGGACGGTGGGGACATCACGCCGCAGCGGGCCAGCCAGACGGCCGTCGCGCGCGGAGTGCCCATCAACACCGTCGCGCTGGGCACCGCGGACGGCGTCGTCGAGGTGCCGCTTGCCGGCGGCTTCACGGCGCGCGTCCAGGTGCCGCCGGACCCGAATACGCTGCGTGCGGTCGCACAGACGACCGGCGGCAGGTTCTTCGCCGTGCCGACGGCCGAGCAGCTCCAGGAGGTCTACGCCGATCTCGCATCCCAGCTCGGTGAGGAGAAGGAGTGGCGCGAAGTGACGCGTCGCCTTCGCGGGAGCCGGAGCGCTCTTGCTGCTCCTGGGCGGAGCGCTGTCGGCAAGCTGGTTCCGGAGGCTCCCGTGAGGGCGCTGGTCGTGCTCGCGGCCGCGGCTGCGCTCGCAGTGCTCGCCGCGCCGTCCGCCCAGGCAGCCGACGAGTGTCGCGGCCTGCCCGTCTGCATCCCGGTCGCAGGACCGTGGGTCGTCATCCCCACCACGACCAGCCCCGACGATCGCTACCCGCAGCGGTCGTGGCGGATGAAGTGCCCGGAGGGCAGCATCGTGGCCGGTGTCGATGCCCGCTTGACGAACCGCGCGGTCGACATGAGCTTCTCGGGCCTGCTGGGGAGCCCCGTCAACCCGGGCATCACCACGAGGGACGAGATCGTCTTCACCGGCACGTACACGGGCGACGCGCTGCGGCCGACCGGGTTCCGGCCCTTCATCGGGTGCGTTCCCGCCGCCGGCGGCGGACGCATACCGACCGCCGTCAAGCCCGGGTCACCGACGAAGCTCCGCGTGCGCACGGTCTCGTTCAGGACGACCGCCACTGCGAACAACTCCTGTTCACGCGGTGAGCGCCTCATCTCGTCGACGCACGCCGTCGCGCTGCGCTCGGGGCGCGAGCCGGGCATCGCCCAGCTCGCGGGCGTCCGTTCGGAGCTCGTGAGCGCGGGAGGCCGCCTGGCAGCGAGCGCGACGATGAGCGGCGCGGCCAGGACGCTTCCTGCCAAGCTTCAGATCATCGCCGTCTGCACACGAGGACCGGAGCGGCCATGAGCTTCCAGTGGCCACTCGTGCTGCCGTTGCTGCTGCTCGTCCCGATCGCCGCCGGCGTGTACGTCGTGCTCGAGCGGCGGCGCGCGCAGTACGCCGTCCGCTACACGAACCTCGACGTGCTGGCGTCCGTGGTCGACGAGCAGCGCGCGTGGCGCAGGTGGGTGCCTCCTGTCCTCTTCTTCCTGGCGCTCGCCGCGGCTTTGCTCGCGCTCGCCCGGCCGGAAGTGACGGTGGCGGCCCACCGCGAGGGCGCCAACGTCATCCTCACCATCGACAGCTCCGGCTCGATGTTCGCGAAGGACGTGCCGCCGACGCGGCTGGCGGCGGCGCAGGAAGCGGTACGGCGCTTCCTCGACAAGCTCCCGGACCGCTACCGCGTCGGCGTCGTGACGTTCTCATCGGAGGCGCAGGTGGTGGCGCCGCTCACCCTCGACCGCCAGGTCGTGCGTGACGCCGTCGAGTATCTCTATCCCGGGCGCGGGACGGCCATCGGCGACGCGCTGGCGAGGTCCGTCGAGCTGGCCCGCGGTGGCACGCTGACCGAGACCGGTGTCGAAGCGCCGGCACAGGATGCCCCGCTGAACGACGATCCGGAGGCCCCGGTGACGGCGATCCTCATGCTCTCCGACGGCGCACAGACCGCCGGGATCCTCCAGCCGTTCGAAGGTGCTCAGCAGGCGAAGGAGGCCGGAGTCCCCGTCTACACGGTGGCGCTGGGGACCCCCGAGGGCACGGTCACGTTCGACCGGTTCGGGTCGTCGCGCACGATCCCGGTACCGCCCGACCCGGTGACGCTCGAGCAGATCGCCGACGACACGGAGGGCGAGTTCTACGCCGCCGTCAGCGGCGCACGGCTCAACCAGGTCTACGAGCGGCTCGGCTCCCAGATCGGCCGCTACAACACGCAGCGCGAGGTGACAGACGTGCTCGCCGCCGTCGGCGCTGCGGCGCTTCCTGCTCGGCGCGGGTTTCCTGCCGGCATCTGGTTCCCGCGGATTCCCGTAGCTAGCAGAGGAATCTGCGAGAGGTCGCCGAGCCTGCCGACGGCTCGGCGCACGTCGCGTAGCAGCCGGAGCCGGTTCGCCTTCACGCGCTCGTCCGGGTCCATCACCAGCACGTCCTCGAAGAACGTCGCGACCACGGGCGCCAGCGCGACCGCCCACTCGAGCAGCTCCTCTGCTGGAGTGCCCGGCTCCGGCTGGGCGCGCACGGCTTCGGCCAGCTCCTGCTCGGCCGGCTCCTTGAGCAGGGAGTCGTCGACCGGCTCGTCGTCGGCTGCGTCGCCGACGATGCGCGCGGCACGCGTGTACACCTCGTGCACCGCCGCAAGATCCTGCTGGGCGAGGAACCGGGCGTGCGCAGCGACGGCGCCGAGGTCCGGCCGGTCGGACTGGAGCGCGGCGCGGACGAACTCGACTGGGACATCGAGATAGCCCTCCAGCCGCTCCTCGACGAACTCCCTGACCTCGGGCGCGAGCACGTCGTGCGGGATGGTGAGCCCGCCCTCCACGGCCAGCCGGCAAAGCCCGATGGCCGCCCGTCGCAGCCCGTACGGGTCGCGTGATCCCGTGGGCCGGTGGCCGAGCGAGAACGACACCGTGAGCGTGTCGATCTTGTCCGCAGCCGAGAGCACGCGGCCTGCTTCCGTCTCCGGCAGCGGCGCGTCGGCGCCGTCGGGCAGGTACTGCTCTGCGATCGCGCGGCAGACCGCCTCCGGCTGACCGGCGAGCCGCGCGTACTCGGCGCCGATGACGCCTTCCAGGTCGGCGAACTCACGCACGAGCTCCGACGCCTGGTCGGCCTTCGCGAGCCGGGCGGCCTTGCGCGCGTCGTCTCCGCCTCCCAGCCGCTCGACGAGCTCGACGAGCCTCGCCGCCTTGTCGGCGAACGTGCCACCGCCCTCGATGAACGTGATCCGCTCGAGCCTCCGCGCCAGCTCCTCGATGCCGACGGCAACGTCGCGGTCGAACGTGAACGCCGCGTCCTCGAGCCGTGCTTCGAGCACCTGCGTGTAGCCGGGCCGGGTGACGTCGACGTCGCCCCCCGCCGCCACGACCGCGAAGCGGTTCGCGCCGAGCGGGAAGTAGCGCTGGTGGCTCTGCATGGCGGTGACGATCACGCGCTCGGGCAGCCGTAGGAACCGCTCGTCGAACTCCGATCCGAAGACGATCGGCCACTCGACCATGTACACGACCTCCTCGAGCTTGCCCGAGCGGGTCCTGCCAGTCGCCGAGCGCGGCCAGCTCGTCGACGATGCGGCGGCGGCGCTCGGCAGCGTCGGGCTCGACGTTCGCGGCGCGCAGCGTGTCGGCGTACTCCTGCGCGGAAGGGATCTCGACCTCGCCGTGCGTGAAGCGGTGGCCGAAGGACTTGCCGGAGCCCGCCAGCGTCTCGCCGTCGAGCTTCTCGCAGTACCAGCGCACCGGGCCGCGCAAAGCGATGCCCGCTCGCATCCCAGCGCATGGACTTGCCGAACTGGAGCCCGTGGACGATCGCGCGCATCCGGTCGAGCAGCGGCTCTCCGCGCAGCGGCTCTCCGGGCACGCGGGCCCACAGATGGCCGTCCCGCTCCTCGAGGTCCGCCTCGGCGAGCCCGTAGCGCTTCGCGAAGCCGGCCGCCGCCTGCTCGCGGCGCTCCGCCGGCGGCCCCTTGACCAGCTGCTCGGAGGCGGTCTCCGGCAGCTCGTCGACGACGAACGCGATTCGCCGGGGCGACACGTAGACGTGCGACGCCTCCACGCCCAGCTGGCCTCGGACGAGCTCCGGAAGCTGTGCTTCGGCCTCCCTGCATGCCGAGGCGGGCAGCTCCTCGCAGCCGACCTCAAGCAGCAGCGTCGGCATCGAGCATCTCCACGTAGAGGCGGGCCACTTTCAGCGTGAGGCTTCGCGCCCGGAGGATGTAGGCGGCCCGCTCGGTGGCGGAGACCGCCCCGCGGGCGTCGAGCAGGTTGAGGAGGTGCGAGCACTTCAGCACCTGGTCGTACGCGGGCAGGGGCAGGCGGCGCTCGATCAGGTGCGCGCACTCCTCCTCGTGCTCGGCGAACCGCCGCGCGAGCACGTCCACGGGCGCCTCCTCGAAGTTGTAGGTCGACCACTGGCGCTCGCTCTCGCGGTAGACGTCTCCCCACGGGAGGCCCGGCGCCCACTCCAGCTCGAATGCGGTCTGCTTGCCCTGGAGGAACATCGCCAGCCGCTCGAGGCCCATCGTGATCTCCGCGGGGATCACGTCCAGCTCGATGCCGCCCACCTGCTGGAAGTACGTGAACTGCGTGATCTCCATGCCGTCGCACCAGACCTCCCAGCCGAGGCCCCAGGCGCCGATCGAGGGCTGCTCCCAGTCGTCCTCGACCAGGCGGACGTCGTGGCTGCTCGAGGTCGATGCCGATCGCGGCCAGGGAGCCGAAGTAGAGGTCGAGCACGTCCTCCGGCGCGGGCTTGAGGATCACCTGGTACTGGAAGTAGTGCTGGAAGCGGAAGGGGTTCTCGCCGTAGCGGCCGTCGGTCGGCCGGATGCACGGCTCGACGTACGCGGCCTTCCACGGCTCGGGGCCGAGGCTGCGGAGGAACGTCGCGGGGTTCGCCGTTCCGGCGGGGAGCTCGGTGTGGTACGGCTGCATGATCGCGCACCCCTGCCCGCCCCAGTACGCGTGCAGCGCCGCGATCATGTCCTGGTAGTTCAGGCCCGCCACGGATCTAGCCTATGGACTGGCCGAGGATCCAGGCGAGTGGGTCGGCGAGGATTTCCTCCAGCAGGCCTGCGAGCAGCGAGCCGAGCAGGCCCGTCGCCCGCCGTGTCCTCCGCCGCCTGTTCGACGCCCGCCCGCAGGGCGCGGTTGATCGTCTCCTTGTCCCAGCGCACGTCGGACGCGTTGGCCGAGGGCACGAACGAGAGCACGAGCTCCTCGCGTGACGTGCCGAGCTCGCACGCGGCCCCGCTGATGGCGGAGAGGGCGAAACGCTGGATGGCGCCGTCCACGCCGCCGCCCTCGAAGTTGGCCTCGGTCGTGCAGGCGTCGGCGATGCGCGTCTCGCCGAAGTCGAGCGCGCCGAGGGCGAGCTCCGTGACGATGAGGACGCCGACGGCGGCGAGCAGCGCGAGCAGCACGCGGACGGGCGTCATGTCGCTCTCCTGAGGCGCGAGGCCGGAGCCAGCGCGAGCAGGGCGAGCAAGGCCGACAGCGCGAACGACGAGCGGAAGCCGCGCGTGACGACGCTCTCGAGCGTCCGGATCAGGTCGTCGCGCATCTCCCGCAGGCCGCTGTCGGAGGAAGCGCCCCTGTCGTCGAAGGGCTTGGCGAGATCCGGGATCTCGCCCTTCTTCGCCTCGTCGAGCGCGTCGCGGAGGTCGAGGGCGATCGGCACCTTCTGGCGGAGATCGGCGTCGCCCTCCAGCACGACCTGCGCGCCGGCGAGCAGCGCCTTGTCGTCGGAGCTCCCGAGCGTCTCCGAGAGCAGCGGAGCGACGAGCGCGAGCGCGAGCACGAGGCCGGCGTGGCGGGCGCCGACGGTGATCAGCGAGCTGCGTGTCGCCCGTCCCTCGGGGTCGAGCGCGACGGCCGTGAGAGCGGGAACGGCGAGCCCGAGGCCGGCGCCGCAGAACGCCAGGGCAAGCGCGACGAGCAGGTTCGAGATGCGCGGCAGCAGCGCGAGCGAGACGAGGCCGCCGGCCAGCAGCGCCGCGCCGCCGAGCGCGGCCGTGCGCCCATCGAGTCGTCTCTCCAGAGGGCGGACGGCGAGCGCGGCCGCGGGCAGGGCGCTGACGACGAGCGCCCCGGCCACCGGGTCCAGCGACCAGACGGTGATCACCAGCAGCACGGACAGGAAGAGCGCCCCCACGAGCGCGCCGAAGACGAGCCCCAGGCCCGTGTCGGCCGCGAGCGCGTGCGGACGCGCGGCGGTGTCGCGGGGCTCGGGCGGCAGGCTGCGCACGCGTTCATCCGCCATCGCGGCGAGTGCGACGAGCGCGAGCGGCACCTGGACGGCGAAGATCGCGCGCCAGTCGAAGAGCTGCGTCAGCACGCCGCCGAGCGCCGGGCCTGCCGCAGCGCCGATCGTCCCGGCGAGCGTCCAGACGACGGCTCCCCGAGCGGGCGTGCCGGCAAACGCGGCCAGGCCGCGCAGCGACGCCGCCAGCAGGAGCGCACCGCCGAGCCCCTGCAGGCAGCGGAAGCCGATGAGCGCGTCGAGGCTCCACGCCGCGGCACAACCCGCGGAGCCGGCGGCGAAGAGGCCGATGCCGACGATTCCCGTCGGCCGTGGGCGCAGGCGGCGTGCGAAGGGGACGAGAAAGAGCGCCACGACCGCGACCACGAGGTTGTACGACGTGATCACCCAGGAGACGCCGACGAGCGTCGTGTCGAACTCTCCGTAGAGGTCGGGGAGCGCAAGCACGACGATCGACGAGTCGGCAAACGCGACGGCGACCCCCGCCGCGAGCGCGATCGTGAGGATGCGCGTCCGGCGGTCAGCCATTCGACTTCTCCATCAGCCGCTCGGAGACGGGCCCGAAGCCGAACTTCCGATACAGGTCATGTGCATCTCGTGTGTGGAGCAGCCAGCGCGTGTTCGCGAACGGGCTGTGCTCCACGGCTTCGCGAACGAGCTCGACGCCGAGCCCGCGGCCGCGGTGCTCCGGCAGGACGTACACGTCGGCGAGGTACGACAGCGTGTGCCCGTCCGAGAACGTGCGCGCGAAGCCGACCTGCTCGTCTCCGTGGTATAGGCCGACGACGCGTGACGCCCCATGAACGAGGTCCTCGACGACGTCGCGGGGACGGCCGTGCGCCCAGTAGGACTCCTCGGCGAGGTAGCGGTGGACGGCGTCGACGTCGATGCGCGCGGGATCGTCGTCGAGCTCGTAGCCATCCGGCAGCTCTCGCCTCATCGGGCGCTCAGTCTCGCAGAGACCCCGTCTGTTCCGGACACCACCCAGTGCCTGGAGCCGAGTTGTGACAATTCTGTGCCGATTCATCCACAGGCGCAGTCGGCTGGCAGCTCTCGAGCTGCTGTCGTACGAGGCGCCGACGGTACTACGGGATGCTCTGTGCCGCGTTTACGCCTTCCCTCTAGAAAGCCGCGCGAGCAGCCGCGTGCGCAGGTCGCGCTCCATCTCGGCCGCCTCTTCGTTTGCCATGCGCGTCTCGAGCGCCTCGCGAATCATCCGCTCCTCCAGCAACTGGCTGCGCGCCGCTTCGAGATCGTCGGCGAGCATGGTGATCGCCTTGGCGGCCGCCTGAACCTCCGGTCGGGGGTCGGTGGAGAGGCCCTGAGCCCAGCGTCGTAGCTCCTGGACCTGCCCGTCGTCCACATGTCCCATCTTCACCCCGGGAGGGAGCGGGTGCAACCCGGCTTTGCACGGAAATCACGCTGAGAGCGTGCGTAATCGAAATCCGCCGTGGAACTCGTAGGAGGCGGAGACGACCGCGAGCGCATCGCGGGCTCCGCGCTCCGACACGCCGGCCTCGCGAGCCTCCGCGAGCGGCAGGCGGAGGAGCCCGTCGATCGTCGCCAACCCGTCCGGAGAGAGCGTCAGCGAGCCGTTCCCACAGCTGGCGCAGACCGCCCCGCCCGCCTGTGGCGAGAAGCCGGTGATCGGCTCCGCGGCGCCGCATTCGGCGCAGCTCCCGACGTGCGGGAGATAACCGGCGAGCCAGAGCAGCTTCAGCTGGAAGGCGAGGCCGAGCAGATCGAGCTCGGCGCGCTCAGGCACGCCGTCCCATTCGTCCAGGAGGTCGAGGAAGCGCGTGAGCGCCGTGAACACGCGGTCGTTTCGCTCCTGCTCGGGGAAGAGCCGCAGCACCGCCTCCGCGGCGACGAGGCCCACCGCCGATCGCCGCGCGTTGTCGCGAACCGCCGCATGCGAGCGCACGAGCGACGCGCCCGTGACCGTCTGCAGCTCGCCGCGTCCCTCGTGCAGCACGAGCTCGACGTGGGAGAGCGGCTCCAGGCGGCCGCCGAACCGGGACCGCGTCTTCCTCGCGCCCTTTGCGATCGCTCCGACGCGTCCACGGTCCTGCGTGTACAGGTGGAGGATTCGGTCCGCCTCCGAGAAGCGAAGCGAGCGGAGCACGACGGCTTCGGTGGTACTCGTGCGCGCGATGCAGACCAGTCTAGAGAGGACATCCGCCGGGGCCACCCCGGGCCTCCACCCGCTGTTGAGCGTATCGAGGAGATCGAGACGTCTCTGCGACGAACCAGCGACAAATGTGCAGCGATCAGCGCTCCGAGGCAGCAGGGCACCCTGGTGCGCCCGTCGCCTGACGTACCGCGTCCCGGATCGCCTCGGCGGCCACGTCAGCCGCGAGCGCCGACACGACGGCGGGGTCAGCTTGCGCCGAGTTCGTCGCCGCGCAGAACATCGTGTCGCCGTCGAACGCCGTCCAGACAGGTGTGACTGCGCGAGCCAGACCCGCGTTAGCCGCGCGCGCACACAGCCACGCCTCCGTCTTCGTCAGCCGCGCATCGGTAAGTACGCAGACGAGTGTCGTCGCCTCCCGCTCCGAAGGGGCGCCCACGCCGCCTTGCTCGCGAAGCACGTCCGAAGACCTCACGTATCGCCCATCACGCCAGGTGCCGGCGATAATCGCGCCGTCGACATCGAGCACCTCGCCGACCGCATTGACAGCGGCGACCGCGGCCACGACGCCGCCGGTATTCAGCTCGACGCTCGCCACGCCGAAACCTCCCTTCGTCCTACCCTCACCGAGAAGTTTTCCCACGCTGCAGCCCGTCCCGACTCCTACGCTCCCGCGATCCGGGGTCGCCGTCGCACCGTCGCACGCGGCGTATCCCGAATCCGCTGTGGGCCGCGCCGATTCACTGCCGAGAGCAAGGTCGTATACGACGGCACCCGCAACGACTGGCACCGGACCGGCCGGCATCTGGTACCCGCGGCCCCGCTCGGCGAGCCAGCGCATGACGCCGTCGGCTGCGGCCAGCCCGAAAGCACTACCGCCGGTGAGAAGAATCGCGTTCGCGCCCACACCCGCGCTAGCGGGAGAGACTGCATCGGTCCCAAGCGTCCCTGGCGCGCCGCCCCGCACCTCGCACGAGGAGACGCTCCCGTCCGGCAACAGCACGACTGTGCAGCCGGTCCAGGCCTCGCGGTCGGTCCAGTGCCCGACGAGAACTCCGTCCGGAAGTTGTGGTGTCATCGCTGGCAGACGGGACAGTAGTGCGTGCCGCGGCCGGCCACGCGCGTCTTCTCGATCAGCGTGCGACAGCGCCGGCACGGCTCGCCGGTACGTCCGTAGACGCGGAACTCCTCTTGCATCGAGCCCGAGGGGTACGCGCCGTCGCCGAGATTCGCGCCCTGGCGCTCGATGCCGCGGCGAAGAGCCAGGCGGACGCCCCGGCGCAGAGCGGCGACCTCCTCCGGCTCCAGCTCGGCCGCGGGGCGGAGCGGATGGAGCCGCGCGTGCCAGAGCGCCTCGTCGGCGTAGATGTTCCCCATCCCTGCGACGACGCGCTGGTCGAGGAGCACCGCCTTGAGCGGCGCCCGCCGCCGGGCCAGCCGCTCGCCGAGAAAGCGAGTCGTGAAGCCAGAGCCGAGCGGCTCGGGGCCGAGACGCGCACCGAGGTATTCCTCGAGCTCGGCGGGCGTAAGCACGTGCCAGGTGCCGAAGCGGCGAACGTCGCGGTACGACACACCCGTGCCGTCGTCGAGGTCGATGACGGCGCGCTCGTGCGACGCCGGGGACTCCGGGAAGCCGCCGGTCATGCGCAGGTGGACGACGAGCGCGAGACCGCTCTCGAAGCGGATGACGAGGTACTTGCCGCGCCGCTCGACGGCCGCGACGCGCTCTCCGGTCAGCTCCGCCTCCACCTCTGCCGGCTCGAGCGGCATCGTCAGCCGGTGGTCGTGAACGCGGACGCGCGAGAACGTCCGGCCAAGCAGGCGCGGCTCGAGCCGCGTGCGGTACGTCTCCACCTCCGGGCCGCTCAGGCACCGGGCGGCCCCGGGAAGAACGGCGGGTAGACCACGCGGCCGCGAATGCTCGGGTCGTACGCACGGAGCGGCAGCGCAAGCCAGGCCTGATCCGGGATCCGCTCGTCCGGCCGCTCGAGCCCCAGCGCCGTCGCCGACACGAAGCCGAAGCGAGGGTAGTAGGCCGGGATCCCCTCGACGAGGACGAGGGGCTCGCCGCGCTCGTCGGCAGCGGCGACAGCTGCTGCACGACGACGGCTGCCGACCCCCTGGCGCTGCCGGTCGGGACGAACGGCGACAGGCGTGAGCGATGAGCAACGGTCGACCGGCCTCCGGCGATCCGACGTAGCTCAGCATGGCGTAGCCGGCGATTCGGCCGTCCTCCTCGGCGACGAACGTCAGCTCCGGTACGTAGCCCGCCGACGCGCGGATCGACTCAGTGAACTCCGCGACGGAGGCATCGCGGAAAGCGGCTGCAACGACCTCGGAGATCTCGCGCTCGTCCTCCGGCCGCTCGCGCCTGACCACGAGCGCCATCAGGCCAGGACGTCGAGGACGAGCGGGTGCGCGGCGGGAGGCGCGTCGCCGATCTCGTACGCCGCGAGCACCTCCTCGACACCTGCCGCAGCGGACGCGTCGTCGCGCGCGTGCACCTCGGCGAGCACGTCGCCCTCCTCGACCGCGTCGCCACGCTTGCGATGGCAGACGACGCCGACGGCGTGGTCGATCTCGTCCTCCTTCGACGCTCGCCCCGCACCCAGATGGAGAGCGGCGACGCCGACGGCGATCGCTCCCAGCCGCCCGATGTGGCCCGCCCGCGGCGCGACCACCTCCCGCACGACCGGCGCCACGGGCAACGCGCTCTCGTCGGGATCTCCGCCCTGCGCCGCGATCCAGCGGCTCCAGACCTCGGCGGCAGAGCCGTCGGCGACAGCCTGCTCGGCCAGTCGCCGCCCCTCCGCCTCGTCCACGCCGAGGTCGGAGAGCGCGAGCAGGTGCGCGCACGCGTCGAGCACGAGCTCCGTGAAGTCCGCCGGGCCGTTGCCGCGCACCGTGTCGAGCGCCTCGCGCACCTCGAGCGCGTTGCCCACCGCGCGGCCGAGCGGCTGATCCATGTCGGTGAGCACGCAGACCGTCTCGCGGCCCGCCCGCCGCCCGAGCTCGATCATCGTCTCGGCGAGCACGCGCGCGTCGTCGAGCGTCTTCATGAACGCGCCGTCGCCGACCTTGACGTCGAGCACGATCGCCTCCGCCCCACCTGCGATCTTCTTCGACATGATGCTCGCCGCGATCAGCGAGACGTTGTCGACCGTCGCCGTCACGTCGCGCAGCGCGTAGAGCAGCTTGTCCGCGGGGACGAGGTCGCCCGTCTGGCCGATGATGGCGATGCCGACCTCGCGCACCTGGGCGACCAGCTCGTCGACGGTCAGCTCGACGCGGAAGCCGGGGATCGACTCGAGCTTGTCGAGCGTGCCGCCGGTGTGGCCGAGCCCGCGGCCGGACATCTTCCCGAACGGGACTCCGCACGCGGCGACGATCGGCCCGACCGCGAGCGACGTCTTGTCGCCGACGCCGCCGGTCGAGTGCTTGTCGACGACCTTGCGGCCGAGCGCCGAGCCGAGATCGATCGTCTCGCCGCTCGCGATCATGGCGTCTGTCAGCGCGAAGGTCTCGGCGCCGGACAGGCCGCGGAAGATACACAGCCATCAGGAAGGCCGACATCTGGTAATCGGGGATGTCGCCGCGCGTGTAGCCGAGGACGAGCTCGGAGATCTCTTCCGCCGAGAGCTCCTCGCCGTCGCGCTTGCGCTCGATGAGCTCCGCCGGCCTGATCACGGATCGCACACAAAGACGGCGACGTGCCGAGACGCGACGAGTGGGCGGTCGAAGGCCGGCAGGCGGTCGGCGAGCTCACCGCGAGTCGGGCAAGCCGAGATGTGGCGGTGGGCGGTCTCGCGGTCGGGAAAGATGACGGTTCCGCGTATGTCGCGACGCTCGACGGTAGTGAAGTGGCGCGAGAGAGTGCCTTCGGCACTCTCGACGGTGAACCCGCCCGCCGGGGCGCCGCGCTCGCCGACGAGCTGCCAGAGCTCGCCGAGGTTTCTCTCGCTGCTCGTGGCAGCGACCAGCCGGCCGTCGGGACGAAGGACCCGGCGCAGCTCTCGGAGCGCCTGCTCGAGGTCCGGGACGTGGTAGAGCATCCACGCCGCAACAGCGCAATCGAATGTCCCATCGTCAAACGGCAGATCCTGCGCATCGGCGACAATCGCTTCCACTCCGCGCGCAGCCGTCAGCTCGACCATGCGCTCCGACTGGTCGACGGCCACGACGCTGGCCTTCAGCTCGCGCGACATACGCTCGGCGAGCTCGCCGCGGCCGCACCCGACCTCCAGCACGCGTTCGAGGCTTGCGCTCGGAGACGGCCTCGAAGACGACCGTGTACGGATCCGGTCCCGTCGCCGATTGCTGGACGGCCATCCGGGCAGCGAGACCCGTCTCGTCGGCGTATTCCGCTCGCACGAGCTCGGGATCGTTGAGCTTCTCCGGCCTGGTCATCTGGTGGCGACGAAGATGACCGGCCGGCGCCGCACGACCAGCGGCTCGGTCAGCTCGGGAACGACGGGCTCCTCGCCGAAGAGCGCCCACGACGGCCGAACGTAGGCGAGCACCGCGTCACGATCGGCGAACGTGACGGTGCCATCCGCGTCGGTCTTCTCCACCGAGGCAAAGCGTGGCCGCAGCAAGCCTTCAGCGACTTCGCCCCGAAAGCCCCACGCGCTCGACGGCTCGCGGCCGACGAGCTCCTTGAGCTCCGCCAGGTGATCGCTGTAGTTGGTCACCGCGACGAGCCGCCCGCCCGGCCGTAGAACGCGCGCGAGCTCGTCGAGAGCCTGCTCCACGTCGGGGACGTGGTACAGCATCCAGGCAGCCACGGCGCAGTCGAATTCTCCGTCGCCGAACGGCAGGTCTTGAACGTCGCCGACCCGCGCGTCTACACCGCGCTCTCGCGTCAGCTCGACCATGCGTTCGGACTGGTCTACGGCGACCACCTCGGACCCGAGCTCGGCCTGGACGCGCGCCGCCAGCTCGCCTTCGCCGCAACCGACCTCGAGATAGCGAGCCGGGTTCGCAGCGGCAATCGCCTCGAACACGAGCTGCGGCGCGTTCGGGCCTTCCGCGTTCGCGTATGCGGCCTTGCGGGCGGCGAGCCCTGTCTCGGTTTCGTACTCCCGTCGTACGACGTCGGGGTCGTTGAGCTTCAGGGGCCCGGTCATCTCTCGGCGACGAACACACTGACGCGTCGGCGGGCGACGAGCGGCCCGTCGAAACGAGGCAGACGATCGGCCAGACTGGCTCGGGTGGGCGACGCGGCCAAGTGCGCCCGTGCGGACTCCCAGTCGGGGAACGTCACCTCGCCGTCAGCGTCCAGGCGCTCGACGTGGTCGAAGCCGCGGCGCAGGATCTCTTCGCCGTTCTCGCGGCCGAAGGCGTAGTCGGTCTTCGGGCCCTCGCCGACGAGCGACCAGAGCTCGATGAGGTTCTCGACGCTGTTCGTCACTGCGACGAGCCGCCCGCCGGGCCGCAACACGCGGTGGAGCTCGGCGATCGCCCGGTCGACGTCGGGCACGTGGTAGAGCATCCACGCGGCCACGGCGGCATCGAACTCTCCGTCGTCGAAGGGCAGCTTCTGGACGTCCCCCACCAAAGCCTCGATCCCGCGCGAACGCGTCAGCTCGACCATGCGCTCCGACTGGTCGACCGCGACCACCTCGGCGCCCAGCTCTTGCGCAATCTGCTCGGCCAGCTCGCCCTTGCCGGGACCCACCTCCAGCACCCGCTGCGCGGCAATAGCGGCGAGCGCCTCCACGACCATGCCCTGGGCATCCGGGCCGGTCGCGAGGCCCCACGTCGCCTGCCGCACGTTGAATCGCGACTCGTCCTCGTACTCGGCCCGCACGAGGTCGGGATCGTTGAGCTTCGGCCTCACGGCTCGAGGATCGGCGTGCCGGAAAGCCGCCTCGGCGCGGCTTTCCCGCCCAGCCAGGCGTTCACCGTCGCGCCGACGTCGCCGAACTCGCCCTCGTGGATGTGGCCGGCGGCGTTCTTGCCCTGGACGTACGCGAGCAGGAGCCCGTACTCGCGCGAGTGGTCCGTGGACGCCGTCGTCGGGTCGATGCCGTGATCGGACGTGACGATCAGCAGGTCACCCTCGCGCAGCGCCTCCAGCAGATCCGGGCAGACGGCGGTCGAAGTCCTGGAGGCAGCGGTGGAAGTTCTCGGGGTCGTTGCGGTGGCCCCAGAGCATGTCCGTCTCCACGAGATTCGTGAACACGAGGCCGCCGTCGATGTCGCGCAGCAGCTGCTCGGTGACCGTGATGCCCTCGACGTTCGACTTCGTCGGGTGCTCGTGGTCCATGTCCAGGTGGGCGAAGATGTCGGGGATCTTCCCCACGCCGTGCACCTCCGCCCCGCCTCGCGCACCTGGGTGAGGTAGTTCGGACGCCTGGGCTCGAGCGAGAAGTCGTGCCGGTTGGGCGTGCGCTCGTAGTTGCCCGGCTCGCCGATGAACGGCCGGGCGATCACGCGCCCGACCGCGTGCTTGCCGGTGAGGATCTCGCGCGCCTTCTTGCAGCCCTCGTAGAGCTCCTCGAGCGGAATCGTCTCCTCGTGCGCGGCGATCTGGAAGACGGAGTCGGCCGACGTGTAGACGATCCACTTGCCGGTCTTCTGGTGCTCCTCGCCGAGCTCCTGGATGATCTCCGTTCCCGAAGCCGGCTTGTTGCCGAGCACGCCGCGCGCGGTGGCGTGCATGAACGGGTCGATCACGTCGTGCGGGAAGCCGTGGGGATACGTCGGCAGGGGCTGCGGCGTGACGATCCCCATCATCTCCCAGTGGCCGAGCGTCGTGTCCTTGCCCTTCGAGCGCTCGAGCAGCCGTCCTGCCACCGCCGGCGCACCCGGCATCGGCGCCACGCCCTCGAGCGGAGCGACGTTGCCGAGCCCGAGCGCCTCCATCGCGGGCAGGTCGAGGCCGCCGACGGCGCGCGCGACGTTGCCGAGGGTGTCCGACCCCTCGTCTCCGAACTCTGCTGCGTCCGGCAGGGCGCCTGCGCCCACGCCGTCGAGCACGATGACGCACGCGCGCGGCATGTGTCTATCCTAGAACGCTATGAGCACCGCCCTCGGCCTCCTCGGCGTCGCCCTCTACATCCCCGCCATCATCGCGATCGCGGCCAGCGTCACCTGGGTCGTCGTGAAGTTCTCGCCGGGGACGAAGGACGCCGCGGCGAACGCGAAGGACTAGACAGGCGCGAGCGGCAGCTCGTCGGCGAGCGGTGAGTACTCCATGCCGTGTGCCTCGGCGACGGCCTCGTACGTCACCTTGCCGCCGAGGACATTGACGCCGCGAGCAAGGGCAGGATCGCGCGCGACGGCAGCCGCGAGGCCGTGCTTCGCGATCGCCTCGACGTACGGCAGCGTGACGTTCGTCAGCGCCTTCGTGGACGAGATCGGCACGGCGCCGGGCATGTTCGCGACGCAGTAGTGGACGACCTCGTCGACGACATACGTCGGATCGGAGTGCGTCGTCGGCTTTGAGGTCTCGGCGCAGCCGCCCTGGTCGATGGCGACGTCGACGAGCACCGAGCCGGGCTTCATCGTCGGCAGCATGTCCCGCGTGATCAGCTTCGGCGCCCTCGCGCCGGGGATCAGCACGGCGCCGATGACGAGGTCGGCGTCCTGGACCGACTCCTGGATCTGGAGCTCGTTCGACATGGCGAGCGTGATGCGGCCGTCGAGCATCATCTCCAGGTCGCGCATGCGCTCGACGGACTTGTCGAGCACCCAGACGTCCGCCTGCATGCCGACGGCGATGAGCGCGGCGTTGTAGCCGACGATGCCGCCGCCGATGACGAGCACCTTGGCCGGCGGCACGCCCGGTACGCCGCCGAGCAGCGTCCCGCGCCCGCCCTGCGGCTTCTCGAGCGCCCACGCGCCCATCTGCGTGGCCAGGCGGCCCGCGACCTCGCTCATCGGCGCGAGCAGCGGCAGCTGCCGGTCCTCGGTCTCCACCGTCTCGTAGGCGACGGCGGCGATCCCGGACTCGACGAGCGCACGCGTGAGCGGCTCGTCCGCAGCGAGGTGGAGGTACGTGAAGAGGACGAGATCGGCTCGCAACCGTGGGTACTCCTCCGCGATCGGCTCCTTCACCTTGAGCAAGAGCTCGGCCTCCGCCCAGGCTTCGTCGACGGACGCGATCCGGGCGCCGGCCGCCTCGTAGGCTGCGTCGACGAACGCGCTCCCCAGCCCCGCTCCGGTCTCGACCAGGACGTCGTGGCCGCGGCGCACCAGCTCGCGCGCGCCCGCGGGCGTCAGGGCGACGCGATGCTCGTCGGCCTTGATCTCCCTGACGACCCCGATTTTCACGAGGGCGGAAGCCTAACCGAGTGCGAGTCGAGCGACGTAGTCGCGCTCTTCCGGCCCCAGCCAGGGCGGAGACCCGGCTGCGGCGTTCTCGCGCGTGCGCTCCGGCCTCGACGTCGCGGGGATGGCGACGTCGACGCGCTCGTCGGACAGCACCCACTTGAGTAGCGCCTGCGGCCACGTCTCGATGCCGAACGGCCGCAGCGGCTCGAGCGCCTCCTGCGGAGGGGGATTGCCGAGCAGGCCGCCGTCCGCAAAGGGCCTCATGACGATCACGGCCAGCCCTTGCTCGGCCGCGATCGGCAGCAGCTCCTCCTCGCATTCGCGCTCTGCCGGGTTGTACGGGAGCTGCACCTGCTCGAAGCGGCCGCTGCGAAGAGCATCGGCGAGATCCGGCAGCGCATCGCGGTTCCAGTGCGTGACGCCGACCATGCCCATGCGTCCCGCCTCGCGCTCCTCCTCGATCCACTCGAGGTGCTCGCGCCAGAGGACGAGGTTGTGGATCTGCTCCACGTCGATGCGTGCCGAACCACTCGAGCTGTTGCCGATACTGCTCGCGGCCCTCCTCGAGCGTCTGCGCCCAGATCTTCGTCGCGAGCGTCACCTCGTCGCGGCAGCCTTCGAAGGCGACGGCGAGCGACGCCTCGGCCTCCCCGTACATCGGCGATGTGTCGACGAGCCGGCTGCCGGACTCGATCGCCGCGGAGACGACCTCCCGTGCGAGCGACGAGTCGCCGCCGAACGTCCCCGACGTGCCGAGGCCCACAACCGGGCCGAGCTTGCGCTGCTTCCATCATCGGATCATGCCGTGCGTCGCGACGCGACCGGCGCGCGGCATAGGCGGCGGCGAAGAACGCGGGATCCTCGTCGGGCCCGCGGCCCATGTGCGAGAGCGGCAGCCCGGCGCACGCCTCGCGCCAGCCCTCGGCGTCCTCCTCGTCCGCGACCATGACCTCGCCGAGCAGAGGGCGAGCACGGCCTGCGTGTGGTGCGACACACCGCGATGGCGCTCTCGCTCATCCGCCTCCGAGACCCTCGCCGCCACGACCGGCTGGCCGCCGAGCGCGGACGCGGTGTTCGCAGCCTCGGCCGCCGCGAGCCCGCCGTGGCCGAGGAGCGTTCCGGTCCCCACGATCCCGGGGCCGATCGCGCAGACGGCGGCGTCGAACCCCGCCGCCTTCGTCCAGGAGAGCGCGGAAGCCGTCGAGACGCAGTGCACGTCGCCGTCGATGCAAGACCCGACGGCGACCGCGACCTCGACGAGGCCTCGCTCCTTCAGCGCGCGGACGGCGTCGGAGAGGGAAACGGGCAGCGCGCCGCCCGGCAGCTGGAGGTAGGCGGTGCGGATCCCCTCGCCGATGCCCGCGCAGACGGGAGCGACCTGGCTGTGCAACGAGCAGCAGACGACCGGCATGCCGGCGAGGCCTCGGACCAGCTTCTCGGTCTCCTCTGCATGCGGCACGGCGTGCTGAACCGACGTGTACGGCAGCTTCATGACATGGGCGCCCGGCTCGGCAGGCAAGTCGAGCCCGCGGGTCAGGTTCACGTGGAGCACGTCGAAGCCGCCCGAGCCGAGCTCGAGCTCGCGGGCCTGGACGTTGACGATCACCTCGTCGCCCTCCTCGACGGTCCCGTCAGCCTCGGGTAGGCGACGCACGGCGTGCCGTCGACCTCGCAGCGAACGAGGTCTGGCAGCCGCTCGACGACGGCCGTCACGCGCCCCCGCCTAAGCGAGAGCGCCATCGAGCAGCGCGAGCGACACGTCCACCATCGCCTCCACGTCGGAGACGGCGATGTGCTCGTCGGGGGTGTGAATCTCTGCCATCGCGTTTGCGAGCGTGACGCAGGGGATGCCGCGCTCGTTGAAGACGTTCGCGTCGGCGCCGCCGCCCGTACGCGCGTAGGAGGGTGTGAAGCCGCAGCGCTCGAGCGCCTGCGCGGCCAGGGCCACGGCCGGCTCGTCCTTGCGGAAGCGGTAGCCGCGATAGGAGCGGTCGATCTTCGTCTCCACCTCGCACTCCTCGAGCGCCGCCGCGAACGCGAAGGCCTCCTCCATCTCGCGCACGACGTCGGCGAGCTTCGCCTCGTCGTGGCTTCGCGCCTCGGCCTTGAGCGTGCAGTGCTCGGGGATGATGTTGCGCGCCGTCCCGCCCTCGATCAGGCCGACGTTGGCGGACGTCTCCTCGTCGATGCGGCCGAGTCGGAGGTCGGCGATGGCGCGAGCGGCGGCCGCGATGGCCGAACGGCCCTCCTCCGGGTACATGCCGGCGTGCGCAGGTCGGCCGTGGAACGCCACTTCGAGCGTCGCCGCCCACGGTGCGCCGATGACGATCTCCCCGATCGGCGCCGCCTGGTCGTAGACATAGCCGAGCTCGGCCTGGAGCCGCGTGTGGTCGAAGGCGTACGCGCCGCGCAGGCCGACCTCCTCCTTCGCCGTGAACACGAGCTCCAGCCCGGCGTGCGGGCGACCTCCCTCGAGCGTGCGCCGCGCTGCCTCGATCATCACCGCCACGGCCGCCTTGTTGTCGGCGCCGAGGATCGTGCCCGCGGCATTGCGCACGACGCCGTCCTCGACGACGGGCTCGATGGGCCCTTCAGGCGGCACGGTGTCGAGGTGCGCGCAGAGGAAGACCGGCGTGCCCTCGGCAGTAGGCTCGAGGCGCGCGTAGAGGTTGCCCATGGTGGAGTCGATGGACGGCCCCGTGTCGTCCTCGTCCACCTCGAGGCCGATGGAGCGCAGCTCCTCCGTCACCCGGTCGGCGACACCGCGCTCCTCGCCCGGCGGGCTGGGAATCGCGGCCAGCTCGAGAAAGAGGTCGAGGACGCCCGCCACGTGGAGATCCTACGGGCGTACAGGCCCCGGCCACCGCGAAAGCTTGATCTGCGGCGTGGCGTCGGCGGGAAGCGACCCGTAGGGCAAGCCCCTAAAGTTGTGTATCCTTCGCTACGGCATCTTGACCAGATCGAGTCCTTTCAGCGAGGTTGCCAGGGCACCCAGCTGGAACGTGTAGTGAACCGTCGTCGGGCTCGGTGCGGTGAAACTCTTGACGCTCCAGGCGTTGTACTTGATCCCGATCACGTACGTTCCCGCGGAGGCCGCGGTGAAGGTGACGGTGGTCACGCCTGCCGACGTGCTGATGGTGGAACTGCGCTTCACGCAGCCAGACGTGAAGACCTGGCCCGCTGAGTGGTTGAAGAAGTGACTGTCGAAGTTGCCGGTCGTGATCGCCTGGTTGATCGTGAAGGTGTTCGACCCGGTGACGGCTGTCACCTTCACCCAGTAGTAGAACGCGCTCGGAGTGACCTGATAGATCTTGCCGTTCCTCACGGTGTAGTTCAGCTGCGAAAGGGTCGCTGCAGTCCCCGCCTTGAACTGAGCGCAAGTCGCTGTGGGGGGCGTGATCTGGCTGTCGACCGGGATGTCGTTGTTGGTGACCGTGCAGGTCTTCGTCTCGCCACTGGCGATCGAGCCCGCGCAGTCGGCCGAGAAGCTGGCCGTGTATCCACTCGGCCCCGTCTCGGTGACGTTGTAGGAGCCGGCGCTCATCGAGACTGAGGTGCCGGGTGCCTCTGCACCGGGGAAGTTGTCGGGCGTGTCGTCGGTGCCGCCCGAGTCGAGGGTGAAGTCAGCCGCCACCGCCGTGCCGCCGTTGTCGTTGATCACGTGCTTGATCACGACTAGCTGACCCACCTCGCGGCGGTTGCCGAAGTCCTGGCCGGGGAGGTTCTGGCCGGCGTTGAGCGTGAGGGCGTGCCCGCCGTCGGCGAGGCCGGCTAGCGTGTCCCCGCACTCGTTGTCGACGGGGGCGGGGGCAGTCTGCTCCCAGGTCGCCTGGGCGAGCTCGCAGAGCACGTAGTCGCCGGGCGGCAGCGTCAGCTGGTAGGCGCCCGATCCGACCGCGGTCTGGGTCTCGGCGACGAGTGTCGCCTCGCCCGCATCCAGCAGGTCATTGCCGTTGTCGTCGCGGTAGGCGCGGATCGTCCAGTCACCGAGCCCGCCCTCGCCGGGCGCCTGGCGCACGCCGTCACCGTTAACGTCCTCGAACTTGAGACCGGAGACGAGGCTCGACTGGCTGTTGACGAAGGTGCAGGTGACGGTCTCGCCCGCAGAGACGGCGATGTTGCTGAGCGGGCTGCCGTCGGAGCAGCTGGCGCTCGTGAGCGACCAGCCGCTCACCGGCTGCTCCACCACCGAGTAGCCCGAGCCGGCGGGCACGCTGAAGCTCTGCTCGTTGGCCAGCGTCGCGTCGGCGTCGTCGTCCAGCGTGAAGTCCGGCAGCCCACCGCCGCCCGTGAAGGAGAAGTCCTGGGCATCGTCGGGCTGGGCGTCCTTGCGCACGACGATGGTGCCCGAGGGCTGGTTGAGCGTGCCCGTGAAGACGCGGATCTCGTCCATCGCCCCCTGGAACTTGAAGTTGACGACCAGCGTGTTGGGGTCCGAGGGATCGACGTGCACGTCGTCGAAGTTGGCCGACTGGCCCTTGGTCTCCACGCCGCGGCTGGGCTCGTCCTGCTCGTAGCTGATGTCGGCCAGCCCGAAACGGCTGACGGGGTCGCCGAAGACGAGCCCGTTGCGCACGATGGAGATGCCGACGATCGGCTCCTGGAAGGTCCAGCTGCCGCTCAAGGAGGTCAGGCTGGGCGGGTTGACGCCCGGCTTGTCGGCGTGCAGCAGGTGGCTGTCCAGCTCGGAGCCGGCCGGGATCAGCACTGTCTCCGGCGAGCCCGTGGTGTCGAGGATGTTGGTCGTCTTGGGCTTGGCCGGGTTGATGGCCTGAGAGGTGGTCACGTCCTGCTGCTCGGCGAACAGGAAGATGCAGGCATCGGACTCGAAGCTCGGCCGCCCGGCCACCGCCGGCAGCCCGTCCTGGTGCAGGTTGGCGGGCGGCTGGCTCTCGACGATGGCGTTGCCGGCGTCGGGCACGCAGTCCTGGCTGTTGACGAAGGTGCAGGTGACGGTCTCGCCCGCAGAGACGGCGATGTTGCTGAGCGGGCTGCCGTCGGAGCAGCTGGCGCTCGTGAGCGACCAGCCGCTGACCGGCTGCTCCACCACCGAGTAGCCCGAGCCGGCGGGCACGCTGAAGCTCTGCTCGTTGGCCAGCGTCGCGTCGGCGTCGTCGTCCAGCGTGAAGTCCGGCAGCCCACCGCCGCCCGTGAAGGAGAAGTCCTGGGCATCGTCGGGCTGGGCGTCCTTGCGCACGACGATGGTGCCCGAGGGCTGGTTGAGCGTGCCCGTGAAGACGCGGATCTCGTCCATCGCCCCCTGGAACTTGAAGTTGACGACCAGCGTGTTGGGGTCCGAGGGATCGACGTGCACGTCGTCGAAGTTGGCCGACTGGCCCTTGGTCTCCACGCCGCGGCTGGGCTCGTCCTGCTCGTAGCTGATGTCGGCCAGCCCGAAACGGCTGACGGGGTCGCCGAAGACGAGCCCGTTGCGCACGATGGAGATGCCGACGATCGGCTCCTGGAAGGTCCAGCTGCCGCTCAAGGAGGTCAGGCTGGGCGGGTTGACGCCCGGCTTGTCGGCGTGCAGCAGGTGGCTGTCCAGCTCGGAGCCGGCCGGGATCAGCACTGTCTCCGGCGAGCCCGTGGTGTCGAGGATGTTGGTCGTCTTGGGCTTGGCCGGGTTGATGGCCTGAGAGGTGGTCACGTCCTGCTGCTCGGCGAACAGGAAGATGCAGGCATCGGACTCGAAGCTCGGCCGCCCGGCCACCGCCGGCAGCCCGTCCTGGTGCAGGTTGGCGGGCGGCTGGCTCTCGACGATGGCGTTGCCGGCGTCGGGCACGCAGTCCTGGCTGTTGACGAAGGTGCAGGTGACGGTCTCGCCGGCAGAGACGGCGATGTTGCTGAGCGGGCTGCCGTCGGAGCAGCTGGCGCTCGTGAGCGACCAGCCGCTGACCGGCTGCTCCACCACCGAGTAGCCCGAGCCGGCGGGCACGCTGAAGCTCTGCTCGTTGGCCAGCGTCGCGTCGGCGTCGTCGTCCAGCGTGAAGTCCGGCAGCCCACCGCCGCCCGTGAAGGAGAAGTCCTGGGCATCGTCGGGCTGGGCGTCCTTGCGCACGACGATGGTGCCCGAGGGCTGGTTGAGCGTGCCCGTGAAGACGCGGATCTCGTCCATCGCCCCCTGGAACTTGAAGTTGACGACCAGCGTGTTGGCGTCCGACGGATCGACGTGCACGTCGTCGAAGTTGGCCGACTGGCCCTTGGTCTCCACGCCGCGGCTGGGCTCGTCCTGCTCGTAGCTGATGTCGGCCAGCCCGAAACGGCTGACGGGGTCGCCGAAGACGAGCCCGTTGCGCACGATGGAGATGCCGACGATCGGCTCCTGGAAGGTCCAGCTGCCGCTCAAGGAGGTCAGGCTGGGCGGGTTGACGCCCGGCTTGTCGGCGTGCAGCAGGTGGCTGTCCAGCTCGGAGCCGGCCGGGATCAGCACTGTCTCCGGCGAGCCCGTGGTGTCGAGGATGTTGCTCGTCTTGGGCTTGGCCGGGTTGATGGCCTGAGAGGTGGTCACGTCCTGCTGCTCGGCGAACAGGAAGATGCAGGCATCGGACTCGAAGCTCGGCCGCCCGGCCACCGCCGGCAGCCCGTCCTGGTGCAGGTTGGCGGGCGGCTGGCTCTCGACGATGGCGTTGCCGGCGTCGCACTCTTGCAGCGGGAGCGACTGCCAATCCGGGTCGTAGTCGCCCGCAGCGTTGTTCGTGAGGTTCGTCTGGCCCGAGCCGTCCGCGTTCATGACGGCGATCTCGTAGTCGCCGTTCACCACGGGTCCGCTGTTGAAGGCGATCTTGGTGCCGTCGGGCGACCAGGCCGAGTAGTAGTCGTTATCGGCGTTGTTCGTACGGTTCACAAGCCCGGTGCCGTCGGCGTTCATGACGTAGACCTCGTAGTTGCCGTCGCGGTAGCTCGCGAAGGTGATTTTCGTGCCGTCCGGCGACCAGCCTGGGAGCCAGTCCTGTGCGGCGTTGTTCGTGAGGTTCGTCTGGCCCGAGCCGTCCGCGTTCATGGCGTAGACCTCGTCATTGCCGTCGCGCAGGCTCGTGAAGGCGATCTTCGTGCCGTCCGGCGACCAGGCAGGGAAGCGTTCGGTGGCGGGGTTGTTCGTGAGGTTCACCACGTCCTGAGCCGTCCGCGTTCATGACGTAGGTCTCGTAGTTGCCGCTGCGCAGGCTCGTGAAGGCGATCTTCGTGCCGTCCGGCGACCAGGCAGGCTCGCCGTCCTGCGCGGAGTTGTTCGTGAGATTCACGGGGTTCGAGCCGTCCGCGTTCATGACGTGCACCTCGTAATTGCCGTCACGACGGCTCGTGAAGGCGATCTTCGTGCCGTCCGGCGACCAGGCAGGCTCGAAGTCTTCCGCGGCATTGTTCGTGAGGTTTGTCTGGTTGGTCCCGTCCGGGTTCATGACGTAGATCTCGAGGTTGCCGTCGCGGACGCTCGAGAAGGCGATCTTCCCGTTCGTGCCGGGGAAAGCGGCCTGGGCGGTGCCAACGGCCGCGCCGACCATCGTGATGAGAGTGACGAGCAGCGCGCAGGCCGCAACCCAGCGCACGGCTCGTAGATGCCGCAGATTCAAGAGTCTTCTCCCCCTCGGATGGTTCGCCTCTGAGCGCCGAATCTAAATCGCCGCGCGCGAGAAGTCAATAGCCGCTTTTGGCATTGCGGCCAGGCAGAATCGATGCGTGGCCGGTTGGGACGACATCCGCAGAGATCGCGCTGTCGCTTCCCGAAGCCGTGGAGGAGCCGGGCGAGCGGCCCGCCTTTCGCGTCCGCGGGCAAGCTCTTCGCCTGGAGGAGCCGCGACCGGGACGGCGCAACGCTCGCGCTCCGCGTCGACCGCGACGAGAAGCAGATGATGCTCGAGTCGCGCCCCGACCTCTACTTCCAGACGCCGCACTACGAGGGCTACCCGGGCGTGCTCGTCCACCTCGATGCGATCGACCTCGACGAGCTCAGAGAGCGGATCGAGGACGCGTGGCTGATCCAGGCGCCGAAGACGCTGGCGAAGGCGTACCTCGCCGCGAGCGACGAGCGCTAGAAGTCCGGCAGATCGCCCTCGCGGTAGGGCGAAAAGAGCGGCTCGCGCGGGTACGGCGCGTACGCCTCCTTCGGCTCCGGCGTCTCCTGCTCGACGCTCGAGCCGTGCCTCGCGGCGACCTCGTTGACGGGGTAGAGGATCTCGTCGTCTCCCGTCCGTGCCCCGACCGTGACGATGATGCACGGCCCGTCGCCGGCGCCGACGAACGTGTGCCCCGTCCACGGCGGGCAGTGGACGAAGTCCCACGCCTTCAGGCGGCGCTCCTCGCCCTCGATGACGAGCACGCACTCGCCGGAGACGACGAGGAAGTCCTCCTGACCCGTCTCGCGCGTGGTACATGCCGGATGGGCTCGCCGGGCTGGAGCACGGCGATGCGGATGCCGAGCTGCTCGAAGTCGCCGTCTCCCTCGAGATCCGCCCAGCGGCCGAGCCCTGCGCGCTGCCACCAGCGGGCGTCCCGCGCGTTGAGCACGAACCAGCCGGGGCCTTCCGCGCCGAGCCCTTCCGGCAGCGTCTCGAGCTTCGCCTCGGACACCATCAGCCGAAGTCCGGTAGGTCGCCCTCCTGGTACGGGCTGGGCTCTCGACGCGTGAAGCGCGCGTAGGCCTCCGCCGGGTCGGGCGTCGTCTCGAGCACGCTCGCGCCGTACTTCGCGGCGACGTCGTTCACGGGGTAGATGATCTCCTCCTCGCGCTCCGTCCAGACTCTCGTGCCGACCATGACGATCGCGCATGGGCCGTCGCCGGCGCCGACGAAGACGTGCTCCGTCCATCGGCGGACAGTGGACGAAGTCCCACGGCTTCAGGTGCCGCTCCTCGCCCTCGATCACGAGCACGCACTCGCCGGAGACGACGAGAAAGTCCTCCTGCGCCCGCTCGCCGTGGTACATGCACGTTCGGCACGCCCGGGTCGAGCACGACGAGCTGGAAGCCGAGTTGCTCGAACTCGGCGTCGCCTTCGAGGTTCGCCCACCGGCCGAGGCCTTCGCGCCCCCTCCACGTCACGTCGCGGGCGTTGACGACGAAGGCTCGCGTCGTCGCTCACGGCAGCCACGCCCTCCGGTACGGCGGCCGCGCTCCGGCCGCGGGAAGCGTGCGTACGCCTCCTTGCGGGCTCGTCGTCTCCTCTCGACGCTCGCGCCGTGCTTCGCCGCGACGTCGTTCACCGGATAGACGATCTCGCCGCTCGCGCCCTTCGCGCCGCCCGACCATGACGATCGCGCACGGCCCGTCGCCGGCGCCGACGAACACGTGCTCCGTCCATCGGCGGGCAGTGGACGAAGTCCCACGCCTTCAGGCGCCGCTCCTCGCCCTCGAGGATGACGATGCACTCGCCGGAGACGACGAGGAAGTCCTCCTGGTCCGACTCGCCGTGGTACATGCAGTTCGGCTGCCCGGGCTGGAGCACCTCGACGCTGGAAGCCGAGCTCGGCGAATCTCGGCGTCTCCTTCGAAGTCGTCGCCTGGCCGAGCTCCTCGCTCCGCCATCCACGTCGCGTCGCGCGCGTTGACGCACGAACCAGCCCTCTCCCTCGGGGACGAGGCCCGTCTCGGTCTCCTTCAGCTGCGGCCTCCGGAACGCCGCTCACGGCAGCCAGCCTTCCTGGTACGCGGATCGCGCCTCCGGCCCGAAGCGGGCGTACGCCTCGTCCGGCTTCGACGTCTCCTCGAGCACGCTCGCGCCGTGCTTCGCCGCCACCTCGTTCGACCGCATAGACGACCTCGAAGCCGCCCACTCGGTTGCCGACCATGACGATCGCGCACGGCCCGTCGCCGGCGCCGACGAACGTGTGCTTCGTCCACGGCGGGCAGTGGACGAAGTCCCACTGCTTCAGGCGTCGCTCCTCGCCCTCGATCACGAGCACGCACTCGCCCGAGACGACGAGGAAGTCCTCCTGGCCGCGTTCGCCGTGGTACAGGCCGCGCTGGCCGGGAGAGAGAACCTGGATGCGGAAGCCGAGCTGGGACCACTCCTGCCTGCCTTCGAAGTCGGTGTCCTGCCCGCGCTCCGTCGCTCCGGATCCACGTCACGTCGCGCGCGTTGAGCACGAACCAGCCCTCGCCCTCCGGCACGAGCCCGAGCTCCGTCTTCTTCAGCGTGTGCCTCGGGAACGCGCGTCGGTCACGGCAGCCAGCCCTCCCGGTAGCGCGTCAGCTTCCCCCGCTCGAAGCGCGCGTACGCCTCCTTGGGGCTCGTCGTCTCCTCGAGCACGCTGGCGTCGTACTTGGCGGCGACCTCGTTGACGGGATAGAGGATCTCTTCGGCGTCGTCCCTCCGCCTGCCGGTCATGACGATCACGCATGGCCCGTCGCCCGCGCCGACGAAGATGTGCTCCGTCATCGGCGGGCAGTGGACGAAGTCCCACGCCTTCAGGCGCCGTTCCTCGCCCTCCAGGATCAGGATGCACTCGCCGGACAGCACGAGAAAGTCCTCCTGGCCCGACTCGCCGTGGTACATGCCGTTCGGCTGGCCCGGAAGCAACACGTTGATGTTGAAGCCCACCTCGGAAACGCCGCCTCACCCTCGAGCTCCGCCGACTGGCCGAGCCTGTCGCTCTGCCACCAGGGCGCGTCCCGCGCGTTGACCACGAACCAGCCCTCGCCTTCGGGCACGAGCCCCGCGTCAGTCTCCTTGAGCGTGGCTTGAAGGACGGCCTCAGTCATGAGCGAATAGTTAGCAAATCGGAAAAAGCGGGCAAAACCGCCGCTCAAATCCTCTCACGCTGGTCCGGGCGGGGTCCAAGTGGGTATCGGGTCAAGCTAAGGAGGTGTCATGCAACGACGAATCACGAAACCACCGAGGCCGCGCCTCGCGATCCGCTTGGCCGTGCCTCTCGCGGCAGCCGCCGCCCTGACGGCGGCGTTGCTGCCAGGGTCGGGCTCCGCCCTGGCGCTCGTGCCGCCCGACAACAACACGGAGCCGAGCATCTCGGGACAGGCGATCGAAGGCCGTCTGTTGACGGCCAACCCCGGCACGTGGTCCGGCTCGACGCCGATGACGTTCACGTACCGCTGGCTGCGCTGTCCGACCGATGGCGGCGCTGCCGACGGCTCCAACTGCCTCGTCATCGGCGGGGCGACCTCGAACAACTACCGCCTTCGGGACGCTGACGTCGGCTTGCGCATTCGCGTGCGCGTGACGGCGCAGAACGCCGACGGCTCGGACTCCGCAGCGTCGAACCCGACGGGCATCGTCCAGGGCTCGTCGAGGCCGAACAACCTCACGCCGCCGAGCATCGCCGGCGATCCCGTGCTGGGCCAGACGCTGACGGCCGACCCGGGCTTCTGGTCCGGGACGCAGCCGATCACGTTCGCCTACCAGTGGCGGAGCTGTAACCGGCAAGGCGGCAACTGCCAGAACATCGCCGGCGCCGTCGCTCGCACGTACTCCCTGAGGCAGACCGACGTCGGGACGACGCTCCGGATCCGGGTTACCGCCCGGAACTCGATCGGCACCACGAGCGCCACCTCGGTGCCCACGGCTGTCATCGGCGCCAGCGCGCCCACGGGGTGCCCGGGCGGCAACGGACCGATCAACATCACCCAGCTGACGCCACCGGCCCGCCTGCTCGTGGACCGGTTCCAGGTGTCGCCGAACCCGATCCCACGCACGGTGGGGGCTCTCACGGTGGGCTTCCGCGTGACCGCGTGTGGCGGGCGGGTAGTGGCAGGTGCACTTGTCTACGTCACCGCAGTGCCCTACAACCAGTTCCGCATTGCGCCCGAGCAGCAAACGGGCGGCGACGGCATCGCAATCCTGCGGATGGACCGCCTGCAGGGCTTCCCCGTAGCGAACAAGCAGACCCTGCTCGTGATGTTCGTCCGCGCCCGCAAGGGCGGAGAGCCCGTGCTCTCGGGCATCTCGACGCGGCGCCTGATCTCGTTCCGCCTCGCGAAGTAAGGCAGTCCAACCAGGTTGAGTCGCCGGGGCTAGGGCCTCGGCGGCTCAGCCTGCCGCGCGCAGGGCGACGCCGGAGCGCTCGCTCGCTCGTTCCTGCGCCGCGCCGACGAACTCGCGGAACAGCGGAGCGGGACGGATCGGCCGCGACTTGAACTCCGGGTGGAACTGGCTGGCGACGAACCAGGGGTGGTCCGGCAGCTCGACGATCTCCACGAGCCGGCCTTCGTAGACCGTCCCGGAGACGACGAGCCCTGCATCGACGAGCTGCGGGCGGAAGTGGTTGTTCACCTCGTAGCGATGGCGGTGCCGCTCGTGGACGACCGCCTCGCCGTAGAGCTCCCGGGCGCGCGTGTCTTCGGCCAGCTCTACCGCCTGCGCACCAAGCCTCATCGTCCCGCCGAGGTCCTCGATCTCCTTCTGCTCGGGCAGGAGGTCGATCACCGGGTACGGCGTCTCGGGATCCATCTCGGTCGAGTTCGCTCCCTCGAGGCCGACGACGTGTCTCGCGAACTCGGACACGGCGACGTGCATGCCGAGGCAGATGCCGAGGTAGGGAATGCCGCGCTCGCGCGCCACGCGGCAGGCCAGGATCTTGCCCTCCCAGCCACGTGAGCCGAAGCCGCCGGGCACGAGCACGCCGTCGACCTGCTCGAGCTCACGCTCCGCCTCCTCCAGGGACATCCCCTCGGCGTCCACCCAGCGGACGTGCACGTGGCAACCGTGGTGGATCCCCGCGTGCTTCAGCGCCTCGTGCACCGAGAGGTAGGCGTCGTGCAGCTTCACGTACTTGCCGACGAGGGCGATCTCCACCGTCTGCTCCCGCTCGCCGATGCGCGCGGTCAGCGCCTCCCACTCGTCTAGCGCCACGGGCCCGGACGCGAGTCCGAGCTTCTGGCAGACGAGCGAGTCGAGGCCCTGGTCGCGGAGCGCCTCGGGAACGAGGTAGACGTCGTTCACGTCCTCGTTGGAGACGACCGCCTCCGGCTCGACGTCGGCGAAGAGCGCGATCTTGTCGCGGATCTCCGTCGACAGCGGCTCGCTGCGAGCGGCAGACGACGATGTCCGGGTGGATACCGATGCGGCGCAGCTCGTTCACCGAGTGCTGCGTCGGCTTCGTCTTCAGCTCGCCCGCCGAGTCGATGAACGGCACGAGCGTGACGTGGAGGTAGAGCACGTTCTCGGGCCCGGCTTCGCGGCGGAACTGGCGGATCGCCTCGAGGAAGGGCTGCGACTCGATGTCGCCGACCGTGCCGCCGATCTCGGAGATGACGACGTCGCAGTCCGTCGTCTCCCCCACTCGCCGGATGCGCTCCTTGATCTCGTTCGTGATGTGCGGGATCACCTGCACGGTCGAGCCGAGGTACTCGCCGCGGCGCTCCTTGCGGATCACCGAGTACCAGACGGCGCCCGATGTGTGATTCGAGGTGGCGCTGAGGTTCTGGTCGAGGAAGCGCTCGTAATGGCCGATGTCGAGGTCGGTCTCGGCGCCGTCCTCCGTCACGAACACCTCGCCGTGCTGGAAGGGGCTCATCGTCCCCGGGTCGACGTTGATGTACGGGTCGAACTTCTGCATCTCCACCTTGAAGCCGCGCGCCTTGAGCAGCGCACCCAGCGAGGCGCCGGTGATCCCCTTGCCCAGGGACGAGACGACGCCCCCGGTGATGAAGACGTACTTCACGGCGCTGCGCGTCACGGTTGTCGCCCCAGCGCGTCGAGATCGCGAAGGATCGGGGCTCGCTCGATCAGCTCGCCGAGCGAACGGATCTCACCAAGGAGGTTGAGGGAGGCGAGAGCGCCGATCGCAATCCATCTTCGGCGCTCCGTGAGCCTGCCCACGGACCTCAAGCCTAGCAGCCCGCCCAGGACGTTCGATCCCGCGTCACCGAGCATCGTCATCTCACGACAATCGCAGGGTAGTAGGACGGCGGCCGGCAGCAGCGACGCGCGCAGGGGGAGTGCCGCGATGAGGTATGCCTTGAGCGCTCGCCCAGGTTTCGTGTCGAGTTGGTTCCAGAGGTTCGCCGCGAGCCCGACGAGCAGCGCCCCCGACGCCCTGCGCGTGGCGAGCAGGCCGACGGCGGGGATGGCGACGAGCTTCAGGACGCCGGTCGTGCGGCGCGCGCGGAGGTGGGCACGGACACCTCGCTCCGGTCCGGCCCAGAGATCGTCGGCGATCCCGACGGCGGCGATGGCCGTGGCGGCCGGGCCTCCAGCCAGGCCGAGCAGCCAGCCGACGAGCGGCAGGCGCAGCCCGCGATGGTTGACGCCCTGCGGGCCGAGCGCCAGCACTGCGTCGGCGAGCTGGCGGCCCCGGTGCGCGAAGCCGGCCGCGTCCCTTCCGGTGGCGCGATGGCTCAGCGCAAGCTCGACCTCGTGGACGGTCAGGCCGGCCTCGAGGGCGTCGACTGTCATGGCCACCTCGCAACCGAAGCCTGCGGCGAGCGGAAAGCAGCGCTCACGCGCTCTCTGCGTCAGCGCCCGCTGGCCGGACAGCGGCTCGCGGGGGCGGAACCCCGTCCGTGCGCGAATCAGCGCCCGCGCCGTCCCCTTCGCGATGCCGAAGCCACCGCCGCGCCGGTCGGCTGAACGCGGCGACGGTGAGATCCGCGCCCGACGCCAGCAGCGGCGCCGCCAGCGCTCCCCTCACGTCCGCATCGCACAAGAGCAGCGGCCCCGGCGGCGCCTCCTGCTCCGCGAGCGTCAGCGCCTGTCCCTTGCCGCGCCGCGGCATTCGCAGCACGCGGGCGCCCGCCGCCTCGGCCACGCGGGCCGTCCGGTCGCGAGAGCCGTCGTCGGCGACGATCACGGTCGCGTCGGGAAGCTCGCGGCGTAGAGCGGCGATCGTCTCTGCGATGCGACCCTCCTCGTCGCGAGCCGCGATGAGGATCGTCGGTGTCGCGCTCACCGCTCGTCCGGGAGCGACGCGGAGAGCGGCGGCTCCAGGGGCGGGAGGATGCCGTCGGTTGCCGTCTGCTTCAGGCCGTAGCTGCCGGGTCGGCCCCCGCCAAGCAACAACGCGAGCGCGAGCCGGCCGACGTGCGTGTCGACGAAGTCGACGCTCGACAGGCTCGCCTTGTCGAACGCGTCTACGGTCGTCGGCGCGACCTGGGACGTCTCGACCCCGACCGCGGGGACGCCACTCGAAGCCAGGCCCTCGTAGAACCCTCGCAATAGCCTCGCCGTCTCGCCCTGCTGAGGTGGCACCGACCGGGCCACGACAACCGCGTCGGCGGGTCGCTCGTCGTTGCCTGCGCGCTCCGCGACCAGTTGTGGCGCCAGCAACCGCCACACGGGCGCCCTGCCACCACGGACGAGCTCCTGCGCCAGTCGCCGGCCGAGCTCGCGCGCTGCCTCGGGCCGCGCGTACCGCGCCAGGGCGGGCCTGCCGTCGAGCACGTTGCCGAGCGCCTCGAGGTCTACAGGGACGCGAATCGCCCGCAGCCGCAGTGTCGCGCCCGCTCCCGCGTCGATAAGCGTGCGCTCGACGAGACTCCGAAGCTCGGCGTCGACCGGCCCCACGAAGACGAGCGCGACCCGGTAGGACGCAAGGCGGTCCGCCATCAGCAGCGGATACGACTCCTCGACATACGTCGTCGCTCCCCTCTGGGTACGAGACAGGTCTCCCGTTCGCAAGCGGGCGGCGTCGAGGCTGCGCTGCAGCTCGTCGATCTTCGAGTTGAGGAGGCTTCGCTCGCCCTTCGACACGAAGCCGCCGCTCGAGATGCCGACGCCGACGAGGATGCCGATCACGAGTGCGAGGAACACGGCGGCGAGGGACGCGACGTGGTAGCGGAGATCGAACATCGTCTACGCGCTTGCCTCTTCCGTCAGCGACGCCGCCGTCTGCACCAGTTCGTAGAGGCGGTACGCCGCGACCTTGGGCAGGGCGCGCGGACGCCCCAGCGCCTCGGGACGCCACGGCCCTCTACCGCGACCGTGACGAGCGTGCGATCGGGCGCGGGCGAGCCCAACCGCACTTCGACGTCCAACCGCTCGGCCGTGAGGCTCCACACGACGCGCTCGTGGAGCTCGATCGTCTTCACGATTGCGAGTCCGGTCGCGCCGCCCTTGCGGAAGAGCGTTGGTGAGGTCGGGCCGACGACCTCCCACCGCGCGCCCTCGCGGAAGCCACGGGCGTCGGGACGAACGGCCGAGATGGTGGGCCACCAGTCGGCGAGATGGAAGGGCTCGGTGAGAAAGCGCCACACGTCCTCGCGCGGGGCGAGCACCTCATGGGACGCCTCGGCCCTCACCGCGCGGCGAGCCCTGGCTGCTGGTGCAGTTTTGGCACGGTCCCGTATCCCATGCGTGCGGCCCTGCGCAGTATGCTCGCAGCGGGGAGGAGGCTGGGAGCACCTCGAACCGATCTGCCAGGGCCGGAAGGGCCGCGTCTGGCCGGCCCACGCCCGAATCAGCCGACGCCGAAGACCTCCAGCAGGCGCTCGCCGAGCACCTGGATGAACGTCCGCAGATCCGGCGACGCCACGATCGCCACGACGATCGCCGCCAGTCCGGCGCCCGCGAACGTCACGAGCGGCCACACCCCCACGCGCCCGCTGACGAGCCGCGACACGCCCTTGGCGTCGACGAGGATCTCCCCCACGCGCAGCCGCGCCAAGAACGTCGACGACATGCCATCGCGACTCCGCTCGAGAAACTCGACGAGGTTGAAGTGCGTGCCCACGGCGACGATCAGCTCGGCGCCCTTCTCGTACGCGAGCAGCAGCGCGACGTCCTCGCTGATCCCGAGCGCCGGCACCGAGTGATACGGAAGGCCGAGCCGCTCTGCGCGCTCGGCGCCGGGTGCATCACCCGACGAGGGATACGCGTGAATCACGAGCTCGGCGCCACACGAGAGAGTCTCGTCGGTGACCGAGTCCATGTCGCCGACGATCACGTCGGGCGTGTAGCCGGCCTCGCGCAACGCATCCGCACCCCCGTCGACTCCAATGAGCACGGGCTTGAAGTTCCGGATGTACCCGCGGACGATCCGCAGGTCGTGCTTGTGCCCCGGCCCGCGGGCGACGACGAGGCAATGGCGGTCGCGGAACCGCGTCTCGAGCGCCGGGAAGTCGATGCCCTCCGCGAGCAGCCGCCCCTCCTCGCGCAGGTAGCGCATCGTGTTGTCCGCGAACTCCGAGATGGCGTCCGCGAGGCGCGCCTGCTGCTCGTCCAATGCGTGCAGCAGCTCCAGCTCGTCGAGCACCCTGCCCGTCGCCAGACGGTCGCCGTTCCGGAAGACGGAGCCACCGCGCACCGTCACCCACTCGCCGTCGGTCAGCTGCTCGAAGAGCGGCGCGCCGGGAGCGTCGACGAGCCGCACGCCGCCACGTAGCAGCGTCAGAGGCCCGAGATTCGGGAACTGGCCGGTGGACGACGGCGAGACGTTCACGACCACGCGGACGCCCGACTCGACGAGCTCCTCGGCCGAGACGCGGTCGAGGTCGGCGTGGTCGATGATCGCGACGTCGTCGGGCTTCAACCGCCTGACGAGGTGTTTCGTCCTCCGGTCGAGGCGCGCCCGGCCCGTCAGCTCGACGACGGCCGGCGCTCGCTTCCTGCTGCGACGGATCAGTGCTCGTGTGGGCATCTCGTACCTGTCTATCCGCTCACGCCGTCTGCAACCGTGGCGAGGAACTCGCGACCGCCGAGCATACGCTCGATCTCCGCGCGGCGCTCGTCGCCTGTGAGCTCGCGGATGCGCGTGTGTGTGGGATCGCCGGGCACCTTCTCCACGCTGAAGTGCCGGTCCGCGCGGCTGGCGATCTGCGGCAGGTGCGTGATCGTGACGACCTGCGCGCGCTCGGCGAGCCGTACGAGAGTGTCGGCGACCGCGTGCGCCGTCTGGCCGCCGATACCGGCGTCGATCTCGTCGAAGATCATCGTCGTGCCTCCGCCGACGGCGGCGATCGCGAGCGCGATCCGCGACAGCTCGCCACCGGAGGCCGTCTGGGCAACGGGCGCCAGTGAGAGGCCCGCATTCGGCCGGATGAGGAACGTGACGTCGTCGGCACCGCTCGACGACGGCTCCCGCTCCGCCAGTTCGGCGACGAACTCCCCCTCCCCCATGCCGATGCCCTCGAGCTCGCGGGACACGGCCGCCGCGAACGGGCCGACCGCCTCGCGGCGCTCCTTCCGCAGCTCTTCCACGAGCTCGTCCACGCGTCGCTGCGCCTCTACCAGCGCCTCGGCAGCGGCGGCGACGGGATCCGTGCCGTCGGCGAGCGCGGCCACCTCTGCGCGGGCGGCTGCCGCCCGCTCGACGAGCTCCGCCGTGGTAGCCGCACGATGCCGGCGCCTGAGGTCGGCGAGGTGCTCCAGCTCGGCTTCCACCAGCTCGAGGCGGCCGGGATCGGCCTCGAGCGACGTCAGGTAGGCCCGGACGGCGGACGCGGCATCGCCCAGCCGCACCCCGGTGTCGCGCAGCTCGCTCGCGGCCTGGTCGAGCTCCTCCGAGATGCCGGTCACACCCTCCAGCGCGACGACCGCCTGCGCGGAGAGCTCGACCGCGCCCTGTCCTTCGTCGGGCGCGAGCGCCGCCGCGGCCGCGGCGGCGGCCTCGGCCAGCTCGGTCACGTGGCGCAGCCGCTCCCGCTCGGCCCGCAGCTCCTCCTCGCGCTCCACCGACACGCCTTCGGCGTCCTCGACGAGCGCCCGCAGCTCGGCGACCCGCTCCGTCGCCGTCGCCGCGCCACGGACGAGGTCGTCGTGCACGCGACTCGCCGCCTGGAGCTCGCGCCAGGCCGCGCGCAGCCGAGCCCGCCGCCGCAGTTGCTCCTCGCCGCAGAACGCGTCGAGCACGTCGAGCTGGTACGCGGGACGTGCGAGCCGGCGTTGCTCGAACTGGCCGGACATCGCCACGAGCCGTTCCGTGGCGGCCGCCACGTCCTCGCGTGCCGCCGCGCGGCCCCAGGCGTAGGCCCGCGTGCGGCCGTCCCCGAACACGCGGCGCGAGATGACCAGCCCCTCCTCGTCCTCGGGCCGCAGCTCGAGCAGCGGCAGCACATCGTCCTCTTCGAGCGCGCCCGGCGGCAGCTGCAGCTCGGCCTCGACGTACGCATCCGCGCTCTCGGCGCCCACGAGCGCCGCGTCGCCACGCGCGCCGAGCAGCAGCCCGACGGCCTGCGCGAGGATCGTCTTGCCCGCCCCGGTCTCACCGGTGATCGCGTTCAGCCCCGGGGCCAGGTCGAGCTCGGCCTCGCGGATGAGGACGAGGTTCTCGATGCGCAGCCTACGAAGCAAAGGTCTCGCGGTAGCGGTTGACAAAGGTCGCCTCCGGGAGCACGGCCAGCAACGCGGGGCGATCGCCGAGCCGCACGGACACCGTTGCGCCGCTCTCGAGGCTCGTCAGCTCGTGGCCGTCGACGAGCACGGTGACCGCGACATCGGGCGTCTCGTTCCGGACGCGGACATCCCGGCTGCGAGGCACGACGAGCGAGCGGGCGTGGAGCGAGTGCGGCGCGACGAACGTGACGGCCATGGCGTCGAGCCCCCAGACGAGCACCGGCCCGCCGTTCGACAGGTTGTACGCCGTCGAGCCGGTCGGCGTCGAGCAGATGACGCCGTCGCACGCCACCGAGCCGAGGCTCTCGTCGCCGATCTGCCACGCGAGCTCCACCATGCGGCCGAGCGTGGTGCTCGTCGCCACGACGTCGTTCACGGACACCGCCCGTTGCCCGCCTGCCTCGACTTCGAGCGTCGACAGCTCGAGCACCTCGTGCTCGCCCGCGAACACGCGCGCGAGCCCCGCCTCGAGATCGGCGCCGTCGATCGACGTGAGGAAGCCGACGCGGCCGAAGTTCGCGCCGAACACCGGCACGCCGGTGCCGAGATACCGCTGGAGTGCCCGCAACATCGTCCCGTCCCCGCCCAGCACGATGGCGACGTCCGGCTCCGAGCCTTCGTCGCCGACGATTTCGACGCCGGCTTCCGCCGCGAGCGCCTGCAGCCGTGCCACCGCGTCCCCGATCACCTCGGGTTTGCCATGGGTGACCAGGGCCGCCCGGCGGACCGGCTCAGCCGACCGCAGCTGCGATCCAGTCATCGAGCTCATCCGGGAGGCTGGGCTGTTCGTCGTCGACGAGATGGAGGAAGAACTCGCGATTTCCCTTCGGGCCGGGGAGGCCCGAGTCTACGACGCCGGCCACGCGGGCGTTCCAGCCGAGGGCGGCGCTCGAGATCTCGTGCAGCACGCGCGCGTGTACGGCCGGGTCGCGGACGACGCCGCGTTTCACCTCCGCGCGGCCGGCCTCGAACTGCGGCTTCACCAGCACCAGCGCCTGCCAGCCGGGAGCGGCAGCGGCGAGCGCAGGCGGCAGTGCCGTCCGCAGCGATATGAAAGAGACGTCGCACGTCACGAGCTCCGGCGCGTACTCGAGCTCGGGCAGGCTGCGGACGTTGACCCGTTCGAGCACCGTCACTCGATCGTCGGCACGCAGGCGTTCGTGCAGCTGCCCGTAGCCGACGTCGAGCGCGATCACGTGCGCCGCGCCGTGCTGCAGCAGGCAGTCCGTGAAGCCGCCGGTCGAGGCGCCGACGTCGAGGCAAGCGGGAACCTTCCACCGGCACAGCGAGCGACTCGAGCGCGTGCTCGAGCTTCTCGCCGCCGCGGGAGACATAGCGCGGCGGCCGCTCGACGACGAGCTCGGCGTGCTCGTCGACCTGCTCGCCCGCCTTCGCATGGCCGGGGATGCGGCCGGCAAGCACGAGCGCCTGCGCCTGGGCGCGCGACTCGGCGAGGCCGCGCTCCACGAGCAGGACGTCGAGCCGCTTCTTCACGAGGAGAAGGGTAATCCGCGTCCCTGAGGCGGCAAGCCGTCCGGAGCAGACGGGGCCGCCGACGACACGGCGTTACCGGCGTGTTAGCGGCGCCGCGAGACTGCGCCAACACGAAAGGAGCTCGAATGTCTCGCATCGCATTCTCGGCTGTGGCTACCGTCCTCGTCCTTGCGACGGGGGCTCTTGCCGGCGCTACGACGGCAAGGAACGGACTGCTGGCCTTCACGTCGCTCGACCAAGGCCTCCAGGTCTTCAGCATGACGGCCGCGGGGAGCGACGTTCGCCGCGTCTCGGCGAGCCCGGCTGTCGAGTTGGACGGCATGCTCTCACCGGACCGGACGATGATTGCGTTCGTCTCCGAGCGCGCCGGCTACGGGGACCTTTACGTCGCGAACGCCGACGGGACGGGCGCGAGGCGATTGACGAGCGACCAGGCCTGGGAGGAAGACCCCGACTGGTCCCCGGACTCGCGGCGGATCGTCTTCGAGGGCTACCGAGACGACGATGACGGCGACATCTTCGTCGTCAACGCCGACGGCTCCGGCCTGACGAAGCTGGCAGGTTCACCGGACGAGGATCGTGAACCCCGCGTGGTCGCCCGACGGCAGCCGGATCGCATTCGACTCCGATCGAGACGGTGACCGCGAGATCTTCGTCATGGCGACCGACGGCACCGCCGTCACCCAGCTGACAGCCACCCGGCCGGCGGACGACGACCGGTTGCCAGAATGGTCGCCCGACGGGACGAAGATCGTCTTCTCCTCCGATCGCGGTGCGCAGAGCGACGACGAGATCTGGATCATGAGCGCAGACGGCACGACACCCGTTCGGTTGACAAACAACACCGACGAGGACTGGTGGCCCGACTGGTCGCCTGACGGCACGATGATCGCGTTCACCTCCGACCGCGACGACGACGACGGCGATGCGACATCTACGTCATGGACGTCACGGGCGCAGGGCAGACAGATGTCTCACGGCAGAAGGGTGACGACTACGGCGGAGCGTGGGGCGCCGACGGCCGCCTCTACTTCACGTCCGACAGGAACGCAGATGTCGCGCTCGTTGTCGCGGCAGCCGACGGCACCGCGGCTCGAACGATTGCCCCGAGTGCCGCGGTCGATGACTTCCCGGCATGGGCGCCTGACGGGAGGCGAATCGCGTTCACGTCCGATCGCGACGGCGACGAGGAGATCTACGTCACCGCGTTGGCGCGGGGCGGTGTAGTCCAGCTGACGCGCAACGCCATCGATGACTACGACCCGACCTGGTCGCGCAGCGGCCGCCGAATCGCCTTCATCCGCGACCCAGGCGAACAGGAGGAGCTGTGGGTCGCTGACGCGGACGGGCGCAACGCCCGACGCATCTTGCGCGCCGACACACTCCTGTACCCGGAATGGTCGCCGAACGGACGCTGGATCGCCGTGAAGCTTGACTCGAGCATCGCCGTCGTTCCGTCGAGCGGTGGCCCTCCCCGCCTCGTCGCCTGGATAGGCATCAACGGCTACCCGTCATGGTCATCCGACGGCACGCAGCTCGCATTCACGTCGTCTCGCAACGACGACGGCACGGAGATCTACATCGTCCCGCTCAAAGGCGGGCCTACCCGACGCGTGACGAACAACGACGTCAGCGAGTCGTGGCTCGACTGGTCTCCCGACGGCCGCTGGATCGCATTCGCTCGGGAGTCATCGATCTATCTCATCCGGCCGGATGGCACCGGCGAGCGGCGCGTGCCACTGCCGACCCCGGTGACCGAGCCGGCCTGGCAGCCGTTGCCGTAGGACTACCGGGGGCCCAGGAGGCGGGCGAGTCAGGCGCCTCGGCCACCGAGCGTCCAGAACGTAAGCGCGGCCGTATAGACGGCACGGCCGAGCCGCAACGGGCCGAGGCGCGCGCGCGGACGGGGTCGCCGGCAAGCCTTGCCTCCGTCTCGTCGAGCGTGGCGAGCCGGGCCTCGTAGACGCGGATCTGCGCGCGGGCGAGCTCGGCGATCGCCGCCGGGTCGGCGAGCTCGGCGAAGAGGAGGTGGAGCTGGCCGGGATCGCGGATCGTCATCGTCTCGCTCGTTGGCTCCGAGAGCCACGCGCCGAGCGCCGAGCGCCCGTCGTCCGTAAGCGAATAGACGCGCCGGCGGCGGCCGCGCTTGCTCCTGCTCGGCGGTGAGCATTCCCAGCCGCTCGAGCTCGGCGGTCACCCGGTACGGAGTCACATGCGGCACCGGCCAGAACTCGTCTCGCGATGCGCCCCAGAGCACGCTTCACCTCGTACGCCGTCGAAGGCCCACGAAGCGCGATCAGTCCCAGGACGGCGAATGCAGTGTCGTCGAGTCGTGAGCTGTGGTTGCAATACAATCGTATCCATGATACCGTCGCGAAGATACTATCCGAGGCGGATGGAGGGAGACGGTAATGAGGAGGTTCGGTGCAGCAGCGATCTCGCTCGTGATGGTGGCCGTGGTTCTCGCGCTTGTAGGCACCGCGTCAGGCCTGGGTCAAAAAGGACCGCAGAGCTACTACCTCGCCCTGGGCGACTCGATCGCGTACGGGTTCGACCCGGGCAAACGGCCCGGCCGTCACGTCCGACACCGGCTACGTCGACCCTTTCGCCGCGCATCTGCGGAAGCTGTCTCCGAAGATCGCGGTCGTCAACTACGGATGTCCCGGTGAATCCAGCGTGACGTTCACCCGAGGTGGCTGTCCCTGGCTTCGCGAAGGCGGAAAGCTGCACGATCCGTTTCGCAGCGCGCAGCTCAAGGCGGCGCTGTCCTTCCTCAAGGCTCACAAGGGACAGGTCAGCCCGATAACGCTGACGCTGTGGGGCAATGACCTGGCTCCGTTGTCGGCCAAGGGCAAGCAGGCGCCCAAGGCGATCGCCTCGTTCGCTTCGCGCCTCGACTCGATTCTCGAGCAGCTTCGGTCAGCGGCACCGACCGCTGAGATCATCGTGACCGGAGCCTGGAACCTGGAGGCCGATCAGGCCAAGAAGACCGAGCCGCTCTACCGCTCGCTCGACGCGGCCATCGCACGAACCGCGGCAGCTTCGCGAGCGAAGGTCGCAAAGATGTACGCGGTCTTCACCCCGCCCGGGAACCTCCGTCGGGTCTGCGTGCTCTCGTACATCTGCTCGAAGGGCGATCCGCATCCGAATGACGCCGGGTACCGGGCAATGGCTGACGCCTTCTTCGCCGCTTCGGGTTACGCGCGATACGCCCTAGCCGCGGGGTATTCCACTACTTGGTGCGCACGGCGAGATCGGTGACGATCTCGCCGAGCACCGACGTGTCCGCGTCGATCGCCGCCAGCCGCTCGTGCGCGCGCGCCGCCGCGTCCATCGCGAGCGCGCGCGCGCCCTCGGCGCCGTGGATCGCAAAGTAGCCGTCCTCGTCCAGCACGTCGTCGACGATCTGGAACAGCAGCCCGAGCTCCTCGCCGAACTCCCGCCAGGTCAGCTGGTCGGGAACGGGGACGTCGGCCGCCCACAGCGCACAGCCGACCGAGGCTGCGAACAGCCGCCCGGTCTTGAGCCGGTGCAGCACCGCCAGGTCGTGCACTTCGCCGTGGATGTCGAGGTGCTGACCGCCGATCATGCCCAGCGTCGCCTCCGCCAGCTCGCGGGTCACATCTGCGGTCCCGTAGGCAGCGGCCTGTCGAAACGCCTCCGCCAGCAGTGCGTCGCCGGCGAGGATGGCGTCCGCCTCGCCGAAGCGCGCCCATGTGCTGGGTCGGCCTCGCCGCACCTCGTCGTTGTCGAGAGCCGGCAGATCGTCGTGGATGAGCGAGAACGAATGGACGAGCTCCAGCGCAGCCGCCGCAGGGAGGATGTGCTCGACGTCGGCACCGGCCGCCTCTCCCGTTGCCAGGCAGATCACGGGCCGCACGCGCTTGCCACCCGCCTCGAACCCGTAGCGGACAGACTCGGCGAGGTCGCCGAGCTCCGGGACGAGCTGCAGGCCTGCGAGGTACTGCTCGACGAGCTCCCGGAGCTCGTCGGGCGTCTTCACTGATCCAGCTCGTGCTTGGCGCGCTCGATTTCCGCGTGTGCCTCCCGCGCGAGGCGGGCGATCTCGTCCAGGAGCTCGAGCGCTGCGTCCGGCTCCTCGGTCTGCTCGAGCTTCGCACGAGCCGCCTCGAGCTGCCCGAGCAGCTGCTCCGCGCGCGAGAGGGGATCTACCGCGCTCACGACGTCACCTGCTCCCTCGCGACGCGGGCGAGCACGCCGTTCACGAGCTTGCCCGCCTCGTCCGAGGCATAGCGCTTCGCAAGATTGACTGCCTCCGAGATCGCCACCTCGACGGGGACCGTACCGTGGAGGAGCTCGTAGATGCCGATGCGAAGAATGTTCCGCTCGAGCACGCCCAGGCGGTCGGCGCGCCACTCGTCGGACGCGGCGTCGATGACGCGGTCCAGGTCAGCCGCCTCGCCGGACACCGCATCCGCCAGCTCGCGGCTGAACGGGTCGATGTCGCCCTCGTACAGCGCAGTCAGCGGCTGGCCCGTGAGGTCCCACTGGTAGAGGAGGAAGAGCGCCGTGCGCCGGGCTGCGCGGCGGCCGGGCATCAGCCCTCGTCCTCCACGTAGAGCCCGTCGATCGTGACGTCGACGCGGGCGGGCGGTGTCTCCAACGCCTGCTGAAGGGCCTCGGCGGTGCGCTGCTGGACGAGCGCGCCGAGCTCGGGCAGCACGGCCCGGCGGGGCGCCGTGATGGTCACCGCCACCGTGGCGGCACCGCTGTCCTCGAGCGACACGTCCAACGCGTCAACCCGTGCTCCAGCGCCCTCGGCGGCCTCGCGGACCAGGCGGGGCAGCGCCTTCGGGTCGAGCGAGATCCGGCCGAGGGACGTGCGGGCGACCTCGATCACGCCGGCCTCAGCGCGAGGAGCGAATCTGCGGCTTCGTCGAGGAACGACGTGGAGTACGAGCCCGTCACGAAGGCCTCCGAATGCATGATGTCCAGCGCGAGCTCACGCGTTGTGCGGACGCCCTCGATCTCCAGCTCCGCCAGCGCCAACCGGCAACGGGCAATCGCGTTCTCACGGTCGGTACCCCAGACGGCGAGCTTGGCCAGCAGCGAGTCGTAGTACGGAGACACCTCCGTGCCGTCCTCGATGTGCGTGTCCACGCGGTCGAACGGCCCCAGCGGTGGGCGGAAGCGGGTCACGCGGCCCGGGGAGGGAGCGAAGTCCGCCGCGGGATCCTCCGCGTTCAGCCGCACTTCGATCGCATGGCCGCCGCGCGGCGCGCGTCCCGTGATCGTCAACCGCTCGCCCGCGGCGACGCGCAGCTGCTCGCGCACGAGGTCGATCCCGGTCACGAGCTCCGAGACCGGATGCTCGACCTGGAGCCGCGCGTTCAGCTCGATGAAATGGAAGTCACCGTCGGGCCCGACGAGGAACTCGAAGGTGCCGGCGTTGACGTAACCGACCGCGCGACATGCACGCTCGGCGGCAGCCTCCATCTCCTCACGGCGCTCGGGCGTCAGTGCCGGGGAGGGTGATTCCTCGACGAGCTTCTGGTGGCGCCGCTGGATGGAACATTCGCGCTCGCCGAGGGTCAGCACGTTGCCCTCGCCGTCGGCGAGCACCTGCACCTCCACATGGCGCGCAGGAACAAGCGCCTTCTCGACGTACACCCGGCCGTCGCCGAACGCGGCCAGCGCTTCCACGGAGGCAGTCTGAAACGTCTCCTCCAGCTCGGCCGGCGAGCTCACAAGCCGCATTCCCTTGCCGCCGCCGCCGGCGGCCGCCTTAAGCAGCACCGGATAGCCGAATTCGTCGGCAGCAGCCCGCGCTTCTGCCGCGGTGGCCACGCCTGCCGTCCCCGGCACGACCGGCACGGCGGCGGCCGCCATCGCCGCCTTCGCGCGCACCTTGTCTCCCATCTCCTCCATGACCTCGGCGCCCGGCCCCACGAAGACGAGCTCCGAGTCGGCGCACGCGAGCACGAACGCCGGGTTCTCGGCGAGGAAGCCGTAGCCGGGATGGATCGCCTCGCAGCCAGTCGTCTCAGCCGCGGCGATGACGGACGGGATGGAGAGGTAGCTCTCGGCGGCCGGCGCCGGGCCGATGCAGATGGCGCGGTCGGCCATCCTCGTGTGCAGCGCGCCGCGGTCGGCCGTCGAGTAGACGGCGACGGCCTCGATCCCCAGCTCGTGCAGCGCGCGGATCACCCGCACGGCGATCTCCCCGCGGTTGGCGATGAGCACGCGCGTGAACATGGGCCCTCTCTAGAGGACCGGCGGGCGGCCGTCGGCGAGCTCGAGCTCGAAGAGGAGCTGGCCGTACTCGACCGGCTGGGCATTCTCGGCGTGGATCGCGCGGACGATGCCGGCGTGCTCCACCTTGACCTCGTTCATGAGTTTCATCGCCTCGAGGATGCAAAGCGTCTGGCCGGGGACGACGATGTCGCCGACGCCGACAAAGGGGTTCGCGCCAGGCTCGGGCGCCCGGTAGAACGTCCCGACCATCGGCGCCTCGATGCGCACCAAGCCGGGGGCGATGGGTCTCTCCAGCACGGGTTCCAGCTCCTCGCTCGTCTCGCCCGGCGGCGCGGGCAGGGCCGCGCCGGGCCCGCCCGTCTCGTCGTTCCGGCGGACGGTGACGCGCATGCCGGCGTCCTCCAGCGTCACCTCTTGCACTCCCGACTCCTGGACGATGCGAACGATCTCGCGAATGCGCTCCGAGCGCGTCGGTTCCTGGCCGGTGCCCTCGTCGTCGTCTCGCCGGCCGCGGCCGCGAATGGTGCGCAGCAGCGGTTCGGCGTCCTCGCCGAACAGCGCGAGCAGGCACAGCTCCTCGTCGCTCGTGGCCAGGCCCTCCCCCACTTCCCTGGCCGAGGCGACGTCGACCGGCTGCTCCTCGGGCGGCTCGCCACCGATCAGCTCCACGGCACGCGCGACGGTGGGATCGATCTCGGCGGGCGGTGACCCGAAGTGGCCGGCGATGAGCGCCTTCAGCTCGTCGACCACCGTCTGGTAACGCTCCGCGGAGAGGACGTGTACGAGCGCCTGGGAGCCGAGGATCTGGCCGATCGGCGACGCAAGCGGCGGAGAGCCGACCTCCACCCGGATCCGGGCCAGCTCCTCGAGCACCTCGTCGATGCGGTCACCCGCCGCGTTGGCGCGGAGATGGACGTCGAGCGCCGCCACGAGCCCCGGCGGCAGGCGGTGCTGCGCGGCGAGCGTCGCGACGCGCGGGGCGGTCGGCGCCATCGGCTCGTCGCCGATGAACTCGTCCACGAGGTCCGAGGCCTCCCAGACGCGGGAAGCATCGACGCCCGTGTCGAGACCGAGACCGGCGAGCGCCGTCGACGCCGACTCGGCGGAGACGCGGTGCAGCATGAGCGCAAGGGGATAGACGGCGCAGGCGATGAGGTCCGCGCCGGCGCGGGCAGCCTCGAGCGTCGCGGCGAGGGCCACACCTCCGGCGCCCTGGCAGTAGAGGCCGACGGGAAGGCCCGACGCCTCACGCACCTCGCCCACGAGGTTCGCGGCCCGCTGCGGGCTCAGCGAGCCAGACGGGTCGTGAATGAGCACGCGCGCGGCGCCGAGCTCGGGCAGCCGCTTCGACTGCTCGGCGAGTAGGTCGGTGTCCTGCGTGCGGCTCGGGCTGTGCACGAGGCCTGCATCGAACTCCCGTCCCGCGGCGGTGATGGCGGTCGCGGCCTCACGGAGATTCGAGACGTCGTTGAGCGGATCGTGCAGGCGGAAGACGTCGATACCGCTCTCGGCCGCGCAGGCGACGAAGCGCTGTGCTAGATCGACGTCGACCGGCCGGGAGCCGACGAGGAAGCGTCCACGCAGCGCCATCGCCAGCGGCGTCTTCGTGCGCAAGTGGATGGCGCGAATCCGTTCCCACGGGCTCTCCACACCGCGCCGCACGGCGGTCTCGAAGCAGCCGCCGCCGGAGACCTCGAGGTACGCGAAGCCGGCGGTGTCGAGGATCTCGGCGAGCCGCAGCTGCTCGGCCGTCGGCAGCTGCCCGGCGAGAGGCTCCTGCCCGAGCAGGCGAAGCGTCGTGTCGGCTAGTCGCGGCACCCCCGGACCTTAACGAGAATGCGCGGGTGCGCCCGCTCGACGCCTGGCTGCCGACATTCGAGTTCTCCGAACAGCATCAGCTCGAGATCCGCGCCTCGCGCGAGCAGGTGGACCGGGCGCTGCGCGAGGTCTCGGTCGAAGAGATCCCCGTCGCGCGAGCGCTCGTCTGGCTGCGCCGAATTGGACAGCCTGCGTCTGGAGCCCGAGCGGCCCTTCCTCGACGAGGCACTACACCGGAGCCGTCCCGCTCGAGGATGCCTCCGGCGAGGGCGTCGTCCTCGGCCTGACCGGCCAGTTCTGGCGCCTGCGCGGCGGCGGGCGAGACCTAGGCCGGCCGCGCACTGCAGAGGAGTTCCTCGCCTACGACCGGCCGGACGTCTGCAAGGCGGTGATCGACTTCCGCATCGCGGATCTCGGCGGCGGCCGTTGCCTCCTCGCGACCGAGACGCGTGTGCACGTCGAGGCCCCGGCGTCGCGCCGCGCGTTCCGTCGCTACTGGTTCGTCATCAGGCCGTTCAGCGGCCTGACGCGGATTCTCTTCCTCCGGGCCGTTCGCGCTCAGGCCCTACTCGATCGGGATATCGAAGCGAGCGATGATGCCGGGGTCGCCTCCTCTCGCGAGTAGCTCGGGATCGGGATCGCGCGTCGCCACCCATGCATATCCGTCTTCGGGGTAGGCGACGACGTCCGGGAAGCTCCCGGCACTGATCGCCGAGGATCTGAGCTGGTTCTTCGGTGGAGTTGCTGAACGCGTGTAGTCCGGCACGTCCCTCGGGGCAGAAGACGAAGTCGCCCGGAGCCAACTCCTCTTCACCGTCTCGGTTCCGGAAGACGGGACGACCGCTCAGGACGAAGAACATCTCTTCGGTTCCGAAGTGCATGTGCAGCCGCAGGTCAGGCGCGCCGGGGGCCAGTTCGTACAGCGTTGCTCCCATCCTGGCGTCGTCCGGCCGCCAGAAAATTCGGTGCCGAGTCCGGGCTTCCTCGTCGCCTCCGTCCCATGCGTCGGAGAACAGGTTCTGGCGAGTCATTCGGTGTACCTCCAAGTCGTAGCGGTGGCACGCAGCACCCGAGGCCGCCTCGAAAGCAGCCTCGGCACGTGCGCCAATCACGCGCGGCGATCGCCGCGTCTGACCGCTATCTCGTCGCCGGATCCACGGTGGGATCGTAACGTTCGCCGACGTAGACGCGACGGAACGACGCTCGAGAGATGTAGCGCGTCTCGCAAGACCGGCCTAGCCATACGGGTTAAGGCCGGTCTTTGTACCCCGTTCTTGTACCCACGCGCGGGGCCCCCGGTGAAGCGGCCCGGCGTGCGGTCGAACGCGCGCGGCCGTCGAGCGCTTCCCCGCGATTGCCGGGCCACTGCGAGCGTAGTCCGCGGCGAGCTCCTCAGGTGAGAGAACGCTGGCGCAGGCGAGAATCGCCCCGGCGCGCTACTGCGAGTATCCCTCAGTCACCTCGCCCTTATGTGCGGCGAATGCAGCCAGAACCTCCTCCTTCTCCGGCTCGGGCACCTTGAAGAAGTCAAGCGTTCGCCCAAGTTCAGCCGCGACTTCGTCGAACTCGGCGGGAGAGATCTTCAGTTCCCGGTGGGCTTCTTCCAAGCCGAGGGAAGTACTGCCCGGATTTGTGCCTGCGTATTGCTGAGGGCCACCCGCAACGTTGCAGACCCACAGGGTGCGCATGAATTTGAGGCCCGGAAGTCTGTCCAGATTGTTGGTGTGCCACTCCCGCAGCTCGGGGTTCTCCGAGTTCTGGCCGACAATCGGGTTGTTCACGAGAGCATCGCTGAAGCCGTCAACTACGGCTGCGATGGCGAATGCGCCACCGAGACGGTCGTAAAGAGTCGGTTCCGTCATTGCCTGCCTCCTAAGGGCTTATCGGTTTCCTACAAGGCGTCCTACTTGGCTCGGGGCTCTCTATCGAGGGCGACCACAACCGACTCTCCATGACCATGCCAACTACAGGCCCCGTCGCGCCCGCGTGCGCTCAGGCGGATTCTGATGTGAAGCGTCCCCGCTGACAGTCCCATGACTACTTCAGTGTCGGCCGCGACGCAGACCTTACGCCCACATAGGGTGCTTATCTTCGGGGGGCGGGGCGGTCCCCGACCGAGCACGGGCCGTCTTCTGGACGCTGCACCTGACGGGCATCCGCCGACACGAGATCCAGCATCTGCGATGGCGGGATGTCTCACTGAGCCATGGCACGCTCAGCGTCGTCGAGTCGAAGTCGGCCGAGGGCGAGCGGCTGATCGCGTTGCCAGCCACGCTCGTGGAGATGCTTTCGGAGCGCTTCCGGGCGACGGTCTACAAGGCCGACGAGGACTTCGTCTTCGCACACCCGGAGACGGGTGCCCGCCTTGGCGTCGACTGTATCGGGAGCGACTGACCGAGGCGCTTGTCGAGGCCGGGATCGAAGGACGTGTTCGACCCTTCCACGATGCCCGCCATACGGCGCTGACGCATCTGGCGCTCACCCCGGAGGCGTCCGAACTGGTGCTGATGGCGACGGCCGGACACCGTTCCTTCGCGACCACGTGCCAGTACCTGCACCTTGCCGGGCGGGCCTTCCCGAAGGCAGCAGCGGCGCTCGAAGATCAGCTTTTTTACCCATCTGAGGTGATCTCAGCCGATCCGAGCGCATCCGACCCCCGCTCTGGAAGCCGAAGTAGACGCGACCTAACTACGCTCGAGAGATGTAGCGCTTCTCGCGGGGGTCGACCTTGATGCGGTCGCCCGCGTTCACGAACAGTGGCACCTGGACGACGGCGCCCGTCTCCAGCGTCGCCGGCTTCGTGACGTTGGACACCGTGTCGCCACGGACGCCCGGCTCGGTCTGCGAGACCGTGAGCTCCACGGACGAGGGCAGCTGAATGCCGGACGGCTTTCCGTCCACGGTCAGCATCTGCACGGAGCTCGACGGCTCGACGAACGCCAGGTCCTCCTCGAGATCCGAGCGCGGCAGGTGAATCTGCTCGTACGTCTCCTCGTCCATGAAGACGACCTCCGAGCCGGCGTCGTAGAGGTACTGGACGCTCTTCACCTCCGTGTGGATGCGGGTGAACTTCTCGCCCGCTCGGAAGGTCTTGTCCACGACGGCGCCCGAGCCGATGTTCTTCATCTTCGTACGCACGAAGGCGCCGCCCTTGCCGGGCTTCACGTGCTGGAACTCGACGATGCGCCAGACGTCGCCGTCGATCTCGACGTGCATGCCGTTGCGGAACTGGTTCGTGGAGACGACCTCGGCCACGGCGCGTCAGTCTAGTCAGCCGACCGTCACCAGCTCCTTGGTGAAGGGGGTCAGCACCTCGGGGCCGTCGTCGGCGACGATGACGAGGTCCTCGATGCGGATGCCGCCGAGACCCGGGAGGTAGATGCCGGGCTCGACGGTGACGACGTTGCCGGCCACGAGCGCCTCGTCGCCGAGCTCCGCGTTCAGCCAGGGAGCCTCGTGCACCTCCAGGCCCACGCCGTGTCCGAGGCCGTGGCCGAAATGCTCTCCGAACCCGGCCTCCTCGATGATCGAGCGGGCGGCGCGGTCGACGGCCTTGCCCTCGGCGCCGGGGACGACGGCCTCGAGTGAAGCGAGTTGTGCGCGATGAACCACGTCGTATGCCTCCTGGAGCTCGGCGGGCAGCGGCCCCGTCACAAACGTGCGCGTGCAGTCCGAGCAGTAGCCGTTGACGCGGCAGCCGGCATCGACCACAACCGTCTCCCCCACCTCGATGCGACGGTCGCCCGGCAGCGCGTGCGGAGAGGCGCCCGTGGGCCCGGAGCCCACGGCCGTCGAGAAGGCGGCGTCGTCCGCACCACCTTCGTGGATCAGCTCGGCCATCCGCCAGACGATGTCGCGCTCGGTGCGCCCCACGAACTGCTCCTCGGCCAGCCGGGTAAAGGCGTCGTTGAGGATCGCCCCGGAGCGACGCACTGCCGCCAGCTCGGCGCTGTCCTTCACCTCCCGCAGCCGCTCGACTAGCCCGCGACGCGGGACGAGCTCGAGGCCGCCGGCGACCAGCGTCTCGTAGCGGGCATGCGTGAGCCACTCCGTCTCGAAGCCGACCCGCCCGGACAGCCGTTCGGCGAGATCGGCATAGAGGTTGCGCCGCGTCTGCACGGCCACGACGCCGCGAATCGCCCCGGCGCGCTCCGCATAGCGGAAGTCGGTGAAGAGCTGCACGCGATCGGGCTCGATCAGCAGCGCAGCGTTCGAGCTGTCGAGCCCGCAGAGATAGCGGACGTTGACCGGGCTCGAGACGAGCAAGCGGCTCCTCGAGCGAAGCCTGCAGGCGATCGAGCCGGTCCTTCATGCCAAGGTCTCCGCCAGATACTCGAGCGCCTCGCGATACCCGTCCGGCCCTTTACCCATGACGCGCTTGGCGGCGAGATCGGAGATCACCGACACGCGGCGCCAGTCCTCCCGCTCCTCGACGTTGGAGAGGTGGACCTCGACCACGGGCACCTTGAGCAGCTCCACCGCGTCGCGGATCGCGTAGCTGTAGTGCGTCCAGGCGGCGGGATTGACGACGACACCGTCTGCAACTTCCCACATCTCGTGCAGCCAGTCGACGTACTGGCCCTCGCTGTTCGTCTGGCGGCAGCGCACGACGAGCCCGAGCTCCTTCCCCCACGTGTAGATCCGCGACTCGAGCTCATTGATGGACAGGCCGCCGTAGGTCTTCGGGATCTCGCCGGCCGAGAACGTCGAGGTTCACGCCGTTCAGCACCTCCACGCGCACGCCTGCGAATCTATGCGATGAGGTCTGCGAGCGCGCGCCGCACGTCGCCCTCGGGCAGCTCGACGCCGGTGCGTGGCTCTCCGGCCGCTTCCAGGAGGACGAGCCGCACACGACCGCCGCGTGCCTTCTTGTCGCGCTCGAGAGCCGCCCATGCGAGATCGGCATCGACGGCGGCGCGCGCCGGCTGCAGCAGCTCCTCCACCTGCGCCGCCTCGTCGGGGAGCCCCGACAGACGGAGCGCCGCCAGCAGGCCGAGCGCTACGGCCTCTCCGTGAGCGAGCTCGTACGACGACGCTGCCTCGAGCGCATGGGCGAACGTGTGGCCGAGGTTGAGCATCGCGCGCTCGCCTTCGTCGGCGGGGTCGCGCAGGCACACGGTGGCCTTGAATGCGGCGCACCGGCGAACGACATCCGGCTCCGACAGCTCCCACAGCGGCTCGCCGGCGAGCAGGCCGGTCTTCACGACCTCGGCCAGGCCGTTTCGGCGCTCCACTTCCTGCAACGTCCCGAGCAACTCGTGGTCGACGATCGTCCGCTCCGGCCAGTGGAAGGCGCCCACGAGATTCTTGCCTTCCGGGAGGTCGATGCCGGTCTTGCCGCCGATCGCCGCGTCCACCTGTCCGACGAGCGTCGTCGGCACGGCGATCCAGGGAATGCCGCGAAGGTACGCGGCGGCGACGAAGCCGGCGACGTCGGTCGTCGTGCCGCCGCCGATCGCCACCAGTGCACCTCCCCGCTCCAGGCGAAGCTCCCGCCATAGCCGAGCGCACATGCCGAGCGTCTTCGTCTGCTCACCCGGCGGGAATCGCGTGCAGCGGAGCATCGAGCAGCGGCGGATGGAGCTCCCACACGCGCTCGTCGACGACGACCTCGACCTGCTCGGGGACGAGGTCTCGCAGCCGCGCGTACGAGCCGGGCTCGACGAGCAGGCCGGCAGCTGCCAGCACGATGCCGTCGGCGTCCTCTGCACGGCCATCCGCAGCAGCGTCGTACAGCGGCCGCCGCTGCTCGTAGAGACGGCGAAACTGGCTCTCGCTCTCGGCCAGCGGTCGCCTCTCCGCGCGACGTGCCCGCCGCCAGGCCTCCTCGACGTCCACCTCCACGAGCACCGTGAAGGCTTGCTCCCGCAGCTTCGCAGCTGTCTGCTTCGAGACCATCGCGCCCCCGCCGAGGGAGATCACGGCCGGCGGCGCCGAGTCGAGCGCCTCGCACGCGAGCTTTTCCTCGATGGCACGGAACTCGACCTCGCCGCGCGTCGCGAAGATCGTGGAGATCGACTCGGCGGCGTGACGCTCGATCTCGGCGTCGAGGTCGACGAACGGGCGCGCCAGCCGCCGGGCGACCTCGTCGCCGAGCGTCGTCTTGCCGGCGCCCATGAAGCCGATCAGCGCCAGATGGCGGTTCTCTATCGGGGCTGCCAGTCGATTCGCTCCAGGTAGGTCCGATGCGCCGCGACGAAGTCGGCGAGCGCGTCGCCGCCGTACTTCTCGCGCGCGGCGCGGGCGAGCTCGAAGGCGACCGCCGCCTCGGCCACCACGGCGAGGGCCTCCACGGCGGCCGTGTCCGAGCGCTCGACCAGCGCCTCGGTAGGCTCGCCGCTCGCGAGATCCACGGTCCGCAGCGGTCGCATGAGCGTGGGCAGCGGCTTCATCGCCGCGCGCGCGACGATCTCCTCCCCGTTCGAGACGCCGGCCTCGATGCCGCCGGCCCGGTTGGTGTCCCGGTGCAGCCCTCGCTCGTCGCGAATGATCTCGTCGTGCGCCTGGGAGCCGCGCAGGCCGGCGAGCTCGAAGCCGTCGCCGATCTCGACGCCCTTCACGGCCTGGATGCCCATCAGCGCACCGGCGAGCCGGGCGTCCAGTCGTTCGTCGCGGGACGCATACGAGCCGAGGCCCGGCGGAACGCCGTTCGCGCGCACCTCGACGATGCCGCCGACGGTGTCGCGGTCCTCCCCGTGCCGCGTCCACGCGCCCCGCGAGCTCGTCCAGATCGACCACGATGCCGGCCACCTCGACGCCGATTTCCCGCAACAGCGCTTTCGCAACCGCGCCCGCCGCAACTACTACCGCCGTCTGGCGAGCGCTCGCCCGCTCGAGCGCGTCGCGCACGTCGTCGAGGCCGAACTTCATCGCGCCCGCGAGGTCGGCGTGGCCGGGCCGCGGCGTGGTCACCGGCGTCGTGCCCTTGCCGGACGGCTCGCCCTCCGGGCGGCCACGGGCTCATGCCCCATTCCCAGTTGGCGTGATCGCGGTTACGGACGACGAGCGCCAGCGGCGTGCCGAGCGTGCGACCGTGGCGCAGGCCGGCGAGGACCTCCACCTCGTCGGTCTCGATCTGCTGGCGGGGACTTCGGCCGTAGCCCTGCTGGCGGCGGCGCAGGTCGTCGTTGATCACCTCGCGGTCGAGGACGAGACCTGCCGGCAGCCCGGTGACCACGGCCACGAGCGCGGGACCGTGCGACTCGCCGGCGGTGACGAGGCCGAGAGCGCTCACGCGCGTGAGCGTACTGCGCGGTGCATGACGTCGATCGGCGCCGCCCGGCCCGTCCACAGCTCGAACGAGGCAGCGCCCTGGGCCACCAGCACGTCGAGGCCCGTGACGACCCGCGCACCGGCAGCCGCAGCCGCGCGCGCGGTCGCCGTCTCCGGGTAGGGCAGGTCGATCAGCGTCTGATCCGGGCCGACCTCGAAAAGCACCTCGTCGCGCTCGGACGTCGCGTTGACGACGAGATCGGCGTCGCGCACGTCGGGCGGCCACGACCCACGACGGGAGAACTGCGTCGCATGCGGCAGCGCATGGAGAAAGGCCGCCGCCGAGCCACCGCCGCCGATGATCGCCGGACGTTCGGCTGGAAGCCCTTCGAGGATCGCCGCATCCGTCGAATGACCTTCGATTCGCCCGTCGCGCACGATCAGCGTGTTGACCGAGGGCAGATCGGTCTCGCAGAAGCTCGACCACCGCGAGCTTGTGCGGCGTCGTGACGTTCGCGCCGGCAAAGCCGGTGTCGGCGAGGCTCGCGACCGCCTCCTCCACGCGGCCCTCGCGAACCGGCACGAGCGCGTAGGCCCAGTCGAGCCCACACTCCGCGAACGCCGCGTTCTGCATCCGCGGCGACAGCGAACCAGTCAGCGGGTAGCCGAGCAGTCCCGCTAGCACTGGAGCCCTTGGCGCGTGTAGGCCTCGAACTCGGCCGCGCTGGCCGTGAAGAAGTGGCTGCGGCAGTCAGGCTTGCGCACGAAGTAGATGTAGTCGACCTTCGCCGGATGAGCCGCCGCCTGCATCGACGCGAGGCCGGGGTTCGCGATCGGCGTCGGCGGCAGCCCCGTCTTGATGCGCGTGTTGTACGGAGAGTCGGAGCGGAGATGCTCCTTCGTGATCGGCTCGGTCGGCGGGATGTCGAGGCCGTAGCGCAGCGTCGCGTCGATCTGCAAGGGCATCCCCGCACGCAGCCGGTTGTAGACGACGGCGGCCACGAGCTTCCGCTCTCGCGGCACGACGACCTCCCGCTCGATCATGGAGGCGATGATGAGGACGTCGTACGGCGTGAGGTTCTTCGAGCGCGCGTAGCGCATGTCCACGCGGCGCCAGGCCCTCCGGAATGCGCTCAGCTGCCGGCGGACGAAGCGGCGCGCCGTCTCGTTCGAGAAGAACGCGTACGTGGCCGGGAAGAGAAAGCCCTCGATCAGCTCGTGCGCGTCCTTCCGGAACTGCACCGGGATCGGCGACGCGGCCGTCGCCGCGGCGTAGGCGGCCGGCGTCATCCGCATCGTGACGTGCCGTTTCACACGCGCGATCTCTCGCACGGCGGCCACGCGGTCGATCATCTGCTCCCGCGTGAAGCCCTCCGGGAACACGATCCGCAGCACCTTCGGCGCCGGCACCGTGGCAGCCGGGGGCGCCGACTCGCTACCGCACGCGACGAGCGACACGGCCGCCAGTGCGGCGGCGCCGGTACGGGCTCTCACGACTCGCGGCTCCAGTCGAGATAGTCGGAGAGGAGGTGCGCGGCCGCGCGCGCATCGTCGCCTTCCGCGAGCGTGGAAGTGAAGCGCTCGTCGTACGTCTCCACGGGCACGTCGAGAACAGCGCGCAACACCTCGACGAACGTCTCCGTCTCCTGTGCCTGCTCGCCGCGCTCTCCCTTCAGCGTCAGCGGCATGCCGACGACGACAAGCTCCGCCTCCTCCTCGGCGACGATGTCCGCGAGCCGGCCGAGCCCTTCCTCGCTGCGGGCGCGCTCGACGACTCCCAGCGGGCGCGCGAGCTCGCCGGTCGGATCGGAGACGGCGACGCCGGTGCGAGCGCGGCCGTAGTCGAGCGCCAGCACCTTCACGTCAAGACGTCAAGGCGCCCACGACAAGCCGCTCCGCCTCGGCCAGCGCCTCGGGAAGCTTTGCGGGATCGGTGCCGCCGGCGCGCGCCATCGTCGGACGGCCGCCTCCGCCGCCGCCCACCACGGCCGCAGCCGCTTTCGCCACGTCAGATGCGCTCACCCGGTCGGCGACGGCCTGGTCGAAGTTGACGACGAGATGCACGCGACCGTCCTCGACGGAACCGAGCACGACGGCTGCCGGCGCGTTGCGCTGCTTGAAGCGGTCGGAGAGGTCGAGGAGCGCATCGGCGTCGAGGCCCTGCACCTCCTGCGCGATGACGTTGACGCCCTCGACAGGTTTCACGTCGGCGTCGACATCGACGACCTCGGCACGGCTCGGCGCAGGCTTCTCCTTGCGCACGCGCTCGAGCTCCACCCGCAGCGCGTCGAGCTCGTCGGAGCGGCTCTGTAGGAAGGCGTACGCCTCGCCTGAGGTGACTGCCTCGATCCTGCGCACTCCCGAGGCGACGGAGCCCTCGGAGAGGATGACGAACGGGCCGACCTCCGCCGTCTTCGACACGTGCGTGCCTCCGCAGAGCTCCATCGAGTAGCCGGGGATCTCGATCACGCGCACGTCCTCGCCGTACTTCTCGCCAAAGAGCATCGTCGCGCCCAGCTTCTTCGCCTCGTCGAGCGGCACGACGTACGCGAGCACCGGCAGGTTTTCGAAGACCTTCTCGTTTACGCGCCGCTCGACGGCGTCGCGCTCTTCGGCGCTCAGCGCCTGCCCGTGCGCGAAGTCGAAGCGGAGCTTGTCCGGCCGAACGGCCGAGCCGGCCTGGCGTACGTGGTCCCCGAGCTCTTCCCGGAGAGCCTGGTGGAGGAGATGGGTTGCCGTGTGATTCGCCATCGTCGGGAAGCGATGGTTCCACGAGACGACGGCGCGCACACGATCGCCGGCGGCGAAGCCCTCGCCCTCGAAGAGCAGCGTCTGGTCGTCGCCTGCGCGCACCGCGCCGACGAGCTCCGCCCGCGCGCCCGTCTCCAGGTGCTCGATGAACCCGACGTCCGAGACCTGGCCGCCGCCCTCCGCGTAGAAGGGCGACTCGTGGAGCTTCGCGCGGAAGCGGCCGTCCTCGTCGGGCTCCAGCGCCGCGATGGCCGTGAGCACTTCCGTCTTCTCGTAGCCGACGAACTCGGTGCGCGCCCCTTCGATCGCACGTACCGACTCGGCGACGGATCCTCTGGAGACCTCTCGGTGCTCGGCCATGAGCTCGCGGTAGCCGTCGACGTCCACCGGCTGGCCCCGCTCCTCGGCCAGCTCGACCGTGAGCTCGATGGGAAAGCCGTACGTCGCCGCCAGCGCGAATGCGTCGTCCGCGGAGATCGCGGGCCGGCCGGCGAGCTCCTCGAAGCGCTCGAGTCCGCGCGCGAGCGTCTCCTCGAACCGAGCTTCCTCGGCCTTGATCTCGCTCTCGATCTTCTCGGCCTCGTGGCGCAGCTCGGGATAGGCGTCGCCCATCTGCTCCACGACAACGGCAGGCAGTCGCCAGACGTCCGCGAGCCCGATCCGCTGCGCCTGCTGCACGGCTCGGCGGATGATGCGGCGCAGCACGTAGCCGCGGCCCTCGTTGGACGGCGTGACGCCGTCGGCCACGAGGAACGTCATGCCGCGACCGTGGTCGGCGAGGATGCGGTGCGCCTTCGTCGCGGCCGGCGAGTCGCCGTACGCGACGCCGGACTCCGCGGCGATCCAGTCCATGATCTGCCGGTAGCCGTCCGTGTCGTACACGGACATCACGTCCTGAAGGATCATGGCGCCGCGCTCGAGCCCGAGGCCGGTGTCGATGTTCTCCTTCGGGAGGGGCGTCAGCGTGCCATCTGGCGTGTTGCTCGTAGGCCATGAAGACGAGGTTCCAGAACTCGAGGAACCGTGCGCAGCGCGGGCAGGCCGGCGCGCAGTCGGGCTCGCCGCAGCCGTGCTCCTCGCCCCAGTCGTAGTAGATCTCGGAGTCCGGGCCGCACGGTCCCGGGCCGCCCACCGACCAGAAGTTCTCGGCCGTCGGCAGCGGCACGATCCGCTCGATCGGCATGCCCACTCGCTGCCAGAGCTCGATCGCAACCTCGTCGGGACCGAGCTTCAGCTGCGGATCGCCGGCATGCACGGTCACCCAGATGCGGTCCCAGTCGAGCTGCATCCAGCTCCAGGACGAACTCCCGCGCGAACTCGATCGCGCCCTCCTTGAAGTACTGCCCGAACGAGAAGTTGCCGAGCATCTCGAAGAACGTCAGGTGGTGCGCGTCGAGGCCGACCTCCTCGATGTCCTGCGTGCGGAAGGACTTCTGCGAGGTCGTCAGCAGCTGCGCGGGTGGCTGCTCCAGGCCCAGGAAGTACGGCATCATCGGCTGCATTCCGGCCGTCGTCAGCAGCGTCGTGCGGTCGTCCGCGCGCGGCACGAGCGAGGCGGATGGCACCCGCGTGTGGCCCTTCGACTCGAAGAACGCGAGAAATCCCTCGCGCAGCTCTGCGCTCGTCCGCATGCGTCGATTGTAGCCTGACGCTACGGCCTGTCAGCCGCAGCGACTTCGTCGGCCAGTTCTTGCTCGCGCTGGGCGGCGGCTTCCCGCGCGGTCGCCATCGCATCGTCGACGTTCCGGCTCGACATGAACGACGAGACGCCGCTCCGCACGCCCGCGATCAGCCCGGCGAGCTTCGTCACGGGGTACGTCACGGCGCCGGAGACCGTTCGCACGGCGTTGTCTGCCGCCTGAACGGCTGCGAGGGCGCTGTCCGTTGCCACGTCGACCTTGTCGAGCTCCCGGTTCACGCGGTCGAGCGTCTCGCCGCCCTTGTGGATCACGGGCAGCAGCTCGGCCTCGGTGTGCTCGATCGTCTTCGTCGTCTGCGCCAGCGTTTCGCCCAGCCGGAAGAGCGCGTATAAGAGCCCGACGCCGACGAGGCAGAGAAACGCCGCCAGCGCGATCCACGCGAAGTCCGATGCGGTGTAGTCGGCGAGGATCACGCCCTGATGTTACGTGGTCGTCGATGTGATGACGCCGGCGCCCACGACCACGTCGTCTTCGTAGAGGACGGCGGTCTGCCCGCGCGCGACGGCATAAGCCGGCTGCTCGAGATCGAGCTTGAAGCCGCGCGGTGTCGTCGTGACGCGTGCCGGTACAGCAGGCGAGCGATAGCGGAGCTTGGCGTCGGCGTGCACGACGGGAACGTGGACGCGTCCGCGCGCGGCCAGGGCGTTGGTGGCCAGCGCGTCCCGCGGTGCGACGACCACCGTGTTCGTGCGCGGAACCGTCTTCAACGCGTAGAGCGGCTCGCGGGCGGCGACGCCCAGCCCGCGCCGCTGGCCGGGAGTGAAGCGCCAGTGCCCGTCGTGCCGGCCCAGCTCGCGGCCCGCGGTGTCGACGATCGGCCCGTCTGCTGATCTCAAACCGCGCCGCTCGAGGAAGGCGCGGTAGTCGTCACCGCCGAGGAAGCACGCTTCCTGGCTCTCGGGCTTGTGCGCCGCCGCGAGGCCCGCCTGCGCCGCCTCGGCGCGCGTCTCGGCCTTCGTCTGCTCGCCGAGCGGGAACGACACGCGTTCGAGTGCGACCGGGTCGAGGCCGGCGAGCATGTACGACTGGTCCTTGTCGGGATCGGCGGCTCGCGCGAGCAGCAGCCGCCCGCGATGCCGCTTCACCCGTGCGTAGTGCCCGGTGATCAGGCGTGAAGCGCCCGCGCGGCGTGTGAAGGCGAGCAGCTCGTCGAAGCGGAACGCCCCGTTGCAGCGGGTGCACGGATTCGGAGTGTCGCCGCGCTCGTAGGCGCGGACGAACTGGTCGACGACCGCCCGCCGGAACTCCTCGCGAAGATCGAGGGTCACGTGCGGAAGGCCGAGGCCATGGCACGTTCGCCGTGCCGCGCGAACGGCGTCGGGTGAGCAGCAGGCGCGCTCCGAATGGGGCGCCTCCGGGTCCACCCAGAGCCGAAGCGTGACGCCGATCGCGTCGCGGCCGGCACGCAGCAGTGCAACCGCGCTGTCGACGCCTCCGCTCATCGCGACGGCCATGCGCGACTCCAGCGGGGCCGCGCGGAAGGCGGGGCCGATCGCCGCCGCCAGCGCCTCGACGGCGAGCTCTTCCCCGGCGACCGAAGCGGCTTCGATCAGCGTCAGGCCGGCCAGGTCCTCCGAGAGGCCGTCCGCGTCGGCCTCGACGATCCGCTCACCGCGCACGCGAAGGCGCACGGCGGTCCAGTCGCCGTTTCGGGAGGCGTCGCCGAACAGCTCGGTCATGGACTGAGGCTAGCCGGAGAGCACGCGCGCGCGGTGAGCAGCGGAATACACGTCCTTGCGCGCGATCTTGCCGTCCTCGAACGGAAAGATGTCCACCCCGTCCCATTCCAGCTGCTCGCCGGTCTCGGGGCGGGTCGCGCTGGCCGTCCACTCCGAGACCACGAGGCCGTCCCGAGCGTAGAGACGCCGCGAGCTGAACGTGAGGTCGGGCCAGTTCTGGAAGATCGTGGCGATGTGCTGGCGAACCTCTTCGCCCTCGGCGCGCTCGCCGGCCGTGTGGTTCTCGAACACCATGCCCGGCGCATGGAGGGCGACGATGGCGTCGACGTCGTGCGCGTTCCACGCGTCGTTGTAGCGCGCGATCAGGTCCTCGAGGGCGGCTGCCGAGTTCGCGTCGGTCACGGCCCAGCTGGAGAGAGAATGTGCCCCACCCTGCCGGCGATCACCCCTCCGTGCGAACCTGGACACGCCAGGTGGGTGCCTTGCGGGCGACCGGCAATGCCGGCGTCCGACGCGGGCTCCCTCGCTATTGGTGTTGGTTCCAATTGGTCGAGGCGACCTCGTACAGGGTCGGGCACGTGCCTACTCTAGACATGTCCCAGTGCCTGGAGCGCTAACACAATGACCCTTCAGTTCGGTAGATAGTGGCGCGGCCACCTGATGACGGCCAGCCAGCTCGGGCGCGCTCCAGCGGGTGGCGAGCGCCGCCAGGCGCAGCCAGCGGGGCGCTCGACCGGCCAGCGCGCGCGCGGCGCGGCGCGGCGCAGGCGGTGCCGCGGCGCACGGTCGGCGGCCGGCGGCCGGACCACGCTCGCGCTCTGAGATCGGCTCGGCGCGTAGCGCAGCGCGGCGCAGCTCGGCCCCGTCGTAGCCTCGGTCGCCACAGCTCGCGGCGGCGCCGCGCGGGCTCGTCACGGCGGCGCGGGCCGCGCTGTCTCGGCCGGCCGGCGGCGGGCGCCCGGCGGCGTCGACGCGGACGGCGCCGGGCGGCTCGGCGGCGGCCGCGCCGGCCCCCTGCTCCACCGCGGGCCACTTCGCGGCGACGTCGCCGCCTCCGCCGCGCGCGCCCGCGCGCCGCGCCCACCCGGCTCGCGCCACTCGTGGCGCCGCCGCGGTCTGTCCGGGCCGCCTCCACCGCGCCCCCCGGCCGCTCGCGCCGACGCCCCCCGCACTGTCGCCGCCGCCGCCGGTAGCGGCGACGCTCCACCTCGGTATCAAGGCTCCACCCCGCCCACAGCCGATCGGCACAGACGGCTCGGTCTCGCGCCACACCCCCACGACGTTCTGGCAGCTCTGGCACTGATGTGTGCCAATTGTGTGCCAATGCATCCACAGGCTCCTACGGGCCTAGCGGGGAAAGGCCCAGCGAACCTCGCGGACGCCCTCGAGGTCCAGGCGCCTGGCGAGCCGCGGCGTCAGGTCGAACTGGCGTCCCTGGCCAACCGGGAAGCGCGCGACGACCTGCGTCAACGCCTGGCGGCCACCGTACTCGACGAAGATCCGAGCGCCGCACGGCAGCGTCGGATGGATCACGCCCTGCGTTCGCGGGAGCACGACCCAGCCGCAGCCGGATCGTCGTCCCGCTCGAGGCGCCGCCGGCGCCACGCCGGCCAGAACCGTCGTCCACCCGCCCCAGAGCCCGACGGCCGGTTCGGGCAAAGCCGCTTCCGGCGAGTCGCGGCCGGCCTGCGAGAGCGCCACGCCGAACACCCCCGCGAGCAGGGCTGCTCCCGCCAGCGCGAGCAGCCGCTGTGCGAGCACCGGGCTCATCGATCTTCGCTCGGCAGCACGGTCGTCGAGCCCTGCTCGTCGGGCACCGGGGCGAGGATCTCCTCGATGTCCCAGGACGTCTGCTCCTCGGGCCCCGCCGCCTCGGCGTCCTCGGCGAACGGGCTCGCGGGGCCCGGACTCGGTGCGCCACGCGAGCCACTCCACCACGGCGACGAGCAGCCAACCCACCGCCATCACGGCGATGATCCAGGGCGTCGCCAGCTCGGCCAGCCCCACGGCGAGCGCGAGCAACCCGAGGAACGCAACCTCCGCGGCGAAGCGAAGGCCGAAGCTGCTCATGGCTTCGGCGGGACGACTGCCCGGATGCCGAGCTCGTCCAGCTGGGGCTTCGGCACATCGGAGGGGGCCCCGCTCATCGGGTCGACGCCTGCCTGGTTCTTCGGAAACGCGATCGTGTCCCGGAGGTTCGGCTCCTGCGCCAGCACCATCAGCATGCGGTCGATCCCGAACGCGATCCCGCCGTGTGGAGGCGCGCCCATCGCGAGCGCGTCGAGGAGGAAGCCGAACTTCGATCGCTGCTCCTCGGGCGAGAGCTCGAGAACGCTGAATACCCGCTCCTGGAGGTCTGCCTCGTGGATCCTGAACGAGCCTCCGCCCAGCTCGTTGCCGTTGCCGACGAGGTCGTACTGCGAAGACTTCGCGGCCCCCGGCTCCTTGTCGAACCTGTCCTCCCACTCCGGAGCGGGACGCGTGAAGGGGTGGTGATTCGCTTGCCAGCGCCCTTCGTCCTCCGACCAGTCGAACATCGGAAAGTCGACGATCCAGACCCACTCGAAGGCGTTCTCGTCGACGAGAGCGAGCTCGTCCCCCAGTCGCAGCCGAAGGTTGCCGAGCACCCGCGCACAGACGTCCGGAGTGTCCGCGACGAAGAGCACGGTCTCGCCCGACGAAGCGCTGAACGCGCCGAGCTCCGCCTCTGAGAGGAACTTCGCAATCGGCGACCGCGGCTCGCCGTCCTCCCAGACGATGTAGGCGAGCCCTTTCGCGCCCCACTCCTTCGCCACCGCCTCCAGCCGCTCGAGCTCGGCGCGGGAGAACGCCCGCGGCACGCGCAGGAAGCGCACGGCCTCGGCTCCGGCGAAGACCTTGAACTCGGATCCGCGGGTGACCTCCGTCGCGTCCTCGATCTCGAGGCCGAACCGCAGATCGGGCTTGTCGGTGCCGTAGCGCAGCATCGCTTCGTCGTACGGCATCCGGCGGAAAGGCACGGCGAGCTCGAAGTCGATGCACTCCCGCCAGACCGATTGCACCATCCGCTCCATGAGGCCGATGATGAACTCCCGGTCGGGGAAGGCCATCTCCACATCGAGCTGCGTGATCTCCTGCACGCGATCAGCGCGAAGGTCTTCGTCGCGGAAGCAGATGGCGATCTGGTAATAGCGGTCGAAGCCGGCGATGACCAGCAGCTGCTTGAGGATCTGCGGCGACTGCGGCAGCGCGTAGAAGCGGCCGGGCTGCAAGCGGCTCGGGACGATGAAGTCACGTGCGCCCTCGGGAGTCGGCTTGAAGAGGATCGGCGTCTGGATGTCGAGGAATCCCGCCTCCTCCATGACCCGCCGGATGATCGACACCATCTGCGCCCGCAGACCGATGTTTCGCTGGAGCTTGTCCCGCCGCAGATCGAGCCAGCGGTACCGCAGCCGCAGCGTCTCGTCCACGCCCTCCTCGTCCAGCTGGAACGGCAGCGGAGGCGCCGTCGACACGACGTCGAGCGTCTCCACGCGCAGCTCGACCTCGCCCGTCGCGAGGTTCGGGTTCACGAGCTCGGGCGCGCGGGCAACGACCTCGCCTTCCGCGCGGAGCACGAACTCGTTGCGCACGCCGTGTGCTGCCTCCGCGGCGGCCGGCGCATGCTCGGGGTTGACGACGAGCTGGCACAAACCAGATCGATCGCGTAGGTCGATGAACACGAGGCCGCCATGATCCCGCCGGCGATGGGCCCAGCCGGCGAGCGTGATGCGCTGACCCACGTGCTCGGGCCGCGGCTCGCCGCACATCATGTCGCGCCACTTCATGGGCGAAGGCCCTCGACGCACAGCCGCGAGATCCGTACCGGCGTCGACGACGACCACCTCCTGTGCGGCGAGTCGGTTGGCCTGCGTCAGCTGACCCTTGCGGGAGCGACCCGCGTAGTCCGTGTCGCAGGCGAGCCCGGCGCGGCGCAACTCCATCATCGCCGCGAGCGTAGCCGCACGATCCGCACCCTCCTCGAGCACGAAGAAGACGTCGATGCCGTGGTCCTCCACGTGGGCGTCACCCAGGGAGAGCAGCAGGCGCTCGATGCCGGCGCCGAACCCGATGCCTGGCGTGTGCTTGCCACCCAGCGCCTCGGCGAGGTAGTCGTACCGCCCACCGCCGCAGATCGACGACTGGGCGCCGATCGCTTCGTCGACGAACTCGAACGTGGTCCGCGTGTAGTAGTCGAGACCGCGGACGAGCGTCGGCACGAGGCGATAGGACACGCCGAACGAGTCGAGATAGCCGCGTACCGCGTCGAAGTGCTCCTGGCAGGCGGCGCACAACGCCTCACCGATGGTCGGCGCGTCCGCGAGCAACGCCGCGAGTGTCTCGTTCTTCGTGTCGAAGACCCGGAGCGGAGAGGTCGCGCGCTTCTGGCGCGCCTCGTCGTCGAGGTCGCCCTCGTGCTCGTCGAGCCAGTTCTCCAGCCGCTCGAGGTAGCCAGGCCGGCACTCCCGGTCGCCGATCGAGTTGAGCTGAAGCTCGAAGCGGTCGACGCTCAGCCGTCCGAGCAAGTCCGCATACAACGCGATCAGCTCGGCGTCGATCGCCGGATCGTCGGAGCCGATGGCCTCCACGGAGAGCTGCCAGTGCTCCCGGTAACGACCGCGCTGCGGCGCCGCGTAGCGCCACATCGGCCCCACGGTGTAGACCTTCACCGGCTGCGGCTCGCGGTACATGCCGTGCTCGAGGTACGCGCGGACGATCGGCGCCGTAGCCTCGGGTCGCAGCGTCAGCGAGCGGCCGCCGCGATCCTCGAACGTGTACATCTCTTTCTGCACGACGTCCGAGCCGGCGCCTGACGTGCGTGCGAAGACCTCGGTGTCCTCGAACGCCGGCGTGTCTATCCGCCGGTAGCCGTAGAGGCGACAGACGTCCTCCGCCGCTCCGATCACCCGCCGCCAGGCCGGCTGCTCCGAGGGAAGGTTGTCGTGCGTGCCGCGAGGCGCCTCAAACACTGTTCCGCAGCTCCGCGAGGAAGGGGTTGCTGGACAGCTCGTCCCCCAGCGTCGTCGGAGGCCCGTGGCCCGAGTAGACGACGGTCTCCGGCGGATAGCGCTCGACGAGTGTGCGGATCGACTCGAGCAGCGTGTCCCAGTCGGCGAGGGGGAGGTCCGTGCGGCCGACGGAGCCGGCAAAGAGCACGTCGCCCGAGAAGAGCGCGCCGTCTGCGTAGTAGGCGAGGTGGCCCGGCGAGTGCCCGGGGACGTGCACGACCTCGAACGAGATGCCCGCGGCCTCGACGGTCTCCCCTCCGCTCGAGGGTGTGCTCGCGGCGTCCAGCCGCGGATGGCGACTCCGAGCTGCGTGTAGTAGTCGTTCGGCCGCTCGATGACGTCCAGCTCTGCCTCGGGCGCGTAGACCGGCGCTCCGGTGCCCTCCGCGAGATCTGCCACTCCGCCGAGGTGATCCCAGTGCGTGTGCGTGACGAGGATGGCGACGCAGGTCGCTCCCATCCGCGCCAGCTCCAGCCGCAGCTCCGAGGCGTTGCCGCCCGGGTCGACGACGACGGCCTCGGTCGCGGCGAGGTCGGCGCGCACGACGTAGCCGTTCGTGCCGATCGGGCCCAGCTCGTAGCGGTCGACGGCGAGCGCCACTACTTGGACGAGGAGCCGCGCGCCTTCTCGGCTCTCTTCTGCGCCAACCGGAACATCAGCGAGTCCATGAAGTAGCTGAAGGGGATGAAGAAGACCATCAGCAGCGCGACGCTGAACAGCGACCGATGCAGGCGTCGAGCCCTTGGGCTTCAAGAGGTAGAGGATCACGAACATCAGCGGGCTGAAGATGGCCGCCCGGCGCAGAGTTCGGCGCCACGACGGCGGATCGACCGTCCTGCCGCGATCGGTCTTCACGGAGCGCTGAGCCGGCGACTTGCCGTTCTTGCGCTCCTCCTCGGGCTCGTCGACCTCGACCTCCTGGCCTTCCTCGTCGACGTAGACGTACTCGTACTCGTGGCGCCGCTCCTTCTCGCGGCGCCGTTTCTGCTTCTTCGTGGCCATCGTCCTAGCCTAGCGCGGTCCCACCGACGATTACCTCTGACACCACGTCCCCTCCGAGGTGGTAGGCGAGGTAGCGCCAGTCCGGTGCGTCGAGCAGGACGATGTCGGCGTCGAAGCCCGGCGCGAGGCGCCCCTTGCTGTCAGCCCGACCCAGGACGTGAGCCGCGTTGACCGTGCACGCCGTGAGCGCCTGGGCGGGCGAAAGCCCGAGCTGCGTGCACGCGAGCGAGCAGACGAGCGGCAGGCTCTCGCAGAACGCGCTCCCCGGGTTGAAGTCGGTGGCGAGCGCGATCGCCGCACCGGCGTCGACGAGCGCGCGGGCGGGAGGCATCGGGCGGCTCAGGAAGAGAGCGCTCGCCGGCAGGAGCACGCCGGCCACGTCGCTCTCCGCCAGCGCGCGCACTCCGTCAGGCCCCGTCGCCTCCAGGTGGTCGACCGAGCGTGCGCCGAGCTCGATCGCAAGCGGAATCGCGCCGGCCTCCGTGAACTGATCGCCGTGCAGCCGCAGCTCCAGCCCGTGGCCGCGCGCAGCCTCGAGGTAACGCCGCGCCTGAACGGCATCGAACGCGCCCCGCTCGAGAAAGACGTCGGCCGCCTCGGCGATCGTCGCCGCCTCGGGCAGCACGTCCGCGATCAGCCAGTCGACGTACTCGTCGGCCTGCTCGAACTCGGGGGGAACGGCATGTGCGCCGAGGAACGTCGGAATACCGCCGGCTGCCGCGATCGCACGCAGCGACGCCAGCTCGGTGTCGTGGTCGAGGCCGTAGCCGGACTTGGCCTCGAACGTCGTCGTGCCGTGCCGCACCATCCAGCCGCGATGTCGCGAGACCGCTTCGCGCAGCGTCGTCTCCCCGGCTCCACGGGTGGCGGAGACCGTCGAGTGGATGCCGCCGCCGGCTGCGTGCAGCTGCTCGTACGACGCTCCCGCCGCACGCAGCGCGAACTCCTCGACGCGGTCGCCGGCGAAGCACGCGTGCGTATGGCAGTCGACGAGGCCTGGGATCGCGCAACGTCCACGCGCGTCGAGCTCTTCGACCTCCCCGTCGAGCGCGCCGAGGTCGTTCATGCGCCCGACCTCCACGATCTTCGGCCCCTCGCTGAGGACGTACGCACGCTCTATGACCGTCACCTCGCCCAGCAGCGCCCCGCGCAGCGGCGCGGCGTCGCCGGCCGGGGTCACGAGCTGCGCGATGTCACGGACGAGAAGGCGGCTCACGCGCCGGGCAGCATCGGCAGGTCGATGTCGTGCTCGCGTGCGGCGGCGATCGCCTCCTCGTAGCCCGCATCCACGTGGCGCATGACGCCCGTGCCTGGATCGGTCGTCAGCACACGCTCCAGCCGCTCGACTGCCTCGTCGGTGCCGTCCGCCACCACGACCATCCCCGCGTGGATCGCGTTGCCGATGCCGACGCCCCCGCCGTGATGGACGCTCACCCACGTCGCACCCGCGGCGGTGTTGAGGAGCGCGTTGAGGATCGGCCAGTCGGCGATCGCGTCGGAGCCGTCGCGCATGGCCTCGGTCTCGCGGTAGGGCGAGGCGACGGAGCCGGCATCGAGGTGGTCACGCCCGATGACGACCGGAGCACGAACGCGCCCTGAGCGCACGAGCTCGTTGATGGCCAGCCCCGCGCGAGCCCGATCGCCGTAGCCCAGCCAGCAGATTCTCGCCGGAAGGCCCTGGAACGCCATCCGTCCGGGAGCCAGCTCGAGCCACCGCTGGAGCACCGCGTCGTCCGGGAAGGCCTCCCGCATCGCGTCGTCGATCGCGGAGATGTCCGCCTCGTCTCCGGACAACGCCGCCCAGCGGAAGGGCCCTACGCCACGACAGAACAGCGGCCGTATGTAGGCCGGGACAAAGCCCGGGTATGTGAAGGCATCCTCTACGCCGGCTTCACGGGCCTCACCTCGCAAGTTGTTGCCATAATCGAAAACATAGCTGCCCTGCCGGACGTACTCGAGCAGGCCGCGAACGTGGCGCCGCGATCGACTCGCGCGCCTTCCGCAGATACTCGTCCGGATCGGACGCCCGCAGCGCTGCCGCCTGCTCCCACGTCGAGCCCCTGCGGCACGTACCCCGTGAGGGGATCGTGGGCGGCCGTCTGGTCGGTCACGAGGTCGAAGTGCTCCCCGCGCCGCGCCAGCTCGGGCACCACGTCGGCGGCGTTGCCGAGCAGCCCCACCGACAGCCCCTTGCCTTCGCCCGCTGCCGAGCGCACGAGGGCAACCGCCTCGTCGATCGACTCGGTGGCCGCGTCGAGGTAGCGCGTCTGGAGCCGGCGCTCGATCCTCGACGGGTCGACCTCGACGCAGAGGATTGCGCCGTCGAGCAGCGCCGCCGCCAGGGGCTGAGCGCCGCCCATCCCCCCGAGCCCTGCCGTCAGCACCGTGCGCCCACGGAGGTCGTCCTGGCCGAAGTGCTGTTCCGCCGCGGCGGCGAACGTCTGGTACGTCCCCTGGAGGATCCCCTGGGTCCCGATGTAGATCCAGCTGCCCGCCGTCATCTGCCCGAACATCGTCAGCCCGAGCGCCTCCAGCCTGCGGAACTCGTCCCATGTGGCCCAGCGCGGGACGAGCATCGCGTTCGAGATCAGCACGCGGGGCGCCTGCGGATGCGTGCGGAAGACGCCGACGGGCTTGCCGCTCTGGACGAGCATCGTCTCGTCGTCGCCGAGTCGCAGCAGCGTGCGGACGAGAGCTTTCAGACTCGCGTGATCGCGCGCAGCCTTGCCCGAGCCGCCGTACACGACCAGCGACTCGGGATGCTCGGCCACCTCGGGATCGAGGTTGTTGAGCAGCATCCGCAGCGGCGCCTCCGTCTGCCAGGAGCGCGCGGAGAGCTCCGTCCCACGCGGCGCACGAATGCGCGCGAGGTCGCCGCACAGCGCCTCGACCGTTGCGTCCACCGAGCCGGCGACGGTCATGAGAGCGCTCCGATCTCGTCGGCCACCGCCGCGCCGAGCGATCCGTCGCGGATCGCCCCAGCCACCGCCTCGATGTCCCCGGTCAGCGAGCGGTCGTCCTCGAGGCGAGGCGAAAGAGAACGAACGAACCGCCGCGCCGCCGCCACGCCGGCCCCGGGCGCCAGCGGCGCATGGAACTCCACTGCCTGCGCCCCCGCGAGCAGCTCGATCGCGAGCACGCTCTCGGCGTTCGCGAGCACTTGCCACGCCTTCAGGCCGGCCGCGTTGCCCATCGACACGTGGTCCTCCTGCCCGGCGCTCGTCGGGATCGAGTCCACGCTCGCCGGATGGGCGAGCACCTTGTTCTCGCTGACGAGCGCGGCAGACACGTACTGCGGGATCATGAACCCGGAGTTGAGGCCGCCGTGGACCGTGAGGAACGCGGGCAGTCCCTCGGACAGCGTCGGGTTGACCATGCGCTCGGTGCGCCGCTCGGAGATCGACGCCAGCTCCGCCATCCCCATCGCCAGCGCGTCGAGCGCGAACGCGACCGGCTCGCCGTGGAAGTTTCCGTTGGACACGAGCATGTCGTCGTCGACGAGCACGAGCGGGTTGTCGGTCGCGGCATTCAGCTCAGTCGAGACGACGTAGTCGACGTAGTCGAGCAGGTCACGGACGGCACCGTGTACCTGCGGCGCGCAGCGCAGCGAGTACGGATCCTGCACCTTGTCGCACCAGCGGTGCGCCTCGATGATCGCGGAGCCTTCCATCAGGCGCAGCAGGTTCGCCGCCGACGCCTGCTGCCCACGGAAGGGACGCAGGGCGTGGATCTGCGGCAGGAAGCTCGTGCGCGTGCCGTTGAGTGCCTCGATGGATATCGCGCAGGCGATGTCCGCCGCGACCTGGAGCCTGCGCGCACGCACGAGTCCGAGTGCGCCCACGGCTGCCATGAACTGCGTGCCGTTGACGAGCGACAGCCCTTCCTTCGCGTGCAGCTCGAGCGGCTCGAGGCCCACCGCGGAGAGCGCCTCGCCGCCGGGCAGTCGCCGCCCTTCGACCCAGGCATCGCCTTCACCGACGAGCGGCAGCGCGAGGTGGGCGAGCGGAGCCAGATCGCCGCTCGCGCCCACGGATCCCCGACTGGGGACGACCGGGAGGAGCCCGCGGTTCAGGCACTCGATCAGCAGCTCCACGACCTCCACGCGAGCCCCGGAGTTGCCCTTCGCCAGCGTGTTCGCCCGAAGCAACATCGCCGCGCGCACGACTTCGGGCGGATAGGGCTCCCCCACGCCGCACGCATGGCTGCGTAGCAGGCGGAGCTGGAGCTCCTGCGTCTGCTCGGCGGGGATGGACTGCGAGACGAACCGCCCGAAGCCCGTGTTGATGCCGTACGTGTGCTCGCGCTCGCCGAACGCAACACGGGTCACGACCTCCCTTGCGGCGCGCATGCGGCCTCTGGCGTCCTCCGTGAGAGTTGCCGGCGCGCCGCCGACGGCCGCCGCCCAGACGTCGTCGATCGTCAGCCCGTCGCCGGTGAGCGCTAGCTCGGCCGTCACGAAACGAGTCTAGACAGGCGTGGCTCGAGGAGTTGCGAGTCGTCCAGGCTCTCGAGCCGGAGCGCCTCCGCCCCGGCTCGGGCCGCTCCCTCCGGCATGAGGCCGACGAGCTCGGAGCCGGCAACCTCGACCCCGCGCGCCGCGGCCTCGGCGCTGATGCGCGCCACGATCTCCTCGAGCGGCGACTCCTGCCAGTTCTCGACGTTCATCGACACCTGGACGAGGCCGACGGCTGGCGAGCGGGAAGCCGAGCGCGCGGACGCCGGGGAAGCCTCCGCCCGTCTCGCGGACGACTGCCGCGATCGACTGCGCGACGGCGAGCTCGTCAGTGGCGAGATTGACGTTGAACGCGATCAGCGGCCGCCGCGCGCCCACCAGGACGCAGCCGGCGCGCGGATCGAGCCGGGCGGGGCCGCGGTCTGGCGTGAGCTCGCCGGCGTCGATCCGTCGCTGGAGCTCGGCCGGGCCACCGCGCCGGAGCAACGCAGGCCTCACGCCCGGTTCGAGCTCGCCGTACAGGAACACCGGCAGCTCGAGCTCACCGCCGACCCTGTCCGCAAGCGTCGAGCGCCGCGTGCTTCGCCGCGGTCAGCTGCTCGGGCCAGGCGGCGACGACGGGGACGACGTCCGCCGCGCCGACCCTCGGATGGACGCCCTCGTGCCGTCGCAGGTCGATGAGCTCGCGCGCGCACGCGATCCCGTCGACGAGTGCATCGACAAGCTCCGCATCCGTCCCGGCAAGCGTGAACACCGAGCGGTTGTGATCCGGATCCGTGTGGACGTCGAGCACGCTGCGCACTCCGCGCGAGCGCGTCACGCAGCGCCTCGATCGTCTCCACGGAACGACCCTCGGAGAAGTTCGGGACGGCGACGAGCGGTGAGGCCATGCCGCCGTACTCTAGGAACGTGAAGGAGTACTACGACCGCCGCGCCGCCGAGTACGACGACTGGTACCGCGGCATCTACTACGAGGCCGAGGAGCGCGAGCGCTTCCTCGCCGAGGTCGTCCGGCTCGAGCAGGTGCTGACTGATCTCCGGCCCGCGAGGACGCTCGACGTCGCGTGCGGCACCGGATTCCTGACACGCCATCTGCCCGGCGAGGTGACGGGCCTCGACTCGAGCGAACGGATGCTAGGGGTCGCCCGGCGGGCAGCGCCCCACGCGAGCTACGTCAGGGGCGACGCGCTGGAGCTTCCCTTCGGCGACTCCTCGTTCGACCGAGTCTTCACGGGCCACTTCTACGGGCATCTCGAGGAGCCCGAGCGCGTGCGATTCCTCGCCGAGGCGCGCCGCGTGGCACCTGAGCTCGTCGTCGCAGATGCCCCGCTGCGACCGAATCACGCGCCGGCCGAGTGGCAGCAGCGACGCGTGAGCGACGGGTCGATCTGGCCTGTCTACAAGCGGTTCTTCTCGCCTGACGCGCTCCTCTCCGAGGTGGGCGGCGGCGAGATTCTCCTCGACGGCGAGTGGTTCGTCGTCGTCGTGATCACCGTGACGGAGCGACGCCGCTACAAGTCCCTGCTCGCTCTGCAGCGCGACAACAGGCGCTGCCGTGCGTGTGCCGAGGCGGGCTATCCACTCGAGTCGCTGCCCGTGTTCGAGGGCACCTCCCGGCACGCCGCGTACCTCTACGGACAGGCGCCCGGCGTGGTCGAAGGCGCCGAGCTGCGACCCTGGCGCGGCCGCGCGGGCCGGACTCTGCGCGCGTGGCTGGGGATGGACGAGGAGCGGTTCTACGCGACGTTCTACTGCGCGTCCGTCACCCGCTGCTACCCCGGCCGCTCGCCGGCGGGACGTGGCGATCGCACGCCGACGTCCCGTGAACAGGACCTCTGCGCGTTCTGGCGCGAGCACGAGCTGCGGCTGCTCCGTCCGCGGCTGATCGTCACCGTGGGCGGACTGGCGGCTCGTCGGCTGCTGGGAATCCGCCGCCTGACCGACGCGATCGGCGAAGCGCTTCGAGCTCGACGGCGCGACCGCAATTCCCGCTCCCACATCCCTCGGGAGCGTCGGGCTGGCTGAACGATGCCGCGAACCGGGCGCGTCTTCGAAGAGCGGTCGCGCTCGTGCTCGCCGAGCTGGCTACCCCTCGCGCGGCTTGTACGCGCCGGGAGGAGACCCGACGGCGATCATCTTGAGCCCCTCGGCGCCGGCGAGAATCTTCCGCTTCGTGCTCGGCTCCGACCCAGACGTAGCGTCCTGGCTTGAGCTCGACCTCCTCGCCGTCCACGACCATCTTCCCCGACGCCCTCGAGGATGTAGAAGACCTCTTCCTGACCGTCCTCGGAGTGGTCGTGATCGGGGTAGCCGTCGCCGTTCGCCGGCCATTCTTCCTGGTTGATGCCGAAGGCCGTCACCCCAAGCGCCCGGCGGATCGGACGGAAGACGCCGTTGACCGCCTCGACCTCGGCGGCGTCGACATCTGTGTAGCCCATCTCTCCTCCTTAGCTTCGGACGGCGTACAGCCGCCATTCTCCAGGAACGCCCTTGAGCTCGGCGGTCCCGCGCTCGTCGAACTCGATGCCCGAGCCCGCCACGAGATCCTTGACGGTGTTCGACACGAGCACCTCGCCCGGCTCCGCGCGCGCCGACACGCGCGCGCCGATGTGAACGGCGATCCCGCGCGGCTTGTCTTCGGCCAGCTCGACCTCGCCCGTGTGCAGGCCGGCGCGGATGTCGATTCCCAGCTCGCGGACGGAGCTGGCGATCGCGCAGGCGCACTGGATCGCTCGCGCCGGCCCGTCGAAGGTCGCAAAGAAGCCGTCCCCCGCGGTGTCGACCTCGCGGCCGCGATAGCGGGCCAACTGCGACCGCACGACGCCGTGGTGGCGCTCGACGAGCTCGTGCCACTCGCCGATCGCCGAGCTCGACCGCCTTCTCCGTGGAGCCGACGATGTCCGTGAACAGCACCGTCGCGAGCACGCGATCGATCTCGGTCTGCTCCCACGCTCGCTCCTTCCAGACACGGTGCAGGAACTCCCCGATCGGCTCGACCGCCTGATCCGGGTCGACAAATGGAGCATGATCGGCCCCGGGCAGCTCGACCAGCTCTGCGCCGGGAATACGCTCGGCCATGAAGCGACTGTGCTCGATCGAGACGGCATCGTCGACCCGGTGAACGAACAGCGTCGGCAGGCGGATGATCGGCAGCACGTGCCTGATGTCGATCTCCATGTTCATCCGATAGAGCTGGCCGATCGACGACGGGCTTGCGCTCTGCCGCTCGAACCGGGCCCACCAGTCGATGTACGCCTCGTCGCCGGCGTGGCTCGGCGCCACCCAGCCGACCGCCCTCTCCACGGCTTCCTTCGTGCCGAACTCCCGCTCACGAATGGGGATGTTCTCCAGCCACTGTTCACGTGGCGATGAGTGGGGAAAATCCGGCGCCCACGTCGCGCGCGGAGCCGACGCTCCGTAGGAGACGACGGCTGCCACACGCTCGGGATACGTGGCCGCGAAGAGCAGTGTCATCGGTACGCCTTCCGATACGCCGAGCAGCGCTGCCCGCTCCGAGCCGGTCGCATCCATGACGGCGCGCACGTCGTCCATGCGCGTCTCGAGCTGCGCGATCCCAGTTGCGCGGTCGGACAGCCCTGTGCCGCGCTTGTCGAAGACGATGAGGCGCCCGAGACCGCTCAGCAGCTCGTAGAGCCTCGCCCAACCCGGGAGCTCCCAGGCGAGCTCGACGTTCGAGATGTAGCCGGGCACGAACACGATGTCGTGCTCCCCTTCGCCGACTACCTGGTAGGCGATCGAGACGTCGCCGCTCTTCGCGTATCGCGTCTCCGGCGGCACGGCCCGTAGTCTGACAAGCGGGCCGACGACTAGATTTCGAAGGTGCCCGAGGTCCCGCGACATCGAACGACGTTCCGCCGTCTACTCGGCTTTCTGCGGCCCTACAAGTGGTCGCTGTTCGTCTCGTCGCTGCTCGCGATCGGCTCGCAGCTGGCCGCCATCGCCATCACGTTCCTCATCCGCGCGGCGATCAACGGGCCGCTGACCGACGGCTCGCTCGACGGCCTCTGGCTGATCGTCGCCCTCGTCCTCGGCATCGGCCTCATGAAGTCGGTGCTGATGCTCGGGCGGCGGCTGATCGCCGGCAGGCAGGCGCTCGGCGTCGAGTTCGACATGCGAAACGCGCTCTACGCGAAGCTCGTCCGCCAGTCGTTCGGCTTCTTCGACCGCAACCAGACCGGCCAGCTGATGTCGCGCGCAACGGTCGACCTGCAGGCCGTCCGCTTCTTCCTCGGCTACGGGCTGATCTTCTTCTTCCAGCACATCGTCACGGTCGTCGTCGTGACGTCCGTGCTGTTCGTCGTCAACTGGAAGCTGGCCTTCGTCGCCCTCTGGATCATGCCGGTGCTGATCGCTTTGGCGTATCGCTACAGCCGCGTGTCGCACCCGATCTTGCGAGAGGTGCAGCAGAAGATGGCGGACGTCGCGACGGTCTCCGAGGAGAACATCGTCGGCGTCCACGTCGTGAAGTCGTTCGCACAGGAGGATCGCGAGCGCGAGCGCTTCGCGGACTCGTCGGAAGCGGTCTTCCGCCAGACGGTGAAGGCGAACAAGCAGCGCTCGATCTACGTGCCGATGATGGCCTTCCTGCCGCTGCTCGCCCAGGCGGCGGTGCTGCTCGTGGGCGGTCGCATGGTCGTGAACGGCTCGTTGTCGCTGGGCGCGTTCATCCAGTTCAACGTGCTCGTGCTGATGCTCGTCATGCCGCTGCGGATGCTCGGGATGTGGATCGGCCAGGCGCAGCGGGCGACGGCGTCGGGTGAGCGGATCTTCCAGGTCATCGACGAGCCCGAGGACATCGTCGACGCGCGCGACGCTGTGGAGCTGCCTGCGGGACGCGGTCTCGTTCGCTACGAGCATGTGACCTTCGGCTACGACCCGGAGCGGCCGGTGCTGCACGAGATCGACCTGGAGCTCGAGCCCGGTCGCACGGTCGCGCTCATCGGCCACACGGGCTCCGGGAAGACGACGCTCGCCTCGCTCGTCCCCCGTTTCTACGACGTCACCGAGGGACGCGTCACGGTGGACGGTGCGGACGTGCGCGACGTGCGGCTCGACTCGCTCCGTAGCGCCATCGGCGTGATCTCGCAGGACCCATTCCTCTTCTCCGCGACCGTGCGCGAGAACATCGCTTTCGGGCGGCCTGACGCGACCGAGGAGGAGATCGTCGCGGCCGCGCGCGCCGCGCAGGCTCACGAGTTCATCGTCGAGCTGCCGCAGGGCTACGACACGATGGTGGGCGAGCGCGGGATCACGCTCTCCGGCGGCCAGCGACAGCGGGTCGCGATCGCCCGAGCGCTCGCCATCGACCCGCGCATCCTCATCCTCGACGACGCGACGGCGTCGGTGGACGCGACGACCGAAGCGCGCATCCGCCTCGGGCTGCGTGAGGCGATGAAGGGACGGACGACGATCATCATCGCCCACCGGCTGTCGACGATCGCACTCGCCGACGAGATCATCGTGCTCGACGGCGGGCGGGTCACCGCGCGCGGCACGCACGAGGTGCTGATCGACGAAAGCGCCGTCTACCGCGAGATGTACGACCACGGGCTGCTGGAAGCCGAGTTTGCTGCACGTGTTGAGGCCACCGCATGAGGGTCTGGCAGCCGGGATCCCACCTCACCGTCGAGCGCGGCCAGACACCGCCCGCCGGCCACTCGTGGCAGCGCACGCGCCGGCGCCTGGCCGCGCTCGCGCGGCTGGCTGCGCCGTACAAGACGCGCGTCGCGCTCGCGCTCGGCTTCCTGCTCCTCGCGACGCTGGCCGCGCTCGCGCCTCCCTATCTGGCCAAGCTCGCCATCGACGACGGCATCTCGGAAGGCGACCTGACGGCCCTCGGCTGGATCGTCGGCGCATTCGTGGTGGCCGGGCTCGTCTACCTCGGCGCCAGCGCCGCACAGACGTACTTCACCGGCTGGACGGGAGAGCGCGTGCTCGCCGACCTGCGCAACGGCCTCTTCCGCCACCTCCAGCGCCTGTCGCTCGGCTACTACGAGCGCAACCGCGCCGGCGTCATCATCAGCCGGCTGACGAACGACGTCGACGCGCTCGACCAGCTGGTGACGGAAGGCGTGACGTCGCTGCTCAAGAACACGCTGCTGCTGCTCGGCTCGATCGTGATCCTCTTCTTCCTCGACTGGCGGCTCGCGCTCGCGACGCTCATCGTGATGCCGGCGCTGATCGTCGCCACGGCGATGTTCCGCTCGCGCTCGACCCTCGCCTACCGCGCCGTCCGGGAGCGCCTGGGGCTCGTCACCGCCACGCTGGCCGAGGACATCGCGGGCATGCGCGTGCTCCAGTCCTTCACACGCGAGGACCCGGCGCTCAGGAACTTCCACGAGGTCAACGCCAACTACCGGCAGGCGAACCACCGCACGGTCGTGCTCAGCGGCGTCTACTTCCCGACGGTCGACTTCATCTCCTCGGCCGCGACCGCGATCGTCCTCGGCTACGGCGGCTACCTCGTCTCGGGCGGCGACATCACCGTCGGCACGCTGTTCGCCTTCATCGGCTACCTGGCGAACTTCTTCGATCCCGTGCAGGACCTGTCGCAGTTCTACAACACGTACCTGTCCGCGACGGCCGCGCTCGACAAGATCATGGACGTCCTCGAGGAGGAGCCCGACGTGGTGGACGAGCCGGGTGCGCAGCCGCTCGCACACATCGCCGGACACGTCCGCTTCGAGCAGGTCCGGTTCGGGTACGGCGACGGGCCGGAGGTCATCCACGGGCTCGACCTCGACGTGCCGACGGGGACGACGGTCGCCCTCGTCGGCCACACGGGTGCCGGCAAGTCCACGATCGCGAAGCTGCTCGCGCGCTTCTACGACCCGCGCGAGGGCAAGATCACGATCGACGGAACGGACATCCGCCAGGTGACGCAGGAGTCGCTCCGCTCGCAGCTCGGGATCGTGCCCCAGGACGGCTTCTTGTTCGCGGGCACGCTGCGCGAGAACATCGCCTTCGCACGGCCCGATGCGCCACCCGAGGACGTGATCGCCGCCGCGCAGGCCGTCGGCGCCGACGTGTTCGCGAGCGAGCTCGAGGACGGGTACGAGACCCAGCTCGGCGAGCGCGGCGTCCGCCTCTCGCTGGGACAGCGCCAGCTCGTAGCGTTCGCGCGCGCGCTGCTCGCCGATCCGCGCATCCTCATCCTCGACGAGGCGACGTCGTCGGTCGACATCGGCACGGAGCAGAAGATCGAGCAGGCGCTGCGCAGGCTGCTCGTGGGCCGAACGGCGTTCGTGATCGCGCACCGGCTGTCGACGATCCGCGGCGCGGACTGCATCGTCGTGCTCGAGCACGGCCGCGTCGTCGAGCAGGGCACACACGAGGAGCTGCTCGCGCGGCGCGGGCTCTACATGTCGCTCTACGGCGACTGGGCCGCGGTCGCCTAATCGGGGTCGCGGACGACGTCGCCCGGCCATTCCTCGACCAGGCCTGGCACAGGCAGGCCGAGCCGCTGCAGAACGCGGCCGACGGTGTCGTCCACGATGTCCGCCACGGTCTCGGGCCTCGTGTAGAAGGCGGGCACGGGCGGCATGACGACGCCGCCGATCTCGCTCAGCTGAGCCGCCAGACGCAGGTGGCCGAGGTGAAGCGGCGTCTCGCGCAGCACGGCGACGAGCGGCCGCCCTTCCTTCAGCGCAACGTCGCCCGCGCGCGTGATCAGATTGTCCGACGCCGACAGCGCCAGCGCCGACAGCGTGCGGATGCTGCACGGGCAGACGACCATGCCGAGCGTGGCGAACGACCCGCTCGCCAGCGGCGCGCCGATGTCGCGGTAGCCGTACACCGCATCCGCCAGCTCTTCCACGTCCGCCGCCGAGTAGTCCGTCTCGTGGACGAGCGTGCGCCGCCCGGCGGGACTGATGACGAGATGCGTCTCCACTTCGCCGCGCTCGCGGAGCAGCTCCAGCAGCCGGATGCCGTAGATCGATCCCGAGGCGCCGGTGATGGCGACGACGAGCCTGCCGCTTCCGTCCATGCCCGGATTATGCGCGTACGCTGTGCTCGTGCCCGATCAACAGGAGCCCGAAGAGCTGATCATCGACGACGCGCCGCCGGCTGCGGAGCTCGAACGCGAGGCCCGCATGACACCGGCGCAGGCGGTCGCGCAGATGCGGATCCGCGTGCCGGCAAGGGGCAACCGGAAGCTGCGCGCCGTCCTCGAGCGCGTGAATGCCGACACCGAGCTGAAGGCGCTCTGGCACGTCTCGAACGTCAACGCGATCGCGCGCCTGCAGATCAACGACCACTCCTGGGTGCACATCCAGATCGTGGCCAACATCGCCCTCAAGCTCCTGCGCCAGCTCACGAAACACGGCATCGAGCCTTCGATCGTCGAGGACTACGGCCTCGAGCCCGACGACGCCGAGGTGGCGCTGCTGCTGGGCGCGCTGCTGCACGACACGGGCATGTCGGTGCACCGTGACAACCACGAGGACTTCAGCCTCTTCCTCGCAGCGCGCAAGGCACGCGAGCTGCTCGAGCCGAGCTACGAGGAGCCGGAGCTGACGGTGATGGTGTCCGAGGTGCTGCACGAGATCACGAGCCATCGCGCGTCAGGCCGGCCGCTGACGCTCGAGGCGGGCATCCTCCGCGTCGCGGACGCGCTCGACATGGCGAAGGGCCGCTCGCGCATCCCGTTCGCCGCCGGCCAGGTGTCGATGCACTCGCTCTCGGCGGCGGCGGTCGACAAGGTCTCCATCCTCGACGGCGAGGAGAAGCCGGTGCTGATCGAGATCACGATGAACAACTCCTCGGGCATCTACCAGGTGGACGGCCTGCTGAAGGAGAAGCTGCGCGGCTCCGGCCTGGAGCCGTACGTCGAGGTGGTCGCGCACATCGACACCGAGGCCGAGACGCGCCTCGTGCCCATCTACCGGCTCGAGACGTCGGAAGCTAGAATGGTCTGCCGTTGCGGGGTCGTCTAACGGCAGGTACCACGGCTCCGGACCGTGTGTCCTGCCGTTAGACGACCCCGCAAAGGCTGCCATCCTAGCCCCGCAGCTACGACGAGATGGGCGAGCCGGCAGCGGCCTGAAGGCCCGACAGCCGCGACGAGATGACCGTCTCCGCCGCCTTCGCGCTCGGCGCGTGGCCCGTCACCGTCGCCAGGAAGTCCTCGCGCTCGAGCGCGTAGAGCACCACGGGCGTCTTCGCCGTCACCGTCGCCGTGCGCGGCACGTCCTTGAGCAGGGCGATCTCGCCGAAGTACCCTCCCGGCGCCCAGGGTGGAGATCGGCTTGCCCTCGGCGCGTCACCTCGACCTCGCCCTCGACGATCACGTAGAAGCGGTCGCCGGCATCGCCCTCGCGGACGATGACCGTCCCCGGCTCGATGCGCAGCGGGACGAGCCGCCCGGCGATGTGCTCGATCGCGGTGCCGGGCAGCGGCGCGAAGATGGGCACACCGGTGAGCAGCCGCAGCTCCTGCGTCTCCGGGGCGACGGCCTGTGCGTCGATCCTCGCCACGGTGCGCCCGAACAGCACCACGAGCACCGGCAGGAACAGCCCGGAGATGATGAGCGCGTTCTCGAGACCGAACAGATCGCTCAGCACCGGTGCGAGCACGCCGCCGATGCCGAGCGCGGTGAGCAAGAAGAACTGGAGCACGCCGAACACGCGAGCGAGCACCTCGTCCGGGACGGCGCGCTGCACCAGCGTGTAGCCGGCGACGTCCACGAGCGAGTTGCCGGCGCCCATCACCGCGAACAGCACGAGCGCGATACCGACCGTCGACCACAGCCCGAGCACGGCGAGCGGCAGCCCCCAGAGCAGCAGGCCGACGAGAAAGGCGGGGCTGAGCCGCCGCGCGCCCGTCAGGCCCAGCGCGCCTATCGCACCCACGAGCGCGCCGACACCGAAGGCGGAGTTGAGATACCCGACGCCCGAGTCGCCCATGTCGAGCAGCTCGATCGCCACGACGACGAGGAAGACGAGCATCAGGCCCGCGACGAGCGTCTGCGCGGTGAAGAGCCCCATCAGCACGCGCAGCTCCCTGTGCCGGAAGACGACACGGAAGCCCGCCAGGCACTCGCTGAGGATCGTCGACGCCTCGACTTCCTTCGACGCCTCGGTTCTCGGGACCTTCATCCGGAGAATGACGACCGACGCGATCCCGAACATCGCCGCCGCGACGGCGAAGACGATGTCGACCCCGGTCACGGCGAGCAGGATGCCGGCAAGCGCGGGACCGAGAAAGAACGCGAGGCTCTCGACCGTGCTGGACACGGCGTTCGTAGCGGTCAGCTCGGTCGGCGTCCTGGCCAGCGTCGGCATGATCGCCGCCTGCGCGGACTTGTACGGCGCGTTGGCGATCGATGTGACGATTGCGAGCGCGTAGACGAGCTCTGCAGGAGCGTCCCTCCAGACGGCCACTGCGGCGGCCGCAGAGAGAACGAAACGGAGCAGGGCCGAAACGAAGAGCACCATCTCGCGCCGGTAGCGGTCGCCGAGCACGCCGACGAACGGCGCGAGCAGGCCCGCCGGCACGAGGCGGAGCAGGAAGATGATGCCGACGGCCTTCTCCCCGCCCTGCTCGTAGGCGTATACCGAGACGGCGACCAGCAGGCCCCAGTGACCGATCGCAACGGCCGCCCACGCACCCTGGAGCCGGCGCAGGTTCGCGCTGTGAAAAACGGCCGCAAACGAGCGCCCGGACTCCTTTAGGTGCGCCCCGATCCCACCCATGCGGTGGGCAGCATCTCACAGGGGGGTTGCAAAATTGAAGAGCAACAGGGAAGATTCGGTATCTGTTCCCCGTCTAGAGGGGTGCAGGGTCACGCTAGAGGCGAGAGGAGGACAGTGATGGCAGACGAAGCTCAGGAGGCACAGGAGGCCCAGGAGGCACAGGCCGCCAAGGAGGACGACGTCGAGGCGCACGCCCTCGAGGCCCAGGAGGCGCAGGAGGCCCAGGAGGCTCAGGAGGCTCAGTAGCAACTCGCGAAGCAGAAGTTTCAGGGCCCGGCTCAGCCGGGCCCTTTGCTTGGACCGGCGAGCCGCTCAGTCGCCGAGCGTGTCGGCGAGCTCGCCGAGCAGGCGCAGGCCGGCCTCGCGCCGTTCGTCCTCGAGCTCGGCGACGGCTGCCGCGAGCCGCGCGACGACCGCCAGCTCGCCCTCGCCCGAGTTGAGCACGGCCTCGGCCTGCCGCGCCCGGCTGAGCAGGTCGAGCGCGATCGCGGCCTGGTTCGCGAACAGGCCGAGCAGCTCCATCTCCTGAAGCGAGAACGTCGACTGCTGCGGGCGGTCGAGCACCTCCAGCACGCCGAGAGCACGCTCGTCGTAGAGCAGCGGCACGGCCATGAGCCCCTGCGGTACGTAGCCGGTGTCTGCGGCGAAGTCTTTCGCGAAGCGGGGGTCGTTCTGGACGTCGTCGAGGATCAGAGGCGTGCGGGTGGAGAGCACCCAGCCGGCGATGCCGGTGTCGGACGGGAACCGCAGGCCGATCAGCTCGTCCTCGCCGTACCCCGCCACCGCCTCGAACACGAGCTCGTCTGTCTCCTCGTCGAGCAGGAGGATGGACGACGCCATTGCACCGAAGATCGCGCGCGCTACCTCCGTGATTCCGGTAAGCAGCCCATGGAACGACTCGCGCGACCCGATGACGCCGGCAGCCACCGCAGCGCGAAGCTCGCCCTCGCCGCCACCCGTCACGCGGGACCCGCCACGTTCGTCGACGTCAGAAAGAGGACGGTCTTCAACTGGAACGGGATTATCTCGGGATGCTTGGACAGGATGAGGGCGCAAATGCCGGCGACGTGCGGCGTCGCGAAGCTGTTGCCGGAGGCTTTGATCTTCGATCCGCCGGGCCACGCCACCTCCACGCCGACGCCGCGGCCGAAGAACTCCACCGGCGGGCTGGGGTTGTAGAAGAACGCCATCGGATCCTCCTGCTCGTGACTGCCGACGGAGATCACCGACGAGAACTTCCACGGGTAGCTCTCGACCGGCATGTTGTGCGCGGAGGCGACGAGCATGCTGCGCTGGAAGTACGCATGGTCGGCGATCTCGTGGAGGATCGTGGCGAACTGCTTCTTCGTCGTCGACAGGCTCATGTTGATGAGGTCGTACCCCTGTTCGACCGCGTAACGGAGGCCGGCGAGCAGCACCGTGCCCGAGCCCGTGAAGCCTGCGCCGAGGACGCGCACGCTGTAGAGATTGCACTCCGGCGCGATCGAGCGGACGATCCCGGCGCACGCCGTCCCGTGGCCGCACGAGTCGCCCTCGGTGTCCTCCTCGACGACCGCGTTCTCGTCCTTGTCGACGGACACTGTGACCGCTCCCTGGAGCTTCCCGACGAGCGGGTGCCCATCCTCGACCCCAGAGTCGAGAATGCACACGTTCACGCCCTTGCCCGTCGCGCCGCCCCAGGCCCACTCCCGCGTGATGCGCTCGGGCCACTCGTCGGAGAGCATGATGTCGCCCTCGGCGTCCTTGGGCAGGCTCCAGGCCGGCAATGCGCCGCTGCGCGGTTCCGCCTCGTGGAGGACCAGCTCGTCCGTCATAGGACGGATGCTACGCCGGATTCAGTCGGCTGGATAGAGCTTGCGGAGCTCGTCGAGCAGCGGACGGGAAGGCTCGTAGCCCTCCTGCGCCAGCGCAGCCTCGAGATCCGCGACGAGCGCCGTCTGGAATGCGGCGTCAGCCTCGGCCCGCGCGACGATCTCGTCCATCGCCTGTCGTGCGGCGGGAAGCTCCTGGGCGGCCCGCACCCACCCCCTGGGCGCAGGCCGCAGGAGCCTCAGGAAGAGAGCGATACGCTCTTCGTGAAACGCGCTCACCATCTAACTCCTAGACCGGCGGGAGCCGTCATTTCTTCCCCTCCAGCTGAACTCGGAGCTGGCGGAGGCAGCGAGAGATGCGGCTGGCGATCGTCCCCGACGGCAGATCGAGGTCCTGCGAGATCGTGCGGTAGCTCTCGTCGCGAGAGAAGAAGCGGTCGAGCATCTCCTGGCAGGGCTCGGATAGCTCGGCGAGCGCCTCGCGCACGGCGAACGCCTCCTCCACCTCGTCGAGCGTGCGCTCGCGGTCGGCCGGCTCGACGTCCGCCGCCGGCTGCGTGCGGCCGGAGGCGGCGATCGAGTCCAGGCACAGCCGTCGCGTCAGCTGCCCGATCCACGGCCGCAGAGCGCTGTCATCGCGGAGGGAGTCGAGCCGCGTGTAGACCCGCGTGAAGACCTCCTGGAAGACGTCCTCCGCGTCGGCAGGGGACAGCCGGTAGCCCTGCGTGCAGATCGCGTACACGTAGCGGGAGAACCGCTCGACGAGCTGGTTCCAGGCGTCGAGGTCGCCGGCACGGCAGCGCTGGACGAGCTCCGCATCGGTGAGCGCAACCACGGTGCTCATGAAACACCAACAAACCCCCCGAAGCGCGCTTGGGATTGTTCAGCCAGCACCAGCGTGAAACCCCATCAGCGCGAGTAGTCGAGTGCATGCGTGGCCGCGTTCTCGGCTATCTCCACGCTCCGGCGTGCGCGGACGAGCCGCCCGTCGCCTTCCCGCACGGTGAGGTTGACCGCGACGAGATGCGCCGCCGCTCGTGCTCCGGCGGCAGCGAGCACGGCGGCCGCGGCGGCGTCCGACCTGTACGTGCCGTCCCCCAGCTCGGCGGCCAGCGCCGCGAGCACCGCCGTGTCGGCGGCGGTTTCGGCGATCTGCACCGGAACGGTGACGGAGAGGGCGAGCTTCTGCTCGAGCTCGCCGTTCGGCGTTGCCGCGTCTTCGCGCACCGCGGCGAGCGCCTCCAGAGCCTCGTCCCAGACCCGCGCGTCGGCCAGCGCGAGCGGCGCTGCCCGCGCCTGGAGCGCCAGCGCCTGGGCCGCTATGCCGGGAGACTCCTCCCAGCAGTCCTCCGACCGCCTCGCGACCATCGCCACGAGCCCCGCGGCGATGGCGACCGTCAAGGCCGATGCCGAGCCGCTGCCCGGGGCCGGGTTGCCCGCCCCGAGCCGCTCGAGGAAGTCCCCCAGCCGAAGATCGAGGTATTCGTCCCCCTGCCGCATGGCGGGAGTTTAGAGACAAGCCTCGACTGCCTATCGTTCTCGCCAGCATGAGTGAGGTTTTCGACGGCATCCAGACGTTCTTCGAGGAGCTCGCCGACGTCGAGTGGACTGCCCTGGCCATCGCGTGCGGGCTCCAGCTGGCGCGGCTCTTCGCCCGATCGGTCGCCTGGCGTTCGATCATCGCGGCCGCCTACCCGGAGACCAAGGTGCCGCTTCCCCATGTGACAGGTGCGTACTTCGCGGGCGTCGGCGTCAACGCGATCGCGCCCGCACGCGCTGGCGACGTCGTGAAGCTCGTGCTCGTGAAGCACGAGGTCAAGGGCACGACGTACACGACGCTCACGCCCACGCTGATCGTGGAGACGATCTTCGACATGGTCGTCGCCTCGATCATCCTCGTCTGGGCGCTCTTCGCGGGGGTGCTGCCGGCCTTCGACGTGATCGGGGACCTCCCGTCGGTCGACTGGACGTGGCCGATCGACCACCCACGGCCGTTCCTCGTCGTCGCGGCCGTGTGGCTGACGGTCCTCGTCCTGCTGGTCGTCATCTGGAAACGTCGTGTCGAGGACTTCAGGGAACAGGTCCGGCACGGCTTCGCGATCCTCTACGAGCCGAAGCGCTACTTCACGCAGGTCGTCTCGTGGCAGGCGCTCTCGTGGGTGTTCCGCATCGCCGGCGTGTGGTTCTTCCTCGACGCCTTCGACGTGCCGACGTCGGCGCGCAACGTGATGATCGTGCTCGCCGTCCAGAGCCTGTCGACGCTGCTGCCGTTCACGCCCGGCGGAGTCGGCACCCAGCAGGGCTTCCTCCTGTACGCGTTCCGCGACACCACGGTCGGGCGTGCGTCGCTCGTGAGCTTCAGCGTCGGCATGTACGTGGCGACGACCGTCGTCAGCGTCGTCGCCGGGCTCGATCGCCTTGCTGCTGCTCGCGCGCACGATTCGCTGGAAGCAGCTGATCGCGCCGGAAAAGGAGGCCATCGAGCAGGCCAAGGAAGGGCGATAGGCTCGGCCCGTGGAAAGCCCGACGCAGGCGCACCCCATCCGCCTCATCGTCACCGACGACCTCCACCGCTCGCGGCTGACGGTCTTCTTCCGGCTCTTCCTCTCCATCCCCCACCTCCTCTGGCTGGGGCTGTGGAGCCTCGTTGCGTTCGTCATCGCCGTCATCAACTGGTTCGCAACGCTCATCAAGGGCCAGTCGCCACAGGGGCTGCATGACTTCCTCGCCGGCTACCTGCGCTATGCGACGCACGTCGAGGCCTACCTGCTGCTGGCCGGCAACCCGTTTCCCCCGTTCTTCGTCGGCAGCACGACCGGGCCGTACCCGATCGACCTGGAGGTGGATCCGCCGGTCCGCCAGAACCGGTGGAAGACGGGGTTACGCGGCTTCCTGGCACTGCCCGCGCTGCTCCTCGCCGCCGTCTTCCTCGGCGGCCCCATCGCCTGGGCGAGCATCGACGGAGGCGGTATCGCCGGTGCGGCAGCGTTCCTGACGTGGTTCGCTGCCCTGGCCCGAGGGCGGTCGCCGCGCGGGCTACGCGACCTCAACGCCTGGAGCATCGGCTACGGCGCCCAGGTCGGCGCGTACCTCTTTCTGCTGACCGACCGCTACCCCTACACGGGCCCGAAGGCGTACCTCGCCGGCCTGGAGGCGCCCGAGGTCTCCGAGCGCGTGCCCGAGCTCGTCGAACGACGACGACTACCGCCGCTCGCGGCTGACGGTGCTACTACGCCTGCCACTCGCGTTCCCCCATATCGTGTGGCTCCTCCTCTGGACGCTGGTCGCGTTCCTCGCGACCATCGCCAACTGGTTCGCCGCGCTCGCCATCGGCCGCTCGCCGCGGCCGCTCGCGCGATTTCTTTTCGCGTACATCCGCTACGCGACACATGTCGGCGCTTTCATCTACGTGGCGGGCAACCCGTTCCCCGGCTTCGTCGGCGCGACTGGCAGCTATCCGCTCGACGTCCGAATGGATCCCTTCGCCCGGCAGAGCAGGTGGATCACGCTGTTCAGGTTGCCGCTCGCCCTGCCCGCGGCGCTCGTGTCGAGTGCCGCGGGGGGCGTCGCGCTCTTCGCTGCGATCTTCGGCTGGTTCGTCTCGCTCGTGCGCGGCCGCATGCCGGACGGGCTGCAGGCCGCTATGGCGTACTCGCTCGGCTACGCGGCCCAGCTCACGGCATACGCATTCGTTCTCACGGATCGCTATCCCCATTCGAGCCCACAGGCCGTGTTCGTTCGGCCCGCGCAACTGACGCTAGAATCGGAAACGCCGGGCGCATTCGTCTAGTGGCCTAGGACACCGCCCTCTCACGGCGGCGGCACGGGTTCGAATCCCGTATGCGCCTCTCTCGCCTGCCTCGTGGAACGCTAGAGCCCCAGGACGAGCGCGAGCGCTTCGTCGACGGCGCGAAGCTCGCTCGCATCGAGCCTGCCGGCAGAACGCCCGAGGCGCTGAGAATCGACGACGGTCGTCTGCTCGACGAGCACCCGCGTCTCCTGGCTCCGCAGCGTGATCGCCGGACGAAAGCTCGCCGGTCGAGCGCTCGCTGACGTCGGCGAGACGAGCACGGTGCTCAGCTCGAGGAACTCGTCCGCTTGAACGATGACGGCGTAACGCGCCCCACGCTGTTCGTGGCCGCGGGCGCCTCGCGGCGCCGGCAGCCGGAAGACCTCGCCGCGCACCATCTCAACCGGACGATCGGGGCGCCAGCTCGGCGAGCTGCTCGCGGACGATGCGCATCTCTTCGCGATCAGCCTCGTCGGCGGCCAAGCGGCGCACCTCGTCGCGAATCGCCGACCGGACGCGTCGCCGAGCGGCGGCTTCTCTGATGGCGACGCGCACCGCCTCCGAGTCGTTCAAGCCGTCCCCGCGAACGACGTCCAAGGCAGCCTCCGAGGCCTCGTCGAGCCGGACGTGCAGCGATCGTCCCATTTGGGGACCGTAGCACAAAATGTGCTACAGAAGTGCCAGAACACGGTTGCGCCGCGGTGCTCAGCAAGGTCGCCTTTGCCGCTTCGATCGTCGCGTGCGCAAGCCTACTCGCGGCATGCGGTGGCCACGAAGTCGATCTCGCTGAGTTCGAGAGCTCCGACCAGCGCGCCGCCTCTCGAGCTGCAGCACAGGCTGTGTGACGGGCGCCTAACGGTGGTGATCTTCGTCGGTTCCGACCCGAAGCCGGGGCGTGCCCACGAGCGGCCAAAGCCCTCGAGCCGCTCTCCCGCGGTGCACGAGGAGTGAAGCCGAGCCTCGCCTTCGGGAACAGCCCGCCATGCTAGACGCCCAGCGCTAGGAGGTCGCCCAGTTGAAGAGCCACCAGCCCGCCGCAGATGCCGCCGGCGATGGCAGCCACCTGCATGACGAGCAGTGCGC
>CAWGEE010000037.1:0-151761 GCA_963821415.1 uncultured Actinomycetes bacterium | reverse complement strand
CATTGACTGACTAGTCAATCGATCTGCGGGAGGAGCCAGGGGATGGCTGTAGTCGAGCATGCCGCCGCGACGGGCCCGTCGTTCGCGCTCTCGGACGAGCAGAAGGCGCTGCGAGAGCTCGCGCGCGAGTTCGCCGAGAAGGAGATCCGGCCCAAGGCGGCCGAGTACGACGAGCACCAGACCCACGCGGCCGAGGTCGTCGCGAAGGCCCACGAGGTCGGGCTGATGAACCTCCACGTCCCGGCCGAGTACGGCGGGCCTGAGCTCCCCCTGTTCGAGGGCGCGCTCGTCAGCGAGGAGCTGTGCTGGGGCTGCGCCGGAATGGGCACGTCGATCATCTGCTCCGGCCTCGGCGCCGGCCCGGTCGTCATCGCCGGCTCGGACGAGCAGAAGCGCACGTGGCTCTCCCCGCTCATCGAGGAGCCGCTCCTCTGCTCGTTCGGCCTCACCGAGCCGGACGCGGGGTCGGACGTGGCGCGCATGAAGTCGACGGCGGTGCGGAAAGGCGACGAGTACGTCCTCAACGGCTCGAAGACGTTCATCACGAACGCCGGGCACGCGGCCTGGACGGTCGTCTTCGCGAAGACCGACCCTGACGCTGAGCATCGCGGCATCTCCGCCTTCGTGGTGCCGATGGACACGCAAGGCGTCACGATCGAAAAGCACCTCGACAAGATGGGCCAGCGTGCGACCGACACGTCGGCGTTCTCGTTCACCGACGCCGTTGTCCCGGCAGCGAATCGCCTCGGCGAGGAGGGAGACGGCTTCAAGATCGCAATGCAGACGCTCGACACGACTCGTCCCGGCACGGCGATCGGCGCCGTCGGCGTCGCTCAGGCGGCCTACGAGTACGCGGCCGCATACTCGAAGGAGCGCGTGACGTTCGGGCAGCCGATCGCGATGAACCAGGGCATCAACTTCCTGATCGCGGACATGGTCACGAACATCGAGGCGGCGCGGTTGCTCTGCTGGCAGGCGGCGTGGATGCTCGACGCGGGCTACGGCCGCAAGGCGACGCTCTACTCGTCGATGGCGAAGCGCTTCGCAGCCGACATCGCCATGGAGGTGACGACGGACGCCGTGCAGATCTTCGGCGGCTACGGGTACATCAAGGAGTACCCGGTCGAGAAGCTCATGCGCGACGCGAAGCTCTACCAGATCTACGAGGGCACCTCGCAGATCCAGCGGCTCGTCATCGCCCGCGACGTGCTTATGCCGAGCGACTAGGAGGTCTAGGAAGCCAGCGCGCGCTGGAAGGGCGGGAGGAAGCCGGGAGAGAAGCGGACCTCGCCGAGCCACGCCGCCACGCGCTCGGCCTCACGCTCGACCGCCTCCACTGCCTCGGCGCCGACGTCCTCGAGCAGCTTGAAGACGATCTCGCCGTCGCGCCGTTGCGACCAGCCGCCGACGACGCGCCCGTCCCACCAGACGGTCGGCCCGGCGTTGCCGTTCGAATCGAAGAGAACCGATGCGTGCTCGCCGAGGTACCAGTCGCGCTCCTTCCAGCCCATCGTGGTCGGGTCGAGTGTCGGCAGCAGCCCAGCCGCGGGCTCCAGCGGCTCGGTCGAGTCGAGGTCGTCCTCGAGCACGTAGGCCGTCGCGCCGTCGAGGTCGACCGCGGCGTGCGGCACGGCCGCGAGCGCCGCCCGCGTCTCGCGCGCCGTCCAGCCGGTCCACCAGCGGATGTCCGTCTCGGTTCCGGGCCCGAAGGCCACTAGCCAGCGCCTCAGGAGCTCTCCCTGTGCGGCGGCCGGATCGAGCCTCTCGATCTCGCCGCCGAGCCACGTGACGGTAGGCACCCACCGGTACTGCCCGTTGACCCAGGTGCCTCGCGGGCGGCCGCGCGATCACCCGTCCCTGCATCGCCAGCTGCGGCAGCACCCTCGCGCCTGCGCTCTGGGTCGCCTCCCAGCGCGTCCCGACGCCGAGCCGGAGCTTTTTCGCCAGCAGCGGAACGGTCTTCGTCAGATCGGCGGTGAACGCTTCGCCCCGCTGCTCGAGCGCCTGGAGCGCAGCCCTGGACGCCCGGTCGAGCCAGGCTGCGGGGCGATTCGATATCCCGCTCTCCGCGATCCACTGCTCGAGCCGGCGCCGCTCGCGAGCCTGGATCGCCGTCGGTGCACGCCGCCTGGACGACAGGGACGAGCTCCCGCGGCACGACGAACAGCGTGCGGCGCATCCCGAGCATGCGGACGAGCGTGCGCTCGTCGTAGAGCTCCCGCTCGATGTCCTCGGGCGCGACCCCTGTCGTGCGCGCGTGCACCGACAGAAAGACGGTGGCCGCGTCGGTGGAATGGAGCGCCACCAGGCTCCGCGCTGTCTCGAGGGCGCTGCCGGCGCGCTCGCCGGGATGGATCCGATGGCGCCGGACGAGTCGAGATCTCCGCTCCTCGATGCCGATCCGGTGCACGCGTCGTAGGATCGCACGATGGCGCTCGAGATCGATCTCTCGGGGCGCGTCGCCCTCGTCACCGGCGGCTCGCGCGGCCTCGGGCGGCAGGACGCGCTCGTGCTCGCGCAGGCGGGCGCCGACGTCGTGATCGCGGACATCCTGATCGAATCGGACGAGTCGGAGGACGTAGCCGAGTACGGCGCGCTGGCGCAGGTGGCGAAGGCTCAGGGCCTCGTCTACTCGGAGCAGACCGCGAAGGAGATCCAGGAGCTCGGCCGCCGCTCGGCCGCCATCAAGTGCGACGTCACCGACTACGGGCAGGTGGAGGCGACCGTTGCACGGGTGGTCGACGAGATGGGCTCGGTCGACATCCTCGTCAACAACGCTGCCACGCTCGACCACGTGGGCCAGCTCGGGAATCAGGTGCCCGAGCTCTGGGAGCGCGATCTCCGCGTCAACCTGACGGGGGCGTTCAACTGCTCGCGCGCCGTCTGGCCGCACATGGTCGAGCGCGGTTGGGGCCGCATCGTGAACATGGCGTCGGTGGCGGGCACGCTCGGCGGCTTCGGCCAGGCCAGCTACTCGACGACGAAGGCAGGCCTGATCGGTCTCACGAAGACGCTGGCGCTCGAGGGAGCGCGGCACGGCATCACGGCGAACGCGATCGTGCCCGGGATCATCGGCACCGAGGCGTTCAATTTCGGCAACCCGGAGATGAACGAGCGGATGGTCAAGCGCACGGCGCTGCGGCGGCCGGGGGAGCCATCCGACGTCGCGCACGCCATCGCGTTCCTCTGCTCCGACCTCGCCGGCTACATCACCGGCGTGGAGTTGAACGTCTCCGGCGGCATCGAGCTCTTCACCTTCTAGCCATGGCCTGTCCGGACATGTCCGAGGGACAGTCCCTGTGACGAGACTGTTACGGAGTACGCGCTGAAGTGATCTCGTTCACGCTCACCGATGAGCAGCGCGAGCTGCAGGCGCTCGCGCACGACTTTGCGGCGAACGAGCTGCGGCCGATCGCCGGCGAGTGCGACAAATCGGACACGTTTCCCCTCGAGGTGCTGGCGAAGGCCGCAGCTGTCGGCCTGACCTCGTACGGCATCCCGGAGGAGTTCGACGGCGGTGGCGTCAGTGCGGTCACCGCGGCGCTCATCGCCGAGGAGCTCTCATGGGGCTGCGCCGGCCTCGCGGCCACGATCGGCGCCACGATGTTCCTTGTTCGCCCACTGCTTCGCTTCGGAACGGAGGAGCAGCAGCGCCGCTACCTGCCACGGCTGGCCTCGGAGGACGGCTGCCTCGCCGCGATCGCATTCACCGAGCCGCACGCCGGCTCCGATCTCCAGGCGATCGGCGCGACAGCCGACCGCGACGGCGACGCCTTCGTCCTCTCCGGCGAGAAGTGCTACATCACGAATGGCGGGATCGCGGAGGTCAATATCGTGTTCGCGAAGCTCGACGGGGCGATCACAGCGTTTCTCGTCGAGCAGGGAGACCCCGGCGTCGTCGCCGGCCGCAAGGAGACGAAGCTCGGCCTGCGCGCTTCCTACACCGGCTCGCTCGTTCTCGACGACGCACGGATCCCCACAGACCGGCTGCTGGGAGAGGAGGGGCAGGGCTTCGCGATTGCGATGGACTTCTTCGAGGCGTCTCGCCCGCAGGTCGCTGCATCGGCCGTCGGCATCGCGCGTGCGGCGTTCGAGTACGCGACCGGTTACGCCCGCGAGCGCGAGGCGTTCGGCAAGCCGCTCGTCTCGAAACAGGGCGTCTCGTTCAAGCTCGCCGACATGGCGATGGAGATCGAGGCCGCGCGCCTCCTCGTCTGGCGCGCCTGCGCAGCGGTTGACGCCGGGGAGGATGCGGGCCTCCTCGGCTCCTATGCGAAAGCCTTCGCGGGAGACGCTGCGATGCGCGCCACGACGGATGCCGTACAGCTGCTAGGCGGGGCCGGAATCATGGACGACCACCCCGTGGAGAAGTGGTTCCGGGACGCGAAAGTGATGCAGATCGTGGAAGGCACGTCGGAGATTCAGCGACTCGTGATTTCCGGGTACCTCCGCCGCTAACATCAAGGGCTCGTGCAGGCCGAGTCCTGGACCTCCGACGCGCGTCTAGCGCAGGTTCGCATGCGCCGAAAGCGGCAGGCGCGTAGGCGCCTGGTCCGTCGCGCCGGCCTTGCTTGCGTGGGACTGCTCGCCGTCCTGCTCGTGGCCGTGGCGTTCGTCTACGCAGGCTCTCCCAATACGCTGCCGTCGGGGGTGGAGATCGCGGGCGTCGACGTCGCCGGCCTCTCGCCGGCCGCCGCCGTGCGGCGTCTCGACGCGCGTGAGGCGGCCTTGCACGACGTTCCGCTCGTCGTGAGCGTCGATGGCCGGAAGTTCCGCGTCCGCCCCTCCGACCTGGCGCTCAACGTCGACTGGCGCGGCGCGGTGGCCGAGGCGCAGGGCAAGACCGACGGCTTCCGGCCGATCCGCGGCTTCCGCCGCCTGGCCGTGTGGGCGTTCGGCACGGAAGTCACTCCCAGTGCGACCGTCGACCCCCGGGCGCTTTCCCGCGCCATCGAGCCCATGACGCGCGGCGACGTCGCGCATCGCGACGCGGCCATCCGTCTCGCTGGCCTGCGCCCCGTCGTGGTGCCCGAAAAGGACGGCCTGGCGCTCGATCCGGAGAACGCAGAGACGGCAATCGTCGGCACTCTTGCCAGCCTCGACCGCGCTCCCGTCACGCTCGCCGCGACCACCGAGGAGCCCAAGGTGACGGCCGAGATGCTCGCGCCCGTCGTCGAGAAGGTGCGTATGGTCCTGTCGTCTCCCGTGCGGCTCGTCTCGGGCAACGGCTTCACGCTCGTCCGCAAGCGGCAACTCGCGCGCCTCCTCGATCTGCCGTCGGGTGGGACGAAGACCCTGCGGATCGGCGGACCGCGTGCGGACGCGTACTTCGCGACGCTCGCGAAGCGGATCAACACGAAGGCCATGGACGCGGAGTTCATCGTCGCCACCCAAAGCCGGGTGATCGTGAAGCCGTCCGTCAACGCAAGCGCGCTCGACGTGCCCCGAACCGCGGACAAGTTGCTCGCCGCGGCGCTGCGGCCCTCGCGCCGCTCGGCGCCGATGGTCGTCGCCACCGAGCAGCCCGAACGCACCACCGCGGAGGCCCGGAAGATGGGCATCACGGGCCTCGTCTCCAGCTACACCACGATCTACTCGGGAGATGCGAACCGTGTCCACAACGTGCGGCTCGTCGCCGATCTGATCGACAGGACGCTGATCGCGCCGGGAACGACGTTCTCTTTCAACGAGACGACCGGCGAGCGCAACGCCGACAAGGGCTTCCTCGAGGCTCCCGTCATCATCAACGGCGAGCTGCAGACGGGGCTCGGCGGCGGCGTCTGCCAGGTCTCGACGACGGTGTTCAACGCCGCGTACGAGGCGGGCCTCGACATCACCGAGCGGACGAACCACGCGCTGTATATCAGCCACTACCCGCAGGGTCGCGACGCCACCGTCAACTACCCCGACCTCGATCTGAAGTTCGTCAACGACACGAAGAAGTGGCTGCTGCTGCGGACGTTCGTCGGCGCATCGGCGTTGACGGTCAACCTCTACGGGACGCCGCAGCACCGGCGCGTTCAGTCCGCGGTCGGTGACCTGCGCGTAGTCGGCAACCCGCCGACCACCTGGCGTCAGGACCCGACGATCACCAAGGGCCGCAGGGTGGTCGCGGACGGAGGCTCGTCTCCGCTCTCGACCAGCGTCAACAGGAAGGTCTACGACGCGAAGGGCAACCTCCTCTACGACGACACCTGGTACTCGTCGTACCGCGGCGAGAAGAAGATCATCCTCGTCGGCACCAAGCCGAAGCCCGAGCCGAAGCCGGAGCCGAAGCCAAAGGAAGAAGTGCCGCCCGCCGACGAGACCACACCGCCCGCCGACGAGACCACACCGCCCGCGGACGGCGCCGGTGTCTAAGCCTCGGCCTTAGCCACGGCCTCCGCCAGCCAGGCCGGAAAGCGCGCCGGCCGCAATGTCTTCGCGTCGACCACCGCGTGGCGCGTCCATCCGTCGGCGACGAGCTCCTCGCCCCTCGTCAGGGCGTACTCGTAGCGGAACCGCGCGCCGCGGATGTCTCCGCAGCGAGCGTGGATCGCGAGCCGGTCGTCGAAGTGAACCGGCTTGAGGTACCGAACATGGGACTCGATGGTCAGCGCCTCGTAGCCCTGCTCCTGGATGTGCTTGTAGCCCTCCGCGTAACGGGCCAGGTAGTCGATCCGGGCGACCTCGAACCAGACGAGATACGCCGAGTTGTGAGCCACTCCCTGCGCGTCCGTCTCCGCGAACCGGACGGTGACCTCGGTCTGGAAGTTGAAGCCCTCCATCGCTGCGTACTATCGCCGCCGTGAGCGTCGAGCGCCTGGCGGAGCTGATGCGGGAGCGGCAGCCGTGCGTCGTGTTGACCGGCGCGGGTGTCTCCACGGAGAGCGGAATCCCGGATTTCCGGTCTCCCACCGGCATCTGGGCGCGGTACGACCCGATGGAGTACGCGTCGATCGACGCGTTCCAGCGCGATCCCGTCAAGGTGTGGGGCTTCTACGCCCGGCGCCTCGACATGCTGGCCACCGCCGAGCCGAATGCAGCCCACCACGCGCTCGCCGCGCTCGAGCGCGCGGGTTGGGTGAGCGCCGTCGTCACGCAGAACATCGACCTGCTCCACGAGCGGGCGGGCTCGGAGACCGTCGTCGAGGTGCACGGCTCGATTCGCACGTCGAGCTGTCTTCAGTGCCACACGCGGGTGCTGCTCGCAGACGTCATCCGGCTGCTCGAGGGCGCCGCGGCGCCGGCCTGCCCGACCTGCGGAAGCATCCTCAAGCCGGACGTCGTGATGTTCGGCGAGCTGCTCCCGAGAGCGCCCATCGACCGGGCCTCGGAGCTCGCGCGCGGGGCTGCCCTCATGATCGTCGTCGGCTCGTCGCTCGAGGTCTGGCCCGTAGCGGGATTGCCGCTCGAGGCCGCCTCGTTCGCCGTCGTCAACCGCGGCCCGACGGCGCTCGACGACGAGGCCGTGCTGAGGATCGACGCGGGGGCGGGGAGACGCTCGCGGCGCTCGCTGAACGTCTCACGTGATCTACCCTGAGACGCGATGCGAGTCTCGCCATGTTCCCCCTCGGCCTTCGTTCTCGCACTGACAGCCGCCGGCTGCGGCTCGTCGGAGCGCACAGCCGAGCCGGCGCGCGAACCGTCAGCGCCGCCTCCTCCGTCGCCCCGAGTAGCCGAGCCGCCCCCTTTGATCATCGCGCCGGCGGAGCCCGTCGAGCCGGAGCCGCCCGGCTGCGACAGGCGACGTGCACGGGCTCGGCGGCGACCGCCTCGCCTACGCCGCCGTGGCCGAGCGCGAGACCGTCGCCTACGACGAGCCCGGAGGCAAGCGGATCGCGACGTTCGGCCTGCGCAACGTGAACCGGCATGCCATGGTGTTCGGCGTTCGCCGCGTGGTGCTGGGCAAGGACTGCAAGATCCGCTGGTACCGCGTGCGGCTACCGATTCGGCCGAACGGCAGCCAGGGATACGTCCATGCCGACGACGTGCGCCTCGTGCGCATCCCCACTCGGATCTTCGTCGACCTGTCCGAGCGCAAGCTGGTTCTCTACAGGAAAGGCGAGCCGATCCTCACGGCGACCGTCGCGATCGGCGCCCCGGGCACGCCGACGCCCACCGGCCGCTACTACGTGAACCAGCGCTTGATCGCGTCCGATCCCGCGGGGCCCTGGGGCCCGGGTGCGGTCGGCATCTCGGCGTTCTCCGACGTGCTGCAGGACTGGATACAGGGCGGTCCGATCGCCATCCACGGCACGAACGATCCGTCGTCCATCGGGCACGCCGCCTCCCACGGCTGCATCCGGCTCCACAACGACGTGCTGCGCCGGGTGTTCGAAATCGCGGATGCGGGAACGCCTGTCATCATCACGGCCTGACACATCGAGAAGGAGCAGACCATGACGGACACGACGGACACGACGGACACGACGGAGACGACAGAGACGACGGAGCGACGGAGGCGACAAAGCCCGAGAAGGACTTCGCCTCGCGCCTGGCCGATGCCGGCGGTGAGGCGATGCAGAAGCTGAGCGACCTGCCGATGGGCAAGGCGCTCGTTGACGGCGCGCAGCAGGTCCGGGACCGGCTCGACGAGCTCGCGACCCGCATCCGGGCGATCGACCCGCTGGAGAAGCGCGTGACGGCGCTGGAAGAGCGGGTGGCGGCGCTCGACAAGAAGCCGAAGCCTGCTGCGAGCAAGAAGCCGGCCGCCAAGAAGCCGGCCGCGGAGAAGACCGAGAGCTAGGGCACGCGCAGGCGTAACGCTTTCGGCAGACCTCGAATCTGACCGGTGGTCCCGGGCTCAAGACGGGGGAAACCATGTTTTTCCCCCGTGGACCCCCTTCTTCTTGCTCAGGCTGGGACGCGCACCCGAAGTGCACCAGGCAGTACTTCGAATCTGACCGGTGTCGTCCCGGGCTGCTCGCCGTCGAGCTGGATGGGCAGCGGCACGTCGGCGTCCACGCTGACGGCCTTGCCCCGCAACAGCTCGGCCTTGGGGTGGGGGAGGTGCGTCCCGCGGTAGATCTTCGGCAGTGTCAGCGCGAGGTCGGTCTTGGTGACGTCGCCGATGAGGAGTGCGTCCAGCAGCCCGTCGTCGGGCTCGGCCTCCGGGCAGATCTCCATGCCCGCGCCGAAGTAGCGGCAGTTGGCCACGACGACGTCGCGCATGCGGGCGCTGCGGGACTCGTCGTCCACGGCAACACGTACGTCCGAGGTCTGCCAGCGGGCGAACACTGCGAACGTGGCCAGGAAATAGGACGCCTTCGCGAACCGGCTCTTCGACTCGTTCACACGCTTGGCGATCGCCCCGCTCATCCCCGCGCTGGCGACGTTCGCGAAGCAGGAGCTCTGCTCCCCGCCGCTCCACGAGCGGAATGTCGCACGGCCGAGGTCGATGGCACGCGATCGCCCGGTGAGCACAACGTGCAGCGCGTCGTCGAGCTTCGTCGGGATGTCGAACGTGCGCACGAAGTCCACGCCGGTGCCGCGCGGGATGACGGCCAGCTCGGCCGAGGTCTTCTCGGCCGCGAGGCCGTTCACGACCTCGTTCACCGTCCCGTCTCCTCCGACGGCGACGAGCAGCTCGACCCCGCCCGCGGCCGCCTGCCGCGCGAGCTCTCGCAGGTGCTCCGGCCGCTCGGAGAACAGCGTGTCTCCTATCAGGCCGAGCTCGGCTGCGCGGCGCGCGATCTCCGGCCAGTGCGTGCCGGTCGAGCCGCCGGCCGACGCCGGGTTGACGAGGAACGTGACCGAAGCGCTAATGGACCAGACGTGACCGTCGTCAGCGCGAGCTCGGTCATCTGGTCGACGGCAGCGCGCATCTCGTCGTCGGAGATGCGGATGAACTCGCCCTCCACGACGACGTCGGACACCGTCAACAGGCAACCCGCCTGCACTCCCTTCAGCGCGCCCAGCGTGAACAGCACGGCGGCCTCCATCTCGACAGCGAGGATGCCGCGCGCCGACCAGCGCGCGTACTGGCCGTCGTCGGGGTTGTAGAAAAGGTCGCTGGAAACGATGGGACCGACGCGCACGGGCTTGCCGAGCTCCTTCGCGGCATGAACTGCGCCGTGAACGAGCTCCCAGTCGGCTGTGGGCACATGCGGCTCGGGCACGAGGTGCGTTGCCGTCGAGTCGGCAGGCACCGCGCTGATGGCGACGATGAGGTCGCCGAGCTTCATGTCCGGCTGCAGCCCGCCGCACGTGCCGACGCGGACGATTCGCTTCACGCCCAGCATGGCCAGCTCCTCGATCACGATCGCAGCGGACGGGCAGCCCATGCCGCTCGCCTGGACGGACACCGGCTTCCCCTGGAACGTGCCGGTGAAGCCGAGCATGCCGCGCTCCTCGTTCACCTGCCGGGCGTCTTCGAAGAACGTCTCGGCGATGTACTTCGCCCGCAAGGGGTCGCCCGGGAGGAGGCAGGCTTCGGCGTAGTCGCCGGGCTCGGCACGGAGGTGGATCGGCATGCGCGCCATACTTTCATACGGATGCTGAGGAGGGCACGGGTGTTCGAGCCGCACCTCGAGGAGGTCCTCGAGTTCTGCGCCGAGGAGCCCGTGGAGCGCGTCTACCTCGACGACGCGGCGCGGCGCGGCCTGGGCCGGTTCGTGGCCACTGGCGGCGAGAGCGGGCTCGCGGCGCTCTGTCACGTGGGGGCGAACGTCGTACCGTCGGGCACCGGCTGCGCGGCGTTCGCGCGTACGCCCAAGTGGGGACGCGCCCGGATGATCATCGGCGAGGAGCAGGCCGTCGGCGAGCTGTGGGAGCGCGCCGGAAGGAGAGCACCTGCGCCGCGCGTCGACCGGCCCGGACAGCCCGTGTACGTGCTCGACGAGCCTCCTGACGAAGGTGATACGGAGCTACGCGAGGCGACGCCGGCAGATCTGGACCTGCTCGTCCCCGCCTGCGCCGCGGCGCACGAGGACGAGATCGGCGTCAATCCGCTCGAGAACGACCCCGACGGCTTTCGCTGGCGGACGCGCTCCCAGATCGGCGAGGGCCGCTCGTGGCTGTGGGCCGAGAACGGCACGATCCTCTTCAAGGCGGAGGCGTCGGCCTGGACGCCTCACGCGGTCCAGCTGCAGCAGGTCTGGGTCGACCCGGCTGCCCGCGGCAGGGGGCTGGCACAGCGCGGCATGCGCGACCTGTGCCGCCGGCTGCTCACGCAGGTGCCCCGCGTATGCCTGTTCGTCCGAGCTGAAAACGCACCTGCCATCCGCGTCTACGAGGCGATCGGCATGCGCCGCACGATCTCCTACCGCAGCCTCATCTTCTGACGTACGAGGTCGTCCTGATCACGAGCTCCACCTTGCGACTAGCGCAGTACTACGGCTTCTAGACACCACGTGCGGCGCCGTGCCGAGCGCAACGTCAGTTCGCCGGGCACACCAGGCTTCGCAGCCGGCGAGTTCGGCGTCTCCAACCAGATGCTGACAAAGCTCACTGCGTAGTCACACGATCAACTCGCTCGCCCATTCGTTGGGCATCGGCTTTATAGTGGGAAACCTCACAAGCATCGAGCGAGGAGGTGGGAGATGAAGCTCCGAAGGAAGAGGCTTGTGGTTCTCGGTGCAGTCATCGCTACGGCAGCGGCCGTCGCGGTTCCGGTGGCGCTGGCCGTGACGGTCAGCGGGACACTGAGCGTCACTGACCCGCGGCAGCACGACCGTCTGTTCCGTGACGGATTTCCGAGCGATTGTGCGGGCAAGCTAAACCCCGGCCTGATCGGGGATGGACACGTTCGCCCCTACGACCGGTACAGGCTGACGAACCACTCGGGGGCGGCGATATGCGTGCACGTCTTCATGCAGCACGCGTGCGGATTCGATAACGCGTTCGCACAGGCGAACAGCACGTTCCTGCCCGCCGACCCGAGCGCGCACTACCTCGGAGATGCCGGCCAGAGCGGAAGTCCCCAGAGCTTCTCGTTCCGCGTCCATGGCGGTCATAGCTTCGACGTCGTCGTCGATGAGGTAGACGGCGCCCTACACGCTCTTCCGTGTCCCGTACCGGTTGACCGTGAGCATCGGTGGCTCACCTGGCGCTGACGGTCGGGGTCCGGAGCGCGTAGCGCTCTTGCACGCAGGCGTCGATCGAGGGCCCGGTTCGTCCGGGCCCTCGGCGTTTTAGTGGCCGCGGATCCGGCTGATCGCGATCCGTAGCGGCACCGAGTAGTCGGCGGCGAACGACTCCGGCGACCAGCGATTGCGCTCGATGAAGGCGGCGTACTTCTCCATGTACTCGGGCACGCGGTCGCTCGGCGGATCGTCCGAGACGGAGGCTTCTCCGAGGCATACGACCACGTCGCCGCCCTGGCCGTTGCCGTCCAGGTGAAGGCTGACGCGCGGGTTGCGCTCGATGTTCCGGAGCTTCGGCTTGTCCGGACGGCTGTAGAGCAAGATGCTTGCGTCGCCGTCCCAGAGGAACCAGACCGGCACCGGCTGAGGCATGCCTCGGGGCGAGACGGTGGTCAGCCACGCGAGCCGTTCTTCCCGTAGACGCCGGGCCGCCCTCCGCCCGAAATCGCTGCTCTCCTCGAGCATGTGCCCAGCCTAGCCCAGCCCTGGGCGTCCAATCCGAATGTCGGTCACGCGGGTATGAAAAGGGCGGACGCGGGTATCTCGCGTTCAGGATCCGTTCCGACGATCGGAAGGAGAATGATGCGACGCATTGCCCTCATCGCAACTTTCGCTGCCCTGCTCGCCACTGCCGCAACGGGATCGGGAGCGTCGAACTTTCCGGAGACGATTGCCCTGCCGAACGGCTGGCTGCCGGAGGGGATCGCCATCGCGCCCGGCGGGACGTTCTATTCCGGCTCGCGCGCCAACGGCGCCGTGTACGCAGGGAGCCTGCGCACCGGCGAAGGTGACATTCTCGTGCCCGGCGTGGCGGGACGAGTCGCCGTCGGTGTCGACTACGACAGCGGGCGCTTGTTCGTCGCTGGCGGTGGAACCGGGGACGGCTTCGTGTACGACGCCAAGACCGGTGACCAGCTAGCGAACTACCACTTCGCGACTGCGGGGCCGGGCACGTTCGTCAACGACGTCATCGTCACGCGTACGGCCGCCTGGTTCACGGAGTCGAGAAGCGCGGTCCTCTACAAGGTTCCCCTGGGGCCGAACGGCACACCGGGGTCTACCTTCGAAACCGTGCCGCTCACCTCGCTCGGCTCCGCGACGCCGCCCGCCAACTCCAACGGCATCGACGCCACGCCGAACGGTAAGACGCTCATCATCGTCCAGAGCGATCCCGGCAAGCTGTTCACAGTCGACCCGCAGACCGGGGTCGCCGACGAGATCGAGCTGACCGGCGGGAGCGGGAACGTGTTCAGGGGTGACGGCATCCTGCTGGACGGGAAGACGCTCTACGTCGTCCAGAACCTCTTGAACCAGATCGCGGTCATCGAGCTCGAGACCGACCTCTCCGCCGGCGCCATCGTCGAGTCTCATCACGAGTCCCGGCAACTTCGACGTCCCGACGACGATCGACGAGTTCGGCAAGTGGCTGTATGCAGTCAATGCCCGGTTCAGACACCGCCGAGCCCAGAGACAGCGACGTACACGATCGTGCAGGTCGAGAAGGCCTGAGGCTGGACGAGCAGCCGCTGTCACAATGGCCGTGTGGACTTTCGCGCACGCGTAGAAGCGCACATCCGCCGGCATGAGCTGGTCCCGCCCGGAGGCGAGGTCACGTGCCTCGTCTCCGGCGGGCCCGATTCGACCTGTCTCTGGCACGTGCTCGACGAGCTCGGCTATCGCGTCTCCGCGCTGCACGTGAACCACGGGCTGCGCGGCGAGGAGTCCGACGTCGACGCCCGCTTCTGCCGGGACGTGCTCGGCGCCGAGGTGGTCGACGCGCCTGCCGCGACGACCGAGGCAGAGCTCCGGGAGATCCGCTACTCGTACGCAACCGACCGGCTGCGCGCGACGGGCCACACGGCTTCCGACAACGTCGAGACCGTCGTCTACCGCCTCGTCTCGAGCGGGCGCCCCGCCGGAATCAAGCCGAAGCGTGAGGACGGTGTCGTTCGCCCGCTGCTCACCGTCTGGCGCGAGGAGACGGAGGCGTACTGTCGTGAGGTCGGCGTGCCGTACCGCACCGACTCGACGAACGTCGACACGAAGCGAGGCCTGATTCGCGCCGAGCTGCTGCCCCTGCTCGAGCGGCTCGACCCGCGGGCGCGAGCCAACCTGCTCGCGCTGGCCGAGCAGCCTTCCGAGCACCGCCTCCCCCGCACGCTCGAGCGAACGCTGCTCGACCTGCTCTCGTCCACGGACGGGACGAAGGAAGCCGATCTCGGCCAGGACATCCATGCGGTGCGCGAGTACGACCGACTGACGCTCGAGCGCGGGCCCGTCCGCTTCGGCCCGTGGACGATCGAATCGGCCGCCCCCGGACTGGAGGTGCGCACGTGGCAGCCCGGCGACCGCCTCGCCGGCCGCAGCCGCAAGGTGCAGGACGTCTTCACCGACGCGAAGGTGCCGCGACGCGAGCGTGCGACCTGGCCGCTCGTCGTTCGCGAGAACGAGGTTGTCTCGATCCCCGGGATCGTGGACAATCCCGAGGTGAAGGTGAGGCGCTCATAGAGATCACGTCCGAGCTCGAGCGCGGCGTCGGTGACGTGCTCATCGACGCGGATGCGCTGCGCACGCGCATCGGCGAGCTCGGCGAGGAGATCTCCGACTACTACCGCGGCCGCGACCTGCTGCTCGTCGGCGTGCTCAAGGGCGCCGTGTTCTTCATGGCCGACCTCATGCGGCACCTGACCGTCCCGTGCGAGGTCGACTTCATGGCCATCACGAGCTACGGCGCCTCGACGGACTCCTCGGGAGTCGTCCGCATCCTCAAGGACCTCGACATCAACATCGAGGGCCGCCACGTGCTCGTCGTGGAGGACATCGTCGACTCGGGCCTCACGCTCTCGTATCTGATCCGCAACCTCGAGTCACGCGAGCCCGCGTCGCTCGAGGTGTGCGCGCTGATGACGAAGCCGTCGCGCCGCGAGATCGACGTGCCGGTGCGCTGGATCGGCTTCGAGATCCCGAACAAGTTCGTCATCGGCTACGGGCTCGACTTCGCGGAGCGGTACAGGAACCTGCCGTACGTCGGCGTACTGAGCGAAGACCTCATCCCCGAAGGCGCGTAGCGCTCATCCATTCCTCCCGCCGGGCCGAACAAAAGGGTAGTGCTACCCTGATTTGTCCAGGAGATCCTTTATGACCCGCTTCTTTCGCAGCGCTCTCTTCCCCCTGATCGTCATCGTGCTGCTCGTCTATCTGGCGAGCCAGACGCTCATTCCGCAGCAGAAGAGCGCGAAGAAGGTCACGTACTCGGAACTCATCCAGCGCGTGCAGGACGATCCGAAGTCGATCGAGCTCGTGGAGTTCAACCCGAAGAAGCAGCAGATCGTCGCGACGCTCGCGAACGAGAACGATCCCAAGATCAAGGTCAACTACCCGACGCCGCAGTCGCAGATCGACTTCCAGCGCCGGCTGGAGCGGAACAACGTCGCGTTCGACTCGAAGGGCGTCGGCTCTTCTGCGTGGTGGGGGATCCTCGGCACGTTCCTGCCGCTCGCGCTGCTGATCCTCTTCTGGCTCTTCATCATGAACCAGGTCCAGGGCGGCGGCTCGAAGGTGATGAGCTTCGGGAAGAGCCGCGCCAAGCGCATGTCTCCCGACTCGCCGAAGGTGACGTTCAAGGACGTCGCCGGCTGTGACGAGGCCGTCGAAGAGCTCCAGGAGATCAAGGAGTTCCTCGAGAACCCGAAGAAGTTCCAGGCGCTCGGCGCGCGCATCCCCAAGGGCGTGCTGCTCTACGGGCCTCCCGGCACGGGCAAGACGCTGCTCGCGCGTGCAGTGGCCGGCGAGGCGGGCGTGCCGTTCTTCTCGATCTCCGGCTCCGACTTCGTGGAGATGTTCGTCGGCGTCGGCGCCAGCCGCGTGCGCGACCTGTTCGAGCAGGCGAAGCAGGCGTCGCCGTGCATCGTCTTCATGGACGAGATCGACGCCGTCGGCCGCCACCGCGGCGCCGGCCTGGGCGGCGGTCACGACGAGCGCGAGCAGACGCTCAACCAGCTGCTCGTCGAGATGGACGGCTTCGAGCTGAAGGACAACATCATCCTCATCGCGGCCACCAACCGGCCCGACATCCTCGATCCGGCGCTGCTGCGCCCGGGCCGCTTCGACCGCCAGATCGTCGTCGACCGGCCCGACCGCGTCGGCCGGCGCAAGATCCTCGAGGTGCATACGAAGGGCAAGCCGCTGGCGAGCGACATCGAGCTCGACACGCTCGCCGCCGGCACGCCGGGCTTCACCGGCGCCGACCTCGCCAACCTCGTCAACGAGGCCGCGCTGCTCGCCGCCCGCAAGGGCAAGAAGCTCGTCGAGCAGGAGGAGCTCGAGGAGGGGATCATGCGCGTGATCGCCGGCCCCGAGAAGAAGACGCGCCTGCTCTCGGAGAACGAGCGGAAGATCACGGCGTACCACGAGATGGGCCACGCTCTCGTCGGCTTCTACCTCGACGAGACGGACGAGGTGCACAAGATCTCGATCATCAGCCGCGGCCAGGCGCTCGGCTACACGATCTCGCTGCCGCGCGAGGATCGGTATCTGACGACGAAGGCGTCGCTCCTGTCGCAGATGGCGATGTCGCTCGGCGGGCGTGCAGCCGAAGAGCTCGTCTTCAACGAGGTAACGACAGGAGCCGCCAACGACATCGAAAAGGTCACGTCGACTGCGAAGCAGATGATCATGCGCTTCGGCATGTCCGAGAAGCTCGGCCCGCGCGTGCTCGGCCGCAACCACGACATGCCGTTCCTCGGCCGCGAGATGTCGGCGGAGCCCGACTACTCGGAGGAGATGGCGCGCGAGATCGACGACGAGATCCGGCGCGTGATCGAGGAGTCGCACGAGCAGGCCCGCGCCGTGCTGCGCGAGCACATCGCCGAGCTCCACAGGCTGTCCGCGATCCTGATCGAGCGCGAGACGATCGACAAGGATCAGTTCGAGCGGCTGCTGGCCGGCGAGGACGAGGCCGAGGTGTTCGCCGAGGAGCCCGTCGCAGAGCCGGAGATCCCCGCCGAAGAGCCGAAGAAGCGGCCGGAGCCGCGCCCGAAGCCGTTCCCCATCCCGGGCGCGACGATGCAGCCGCCCCCGCCCGAGCCTTCCCAGCCGTAGCTCACATCCCGATCGAGCAGCGGTTCCCGCGCCCGTCGGTGATGGGCATCGTCAACGTCACGCCCGACTCGTTTTCCGACGGCGGCGTGAACCTCGATCCCGACGCGGCGGCGGCCGCGACGCGGCGGATGGTCGAGGAGGGTGCAGCGATCGTGGACATCGGCGGCGAGTCGACGCGGCCCGGTGCGGAAGGCGTCTCGGTCGACGAGGAGCTGCGCCGCGTCGTGCCCGTGCTGGAACGCCTGGGGGGTGCGGTGCCGCTCTCGATCGACACCTCGAAGGCGGAGGTCGCGCGACGCGCTCTCGACCTCGGCGCAGAGCTCGTCAACGATGTCACCGCGCTGCGCGGCGATCCCGCCATGGCCGAGGTCGTGGCCGGGTCGGACGCCTACCTTTGCCTCATGCACATGCTCGGCGAGCCGCGGACGATGCAGGACGATCCTCGCTACGACGACGTCGTCTCGGACGTCAAGGCGTTCCTCGAGGAGCGGCTCGCGTTCGCGGTGGCGGCGGGGATCGCGGAGGAGCGGATCTGCGTCGACCCGGGCATCGGCTTCGGCAAGACCGTGCAGCAGAACGTCGAGCTGCTGAATCGCCTCGGCGAGCTCACCGGGCTGGGCCGCCCGTTGCTGTTCGGCGCGTCGCGCAAGCGCTTCCTGGGCCGGCTGCTCGGCGATCCCGAGGCGACGGTAGGGCCTCTGCCGGCGAGCATCGCCGCCGCCGTCATCGCTGTCGCCGCGGGTGCGACGATTGTCCGCGTGCACGACGTCCGCGAGACCGTGGAGGCGTTGAGACCGTGAAGATCGAGCTTTACGGCGTCGAGGTCTTCGGCCACCATGGCGCGACCGAGGCCGAGGAGCGGGAGGGTCAGACGTTCCTGTTCGACGTCGCGCTGTGGCCGCGGCAGGAGCCGGACGCCGACGACATCGAGCGCACGATCGACTACCGCGACGTGGCGGCGTGCGTGCGTGAGGTCTCGGATCGCGAGCGCGTCCGCCTGCTCGAGACGCTGGCCGCGAGCCTGGCGGACGAGCTGATCAGCCGCTTTGCGGTCGAGCGCGTCCGTGTGCGCGTGCGCAAGCCGCAGGTTCAGCTCGACCCACCAGCCGAGTACTCGGCCGTCACCGTCGAACGGCCGTGACCACGGCCTACGTCGGGCTCGGCTCGAACCTCGGCGACCGCGAACGGACGATCACATTGGCGGCGGAGCGGATCGGCGCCACGAGGCTGTCCGAGATCCGCGAAACGGAGCCGTGGGGGTACGAGGATCAGCCGCACTTCCTCAACGCCGTGGCGGAGGTCGAGACGGGGCTCGGCCCGCGCGAGCTTCTGGACTTCCTGCTCGAGGTCGAGCGCGACCTCGGCCGCGAGCGTGGAGCGGGGCGGCGCTACGGTCCGCGCACGATCGACCTCGACCTCCTGCTCTACGGCGAAGAGACCATCGACGAGCCGGGGCTGACTGTTCCGCATCCTCGTCTGCACGAGCGCCGGTTCGTCCTGGAGCCGCTCGCCGAGCTCGAGCCGGCGCTGGTCGTCCCTGGCCGCGGCACGGTGGGCGAGCTGCTCGCAGCGCTACACTGACGGCCTCACATGTCCCACCTCGACGAGCTCGACGACTACGAAGCCCAGCTCGAGCTCCGGCTCAAGAGGGAGTACTCGGCGGTCTTCAGCCTGTTTCGCTATTGCGTGCTGACGCAGGACGCGACGTATCTCTGCAACACGCTCGACATCAACTACGCGCCGCAGCCGTCGTACCCGTTCTTCCACGTGAAGATGGAGGACGTCTGGGTGTGGGACAAGAACCGCCCGACGCGGATGATCCCGCGGGCGGAGGTCTACACGTCCACGGATCTGACCGTCGAGGAGCTCCGCCGCGAGGGCGAGGAGCCGACGCTCACGGCCGAGGCGCTGGCCGAGCGGATCGGCGAAGCTCTTCCCCGCGACGACGACGCTAGTTAGGTCTAGCCTCGGTCGCGCTCGGCGACCCACTGCGCGAAGCTGCCCCAGGCGACTCGAGGTAGCTCGAAAGAGCCTCGTCGAAGGCGGCCACGTCGTCCCGCAGCTGGAAGAGTTGGTAGTCGACGCGGCGCTCCGGGTCACACGTGTGCGCGTCCTGCTCGCCGGCCGCAACCGATGCGCCGCACTCGGGGCACGGCATATGACTGGAGTGGGCGAAGGACCTGGACATGACGCTCTCCGGAAGGAGGCTGTTCGCGCTCGCGGCGGCAGTCCCTTCCCAGGCAATGAGAGAGAGGGCCGCGGCGGCGACCCTCCCCGTCACCTTCGTTGACCGTCGCCTACGCCAGCTCCGCCGAGCTCTGGAGAAACAGCTCCATCTGCGTGCCGATGCGCTCGCCCATCTCGGCTCCGACGATGCCGAAGTTCTCGACGATCAGCTGAGCGCGCGTCGCTACCTCGTTCAACTCGTCGCTCATGCGCGCGGAGGCGATCTTGTCGCGCTCACCGCGCAAGAGGAAGAAGCCGCCGAGGTCACCGCCATGCGCCTCGAGGAAGACCGCGTCCCAGCTCTCGATCGTGCCGTCGTTCTGCCAGTTCGTCCAGAGCTCAACGGCCTCGTTGAACACCTGTGCGGCCTTCTGCTCGCGCCCGCGAACGGGAAGCCCGAAACCGATCATCAGCCCGAAGTCGGCCATGCTGTGCTCCTTTCGTCGATGACCAGACATTCTCGGTAGGCTCGGGGATCGGTGTCAACGCTGCTCGCCATCGACGCCGGAAACACGCAGACGGTGTACGGGCTCTTCGAGGATGGCGCACTCCGGGAAAACTGGCGCGTCGCCACCGAGGCGCAGCGGACAGGGGACGAGCTCGGCGCGCTCGTCGGCCGGTTCATCGATCTCGACCGGATCGACGGCATCTGCCTCTCGTCCACGGTGCCCACGCTCATCCGCGAGTACGAGGTGTTCGCGGAGCGCTGGGCGAAGGCGCCGCTGCTCGTCATGGGCCCGGGCGTGCGGACGGGCATTCCCCTGCGCTATGACGACCCCCGCGAGGTCGGGCCGGACCGGATAGCCAACGCCGTCGCGGCAAAGGAGCGCTACGGGGCGCCGTGCATCGTCGTCGACTTCGGGACTTCGACGAACTTCGACGTCGTGTCGCCGGAGGGTGAGTACGTCGGCGGGGTGCTGGCGCCCGGAATCGAGATCTCGATGGAGGCGCTGTTCCAGCGCGCGGCGCGTCTCGTCAAGGTGGACTTCGTCGACCCCCCGTCGGTGATCGGGCGGACCACAGCCACCGCCCTGCAGTCAGGCGTTGTGTACGGCTTCGCCGGCCAGGTGGACGGCATCGTGGCGGCGATTCGCAAGGAGCTCGGCGTCGAGGCACAGGTTGTGGCGACAGGCGGCTTGGCGGAGCTGATCGCGCCGCACTCGGCGACCATCGAGAAGGTCGACCAGCTGCTCACGCTGGAGGGACTGCGCCTGGTGTGGGAGCTGAACCAGGCGGCCTAGGAGGGTCTGGCGAAACAGTGACTGTGCCGCCGGAATCACGCTGGAGGCCGCGCTGCGGCGTCCTCGGTCGCCCACGTACTGACGAGTACGCGGGCTCCCTGCGTCCTTGCATCACAACCTCCAGCGCGCCCCGGCGACGAGCACCGTTCCGCCAGACCCTCCTAACCGCCGCCGTAGGCCGAGATCGGCAACGGCACGACGACGCCGTCGGAGTCGGGCAGCTCGGCCTCGAGCCTTGCGAGTGCCGCGGCTGCCTCCGGCTCGGCGATCAGCAGCCGCGGACGACTTCCTCCGTCGACTCGAGACGCACGAGCTCCTGCACGAACGGTCGAGGAAAGCGGCCGCGGCGCAGGTACCAGCCGTAGAACTTCTTCAGAAAGCCGGTCGCCCGCCCCTCGCCCAGCTCCCGCACCGTCTCGCGGATGAACAGAATCAGCTCTGCCGCCACCTCTGCGCGTGACGGTTCCTCCTCGACTCCGTCCATGATCTCGCGCAGCGTCCACGGGTTGCCCTGGGCGGCACGGCCCACCATGACCGCCTCGGCGCGCGTGCTCTCGAGGATCTCCACCGCTCGTGCGTGTGAGACGACGTCACCGGACGCAACGACGGGAACATCGACGAGCTCGACGAGCTCGGCCGTCAGCCGGTGGTCGGCCTCGCCCGTGTACATCTGGCGGGCTGATCGCGGGTGGAGGGTGAGGCTGCCGGCGCCGGCCTCGACGAGTTGCGGCCCCAGCGACAGGCAGGTGCGCGAGCCGTTCTCGAGGCCACGGCGCATCTTCACGGTGACGGGCACCGACACGGCCTCGGCGACCGCGCCGACGATGCCGCATGCGCGCTCCGGCTGCTCGAGCAGCGTCGCGCCGGCGCCCGTCTTCGTCACCTTCCGGACAGGGCAGCCGAAGTTGATGTCCACGAGGTCGGCGCCCGCCGCCTCCACGATCTGCGCTGCCTCTGCCATCAACGCAGGCTCCGAGCCGAAGATCTGGACGGCCAGTGGACGCTCGTCCTCCGCGATGCGGAGGTAGCCGAGCGTTCGCTCGTTGCGGTAGTGGATGCCGGCGCAACTCACCATCTCCGAGCAGACGAGCCCTGCGCCGTAGCGCCTGCCCTGACGGCGAAATGCCTGGACGCTCACGCCGGCCATCGGTGCCAGCACGAGCCGCGAGGGCACCGACACCGGCCCGATGTGCCACGAATCCCGGAGATTTACCTGCACAGAGCGAGAATTCTATGCGTGATCGGGGATTGCGCGGGCCGGGCCGGAGCGGCTACAATGCGCCCTCGCGGCGCGCTAAGGCCGCGACTTTTTTCTCCCGGAGACGTCTTTCTACTTTGGAGCGGTGATCGTGAACGAAGTCATTCTCACGAAAGAGGGCTACGCGAAGCTCAAGGACGAGATCGAGTACCTGTCGACCGAGAAGCGGCGAGAGGTGGCCGATCGGATCCGCCACGCGCGAGAGTTCGGCGACATCGCCGAGAACGCGGAGTACGACGACGCGAAGAACGAGCAGGCCATGCTCGAGCACCGGATCGCGACGCTCGAGGAGCGTCTCCGTGCGGCGCGCGTGCTGGAGAAGAAGGACATCGCGAAGGGCATCGTCTCGGTCGGCTCCGTCGTCCGCCTGAAGGACATGGCTGCCAACAAGACGTTCGAGTACACGATCGTCGGCTCGGCGGAGGCCAACCCGTCGGAGAACAAGCTCTCCAACGAGTCGCCGGTCGGCAAGGCGATCATGGGGCGCAAGAAGGGCGAGGTCGTCCAGGTGACGGCGCCGCGCGGCTCGCTCAAGTACAAGATCGTCGCCATCGCCTAGCCGAGCACGCGGTAGGCTCGCCGCCATGAGCGGCGAGCTACCCAAGCGCTTCCCCGACCGGGACGATGTGGCCGCCGTGCGGGAGGCCGCCGAGGCACTCGAGGCCGGCGAGAACGCCGACCAGACGATGCGGGTAGCGGGCCGCGTCATGGCTCGCCGTGACATGGGCAAGCTCGTCTTCCTCGACCTCGTCGACCGCTCGGGCCGCATCCAGTTGTTCTGCCCGGCCGAGCGCGCGGGTGAGGTGGACGTCGACCTCGGCGACATCCTCGGAGCCTCGGGGCAGCCGATGAAGACCCGGCGCGGGGAGCCCTCGCTCGCCGTCGACGAGCTCGTGCTGCTGGCGAAGGTCCGCCGCCCGTTGCCCGACACCTTCCATGGGCTCAAGGACCCCGAGCTCCGCTACCGGCAGCGCTACCTCGATCTGCTGATGAGCGAGGAGACGAGGGCCGACTTCGCGACGAGGTCGAGGATCGTCACGTCGATCAGGAAGTACCTGGACGACTGCGGCTTCGTAGAGGTCGAGACGCCCGTGCTTCAGCCCCGCTACGGCGGCGCCTTCGCGCACCCGTTCGTCACGCACTCGAACGAGCTCGCCACCGATCTCTACCTGCGCATCGCGACCGAGCTCTATCTCAAGCGGCTCATCGTCGGCGGCCTGGAGCGGGTCTACGAGATCGGCAAGGACTTCCGCAACGAAGGCGTCTCGTACAAGCACCAGCCCGAGTTCACGATGCTCGAGTGGTACGAGGCGTACGCCGACTACGAGGACACGATGGCGAGAATGGAGAAGCTGATCGAGCACGTCGCGCGAGAGGTGCTGGGGACGACCGTCGTCCAGTTCAAGGGGCATGAGATCGACCTGAAGGCGCCGTGGGCGCGGCTGCCGTTCGTGGAGTCGCTCGAGCGACTCGAGCTCTGGACGCGCGATGCGGACGAGTTGCGTGCCTGGCTCGAGGAGCGAGGCGTCGACACGACGGCGGACAAGGACTGGGCCCAGCTCGTCGATCACGCCTTCGGCCACTTCGTGGAGCCGTCCCTCGTGGCTCCTACGATCGTCCACGACCATCCCGTAGAGCTGTCGCCGTTCGCGCGCATGACGGACGGCGACCCGACGCTCACGGAGCGCTTCGAGTACTTCGCCGCGGGCATGGAGCTGGGCAACGCCTACTCGGAGATCGCCGATCCCGACGAGCAGCAGCTGCGCTTCGACCAGCAGTCGGAGCACGTCGAGGGCGTCCGCGGTGATCCCGACTACGTGGAGGCGTTGTCGTACGGCATGCCGCCGACCGGGGGCCTCGGCCTGGGGATCGACCGGCTGACGATGCTGCTCACCGGGCGCGACACCATCCGCGACGTGATCCTCTTTCCAGCGCTCAGGTCGAAGGAGGACTAGCCGAAAAGCTCGCTCACGAGCCGGTCGACGAACTCCCGGATCTCGTCGGCAACCTGTGCTTGGACGCGCCGAGGCGCTGCGACGGGATCGACAATCTCCGGACTGCCCGGAGTGCGGCCGAGGGCGGCGCGGCGGGCCCCCGCCTGCTCGATGGCCATTCGTACCCCGGCGGCACGATCGGCGTCGCGAACGGGTACATCCTCGAACTCGAGCAGCTGGACGAGCTCGGGCAACGTGAAGGCTCGCTCGGCCGCAACGCCGGCATCGACCACGGCATAGGCGACGTGTGATCGCTCGAAGCCTATGAGCAGGTCCGCGGTGCTCAGATCCACCTGACGGGCGGGTCGGGAGCGATGGCTCGAGATGTCGTAGCCAAGGCGCTCGGCCTGCTCGATGGTCTCCCGGAAGGGGGGCCATGAGCCCGTATCCAGCGTGCCGGCGGACTCCACGGCCACCGGCACTCCGTGCTGCGTGGCCGCCTCCTCGAAGATCGCGGCCGCCAGAGGGCTACGGAAGCGGTTACCCGTGCACAGAAAGACGACACGGAGTCCTGCCGGCTCGTGGTCGGCGTCCGCGTGCGACTCCGGCAGTTGTCGCCCTCGCGTGGCTGCGGCCACTCCGCTCTCGGGCATAGACCAACGATACTGAGGCGCCCAGGGGGCCGGGCAGGCTCCGTAGTTGGCTATCAGTAGGGTGACGACGCCCTTGCTCGCGCGCGCTGTCATCCTCAACACGCTCGGCACGCTCGCAACGGTCGTTCTCGGCTTCATTGCAGCCGTCGTCGTGGCCAGGTGGCTCGGTCCGTCGGACCGGGGACTGTTTGCGCTCATGTGGCTGTGCGGAGCGCTCGCCGTCGCGATCTTCGGCCTGGGCGTCCCGATCTCGATCACGTATCACCTGAGCAGCGGCGTGTCCGCTGCGGCTGAGGTGCTGGGAGCAGCACTCGCGTGGGCCGCCCTGCTCGGGGCCGTCTTCGTTCCTCTGTCGTGGCTCTTGCGGGACGAGCTCGCGAACCTGATCGCACGAGGTGAGGGTGGTGACGCGTGGGTGCTCGTCGGCGCTCTCGTGCCGGCGATCTTCCTTGGCTACGCGACGCTCCAGTTTCTCGTCGGCATGCTCCGATTCGGATGGTCGAACGCGCTCAAGGCCACTTCCAGAGCGGTGTTCGTGGTGATCCTCGCCGTGCTGCTGGGCTTGCTCGGCTACGGCGTCTCTGGCGCTCTCTCTGCACTCATCCTGAGCTGGCTGGCCGCCGTCGTCCTCGGCAGCCCGGTCATCCTGCGCTATGCGCGCCCCCGCTTCTCGCGACCAGCCCTGACGTCGATTCTTCGCTATGGCCTGCTCGTTCAGGTGGGGACGGTCTCTGCGTTCGCGAGCCTGAGGCTCGACATCCTCGTGCTACAGCACTTTCGCCCGCTCGACCAGGTCGGAGTCTATGCCGTCGCACAGTCGGTGGCAGAGACCGTGACCATCCTTGCTGTCGGCTTTGCGGGAAGCATGCTGCCCCTCGTCGCACGGCTCGAAGGCATCGAACGCCAGGATCTGACCGGCGAAGCGATTCGCAACTGCAGTCTCCTGGGTGCGGTCGCAGTCGGTGGGCTTGCGATCCTCGGACCGCCACTCGTTCCCGTCGTGTTCGGCGAGGACTTCGCCGACGCGGTAACACCGATGCTGATCCTCCTGCCGTCGATGTGGTTTCTCGGGATCGGGCTGGCCATAGGCTCGACTCTCCGCGGTTACGGACGTCCCGGTCTCGCGTCAGTTCTGGCGGGCCTCTCGATGGTGGTGACGATCGGCCTCGACCTGATCCTCATTCCGGATTACGGCGTCACCGGGGCGGCGGTCGCATCAGCTGTCGCCTACGCGCTGTACGGCGCCAGCTCGGTGGTGGCGCTGGCCCGGGTTTCAGGCCTTACGCCCGCCGCGCTCATCGTCCCCACGCGGACCGACATCGGCCGCTACCCGCGCGCTGCCCGGCGTGCAGCGCACGCTGTGAGGCTCGGCGGGGCTACTGACCGCGGCGTCGAATAAGAGTTCCGCCGGTTCCTCGCCAACGAGACAGGCTATAACACCCGGTACCTTTCAAGCTGGAACCGTGTCGCGCCGATGAACGGCGAGGGCTCGGTCCGCGAAACCACCTCTCATGACCATCGCCGAGTACACGAGCATTCTTCGCCGCCGCAGGTGGATCGTGGTCATCGCGATCCTCGGGGCGTTCGGTCTTTTTCTCGGATACGAGCTGACCAAGCCCGACCGTTACCAGGCCTCCGCCGACGTACTGCTCAACGACCAGACGGCGGCAAGCCTCGTCGGGCTCGCCCAACCCGTCTCGTCGGAGGCGGCCGACCGCTTCGCCGAGACGCAGAAGGCACTCGCGCGAGTCCCTGAGCTCGCCAGGCGAACACTGCAGGCTCTCAACCTCACGGACCGGACGCCGCAGGAGCTTCTCGACAACTCGAACGTGCGGACGAAGCCGAACCAGGACATTCTCGAGTTCAGCGTCACGGACGGTGACCGTGCCCAGGCGATCGCGCTCGCGACCGAGTATGCGCGGCGGTTCCCGGTGTACCGGCGCGAGTTGGATACCTCCGCGATCGTCAAGGCCCAGCAGGAAGTGCAGGCACAGCTGATTCGTGCGCGCCTGCGTGGGGGAACCACGTCGCCGCTCTACGCCAGCCTGTCGGAGCAGCTGAGCCAGCTGCGGACGCTCGGCGCCCTGCAGACGACGAGCGCCCAACTCGTGCGTCCCGCCGAAGATGCCGAGCAGGTACAGCCGCGCCCGGTCCGAGCCGCAGTCATCGGGCTCATGCTGGGCATCATCGGCGGTATTGCCCTGGCGCTCATCCGCGACGCGACGGACACGCGGCTGCGGACTCCGGTCGAGATCGCCGAGGCGCTTCAGCTGCCGCTGCTGGCGCGGATTCCGCCGCCGCCGAAGGGCACGACGGGCGCCGTCTCGCTCCAGAAGCCGCGGAGCGTGGAAGCCGAGGCGTTCCGAATACTTCGGACCAATCTCGAGCTGGTCAACCTCGAGCGCGGCGCGAAGACGATCATGGTCGCGAGCGGGACGGAGGGCGAGGGCAAGACGACGACGGCCGCCAATCTTGCCGTGGCACTCGCGAAGGCGGGCAAGAGCGTCATCGCGGTCGACCTCGACCTCAGACGACCGGGTCTCGGCCGGCTGTTCGAGGCGGCAAACGAGCCCGGCATCACAGACATCGTGCTCAGCCGGGCAGACCTTGTCGGCGCAATGCACGTCGTCATGAACGGCGTCATTCCCACGCCGGGCTCGTCGGCGGCGCGCAGGGGCTCGGAGTCGCGGGTGCCCAAGGGCTCGCTGTACTACATCGGGACGGGGATCGTGCCGCCGAACCCCGGTGAGTTCATTGCCACCCACGCGGTCTCCGATCTCCTCAACAGCCTCAAGAAACGAGCAGACGTCGTGATCGTCGACTCGCCTCCGCTGCTCAGCGTGGGCGACGGCATCGCGCTGATGTCCCAGCTGGACGCCGTGCTGATCGTCTCGCGGCTGACGAAGACCCGGCGCCCGGTGATCGGAGAGCTGAAGCGCGTGCTCGACAGCTCGCCGGCCGACGTGCTCGGCGTCGTCGTCACCGACGTTCCTGCATCCGACGGATACGGGACTTACCCGTCGTACGGGTCGGAGCGGAGGCGCGAGCGGCCGGAGCCAACGCCGGAGCCGGCGCGCCTGTCCAACGAATGAGCACTCTGGCGGCGACGGCTGCCGGCGACACCGCACGCTCGACACACAATCGAGGCATCCTCCTCCACCCAGGTGTGCTGTTCGTTCTCCTGTGGACCGCGGTGCTCGGCATCTGGGCGCTCATGTCGGAGGAGACGTTCCTCCGCCTGACGTCGTCGGAGAAGTACACCTCGGCATCGGCGGTCGCCTTCTTCCTCGCCGCTGTCGCGGCGTTCACGCTCGGCACGGTGGTCGGACCGGCGATGCTCCGGGCGGAGGGTGCTGCCCGGCTCCCGGTCTCCCGCGTGTCTCCCGACACGGCGCGCGTGCTCGCGCACGGCACCCAGTGGATCTTCGTCATCGGCGCCGCGACAGCGCTCTACCTCATCGCAGCGGGTGCGCAGCGGGCGGGAGGCTTCACTCCGCTCATCAGTGAGATCGTGAGCGGCGGGTCCTGGAGCATCCTCGCGGAGGAGTACTTCGAGCCGGCGAAGATCGCGTTGATCACGGTGTGGGTGCACCTGATCGTCGCCGTCGCACCGCTGGCCGCCTTGGCCGCGGTGCTGGCGCCTGACCCGCGCGTCCGGCGCCGCATGACCTGGATCCTCGGGCTCGGGCTGCTGCTTGCACTGTTGATCAGCTTTGCGTTTGCCGAGCGGCTGATCGCGTTCGCGTACGTCGTTGCCGCCGCCGTTGCCGGCACGGCCGCGAGTCGCGCCAAGCGAGGGCCGGGAGCACGGCTCAGCCGCGGCGTGCTGATGCGGCTCGCCGGGGTGGCGGTGCTTCTCATCGGCTTCTGGATCGCGAGCGAGTTCAGCCGCACGTACCTGGCGACGAGGGAGGACACCGGCTCGGTGGGCGTGACGGACGTCAACGCCGGCACGCCGCTCGCGGCGCAGCGATTCCTCGCCTACGTCATCACGAGCACGAACAACGGCATGTATGCGGTCGACCACCTCGAGTCGCGCCAGTACGTCTTCAACACCCTGTCGGCCGCGTTCACTTCCTCGGGTCTCGACGGCGACGACATGCCCGTCGTCGGTCCGGGCAACGCGGAGCGCACCGCGCTGCTCAACGACCTCTATCCGGACGACAACGCGTTGACGACGTTCTCGTTGCCGGGAGTGGCCTTTGCGGACGTCGGCTGGGGAGGGATCGTCCTCATGTTCTGGCTCGGTGCGGCGATCGGGGCCGTCTATGCCCGCTTCCGGCACGGAGAGCTGTGGGCGATCTGCGTCTACGCGCTCTGCGTGGTGGGGATACTCGACTCCTTTCGCATCCTCTACTGGGGCAGGACCGAGATGGTCGTGCCGACGGTGGCGATCGCCTTGCTGATGACGAGGGTGTATGCGGCGGCCAGGCAGGAGCCCGGGCTCGGGCCGCGTATCGCCCACCGTTGACACTCGTCGTCCGGACCCCTCTATCCGCTGAGCCGGAGCGGCGTTACGCCGTCCGGCTCGTTCTCTCCGAGTGGTTGGGGCTCGCGTGCAAGCTCGTCCCGGAGGAACGTGACGACGTCTCGATCACGCTCACCGGGTCGCCGGGTGAGCTGCTGTTGGCTGACGTGTTCCTGGCCACGCCGTCCGAGCGCTGGCTTCGTCCCGGAGTCCATCCCGGCCGGCCCGCTGCCCGTATGGACCGTGAACGGAGCGCTTGGAGGCGCCCAGCTCGTCGATGCCCGGTTGCCGGTCCTCTTCGGTCAGGAACACGCGCCCGGTACGTACTTCCGGGCTGACGAGGGCAGCGTGACGTTGGGCCTCGACGTCTTCGGGAGCGCCTTCTTCATGGTGACGCGGTACGAGGAGTCGGTGCCCGGCGGCGCCCGCGACCTGCACGAGCGCTTTCCTGCAGAGGCAGCGATCGCCGTGCGCGAGGGGTTCGCCGACCGCCCGATCGTGAACGAGTACGTCGAGCTGCTCTGGTCGGCGCTCCAGCTGCTCTGGCCGGGGCTGGAGCGAGCCCCGCGCGAGCCGCGGTTCCTGCCCAGCCACGACATAGACACGGCCTTCTGCCGCGAGCCCTCGGCGGCGGATCTGCTGCTGAAGCTTGGCTCCGACATCGTGCGCCGGCGAGACTTCGGCCTCGCGACCCGAAGGCTCGGCGCGTACGGGCGCGGGCCTGGCCAGGGATCGAAGCACGACCTGTGCGATACGTACGACGAGCTGATGGCGCTGTCCGAGCAAGCCGGGACGACGAGCGCCTTCTACTTCTTCGGGGAGCGCACCGGGCTCGACATCGACGCCGCCTACGCGCCGTCGGACGAACCCCTGCGCGCGGTCTTGCGACGGATCGGCGCGCGGGGTCACGAGATCGGTCTCCATGCCAGCTACAGAGCTCACCGGGAGGCCGAGGTGATCAAACGGGAGCTCGACGCGCTACGCGCCACGTGTGAAGACGAAGGCATCCGCCAGACGGCTTGGGGGAACAGACAGCACTATCTGCGCTGGGAGACGCCGACCACGTGGCAGGCGCTCGAGGACGCCGGCGTCGCCTACGACACGACGCTGGGCTATTCGTCGATCGGTGGCTTCCGCGCGGGCTGCTGCTACGAGTTTCCGGTCTTCAACGTGCTGACGCGACAGGAGCTGCGCATCCGCGAGCGCCCGCTCGTCGTGATGGAGGTGGCGTTGCTCGACCGCATGGAGCTGTCGCACGAGGAGACGGTCGATAGCGCCACGCTGCTTCGCCGCCGTTGCGAGCTCTTTCGCGGCGACTTCACGCTCCTGTGGCACAACACTCGGTTGCAGGCCCCAGCCGACCACGACGCGTACATCACGCTGATGAGCGCGAACGGCCGATGAGGGTCGTTCTCTTCTCGTACCACTACTACGCGTCCAAGCGGCGGGCAGGCTTCCACTTCCTGGCCGATGCTTATGCCCGCCTTGGCTGGGACGTCGTCTTCGTCACCGCGCCGATCAGCTGGCTGTCCAAGCTCGGCGAGGACCCGCGCTTCCAGTATCCGGTGCGACGAGAGGGAGGACACCTCGTGCGGGTCACGCCGTCGATCCGTTCGTACGTCCACTTCACGCCCTTTCACCCGGCGAACCTCAGAAGCTCGGTGCTCAACACGCTGAGCACGCCCGTGTTCATCCACGGCTACCCACGCCTGTCGCTCGGCCCGCTCGCCGATGAGCTGCGCATGGCCGACCTCGTCGTCTTCGAAAGCACGCCCGCGCTCGTCCTCGTGGACAGAGCGCGATCGCTCGCCTCGCGCGCCCGCATCGCGTACCGAGTCTCCGACGACATGGAGAGCCTGCGCCTGCATCCCGCCGTGCGGCGGTGCGAGACGGAGCTCGCAGCGCGGTGTGACATCGTCTCGACGCCCAGCGCGTACCTGCACCGTCGCTTCGAGCACCTGCCGAACGCGTACCTCCACGGTCACGCGATCGACAAGTCCGCGTTCGACCAGCCGGCGCCGAACCCCTATTCGTCAGGGCCGAACGCCGTCTTCCTCGGCTTCTACCAGCCGGACCTCGACTTCCTGTGCGCTGCCGCCGAGGCGCACTCCGAGGTGACCTTCCACCTCGTCGGCCAGCGGCTCGACCTAGGGCTCCCGAACATCGTCAGCTACGGCGAGGTGCCGTTCCGAGACACGCTTGGCTTCGTGAAGCACGCCGATATCGGCCTGCACACCGTTGCCTATCGACCGGGCGCAGAAGCCCTCACCGACACGCTGAAGGTGATCCAGTTCTCGTACTGCGGGATTCCGATCATCATGCCTGCCTTCCTCCAGAGCTCGCGACCGAACGTCGTCAGCTACGAGCGGGGAGACGGCGCGAGCGCGGCGGCGGCGGTCAGCGCGGCCCTGTCTCTCGAGGTGTCGCCTGCGCTTGACATCCCCGGCTGGGAAGACCTGGCGACGCTCCTGGTGGGCTAGGGAACCCCGAGCTGCGACAGGTGCGCTCTGAAGCGCGCGAGAAAGCGATCTCGCGAGAACTCCCGGGCGCGTTCAGCGAGCGCTTCGTGATCCCACGAGCGTGATGCGACCGCCTCCACCGCGTCCCGCAGCGCTCCCGCGTCCGGTGCCTCGATCAGGACGCCGTCGACGTCCGGCCGCACGATGTCGCGTGCGCCTCCCTGGTCGACCGCGATCACCGGCGCACCTGCCGCCAGCGCCTCGACCATGCTGATGCCGAAGTCCTCCTCGCCGATGTGAATGAACCCCGCGGCGCGCTCGAAGAGCGGGATGAGGTCGGTGCGCGGCAGCCACTCGAGCAAGCGGACGTTCTCGGGCAGCGAGGCGCGCAGGGAGTCCTCCAACATCCCCTCGCCGACCATCGTCAGCCTGTGAGGCAGCCCGCGAAACGCCTCCGCCACGACCTCCGGCCGCTTGTGCGGCACCAGCCGCTGCACCCACAGGAAGTCGACCCGCTCGGCGGCCGTCGGCGTGAACTCGTCGACGTCGACAGGCGGGTGGATGACGACCGAGTCACGACCGTAGAACCGACGGATTCGCTCCTGGACGGCGGTCGAATTGGCAACGAAGCTGTCCGGGTACGCCGAAGCGCGAAGGTCGAGCCGCCTGAAGTAAGGCCCAAGCCCACGCAGCCCCACGCCTGCGATCCCCCGCTCGTCGTCCCCCCGCTCGGGCGGAATCCACGCATAGCGAACCGGCGTGTGGCAGTAGCAGACGTGGAGCACGCCGGCGGGTGGGCGGACGTGCATCGCGAACGTGTGCGATGAGGAGAGCACGAGCTCGTATCCGTCGAGCCGAAGGTTCCGGAAGTACCGCGGGATCACCGGGAGCAAGTACTTCCAGCCTCCTGTGCTGCCCATTCCTGGAAGACGTGCGAGGCGCGATTCCTGCCGGATCCGGGCGACGATCTCCGGCGGCAGGTGCTCGCGCGCGGCATAGAAGGTGATGATGTCGGGCTGGTTGTCCTCGTCGAACAGCCCCGCTCGGATGGCTTCCACCACTCGCTCGGCTCCGAAGTAGCCCTGAAAGCGGTCGTGGACGAGGGCCGTGTGGAGCTGGACTGGCGGGATGCTGCTGCTCATGCAGGAGGTCTCTGCAGGAGCTCCAGGTAGAGATTCGCCATCGCCTCGTTGGCCCGCTTGATGTCGTGCCGCGCCTCGGCACGGGCGCGGCCGGCGCGTCCCTCTGTCTCGGCACGCCGGGGGTCGAGCAAGCGCTCGACGAGAGCGTTCGCGAAGGCGTCAGCGTCCTCCACGGCCACGACTGCACCGGCGTCGTCGCCGAGCGCGTCCCGGGCTCCGGACACGTCGCTCGCCACGGTGCTGCGACCGCGCGCCATCGCTTCGAGCATGGCCAGAGACATACCCTCCCAACGCGAGGGCAGCGCGACGACGTCGGCTGCTGCGAGCCAGTACGAGACGTCCGACCGGTTGCCTGCGAAGATGACGTTCCGCGTGCCGCGGTGCACGAGCTCGTCCCGCGCGGGGCCGTCTCCGACGAGCGCGAGGTGCGCGGCGGGAGCGCGTCGCAGCACCTCGGGCCACGCGTCGAGCAGGACGTCCTGGCCTTTCTGCCTGCTCAGGCGGCCAACGCAGACTGCGAGCGGACCGTCGCCCAGGCCGAGCTGCTCACGTGCACGCGTGCGTTCGCCGTCGTCGGCCGCGGTGTGCTCCTGCAGGTCCACGCCGTTCGCGATGACGCGCCACCGTGCGTCTATCCCTTCGCTCTCGCCGCGCGCTCGCTCGCCTTCGCTGACGCACACGACTGCGGCCGCCCATCTGGCGCCGAATCGTTCCCAGGCGACGGTAGCGGCTCGCGTCGGCCCGGACACGGCTTCGAAGGACCAGCCGCGAGGCTGGAAGACCGTCGGCAGCCTGCCGCGCGCCGCCAGCCGCCCCGCCAGGCCGGCCTTGGACGAGTGCAGGTGGAGGACGTCCGGCCGCTCCGATCGCAGGATTCCGCCCAGCCGCCTCGTCTCGGACACGACCGAGGGCCCCGGCTCGCGGGTTGCCTCCCAAACGACGTGCCGCGCCCCCGCCTCCCTTGCCGTCGCCGTGGCCGCACTCGCTGCGGGGCAGGCGACGACGACCTCGAAACCGCGCTCTACCTGGTCGACGAGCAGCCGCCCCACGGAGCGCGGAACGCCCTCGGCGAGTGGCTGGGCGACGTGCAGGACGCGGACTCGCGGCATCGCCACATCTTGACGACGGCCCGCGACCGCGGGGCGCGCCGAAGCTAGAACAGGACGTTGTTGAAGACGACGACCTTCGGGTCCGTCGACTCGACGAGCTTGTCGTAGGAGCCGCCGGACTTCGGCTTGTACTTGTTGCCCGAAACCTCTCCCGAAGTCAGCGAAGTGTTCGGCTCGACGTGGATGACGTCGATTCCGCCCTCCCCGGACGCGTTGACCCACGAGATCGTGTTGGACTTGAACTCCAGCCGGCCAAGGACGGTGTTCCGCGCGTAGAGGCCGTACGTGCCGATCTCCGTGAGCGTGTTGCTGGTCACCGTCAGGTCGCGCGCTGCGCTCGCGAAGATGCCCTGCTCGGCGATCTTCTCGAGCTCGTTGTCGTCGACCAGCGTCCCCTTCGAGTTAGGGCCGATGTAGATGCCCCGGTACTTCGTGTTCCTGACGATGTTGCCTCTGACGAGCGTGTTCTGAGCCATGTTCCCAGGCTGGCCGAAGATCTGGATGCCGGCGTGGTGGATGTCGCCGAGGTCGGTTGTGTCGATGACGTTGTCGAGCACCTGCGTGTTGAGGGGGCCGTACGTGCCGTAGTCACCGTCCGAGGCGACGAGGATGCCGGCGCCGTTGGTATCCGCGATCGTGTTGTTCTGGATCGTGACGGACTCTCCGCCTACGTTGCTGATGCCGCGACCGCTGGTCTGTCCAGCGACGTCGTTGCCCTTGATCGTGATGTTCTTGCACCGCGCCGGATCGACGAGGTAGCTGACGACGGCGATCAGGTCGTCGCCTGCATCGCGGACGGTGTTGTTCGTGACGAGGATGTCCTCGGTTGCGTCGGTGATGTGGATCGCGTCGGCGAGGGTCTGCGAGACGTTGTTGTTCCTGACGATGCCGCCGTCGGACTCGTTGTGGACGATGATCCCGTTCTGCTCCGCTTCGACGATCGTCAGGCGCTCGACGACGAAGTTCGACGCGCCGTCGACCTGGACGTTGGCGCGGATGTAGGCCTGCGACCGCGACACGGAGTTCGGTGACGTGACCTTGAGGTCTCGGAGCACCGGGCCGGACCCGCGCAGGACGATGGCCGAGCTCGCGCGGTTGGACGCGCTGAGCACGGAGCTGGGCCCGTCACCGTAGGCGGTCAGCCCGTCGAGGTAGAGCGCTGACGTGTACGTGTAGGTCGCGGCGGAGAAGTACAGCGCCTTGCCCTGCGCCTTCGCTGCCGTGATCGCCGCACGGATCGCGCTGTCCGACGTCCCGTAGCTCGCTTTGACGTCGATCACTGCTGGCGGCGGTGGCGGAGGCGGCGGAGGAGGCGGAGGCGGGGAGGCGGAGGCGGTGGAGGAGGTGGCGGAGGAGGAGGCGGCGGCGGTGGAGGAGGCGGAGGCGGTGGCGGTGGCGGAGGAGGCGGCGGAGGAGGTGGCGGGGGAGGCGGCCCAGGAAAGACGACGACGGCCGAGTTCCACGTTCGCTTGACCTCGCTCCCGTGCGAGTTGGACGCCGTCACCCGCATCTGGACGCGACTGCCCACGTCCGCAGAGACGAGGAGGTAGGAGGTGCCCGTCGCTCCGCCGATGTTCGCGCAGTTCGAGCCGTTTGTGTCGCACCGCCGCCACTGGTACGCGTAAGCGATCGGCGAGGTACCGATCCACGTTCCCGTGGTGCCGGTGAGCGTCTCGTCGACGCGGGCGATGCCGGAGAGGCCGGGCAGCGCGGTGTTGATCGGCGGGGAGACGACGACGGAGGAGTTCCACGAGCGCTGGGCGGCCGAGCCGTCGGAGTTGGAGGCAGTGACGCGAATGTGGACCCGGCCGCCGATGTCTGCCGTTCCCGGCGCGTACGTGAGCGCCGTAGCGCCGGGGATATCCGCGCAGTCGCTCCCGTCCGCGGCGCACAGTCGCCATTGGTATGCGAACGTCATCGGCTGGGCACCGGTCCAGACCCCCTGCGTTCCCGTCAGCGTCTGCCCGTAGCGCGCGTCGCCCGATATCGCCGGGCGCTCGCTGTTCACGGGCGGGTCGCCGACGGCGAGCGCGGAAGGCGTCCAGGCCAGGACGGCCATGAGCGCCGGCCGGCGCGGAGAAGTCGCCATCGCGCTCGCGCAGACTGTGTCGGAAGGGGCTCATGCCCATTGGGCTCTCATCGGACGGGCGTCGCGACGGTCCCCTGTCGTGCGGCAGTCGTGGTGCCATACCCCTTTTCGAGCGTATTTATGCCTCGCGCAACGGCGCGAGGCGCCGCGAAGCGATCTGACGACTCGAGGTCGCGATCGACGTCGGCGAGGGTCCCGTCGAGGTCGACGCGTCGGCTGCCAACCGGTGGCGGCCCGGATCTTGTCCGTGGACGGGATGCGATGGAGCATGTCCTCGATGCCGTGGCCGTATGCGTCCTCGAACGGGACGAACGTGATCGTCGACGAGGATCCCGTGGCGTCGATCACCTTCTGGGCGAGGTCGATGATCGCGATCTGCTCCGTCGAGCCCACGTTGTAGATCTCGCCGGCCGAGTCGTGTTCCATCAGCCCGTGCAGGGCGCGGATCGTGTCCGAGACGTGGCAGAAGCACCTCGTCTGCTTGCCGTCTCCGAAGATCTCCAGCGGCTCGCCGGCGATCGCTCGCTCGACGAAGCGCGGCACCACCATGCCGTACTGGCCGGACTGCCGGGGCCCCACGGTGTTGAAGAGCCTCGCGATGATGCAGTCGAGACCGCCTTCCTGGTGATGTGCGAGCGCGAGGAACTCGTCCATCGCCTTCGAGTCGGCATAGGCCCAGCGACGCTGCGTGGTGGGACCGTAGACGCGCCTCGCGGTCTCCTCGAGCGGCGTCTCGTCCCGGTGGTCGCCGTACACCTCGGAGGTCGAGGCGATGAGCACGCGCTTCCCGAACCGGTTGCAGTGCTCGAGCACGACCTCGGTGCCCTCGAGATTCGTGACCAGCGTGTGCACCGGCTGCTCGACGATCAGCCGCACGCCGACGGCGGCGGCGAGGTGGTAGACGACGTCGCACTTGTGGACGAGCTCGTTGACGACGGCACGGTTGAGCACCGAGTCGACCACGAGATGGAACGCTGGGATTTCCGCTCAGATGCTCGACGTTGGCGAGTGAGCCCGTGGACAGATCGTCGAGCGCCCAGACCTCCCAGCCGTCGTCGAGCAGCAGCTCGCAGAGGTGGGAGCCGATAAACCCGGCTCCGCCGGTCACGAGGGCCTTCTTCTCCGGATGCAGCGTCGCGCTCAAGCCACAAACCTACCGAGGCTCGTAGATCCATTCTGCTCCATGTGTGCGGTAGGGTGGAGCTATCGCTCATGCCGAGGCTGACTTGCTTGGACAGCACCAGCTCACTGCAGGGCGATCGCACGTACGCGAACGCGCGTCCCCGACACGAGTTTCTCGCCATTTGAAAAGTCTTTGTTGACAGATGGAGCCGTTGCGACTGAGATTCGTCTGCAGACCGAGCGATTCTGGCGGACGCTTAGGCGCTCGCGGGAGGGGGGTAAGACCGAACCGGTGCGACGGCTACGTACGCTTCTTGTAGGTGTAGCGGCAGTCATTGCCGTCGTCGCTGTCACGCCGAGCTCGGCTGGCGCGTCGGCCGATAGCAGCCCTCCGGTCGTCCCGCTGACGGACAACTCGGCATCTGTACCTCTACCGCAGCCGCCGCCTCCTCCGCCGCCACCGCCACCTCCGCCACCACCTCCGCCACCACCTCCACCTCCGCCACCACCACCACCGCCACCGCCACCACCGCCACCGCCACCGCCACCTCCGCCACCACCGCCACCGCCACCACCTCCACCTCCGCCTCCGCCACCACCGCCACCACCGCCACCACCACCACCGCCTCCTCCTCCGCCACCACCTCCGCCACCACCGCCGCCACCTCCGCCGCCACCTCCGCCACCACCGCCTCCGCCTCCGCCACCGCCACCCCGCCACCGCCTCCGCCACCGCCACCGCCACCGCCTCCTCCGCCACCACCGCCTCCACCTCCACCACCACCGCCTCCACCTCCGCCACCTCCGCCTCCGCCTCCGCCGCCACCTCCGCCTCCACCTCCGCCACCTCCGCCACCGCCGCCACCGGCCGCCGCCGCCGGCGCCGCCGCCTGCGCCGCCGCCTGCGCCACCGCCTGCCGCCCCCGCGCCGGCGGAAGCCGCGCAGCCGCCGCCGACCGCCACCACCGGCTGCAGCTGTCGCAGGGGCGGAAGCTGGCGCAAGCTAACGAGCCACAGGCCGTGGCGGCCGAGGAGCTTCCGTTCACCGGCTTCCCGGCGTGGGCCGCTGCAGCACTCGGCGCGCTGCTCCTCGCTGCATGCTTCGGCTTCGGCCTCAGAGCCGTCGGCTCGCGAGCGCCGCTCCTAAGAGCCACTAACACAAAGAAGCACCGGCCCGGCCGCGCAGCGGGCGGATCGACGGTCCCGTTACGACGGCTCGTGACCCAGTACCGGTCGACGTTCGCGCGGAGGCTATAGTTGCGGGCGATGCTCCGAATCATCCGAGGGCCGAAGTGGTTCGTTCGCCACCAATCGTCGGTGACGTCGAGCTCCCTGATCAGAACGACTCTTGGAGAACGCCTTCGACTTCGATTCGCCGGCGGAGCTCCTCGGTCTGGTCGGGATCGTCTCGATCGAGCCTCAGGAGCATGAACGTGTCCAGCACGACGGGCGTCTGGTCCAGCAGCACGGGAATGGAGGGATCCTCCGAGAGCAGCGTGTCTTCCCGCGTGACGAGGCCCTCGAGGGGATACTTCTCGGTCGAGGGGTCTCGGCTCTTGCCGCCGAGCACGCGCACGGCGCCGTGTGTGTCTCCGGCAACAGTCTTGATGTAGCCGCCCGAGCAAGGCGACGACGAGGATCGCGCTCACAGCCGTTCGCACGACAGGCCCTCTGCTCATCGCGCCCGCCGTCGCGTAGAGCTCCCCCACGACGAGCACGGCCGCCACCTGCATGTCGAGCAGGTGATTCCAGTCGGTGCCGTAGTCGGCAAGGATCACGATCAGAATGGCGCCGGACGCCAGGAGCGCGAGCTGGTAGAGGGTCAGGCGGCGCTGCCGGAGCCCGAGGACGATCGCTACGAGTGCGATGCCCACGAGCACGCTGAAGGCGGGCGCATGATCGAGGAACAACTTGCCGAGCCTGAGCGGTGAATGGAACAAGACCCGCTGCACGCCGGTGAAGCCCGAACCCGAGAGCTCCACGAGGTTGTCGTACATCCGCCCCCGGCTGAGGAGATCGAAGCCCACCCAGCCGACAACCGAAGCGACGATCGCCGTCGCGGAGAACGCAAGCACGCGAGCGCCGGTGGTGAACTAGCAGCCAGACGAAGATCGCGGCCGCCGCCCAGAGTGCGGACGTCTTGCTCAGCCAGGCGAGCGCGCACAGGGCGCCGGCGGCGGCAGCCCAGCCCGGCGTCGGTTTCCGCAGGACGAGGATCAGCGCGCCGACCTGGAACGCAACCGACAGCGCGTCTCCGTAGATCGAGGTCGCGGCCAGCAGGCCCGTGTCGGTCACGAGCAGCACGCTGCTCAGTCCGAGCGCCAGCGGCAGAGGGCAGCGCTGCTGGCGAAGCGCGAAGAAGACGAGCGCCAGCAGGGCGGCGAACACGATGTATGCGAAGAGCTTCCCCGACACGAGCTCCTCGCCCGTAGCCCAGGCGAGGCCGCCGCTGGCGGCGATCTGCAGCGGCATCCAGCGCGTGCCCCCGTAGATGCCGTCTTCTACAAGGGGCGGGTAGAGGGTCCCGTCGGCCGCGAATCGCGCGAGCGCCATCCAGGCACCGGCCTCGTGGTCGATCTGGTACCGGTCGTTCACGTGCGCGACCGCGACCAGCGCCCAGGAGAGCAGGACGAGGACGCTGAGCGCGACGAGCTGTGCCCATGAGAATGGAATCGAGGGTCTGGCGTTTCATCCGGGCGCGCGGAGTATCTCGCACGCGTGACGCGGCCCGCAGCTCATCCCCCGAACGGGTGGTCTTTAGTGCCACTTTCGCGGGGAATGTGTTTGACAACTTCGGACGTGGCGTTGCTGAGATGGCACAAGTGCGAAATCGCACGCGGGCGCTGATTCGTCCGTGCAGAGGAGGGAAAGCCGCACCGATGCAACGGCTACTGACTGTTCTTGTAGGAGTCAGCGCCGTATGCGCGATCGCCCTGGGCCCCAGTTCGTACTGTTGCCTGGGCCGATGGGGGCGGCCCCGCAGAGTGCGAGACGGCATTCAACGGGTCAGGCGATCCCGTTGCCACGTATTGACGTAGGGCCGGGCTTGATCGTTACCGGTGTCTGCATCAAGGCGGGGCAGCTGCACACCGGGCTTCTCGGGAACGGAGAGTACTTCGACTGCTATCGGGTCGAAGGCGTTGGCACGCAGGTAGTGACCGTTACCCGTTTCGCGGACGAGTCGCCGACCTGTCAGGGAATCAGCCACATCGACGCTAGCCGCGGCCACCGCTCCTCCGCCACCTGCCACCGCCGCCGCCGCCGCCGCCTCCGCCACCACCGCCACCGCCGCCACCGCCTCCGCCACCTCCGCCACCTCCGCCACCTCCGCCGCCACCGCCACCACCACCGCCACCGCCACCGCCACCGCCATCCGCCACCGCCGCCACCTCCGCCACCGCCACCGCCGCCGCCACCTCCGCCACCTCCGCCGCCACCGCCACCTCCGCCTCCGCCACCTCCGCCACCTCCGCCACCTCCGCCGCCACCGCCACCACCGCCGCCACCGCCACCGCCGCCTCCGCCACCGCCGCCACCTCCGCCACCTCCGCCACCTCCGCCACCTCCGCCACCGCCGCCACCTCCGCCACCGCCGCCACCGCCACCGCCACCACCTCCACCACCTCCGCCACCTCCGCCACCTCCGCCACCGCCGCCACCTCCGCCGCCACCACCGGCAGTGGAGCCACCGCCGCCACCACCGCCCCCGGCTGCGGCTGAGCCCGCACAACCTCCGCCTCCACCGTCGGCAGCGGAACCGGCTGCGGAACCATCGCCGCCGCCACCCGCCGCGGGAACGGCCGGAGAGGAGGCCGCGGAGTCTGCATCCGGCACACCGGCCGCGGCCGCTGAGGAGCTCCCGTTCACCGGCTTCCCCGCATGGGCAGCCGGAGCACTCGGAGCTCTCCTGCTCGTCGCCGGCCTCGGCTTCAGGGCCGCAGGCCGCGAGCGCCGTTCTTCGCGCTAGCGACTAGCACTGTCTGGCCCCGGAATCGGGGATTCCGTAAGCGTTCCTTGAAGGCGCGTTAAGCAACGGAGGCGGCGGGCAGGTCATCCGATCCCCGTGGGGTACGATGGGCTCAGAGTGTTCGAACGGTTCACAGAGCGTGCCCGGCAGGTCGTCGTCCTCGCGCAGGACGAAGCGCGTGCCCTGAAGCACAACTACATCGGCACCGAGCACATCCTGCTCGGCCTCCTCCGCGAGGAGGAAGGCCTGGCCGCGCGCGTGCTCGAGTCCCTCGACATCACCGTCGAGGAAGTGCGTGCGCAGGTGGCACGAATCGTGGGCCAGGGCGACGAGGTGACGAGCGGCCAGATCCCGTTCACGCCACGCGCGAAGAAGGTTCTCGAGCTGGCGCTCCGCGAGGCGCTCTCGCTCGGCCACAACTACATCGGCACCGAGCACATCCTGCTCGGCCTCGTGCGCGAGAACGAAGGCGTCGCCGCGCGCATCCTGCTCGACTTCGACGCCGACGCCGAGAAGATCCGCAACGAGATCATCCGCATGCTCTCCGGGCCCGGCCGCCGCCAGCAGGGGCAGGCGCCGAGCGAGAAGTCGAAGAGCTCGAAGCTGCTCGACCAGTTCGGCCGCAACTTCACGAAGCAGGCCTCCGAAGGCAAGCTCGACCCCGTCGTCGGCCGCCAGACCGAGATCGAGCGGATCATGCAGATCCTCTCGCGGCGCACGAAGAACAACCCCGTGCTCGTCGGCGAGCCGGGCGTCGGCAAGACCGCCGTCGTCGAAGGGCTCGCGCAGCGGATCGCCGCCGGCAACGTGCCCGAGCTGCTGAAGGGCAAGCAGATCTACAGCCTCGACCTGGCCGCGCTCGTCGCCGGCTCGAAGTACCGCGGCGAGTTCGAGGAGCGCCTGAAGAAGGTCATGAAGGAGATCACCCAGCGCGGCGACATCGTCCTGTTCATCGACGAGCTGCACAACCTCGTCGGCGCGGGCGCCGCCGAAGGGCGCGATCGACGCAGCCTCGATCCTCAAGCCCGCGCTGGCGCGCGGCGAGCTGCAGACCATCGGCGCGACGACGCTCGACGAGTACCGCAAGTACCTCGAGCGCGACGCCGCTCTCGAGCGCCGCTTCCAGCAGATTCGCGTCGAGGAGCCCTCGGTCGACGAGACCGTCCAGATCCTGCGCGGCCTCCGCGACCGCTACGAGGCTCACCACCGCTGCAAGATCACCGACGAGGCGCTCTTCGCCGCGGCCACGCTCGCCGACCGCTACATCCAGGACCGGCACCTGCCCGACAAGGCGATCGACCTCATCGACGAGGCCGCGTCACGCATGCGCATCCGCACGATGACCGCGCCGCCGCGCTACCGCGAGCTCGAGGAGGAGATCGAGAAGGTCCGCAAGGAGAAGGAAGACGCGATCGAGGCCCAGGAGTTCGAGAAGGCGGCCAGCCTGCGCGACAAGGAGCGCAAGCTGTCGCAGAAGAAGCGCGAGCTCGAGGAGCAGTGGCGCTCGGACGAGGGCGAGGAGCAGCCGGAGATCGGCGAGGAGGAGATCGCCGACGTCGTGTCCATGTGGACGGGCATCCCGGTCTTCAAGCTCACCGAGGCCGAGACCGAGCGGCTCGTGAAGATGGAGGAGGAGCTGCACAAGCGCGTCATCGGCCAGCACGAGGCGATCGTCTCCGTGTCGAAGGCGATCCGCCGCGCCCGCGCGGGCATCAAGGACCCGAAGCGGCCGACCGGCTCGTTCATCTTCCTCGGCCCCTCGGGCGTCGGCAAGACCGAGCTTGCGCGCACGCTCGCCGAGTTCCTCTTCGGCGACGAGGACGCGATGATCCAGGTCGACATGTCGGAGTACATGGAGAAGCACTCCGTGTCGCGGCTCGTCGGCTCACCGCCCGGCTACGTCGGCTACGACGAGGGCGGCCAGCTCACCGAGGCCGTGCGCCGCAGGCCGTACTCGGTGCTCCTGCTGGACGAGATCGAGAAGGCGCACCCCGACGTCTTCAACATCCTGCTCCAGATCCTGGAAGACGGGCGGCTGACCGACGCCCAGGGCCGGAAGGTCGACTTCCGCAACACGATCGTGATCATGACCTCGAACATCGGCGCCGCGCGCGATCTCGAAGAACCAGACGCTCGGCTTCAGCATGGGCGACGAGTCCGGGCTGTCCTACGAGGACATGAAAGAGCGCGTCATGGGCGAGCTGAAGAAGATCTTCCGTCCCGAGCTGCTCAACCGGATCGACGAGGTCATCGTCTTCCACAAGCTGGCGAGGGAGGAGATCCTCGAGATCGTCGAGCTGATGATGCGCCGCGTCCGCGAGCAGATCTCCACGCACGAGGTGGTGATCGAGCTCTCCGACTCGGCGAAGGAGCTGCTCGTCGAGAAGGGCTACGACCCGGCCATGGGCGCCCGGCCGCTGCGCCGCGCGATCCAGCGCTACATCGAGGACCCGCTCGCCGACTTCGTGCTCGGCTCCGACCTCAAGCCGGGCGTGACGATCCTCGTCGACCGCAAGGCAGACGACGACGAGGAGGTCTCGATCACGCTCGCCGGCGGCCGCAAGCGCGAGAAGGTCGCGGTGCCCGCCGCGTCGGACGACGACGCACCCGAAGACGAGCCCACAGTCGAGCCTGCCGAGTAGCTACGCCTCGGCGTAGGGTGGCTGCGTGGATGTCGAGCGCGACATCACGGTCCTCGTCAAGTCTTTCGAGCGTCCGGAGGCGCTGAAGCGGCTCCTCGCGTCGGTGCGCGGGCTCTACGAGCGCGTCCCGATCGTCGTCGTCGACGACTCCGCGGAGCCCCTGCACCCGGTTCCGGCGGAGATCACGACGTACCTCCACGAGCCGTTCAACTCACTCGGCGCGGCGGGAGGCCGAAACTACGGGCTCGGCTACGTCGAGACCCCGTACGTGCTCGTCTGCGACGACGACATGGTCTTCGAGCGCCGCACGGATCTCGGCCGGATGCTGCACGCGCTCGAGTCGACGTCGTTCGACGTCGTCTCGTGCGTCTGGCTGGACTTCGACCCGTGGAAGGGCATCTGTCGCGGCCCGCGCCGCTTCGAGGGCACGCTCGACGTCGAGGACGGCGTGCTCGTCCACCGGCTGGGCGCGAACCGCGGCACAGCCGACGGCCTGCCGGTCTTCGACGTCGTCCACCAGTTCTTCGTCGCCGCGCTGGAGCGGCTGGGCCCGGAACCGTGGGCTGCCGAGCTCAACCTCTCCGAGCACTACGAGCTCTTCCTGACGCTGAAAGAGCGCGGCCTCAAGAGCACGCGGCTGCCCGACGTCGTCGTCCAGCACCGGCAGGAGCTGCCACCCGGCTACCAGGAGATGCGCGAGGACACGCGGCGCTACGTCGACGCGTGGCTGGCCAAGCGAGGCCTGAACAGGGCTGCGCGTGGAGGGCGAGCTGTTCCGGGCGAGCGATCGCGTGCGCTACGAGCTGCCGGGCGCTGCTGCCTACACCGCGCGTCGCGCGGCCCGCGTCGGGCGCCGGATGCTCTCGGAGCGCCGGCTGCGAGCCTCGTAGAATTCCGGCGTGCGGCTCGGCTTGTGTCTGACCGTCGTTCTCCTCGCGCTGGCGGCCTGCGGCGGCAACGGGGGCGACGACGAGGCGGCAGGGATCTCGCTGTCTCCGACGTCGGGATCGCCGGGTTCTGCCGTCACGGTGTCCCCGCCGTGCGCCACGCCGCCGCTCGTGGCCGAGTGGATCTCGCCGTCCGGCTTCTCGTCGCTCGTCGCCTCGACCGACTCGCAGTCGAAGCTCGGCCTGACCAGCGTTCCCGGCAACGCGACGCCGGGGACCTGGACGGTGGTCATCACGTGCGCCAACCGGCCTGAACCCGTCGGCGAGGCGACCTTCGAGGTCGAGGCCTAGGTAAGGAGGGTCTGACGAAACAGTGACTGTGCCGCCGGAATCACGCTGGAGGCCGCGCTGCGGCGTCCTCGGTCGCCCACGTACTCACTAGTACGCGGGCTCCCTGCGTCCTTGCATCACAACCTCCAGCGCGCCCCGGCGACGAGCACCGTTCCGCCAGACCCTCCTTCACTTTCGGCGCAAACTCGGCACGGAGCGGCATCAGGTCCCGCTCCTACACTCGGTGAGTGGCCAAGGCAGCCGTCCTCTACGCGTGCACCGAATGCGGCTACTCGTCGCCGCGCTGGTTCGGCAAGTGCCCCGGCTGCGGCTCGTTCGGCACGCTCGCCGAGGAGCGCCCGCCCGATGCGAAGGGCCAGGCAGCCTCGCGCCCGCTCCTACGGCTCGTCGACGTCGAGGCGTCGGATGCCGACCGGCTCCCCACCGGTGTGCCCGAGCTCGACCGGGTGCTCGGTGGCGGCCTCGTGCCGTCGTCGCTGGTGCTCGTCGGCGGCGAGCCCGGCGTCGGCAAGTCGACGCTGCTGCTGAGCGCGCTGCGCGCCATGAGTGCCGATCGTCGCGTCCTGCTGGTGACCGGTGAGGAGTCGCCCGCGCAGGTACGCCTGCGCGCGGAGCGGCTGGGAGGGGGCGGCAACGTCGAGATCGTCGCCGAGACGGAGCTCGACGCCGTGTGCTCGACGCTGGAGCACGAACGGCCTGAGGTGTGCGTGATCGACTCCGTGCAGACGCTCTACTCGGCGGAGGTCGGCTCCACGCCGGGCTCCGTCGCCCAGGTGCGCGAGGCGGCCGCCCGCCTGTTGCGGGTGGCGAAGGAGTCCGGCGTCGCGCTGTTCCTCGTCGGGCACGTGACGAAGGACGGCGCCGTCGCGGGCCCGCGCGTCCTCGAGCACCTCGTCGATTGCGTGCTTCAGTTCGAAGGAGACCGCTACCGCGAGCACCGTGTGCTGCGAGCGACGAAGAATCGCTTCGGCTCCACCAACGAGATCGGCATCTTCGAGATGACCGCCGCCGGCCTCGTGGGCGTCCCCGATCCGTCGGAGCTCTTCGGCCGGGCCGAAGATGGCGAGATCGGGTCTGCCGTTGCCTGCACGCTCGAGGGAACGCGGCCGATCCTGCTCGAGATCCAGGCTCTGGTTTCGCCGACCGATCTGGCGATGCCCCGCCGCGTCGCCACCGGCATCGACCCGAGACGGCTCGCGATGATCGTCGCCGTGCTGTCCCGCCATGCCGGGCTGGCACTGGGGCAGGCCGACGTGTTCGTGAACGTCGCCGGCGGCGTCCGCATCGAGGAGCCGGGCGCCGACCTGGCCGTTGCGCTCGCCGTCGCCTCCGCCGCGCGCAGCACTCCGGTGAGGAGTGGGCTGGCGGCGATCGGCGAAGTGGGCCTCACCGGCAGGCTACGACCCGTCACGCAGGTCGAGCGGCGGCTCGAGGAGTGCGCCAAGCTCGGCTCGTCGTCCGTGCTGGCTCCGGCGGGCACATCGTCGGCCCGCAAGATCACAATCTCCGAGGCTGAGACGGTGCGGCAAGCGCTCGTGGCGGGGCTGGAAGCGCCCTCGGACACTTCGAAGTAGTCCTGCCTGAGCAGGGGTTTTTCGGTTCAGACCCCTGAAAACCCCTGTAAACATCGCGTTTTCCGACCGGATCGGCTATACTGATGTCTGTTCGCCGGCGGGTTTCTCGATCCGCCGGCGTCTTGGCGAGAACGTCTGTGTGGAAGGGGGAGCGGTTGTACAAGCTGGGCGATAAGGTCGTGTATCCGCACCACGGTGCGGGCACCATCGTGAAAAAGGAAGTACGCGAGATCCTCGGCGAGAAGCGCGAATACCTCACTATCAAGATCCTGCACAACGACATGGTCGTCAACGTGCCGAGTGAGAACGCCGACCGGGTCGGGTTGCGGCAGGTGATCAACGAGAAGCAGGTCAACGAGGTCGTGAAGGCGCTCACCGGCTCGGGGACGCAGATGCCGAAGAACTGGAACCGTCGCTTCAAGCACAACCGCGACAAGATGAAGACCGGAGACGTGCTCGAGCTCGCGGAGGTCGTCCGCAACCTCGCTCTTCGCGACCACGAGAAGGGGCTCTCGACGGGTGAGAAGCAGATGTTCGTGAAGGCGAAGAAGATCCTCGCCTCGGAGCTCATGTATGCGAAGCACATGGACGAGGAGCAGACGCATGTCTGGCTCGACGACGTCCTCTCCGGCAACGGCACGAACGGCAAGCGCCGCGTCAAGGCCAAGGTCGGGGCCAGCGCCTAGCCCCTCCCAAGGACGGTGAGCACGTGGGCGATCATCGTCGCCGCAGGCAGCGGTGATCGCCTTGGAGCGGACAGGCCGAAGGCATTCGCGCGCCTCGGAGGCCGGCCGCTGCTCGCGGAGAGCCTCGAGCGGCTCGACGCCTCGGACTGGGTGGACGCGATCGTCGTCGCCGCACCGGAGGGCTGGGAGGAGCCCGCGATCCTGCTCGCCGAGGAGCTCAGCGCGGGAAAGGTCGCCCAGGCGGTCACCGGCGGCGCCAGCCGTGCCGAGTCGGTGCGCCTGGCCATGGTGGACGTGCCCGCCGATGCCGCGGCCGTGCTCGTCCACGACGCAGCCCGCCCGCTTCTGCCCCCCGAAGTGATCGACCGCGTGCTCGAGCCGCTGGGCGAAGGCTGGGAGGGGGTCGTGCCGGCGCTCCCCGTCGCCGACACGATCAAGCGAGTGGAACGCGATCAAGTCCTCGAGACGCTCGTGCGCGACGGCCTCGTCGCCGCGCAAACGCCTCAGGCGTTCGCGGCCGACGTGCTACGGGCCGCGCTGGCCGGCGCCATCGAATCGGCGTCGGACTGTGCCTCGCTCGTCGAAGCGCGGGGTGGCCGGGTGAAGGCTGTCGAGGGCGATCCGCGCCTCAAGAAGGTGACGACCGCGCAGGATCTCCTCGCCGTCGAGGCCATGCTCGCGGAGGAAGCGGCAACGACCATGATCGTCGATTACCACATGCATCTCCGTGACGAGGCGGGGACAATCACGTTCACGCCGGAGGCAGTGCGGCCGTTCTTGGCGACGGCTCTGGCCCGCGGCGTCGACGAGATCGGCTTCACGGAGCACGTCTACTACTTTCGCCAGACCGCGGAGATGTGGGACGTTCCCTACCTGTCGGAGCGCTGCGTGTACGACCTGGATGACTACTGCGACGCGGTGCTCGAGGCGAAGCGGCAAGGGCTGCCCGTGAAGCTCGGCCTCGAGGTCGACTACGTCGGCGAGCAGCAGGCGCGGCTGGCCGAGCTGCTGGAGCCGTATCCGTTCGACTTCCTGCTCGGCTCGGTGCACTGGCTGGACGGGATGCCCGTCGACATGTCGCCGGGCGTGTGGGAGGTGATGACGGTCGACGAGGGCTGGGAGCGCTACATCTACGCGCTGTGCGAGCTGGCGGTCTCGAAGACCGTCGACGTGCTCGCCCATCCCGATCTGGCGAAGATCTTCGGCAGGCGGCCCGACCCCGTGCTGCTGGCCGAGCTACACGAGCGCGCGGCGTTGGCAGCCGCCGCCTCCGGGCTCGCCGTCGAGATCTCGACGGCCGGCCTCCGGAAGCCCGTCGGCGAGCTCTATCCCGACCTGGGCCTCTTGCAGGCCTTCGTGCGGGCCGGCGCGCTCGTCACGCTCGCTTCCGATGCGCACGAGCCTGACCTGGTCGGCGAGAACTTCGACCAGGCGCTCGCGCACGCGCGTGCTGCCGGCTGCCAGGAAGTCGCCGTCTTCGACGCGCGCGAGCAGCGGCTGGAGCCGCTCGGATGAACGCGGGGGAAACCATGTTTCCCCCGCGGGCCCCCTTCTTTCACGTGTGCGCCACCGCGCGGGTCTGTCTGGGGCTTCGCTCGGGCAAAGCCCGGCTCCGCCCGCGGACGCGCTATGCACCGTGGAGGTGGGAGTGCCTGATTACCGCATCGGGATCGGCGTCGACGCGCACGCCTTCGGGGACGGTGTGCCGCTCGTGCTCGGCGGCGTCACGTTCGACCATCCGCGCGGGCTCGTCGGCCACTCCGACGGCGACGTGGTCGCCCATGCGCTCACGGATGCTCTCCTGGGAGCCGCAGGGCTCGGGGACATCGGCTCGCTCTTCCCTTCCGACGACGACGCCTACCGTGGCGCCGACTCGCTCGGGACTACTGGCGGATGCCTACGCGCGAGTCCAGGCGGCCGGCTTCGAGCTCGTCAACGCGGACTGCGTGCTGATCGGCGAGGAACCGCGTATCGTCGCCCGGCGTGACGAGATGAGCGCGCGACTCGCGGGGGCGCTGAGCGTAGGAGCAGACCGCGTGGCGGTCCGCGCGACGACGACCGACCACCTCGGCTTCACGGGTCGCGGCGAGGGCCTCGCAGCGCAGGCCGTGGCGCTGCTCTCCACCGCCTCTAGACCTACGCCGCCGGCAGGGTGAAGGAGACGCGGGCGCCGCCGCCCGGCCGGTCCTCGGCCCAGATCCGGCCGCCCTGAGCCTCGACGAGCGCGCGCGCGATCGCCAGCCCCAGGCCGCCGCCTCGCACGGAGCGCGCGCGATCGCCACGCCAGAAGCGCTCGAACATCCGCTCGCGCGCCTCTTCGCCGAGACCCTCGCCGGTGTCCTCGACCGTCACCTGCACCTCGTCGTGGTTCGCGGACACGCGGACGGCCACGGAACCGTCGGAGGGCGTGTGGCGGAGCGCATTCGTCAGCAAGTTCTGCAGGACGCGCTGCAGCTCGAAGGGTGCAAAGCGCGCGCGCACCGAATCGCTCACGTCCGAGTCCAGGCGGATGCCCCGCAGGCGGGCTTCTGCCTCGACACCCCGCAGCGACGCGCGCACCGGGCCGGCAATGGGCGCCTCCTCGAGCTCGAGACCGAGAGCGCCGGCATCGATCTGCGCCAGCTCGAACAGGTCGTCGACCATCGTCGACAGGGCTCGCGTCTGCTCCTCGAGAGAGGGCAGCGCCTCCGCCGGCTGCATGAGGCCGTCCTGCAGCGCCTCGAGCATCGCCTGAATGTTCGCGAGCGGAGTGCGAAGGTCGTGACTGGCCCAGGCGACGAGCTCCCGGCGGGCGTCGAAGAGCCGTTCGAGGCTGACGGCCATCTCGTTGAACGAGGCGGCGAGGTCGGCGATCTCCGCGGGGCCCGATCGGGGGGCGCGCACGCTGAGGTCACCGCGGGCCAGGCGGCCCGAGGCATCGCGAACGGCGTCGATCGAGTTGACGATCGAGCGGCCGAGCCACAGTCCGGCGAGCACGGCGACGGCAGCGGAGGCTGCCGACACGGCGAGGATCTTCTTGTCGTCGCCCATGTGGAACATCACCCAGCCCGACAGCAGCACGGCTGCGAGCGGCAGGCAAACGGCGAACGCCGCCAGCCCGGCGATCTGCAGACGGAGGGTGGGCAGTGCGCGGAGCGCGACCGCCAGGAGGAGGCCGACGGCGAGGGTCGCAACGGCGATGACGGCGGCGGTCAGGATCATGGAACGAGCCTGTAGCCGACGCCCCAGACCGTCTGCAGGTGCACCGGCCGGGAGGGGTCGTCTTCGATCTTCTCCCGCAGCCGGCGGACGTGGACGGTGATCGTGCCCGTATCGAGCGCAGCCTCGTAACCCCAGACGCGGCTCATCAGCTGGTCGCGGCCGAACACCCGCCGGGGATGGGATGCGAGAAACCACAGCAGGTCGAACTCCTTCGCCGTCAGCCGCACGTCCTGGTCGCCCTTTCGAACATCGCGTGTGCCGGAGTCGAGCTCGACGTCGCCAAAGGACAGGCGCTCGCCGGTGCGATCGGTCGGCGCTGTGCGGCGAAGCACGGTCCGGACGCGGGCCGCGAGCTCGCGAGGCGAGAACGGCTTCGTGATGTAGTCGTCGGCGCCGAGCTCGAGCCCCACGATGCGGTCGGCTTCCTCACCGCGCGCCGTCAGCATGATCACGGGCAGCTCGGAGCGTGCGCGGATCCAGCGGCAGAGCTCGAGGCCGTCGACGCCGGGCAGCATGACGTCGAGCACGACGAGGTCTGGCGGTTCCTGCTCCAGCAGCCGCCTGGCCGTATGCCCGTCGCCCGCCTCCTGCGTCGCGTAGCCGGCGCGTTCGAGGTAGCGCACGGCGATCTCGCGCACGATGGGCTCGTCGTCCACGACGAGGACGGTCGTCACGGCCACATTGTGAGTCCTCCACCTTGCGGGAGGGTTAATTCAGGGTTGTGCAAGGTCTGTTCAGCCTGCACGTCACCTGGGTGGAAAGGAACGACGCGTACGGTCGCGGAGTCAGCTCCCCTAAGGAGGCAGCTCATGCGACGGATCGTGCTTCTGCTCTCCATTCTCGCCGTGGTCGCGGCCGGTGCGCTCCCCGCGATCGCCGCCGACGACGGGAAGGTGAAGCGCTTCGCCCAGGCGGAGACGCTCGGCTTCTACCGTGGCTCTACGGTCGCCTATCTGGACTTCGGCCCGGTCAAGCTCTCCCCCGGCAACAAGGTCGCTCCCATCTGGGCATTCGCGAACGGCGCCGGCGGGCAGCGCAACATCATCGACACCGTCCCCGGCCGCAGCGACTACACGCCGCTCTGGGCAGTACGGCTCGTGACGTGGAAGAACGGGCAGACGGCGCGCGTGCTGCGCTCCGCGGCCGCCGTCCAGCGTGCCGCAAGGGCGGGCCAGGTGTCGATCAAGGCCATGCCCATCGTCGTCAACTGCCCCGTTCTGTAGGAGGGTCTAGTGGAACGGTGCTCGTCGCCGGGGCGCGCTGGAGGTCGTGATGCAAGGACGCAGGGAGCCCGCGTACTGTAAGTACGTGGGCGACCGAGGACGCCGCAGCGCGGCCTCCAGCGTGATTCCGGCGGCACAGTCACTGTTTCGCTAGACCCTCCTCGGGCAGGCGCACCAGCTCTCCCTCCACCTCGACGAGGCCGTCCCCGGCGAGAGCCGCGACGGCCTCGTCGTCCAGCTCTCCTCTTCGGCGCGCGCTTGCGGCGACGAGCCGCAGCGTTCGTGCACGGCGCTGGCGGAACGAGCCCTCGTACGGTCCCTGCCGGCGCGCAGGCTCGAACTTCTGCCCTCGCGACGGGCAGTCCGGAGCGAGCGGGCACACATCGCAGCGCGGGACACGCGCGATGCAGACCGTCGCACCGAGGCCCATAAGCGCAGGCCCGCACTCGTGGTCGAACTCGAAGGCCGCTGCGCTCGAGCACGCGCCGCACGTTCACGTCCACGGGCAGCACCTTCGCCTCGAAGCAGCGGCTGGCCACTGCGTCGGCTGTGTAGCGGCCGACGCCCGGAAGCTCCGTGAGGTCGTCCGGCCAGCCGTGGTCGGCGATCGACTGGGCGGCCTTATGGAGATTCACGGCGCGGCGGTTGTAGCCGAGCCCATCCCAGGCGCGAATGACGTCCGCCCGTGCGGCTGCGGCGAGCGATTCGACCGTCGGCCAGCGGTCGAGCCAGGCCTGCCACCGCGTGAGCACTCTGGCGTACTGGGTCTGCTGGAGCATGACCTCGCTGACGAGCACGGCGTACGGATCGCGGGTGTGATTCCACGGCAGATCTCGCCCGTTCGCGGCGAACCACGCCAGCAGGCTCGCTGCTTCGGGGAGATCCTGTCCCCCTCCCGTTTCCCGCGCTCAGCGCCGGCGCCGCTCGTCGACGTCGAAGATGCTGGTCAGCACCCAGTTGACGATGGTGATGATCAGGGTCGCCCACACTCCCGACATGAACGAGTCGATCTCGAAGCCGGACACGATCCAGCTCGTGATGTAGAGCATGAGCAGGTTGATGAAGAACAAGATGAGCCCGAGCGTGATCACGATCAACGGCAGCGCGAGCAGCTTCGCGATCGGTTTGACGAGGAAGTTGACGAGACCGAAGACGAGGCCCGTGACGATGAGGACCCAGTAGTCCTCCGAGTAGTCGATGCCGTCGACGAAGATCGACGCCACCCAGATCGCGGCGACGTTGACGATCCAGGAGTACAGGAGGCGCCTGATCATCGACCGCCGATCCTAATGGGGATCGCAGGGGGACTGGATTCATCCTGTCCCCCTCCAGTCTCTCCGCTCGACCTGGTCGCCCCGGCCGATGAGCACCACGGAGACGAGCGAGGGCGGGAACAGCCCATGGGAGATCACGCCCGGCTCCGCGTCGAGGCGCGCGGCGAGGCGGGCGGGATCGCCGACGTCACCCGTGTAGTCGGCGATACGTCCTCCGTCGGGAGTGGGCGCCGTGTCGCGCAGAGTGGCGTTGCCCAGCGCCCGCAGTGTCGCCTGAAGACCGAAGGCGAAGAGCTCCAGCGGGACGGGCGGCGCCAACCGTTCCACGATCTTGTTCGACGAGACGACGACCACGAAGCGGTCGGCGGTCGCTGCGACGATCTTCTCGCGGGTCTGCGCCGCGCCACCGCCCTTCACGAGCCAGCCGTCTGGCGCCACCTGGTCGGCTCCGTCGATCGCGAGGTCGAGCCGGTCGAGCGTCTCGAAGGGCTCCACAGGCAGGCCCAGCCCGCGCGCCGCGTGCTCGGTTTCGAGCGAGGTGGCGACGCAGCGGATGTCCAGTCGCCGGGCTGCGAGTGCCGGCAGGAGATGGGCCACCGTGGTGCCGGTGCCGAGACCGACTGCCATCCCCGCCTCGACGAGCTCGGCCGCAGCCTCGGCCGCGAGGCGCTTTTCGTCGTCGTGGCCCACGTGAGTACTGTAAGCGGGTGACTTGGCGAGAGTGGGCACGTCCGGGCACCGTCGAGCCTTCGATCTACGCCGCGGACTTCGCCCGCCTCGGCGAGCAGCTCGATGTCCTGCTCGAAGCGGGTGCGCGGGTCTTCCACTTCGACGTCGGCGACGGCCACTTCATCGCCGAGATCACGATCGGGCCTATCGTGCTGCGCTCGATCGCGGGGCTCGTGCACGAGCGAGGGGGAGTGCTCGACTGCCACCTCATGGTCTCGCAGCCCGAGCAGCATTTCGAGAGCGTTCGCCAGGCCGGCGGCGACAGCGTGACGTTTCACGCAGAGGTGGTGGGCGACCCCGCGCGGGTCGCTGCGCAGGCACGAGATCTCGGCCTGGGCGTCGGCGTCGCGTTCAACCCCGAGACAGAGGTCGAGCGCGCGGCCGAGGCAGTCGAGAAGGCCGGGGCAGACGTTGCTCTTTGCATGAGCATCCACCCTGGCCTTTCCGGGCAGGCGTTCATGCCCGAAGCGCGTGGCCGCATCGAGAAGCTGCGCTCTCTGGTGCCAGGCTCCGTCTTCGTGCAAGTGGATGGTGGGGTGTCGGCCGAGAACGTGGCCGAGGTCTGCGACGCCGGAGCAGATCTGCTCGTCGCGGGCAGCGCCGTCTTCTGGCAGCCGGATCCCTGCGGCGGCATATCTCGACCTGGCGGCGAAGGCAGCGGGGGCGGTCGCATGAGCACGAGCTCGCGGCCGCGTCCCGAGAACCACGTGATCGTGCTCTTCGGGGCCACCGGCGATCTCGCCAAGCGCAAGCTCCTGCCCGGGCTCTTCAACCTCCACTGCGCGGGGCTCATGCCCGAGGAGTACCGCGTGATCGGCGTCTCCCGACCGGCGAGCGCGCTCTCCGACGAGGAGTTCCGGCAGCGAGCGCACGACGCCGTCGAGGCGCGCGGCATGCGGAAGGCTTCCGGGCCGGACTGGGATGAGTTCGTCGAGCGCCTCTCGTTCGCTCCCGCCGATGCGGACGATCCAACTGAGCTCGTCAGAGCCGTCGAGCAGGCCGAGCAGGAGATCGGCAGCGAGCCGCGGCGCGTCTACCACCTGGCAATCCCGCCGGCGGCCTTCCCGGGAGTGGTGACGATGCTCGGCGAGACGGGCCTTGCCGAGCGGGCGCGCATCATCGTCGAGAAGCCGTTCGGCACCGACCTCGCGTCTGCCCAGGAGCTCAACGCCTCCGTGCACGCGGTGTTCGGCGAGGCGGACGTCTTCCGGATCGACCACTTCCTCGGCAAGGAGTCGATCGAGAACATCCTCGCCCTCCGCTTCGCGAACGGCCTCTTCGAGCCGATCTGGAACCGCGACCACGTCGACCATGTCCAGATCGACGTGCCGGAGACGCTGACCGTCGCCGGCCGCTCCGGCTTCTACGAGCAGACCGGCGCCTTCCGCGACATGGTCGTCACGCACCTCTTCCAGGTGCTCGGCTTCATCGCCATGGAGCCGCCCACCTCGCTCACCGAGAAGGCCGTGCGGAACGAGACGTCCAAGGTGTTCGACTCGATGAAGCCGCTCGACTCCGCACGCGTCGTGAGGGGCCAGTACAAGGGCTACCGGGAGGAGGAAGGCGTCGACTCCGAGTCGGAGACGGAGACGTTGGTCGCGCTGGAAGTCGAGATCGACAACTGGCGCTGGGCAGGCGTGCCGTTCTTCCTGCGCACCGGCAAGGCGCTTGCCCAGAGCTGCCAGGTGATCACGCTCGCGTTCCACGAGCCACCGCTGCGGATGTTCACGCTCGAGGGCGACGCCCCCGCGACCTCGCGTCCCAACGAGCTGGTGATCGACTTCCAGGATCCGGGCTCCATCTCCGCGTATTTCCTCGCCAAGAAGCCCGGGCCGGACATCGAGCTGCGCGAGGTGGCGATGACCTTCGAGTACGACAGCGCGTTCGAGCAGCGCGAGCTGGAGGGCTACGAGCGGCTCGTCCACGATTCGATGCTCGGCGACCAGACGCTGTTCACGCGCGGCGACGGCATCGAGCGGCTGTGGGCCTTGTCCATGCCGCTGCTGGAAGACCCACCCGAGCTCGAGCACTACGAGCCCGGCTCGTGGGGCCCGAAGTCGACCGAGGAGCTGATCGCGCCCAGGCGCTGGCACCTGTCCGGCGACCAGAACGGTCGCTGATGTCGGAACGCGCGTGGCAGGTGCTGGTCACTGCCGTCGTCGGCCTCGCGCTGCTGCTCGTCCTCCGAATCGTGCTCGGGTGGGCCTTCGACCGCTACGTGACGCGGGTTGCGGCGCGCAAGCCGCCGGACCACGTGGCGCGCCTCCGCACTCGCCTGGTGGTGCTGCGCCGCGTGATTCTCGCGTTCGTCTTCATCGTCGTGCTGTGGAGCGTGCTCGAGATCTTCCCGACGACGGAGCAGCTGGCCCGGACGCTGCTCGCTTCAGGCGCGTTCATCGCCCTCGTGCTCGGCGTCGCCTTCAGCGTGCCGCTCGGGAACATCGGCGCCGGCATCCTCCTCAGCCTCAGCCAGCCCGTCCGCATCGGCGACCGGATCACCGTGGGCGACGTGACGGGCACGGCCGAGGAGATCACGCTCATCCACACGATCGTGCGCACGGATCAGGGCCTCACGGCGTTCGTCCCCAACTCGCAGATGATCACGTCGACGGTCGTCAACCGGACGCTCGACGATCCTCGCAGGCTCGTCACCGTGCGCCTGCCGGTGGCGATCACGGCGCCGGTTGAGGACGCGCGACGCGTCCTGTTGCGGACGATCGGGGAGCTCTCCGAGCCGGAGCTCGAGGACGCGAGCGTCTCGGTGATGGACGTCGGGGAGAAGACGACGTGGCTGGCGGTCACCGGTTATGCGCCGCGGCGCGCCGCGGTCGACCGCGCGGCCGCCGAGCTTCGCGAGCGCGCGCTGCAGGCGCTCGCGGCCGAGGGCTTTCTGCCCCAGTAGCCTGCTGTCATGCGCCGTGTTCGCTTCGCGCCCAGCCCCATCCGGCTCGCTCCATGTCGGCAACGCCCTGACGGCGGCCACCGGCTTCGCACGCGCCCTCCGGCCGCGAGCGCGGTCCTCGAGGTCTGGACGGATGATCCACGCGCTGCCGCGCGACGAGGCGTTGCGGAGGGTCGATGCGGCTCTATGACTCTCTGACAAGGCGGAAGCAGGAGCTGCCGCCGCCACCCGGCCCGATCCGCATGTACTTCTGCGGGCCGACGGTCTACCAGCGGATTCACGTCGGAAACGCTCGCCCCTTCGTCGTCTCGATGTGGTTGAGACGCTGGCTGTTACAGGGCGGATACCGCGTGACGCTTGTCGAGAACATCACGGACATCAACGACAAGATCTACCTCGCCGCGCCTGGTGACAGCGCTCGTCTCGCCGCCGACGCATCGGATTGGTACGTGGAGGACACGGACCTGCTCGGCCTCGGTCGACCAGACCACGAGCCCAAGGCGAGCGAGACAGTGCCGGAGATCGTCGACCTCATCGGTGAGTTGATTGCTCGCGGGCTCGCCTATCCGGCGGGTGGCGACGTCTACTTCCGCGTCGCCGGATTCGCGGACTACGGCGTTCTCTCGGGTCGTATCGACGCCGACGCGATGAGAAATCCCTCCGAGGAGCAAGAACCGAGCGAGCTCAAGGAAGATCCCCGCGACTTCGCGCTGTGGAAAGGGCACAAGGAAGGGGAGGACACCTGGTGGGATTCGCCGTGGGGGCGAGGGAGGCCGGGGTGGCACATCGAGTGCTCCGCCATGGCCGAGAAACTCCTTGGGCCGGCGTTCGAAATCCACGGCGGCGGTCTGGATCTCATCTTCCCGCACCACGAGAACGAGCTTGCGCAGTCACGGGGAGCCGGCCGCGAGTTCGCGCGGATCTGGATGCACAACGGCATGCTCCGACTCGCCGGCGAGAAGATGTCCAAGTCGCTCGGCAACATCGTCTCGCTCCGCGACGCGATCTCGAAGTGGGGCCGCGAGACGCTGCTGGTCTATTTCCTGACCGCGCACTGGCGCAAGCCCGTCGACTTCACGGACGAGGTGCTCGAGCAGGCGGCGGCACAGGCGGAGGCCTTCCGCAACGTCTTCCGGTCTCCGTCGGAAGCGCAGGCGAAGGGGCGTGGGAGCGGTTCGCGGCCGCGCTCGACGACGACTTCAACACTCCCGACGCGCTGGCCGTCATGCACGAATGGCGCGACCACGAGCTGCTCGCCCGGGCGCTCGACGTCTTCGGGCTCGGCTCGCTGGCCGAGACAGCGGAAGCCCCTGCGGAGGCCGTGGCCCTGGCCGAGCAACGCGAGCAGGCGCGCGTGCGCCGCGACTTCGAGGAGGCCGACCGGTTGCGTGGCGAGATCGCGGCGCTCGGCTGGGAGGTCCGCGACGTGGCCGAAGGCTTCCAGCTCGTGCCGCTGTGACGCGCGAGGTCGTCTACGGCCGTCGGCCGGTCTACGAGATGCTGCGCGGCCCGCGGGCCGCGCTCGAGCTGCACGCGAGCGAGCGGGCCTTGCGCTCCGAGGCGTGGCTCCGCGACCTGCAAACGCCGCGCGTGCGGGTCGCTGCCGAGCGCGAGCTGGCCGAGCTCGCGGGCACGCGCGATCACCAGGGTGTCGTCGCCCTTTGCGAGCCCTACCGGTACGCCGACGCCTACGAGCTCGCCGAGCGGCCGCAGCCTCTGCTCGTCTGCCTGGACGGCGTGACCGATCCGCACAACCTCGGCGCCGTCTGCCGGAGTGCGGAGGGCGCGGGTGCGACGGGCCTCGTACTGCCTGCCCACCGTTCGGCACGCGTCACGCCTGCCGTCTGCCGCGTCTCGGCGGGTGCCGTCGAGCACCTTCCGGTTGCCGTCGTCCCCAACCTCGCCCGCTTCATCGCCGACGTGAAGAGCCCAGAGCTCTGGGCTTATGCCGCCGTCGCCGAGGCTCCGACGGCTCTGTGGGAGGCGGACTTCGAGGGCGGCGTGCTGCTGGTGCTCGGCGCGGAGGGCAAGGGCATCCGTCCGCTCGTGCGGAAGCAATGCGACGTGGAGGTGGCGATCCCGCTCGCCGGCCGTGTCGAGTCGCTGAACGTCAGCGTGGCGGCGGCGCTGCTGCTGTTCGAGGTCGCGCGTCGTAGGGCGGTGACGCATGCCTGAGCCCGAGCCGACGCTTTACCTCTTCGACGGCTACAACATCCTGCACGCCGGAGGGTTCCGTGGCCCCGCGGAGCTCGTCGACCGGCTTGCCGACTTCGTGGCGGTCAAGGGAGCGCGCGGCGTGGTCGTCTTCGACGGTGGTGGCGAGGATCGGGTCGTGGGGAGGCTCGAAGTCCGGCATGCCGAGCACGCGGACGCCTTGCTCGAGCGGCTCGCGGCCGAGCACCGCCTGACGGAGCGCGTCTGCCTCGTCTCCTCCGACTCGACCCTTCGAGGCACGGCGGGTCACGAGGTCGATCAGCGCTCCTCGGCCGGCTTCCTCGCCGACTTCGAGCGCCCGCGGCACGAGGAGCGGGCCTCTTCGCGCGTCGTCGATCGCGTGGACGAGGAGACGAGGGCTGCGCTCGAGCGCCTGCGCCGCGGGGAGAAATAAGCCCGCGCGACAGCGCTTGGCTTCTTCGGCCAAGTCCAGCGCGAAAGCACCGACTCTTAGGTCCCTGCACATTTGCAAATACTCTTGTAACTCCGGGCGGACCTTGCTATCGTTGCGCCTCAACTTGAGGGTGAGACTTTCGTCGATGCCGCAGATCGACGGAGGAGCAACTCGGCGACAGGGGGAGAGCGCATGGCAGCCCAGGTGCAGACCGCGGTTCGCACGGCGCAACGACAGAAGCGCGAGCTCGAGGACCTCCAACTCGTCATGCGGGTCCGCAACGGTGACGACCGCGCCAGGGAGCTCTTGATCCGCCGCTACACGGGGTTCGTGCGGATGAAGGCCAGCTCCTACTTTCTCGCAGGCGGCGAGTCGGATGATCTCGTCCAGGAAGGGTTGATCGGCCTCTGCAAGGCGGTCCGTGACTTCCGGCCCGACAAGGAGACGTCGTTCCGCAGCTTCGCCGAGCTCTGCGTCACCCGGCAGATCATCACTGCCATCAAGACCGCGACGAGGATCAAGCACCGGGCCCTGAACAGCTACGTCTCGTTCAGCCACACGCCCGCCGGACAGGATCCCGACTCCGACTGCACGCTCGGCGACGCGCTGCCCGGCTCGCTCGTGGACGAGCCGTCGGTGCAGGTGATCTCCTGCAGAGGAGCTGCAAAGCCTCGTCTTCTCGCTCGGCAGCGGCCTGTCCACGCTCGAGGCGGACGCGCTGCGCCTGTATCTCGAGGGCAACTCGTACGAGCAGATGGCCGAGGAGCTCGGCTGCGACACGAAGACGATCGACAACGCGCTCCAGCGCGTGAAACGGAAGATCGTCATGCACCGGCAGTCGCGCGCCGTCCTGTCCTAGCATCGCTAGCCTCCCCGTCGTGAAGCGGGGGCTCGCAGTACTCGCACTCGTGGTTGCCTGCCTGCTCGGCGTGGGCCCAGCAGCCGGCGGCCCCGACGGGAGGCCGTCGCCCAAGAAGAACCCTGCGCAACCGGCGGTCAAGCTCGCGACGAAGAATCCGAACGTGCTCGTGCTGACGGCGCCCGGCTACCGGCTCACGCTGAGCAAGCAGAACGGTGAGCTGCTGGAGCTCGTCGACCGGCGAACGGGCGAGCGCGTGGCGCGGGGGCAGAACGGATGCTGGTGGGCGGCGAAGCAGACGACCGGCGAGGCGGCGTCGGGCTGCGCCTTCGGGCGGACGGGCGACAACCGGTTCACCTTCCGCTGGTCACAGCTGACGTCGACGCTGACCATGACCTACGACTCCGCGCCGGCAGGGCCAGGCGTCGACGCCACCGTCACGCTCGTCGCCCGTAGCAGCACGTTCGACGTGCGGCTCGAGCTCGACTCTGCCGTCGAATACCCGCTCTCGACGGCGCTGTTCCCCGCCGACCTCTTCCTGCCCGCGGCCGACGTTCGCGGCGCGTACATGCCGACCTTCCTGCCCGGCACCCGCCTGCTGCCCAGCTTCTTCAACGGCCCGCATCGCATCGTCGAGACGTATCCGTCGCGCTGGGCGTTCGCGGACTACGTCTCGGCTGACATCGGCAGGGGGCACATCGCGATGTACTCGGTGAACCCGGCGCCGAAGGCGATCGCGCCGGTGGACATCGGCTTCGTCCGCCACGGCGAGGGGGCTTCCTGCGGTGGCCCGTCGTTCTGCGCGACGCACGTCTTCCAGACCTGGGTCGAGCGCGGCCAGAAGTGGACGAGCCCGCCGGTCCGGGTGCGCGTCGGCGGCACGGTGGAGCAGTCGCTTCAGGCGTACCGCGAGGACAACGGCATCGACAAGTACCCGTCGCTCGCCGAAAAGGTGGGGCCCAGGCTCGACAAGCTCGTCCGCGCGCCGCTGATCAAGGGCGACCTCTGGAAGGGGCTGCCCGAGTTCAACCAGTGGGGGGCGTCCCTGAAGCAACTGCCGTCGCCGGCGCTCATACATCCGGTTGCGTTCCAGTCGGGCGGGTTCGACGAGGCCCATCCCGACTTCCTGCCGCCCGATCCCCGGTGGGGCTCGAGCGCCGATTTCAACGGCATGGCCGCCAACGCGCGGTCGCTCGGACAGCTCGTCATGCCCTACCTCAACGTCAGCTGGTGGGACACGACGGCACCCAGCGTCCAGGCGCTCCCCTCGTCGATGGAGCCGAAGGACATCGCCGTCCAGAACCTGCGCGGCAACGCCGTGACCGAGCAGTTCGGCCCGCACGACGGCTACATCGTCTCGCCGCACGTCTCGGCCGTGCGGAAGCGGATCCAGGGAGTCTTCGAGGAGTGGCAGACGGACGTGCCCGCGGACTGCCTCTTCTTCGACCAGATCGGCGCGCGCCCGTGGCGGCGGGACTTCAACCCGGCCGCGCCGTCGCCGCTCGCGTACTACGACGGCTGGCTCTCGCTGTTCGCGCCGTACGTCCAGCGCTGCGTGATGGCGGAGGACGGGTGGGACCGCCTGGCCGCGACCTTCTCGGGCTTCCACGGCGGCGTGCTGTTGATGTCTCACCAGTTCGAATGGCCGAACTCCAAATGGGGCGAGGGCAACTGGGAGCCGTATCCCATCGCCGGCCGCCTGTTCGGGGACAAGGTGCTGATGTATCAGCACGACCTCTACGAGCCGACGATGACAATCAACCCCGAGACGTTGCTTTTCAACGTCGCGTTCGGCTTCGTGCTCTCCTACGCATGGGACGGGGAGCGCGAGGAGGCGTCGCTCACGAACCCGTGGGCGACGCTGGTCGGTCAGGTGCAGCGAACGCTCGGGCCGCACTACGCCGGCAAGCGGCTCACCGGATTCCGGAGCGTGGCGCCGAACGTGACGGAGTCGGTGTTCGAAGGAGGCTTCAGCGTGCTGGCCAACTGGAGCTCGCGGAACGCGGTGGAGGTCGACGGGCAGCGGCTGGCGCCGCACGGCTTCCTCGCGCGCAACGGCGCGGACGTGCTCGCGAGCGCTCTCGGGTTCACCTGGAGCGGCGTGACCTTCCCCGGCGGCGCCCGCTAGTCTGGATTCGTAGGCCGGAGTAGCTCAGCTGGTAGAGCAACGCACTTGTAATGCGTAGGCCGTGGGTTCGAGTCCCTCCTCCGGCTCTGAGCGCTAGCCGCGGCCGCCCCACATCCACGGGGACGTTATGCGGAACCGTCTCTGCCCGGTGCGCTCTGCCGACCAGGTTCGTTCGATTCCCTTGGGGAACATCTGCCTCTGGCGGCGCAATGCCCACAGCGGGAGCGCGATGACGAGGGCGAGGAAACAAACGCCTGCGATCGTCATCCCGATGCCGACGCTCACACCGCACAGGGTAGCCAAGAGAGAAGAGGCGACTAGGCGCGCGCGAGTGCTTGCTCGAGGTCGGCCCAGAGCTCGTCGACGTCCTCGAGGCCGACGCTGAGGCGGAGCAGTGCCTCGGGCACTCGCTCGCCTTCCCAGCGCCGCCGTGACTCGATCGTGGAGCGCACGCCGCCGAGGCTCGTCGCGTTGGCGATCAGCGAGACCGATTTCTCGACGGCTTGGGCGTCGCCGCGTACATCGAAGGAGAGCGAGGGCCCCGAAGCCGCCGTCCATGTACCGCGCCGCCAGCGGATCCGGCTCCAGGCCGGGATAGCGCACGAGCTCGACGGCGGGATGCTCAGCCAGCCGGAGCGCCAGCTCGAGTGCCGTCGCCGACTGGCGCTCCACCCTGACGCGCAGCGTCTCGAGGCTGCGGAGGAGCAGCGCGGCCGCGTCGGGCGTCGCGATTGCGCCGGTGCGCGTACGGAACTCGAGCAATCGTTCGTGGTCTTCCTGGCGCCGGCACACGAGTACTCCGAGCAAGAGATCGTGGTGGCCGCCGAGGAACTTCGTCGCACTGTGCAGGACGAAGTCCGCGCCGTGCTCGAGCGGCCGCAGGTGGATGGGGGTCGCGGCCGTGGCATCCACGAGCACCGGCGCCGGCCCCGCAGCTGCCTCGCTGAGATCCGGGAACGTGAGGAACGGGTTCGACGGCGCCTCCAGCCAGACCAGATCGGCGCCGGCCGGCGGCGCCGTCCTCTGGTCGAACTCGGTGGACGAGAGGCCCCAGCGCTCGAGATCGCGGATCAGCAGGCCCACGCCGTAGTACGCGTCGGCGGCAATCGCGACTTTCAGTCCCTGGCGTAGCAGGCCGAGCAGCGCGCAGGTCGCAGCCGCGAGTCCGGACGCGAAGAGCAGCGCATGTCCGCCGTCGAGCGCTCCCAGCGCCGCCTCGGCGGCCTCGCCCATGGGATGGCCGTCGCGGATGTACGAGAACTTTCCAGGCTGCCCATCGCTGAACGGCCAGATGGTCGAGCGGTCGACGGGGGGCGAACCGGCCACGGGCTAACTGTACGCCGGAGCGTGTCGTCATATCGAGCACTGCGTGCCCACTGCCGCCGCCGCCCTGCTCGCCGCCGTCGCTCTCGTCATCGGCGCTTCCGCCGGCTGGAAGAAGGCGCCTGCGATGCCAACTGCTCGCAGCGAGGTCTCGGCCGCCGCGTACCGAAGTGGTGTCGCCGTCGCAGGCGGCTTCTTGCCCGGTTGCACTCCGAGCAAAGCAGTGGAGCTGTACCAGCCCGTACGACGGCGCTGGCGACGCCTGCCCGATCTCCCCGCCGCGCTGCATCACGCCTCGGCCGCCGCCGCCGGCTCGAAGCTGTACGTCGTCGGAGGCTACGCCAGCGGGCGGAACATCTTCCCGCGGTCGGCATACGTGTACGACGGAAGGCGCTGGCGACGGCTCGCGCCCATGCCCGAGGCACGCGCGGCTGCGTCGGCGGCGATCGTGGGAGGGCGGCTGTATGTCATCGGCGGCGTCACCCCAAGAGGCCTCGCCGAGCAGATGCTCGTGCTCGACCTCGCCACGGGCGGGTGGTCGGCGGCACCCGGCCCCAGGCCGCGCGAACACCTCTCGGTGGCCGCCGCGGGCGGGAAGGTGTACGCGCTCGGCGGACGCCTGGGAGGACCGGATGCGAACGTCGCGGATTTCGAGGCGTATAGCCCGGTGACCGGTGCATGGCAGGAGCTCGCACCCGTTCCCGAGGCACGCGGCGGGGCGGGGCTGGCCGCCTCCGGGGGGCTGCTCGTGTCGGCTGGAGGAGAGGAGACCGAGCGCACCTTGCGGTCCGTCTATGCCTACGACATCGCGGCCGGATCGTGGAGTCGGCTTCCCGACATGCCCACGGCGCGCCACGGGCTCGCCCTCGTGGCGATCCAACGCCGGGTGTACGCCGTGGGCGGTAGCCCCATCCCGGACTGCGGATTCAGTGGTCTCAACGAGGTACTCGACCTCCGCTCCTGACCGCGACAATCGAGCGCAACGTCGCATCTTCGGGCTATAGGCTCCGAGCGTGGGTGCGAGCGACTCGACGCAAGCCAAGCTCGAGAGGCTCGGCGAGCTGCGCGAGGCGGCGCTGCGCCAGGGCTCCGAGAAGGCAGTCGAGCGACAGCGCTCGCAAGAGAAGCTGCTCGCGCGCGAGCGGCTCGAGAAGCTCCTCGACCCCGGATCGTTCGTCGAGCTGGACCGTTATGTCCGCCATCGCGAGGTCGAGTTCGACATGCGCGAGCGGCGGCCGTGGGGCGACGCCGTCGTCACCGGCTACGGGACGATTCTCGGGCGCAAGGTCTTCGTCTTCTCGCAGGACTTCACGATCTTCGGCGGGAGCCTCTCCGAGGTCTTCGCGGAGAAGGTCTGCAAGGTGATGGATCTCGCGGTGAAGTTCGGCTGCCCGGTGATCGGCATCAACGACTCGGGTGGCGCCCGCATCCAGGAGGGCGTCGTTTCCCTCGCCGGTTACGCCGAGATCTTCTGGCGCAACGTGCAGGCCTCGGGCGTCGTTCCGCAGATCAGCCTCGTCATGGGGCCGTGTGCCGGTGGCGCCGTGTACTCGCCCGCGATCACCGATTTCGTGCTCATGGTGGAGGGCTCGTCGTACATGTTCATCACGGGCCCCGATGTCGTGAAGACCGTGACCGGCGAGGAGGTCACGTTCGAGGAGCTCGGCGGTGCCGCCACGCACGCCTCGAAGTCCGGGGTGGCGCACTTCATCAGCCCCAGCGAGGAGAGCTGCCTCGAAGACGCGCGGTACCTGCTGTCGTTCCTGCCGCAGAACAATCTCGAGCAGCCGCCGTTCGCCGAGCCGGCCGACCCTCGCGACCGGGAGGAGGTGGAGCTCGACACGCTGGTCCCCGACGACCCCGCCAAGCCGTACGACATCAAGCGCGTCATCGAGCTCGTCGTCGACGACGGCGACATGCTCGAAGTCCACGAGCTGTACGCGGAGAACATCGTCTGCTGCCTGGCCCGGCTCGGCGGCCACGTCGTCGGCGTGATCGGCAATCAGCCGCGCAGCCTGGCCGGCGTGCTCGACATCGACTCCTCGGTGAAGGCAGCCCGCTTCGTCCGTACGTGCGACGCGTTCAACATCCCGCTGGTGACGTTCGTCGACGTTCCGGGGTTCCTGCCGGGCACCGAGCAGGAGTGGCGCGGGATCATCCGGCACGGCGCGAAGCTTCTCTACGCGTACGCGGAGGCAACCGTCCCCAAGCTCGCCGTCATCACCCGCAAGGCGTACGGTGGCGCCTACGACGTGATGAGCTCGAAGCACATCCGCGGTGACTTCAACCTAGCCTGGCCGACGGCGGAGGTGGCCGTGATGGGCCCCGAGAGCGCTGTGAACATCGTGTTCCGCAACGAGCTCGCCGGGGAGAACGCCGACGACAGGCGCAGCGAGCTGATCGAGGAGTACCGCGAGCGTTTCGCCAACCCGTATGTCGCCGCCGAGCGTGGCTACGTGGACGACGTGATCGAGCCCCGGCGAACGCGGAGCGTGCTCATCGACGCTCTCGAGACGGCGCTGCCCAAGCGTGAGCCGACGCCCAAGCGCAAGCACGGCAACATCCCGCTGTGACGACACCTCCCGAGATCGAGATCAAACCGGAGCCGTCGCCGGAAGAGCGCGCGGCGATCGAAGCAGCTGTCGCTTCGCTGCTCGGCAATCACTCCGAGGCGTCCCCGTGGTGGCGAGCCGGCGTGCTCGAGTCCACCGAGGACCCTGACGACTAGCTAGTCGCCGGCCCTCTGAGCAGGCGCGGTGCCGCGCGCGCGTACTCGAGGCCGGACACGAGCGTGAACACGAGCGCGACGAGCAGCGCCCACCAGGCGACCTCGTCGCTCCACGCGCCGGCGGCGGCCAGGCCGCCGATCGCTGCGGCAACCGCCTGCGCCCATGTCTTCAGCTTGCTGAGGTCGCGCGCCGGGATGACGACGCCGCGCTCGATCGCTGCGAGGCGGAGGCCGGAGACGAGAAGCTCCCGGGCGACGATGAGCGCCACCATCCAGGCGGGGAACGCGCCGGCTCCGACGACCATGATCAGCATCGCGAGCACCAGCACCTTGTCGGCCACGGGATCGAGCATCGAACCCAGCGCCGACGTGTGCCCCTGCCGGCGCGCCAGCCAGCCGTCGATCTGGTCGGTCGCCATCGCCGCGGCGAACACCGCGGTCGCCCAGTAGAGGTGGTTCTCGAAGTCCCACTGAAAGAGCGCGATGACGAGCACGACCGAGGCGGCGCGGGCGACGGTCAGCTGGTCCGCAAGCGGCATCTCTCGGAGAGAATAAGCGCGTGGCCCCGTTCTCTCGCGTGCTCGTGGCAAATCGGGGCGAGATCGCCGTGCGCATCTTTCGCACGCTTCGCGAGCTGGGGATCGGCACGGTTGCCGTGTACTCGGAAGCCGACCGCGACGCTCTGCACGCCCGCGTCGCCGACGAGGCGTACCTCATCGGGCCGCCACCCGCAGCGGAGAGCTACCTCGTCGTCGACCGGCTGATCGAGACGGCGACGCGTGCCGGCGCCGAGGCGATTCATCCCGGCTACGGCTTCCTCGCCGAGAACGCGGAGTTCGCACGGGCGGTCGAGGACGCGGGGCTGACGTGGATCGGCCCGCCCGCGGACGCCATCGAGCTGATGGGGAAGAAGACAGCGGCCCGCACCGCGATGCAAGCCGCGGGCGTTCCCATCGTGCCGGGGACGACCGACCCGGTCGAGAGCGCCGACCAGGCGATCGAGATAGGCAACGAGATCGGCTGGCCGATCGCCCTCAAGGCTGCCTCGGGCGGCGGTGGCAAGGGACTCAAGCTCGTCGAGAGCCCCGACGGCGTGCCGGCCGCGTTCGAGTCCGCCCAGCGCGAGGGGGAGGCGTACTTCGCCGACCCGACCGTCTACGTCGAGCGCTATCTCGAGGACCCCCGGCACGTCGAGGTGCAGGTGCTCGCAGATGCGCACGGCAATGTCATCCACCTCGGCGAACGCGAGTGCACGATCCAGCGCCGCCATCAGAAGCTCGTCGAGGAGACGCCGTCGCCCGCCGTCGACGACGAGTTGCGCGCCCGGATCGGTGCGATCGCTGTCGACGCCGCAAGGGCGGCGGGCTATCGCTCAGCCGGCACCATCGAGGGCCTGCTGTCGACGGACGGCGACTACTACTTCCTCGAGATGAACACCCGCATCCAGGTGGAGCACACGGTGACGGAGATGGTCACCGGGCTCGACCTCGTTCGCGAACAGGTGCTCATCGCCGCGGGCGAGCCACTGGGGCTGCGCCAGGAGGACGTTCACCTGCGGGGCCACTCGATCGAGTGCAGGATCAACGCCGAGGATCCCTCGGCCGGCTTTCTGCCGACTCCCGGGAGGGTCACGAGCTACCGCGAGCCTGCGGGACCCGGCGTGCGCGTGGACTCCGGCATCGAGGCGGGACTGGAGGTGTCCGGCTATTACGACCCGCTGCTTGCAAAGCTCGTCGTCCTCGGCGTCGATCGCGAGCACGCGCGGCAGCGCATGCTCAGGGCTCTCGACGAGTACGAGATCGGCGGCGTCGAGACGCTGCTCGGCTTTCATCGCGCGCTGCTGCGCCAGCCCTGCTTCGTCGCGGCGGGAACATGCCACGGCGTCGTCGAGTCGAAAGAGCTGGCGGAGGAAGCGAAGCGGTTGTCTCATCAGACAACAACGGTAACACCGCTCTCGGACGGCAAGGTCCGTTCGCAAGTGCTCCCCGTCGAGCTCGACGGCCGGAGGTTCGACGTGCGCGTCCTTCGCCCCGAGCCTCCGCATGCAGCGCTGGCACGTGCGCGCCGCGATCGCGGGCCCGGTCGCGGGCTCGGCGGCGGCGGCGCCGACGCCGTGGTGAGCCCGATGCAGGGCACCGTGCTGCACGTCCGCGTTGCCGACGGCGACGAGGTCGCGGCGGGCGACGTGCTGTGTGTCGTCGAGGCGATGAAGATGGAGAACGAGATCCTCGCGCACCGGCAGGGCATCGTCACGAAGCTGTCCGTCGTGCCGGGGGAGTCCGTCACGCTCGGCCAGGTCATCTGCGTCGTGGAGGGAGATGGCGAGCCTGGCTCCGAGTAGTAGGCCCTTCTGCTCGGACGTCTCCAGAGAGCACGGCGAGGCGCTGACGGCAACCGCCAGCCGCGTCGACAATTGGATCCTCATCGAGTACCACGGCGCCTGGGGCAAGGACGCGGTCGATTCGAGCGTGCTCTCGGCCGAGTTGAAGACACATCTCGCAGAGCGCGCACACGCACTGCGCCCGGCGAAGGTGCTCTTCATCCGCCGGCGTGAGCGCCGCGTCGCCGACGGCATACATGTCTACTGGGGAAGCGCAGCGGCGCGACGGCCCGTGGCTGGCGTCGACAGTCGTCGAGGCATATCCGGACGTGCTCGATCTCGACTTCGGCGGTCCCGGCGAACCAGTCGCCCATCCGCTGCTGCTCGTCTGCACGCACGGAAAGCACGACGCGTGCTGTGCCAGGTACGGCCTCCCTGCCTACGAGGCGATACGAGAGCTCGTCGACGAAGGCTGGGCCTGGCAGTGCTCGCACATCGGCGGCGACCGCTTCGCGGGCAACGTCGTCTGCCTGCCCGAGGGCGTCTACTACGGACGCGTTGGCGCAGGCGATGCTCTGGAGCTGCTGGAGGAGCACCTCGCCGGCCGGGTGTTTCTCGACCTCTATCGCGGCAGGTCTTGCTACTCGTTCCGCGTGCAGGCCGCCGAGCGAGCCGTCCGCGCGGCCGCGGGCGCGCTCGGCCTCGCAGATCTCGAGCTTCGCTCGACGTCGCCGATCGTCTTCCGGGCCGCTGACAAGGAGTACGAGGTCGAGGTCGATGTCGAGGTCGGCGAGCTCGCCCAGCTGACGTGTAACGCTGCCGGGCTCAGCCGGCCGCAGCGCTTCGCCGCACGAATCCTTCGCGAATCAGCCGCCTGAGCAGGACGAGCCTACTCTCGGCGTCGAGCTCGCCGGGCAGGTCTTCGGCGGTAAAGGCGCCCTCCGAATCGGCGATCGCCCTCAGCTCCGTCACCGCGCGTTCGGGCACGCGAATGCGCTTGCCCTCGAACACGAGGGTGCCGTCCTCGAGCTCCGACAGCACCGTCGGCCGCCGCTCCAGCAGCGTCTCCGCGGTCAGCGAATCCGAGGCACGGAGCTCGGAGAGCGCGTCCTCGAGCACCGGCCGCCGCGTGCGCACGAGCTTCGAGCGGCGACGTCGAACCACGTCGTCCGGCTGCAGCCTCTCTTCCAGTGCAGCGAGCAGATCGGCGGTGGCCACGCCGTCGTCGGGAACCGAGCGCCTGAGCTCGAGCTCGTCCGCGCACGACTCGAGCGCGGCCCGCATCGCATCGAGCCACGTGTAGACGTTGACGCCGATGGTGAGATGGAGCGAGTCCTCGTCCGACGTCAGCGCCTGGTGCAGCCACCCGCGGGGCATGTAGAGCATGTCGCCCGGCTCCAGCACGAGGTCGAGCACCGGCTCCCCGGGCTCTCCCATCTCCGGCCGGTAGCGCTGGTTGCGAAGCGGCAGCTCGATCGCCGGCTCGTAGACGAGCCAGCGCTTGCTGCCCGCGACCTGCAGGCAGAAGACGTCATGCGTGTCGTGGTGGACGGGCAGGCCCTGCGATCCCCGCGGCGTGAAGTACGCGTTCGCCTGAACCGGCTGCTCCAGCTCGGCTTCCAGCAACCGGCAGAACGCCGCCAGCGGCGGATGGGTGTTGTGAAGTGCCTGCAGAACCACGGTCGCGCCGCTCGCAAACGCGGAGATCGCGCTCGGGACGTCGATCGTGCCGGTGAACGACACGGGTCTCCAGGGAACGTCGGACGCGTAATCGCCGAGCTCCAGCCGCTCGCCCGCCTTCACCAGGCGGAACGCAGGGTGACGCAGCCCACCGGAGCACAGCATCCGCTCGACGTCGTCGAGCGAGAGGAGGTCGTCGTATCGCCCGGGCTCGGCGCGGGACACGTACAACGGCTCTCGCTCGAAGACCCCGTCGAGGAACTCGCCGTCCCCGGTGGGCTCTATGCAGCGCGCGAGCGCGCCGGTGCTACGACGGGTCGTCGGTATCGGCGTCGGCGTCGGTGTCGTCCGTGTCGACGTCCGTGTCGTCCGTGTCGGCGTCGCCGGTCTCCGCACGCGATCGACTGCCCGCGAGCGGCGCGGTGACGATCTCGTCGTCGGTCAGGGGATTGCGGGGCTCGTCCATCCGTGTCTCCTCCTCGTGGGGGTGATCGAGTCTAATCGGAAGCCTCTATCCCCGTAGTGGCGCGGCTACAAACGCGTAGACTCGCCCGCGCGATGGACCTCTACGAGCATCAGGGCAAGGAGCTCTTCCGCCGCTTCGGCATTCCGGTCTCCGAGGGTCGCGTCGCCACGTCGCCTGCCGAGGCGAGGCTGGCCGCCGAGGAGCTCGGCGGGCAGGTCGTCGTCAAAGCGCAGGTTCTGACGGGCGGCCGCGGCAAGGCCGGCGGGATCAAGCTCGCCGCCACTCCGGACGAGGCCGAGGGACACGCGGAGGCGATCCTCGGCATGGACATCGGCGGCCACGTCGTCCGCAGGATCTGGATCGAGCAGGCCTCCGACATCGAACGGGAGTACTACCTCTCGCTGACGTTCGACCGCGGCGTGAAACAGCCGCTGTTCATGTTCACGACGGAGGGCGGGATCGACATCGAGGAAGTGGCAGCGACCCAGCCCCAGAAACTCGTGCGGCTGCACGTCGATCCACTCGAGGGCTTCCAGCCGTGGCACGGGCGGCGGCTGCTCTTCGGCGCGGGCGTCGAGAGCTCGGAGGAGCAGAAGCAGATCGCGGCCATCGCGCAGAAGCTCTACGAGTGCTTCGTCGGGTGCGACGCGATGCTCTGCGAGATCAACCCGCTCATCGTCAAGCCGGACGGTGCGGTGCATGCGCTCGACTCCAAGTTCACGGTCGACGACAACGCGCTCTACCGCCATCCGGACATCGCCGAGATGCGCGACCTCGACGCCTATCCGCCGGAGGAACGCGCGGCGCGCGCGAAGGACGTCACGTACGTGAAGCTCGACGGCGAAGTCGGCATCCTCGGCAACGGCGCCGGCCTCGTCATGTCCACGCTCGACGTCGTGGGCCTGGCGGGCGGTCGCGCGGCCAACTTCTGCGATCTCGGCGGCGGCGGCGACGCCCAGGGCGTCGTGGACGCGCTCGAGGTGATCACCGCCGACCCGCAGGTGAAGGCGATCCTCTTCAACGTCTTCGGAGGCATCACGCGTTGCGACGAGGTGGCACGGGGGATCCTGCAGGCGCTCTCGCAGATGGACATCGACCTGCCGATCGTCGTGCGGCTGGACGGCACGAACGCGGAGGAGGGGAGACGGCTGCTTACGGAGGCCGCGCCGCCGAACCTCTACGTGGAGCCGACGATGCTCGACGCCGCACGCAAGGCCGTGGAGCTGACGAAGTGACCGATCGCTGGAGCGCCCATGCTCAGGCGTATCGCGAGAGCGATGCTCATCGTCAGGGGCCCGATCTCGACCAGCTCGTCGAGTGGGCTGAGGGCGAGACGGCGCTCGATGTCGCGGCAGGGGGTGGAAACCTTGCCCGGCGGTTGGGACAGGCAGGTTTCCGCGTCGTGACCGTCGATCCGTCGCCGGGGATGCAGGCCGACGTGATCGCTCGCGCAGAGGACCTGCCGTTCGCCGACGGCAGCTTCGACACGGTCGCCACGCGCATCGCACCGCACCACTTCGAGGACGTTGCAGCGGCCATGCGCGAGCTGGCGCGCGTCGCCCGGCGACTCGTCCTCGTCGCAGATCTTCGCTACCGGGACGAGATCGGAGAGCAGGCAGAGCAGCTGCGCGATCCGACGCACGTCCGCAGCTATTCGGAGGACGAGTGGCGGGGTTGCTCGAGCAAGCCGGGCTGGACGTCGAGGCGGTGCAGCTCTTCGACGTCGAGATAGAGCTCGAGCCCTGGCTCGCCCGCGCGGGGTGCGAGGGCGACGAGGCAACGCAGGTTCGCGAGTTGCTGGCGGATCGGATACGCGACGGCCGGCTCGAGGTGCCCCGCATTGCGCTGAAGGGGCGAAAGTAATGGCGATCATCGTCGACTCGGGCACGCGTCTCGTCGTCCAGGGCATCACCGGTCGCGAGGGCTCGTTCCACACGCTGCGCAACCGCGCGTACGGCACCAACGTGGTCGCCGGCGTCACGCCCGGGAAGGGTGGCGAAGACGTGGAGGGGATCCCGGTCTTCGACACCGTCGCGGAAGCGGTCGAGCAGGCTGGCGCCAACACGTCGCTCGTCTTCGTCCCCGCGCGCTTTGCCGCCGACGCGATCTCCGAAGCTGCGGGTGCGGGCATCGCCACGATCGTGTGCATCACCGAGGGCGTACCGGCCCACGACATGCTCCGCGTCTACTGGACCGTGCGTGGGCGGGGCCTGACGATGGTGGGGCCGAACTGCCCCGGCGTGCTCTCGCCTGGCAAGGCCAACGCGGGCATCATCCCGGCCGAGATCTTCTCCGAGGGCACGGTAGGCCTCGTCTCGCGCTCGGGCACGCTGACGTACCAGATCGGGCACGAGCTGACGCAGCTCGGGCTCGGCAACTCGACCATCGTCGGCATCGGCGGCGACCCCGTCGTCGGCTCGTCCTTCGTCGACATTCTGGAGAAGTTCGAGGCGGACGACGAGACCGAGATCGTCGTCATGGTCGGCGAGATCGGGGGCGACGAGGAGGAGAAGGCCGCCCGCTTCATCGAAGCGCACATGTCGAAGCCGGTCGTGTCCTACATCGCCGGCTTCACGGCGCCGCCGGGCAAGACGATGGGTCACGCCGGCGCGATCATCTCCGGCTCGTCGGGCACCGCCCAGGCGAAGAAGGAAGTGCTCGAGTCCTGCGGCATCCGCGTGGGGACGACGCCGACGGAGACGGCCCAGCTCGTCGCCGAGATCGCGAAGTGATCTCGTTCGCGCGCGGCATCCCGGCGTCCGAGTGCCTGCCGGTGCGGGAGCTCGCCGACTGCGCGCGGGCCGTCCTCGAGCGTGACGGCGAGACGGCGCTGAACTACGGCCCGCCGGGCGGCTACGGACCGCTTCGCGAGTGGCTCGCAGACCGGCACGGCGTGGCCGCGGACCAGATCGTGCTCACGAACGGGTCACTGCAAGGCCTCGACCTGGTAGTTGGGCGCTTCTCCGCCGAGCGGCGCTTGCTCGTGGAGTCTCCGACGTACGACCGCGCGCTGCACATTGCCGCCCGCCGCGGGATCGACGCGGTCGGCGTGCCGCACGACGGGGACGGCATCGATCCGGACGCGCTGGAGGCCGAGCTCGTGCGCGATGCGCGGCCCGCGTTCCTCTACCTCCTGCCCACGTTCCAGAACCCAACGGGCCGCACGCTCGACGTCGAGCGTCGCCGCCGGCTGCTCGAGCTGGCCGAGGCGCACGATCTGCGTGATCGTCGAGGACGACCCTTACCGCCTCGTGCGCTTCGAGGGGGACGATGCTCCGTCGCTGCACGAGTTGAGCGGCGGCGAGCGTGTCCTCTACTCGTCGTCGTTCTCGAAGATCGTCGCGCCCGGCCTGCGCGTGGGCTATCTCGTCGTCCTCGAGCCACTCGCGGACGAGCTGCAGGCAGTCGCGGCCAGCACGTATCTCTCGCCGGCCTTCTCCACCCAGGCGATCATCTTCGAGTTCCTGCAGCGCGGGCTGCTGGAGCCGAACGTGGAGCGGGTGTCCGGGCTGTTGCGGGTGCGCCGCGACGCGCTCCTGGCGGCGCTGGAGCGGGAGCTCCCCGAGGCATCGTGGAGCACGCCTGCCGGAGGCTACTTCGTGTGGCTCGATCTGCCGGGCGACCTGCCCGCGCGAGAGATCCTCGCCGCCGGTGAGCGAGCGGGCGTGACGTTCGTGGCGGGCAGCGACTTCTTCGTTCGCCCGGAGGACGGCCGGGGCTCGGCGCGGCTCGCCTTCAGCTTCGCCTCGCCGGAGGAGATCGGCGAAGGCGTCGCGCGGCTGGCCGCCGCCTGTGCGGCAACCGCAGCCGCGTAAGGGCTCCCTGCGTCCTTGCATCACAACCTCCAGCGCGCCCCGGCGACGAGCACCGTTCCGCCAGCCCCTCCTAGGCGGCGGCGACCTTCAGCGGCGCACGGACGGCCTCGCCGAGCGGACGCGGCGCGAGCTGGAGGGGCAGCTGTCGCGCGAGGGCGCCGTTCGTGTGCGGCCGGAACGTGGGACACGCCTCGCTGAGCTGAAGGGCGCAGAGCTCGGCGCGGCGGAAATAGCAGTTCTCACAACGTGCTCTAGTAGAGTTGTTCTTCATCTCCCCTGCTCTACGGCCTCGGACTGCGGGACAAGCCCGGATACTAGGGAGCCAGGCGGCGGCTGAACAGGGGCGCGCGCGACGTTCTTCTCGCTATTTCCGGCGTATTCATTCCGGACGACAGCGCCGGTTATGGGAGCTTCGAGAGCGCCTGCACGGCCTGCGAGACGGTGGTCACCGGCACGATGCGGAGACCGTCCGCGTGCTGCCTCGCCTCGGCCACGTTGTCGACCGGAACGAGGAATGCATCGACGCCGGCGGCGCGCGCGCCGATCGTTTTCTGCTTGATCCCGCCGATCCGTAGCACCGAGCCGTCGAGCGCGAGCTCGCCGGTGGCGGCGATCTTGTTTCCGCGGTCGACGTCTCGCCCGAGCTTCTCCATCACGTCGAGTGCGAAGGCGAGGCCGGCCGACGGGCCGCCGATGTTGCCGGCGTCGATGGACACGTCGATCGGCAGGCGGATGTCGGCGGCGGGCTCGACGAGCACCCCGATCACCGACCGGTTGGGGTCGTCCGGGCTGGGCGCGGTCATCGAGACGGACCTTGCGCTGCCCCTCGGCGTGCCGCAGCGTCAGCGTGAGCGGCGTCCCGGGCTTGTTCGCTGCGATCAGCTCCTGCAGGTCGAGAGTCGAACGAACGGGGCGGCCGTTGACCGCCACGATCACCTCTGCCCGGCAGCACTTTGCCGACGGCCGGCAGATCGCTGTACACGCTGGCGACGAAGGCGCCGTTCTCGCGTACCTGCACGTCGTAGCCCAGCTCGCGCAGCGCGACCGCGGCCGCGATCTCCTGCGAGCGCACCATCTGGCCGAGGTCCGCCTGGCGCCGCACCGAGTCGGCGATGCCGTGCGGATTGACGCGCGACTGCGGCACGAGCGTCGAGCCGTCGCGGAGGCTCGGGAACATGCTCTCCAACAGCGACGCCCGCTTCTGGATGAGATCGACGAAATAGATCCCGTCGGTGCCACCGCCTCGCTTCGGCGTCTCGACGGTCACGAGCGGCGCGACGGGATGCGCCTCGTCGGGGAGCAGGAGGTAGTCGTCCGACGGCGCGAGCCAGAGCACGCCGAACGTGATGAGGGCGAGGATGGCGCCTGCCAGCAGTAGCCGCCCGGGGGTGAAGAGCTTTCGCATCTGGCCTTTAGAGGAGTGAGCGGAGCAGGCCGCCGTCGACGGGAATCGTCGTGCCGGAGACGTACGCGCCGCGGTCGGAGCAGAGGAACGCCACGAGGTCGCCGATCTCGCGCGGGGTGCCCAGGCGGCCCAGCGGGATCGTGGCGAGGTCGGCCTCGGTGGGCCCGTCCGGATAGACCTCCTTCAGCCGCTCGGTGTCGATCCGGCCCGGTGCGATGCAGTTCACGGTGATGCCCTTCGGCCCCAGCTCGCGCGCGAGCGTCTTCGACCAGCCGACGACGCCGGGGCGGACGGTGTTCGACAGCGCGAGGTTGTCGACCGGCTCCTTCACGGTGCTCGAGGTGACGGTCACGATGCGGCCGTGTCCCGAGCCTTCGAGGTGGGGGAGGCAGAGCGCCGTCAGGCGCACGGCGGAGACGAGCAGCAGCTGGACTGCGGCCTCGATCGACTCCTCGTCCATCTCGAGAGCGGTCGTCCGCGGTGGGCCGCCGGAGTTGTTGACGACGATGTCGACACCGCCGAAGGCCTCCAGCGTCCTCCCCACGAGCCGCTCGAGATCCGCGGGAACGCTGACGTCGCCACGGACTGAGAGAGCGCCCAGCCGGTCGGCCTCGCGCTCCAGGACGTCGCGCCGCCTCGCGAACATCGCGACGTTCGCGCCTTCCTCTGCGAGGGCCTCGGCGATGCCGAGCCCGATGCCCGCTGACGCGCCGCAGACGATCGCCGTCCGGCCTTTGAGCTCGAGGTCCACGGCTGCGGAGGGTAGCTGGCGCGCGTTGTGCGGCTGTTACTTGTGCGTTAGGACGGAAACGACGTCGCGGACGGCGGCGGCCGAGGCCCGCAGCGCCTTCTTCTCCTCGGCCGACAGGCGGAGCTTGACGATCTCCTCGATGCCGCGCCGCACCGAGCTTCACCGGCACGCCCATGTACAGGCCGCTGATGCCGTACTCGCCCTCCAGCAGAGCCGTGCAGGGGAGGATGCGCTTCTCGTCGAGCAGGATCGCGTCCACCATCTGGGCCGCTGCGGCGCCGGGCGCGTACCACGCGGACGTGCCGAGCAGGTTGACGATCTCGCCGCCGCCGACGCGGGTGCGCTGGACGAGCTTCGCGATCCGCGCCTTCGACGCCAGCTCCGTGAGCGGCACGCCGCCGACGGTAGTCGCCGAGACGACGGGGACCATCTGGTCGCCGTGGCCGCCGAGCACCATCGTCTGTACGTCCTTGATCGACGCCCCGGTCTCCCAGGCGATGAATGCCCGGAACCGTGCGCTGTCGAGGATGCCCGCCATGCCCACGACACGCTCACGCGGGAGCTTGGAGACTGCCTTGGCCACGTGGCACATCGCGTCGAGCGGGTTGGAGACGACGACGACCGTCGCCTTGGGCGAGTGCTTCACGGCGTCCTTCGTGACCGCTGCGACGATCGCCTCGTTCGTGGTCACGAGGTCATCGCGGCTCATTCCCGGAGCACGCGGCTTGCCGGCCGTGACGACGATGACGTCCGAGCCCTTGCGTCTCCCCGTAGCCGTTGGCGCCGGTGATGTTCGGCTCGTAGCGAGAGCACTGCCGCCGACTGGTTCATGTCGAGGGCCTTGCCCTGCGGGAAGTTGGGGATGATGTCGACGAGGACGACGTCTGCGTAGTCGCGGCGGGCGACCTCCTGCGCGCACGTGGCGCCGACGTTGCCGGCGCCGATGACCGTGACCTTCCGCCTCACGCGACCAGGAGCTCGAGCTTGTCGATGATCGCGTCGGCCACCTCGCTGGTGCCGACGGCCGTCGGGTCGTCGCGCGTGGGCTTCATGTCGTACGTGAGGCTCTTGCCTTCGGCGATTACGGCAGCGACCGCGCTCTCCAGCCGCGCGGCCGCTCCGGGCTCGTCGAGGTGATCGAGCATGAGCTTGCCCGAGAGGATCATGGCGATCGGGTTGACCTTGTTCTGGCCGCGGTACTTCGGTGCCGAGCCGTGCGTCGCCTCGAAGACGGCGGCGTCCGCGCCGATGTTCGCGCCGGGCGCCACGCCGAGGCCGCCGACGAGGCCGGCAGCGAGGTCGGAGACGATGTCGCCGTAGAGGTTCGGCAGCACGAGGACGTCGTACTCCTCGGGCCGCTGCACGAGCCCCATGCAGATGGCGTCGACGAGGTTCTCGCTTCGGCTCGATGTCGGAGTACTCGGCGGCGACGTGCCGAAAGACCTCGAGGAACAGCCCGTCCGTGTGCTTCATGATGTTCGCCTTCGTCATGCCGTGGACGGCGCTCCGGCCCTGTGCGCGTGCGTAGTCGAACGCGAAGCGAATGATCCGCTCCGAGGCTTCCGGGCTCATGGGCTTGATCGAGAGGCCGGACTTCGGGTTCAGCTGCTTCGGCTGCAGCCGGCCGAGCGTCGCGATCAGCTCCTGCGCCGCCTCGCTTCCCGATTCGAACTCGATGCCGGCATAGAGGTCTTCGGTGTTCTCGCGGACGATGACCACGTCGACGGCCTCGTATCGGGTGCGCACGCCGGGATAGGTCTTGCAAGGCCGCAGGCAGGCGTAGAGGTTCAGCTCGTGGCGGAGCGCGACGTTCACGGAGCGGAACCCCGTGCCGATCGGCGTCGTGATCGGGCCCTTGAGGGCCACGCCCGTGTCGCGGATGGAGGCCAGCGTCTCCTCCGGCAGCGGGTTGCCGTCGTGCGCCTCCATGACGTCTGCGCCCGCCTCCTGCACGTCCCAGTCGAACTCGACGCCGGTCGCCTCGAGCACGCGGCGGGTCGCCTCGGTCAGCTCGGGGCCCGTGCCGTCGCCGGGGATGAGGGTTACGCGGTGCGCCATCCTGCCGAGGACTCTAACCAAGGCGTTCGCCATTGATCGCGTCCCTAGGGCGAGGACGCGATGGCCTGAGGTAGATTCACGCTCGATGTCCGATTTCCAGCCTGGCCTCGAAGGCGTCGTCGCCGTCGAGACGGAGATCGCCGAGCCCGACCGCGAAGGCGGCGTGCTCCGCTACCGCGGCATCGACATCGAGGAGCTCGTCGGCCACTACCCGTACGAGAACGTCTGGGGACTGCTCGTCGACGACGATCTCGACTCGAAGATGCCCGAGCCCGAGCCGTACGAGCCCGCTCGCCTGACGGGAAACGCACCGGCCGATCTCCAGGCCGAGACGGCGCGGCTCGCGGGGGAGTGGAAGCTCGGCAAGCTGAACGAGATCTCCGACGAGCAGGCACGCGACGACCTCGGGCGGCTCTCCTCGCAGATGATGGGGATCGTCGCGCGGTCGGCGCGGCTTGCAGACGGACACACAGACCCCGTCCCGGAGGACGTCGTCGCTCGAGGGCAGACGGCGGCCGAGAAGTTCCTGCTGCGTTGGCGGGGCGAGGCCGATCCGCGCCACGTCAAGGCGGTCGACACCTACTGGATCTGCACGGCCGAGCACGGCCTCAACGCCTCGACGTTCGCGGCCCGCGTCGCGGCCTCGACCGGCGCGGACTGCGGTGCGTCGCTCTCCTCGGCTGTCGGCGCACTGTCCGGCCCACTGCACGGCGGCGCGCCGGCGTACGTCAAGCCGATGCTGGAGGAGGTCACGGCCATGGGCGACCCGGAGAAGTGGGTGCGGGACACCCTCGACGCCGGCAAGCGGATCATGGGCTTTGGCCACCGGATCTACCGGGCGGAGGATCCGCGCTCGCGCATCCTCAAGCGGACGGCGCGCGAGCTCGGCTCGCCTCAGATCGAGATCGCCGAGCAGCTCGAGGAAGCCGCACTCGCCGAGCTCGAGCGGCGGCATCCAGAACGCCCGCTGAAGACGAACGTCGAGTACTACTCCGCCCTCGTTCTCGACGTCGCCGAGATCCCGCCTCCGCTCGCGCCCGCGATGTTCGCGTGCTCGCGGGTGGCCGGCTGGTCGGCGCACATCCTCGAGCAGAAGCGCACGGGCCGGCTCTTCCGTCCGTCGGCGCGCTACGTCGGCCCGGCTCCGCGATCGCTGACGACGGCTTGACCCTGGCCGAGGCAGCGGCCCGCGCCGATGCCCTGGCCGCGGAAGGAAGCGAACGGGAGCTGGCCGACCTCCGGCGCGAGTGGGAGGAGGAGATCGAGGCGGATGCGCGCAGCTCCGACTACCGCCAGCGAGCCGTGGCGTACCGGGCCCTCGGGCAGTTCCGCTTCCGCCAGAAGATGGAGCTCCTGCGGCGCGGGCTGGAGGACGAGAGCCCTGCGTGCCGCGGCTCCGCGCTCATCTCGCTCGAGCTCCTGTCGAGGGACGCGCCCGGCGGCATCAACGCTGCGCGGCCGCTGCTGCACAGGCTCGTCTCGGCGGACGGGAACGCGGCGGTGCGGCGGCTGGCGGTCGTCTGCCTGCGCAACGGCTCTCCCAGCCGCGACACGCTGGTGCTGCTGAACGGGCTGGCCGACGACGACGAGGCCGACCGCGAGCTCCGCGACGTGGCCCGCAAGGTCGCGGCCGCCCTGAAGAAGAAGTCCGATACGCGCCAGTAACGGCCGCTCGGACATGTCCAGGGCATTCTGCGTGGGAAGCAGTCACGGTAGGACTGTCCCACCGTCCTTAGCGCTTCTTGGCGTGCGGATGGGCCGCGAAATACGTCTCGCGGCGGCGCTTGTCGGTGACGTGGGTGTAGAGCTCGGTCGTGGCGAGATCCGCGTGCCCGAGCATCTCCTGGACGCTGCGCAGGTCGGCGCCGCCCTCCAGCAGGTGTGTGGCGAAGGAGTGCCGGAGGAGATGCGGGTGTACGCGATCTGCCTCGAGCCCGGCTTTCTCGGCAAGCCGCCGCAGGATCAGGAAGACACCGGCGCGCGTCAGCTGCCCGCCTCTCGCGTTGAGGAAGAGGGCCTGGGAGCGGCGGCGGTCGAGATAGGGGCGCCCGCGGGAGATATAGCGGCGCAGCGCGTCGGTGGCTTGCCGGCCGATGGGCACGATGCGCTCCTTCGAGCCCTTGCCGATGCAGCGCACGAGGCGCTCGTCGAGGTCGACCGATCCTCGCTCGAGCCCGACGGCCTCGCTGACCCGCAGACCCGCGCCGTACAGCAGCTCCACGAGCGCGGCGTCGCGGAGCGCGCGCGGCGTCGTACCCGCTGCAGCCTCCATCAGCCGCTCGGCCTCGCCCGCAGAGAGCGTCCTCGGCAGCCGGCGAATCCGCCGGGGCGTTGCGACTTCGGCGGCCGGGTTGTCGGGCCGCTCGCCGAGCAGCTGCTCGTGGCGGTAGAAGGACCGCAGCGCCGCAAGCCGGCGCGCGACCGTCGAGCTCGCGCGGCCGGCCGCCCGGAGGTCTGCCAGGTACTGCTCGATCTGCTCGCGGGAGGCTGATGCTGCATCCGCGCCGAGCCGCCCCTCGAAGTCCTCGAGGTCGCGCCGGTAGCTATCGACGGTTCGCGGTGCCAGCCGCGCGCGGGAGACGGCGAGGAAACGGTCGACGGCAGTGCTCACGTGCCCTCCGTGCGTGCGCGCATCCGCGCCGGCTTGCGGACGCCCGCCCTGCGCGCCCACAGCCGCGCGACGACGAAGACGACGGCCGCCTGGAGCACCGCCAGCACTCCGATCACGACTGCGGTATCCAGCCAGAAGCGGTCGGGATAGAGCCTGCGCAGCGTGTCCGTCTCCTCGAAGCGCCACGTCTCGCCCTCGAAGAAGAGCCAGTGGAACGGCTCCTCGAACGAGCTGTAGCTCGTCGCCGCGACGATCCCGACGACCACGGCGAGGGCGCCCGTCAGCACGGCGCCTCTCGCGAGGGCGACGGGCACGAGCGAGCGCATCGACGTGAGCAGGCCGAGCAGGAGCGCGAGGACGCCGATCGCCACGGCCGCGATCACCTGGAAGCGATAGGCGCGCGCCACGGCGGTACGCACGTCCTCCATGTGCGTCACTTCACGCGCGTTGAAAGCGGGCTCGCCGTTCGGGAGCCGCGCTTCGCGGAGCAGGTCGACTCCCTCCGCCGTCGAGGGCTGGATCGAGCGGAGGCCGACCAGCGCCAGGCGCTCCCGCTCGTTCGCCGGGAGCCCGTAACGGTCGTCGGGCACTCCGCCGTGGTCGTAGACCGCCTCGACGTAGCGGTCGTTCGTGACGAGACGGATGCCGTTGACGACGAGGATGGCCGGGACGGCGAGCGTCACGGCGATGCTCAGCGCGATGGTGGCGATCCTGGCCATCACGAGCGAGGGTGCGACCGATCGTAGACACGGCGCAGGCGCCGGCCGTCCACGTGGCTGTAGACCTGCGTCGTCGAGAGCGAGCTGTGCCCGAGCAGCTCCTGGATCACGCGTAAGTCGGCTCCGCCCTCCAGGAGATGCGTGGCGAACGCGTGACGGAGGCGGTGCGGGTGGGGGATGACGCGGCGGACCGTGCTCGTGTCCAGGCGCCGACCGCGCGCCGAGACGAAGAGCGCGTTCTCGGCGCCGCGCACGAGCTGCGGCCGGCCGTCGCGAAGGTAGCGCGCGAGCCAGTGTGCCGCCTCCTCGCCCAGGGGCACCATCCGCTCCTTGGCTCCCTTGCCCAGCACGCGGACGGCCTCCTGCTCGAAGTCCACGTCCGCGAGATCGAGCCCGACCGCCTCCTTGCTGCGCAGGCCCGCGGAGTAGACGAGCTCGCCGAGCGCGCGGTTGCGCAGCGGAATCGGCCCCTCACCCTCGAGCGACCTGAGCTCGCGGTCGACCTCGTCCGCCTTGCCCACGTGAGGCAGGCGGCGGGGCAGGCGCGGCGCGAGCGAGATGTCCGGCACGCGCGCCGGGCCGAGCGCGGATCGCAGCAGCGCGCGCACGGCGGCGAGCTTGCGGGCGATCGTGGCCGGGGCTAGCCGTCGCGGCCGGCCGCGGCCGAGCTCCGCTGCGTAGTCCGTCAGGACGCGGGCGTCGACGTCGTCCAGCTCGAGGTCGTGCCGGTCGAGCCAGGCGGCGAACGCGCGGAGGTCGGAGCGGTACGCCCGCCGCGTGGCGTCGGAGAGCGCGGCGGAGGCCAGGAAGCGCTCGATGGCGGCGTCGGTGCTCACGGAGCCGAGTTCGCCGCCAGGCCGTCCTCTCCCGCCAGCCGCGAGTACATGACGAAGTCGACGCGCCGCTTCTGGCGGCGGCTGTAGCGCACCGACCGCAGCACGCCCTCTCGCTGGAAGCCGGCGTTCTCGGCCACTCGCTGGGAAGCCGTGTTGTGCACGTCTGCGCGCAGCTGCAGGCGCACCACGTCACCCTGGTCGAATGCCCACCCGGCCGCGAGTCGCACCGCGCGCGTGGCGACGCCGCGACCGCGAGCCTCGGCCCGTACCCAGTAGCCGATCTCGGCCACGCCGTGCGGATGGTCCTGCCAACCGACGCCGCACGAGCCGAGAACCTCGCCCGTAGCCGCATCGGTGACGGCGAACGCCCAGAGGCTGCCGTCCTTCCAGCCGCGGCGGCACGCGGCAACGTAGGCGCGGGCATCCGCGCGCGTGTACGGCGCGGGAATGTCGTCGATCCAGCGCGCGATCTCGGGATCGCGGCAGGCCTCGGCGATCATCGACACGTCGCTGTCCGCCCAGGGGCGCAGGAGGACGACGCCGTCGGCCAGTGGTGGGTCTGGAGCGCGAAGCTTCAAGAGATCGAGCGTAGCGCGGTACTCTCCCCTGGAGGGTCTGACGAAACAGTGACTGTGCCGCCGGAATCGCGCTGGAAGGCCGTGCTGCGGCGTCCTCGGTCGCCCACGTACTCCAGTACGCGGGCTCCCTGCGTCCTTGCAGCACAACCTCCAGCGCGCCCCGGCGACGAGCACCGTTCCGTCAGACCCTCCTAGGAGCATGCAGCAGCGCGGACGAGTTCTCGCTGTGACCGGAGCGGCAGCAGTCGCCGCCGCCGGAATCGCGTCTGCGCTCCCGGGCGCAGGGACGGCGTGGGATCAGCCCGTCCAGCTGCAGCAGGCAAACGTCCGGGTACGCGGCGCGGCCGAGGACGACCGGCTCGGCTGGTCTGTCGCGGGAGTGGGGGACGTGAACGGCGACCGCAGGCTGGACGTGGCTGTCGGGGCGCCCTTCTCAGCCAACAACGATCGGGCGTCATCGGGATCGGCCCACGTCCTGTACGGGCCGTTCGCCGCGGCCGCCGACCTCGACGTCGGCGCACCTGGCGTCCGAGGCTTCCGCATCGACGGTGCTGCCGAGGGCGACTTTGCGTCCGGCTCGATTGCCGCAGGCGACGTCAACGGTGACCGGCGGTCGGACCTGCTCATTGGCTCTCCCGAGACCGACAACAACGAGCGCGGGCAGTCGGGCTCCGTCTACGTCGTCTTCGGGGGAGCTCGCAGCGGACAGCTGGACCTCGCGACGCTCACTGCGGGCTTCCGGATCGACGGCGCCGAGGACGGCGACCAGACCGGGTGGGCGGTCGGCCGCGCCGGTGACGTGAACGGCGACGGCCGCGCCGACATGGTGGTCGGGGCGCCCCTTGCCGACAGCAACGACCGCATCGAGTCGGGCTCTGCCTTCGTGGTGCTCGGCAAGGGCTCGACGGACGGGATCGATCTCTCCTTCTCGCCGAGCGTGCGCCTACGGATGGATGGAGCCGACACACGCGAGCGCGCAGGCTGGTCCGTCGCCGGGGCCGGTGACGTGAACGGCGACAAGCGGCCGGACGTCGTGGTCGGCGCGCCGTGGGCCAATCCGAACGGGCGTTTCTTCGCAGGCTCCGCCTACGTGGTCTTCGGCCAGGCAGCGTCGACGACGGTCGACCTCGCCGTGCCGGGCGGCGGCTTCCGCATCGACGGGCCCACCGACGGCGACATCGTGTTCGGAGGCGTCGGCTGGTCCGTGTCGGGCGCCGGTGACGTGAACGGAGACGGCCGCGCAGACGTGATCGTCGGCTTCCCCTTCTACGACGCCGGGCAGCGGGAAGACTCGGGAGCCGCCTTCGTCGTCTTCGGCAAGGCAACGCCGGCGCCCGTCGACCTCGCGTCGCTCGGCAGCGGAGGCTTCAGGATCGACGGCGCGAGGGCGGGCGATCTGGCGGGTGCGTCGGTCGCGGCTCTTGGAGACGTCAACTTCGACGGCCGCGCCGACCTGCTGGTGGGCGCCGAGCAGGCCGACAACAACGGGCGCAAGGACTCGGGCTCCGCCTACATCGTGTACGGCAAGAAGGACACTCGAGCCGTCGACCTCCGTGCTCTCCGTAGCGCCGGCGCGAGAATCGACGGCGAGGTGGCCGACGACCTCGCCGGCTGGTCGGTCGCTCCCGCAGGCGACGTCAACGGCGACAAGCGGCCCGACGTCCTGGTCGGCGCCCACGCATCGGACGGCAACGGCCGCAACCAGTCGGGTGCGGCATACCTCCTCTTCGCGCCGGACCAGCGGCCGCCCAGGCTCGCCGTGACAGCACGATCGCCGCAGCGTGTTCTCGCACAGAAAGGCGTCACGCTCCGAGCGTCCTGTGACGAGTCGTGCTCCATGCGTGCCACGGGGGCGATCTCCGTGGCCAAGCCGCGCGTTCGCTTGCCGCTGCTCGCGGCGGAGGCACGGCTCAGCCGTCCCGGACAGAAGGTGCTGAAGCTCGCGCTGTCCACCGCCGCTCGGACACGTCTCGCAGAGGTACTACAAGGCAGCGGGCAGGTGCAGGCGACGGTGACGCTCCGTGCGCTCGACGCCGACCGGAACACGAGCATCGCTACGGCCAAAGTCGCCGTCCGGCGCTAGACAAGCCCTCTCGGCATAGGATTCCCGCGATGGTGGCGACGGCGGGAACCGAGGTACGGAGCCCGATCGGGCTCGACGCGCATGGCCTGGCGCCGTCCGGCCGCGTGTACTGGAACCCCACCACGTCGCTGCTGTACAGCCACGCGCTGCTGCGCGGCGAGGCGCAGCTCGCCGAGGGCGGGCCGCTCGTCGTCGACACCGGCGAGCACACCGGCCGCTCGCCGCTCGACAAGTTCATCGTCCGCGAGCCCGGCTCGGAAGGCCGCTGCTGGTGGGGAACGGTCAACCAGCCGATCGAGGAAGACCGCTTCGAGGGGCTGCGCGCGAAGATCGTCTCCTTCCTCGACGACCAGGACGTCTACGTCGTCGATGCATTCGCGGGCGCAGATCCCGCTCATCGCCTGGCGCTGAGGGTCGTCACCTACAGCCCGTGGCACGCACTCTTCGCGAAGACGCTCTTCATCGATCCGCCGGAGAAGGACCTCCGCCGCCACGAGCCGGAAGCGCTCGTGCTGCACGCACCCGCCGTCGAGGCCGATCCCGAGGTCGACGGCACGCGTTCCGCCACCTTCGTCGTGCTCCACCCGAGCCGGTCGGAGGTGCTGATCGGGGGCACGTACTACGCGGGCGAGATCAAGAAGTCGATCTTCACGGTCATGAACGACCGGCTGCCCCTGCGCGACGTGATGCCCATGCACTGCTCCGCGAACGTGGGCCGCGACGGGCGCGTCGCGGTGTTCTTCGGCCTCTCCGGGACCGGCAAGACGACGCTCTCGGCCGACCCCGAGCGCCATCTGATCGGCGACGACGAGCACGGCTGGTCGGACGACGGCATCTTCAACATGGAGGGCGGCTGCTACGCGAAGGTGATCCGGCTGTCCGCGGAGGCAGAGCCCGAGATCTACCGCACGACGAAGGCGTTCGGGACGGTGCTCGAGAACGTCGTCATGGACGAGCGCGGCGTGCTCGATCTCGACGACGACTCGAAGACGGAGAACACGCGCGCGGCCTACAAGCTCGAGCAGATCGCAAACCACCTGCCGACGAAGCGCGCGGGGCACCCTGCCTCAGTCGTCATGCTCACCGCGGACGCCTTCGGGGTGCTGCCGCCGATCGCGCGGCTGACGCCCGAGCAGGCGCTCTTCTACTTCCTCTCCGGCTACACGGCCAAGGTGGCGGGCACCGAGATCGGCGTCACGGAGCCGCAGGCCACGTTCTCGGCGTGCTTCGGCGCCCCCTTTCTCCCGCAGCATCCGTCCACGTACGCCGAGCTGCTCGGCGAGCGGCTCGAGCGCCACGGCTCGACGGTCTGGCTCGTCAACACCGGCTGGACGGGAGGCCCGTACGGCGAGGGCGAGCGGATGCCGATCGGCGCGACGCGGGCGATGTTGTCGGCGGCCCTGTTGGGCAAGCTCGACAACGTCGAGTTCCGCACCGACGAGGTTTTCGGCTTCCATGTGCCCGAGCGCGTGCCCGGTGTCGACAAGCGACTGCTCGATCCGCGTTCGACGTGGCGCGACCCGGAGGCGTACGACGCGCAGGCCGCGAAGCTCGCGCAGATGTTCGCCGACAACTTCGCGAAGTTCGGCGATGCGGTGGCGCCGGAGGTTTCCGCCGCGGGCCCTCAGGGTTAGTAGGGTCCGACTTCCTGACGTCACGAAAGGAGGACGCTGATGCGGAGATTCAGGCTGCGCGGGGGCCGTTTGACGACCCCGTCAGTTGTCGTCTCCATGCTTGCGGTCTTCGTCGCGCTCGCCGGAACGGGCTGGGCGCAGGAGGCTGTGCCGCTCGCGAAGCGAGCGCTCACCGCCGACAAGGCGAAGGTCGCCACGAACGCGCAAAGGCTGCAGGGCCGGACGGCGGCGCAGGTCGCGGCCACCCCCGGGCCGGGCACCGACGCTGCGACGCTCAACGGGCGGACGGCCGCACAGATAGCGGCGTCACCTGGCCCGACGAGCGCGCTCGCCGGCGGCCTGTACACCATTCGCTCGACGGGCTGGAGCATCGAGCTCGAGGACGAGACGATCGACGCACGTGTGCTCTGTCTTCCAGGTGAGCGCGCGGTCGACGGCGGCTGGGACCAGGCAGTGGGCCTTGCGGCGATCAAGGCCGACCGGCCGATCCCCGACGGCTCGGGCTGGTTCATCAAGATCTTCGGAGAGAGTGGCGACACCGTTCCCGCCAACGGCTCCGTCTGGGTCATCTGCGCGAGGGTGTCGTAGCGATGTCGACTCATGAACGAAAGGAGAACGTTGTGCGTAGGTTCCGACTCCGGGGGATCCGCGTGACTCCTCCGCTTGTCATCTCCATGATTGCGCTCTTCGTGGCGCTCGCCGGCACCGGTTGGGCGCAAAACGCCGTCCCGCTCGCGAAGCGGGCTCTTACGGCCGACAAGGCGAAGGTCGCCACGAACGCGCAGAGGCTGCAGGGCAGGACGGCGGCGGCGATCGCTGCCACGCCCGGCCCGGCAACGGACGCCGCCACGCTCAACGGTCAGACCGCCGCGCAGATCGCGGCCACTCCAGGCCCCACGGGCTCGCTGTCCGCCAGCCTCTTCACGTACCGCACGCAGTCGTTCAGCGTCGATTCCCAGGGCGCGACGGCGAGGGACACCGCACTCTGCCTGTCGGGCGAGAAGGCGATCGGCGGCGGTTGGGAGATTCGTCGGGTCTCGCCTACGTAGTCGTCGACAGGCCGATGCCGGACGGATCCGGCTGGCGCTTCCACATCTTCGCCGAGAGCGGCAACGACCTCCCGGCGAGCGGCACGATCTACGCCATCTGCGCCAGGGTCTCGTAACGTAGGCATGCGGCGGGAGCCCCCCGGCTACCTTGCGGGGTCTCCGGCTCCCGCCCTTTTGCCAGCTCGCCAGAAACGCGAGCACCGCCAGCACGCGCCGTGGTCGTCCGCTGCCGGCGGCAGCGAGCTTCCCGAAGATGCTCTGCACGTGCGTCTCGACCGTCTTCGGGCTCAGGTACAGGCGGCGCAGATCGCCGCGGTTGCGAGAGGCCCTCCGCCATCAGCGCCAGCACCTCGCGCTCGCGCGGTGAGAGCTCCTCGAGCGGATCGCCGTCGCGCCTGCGGCCCATGAGCTGGGCGACGACCTCGGGGTCGATCGCCGTCCCGCCCGTGCCGACGCGCCGCACCGCCTCCAGGAACTCGTCGATCTCGAGCACGCGGTCCTTCAGCAGGTAGCCGAAGCCTTCCGGGCGCTCGCTGAAGAGCGTCGAGCGCGTGCCCCGCCTCGACGCACCTGCGAGAGCACCAGCACGCCGACGTCGGGCAGCTCGTCGCGGATCTCGCCTTCGCCGCCCGGGCGCCCTCGTCCGTGTGCGTGGGCGGCATGCGCACGTCGACGATCGCGACGTCCGGCTTCGTGCTCGGCGACCGCGTGCAGCAGGCCTTCCGCGTCGCCCACCTGCGCCACGACATCGAAACCGCCTTCGGCGAGCACGCGCGCGAGCCCCTCGCGCAGGAGCACGGAGTCGTCGGCGATCACGACCCGCACGGGATCTCCCCGCACGACGCGCGTTCCTCCGCCAGCCGGGCTCTCGACGACCAGGCGGCCACCGATGCGCCTCCACGCCGGTCGGCGAGGCCGCGCAGCCCGGAGCCGTCGCTGCGGCTTCGGCGCCGCCGACGCCGTCGTCCGTCTACCTCGACGACGCAGCACGCCGTTCGCGCGCGCGGCGCGTGATCGATCGCCTCCGACGCCCGCGCGTGCTTGACGGCGTTCGCCAGCGCCTCGCAGGCCACGAAGTACGCCGTGGCCTCGACCTCGGGGCGGCAAGCCGCTCGTCGAGCGTCGCGTCCACGTCGACCGGGAGCGGCGCCCGCCGACGAGCGCGTCGAGCGCGCCGGCGCAAGCCCTCCTCGCGTGAGGATCGTCGGGTGGACGCCGTGCGCGAGCTCGCGCAGCTCCTCGACCGCGACCTGCAGCTCGGCAACCGCGCGACTCGAGCAGCCGCTCCACCTCGGGGTCGACTCGTCGCCGAGCTGTCGCTGCGCGCTGCGCAGCTCGAGCGCGAGCGCGACGAGGCGCTGCTGCGCGCCGTCGTGGAGGTCGCGCTCGATCCGGCGTCGCTCTTCGTCGCCGGCTGCGACGATCCGCGCCCGCGACTCCTCCACCTCCACGAGCTGGGCCCGAACCTCGGCCTGCAGGCGCACGTTCTCGAGCGCCATGTCGCGCGCGGCTCCCGCCGCCTGCGACGAGCTCGCGGCTCCTCGAGCAGCGTCGGGTCGTGGACGAGCGCCGCAAACGGCTGCCCGTCGTGCTCGAGCCTCGTCACAGCGCGCCTTCGATCCGCGCGTGCGGCATGGGCGAGCCGGGCGTCCCAGGGGATCGACGTAACTCGCTGCCGCTCGGGATCCAGAACGCGATCTCGAGTGTCGGATCGCCGAGCGTCCGGGCGAGCGCGTCGCGGAGCTCCGTCGGGGGCGTCGCTCGAGCGTCATCACGAGGTCGCCGACGCTCGCACGCGCGAGTCGCGCGCGGAGCAGCCCTGCGAGCAGGGCGATCGGCAACGCTGATCGATCGCGGCGATCTGCCACCAGAAGAGGTCTGTAGGCGATGCCGGGCGGCGGCTCGGCGAATGTGAAGACGCATTCGAAGATCGCCCTAAGCGCGACCGCCACGGCAGCGACGAGGAGCGGGGCCGACACGACGTCGGCCCCTCGCGCTCGCGGTGATGCAGCTTGCGGGCGATCAGGGCGACGAACAACGCCGCCAGCACGCCATAGGCGACAACGACGAACGCCTCCTGGATCGCTTCTACAGCATCGTCGCTCACCGGTAACGTGGAGCAGGCTCTCGCGAGCAGCGGGTCGAAGAAGCGAGGGCTCGCGTCGCGTCGTAGAAGAGTAGGGTCAGTGAGCGGGAAGCGATCGCCACCGCTAGCGCGTCTGCACGAACCGCCGCTCGATCCGGTCGGTCAGGCGGCCCGACGGATACGCGAGCGTCGACGTGCGCGACGAGCGCATAGGCGAGCTCGCTCAACAAGAAGAACACCGTGAAGAGCGCCGCCTCGTGGCTGTAGCGCAGCTGGCGCAGGAGGAGGGCGCGATGCCGCGGCTGACCATGAGCGAGGCCCATGCGGTTGCGCGGGCGTCGCGACCAGCGATGAGCCCGCTGAAGAGAAAGGCCCACGCCACCGCCACGACTCCCAGCGAGCGTGCCTGTGTCGTGTTCGAGCCCGAGGTTGTCCACCTGCACCTCGTAGGCGACGTAGCCGAGGGCTATGCCTGCGGCCGCGATCCGGCCCAGTGCCACCTTTCGAGCTCATGGGCGGATCGTCACACAGTCGTCGGGCAGCCCGCATCGGGGACAACCCCGAGTGGAGTCCCGGGCGTGCCCGGTTACCGCGGAGCCGTGCGCCGCTCGTACCGTCGGTGCATGAAGCACATCAGCGTCAACGACATCCACTCGCTGCTCAACGCGACCGACGTAGAGACCGTCGTCATGCCGATTCGCTTGAGTCCCTCCAGAGCGGCGATCGCACGGGCCCGTGCTGCTCGGACACTCGTTTCGGTGTGCGGCGGCCGGCACGCGATGGGCGGCCAGCAGTTCTGCTCCGGAGGCATCCTCCTCGACATGAGCCGCCTCGACCGCGTGCTCGACTTCGACTCGCGAGCAGCGGGGCGATCGAAGTCGAGGCCGGCATCCAGTGGCCGGCGCTGATCGCCGACCTCGAGCGCGCTGCAGCGCGGCGCGCCGCGCAGTGGGGGATCATCCAGAAGCAGACCGGCGCCGACCGCTCTCGCCTCGGCGGCGCGCTCTCCGCGAACGTCCACGGCCGCGGGCTGGCGCTGAAGCCGATCGATCGCCGACGTCGAGTCGTTCGTCGCTCGTCGACGCCGACGGCGAGGTCGCGCACGTGCAGCCGCGACGAGAACGCCGAGCTCTTCCGGCTCGCCATCGGCGGCTACGGCCTCTTCGGGTCGTCTACTCCGTGCGGCTGCGCCTGCGTGCCGCGCCGCAAGCTCGAGCGCGTCGTCGAGGTCGATCGATCGACGACGCTCTGGCCGGCGCTTCGAGGAGCGGATCGACGACGGCTTCGTCTACGGCGACTTCCAGTTCGCGATCGACCCGCGCTCGCGCCGACTTCCTGGCCGGGTGTCTTCTCCTGCTACCGCCCGGTCGCCGACGGACGCCCGCATCCCCGACGAGCCAGCGAGCGCTCTCGCGCGACGACTGGGGGGAGCTGCTCCTACCTCGCGCACACGACAAGCAGCGCGCGCCTTCGAGCGCTACGCCGAGCTACTACCTCGCGACGTCGGGCCAGCTCTACTGGTCGGACCCGCACCAGCTCGGCGACTACCTCGACGGCTACCACGGCGGCTCGACCGGCGACTCGAGCGCCGACGTGCCGGCGACGGAGATGATCACGCGAGCTCTACGTGCCGCGCGCGCGAGCTCGCCGGACTTCATGGCCGAGGCGCGCGACGACTTCCGCGCGCAACGGCGTCGACCTCATCTACGGCACGTGCGCCTGATCGAGCGGGACGACGAGACGCTTCCTCGCCGTGGGCGCGGGAGCCGTGGGCCTGCATCGTCTTCAACCTGCACGTCGACGCACACGCCAGCAGGGGATCGACCGACGCCGGCGGATGCCTTCCGCCGCCTGATCGACCTCGCGCTCGAGCGCGGCGGCAGCTTCTACCTGACCTACCACCGCTGGGCGACCCGGAGCAGGTGGAAGCCTGCTACCCGCAGTTCGTGGAGTTTCTGCGCGCGGAAGCGCGCTGCACGACCCGGACGAGCGCTTCCAGAGCGACTGGTACCGGCACTACCGGGCGCTGTTCGCCGCTGAGGCCGAGGCCGGCGTCAGCGCCCGTGCTATGTACCAGGCTCCTCGCCGACACGGCGAGCAGGCGCTGTGCCGATCGCGTCGAGCGTGGATCCGTAGCGGGCTTGCCGGCGCTCGTCGGCGGGGGAGGGGCCCGCGTTCGTCTTCGCCAACGCGTGCACCCCGCGCGGGTCTCGAGGAGCCGGCGCTCGCGGCCTTCCTCGGGAGCGTCTCGCGGCGGCCGGGTTCCACGCGGTCGCGCCCGAGCTGCCCGACGTTCGGCGCGGCGTCGTTACCCCGGAGACCGTGGATGCGCTCGTACGCGTGGCCGAGGAGAGCGACGGCGCGCTCGTCCTGGCGGGAGCTTCGACCGGCGGCGCGCTGGCAATCCTCGCGGCCGCCGATGTCCGGCTCGCCGGTCGTTTAGCGCGCGTCTCGGCCATCGGGCCGTACGCGGACCTGGCAAACGTGCTGCGACTGGCCACGACAGGCTGCTACGCCGACGAGCACGGCGATCTGCATGCGTTTCCGGTCGAGCCACGCCTGCGCTGGGCGGTCGAGCGCTCTCTGCACGCGATCGCGGGCGATGCCGCCGACCCCCTCTTCGAGATGCCCACCCGGCGCGGTTCGACGAGCTGCTCTCCTCGCTTCCGCCGACGACGCTCGCCGCCGTCGATGCGCTCTCGCCCGTTCGCGCGCTCGCGCGCGTCGGGGCGCCCGTCGATATCGCTTTCGACCCGCGCGACCGGTACTTCCCGCTTGCGGAGGCCTGCGCGCTCGAGCGTGCGGGCGCACGGCTGACGCTGACACCGGCGCTCGGGCACGTCAGGCCTCAATTCGGCCTCGGCCTCGCGCGTCTCGTTCGATTCGCCGACCGGATGCTGCTCCTCCGACCCGCCCTCGCTTCATGACCGCGCAACCGCTCCGCTTCCTGGGAGTCGGGATCTGCGGCTACGCCGTGAACCTCGCCGCGTTCGCCCTGCTCTATGCGCCGGCCATCCCTACGCCGCCGCAGCCGTGCTCGCGTACCTCGGCTCGAACGCGTTCATGTACCTCGGCAACCGCTACTTCACGTTCGGGCTCGGTCACGACGGGTTCTGGAGCGCCTACGGCCGCTACCTGCTCGTCGGCTGCCTCGTGGCCGCGCTTGCCGCCGCGGTGCTGGCAGCGCTCGTCGAAGGACTCGGCGTCGAACCGCGGCTCGGGCAGCCGCTCGCGCTGCTCGTCGTGGCGCCGCTCGCGTTCGCGCTGTTCAAGCGCGTGTCTTTTCGCCTGAGTTAGGGAAAACCCTCGCCTCCAATTCGAGGCAGACATGCGTGAAGAATCAAGGCTTTTCCCGAAGATAATTCGTATCAAGATTTCTAGCTTCGGCGCAGAGAGAAATGCTGCGCCGAAGCTCATATTTCACAGCTTGTTTTTCGCCCGTTAGCGAGCGATTGGCGAGCCGTGAGGCCGCCGTTAGCGGCTCCTTCGACGGTGCCCGGCGCAAGCACACCCCCGGAAAGGAGGGAGACATGCGCCGGATCACCGCACTCATCCTCGTGCTGGTGGCAATGGCCACCGCAGCGGTCCTTCCGCTCGCTGCGTCCGCGCATCACGGCGGCATGCACGGCAACGGGCCAAGCAGCCTGCGGTCGATGTAAGCAGAAGCGAGTTAGGGCGAGAGGCTCCGAGAGGGGCCTCTCGCCTGTCTCGCGTATTACCGAGCCGTTAGCGGCTCTACCGACAGTGCCCGGCGCAGGCAACCCCCGGAAAAGGAGGGAGACATGCGCCGGGTCACCGCACTCGTAGTCGTGCTCGCTGCGCTGTCAGCGGCGTTCCCGCTCGTCGCGTCCGCGCATCACGGCGGCACGCACGGCAACTCAGCCGTACGCGCCATGTAGCGCAAGCAAGACTAGGTCGAGAGGCTCCGAGAGGAGCCTCTCGCCTCGCTACCACCCGCAGAGCGTGCGGCAGCAGCAACGTTTCCCTTCTGCTCGTAGAGCGCCAGGGCCTGGACGACCGCCTCGTCGGCATCGTCGGGCCTGCCCATCAGGTGAAGTACCTCGGCTCGGGCCATGAAGGCTGCGGCTCGCGTATTGAGCGCATCGGTCGCCTGAGCGCGATGCACGGCGTCTTCTGACATCGCGTCTGCCTCGGCCTCTCCCTGTCGCGCGAGCAACTTTGCCGAGACCGATCGCCATAAGACTTGAGCGAAAAGGTCGTTGGGATCCAGATGGCTACGAGCCGTTTCCAGCCAGCGCCCGGAAGCTTCGTAGTCGCCTTGCTCGTAAAGCACCTCGGCAAGCGACGATGTAGCCGACCCAAGCAGCCCGACATCCCCGCTCTCCTCGCAGTACGCGCAGAGAGCCTCGAGCGCGTGCCGCGCACCGGAGAGGTTCCCCGCCAGAAGCTCGACGTCGGCCAGCAGCGCGTCGCAATCCCTCGCCGCTCCCGTCTGTCCGAGGTCGTCGAACACGGACGCCGCGTGGATGACGAGCTCGCGCCCCTGTTCGACGGCACCCGTCATCGCCAGTAGGCCACCAAGGTAGCGGTCGACGTTTGCGCGGCCCAGGGGTCCCGTCCCTTCTTCGAGCAGCAGTTCCTCGCAGCGGCTGATGGCGCGCGGTGCTGGCGTCGGGCCGTAGTAAAGGGCGGCCGCAACTTGGCCGAGGCACGTATTCACTTGATGCCCTGACCGTCGATAGTGCACCAGGGCGCGCTCGGCAGCCTGTTCCCTCTCGGCTTCCTGGGCGTGAATGCCGCCATGCACCCAGCCTGTGAGCAGCCAAGCGCGGCCCAGCCCGCGGTCGTCGCCGAGTCCCTCGAACGTCGGGATCGCCTTGTCGGCGACATCGAGGAGCACCGTGTCCTTTCCCCCAGGGTCACGGTGGATCTCGACCAATGCCAGCTCGAGCTGTGCGCGGAGGCCGCTGCGAGCGTCCATGGCCGCTTCTGCCGAGGTGACCGCGCCACGAAGCGTCTCTTCGGCGCGAGCGGTGTCTCCGGCGGTGTCGAACGCCACACCGAGCTCACAGAGCAGCTCTCGGCGCCACGCGTCGTCCTCGGGGAGGAGCGACGTCGCGCGGCCGAGGAGGTTGATCGTCGCCGGCATCTCGCCGCTTCGCCACGAGCGCATGCCGGCAGCTCCGAGGCGAGCGCCCGCGTCCGCTGCGAGCTGCCTGGCGCGGCGGTTGGGAGGGCCGAGCTCGGCGCGGTAGCGATACGCCTGCTCGAGGTGGTAGCCGACGATCTCGTCCGGCGCGTCCGGCTCGCCGTCCAGCCAGTCCGCGAAGCGCTCGTGCAGACGCGCGCGGTCGGCCTTCGACACGCCGTTGTAGGCGACGTCGCGCACGAGCACGTGGTGGAAGCTGAACGCTTCCTCCGCGCCGGGGACGGGGCGGACGAGGCCCATGCGGACGAGCTCGAACAGGTGGCCCGAGAGCGTTGCCGCCGCCTCCGCGGGAGAGAGCTCGACGAGGGCGCGGTGCGCGAACTCGCGGCCGATGACGGCGGCGCGCTGGAGCAGCGCCCGCTCGTCCGAGTCGAGCAGGTCGAGCCGGCTCTCGAGCAGCGCCTCCAGCGAGGGCGGCACGTCGTCCAGCACGCCGGGGCCACGCTCGTCCGACGTACGCGAAGAGCTGCTCGGCGAAGAGCGGGTTGCCCGCTGTGACCTCGACGATGCGCTGACGGGCTTCGGCCGTCAGCTCGTCGCCTCCCGGGAGCGAAGCGAGTAGCGCGACCGACTCTTCCTCCGCCAGGGGCTCGAGCACGAGCGCCCGCTCGGCCCACGAAGGCCGCTCGTCGAGCAGCTCGGGCCGTGCGATGCAAACGGCGAGGATCGGCCCGGTGGCCCGCTCCGCGAGCTGCTCGATCAGGTCGAGCAGCGTCGGCTCTGCCCAGTGCACGTCCTCGAACGCGAGCAGCAGCGGGCGCTCGCGGGCGAGCGCCTCGAAGAGGCGGCGGACGGCCCACGCGCCCTCGCCGGCGGGTGCCGTGCCCTCCGCGAGCCCGACCAGCTCGAGCACGCGCTGCGCGACGAGCTCGGCATCCTCGGCCTCCGTCAGGACGGTTCCCAGCTCCAGGCGCTCGACCATCTCGCGGAGCGGCAGGTACGTCGCACCCTCGCCGTAGGAGATGCAGCGGCCGGTCAGCACCGTCGCGTCCCTCTCGACGAGCGCGATCAGCTCGTTGGCGAGGCGCGTCTTGCCGATGCCGGGCTCGCCGACGACGGCGACGACCTGCGACGGCGGCTCGCGCTTCGCCTCCTCGAAGACGGCGAGCAGCCGCCGAAGCTCGTCCTGGCGGCCGACGAGCTCCGCCTCCAGATAGCGGGCCACCGAAGGCGCTCCCGCGACGAGCTCGAGCAGCCGGAAGGCCGGCAGCGGCGTCTTCTTGCGCGGCTTGACGGCCTTCACACGCACGGCGTCGCGGACGAGCTCGAGCGTCGCCGCGCCGAGCATGATCGATCCGGACGGCGCCGCCTGCTCGACTCGCTTGGCGACGTTGACCGCATTGCCCGTGACGAGGCCGCCGTGACCCGGGTCGCCGACGTACACGTCGCCGGTGTTGATCCCGATGCGCAGGTCGAGCCTGAGACCGTGCTCGCGCTCGACCGCCTCGCTCAGAGCGGCGACGGCTGCGCGGGTGTCGGCGGCGGCACGGACGGCCCGCAGGGCATCGTCCTCGTGCGCCACCGGTACGCCGAAGACGGCCATGACCGCGTCGCCGATGAACTTCTCGATCGTGCCGCCGTGGCCCTCGATCGCCCGGCGGGCGGCGGCGAAGTAGCCGTCCAGCACGCGCCGCAGCGACTCGGGGTCGAGCGCCTCCGCGAGCTCGGTCGACTCGACGAGGTCGGCGAAGAGGATCGTGACCGTCTTGCGCCGTTCCTCGAGCCCGACCGGAGCGGCGAGCGGCGCCTCGAGCGCAGTGTCCTGGCGCAGGATCGCCTGCTCGAGCTCGCGCAGCTGCGCGCCGGGCTCGAGCCCCAGCTCCTCGTCGAGCGTGCGCCGAGCGTGGCTGTAGGCCTCGAGCGCGTCCGCCTGCCTCCCGGCGCGGTAGAGAGCAAGCATGAGCTGGGCGCGCGGGCGCTCGTCGAAGGGACGCTCGGCGATCGTCGTCTCCAGCTCGGCGACGAGCTCGGCGTGGCGGCCCAGCTCGAGCTCGGCGTCGACGAGATCCGCCTGGGCAGACGCGCGCAGCTCCTCGAGCCTCGCCACCTCGAGCCCGGTGAAGGACTCGTAGGCGAGGTCGGCCAGCGGCGGCCCGCGCCACAGCCCGAGCGCCTCGCGTAGCTTCGCCGCGCGAGCCTTCACGTCCTCTCCCCGCGCCTCGGCGACGAGCCGCTCGAAGCGGCCGAGGTCCGTCTGCTCGGCCGTCGCCTCGAGCACGTAGCCGGGATCGCGGGTGACGATGACCTCCGCGCCGAGCGCCTTGCGGAGCTGCGAGACGTAGTTCTGGAGGGCGTCCCTGGCCGTCGCCGGCGGCTTCCCGGCCCAGAGCTCCTCGATCAGCTCATCGGTGGAGACCACCTCGCCGGCCCGCAGCAGCAGCAGCGCGAGCAGCGCGCGCTGTTTCTTGCGCGGCAGCGACACCGGCTCGCCGTCGGCGAGCACCTCCAGCGGGCCGAGCATCCGGAACTCCAGCATGTGCGCGTTGTAACACCCTCCCGGCCGGTTTCCAAGCCGCGTTACCGGCGTGTTAGCCGCCGCCCGCACCCTCCGGCCAATGGACAACCAACGGAAGGAGCACACAATGCGACGTTCGATCGACCCAAGGACGAACTTTCACCGACTCCCGTGAAGGCGGGAGACGACGGCCGGATGCCGCTTCCCGGCCACTACGCAGGACAGACATCACAGGACGGCACGATCAGCTTCGACGTTTCGCCGCGAGGCTGGCACGTATCGAATCTCATGCTCACCGTCACGGCCAGGCGGCCGCACGGGGGCGAGCGGTGATCGACCTCCCCGTCGCGGTGGGCCGGATCATTCCGGTCGCGCCCGGAGGCCGCTGGCGGGCGAAAGTCTCCGGCGAGGGGGTGACCGTCGACCATCGAGGCTTGCCTCAACGGGTCGGGGATCAAGGGCGACCTTCGGGTCGACATCGACTCGGACGGAGGGGAGCTGTCAACGGGCTCCCTCACCTGGTACGCGCGGCAAGCCGTGTTACCGCCGCGTTAGCGGCCCAGGGCTTACTGCAAAACGGCGCGGCAGCGAGCCGCGACAGAACGAAGGAGGGATCAGATGCGTAGGACGATCACAGGAGCCGTGACTCTCGGGCTGGCCGGGATGCTCGCGGCGGTCGTTCTCGCCGGCACGGTGAACGGAACGGCGAAGAACGACACGCTCCGTGGCTCGGCCAAGGCCGACACGATCAACGGCAAGGCCGGCAACGACAAGCTGTTCGGCCTGGCCGGCAACGACAAGCTGATCGGCGGCGCAGGCAACGACCTGCTCGTCGGCGGGCCAGGCGTCGGACAACCTCAACTGCGGCGGCCGGAAAGGACACACGCCAAGGCCGACGACTCCGACAACGTGAACGCGAGCTGCGAGGTCGTGAAGGGGCTGACGCCCGCCACGATCTCGATCGCGGACGCATCGGTCGCCGAGGGCAACTCGGGCGCGGCGAACCTCTCGTTCCCCGTGATCGCTCTCGAAGGCCATGAAGAAGCCGGCGTCGGTTCAGTTACGCGATGGCGAACGGGATCGCGCATCCTCGCCGGCCGACTTCGCGAGCGCGAACGGCACCGTCACGTTCGCCCCCGGCGAGACGAGCAAGTCGATCTCCGTCTCGGTCGTGGGCGACACCGATCGTCGAGCCCGACGAGACGCTGACCGTGACGCTGTCCGAGCCCGGTCGACGCGACGCATTGCCGACGGAAGCGCGGCGGGCACGATCACGAACGACGATCCCGCGTATCGCAGCGGTCGCTATGCCGGAACGACGGGACAGGGAAAGCCGATCTCGTTTGACGTCTCTGCCGACATCAAGTCGGTTTCAAACGTGTCCTTCGGCTTCGACGTGAACTGCTCGGAGATCCAGGGCTTCACGCTCACGGGCACCGCCCGCGTTACTGGATCGATGGCGATCAATGCCGACGGCAGCTTCACGATCACGGACACGTACTCGGAGCCGGGCTACCGCGAGTTTTCGGAGTTCAGCGGGAAGCTGATCGCGCCGGGTAGCGCGAGCGGCACGTTCAAGCTATCTCTCGAGCTCGACGATGTTCCCGGTGTAGGGACGCTGCACTGTCAGACGGGCGCCCAGCCGGTTAGCTGGAACGCCTCTTAACAGACACCCTCTCCATCCGGAGCCTCGAGGCCGGCCACGAGCCGGCCTCGGGCGTTCCTGGGCGTGTTACCGGCGTGTTAGCGGCGCCGCGCACTCTCTGGCCATGTCCAAAGGAGGCCACATGCACCGCACCAGAATCGCAGTCCTAACGATGGTCGCCGCCGTTGCCCTGACCGGCTTCGCTGCGGCGATATCGGCCGCGTCCGCCCCTCTTCAGTCGCCGGGCAGCTTGCTGGTGGGCCTGCCGCAGCCTCCGCAGGTTCGAGAGTCGCCGCGCTCGTCCGCGCTCGCGCGGTCAAAGGCCGTCACGAGCGACAGCTTCCCTGCAATCGGCGCCGGTCGTGTCCGCGTCGTGGTCGAGTCCGACACGCCGCTCGCGGCACGGACGGCGATCGAAGCGGCGGGCGGCACCGTCGAGCGGAGCTGGCGTAATCTCGTTCAGGCCGACGTGCCGACGAGCTCAGTTGCCGCTCTCGACCGGCAAAGGTCGGTGGGCTCCGTCCGGGCGCCCTACCGCCACGTGGACTACGCCGTCGGCGGCGAGGAAGTTGCCGCGAGCCTTGCCCCGGCCTGGCACGCCAAGGGCTTTACGGGCAAGGGCGTGAAGGTGGCGATCATCGACGACGGCTTCGTGGGTCTGGCCGAACGTCAGGCCGCCGGCGAGGTGTCGGCGAGCGCCGTTGCGCAGGACTTCTGCGGCGGCAAGTTCAACACGGCGTCAGAGCACGGAACGGCCGTGGCCGAGATCGTCCACGAGATCGCACCGGAGGCCCAGCTGTATCTGATCTGCGTCGACACGGAGGTGGACCTCGCAGCGGCTGCAGCGTTCGCCAAGGGCCAGGGCGCGAATGTCATCAGCCACTCGATGGGCTGGTACGGCCCTGATCGCGGCGACGGCACCGGCCCCATCGGAGCGGTCGTGAACGATGCCCGCGCGTCCGGCATCCTCTGGGTGAACGCCGCGGGGAACGAAGCTCCGACCCACTGGTCGGGGACATTCGCGAGCACCGACGGAGACCGCTGGCACGAGTACGCACCTGGGGACGAGGGCAATAGCTTCATCTGGCCTGACGACGAGGTCGTCTGCGCCTTCCTGAAGTGGGACGAATGGCCTGCCGGCATCTCCGACTTCGATCTATACCTCGCCCTCGCCGGCTCGAATGCCGTCGTTGGCAGGTCGGACGACGAACAGTCGGGAAGACAGCCTCCGTACGAGGAGCTCTGCATGTACCAGGACAGCGGCGACAACATCACCGCGTACTGGGGCGTCGTCGGCTATAGCGTCAGCACTTCCCCGCGGTTGGACATGTTCACCATCAGCCCGCCCCTGCAGTACCAGGTGGCAGCGGGCAGCATCGGTGAGCCCGCGACGTCACGGGCGGCACTCGCAGTCGGAGCGCTCTGCTGGCAGTCGAGGGAGCCCGAGTTCTACAGCTCGCAGGGGCCGACCATCGACGGACGGGTCAAGCCGGACATCGCCGGCCACGACGGCATCTCGGGAACTACCTACGGTGCCTCGACCGGTTGTCTCTCCGGATTCTCCGGGACGTCGGCCGCTGCCCCCGAGGTCGCCGGGGCCGCAGCACTCGTGAAGCAGGCCTTCCCGAAGTACGGGCCGGACCAGCTTCAGCAGTACCTTCAGAAGAGCGCTCGCGACATGGGAGCGGCCGGCATGGACAACGTCACGGGCGCCGGCGAGCTCCAGCTGCCGAAGGCACCGGACGTCGTCCTGCCGACGGCTCGCGCGCTCGCGAGCACGGGTCGCGCCGGCAAGACCGTCAAGCTCCTCTCGGCCATCGCGGACAACGAGGGCGCGGTCAGCGTGGTCGAGCAGGTGAAGAGAAACGGCAAGGTCGTCAAGACGATCAGGCGGCCGGGCTCGGTCGTCGCGACGTCTCCCAGGACCGTCGCCACTCCGTGGACAGCGCCCGCCAAGCCGAAGGGAACGTTCCAGCACTGCGCCGTTGCCGTCGACGCGGCGGGGAACAGGAGCCCCGAGAGCTGCGCGAGGATCGTCCTGCGATGAGGCGAGCAGCGACCCCGTTACCGCCGCATTACCGCCTTCGGGCGCAATTTGGGAGCACGTCGTCGAATGGAGCTCGGGGCCGGCGGAGTCCGTCGGCCCCGAGTCGCGCCGAGCAGCTCTTCCGCGAGATCGAGCGCTATCTCACGGCGGTTGCGCTTTACCGCGAGCTGGATTGCCAGCCGACGTGGAGGAGCGACTGTACTTCTGAATGATGACATGCATACGAGCATGATATGCTGCTCAGCAGCATGGGTGTCCTCATCCAGATCCGCGACGTTCCCGAGGACGTCCATCGCAAGCTGAAGGCGCGCGCGGCGGCCTCCGGCACATCTCTCACCGAGTATGTCCGCACGCTGCTCGCGCGAGAGGTTGCGCGACCCACGCCCGAGGAGCTCAGTGATCGCATCCGAGCGCGAGGATCGGTTCGGTTGAGCGAGCCGAGCGAGGTAACGGTGCGCCGCCTGCGCGACAGCGGCGAGTGATCGTCCTCGACAGCTCATGCGTCATCGACTTCCTGCTCGGTACTGGCGTCGCGGGGGATGTGGATGCGCTGCTGGCCCGGGAGCGGTCGGCCGATGCACCGGACGTGCTGGTCTTCGAGGTGCTAGCTGTCCTGCGTCGTCAGGTACAGCGCGGTGACCTTGGTCCGGAACGGGCCGTTGCCGCCATCGAGGATCTCGGCGATCTCCCTCTCGAGCTCTTTCCGTCCCTGCCGCTGCGCTTCCGAGCCTGGGAGCTGCGCGACAGCCTGACGGCGGCTGATGGGCTCTTCGTCGCGCTCGCCGAGCAGCTCGGCGAGCCGCTCGCCACGAAGGACGGCGGGCTGGCATCCGCTGCACGGACGCACGCGGCCATCGAGGCGATCGAGCTGAGCGCGTCGCAAACGTAGCGATGCGGAGCGCGCACACCATCATGTAGCGTCCGAAGTCGTGGACGCGAAGCACGACGTGCTGGTCGTGGGCGGCGGCTGCGCGGGCATGCGCGCCGCGATCGAGGCGTTCGACATGGGCGCCGACGTGGCCATCGTCTCCAAGATCCACCCGGTTCGCAGCCACTCGGGCGCGGCCGAAGGCGGGATCAACGCCGCACTCGGCAACGCGTCGGACGACGACCCCGAGAAGCACGCGTTCGACACGGTCAAGGGCTCCGACTACCTCGGCGACCAGGACGCGATCCAGATCCTCTGCGACGAGGCGCCGGGCGACGTCTATCAGCTCGAGCACTGGGGCGCCGTCTTCTCGCGCACGGAGGACGGGAAGATCGCGCAGCGGCCGTTCGGCGCTGCGGGCGAGCCGCGAACGGCGTACGCGGCCGACATCACGGGGCACGTCCTGCTGCAGGTGCTCTACGAGCAGATCATGAAGCGCGACCTGCTCGTCTACGACGAGTGGTTCGCCTGGAAGCTCGTCGTCGACGAAGGCCGCTGCCAGGGCGTCATCTGCTGGGACCTCGTGAACGGCGGGCTCGTGACCCTCAAGGCGAAGACCGTGATCCTCTGCACCGGCGGCGCCGGCCGGCTGTACGTCGGGACGACGAACGCGTACGCCTGCACCGGTGACGGCATGGCCCAGGCGCTGCGTGTGGGCGTTGCGCTGGAGGACATGGAGATGATGCAGTTCCACCCGACGACGCTCGCTCCCACGGGTGTGCTCATCACCGAAGGTTGCCGCGGCGAGGGCGCCTACCTCCTCAACTCCGAGAATGAGCGCTTCCTCAAGGACTATGCGCCGAATGCCATGGAGCTGGCGTCGCGCGACGTCATCTCGCGCGCAGAGCAGACGGAGATCGACGAGGGCCGCGGCATCGACGGCAACGTGCTGCTCGACCTGCGCCACCTCGGCGCCGAGCGGATCCTCGAGCGGCTGCACGGCACGCGAGAGCTGTCGATGACGTTCGCCGGCGTCGACCCGATCTACGATCCGATTCCCGTCCGGCCGGGCGCCCACTACCACATGGGCGGCGTGGAGACCGACAACGACGGGGCGACGGACCTGGAGGGCCTCTACGCGGCGGGCGAGTGCGCGTGCGTCTCCGTGCACGGCGCCAACCGGCTCGGCGGCAATGCGCTGATGGAGACCATCACGTTCGGCAAGCGGGCCGGCCGCCACGCGGCCGACTGGGCGCTGTCGAACACGACGGTGACCGTGCCCGAGTCGGCGGTCACGGACGCGGAGCGCGAGTTGAAGGAACTGCTCTCACGCGCAGACGGCGAGCGGCCGTGGCGCATCCGCGACGAGCTGGCCACGACGATGCACGAGAACTTCGGCGTCTTCCGCGAGGAGAGCCAGATGCAGCGGCAGGCGGAGATCGTGGGCGGCCTGCGCGAGCGCTACGAGCGCGTCGTCGTCGAGGACAAGGGCGACGTCTTCAACTCCGACCTGACGCAGGCGCTCGAGCTCGGCTTCCTGCTCGAGCTCGCCGACTGCATGATCGTCTCCGGGCTCGCGCGCAAGGAGAGCCGCGGCGCCCACGCACGACCGCACGACTACCCTGACCGCGACGACGTGAACTTCCTCAAGCACACGCTCGTGCGCTGGGTGGACGGGCGTCCAGAGCTCGACTGGAAGCCGGTGACGATGACCAAGTGGCAGCCCGAGGAGAGGAAGTACTGATGCGACTCCGGTACTTGTCGGTTCTGCTGCTGCTCGTCGCCGGTTGCGGCGGAGCAGCTTCGCCGGACCTCAGTGGGGTAGCCCTTGCCGTGAAGCAGACGGAGAACGCAGGAACCGCGCGGTTCGAGCTGGCACTCGAGGGTGGGCAGGCGTCGTTTGCAGCCCAGGGGGCTTTCGACTTCGACGAGCAGCAGACGAGCATGACGATCGACCTCGGCTCGCTCGGGGTCGCACTCGGCCAGGACGATCCCACGCTCGACGCGGTCCTCGACGGCAAGGTCTTCTACGTGCGCTTCCCTTCCCAAACCGGCTTCATTCGGCCGGGTAGGCCGTGGCTGAAGCTCGACCTCGAGGAGGTCGCCGCGAAGTCGGGCACCGATCTCAGCCGGCTCGACCAGCTGAGCTACGCGGACCCCACGCAGGCGCTCGCGTACTTGCAGGGCGCCGGGGAGCTCGCCGAAGTGGGGAAAGAGGACGTCCGAGGCGTCGAGACGACCCACTACAAGGGCACGATCGACCTGGAGGAAGCGGTTGCCAACGCGCCTGCCGAGCAGCGCGAACAGCTCGAGCGACTGCTCGAGCAGTCGAGTGTGACGGACCTTCCGGCCGAGGCCTGGATCGACGGCGACGGCTATCTGCGTAGGCTCACGCTGAGCCTTTCTGGCGCCATGACGATGTCGCTGGAGCTCTTCGACTTCGGGTCCGACGTCGACATAGACGTCCCTTCCGACGACGAGGTGACCGATCTCTCCCAGCTGGTGGCGAAGGGGATCGACCAGGGATGAAGGTCGCGCTCAAGATCTGGCGGTTCGATCCGGCGACCGGCCAGAAGGCCCTGCGCGACTACGAGGTCGACGCGCCCGACTGGGCGACGCTGCTCGACGTGCTCGACATCGTCAAGGACCAGGTCGACGGCTCGCTCTCCTACCGCAAGAGCTGCCGGATGATGATCTGCGGCTCCTGCGGCATGCGCATGGACGGCGCCGCCGTGCTCGCCTGCAAGATGCGGATGTACGAGATCGCCGAGGCCGGCCACATCCCCGTCATCTCCGCCATGGGCAACCTGCCCGTCGTCAAGGACCTCGTGGTCGACATGGGCCCGTTCTGGGAGAAGATGCGCGCGATGCAGCCGTACCTCCAGCCCGGCTTCCAGGATCCCGGCGACGGGGAGTACAACGTCACGCCCGAGCAGCTGGAGCCGATCCACAAGGAGATGCTCTGCATCAACTGCGGCTGCTGCGTCTCCGAGTGCAACTCGATGGAAGCCGATCCCGAGTTCCTCGGCCCGGCCGCTCTCGCCAAGGGGATGCGCTTCGTCGGCGACTCGCGCGACGGCCAGAAGATCGAGCGGCTCGAGTCGTACTCCGAGGAGCACGGCATCTGGGACTGCACGCGTTGCTACTTCTGCCAGGAGCGCTGCCCGAAGGGCGTCGATCCACGCGACGCAATCGCGAAGCTGGGCGCAGAGGCCGTGAAGGAAGGCATCGACCGCGACATGGGCGCGAAGCACGCGAAGTGGTTCGTGCAGTCGGCGAAGACGACCGGCTGGCTGCGAGAGGAGGAGCTCGTTCCCAAGACGCAGGGGTATCTCAAGTCGATCAAGGAGGTCAAGTTCGCGATGACCCTCGCTCGCCGCGGGAAGATCCGCCCGGTGCCGATACCGCACGTGGCCAAAGACGTCGACCAGGCGCGGGCGCTCTACGACCTCGTGAAGCAGCAGGGCCGCGACGGCGCCGCCGGCATCGTCCAGGGCGAGAAGGCGCTCGAGCGCATCGAGTTCGTCGAGGAGCAGGAACGCCGCGAGCAGGAGGGCAACGCTTGACGAAGGTCGCGTACTACAAGGGCTGCCTCGCGTCGCTGTCGGCGAAGGAGCTGGACATCTCGACGCAGGCGCTCGCGCCGAAGCTCGGCATCGAGCTGGTCGAGCTGGAGTCGGTGACCTGCTGCGGCGCCGGTGACATCCATGAGGCCGAGCCCGACTTCTACCTCCACCTGAACGCGCGCATTCTCGGCAACGCCGAGGCGACAGGCACCGACACGCTGATGACGATCTGCAACGTCTGCACGCTCAATCTCCGGCAGGCGAACTGGCAGCTGCGCAACGACGAGGGGCTGCGTGCGCGCGTCAACGAGAACCTGAAGGCGGTGGGCTCGCCGACCTACAGCGGCGAGGTCGAGGTCAAGCATCTGCTGTGGCTGATCGCCGAGGGCGAGGGCTACGAGCTGCTGAAGGGCGTCGCGCACAAGGGGCTCGAAGGGCATGAAGGTGGCGCCGTTCTACGGCTGCCAGATCCTCCGGCCGTCGAAGCTGCTCGGCTTCGAGGATCCCGACAAGCCGTCGTCGCTCGAGCGGATCATCGAGGCCTGCGGCGGCGAGCCGATCGACTATCCGGCGAAGATCAAGTGCTGCGGCTTCCCGATCATCGCGGCGCGAGAGGAGGTCGCGCTCGGCGAGCTGATCCAGCCGATCGAGCAGGCGATCGAGGCCGGCGCGGACGCGATGGTCACGCCGTGCCCGCTGTGCCACCTCTCGCTCGACGCCTGGCAGGGGAAGCTCGAGGAGGCGACCGGGCGTGAGCTCGGCATGCCGATCCTCCACCTGTCGCAGCTGATCGGCGTGGCGGCGGGCTTCGAAGCGTCGAAGCTGAAGTTCAAGCGACACGTCGTGCCGGTGACTCGCGCCGTCGAGCAGCTCGAAGTCTGAGCCTGCTCTGGATCGCGGTCGTCCTGGGGGCGGTCGCCCTCGCCGCCCTCGCCTGGGGCTGGTACGAGGCCGGCTGGGTACGGTTACGGACGCTCGAGGTGGAGGTGCCGTCGCTGCCGGCCGAGCTGGACGGCATGCGAATCGTCCATCTCTCCGACTTTCACCTGGGACTGCCGTCGCGGGGAGCACGTGCCGTGGAGCGGGCGGTGGCGTGGACGCGCGAGCGCGACCCGGATCTCGTGTGCCTCACGGGCGATCTCGTCTCGAGGCCGCGGGGTGAGGCGAAGCTCCGCGCGCTCGTGCGGGAGCTGCCGCGCTGCTACGCCATTCTCGGCAACCACGACCTCGCGATCAGTCGCGATCCCTTCTCGAAGGCGGTCGAGTTGCGCGGCCTCGAGCCGGCGACCCTGCTGCTCGACGAGGGCCGGCTGGTCGACGTGCGGGGACAGGACGTGTGGATCGCCGGGCTCGACCCGCGCTCGCGCGGACGCGAGCCTCGGCTGCATCAGGACGCATCGCTGACGATCCTGCTCTCGCACTTTCCGTCGGTGCTCGACCGTCGGGCCGCCGAGGGGTTCGACCTCCTCCTCGCGGGGCACATGCACGACGGCCAGATCTGCCTGCCGTACCCGGGTGGCAAGCTGCGGCTGGCGCATCCGTCGGCTCGGTACACGCACGGCTTCTACCGTCGCGGCGGGACGGTGATGCACGTCTCGCCCGGGCTGGGGACGACGTTCGTGCCGTTCCGCTTCTTCGCGCGTCCGGAGGCGACAGAGCTCGTCCTGCGGGCCGCGCCTGTCCATTCCGGACATGTCTAGGTGCCAGACCCAGGGACAGTCCCAGGGACAGTCACTGTGACTGTCCCTCGTAGAATCGAGGCGTGTCCGTTCCGGCCAGGATCTCGCGCGATGTGCTCGCGCGCTACGCGGCCGATGCGGCACGGGAAGTGGAGGGCGTTCGCCGGCTCGTGCCGGATCGGCTACGGCGCCACGACGGTGTCCGCGTCAGCGGCGAGGACGACGTCGCCGTCGAGGTTCACGTGGGCGTCGAGGCCGGCGTGTCGGTCCCGGCGCTCGGACGCGACCTTCAGACGCGCATCGCCGAGTACCTCGAACGGATGACGGGAACCGCGCCCGCCACGGTGGACGTGGTCGTCCACGAGATCGGGGGATAGGTGCCGCCCCAGGTGGTCGGCATGACGGGCGCCACGCTGCAGACCGCGCCATCTGTCTGCCACGAGTGCGTGTGGTGGCAGTCGCGGGCGGGGTCGGTGGCGGAGAAGGACCGCTGGCGCGAGCGGGCGGAGTCGGAGTGGGGAGCGTGGGGGACGCTGTACGTGGACGGCGACGGCCATCTGCTCGGGTCGATGCAGTACGGCCCCGCGTCGCTCTTCCCGCGCGCCGCCGAGCTGCCTGCCGGCCCACCGTCGCCGGACGCCGTGCTCGTCACGTGCGCCTATCTCGCCGATCCGTCGACCCCGTGGGTGATGCAATCGCTGTTCCTCGCAGCGATCGGCGATGCGCGAGACCGCGGGGCGGCGGCGCTGGAGACGTTCTCCTACGCGTACCGCGAGGGGGAGACGATGTACGAGCGCTTCCTCGTCCACCGCACGGTGTTCCCGCGCGACTTCCTCGCCGACCTCGGCTTCCGCACGTTGCGAAGCGCGGGACGCATCGAGCTCGCGCGCCTCGATTTCGGGGGCCTTCAGCCCGTGCTCGCCGGCTCCCGGCAGTCCGTGCTGGCTCGCCTGAAAGAGGTCTTCGCGCCGGCGAAGCCGGTGCCCGTACCCCGGCCCTAAGGACATGTCCGGGGTCTGACCCCGGACATGTCTCAAGCGGCCAGCGTCGCTTCGGCGAGCACGAGCTCGGCGATCTGAACGGCGTTGAGAGCCGCGCCCTTGCGGAGATTGTCGCCGACGAGGAACAGCGAGAGCCCCTCGCCTGCGCGGTCCGGGCGGATGCGGCCGACGAGCACGTCGTCCTGGCCCGCGGCCTTCCCAGGGCGTGGGGAACTCCTCGACGCGAACGCCAGGCGCAGCTGCCAGCAGCTCCCGAGCGCGCTTCGCGGAGAGCGGCTGCTCCGTCTCGATCCACACGGCCTCGGAGTGGCCGACGAGCACGGGGACCCGCACGCACGTGGCGCTGACCGGCAGGTCGGGCAGCTCCATGATCTTCCGCGTCTCCTCGCGGATCTTCGTCTCCTCGTCGAACTCCTCACCGTCGAAGTCCCAGTCCATGCCGAGGTCGTGCTCTGCAGCCGTCTGCGCACGAAGCTCCTCCATGCGCTGAAGTCCCGCCCCCGACGCCGACTGATACGTGGCGACGCGCACGCGGGCGAGCCCGGCGTCGTCGTGAAGCGGCTTGAGGACGACCGTGAGCGGGATCGTGCTGCAGTTCGGCACGGCGATGATGCCTTGGTGCTCCAGGGCGCGCTCCCCGTTCACTTCCGGCACCACGAGCGGCACGTCTCGTTCCATCCGCCACGCGGACGACTTGTCGAGGACGACCGCTCCTCCTCGCACGGCATGCGGGGCCAGCTCACGGCTGGCAGAGGCGCCGATGGCGAAGAAGAACACGTTCACGCCCGCGCCGGCCAGCGCCTCCGGAGTCGCTTCCTCGACTCTGCGCCCGTCGATCTCCGTCCCTGCAGACCGTGCGGAAGCGAACAGGCGCGGCTCGTCGAATCCCCGCTCGCCCAGGATTTCCAGGAGAACGCCGCCCACGGCGCCGGTGGCGCCGACGACTCCGACCCTCGGCTCAGCCGACATGCGGCCGCTCCGCCTCGGACCTGTGGAGCTCGAAGGCATGGTGCAGCGCCCGCACCGCGCGTTCGACGTCCTCGCGCGGGATGTGACAGGCGACCTTGATCGGCGACGTCGTCACGATGTGCGGCTCGATGCTCTCGTCGTTGAGCACCGAGAACATCTTCGCCGCCACCCCGGGGTGGCTCTTCATGCCTGCGCCGATGAGGCTGACCTTGCCGAGGTCGTCGCGCGAGCGCCAGGTGACGCCGAGCCCGCCGAGCGCCTCCTCGACCGCGCCCGCGTCGTCGGTGGGCGCCGAGAAGACGATCTCGGCCTCGCCCGTCTGCACGATCGTGTCGACGTTCACGCCACCTTTCGCCAGCGCAGCGAACAGCTGCGCTGCGGAGATGTTCTCCACCCAGTACAGCGTCTCCTCGAGCGTGTGCGTGACGCCCGAGATCATCGCCTTCTCCAGCATCCGCTCGTCCTCCTCGATCACCCAGGTGCCGGCCGCCGGGCTGAAGCTCGATCGCACGTGCAGCGTGACGCCGTGATTGCGCGCGAACTCGACCGACCGCAGCTGCAGGACCTTAGCGCCTGACGCCGCCATCTCGAGCATCTCCTCGTAGCTGACGGCGTGGAGCTTGCGCGCCTCGGTAACGATGCGCGGGTCGGCGGTGAAGACGCCGTCGACGTCTGTGTAGATCTCGCAGACCTCGGCGCCGAGCGCGACCGCCAGCGCCACGGCCGTCGTGTCCGAGCCGCCACGGCCGAGCGTCGTGATGTCGAGATCGGTGGAAACACCCTGGAAGCCGGCCACGAGCACGATGCGGCCCTCGTCCAGCGCCTCGTGGATGCGCTTGGCGCGGACGTCGACGATCTTCGCCTTGCCGTGTGTCGTGTCGGTGACGATCCCCGCCTGCGAGCCGGTCAATGAGATCGCCTCGTGGCCGAGGTCGTGGATGGCCATCGCGGCCAGCGCGCAGGAGATGCGCTCGCCGACCGAGATCAGCATGTCCAGCTCGCGCGGCCTCGGACGTGGCGACATCTCGTACGCGAGAGCCACGAGATCGTCGGTCGAGTCGCCCATGGCCGAAAGGACGGCGACGACCCGCTCGCCCTGCTCGCGCGCGGCAACGATCCGTTTCGCGACGGCCTTCAGCCGTTCGGTGTCTGCGACCGACGTGCCGCCGAACTTCATGACGAGCGTGCTCTGAGAGGTCTTTGCATCGCCGGCGACGGCCGGGATGGCTTCGTAGTCCGTCGTGGCCACGCCTCGATTGTAGGCACCGCTCTGACCGAGCCCGGATCGGCCTCGGTCAGAGCGACGCTACTCAGATTGTGCTCAGGACGGCAGCAGCGCGAACGAGAACTCGATGTGTGCCGCGCTTCCTGTGAGCGTGTACGTGCCGAAGTCGAACAGCGCCGCCGATGGACGGTTGAGCCCGTTGATCCCGAGTGCACCGGCGCTCGCCGAGGCTATGGCTTCGGCGGTTTCCTCCGGAACGCTTGCCGTCCCGCCGGAGAAGTCACCCAGCGCGAAACTCTTCGCCTCGGCGACGAGCACGATCACTCTCCTGTTCGGGCCGGTGGTGCTGATGTCCACGGGAGTGATCGTTGCGAGGGCTCCCTTTCCATCCTGGGCAGAGGCCTCGTACGGGGTGCCGGAAGCGATGACTCCCGTGTAGCGATACATGCGCGCGTAGAGGAGGGCGGTTCCGGCTGTCTTCGTGACGTTGAGTGTGCCGGACTCGGTGCCCGTAGCGCGCTTCCAGAACCACTCCGCCCGGAGGCTCGAGTTCTGGGTCCTCGCTGCCCCGTCGGTGAAGCCGGCCGGCGTGTTCACGTCAGAGCTGTCCTTCGTGAGGACGAGCAGGAGCAGCATGTCGTTCGCCGCGATCCCCGACGGATACGGAACGTTGATCGACGCGCCCAACGCCTCAGCGGCTGCTCCGGCCGAGCCGAAGGCCGACCCCGCCAGGCGGTGGCGGCGGTGGCGGCGGAGGTGGCGGTGGCGGCGGCGGTGGCGGTGGTGGTGGCGGTGGTGGCGGCGGCGGAGGCGGCGGAGGCGGCGGAGGCGGTGGCGGTGGTGGCGGAGGTCCGCCCTGACTGCAGCTGATCGCCTTGCCGTTCGTCAGCACCGCCTGGTTCCGTGAGTATTGGGTGCCCAGGGTGCCGGTCTGGTTCTCGACGCCGGACGTCGCGGACCGACCGGCGTTGAAGGTCCGCATTCCCGAAGTCGGTGTCGAGGTAGCGGAAGCGGATCTCGTTCGTCGGTCTCGTAGAGCGAGACCTCGAAGGTTGCGGCGCCCACATTCGCGGCGTGCGGCACGTCGAACCACTCGAGGTGGAGAACGCGATTCGGGGCGACGCCCGTCACGTGCGAGTAGATGGAGCCGCCGGCTGCGGGATTGAGGTTGTCCCAGAACGGTGCGATAACGCCGTTGGGTACGGCGCTGTTCGGGATCGCACCATTGAGGTTGGTCGCCGCACCAGAGCTGGAGCCCAAAGTGAGGAATCCGTTCGAAGAGACGAACGCCTGCGTGTGCACCTGCCCGTAGTACGTGAAGGAGAACGGCAGGGTGACCGTCGTGAAGCCGGCATCGACGTGGAGCGGGAGCACCGTCCCGCCGGTGGCGTCGATCCACGGGTCCGTGATGTTCTGGCAGATGTAGTTCTGATTCGTGGTCGCCGTGCCCGTGACCGTCTGCACGTCCGAGTTGGCGCCGATGGTCACGGTAGCCGTGACCGTGAGCGGCCCCGCGGCCGCCGGCGTGAACGTCCCCGTGTACCGGCCGTTGTCGGGACTGGCCGGCGTCATCGTGACGGGCGTTCCGTTCACGTTCACGCTGACGTTCCCCAGACCCGCCGGCGAGGCGCAGTTGGCGCCGAGCACGCGGATCGCGAACGACTGGCCGACGTTGACGCTGAAGCCGTTGAGCGGCGCCATGACCTCGACCTTGGGCGCGTTCGCGCACGACACGGCGTTATTGAGGTTCAACCGCCCGCCCGTGACGGTGATCCCGTTCATCGAGGGCTTGGGATCGACGGATCCGCATGAGCAGCGCCTTGAGCCCGTACGCAGACGCGGTCGGGAAGTGCGCCTTGAGGAGGGCCGCGGCCCCCGCGACGTGCGGCGTCGCCATCGAGGTTCCGTTGAAGAGCGCGTAGCCGCCTCCCGGAACCGTCGAGAGGATGCTCGAACCGGGAGCTCCGAGGTCGACGGTCGTCAGCCCGTAGTTCGAGAAGGACGACTTGGCGTCGTTGTGGTCGGTTGATGCGATGGACGCGATGACGTCTGCGCCGTACGAGGCGGGATAGAACGGCGATGCGTCGTTGTTCGAGTTGAAGTTCCCGGCCGCCGCGACGTAGAGCATGTCCTTGGTCGCGCCGTACTCGATCGCATCGAGCAGCGCCTGGTCGAACCCGCCGCCGCCCCACGAGTTGTTCGAGATCGTGATGCCCTCGTCGGCCGAGTAGAGCGTTGCGCTGATCGCGTCTGCCGTTGATCCGTTCCCCGAGGCGTTCAGGAACTTGAGCGCCGCGATCTTGACGTTCCAGTTCACGCCCACGACACCGAGCGCGTTGTTGCCGACTGCTCCGATCGTGCCGGCTACGTGTGTCCCGTGGCTGTGGTCGTCGAACGGGTTGTTGTCGTTGTTGACGAAGTCCCAGCCCCGCCAGTCGTCGATCTTGCCGTTCGCGTCGTCGTCGACGACGTCCGTCCGGTCTGCGCAGACGATGGTCGGGTCAGTGGAGCCGCAGTTCTCGCCGGTGTTGACCCACTGCTGCGCGGCCAGGTCGGGGTGGCTGAAGTCGACGCCCGTGTCGATGACGCTGACGGCGACGCTCGAGCTCCCCGTCTCGACGTTCCAGGCCTCGGGAGCGTCGATGTCCGCGTCGGGCGTGCCGCCGGTCTGCCCGGTGTTGTTCATGCCCCAGAGCTCGTTGTAACGCGTGTCGTTGGGCGTCGCCGCGATCGAGACGATGCGGTTCGGCTCTACGTAGCGCACTCGCGGGTCGTTCAGGAGCGCCTTCGCCACTCGATCCTGCGCTCCTGAGCTGGTCCGGACGAGGACGGCGTCGATCTGGCCGAACCGCTGCCGCTCGCTCCCTCCGGCCTGCTGGACGGCAGCCGCCTGTTGGCCGGCGGTGACGCTCGACTTGAAGCCGACGATCAGCTCGTTCGGCACGACAGGCGGCGCGGCGGCGCTGGACTGTTGTGCAACGGCGCCGGCGGCCGGCAGTACGACGAGGCCCGCGGCCACCGCTGCGAGCAAGCGCACACTGAATCTCTTGAGGGCGCTGCCGGTCGCGCCACTGTCTACGTGTCAACTCTTCCCCTCCTGGATAGGTCCTGAACGGCGCGCCAATGATCCCGCACGGCGCGAACGATGTCCAACTCTACTTACCGTGACGCGAAGAGAGGGCCCCGAGGGGCCCTCTCTTCAGTTGTCGCTTGCACATCAAGCCAGCTGTTACTCGTCTTCGCAGTGGCCCGGGCCGATTAGCCCGTTGTTGTAGTCGTCGAGCGTGCTCGCTGCTGCGATCGCCTGGTCGCGAACCTCATCGCTCAGGTCGTCTGTCGGCGTGTATGTCTCGAAGAACGTCGTCGCCCATGCGAAGGCGGCGTCGACCTCTGAGGTCGAGCTGGCTCCCGAGAGGAAGTTCAGCTTCGCCGCGATGTACTGCCTGGCGAGGATGTAGTACGCGTTGCCGTCCGCGGACGGCGTGTTGATCACCTCGTACCACGTCTGCCCGCTCAGGAAGAACGCCGTGTCCTCGCCGATCAATGCCCACGTGGGATCGGTCGGCGCGGGGCCGTACTTCGAGTGGTTCTTCCAGTAGCCCTGCGTGAGGGTGCAACCCTCCGACGGCGGCGGCGTGCAGGTGACGGTGACCTTGGCGTTGTCGCTCTGCCCCGTCTGGCGAATCGTCGCCGTGTTCACGTGCTCACCGGCATCCTCGTCGCACGTGAACGTCCGGTCGTAGGTCACGGAGCCGGACGCCGAGAACGGCCACGATCCGCCGTTCGTGTCGTCGACGTTGATCGAGTCGTTGATCAGCGTCGGGCTCGACGGAATCGTGAACGGCGCGGTCACCGTCGGCCCGAGCGGGTTGCCCGGGTTGCGCGGGTCGTTCGTGATCGTGACTCGAGCACGGTTCTCGTACCCGATGGCTCCGGCGACCGGAGTGATCGCGAACGAGTACGGGTAGCAGTAAGACTCGCCCGGATCGAGTACCGGATTGGCGCTCATGTCGAGCGTGGTCCACGACGAGGATCTTCTCGCCGGCGGGAAGGATCGCCCGGATCCGCTCGGCGATCTTGAGGTTCTGCGTCGCCACTGCCGCGTTATTCGTGACGCACACTTCCCCGTCCACCCAGACGGAATCGGACCCCGCGCCCTTCGTGACCACGATCGTGTACGTGCTCGTGCCGGACTGGCCGGTGTTGAGCGTCCACGAGTCCGGCGTGACCGACTTGTCGATCGTCCAGCCGAATGTTCGCTCCCAGTGCCCTGTTGCCGTCTTCGACGCCGACAGCGGCGTCGTGGCGCTAGCGGTCGGTGCACCGATGGCAGCGACGATGCCGATCAGGACCGCGAACGCGCAAGAATGCCCGCAGTTTATGCCGCATGAAGCTCTCCCCCTCCTCTTCGGTTACAAATGCCTCGCGCAGGCCATACGACTGGCCAAGCGCACGGCCGAAGCTTACTTTGAGGTCGCAGGAAGGGCGAGTATGAACTTTGGACAGTACGAATTTCCGGCGCTTGACAGGCCGTCACCCCGTGAAGTGCGATCACGACCCGCGGGTGGAGGTGCCTGCATGCAAGTGAGGCCGGCCCGCTCGCTTGAAAAGCGAAGTATGAACTTTGGCTAGTTGTGGGCTCCGGCGCTTGACAGCCCGCCAGCCGCATGCGACGTTCGCTGCAACCTGCGGGTAGCGGAAGCCCGCGTGTAGGCAACGAAGGGGAGGAAAGATATGAAGAAGCTTGCATTGCTGGTAGCAATGGTCGCATCCGTGGCTGCGGTCTCGGTCGGTGTCGCCTCGGCGACGGGTGACCCGACTGTGGTCGCGAGTGCGGACGGGTTTGCCTGTGGCGTCTTCACCGCCGACGGCGGCATCATCGTCACGACGAACTCGCATTCGGACCTGTACCTGAACGGCAAGGAAGTGCTGCACTGCATCGGCGAGGGCGCGGGTGCCGGCGCGCCGACCTACTTCAACGGCTTCCTGTGCGGGATGGTCTTCACGGGCCTCAGCGACAGCCCGTTGAACAAGGACAAGGTCTCCAGGCTCGGTCAGTCGCAGCTCTGGTGCTACGGCCAGGCCTCCGGAGATGCCGCTCAGGGCGGACCGGCTGGAGCTATCGGCTAGTCGGAACAGCATCGGCGTGACGCGCTCGTAGTCGCGTCACGAGGCACGAATAGCGGGCCGCCTCCGGGCGGCCCGCTGGTTGTTGGGTACGAATTCCACCTTGACACGCAGGCCGGGCCGTGTAAGTGTCGGCGTGATCCGCGGATAGTGGACCTGTGTCCATGTCAAGGAGGGGGAGTTATGAAGAAGCTTCTAGTCGCGCTTGCGGCAGTGTGTGCCGCCGGCGCAGTCATGGCAGGTGGCGTCTCGGCAAACCCGGACGCCGGAACGGTCATCGATGAAGGCTTCCCGTGCGCCGTTCTCGACGCCGACGGCAACACCGTCATCACGACCGACTCGAAGTTGATCCTGTTCCAGAACAAGGCCGTCCTTCGTTGCTCGGCCACGGTGCCGAGGCCCGACGCGGTGGTCATCTGGAACTTCGCCAACACGGGGCTCCTGTGCAACGTGGGCGAGTTCGGCTCGACGGAGAACTGGAGTGACAAGATCGGCCTCGGCGGCCTGTCGCAGCTGGTCTGCACAGCGGCGGTCGACGCTGCTGGCGGCCCGGCGGGCGGTGGTTACGGAATAGGCTAACCGCAACACAGGCGTGCACGGGCACGCCCAGTGAGAACACCCGGCGGGCCGCCTCTTGGCGGCCCGCCGGCTTGATGGGAAGGTTTGGCGCCGGCGGTCAGTCCAATCCCTGCTTGACAGGCCGGCACGGACTTGTAACAGTTGGCTCGATCCGCGGGTGCGAAACCCCGCACGACGTCAAGGGGGAGGGACACATGAAGAAGGCACTAGTCGCAATTGCGACAGCACTGTGCGCCGCCGCACTCTTCGCCGGTGGCGTCGCCGCGTCCGGGGACGGCGGGACGGTCGTCGACAGTGGGTTCCCGTGCGCCGTCTTCGACGGCAACGGCGACCTCTTCATCACGACCGACTCGGTCCTGATCGAGTTCGGCTCCAAGGCCGTGCTGCGGTGCCAGGGAACCGGCGCACCTGCACGCCCCGCGATTGTCTTTAACTTCGCCAACACGGGGCTCCTGTGCGGCATGGGCCAGTTCGGCTCGACGGAGAACTGGAGCGACAAGGTCGGCTGGAACGGCCTTTCCCAGCTGGTCTGCACCCAGGCTCTCCCGCTCCCGCCTCCCGGCCCGACCGCGAGCGCTGGCTACGGAATCGGGGGGTAACAGCGTCACCGGCACACGCGTGCGCGATGACGCGTAGGCTGCGAGCGGGCCGCCTCCGGGCGGCCCGCTCGCTCTCTGCTCTTCTCATCAAGGCCGGGCCCGCGCGCCCCGAGGAGCGCAACACGTGCTCCATGTCCCGAACACGTGTGCCCCGGGGGACTTGTTTTTTTCGGACAATCGCGGTACGGTCCTCTGCGGGAGAGTTTTCAATGCGGCTTCGGGGGTGGGGAGAGGCAATGGGGGATGCGGCTGTGCCACGCGCTCTTGGAGCGCACCTGTGAGCACCGTTGAGCGCGTGCTCGACGGGCCCGCCGGTCTGCGCCCGGCCCTGGACGAATCCACGCGCGCGCCCCTCGAGCTCCGCGCGCCCTCGGGCCGAGGGGGGCGCGGCTGGCTCGTGCGCCGCGCGCTCGCCCTGGCCGACGTCATCGGCCTGGTGCTCGCCTTCACGTTTGCGACGCTCTTCTTCGCAGGTCGCGGAGCGGCTGACAACCCGGTCGGGGGCGTCGCCGAGGGCGTGTTCTTCCTCGTCACACTGCCCGCCTGGATCGTAGTCGCCAACCTCTACGGCCTTTACCGAAACGACGAAGAGCGAACGGATCACTCGAGCGCCGACGATCTGGTCGGCGTCTTCCACCTCGTCACGGTGGGCAGTTGGTTCGTCTTCCTCGCCGGACAGGTGATCGGCGTCGCCCATCCGAGCGTGCAGAGACTGATCGCCTTCTGGATCACTGCGATCGTCCTGGTGACCACCGCACGCGTGCTGGCCCGTGCCGCATGCAGGCGAACCGACGTCTATCTCCAGAACACGGTCATCGTCGGGGCGGGCAGCGTCGGTCAGCTTGTCGCCAGCAAGCTCGCCAAGCATCCCGAGTACGGCCTCAACGTGCTCGGCTTCGTCGACGCCGAGCCGAGGCACGCAACGGAACGGCGCAACGGCAACGGCGGTACGCGTGCTCGGCTCGCAGGACAGAGCTCCCCGAGATCGTCCGGGCTCTCCACGTCGAACGGGTGATCATCGCCTTCAGCAATGACTCACACGAACAGACGCTCCGAGCTGATCCGGCACGCTCCACGAGGTTCGGAGTCCAGATCGACATCGTTCCCCGGCTCTTCGAGGTGATCGGGACGAACTTCGGAATCCACACCGCCGAAGGCCTGCCACTGATCGGGCTTCCCTCGCTCAAGCTCTCGCGCTCGGCGCTCCTGCTCAAGCGGATGCTGGACGTCGCGCTCGCGCTTGGCGGGCTGATTCTCGTCGCGCCGCTCTTCGCCGCGATCGCCCTTGCGATCAAGCTCGACTCGCGAGGTCCCGTGTTCTTCCGGCAGGTGCGTCGAGGAGCCAACGAGCGGATGTTTCGGCATCTACAAGTTCCGCACGATGTGCGACGACGCGGAGGAGCGCAAGGCCGAGCTTCGCGCCCTGAACAAGCACAACGGAAACGGCGGAGATCCGCGGATGTTCAAGATCCCAGACGACCCTCGAGTCACTCGTGTCGGACGTGTCCTTCGCCGCTACTCGCTCGACGAGCTGCCTCAGCTGATCAACGTGCTCAAGGGCGAGATGAGCCTCGTCGGGCCGAGGCCGCTCATCCTCGAGGAGGATCAGTACGTCGTCGAGTGGCGGCGGCGCCGGCTCGACCTGAAGCCGGGCATTACGGGGCTCTGGCAGGTGCTCGGGCGGGACGAGATCCCCTTCGAGGAGATGGTCAAGCTCGACTACCTCTACGTGACGTCCTGGTCGATGCTGAACGACGTCAAGCTGATCCTCCGCACGATCCCCGCTCGTCTTTCGCTCGCATCCCGCTTAGGCGGCGGCGCAAGCGCGTTGAACGTCGCCGAGACGATCATCCTCGGTGGGAATCTGGCGGTCAGGCGTCTCGGCCTGGGGACGATGGAGCTCACGGGCCATGGGACTTGGGGTGAGCCGCGCGATCCGCACGCGGCGCGCGCGCTCTGCTGCGACGCGCCCGCGAGCTGGAGTCGACTTCTTCGATACGGCCGACTCGTACGGCCCGGAGGTGAGCGAGCGGCTCGTCGCAGAGGCGCTGTACCCGTACGAAGGCGTCGTGGTGGCGACCAAAGGAGGCTTTACACGGCGTGGCCCGAGCCTCTGGTCACGCAACGGCCGGCCCGAGCACCTGCGCTCGGCCTGCGAGGGCAGTCTGCGGCGCCTGCGCATCGAGTGTGTGCCTCTGTATCAGCTGCACGCGGTCGACCCCGCGGTTCCGATCGAGGAGTCGCTCGGAGGGCTCGTCGAGCTGAGAGAGGAGGGGAAGATCGAGCACATCGGGGTCTGCAACGTGAGCGTCCCGGAGCTCGAGCGCGCGCGTCGCGGTCACGCAGATCGCCTCGGTGCAGAACCGATTCAACGCCGGGGACAGGGGTTCGGAGGCGGTGCTGGCAGCTATGCGAACGGTTCGGTATTCCCTTCATCCCGTGGGCTCCGCTCGCGGGCGGCATGCTCGCGGGTACCCGCGGCCCACTACGCCGAACGGGACGCCGCCTCGGAGCAACGCCGGCCCAGGTCGCACTCGCGTGGCTCTTGCAGAGATCCCCGGTGATGCTCCCGATTCCCGGCACGCGCTCTCTCCAGCATCTCGAGGAAAACGTTCTTGCGACTGCGCTCCGCTTGGAAGCCAGAGACCTAGCCGAGCTCGACGTCCCCGTGAGAGTCACACCGGGCGCCCGGCAACTCGTCCGTCGGGTGCGGAGGCGCGCCCGTCGTTTGCTCCGCCGCTGAACGGACTTTCCCAGCGTTTCTGCGCGTACGAGCGCGTCGGCGCCTTTGCCAGCTGCCTGTTCGTGCTTATTTCATCCTTGACGGCCGGGCGGTGGCAGCAATACCCTGAGTCGTTACCCCAAATCCCTCGGCGGTGTTCCACGGGAGACGGAGCATGAGCGACAAGAAGACCACGAGTCAGGAACCGATCGAGTACGAGAAGCCGGAGATTGTCGACTACGGCGATCTCGTGGATCTGACGGCTGGTCTGTGGAGCACGGACAAGGGTGACGGGGCGGCCCCGAACCTTCTCCTCCGACTTTCTCCTAGGTTCCGTCAGCTCTCAGACGCGGCGGTGTCCGGAGTGCTCGAGCTGCTTGTCGTGGACGGATCGTTTCACCCGGGCGTTGCCGAGCGCCATTCGCGTTCGACGGAGCTTCGCGCCCCAGGTTTCGTCTCCGAGTGGGCGCAGGTCCTTTCCCACCTCTTTGGCCAACACGACGGCGCCTCTGCGGGCTCCCAGCGCCGAGAAGCCGGCGAGCCATCTCCCCATGTGCGTCTCGAGGACCGTACGCTCTCGCACGTCGGGCACGTTGCGCGCCCAAACCCTCATCGACCTCGGCCGGCGTCCACCGAAGAGAACCGCATCCGCCGACCCGAGCGTGGTTCGCAGCAGTCGCTCGAGACCCCAGCGACGGGCGAGCGCCAGCAGCTCAGCGCGCTCGGTGTCCCAAGCCATGAGTGTGAGGTCTACGAGATCGCCGGCGCGAGCCATCGGTCCATGTGTCCACGCGTGCACAGCCACGATCAGCGCGTGGTGCACCGGCGCGAGCGTCTTCAGGCCCTCGACGCCCAGCGCGGACGGTACCGCCGCGTCGAGCAGTTCCGCTGTCGGCGGGCGACCCAGCCAGCTCGGCCAGTTCGGGTCGCTGTGCACCTCGACGAACAGCGGGATACCCGGCCACGCGAGCGGAAGCCCATGCGGACTGTGTGCGTAGCGCACTGGATCGCCGACCTCGACGAGGCCGGCCGCCAACAGCGCCCGTCGGGTCGACTCGGCGTCCTCCACGAGTACGTCGAGGTCGATGCAAGGGCGCAGGGCAGGATCTGGATAGCGAGCGGCGATCTCCGGACCTTTGTGGAGGACGACTGACGTGTCACAAAGACTGACGACGCGTCTGAGAAGCTCGGGAGCGAGTAGCGCAACGATGGCGGCGAGCCGTTCGTCCGGCGCCAGCTCAGTGGGTATCTCCTCGCCGAGCTCGCGCCATCGGCGTCCGGCGAGCAAGTGGAGCCGGTGCGCTCGGAGCGCCTCGAAGTCCGAGGTCCCGTCGAGCAGCCGGTTCACCGCCTCCCAGACGAATTCATCTGTCATCGCGGAAGAGGGACGATAGCGCTCGATCACGGGCTCTTCGGCTTGCCGGGATGGCATAGGGTGAATCCTGCCAGCGAGACGTGGTGTCGAGCATCCGGCGCGCGTGTGCGTCAAGCTTGGCCGACGAGACGTCGAAAGGAAAACAGACGCTGATGGCCGTTCGACCAACTCTCTCACCCCATCGGTCGCCGCCGACGATCGCAACGCCTGTCGCGATCGTGGCGCCGGCAAGCGCCGTGGAGCGGCTCGAGAGCTTACTCGTGTCGGGCGGTCTGTCTGTGGTCGTCCACGCAGACTCGCCCGACACGCTCGGCCGGATCGATGCCGATCCGGCTGCGGTCGTCCTCATGACATCCGATCTCGAGCGGGAGCTCGAGCCGTTGGCTCGGAGCCTCCGCGCCCGGTTGCCGCGCACGCGGCTCGTCGTCGTGACACCATCCGCGAGCCCTCGCGCGCTCCGCTCCCTCTTCACCGAGCGCGTCGACGCCCTCGTCCTCGAGGAGGACGTCGACGGCTGTCTCGCACTGGCGGTCCGAGGCGTCTGCGCAGGCCAGATCTCCTTCCCGCAATCCCTCCGCGGCACCTTGGCGAGGCCTGCACTCTCGGCCCGCGAGAAGCAGGTGCTGGGCATGGTCGTTCTGGGCCTCACGAACCGCGAGATCGCTCACAAGCTCAGACTGTCGGAGAGCACGGTCAAGAGCCACCTGGCATCCTCGTATACCAAGCTCGGGGTCCGCACTCGCGCCGAGGCGGCCGCGTTCATCCTCGATCCCCGGGCCGGGCTCGGGACGGGCATCCTCGCGATCACCGACGAGTAGTTACTCTGGGCGGGGTAGAACTCCGTCCGTTTTTCTGCTAGATCACGGTCGGGGGTCCTTGGGGAGGTGACGACGACAGTCGACGAACGAGCAACTACGCCCGCCCGCGCGGCGTCTACCTGGCTGAACGGGCCAGCCGGCAGGCCCCGGCTCGTGCTCGATGACGTGTGGAAGAAGTGGCGGAGGCCTGAACGCCGCGGCACTCTGCTGGAGTACTAGGCGAGCAATCGGAGATCCATGTCGGAGCGCAGGAGAGCCCAACAGCTTGACTTGACGGCGGCGACAATCCGCGTCCCCATGCATGTCGTCTACCGAACGTTCGCCCAGGAGACAGTCGTGTTGAATCTCAATACCGGGCGATACCACGGGCTGAACCCGACGGCCGGCACAATGCTCACAGCGCTAGAGCGACAGGCGACCGTCGGCGAGGCTGCTGCCTGGCTGGCGGCCCACTACGGGCAGCCCCTCGGAGAGATCGAAGGCGACCTGCGCGCTCTCTGCCTCGATCTTCTCGAGCGCGGGCTGATCGACCTCGTTAGCGCGGATGGGAGTCGGCCCGGACTCGAGCTCGCATGACGCCGGCTGGGCGACAGAGCTTCGAGCTCAGGTCGAGTGGAGCCCTGTGAGCGCGGTTCGGCGCGGCCAGGCGTTCGGGATCGACGTCGAGGCAGCGTTCCCTATCCCGGAGCTCCCTGCATCAGGCGACGGCGGGGACTCCCCCAGAACGAGCCTCGAGCTCGCCGAGCAGTCCGACCTGAAGCGGAGCTGGCCCGCCCGAGATGCGACCAGGCTCGTGAGCCGAACATTCCCTGACGGAAGGCCGATGATGGTCGTCGAGCGCCATGAGGACGCCGGCTTCTGCATCTGGGCGCCGCGGTACGGACGCCACGTCGTGAGCGGCGACGGCGCGAACGTGCGCTGCGCGCTGCCGAGAGTCGCCGCGTGGCGTTGGGAGCGCCTTCTCTTCGCCCAGGTCCTGCCCCTTGCTGCCGCTCTCCTCGGGCGGGTGCTGTTCCACGCAAGCGCCGTGGCCGTGGACGGCGGAGCATTTGGCTTCACCGGCCACGCGGGAGCAGGGAAGAGCTCCGTTGCCGCCCACCTCGTCGCCCGCGGCGCATCTCTCGTTACCGACGACATCCTGGCCCTCGAGCTGTCCGACGACCGCGTGCTCGCACATCCAGGAGCCTCGCTGACGGGCATCGACGCGCACGAGCTCGGCGCCATGACCGCCGAGGGACGGGCCCTCCTCGGCGCTCACCTGGGCAAGAGTGACAAGACGTACGTCGCAGCCCCGATCGTCCGCGGTCCTCTCCCGCTCCGCGGCCTGTACTTCCTCACGCGCAACGGAGGGCGCTCGATCGAGATCGGGCCTGCGGACTCGACCCCCGCCCGGCTCCTCGGGAGCGGCTTCATCTCCTACCTCCGCTCCCCTCGGCACCTCGTCCATCACCTCGACGTGTGCGCCCGGGTTGCCGACGTGGTGCCGACGCTCCGGGTCTCCGTCCCCGCGTCGGCGCCCGCGACGTCCGTTGCCGCTGCCGTGGAAGCCCATCTGCAGACGCTCCTCGGACCCTCGTAAGCATGCGGCGGACCGCCGACTGGCCCGATCGCAGCTTCTGGCTTCGCGAGAAGCTGGAACTGGGCGTCGAGATCGTCTCTGCCTACAGCCGCGCCCGCTGGTGGCTGTGGCGCACCGACCTGCCGCGGACGGTCTCAGTGCTGCGCGAAGCAGCCCCGAGTGGCTGGAAAGAGCCCGCCGACGTGGCGCGGGCAGGCGCCCGTCTCGGGCGGGTGGTGGGACGGACGCTTCGACATCTTCCCTTCGACTCCCGCTGCCTGATGCGATCGCTCGTGCTTACAAGCTTGCTTGCCCGGCGCGGAATCGACTCCTCGCTCGTGATTGCCGTGTTGCCGGGGCCCGGTTTCGAGGCGCACGCCTGGGTCGAAAGCCGGGGCGTCGCGCTCCTTCCGGCGGCGGAGCCACCCTTTCGCCGCATCGTGGAGATCTGATGCCCGGCACCGGCACATCGGTAAGTGTTGTCGTCCCCGCGTTCAACGCAGAACGCACCATCGGGCAGGTTGTTCGAGCGCTGCTCGAGCAGCAGCCCAGCCCGCACGAGGTCATCGTCGTCGACGACGGCTCGACGGACCGCACGGCCGAGATTGCCGCAGGCCTCGGCTCTCGGGTCGTCTCCACGGGGGGCGGCGGGTTGGCCGGAGGCGCGCGAAACCGTGGCTGGGATGCCGCCACCGGCGACGTCGTGTTGTTCCTCGACTCCGACGCCATCCCCGCACCCGGCTTCGGGGCCGGGCTCGACAGGGCACTGAGCGAGTTCCCGGGCGCGATCATCGGGTGTGCTCGCACGTTCACGGCCCAGACGTCATGGGGTTGGGTCGCGCATCTGCAGGGCGAGACGCCCTATCTGCCCGTGGGCGAGCCGCGCAGGACAGCGTTCGTCTCCTCGTACTGCATGGCCGTCCCGCGTCAGGCGCCGCTGCGCTGGGACGAGAGCTACGGCGGAGAGGACGCGATCTTCTGCGTGGATGCGCTCGAGGTGGGACTCGACCTCGTGTTCGACCCGCGCTTCCACGCTGTCCACGACCACGACCGGCGGACGTTCACGGATCTCCGCAGTCAGCAGCGGCGTCTGGCATACGGTCTGGCGCGCGTGGGAGCGGTTCAGCGTGAGGGCCTGCACAAGCGGGTCTTCTCCCGGATCCCCATTCACTACTTCGCTCTCGTCCGCCTGGTGCCCATCCACCGCCGGCTCCGACAGTACCCCGAGCTGCGGGCACGCTTTCTGCGGCTCTTGCCTCAGATGATCGTCGCCGAATGGGCGCTGGGCGCGAGCGCGCTCCGCTATGCGGTCAAGCGGCCGGCCCTGCGCGGCTCGACGAAGCCGGCCTCGTGAGCAGGAGGCGGATCTTACGTAGGCTCGCGATTGCCACGAGTCTCGTCGCGATCGTCCTCGCCGGCGCGATCCTCGTCAGCGCGGCCGTGGACGAGCCGAGCCAGACCGCCCGCGCGTCAACGACCGTGAAAGCACGCGAGCGCGACGTCTGGCGCCTGCTGACCGACCTCGAAGGCGTATGCGAGCTGGAATCCCACGATCGTGAAGGCAGACGGAACGCTGGAAGAGGGCGCCACGCTCGAGCTTCGCTTCAAGAACGGAGATGGAGACCTCGAGAATCGAGACGTCAGCGTGGTCGACGTCAACCCGATTCACAAGCTTCGCTGGCAAGACCGTCTGCTGCTTCCGGGCGTGCGCGACCGCGAATTGACGATCCGCGTACGCTCGTTCCGCCTAGGCGAAACGTCTGTGACCGCGACTGAGCGCTACGAGGGCCTGCTTGCGCCGTTCGCGGACATAGACGACGCGGAGATAGGCCTCAATCGCATGCTCGCTGCGCTCAGGAAGCGCGCCGAGGGCTAGACGTCGGGGTAGCCGAACCTTCGCAGTGCGGGCCCGGCCTCCCGTTCGAGCCTCGCAAGGATCTCTCTCGGCCGCTTTCGCCATCGTCCTATGGTCTTGGGAGGCTTCACCTCTGCAGCGGCCGCATCCACGTCCCCCTCGAGGCCGAAGAAGGCATAGATCCGCTCCACCGTCGTGCGCGGCTCGGCGCAGAGGTCCTCGAACCGCACCCGGAGATAGTCGGAACCTAGCTCGCGCTCGCCGAAGTCCGCGACGGCCTGGTTGATCCAGCTCCACAGGGCGATCGACCGGAACGGCTGCTCCGACGGCTCCGGCAGCTGGCGGACGAGGAGCCCGTCGAGTGCTGCCGACCCGTGCTTCCTGAGCTGCTTCTGATTCTCGGAAAACGCCATGTCCCGTCCGTCGCGCACGAAGTGCAGAAAGCGGAGTGTCGGCATCTGTGACCTTAGGAAGGGCACGAGGTAGATGCTGCGGGGCTCCTTCCATCCCCACCGGACCGCCTCGGCTGGGAGACCGGCGCAGTGGTCGGCGACGACCGAGCGGAGATCGCCGGCCATCTCGTCCGCGAGTGCGGCCTGCCGTCCTTCTCGGCGACTTACGAGGTACTGGTTGATCCAGCGGTCGTAGTAGTAGCTGAATTCGAGGGCGTCCTCGTAGCGGTTGAGGTTGAGCCCGATGTACATGCCTCCCACCCGGACGATTCGCGCGAGGACACGCGTTCCGGAGCCCCCGGTCGCTCCGATCACATTCGGTCCTCGCGCGGCGAGCTCCGGGGGGAGGATGGACGCGCCATGTACTGGGTGGACGGCCTGATGGCTCACGGATCGAGGGATGCGGGTGAGTCGGATTCGTAGCCTACGTTTCCCGCCGGACTCCGGAGGGATCGGATCGGCTTGCCCAGCCCATGGCCGGTCTTCGTGAGCGCAACAGGGCGAGCGCCTCGCCGCGCGCCTCGCGCTTGAGGCTCAGGAGGACTCCGATTGCCGCCGCGACTGCGAGCGAGCCTGCAATGAGAAGGGCAGGCAGCGGCGAGAGGCTGTCCAGCAAGCCCGTGGCATTGATGAGCGCTACGACAGCGATCGCCCCGGCTCCGGAGATCAGTGGGACGGGAACCCAGGAGGCGATGTCGCGGACTCGCAGCCCGGTCAGGCGGGTGACGATCGCCACGTTGAGGGGAACGAACACGAGCAGGAAGAGGAGCGCGCGGACACCCGCCAGGCCTGTGAGCTGTTCCTCGACCGAGAGGCCGCCGAACACGAGGCCGGCCGCCGAGACGGCACCCACGCTGAGGACAGCCTGGCCCCAGAGCATGATCGCGCGGAACCGGGCCCTGGCAAGCGCGAACAGGAGCGGCCCGGTGAAGACGATCAGCGCCTTGACGATTCCGACGACGGCAAGCAGCTTCAGCGCGGTGACACCCGGGCTCCACTCGGGCCCGAGCACCGCGAGGATGTACTGGCTGCACGCGGCCATCGCCATCATCGCGGGAACGGCGAGGAGGAGGGTCAGCCGCATGTATGCGGCGACGCTTCTCCGCAATCCGTCGCGATCGTCCTGGAGCCGAGAGAAGTGCGGCAAGGAGATCACGCTGATCGGGCGGACGCTGAGCTCGAGCACCGTGTCGACGAGGCGGTCGCCGAGCCGGTAGATGCCGACGACCACCGGGCTGAAGAAGAGACCCATGAACAGGATGTCGCCGCGCCTGCTCAGGAACCCGGCGATGTTGGCGAAGAAGACGTCTACGGAGAAGGCGAAGAGCTCGCGCGCGTGCTGCAGCGAGAAGCGGAAGCGCGGGTACCAGCGACCGAGCGCAAAGAACAGGACGGTGGACACGGCAGTAAACGTGATCTGCTGCGCCACGAGCGCCCAGACGCCGGCGCCTGCAAGCGCTGCGCATACCCCTACGAGGCCGCCGGCGAACGTGGCCACGTTCGAGCGGACGGCGAGCTTCTTGAACTGCATCTCCCGCTCGAGCTGCGCCCGCTGCACGATCGTGAGGGCCCAGATGATGATCGTGATCGAGAGGACGTCGATGACTGGCTCGAGCTCAGGGGTTCCGTTCGCGCGTGCCCAGAAGCCGCTCAGAGCGACACTGATGCCTGCGAAGAGAACTGACCACGCGAGGTTCACCCAGAACGCGGAGTCGAGATGAGCGTCGTCCAGGGTCTTTCGCTGGACGATGGCCGTCACGACGCCTTGCTCGACGAACAGCTCCATGAGGAGGATGTAGACGAGCGCCATCGTGACGACGCCGTAGGCCTCCGGGCCGAGAATGGCAGCGAGCAGGATCGTGAAGAGCGTGGCGAAGCCGCGCTTGCCCCAGTTCATGATGAAGGACCACTTCAGGGCCTGCCGGGGCACGCGCCGCCCCTCTCCGCTCTCGCCCATCGGCGGGTCGATCATGTCCGGGTGCTCTGCGTCGAAAGGTCCAGGAGAGCGAGCTCGAGGCTCACAACGTCGACTTCGACTGTGCCCGAGCTTCCTCTGTCTGTTGCGCCCCACCGTCCTCGCCCGGCAACGGCGCGTAGTCCTCGCGCCTCCGGACGACGCGGGCCGGGAAGCCGGCTGCTATCGAGTTGGGCGGCAGCGACCGAGTCACCACCGAGCCTGCGCTGACGGCACAACCGTCTCCGATCTCCACGCCGGCCGCAACGAAGACCCGCGCACCGAGCCAGACATCGTTGCCGATGACAACGTCGCGCTCGTTCCGACTCTGGTAGGCGATGGGCTCGTCGGGAAGCAATCCGTAGTCAGAGGCGGTGATGTACACCTCGGGGCCGAGGCGACATTGCTCTCCGATCGTGATCCGGCTGCTCGTGTCGCCGGCCCAGAGAAAGGCGCGCTCGCCCACCTTTGTGCCGGCTCCAATGGTGATCCGCTCAGCGTTTCTGAGCGAGACGTTCGGTGCGATCGTCGCGCCAGGGCCGAGCGTGAGCCGCCTGCGCGGCTGGGCGTGCGAGTAGCCGTAATAGTGGAGCAGCCGCACTGCCTGGAAGTACGTCATGGGGTCGAACAGCGACCGCAGCGCGCGTCTCAGCTTCGCAGTCATCTCTCGACTGTCCTTGTCCAGCGGACCATCAAGTCCTCCAGACCCTCTTTGCCGCCGTGCGTACCACCATTCCCCCTTTCATAACGGTAGGCCGGAAGTCTCCCTCGTCAAGTGTAGGTGGCTCACCTACACTCCAACGGAGGGGGGACAGACTTCGAAGTGACTGACACCAAGGTGATGATCATCGGGCTCGACTGCGCCGAGCCTTCTCTCGTGCTCGAGCGGTGGCGCGACGAGCTGCCGACGCTGTCCAGGCTCGTAGAGCAAGGCGCATGGGGTCGCCTCACGTCGATCATCCCGCCGATCACCGTCCCCGCGTGGTCGTGCATGATGGCCAGCCGGACGCCCGGGGACCTCGGCGTCTACGGCTTCCGCAACCGGTCCGACCACTCGTACGACGGCCTCTTCATCGCGAACGGTGCCGCGATCAAGGCGCCCCGTCTGTGGGATCTCGTCACCCGTGCCGGCGGCTCTTCGATCGTGCTGGGTGTGCCGGGCACGTACCCACCGCGTCCGCTGAACGGCGTGCTCGTCAGCTGCTTCCTCACGCCCTCGGTCGAGAGCCAGTACACGTATCCACCGCTCCTGCGGCGGGAGATCGAGCGCGTGGTCGGCGAGTATCTCTTCGACTGCCCGAACTTCCGCACGGACGACAAGGACGACCTCCTGCGCCAGGTCTACGAGATGACGGACCGTCGGTTCGCGCTCGCCGAGCATCTGCTCGCGACGAAGCCATGGAGGCTCTTCGCCATGGTGGAGATGGGGCCGGACCGGATGCACCACGGCTTCTGGAAGTTCATGGACCCGGAGCACCGCAAGCACGAGCCCGGAAACCCGTACGAGGACGCGATCCTCGCCTACCACCGCCACATCGACGGGCTCGTCGCACGGCTCCTGGCGCACGCCGACGAGGACACCGTCGTGCTCGTCGTCTCCGACCACGGCGCGAAGCGCATGGACGGAGGAATCCGCGTCAACGAATGGCTCCGCCGCGAAGGCCTCCTCGCGACTCTGGCGGAGCCAGATGGTGTTGCGAAGCTGGACGACGTCGGCATCGACTGGGCACGTACCGTCGCCTGGGGTGAGGGCGGCTACTACGCCCGCATCTTCATGAACGTCAAGGGACGCGAGCCCCAGGGTACGGTCGACCCGGGCGAATACGAGCGCGTGCGTGACGACCTCGCGGAACGGCTCGCGGCCATTCCCGACGAGCAGGGCCGGCCGATCGGGACGAAGGTCTTCAAGCCGGAGGAGATCTACCCCGAGGTCACCGGCGTCGCGCCCGACCTGATCGTGCACTTCGGAGATCTGCTCTGGCGCTCCGTCGGCACCATCGGCGGCGACGACGGCGTACACACCTTCGAGAACGACACGGGCCCCGATGACGCCAACCACGCGCAGGACGGGCTGTTCATCCTCGCCGGGCCCGGGTCCCGGCCGCCGGCCGTGTCGATGCACATCTCCTGGATGTCGCGCCTACGGTGCTCGAGCTGCTCGGTATCGACCCGCCGCAGGCGATGCGCGGGCAGAGCCTTCTGCCTCGCCTCACGACCGGCGGCGCCGTCATGACCGGTAGCGGCTCAGGGCCGGCGCCGCTAGCGGCGCGAGTGCGCCGTCACGAACTCGCGTAGCTCGGAAACGAGCCGGCGGTCGGCCTTGAGCTCGACGACACCGGCGTCGTCATCCTCCGTCGCGTCGAGTGCAGCGCGGAGATCCTCGGGACGCTCCACGAACGTGACGAGACCCGCCTCGTGCAGCCGACGGCCCAGCTGCATCTGGTGGTCGTCGACGGCTTCGCCGAACCGTCGCAGACGCGGAACGACGAAAGGACGCTTCCCGTTGGCGAGCGCCGTCATGATCGATCCGACGCCCGCGTGTGTGACGACGATGCGCGCGCGGCGGACTGCGCCACAAGCTCGTCGTACGGCAAGGTAGTCGACGCAGGTGGCGCCCGGTGGCCGAACCGGCGAAGGCCCGTGCTGGACGAGAAGCTCCTCGTCGGGTGGGCCCGAATCGAAGGCGTGCAACAGGCGGTCGAAGCGCGCCTCGTTCGTCCCCACCGTCACGAAGATCATCTGCCGAGAACACGTTTCCTGCGTATCGCGCCCTGCTGGACGCCCGTCGCGAATTCCGGCCACTGGCCGTAGATCCGGTCGGCGACAGGAGCGATCAGCCTGCAGCTCAGGGAAGGTTGGTCGATGCGGGTCAAGCTCTCGACGTAGACGACCCGGGCCCGCCGGAGCCGGCCGACCCATGCGAACGGGACGGCCACGCCGGCCCCCGTCGTGAGGACGACGCGCGGCCGCAGTCGGCCGATGACTTGCCAGGCCAGGAGCACGTTTCGGACTGTGTTGCGCACGGCGACGAGGCCGAACGTCCGATTCGTGGGGCCCAAGGCGTAGACGACCGTCTCGTCGCGGAGCAGGGTCCGGGCGTCGCTCTTGTCGAACGTGACCCATGCGTGGGGTACGGCCTCCCACACCTCGCGGAGCGCGAGCAGCTGGAGCAGGTGTCCGCCCGTCGAGCAGACGAGGAGAACATCGACCGAATCCGCGCGGTCCGCCACTGGGTTCCTAGGCTCTCACTCCAGGTAGCCGAGATCCTTGAGCCGCCCCTCCACCAGCGCTGCGTCGTCCGCCTGACATGCGCTCTCCGAGCCGCGCGTCGGCGACCATCGTGTGGAGCTCGTCCTCGAAGCTCCCTCGTCAGCTCCGGGAGCTCCCCGACGAGGTTGTGACGCTCAGAAGCGTCGTTCTCGAGGTCGAAGAGCGCAGGCGCGGCCCTCCGACGACTTCCATGTACTTCCACCTCGGCGTGCGTAGCCCCATCTGTGGCACGCCCTGCAAGGCCGTGACCCATGCCGTCTCGAGCACGATACGGCGTTCCGGATCACCTCCGCCCTCGATTGGAAGCTCGAGTGCCCCGACGCCGCCAGGGAACCACGTGCCGGCAAGCGCTGCAAGCGTCGGCGCGAGGTCGACGTGCGCCACGAGCGCGTCCGAGGAACCGGCTTGCGATTCCGGGCCCAGCCAAGATGTAGGGCACGCGTAGGAGCGGCTCGAAGAGGTGATGACCGTGGGTGATCAGCGCTCGGGGGGCGAGCCGGAGGGCGCGTTTCGAGGAGCTACGAGCCCCGTGGGCGATCACGCGTCGGGCAACCGGCTGCACGGCCCACCTGGTCTGCTTCCACCACAGGAGCGAAGCAACGCCCTTGCCGACCTTTCCTCTGGGCTCGAAACGGAGGTTCTCGCCGTGGTCGCCGACAAGACACACGTTCACGTCGTCGAGCGAGCCGTCCGGGAACAGCTCGGCGAGCCGCACGTCGAGTGCCGCGAGGGCGCGGTCGTAGACGGTTCTGCTGAGCGCGCGACCCTGGAAGGATCGTGGCACCTGACGGGGCTCGTGGAGGTCCCACACGTGGAAGACGAAGAGCGAGGGCCCGTCACCTGCCTGAAGCGCGCGTAGGCGCCCTGCGAAGTCCTCGCCACGCGGCCCGTGGACGGTTGCCTTGTGCCCCTCGACCCAGCGAGCGTCATCGAAATCTCGAAAAAGCCCCAGCTGAGGGAGCAGCGGGCCGGTGACGTCGGCCTCCGTCCAGTAGCCGGCGTCGCCTAGCGCATGAGCTACCGTAGGGATCCCGTCCGGAAGGGTGAACCCGAGGAGGCCGCGAAGTCCGTGCTCGTATGGATAGAGACCTGTGAGCATGCTCGCCACAGCCGGTGTCGTCGTCGGCGTGACCGTGATCGCACTCGTGAACACGCGACCGCGATTCGCAAGCGAGCCGAGGAAGCCATTCGGTGCCAGATCCGCCTGCGCAAAGGCCCGATCCGCTCGCAGGCAGTCGACGATCAGGAGGAGAATGGATGGCCGGCGGGCTCCTGGCATGTCTCCGTCGGCGGCCTTCACATTCCCTCGATCTGAATGTATATGTGAGCGAGCCTGAACCGACGTCGGACCGAGGGGGGAGATTGCACAACTGCAAACTGACTGTGATTGGGCTGGACGCGGCGACGTTCGATGTCATCGACCCGATGATCGACGTGGGGCAGCTACCCAACATCGCGAGCGTCTTCGAGTCTGGCAGCCGGGGCGTCCTGCGGTCCACGACCCATCCGCTGACGACGCAAGCGTGGACCACGATGCTCACGGGTGTGAATGCGGGCCGTCACGGCATGTGGGACTTCTGCGAGCGGGACGAGACCGGCTATCGCCTCCGAATGGTCAACGGGAGCTACCGCAGGGCCCCGGCGGTCTGGGACTACCTGACCGCCTCGGATCGCCCGGTCGGCATCGTCAACATCCCATTCACGTGGCCTGCTCCGGAGGTGAACGGCTTCTCGATCGCCGGGGTCGACGCGGCTTCCCGTGAGCGACGTCTGACGTACCCGGAGACTCTGCTCTCGGATCTTCGCCACCGCTACGGCAAGCTCGAGTTCGATCACGAGCTGCCGCTGGACCGCGACGGATACATCGACGTCGACCGGATGGGTGCAGCAATCGAGCAGCGAGTCGACGCGTGCCTCTGGCTCAGAGAGCGCTTCGACCCCGACCTACTGGTCGTCGTCTTCATGGCTGCCGATCACATGCAGCACTACGGCTGGCTCGAATGGGAAGAGCGGGGTGCCGAGAGCCGCGTGGCCGCGGTCTATCGGCACCTCGACGACGCCGTCGGTGCCATCCGGGAAGCGCTGGGGCCGGAAGCGGACCTGATGCTCGTCTCCGACCACGGCGCCGGGCTGGTCAGAGGCGTCGTAAACATCAACGCGTGGCTCGCCGAGCACGGGTGGCTGACGTACGCCGACGCGGGCGTGCGGCGCAAGGAGCTGCCTCGCTACGCGCTCTATCGGCTTCTGGAGCAGCGCCGAAAGCTCCCGAAGGGCCTCCGCAACATCGTCAAGCAGCGCGCCCCCGCGCTTCGCGATCGCGTCCACGATCTCAAGGAGTTCGTCGCGATCGACTTTCGCAGGACGCGCGCTTTCGCGTACGGGAACTTCGGCAACGTCGCCATCAATGTTCGTGGGCGAGAGAAGTACGGCACCGTCGAGCCGGGAGAGGAATACGACCGGCTCTGCGAGGAGATCCGGGCTGCTGCGCTCGAGCTCGTCCACCCGGAGACCGGGGAACGCCTGATCACGGCGGTGCACCGGCGCGACGAGCTGTTCAACGGGCCTCAGCTCGAGAAGATCCCGGATCTCATCTTCGAGTTCGCGGGCTACGCCTGGGCAGGCAAGGGGAATCTCATGAAGCGGACGCCGACCATCTGGGACACGATCAAGATGGCCGAATCAGGCAACGAGGTCTACGTGGGCACGCATCGGCACGAGGGCATCGTCGCGTTCACGGGGCCGTCGGCCGCCCAAAAGGAGATAGGCACCGTGAACATCCAGGACATCGCGCCGACGATCCTGCACCTGCTCGGGGAAACCGTCCCCCCCGACCTCGACGGGCGCGTGCTCGAGGAGATCATCGCTCCGGCGCTGCTCGACGTCCGCCCGCCCGAATACGCGGAGGTCGGAGCGATCGAGGTAGGTGCAGTACAGAACTACTCCGCCGACGATCTGGACGAGATCGAGGGTCGCCTGCGGAGTCTCGGCTACCTCGAGTAGCGACTGCGTGCGAGTTCACATCGAGTATGCGCACACGATCGACCCTGCCGCGTGGCGCCGCCGCCACGAGAGCGGGGCCGTGCCGGATCGCCTGCCCTACGGGCTCGATCACCTCGCAGAACACGGCTGGGACGTACAGGCGAGGTCCCGCAGCGTCAAGGCCGGCGCAGCTCCTCGAAAGAACCTCGCGACGCCTGACGGGCGGCTTCGAGTTCGTCCAGGCAGCCCTTGGCCGCGAGCGTCGTGCCTGCGACGCCGCCTTGTGTTGGGACGAGCGGACGGGGGTTCCAGCGTCGCTTCGAAGCTCGCTGCCTGGGGAGCCCGGAGTGGCTATGGGAGTCATCTGGATGACCGAGCCAGATGCTCCCATCGGTCGCCGCGGACGCTCGCTCGCCGTACCAGCGCTTCGTCGGGCGGAAGCAGTCTGGGCGCTGTCCCCTGCACAGCTCGATGTCCTGGCCCGAGATTGGCGTGTCAACCGCGATCGTTTGCATCTGCTCCACTTCGGTATTGACGCGGAGTTCTGGCACAGCGATGGAGACGCCGAGCCCGACCTCGTGCTCGGGGCCGGCAGCGACCGGCACCGGGATCACCACCTGCTGGTCGAGGCGATGAGACGACTCCGGAGCCGGCGTCCGTCCGTCCGTCTCGAGCTGGTCACCCAGCATGCGGTCGAAGTGCCTGCGCAGCTGGGCCAGAGGCATGCCTCTCTGACCCATCCCGAGATGCGCGGTGCCTATTCGCGAGCCTCCGTCGTGGCGTTGGCCCTCAGGCCGAACCTGCACTTGTCGGGTCTCAGCGTGCTGCTCGAGGCAATGGCCTGCTCGCGGCCGGTCGTGATCACCGATTCGCCAGGTCTCCAGGAGTACGTCACCGACGGCGAGAGCGGCATCGTGGTGCAACCTGGCGATCCTGACGCGCTAGCAGCAGGTGTCGGCGAATTGCTGGCCGATCCAGATCGCGCCCGCGCAATCGGCGGCGCAGGAAGGGCGGCGATCCGGGAGCGCTTCACGACGATCAGGCAGGCCGAGCGGATCGCCGAGATCCTCGCCAGCGTCGGTTGAGGCATTCCGGGCTCGACGGTGGACATCTCCGCACCTGGCGCGTATACCTCGTAGGAGATACCTGTACCCTTCCCCGAGGGGGAGACTTGAGATTGTCAACTGAAATGGCTTGCGCGGAACGTTTGCCCTGCACGCATGCGGCGGGGGGCTCACGCCTGTGAACTCCTACGGCGCCGCATTTCGCCGCAACTGGTGGGTCGTCGCCATCGGCGTCGTCGTCGCGATCGGCGTGGCCACGTCGATGGCGTACGAGGTTCCCGGCTTTACACCGCGTCACAAGCCGGTCTACACGGCCACCGAGCGGCTGCTCGTCACGAGCTCCGAGGGCTCGTACATCCGCGTCAGCGTTCCGCGAAGGGTGGACGATGAAACCGCATCGGGCACTGAATCGGGCGGCTCGCGCGTCGTCCAAGAGCCACCCGACGTCAGGCCGTTGCTCTCGGCCGCCAATCTCTACCCCCTGCTGATCGAGTCCGACTAGGTCACGAAGCTGCGAAGCGAGATGTACGGCCCGATGGAGGGCACGGTCCGGGCAATGGCGGTATCCGCGGTGGTTACACCCACGCGATACAGACCCTCCCAGCTCCCGGCGATCGACATCTTCGCCACATCTCTGACGGAGGAGAAGGCTGTGGCGCTCGCCATCGCCACCTCGAAGTCGTTCAAGCAGTGGATTCAGCTCGAGCAAGCCAAGACGAAGCTCAAGCCGAGGGACCGGGTCATCATCCAGGAGCTTCGGGTACCAACCGGTGCCGTCTCGACTGGGGGCCCGTCGTTCGGCATCCCGGTGCTCGTCGCGCTGGCCGTCCTGGCAGGGTTCGGCTTGCTCGCCGTGGCGCTCGACCGCCTCCTGGTCTCACCTGGGGTGCGGACGTCGGAAACCCGCTAGGGGAGCACATGCACAACCTGCCTGAAGCGCGTCCGCGGCTCGTCCCGCTCGTGCTGATCGGCGGCGGGATGCTCGCCCTGGCTGCCGGCGTCGCGGTAGGCGGCGACGCCACGGCGGCGGGAGCGGTCGCGTTCCTCTGCGCGTGTGCGCTTGCACTTGGCGAGACGACGCGGTCGATCGTGACCTGGCCCAACGCTGTTCTCGCGTTCGTGGCCGTCATCTGGTTCGTTCCGATCAAGCTCTACAGCCTCCCGGTCACGCTTCCGTTCGAGCTCGAGCTCTACCGCGTCCTGATCCTCTTGATGGTGCTCGCCTTTGCGATGTCGGCGATCCAGACAGGCCGAGAAGTCGACGCAGTCGGCGCGGGCAAGTCACTCTACGTCCTGGCTCTTGCGGCTCTGACGTCGCAGGCCATCCATACGAACGAACTCGCCGCGTCTGGCACCCAGAGTCAGGCGCTGAAGTCTCTGTCCTTCTTCCTCAGCTTCATCGTCATCTTCCTCCTCGTCGCCTCGACGATGGACAGCGTGCGTGACGTCGACAAGATCCTTGCCGGCCTCGTGATCGGGGGTGCCGTAGTCTCGCTCGTAGCCCTCTACGAGGCCCGCACCCACTACAACGTTTTCGACCACCTCGACGCATGGCTGCCGTTCTCGCGCAACGAGCGCGAGATCCTCAACCTACGCGGGGGCAGATTGCGTGTGCACTCGTCCGCTCAGCATCCAATCGCCCTCGGGGCCGCGCTGATCATGGTCGTGCCTCTCGCGATGTATCTGGCACAGAAAGCCGCCCGGGGTCCGAAAGCCGTCTTCTGGAACGTGGCGGGTGGGATTATCCTGGTCGGCGCCATCGCCACGATCTCCCGCACCGTGGTGGTCATGGGCATCGCGATGCTGATCCTCGGTGTCTGGTTGCGGCCGAAGATCCTGCCGAAGGTGCTGCCTGTGCTGCTCGTCATCCCGATCGTGGCGCACGCTGCCGCACCAGGCGCACTCGGCGGGCTGGCCCATTCATTCGGCATCGGAGGCGGCAAGCCGCTGATCGAGTCCGTGCAGGGCCGTCCGGGCCAGGCGGGCTCCGGTCGGCTGGACGACATCGAGCCGGGCCTGAGGATGTGGTCCCGGTCACCCCTCGTGGGCCTCGGAATCGACAGCAGTCAGGTCGCGACGTCAGGCGCCCCGGCCAGCGCGCAGGTCTCTCGCGAGACATCCGTGCCCGCGATCATCTTCGATAACCAGTATCTGATGACCCTCGTCTCGCTCGGCCTGATCGGCCTCATCGGCGCCGTCTGGTTCGTATGGGGAAGTGCCATCCGGCTGGCCAGGAGATCGAAGCACCTGGATGGAGATGACGGCGATCTGCTGGCGGCGTGTGCGATCGCCTGCGCCGGCTACGCCGCCGGCATGGCCTTCTTCGATTCGTTCTCGTTCGTTCAGGCCACGTTGATCTTCTTCATCGTCGCGGCGCTCGGCCTCAAGGCTACGCGCGCTCGTGCGCGCACAGATCGAGACCCGACCGGCCACATCGCTCTGACGCAGGCCGTCGTTTCGGGATTCAGTCGATCTCGACCGGGCGCGCCACACGCCCATCGTCAGGTGCGGCCACCGTTGGGTAGCCCGCGAACCAGCGACGTCGAGCCCCCCAGACCTGTGGCCACACGGACTGGCGTTCCGCGCGCGGCATGAGCTTCGCGAAAGTCGCGCGCAGCCCGACGCCCACCCACAGGAGTCCGAGCCCGACCGACCGCCGGGCTCCGCTCCAGTGCTTGCGGACGAGGGTCGCCTTTCCCTGGTAGAGGAGGATCACCTTGTCGGAGCGGACCTTCGAGGAGGCGCCGACCTCGTGCGTGATCACCGAGTCCGGCGTGATGATCGGCCGCAGGCCGGCCTTCGCGGCTCGTAGCGCGAAGTCTGCCTCTTCCCCGTACATGAAGAAGCGTGTGTCGAACCCGCCGAGCTCGTTCCAGCGTTCGCGGGGAACGAGCAGCAGGCAGCCCGTCACGATGTCCACCTCGCGGACGCTGTCCCGCTGCCAACGGCCGAGCGACTCCGGGTCGAAGAGCCGCGAGCGCTTGAACGCGGTCGACAGCCCGAACGCGAAGCAGGCGAGACTCCAGACCGTGGGTCGTGCCCAGCAGGAGCCAGGGTTGACGGTTCCGTCGGGATTTAACGTCCGTCCGCCGTAGATGCCGTATTCCGGGTGGCGCTGCGCGAACGCGACCAGCTGCTCCACGGCGCCCGGATGAACAACCGTGTCGGGGTTGAGCAGAAGCAGATACTCGCCCGAAGCCACGCTCGCAGCCTGGTTGACGCCCGCACCGAAGCCGATGTTCTCCACCGAGGGCGAGCACGCGCACGTCCGGAAACTCGTCGTGAATCATGTCCACTGTCCCGTCGTCCGACGCGTTGTCGAGGACGATCAATTCGAACGACACGTCCCTGGTGGTCTCGAACAGCGAGGCGAAGCACTTGCGGGCCTCGTCCTTGCACTGATACGTGACGACGACGATGAGATCTCGGGACTCACTGCGTCTTGCTTGCCTCCGCCTCGGAGGTTCAGCGATCCGCCGAGAGCCCGTTGACGGCCACATCCCGACTGATAGTGGGCACGTAGCCCGGCTCGAGATCTGCCCGCGTGGTCCGGAGTCGCAGAAGCGATCTCCCCTTTTCGGCTCTCCAGCGGAACACGACGGCGCCGGAACGTGAGACGGGCCTCGTGCTCAGGCGATCCCACTTCTTGCGCTTGGGCGTCATAGCGCTCGAGTTGCACCCTCTTCGCCGCGTCGGCGGGCGTGAGGTGCCCCGTCACGGTCACGGCGCGCCCCGCCTTCACGGTCGTGGGTCTGGCAACGATGGCGAGCCGCGGTACGACGAGCCGACGGTGAGGCCTCTGACGACAGCGGAGCGGCTGACGGTGGGCACGTAGCCCGGCCGGAGGTCCGCCCGCGTGATCCGCAAGTCGCAGCAGCGATCGGCCCCTCTCCGCTGTCCAGCGGAACGCGACGGCGCCAGGTGGCGTCACGGGCTTCGTGCTCAAGCGATCCCATTCCTTGCGCTGGGCGTCGTAGCGGTCGAGGTGGACCTTCTGCACGACGCCGGCGGGAGCGAGCCGGCCGGTCACGGTCACCGTACGTCCGGCCTTCACGGTCGTGGGCCTGGCAGCGATGGTGACGCGCGGTGCGACGGATACGGTGACGAATGGCGATCGGAGCTGCCCGGCGGCGGCGCTGGCCCGTACCCTGGTGCCAGACTGCGGGCGAAAGCTCGCGGTGAACGATCCGTCCTCCGCCGCGGTGGTCGTCGCGAGCTCCTTCTCCGTCTGGCTTCCGATCGGGCGCTGGGAGATCACCACCGGCGAGTTGGGATAGGGGGAGATTCCAGTGAGCGCCGCGGATTGCCTGAAGACGACCTTCTCGGGCGCTGCCTTCAGCACGAGCTCGCCCCGAATCTGCACGATGACCCGGCCCATGCGACGCTTCGTCCCCGTCTGGACGTAGCTGAAGGCGCCCTTCTTCTTGTCGAACACCTGCGTGAACGTCCCACCCGGCGGAATGTCGGGGCTCGTCACGGTAAGCGAAGGGAGGAGGATGGAGTGGGCTTCCGAGTCCGCGTTCGTAAAGGCGACCGTGTCGCCCCAGTTGACGGTCACGGTCTCGGGCTGAGGGCCGTCCGCGCCAAGCTGAACCGGGACCTGTCCCGCCAATGCGAAACCGCCGAACGCGAGCGCGAAGGCCGCGGCAGTCGCCAGCGCGAGCTTCGCGAGCCGGGCGCGTCCGTCAGACCAGCGAACTCTCGTTGCTGTCCGGTTCAGTTTCCCCCCTTTTTGGCGCAGATACGGAGCTCCTGAGCGCTTGCCCCGCCTCATTCAACAGTGTACTCGCGAGTATTGGCGTGTCTACACGGTCCCCCGCTGATCGGCGACGTCCACCCGCAGCCTGCAGGCATCCTCTAGACGTTTCGAACGGCTCTGCTACCGTCGAAAGGAGTGCCGGAAACGCATCGCATAGGACGGACGAAGCGCTGGCTCGGACTTGCCGTGCTGGTTGGTGCGGCGACCATCGTCGCTTTCGGAGGCCCGGTGAGCCTCGCTGGGAGCTCGTCTGGTCGGGTGATCAAGGGCACCGAGGGCCGCGATCTCTTGAACGGCACATCTGGAGCCGATCGCATCTATGGGTACGCAGGGAACGACAGCCTCCACGGCTTCGCCGGGAAGGACACCATCGTGGGTGGACGAGGAATCGATCTCCTTTCGGGGGGCCGCGGCAACGACCGCCTCCTGGCGAGGGATGCGCTGACCGATCGCGTCTTGTGCGGCGTCGGCCGTGACAGCGTCGTCGCGGACGCACGAGACCGGATCTCGGGCGACTGCGAGCAGGTGTCGCGGCCGAAAAAGGCGCCGCCTCCGAACCCGCCGCCGCCTCTGCCACAGAACTCGGTCGTGCTCGACGACCAACCGTTTATCTGCAAGGGACCGATTGACATCGACCTCGTCCGAGTGACGATGCCAACGACGGTCGAGGACGCGATCCGGCTCGACCAGGACTGCTCAGGTCGCATCGGGCGGGTCGAGGTCGACACGTGGACCGCAGACGGGATCAAGGTGCAGAACCACGGAGTGGTCGCCCACGACCTCGTGATCGAGTCCGGCTATGTCAAGTGCCACGACGTTGCCGGCAGCTATCACCAGGACGGCATCCAGGCCATGGGCGGCACCCGGCTGACGTTCAGGGGCCTCAGCATCGACTGCCTGCGGAACGCGAACATGTTCGTGAATTACGGCGGCAAGAAGGTCTCGATGCCGACCGACGTCATCTGCGACCGTTGCGTCTTCGGGCCGAACTCGGCTCAAACGGTGTTCGTCGCGACATCGATTCGCTCCGGCATCCGGAACTCGACGATCTGCACCGGCCGTTACCGGGCGCTCCGCGTCGGGCCGAGGGCTGATGCGAACGTGAACGAGAACAACACCGTGCTGCCGAAAGGCAGTCCGTCGTGCGCGGATGTCACCGGGCGCGGCCCCCGTTCCTGATCCGATGACGCGGCTGCGGCTAGGCGAACGACTGCGCGCTCGGACCCGGTCGTGGGCTCGAGGCAGCGAGACGATACGGCGCTGGCGCGAGGAGCGCTATCAGCTCTTCGTCACCCTCTGCCGGGTCGAGCCCGACGAGCGGATTCTCGACGTCGGTGCCGGCGAGGGCGCTGCGCTCGAGCGGTTCAACAAGACGAACCCGATCGTCGCCGTGGACCTCCGCGCGGACGGCGGCGGTTGGCTCGAGCGCGACAACGTTACGGTCCAGGTCGCAGACGGAACTCAGCTGCCGTTCCCGAGCCGGTCGTTTCCAATCGTCTTCTCGAACTCGGTGATCGAGCACGTGCCGCGCGAGCGCCAGCAGGCGTTCGCCGACGAGATCCGGCGCGTTGGCGAGCGCTATTTCGTACAGACGCCAAATCGGTACTTTCCCATCGAGCCCCACTACCAGATGCCGCTCGTGCAGTTTCTGCCGGAGCGAGCGCTGAAGGCCCTCAATCGTCGCTTCTCGATGGGGTTCCGGGAAAAGGGCTCATGGCACGAGACGACGCTGCTGACGGCCGCCGACCTACGCAGGCTCTTTCCGGACGGGGAGATCCATCGTGAGCGCCGATTTGGGCTCACGAAGAGCTTGATGGTCGTTCGCCGAGCTGCGCCTGCCGGCCCGACCGCCCGGGAGACCGGCCCTTCCACACCCTGACTCGCTAGTCCATTCGGGGGAGCGAGTCCGAGTGGCCGAAGGCCGAAGGCTAGGGCTATGGAAATGCGCTCTCGCTCGCCCCGGCGACGCGGAGGGAAGCCGGCCGGTGCATGGCTCCGTTCCCTCATGGTGGCCGCAGTGCTCGGCCTCGTCGTTTGGACTCCGTCCGCGCTCGCCGCGGGTAGTCCGCCCGTCAATGATCAGCGGCCCACGCTCTCCGGAAACGCCCGCTACGGAGATACGCTCACGGCTACGAACGGCACCTGGACCGGCACGGAGCCGATCTCCTATGCCTACCAGTGGCGCAGCTGTGACGTCGACGGAAGCAACTGCGCGAACATCACCGGGGCGACGGCCCTCACCTACGTCCTCACCCTGGCTGAGATCGGAAGACGCGTCCACATCCAGGTCACGGCGACGAATGCGTATGGCAGCGCCGTCATCCGTTCGTGGAACTCGAACACCGTCGTCTCGGCGCCGATCAACACCGAGCGGCCGGCCCTCTCCGGTACTGCTCGCCAGGGGGAGACGATGGGCGCGACGAAGGGATCGTGGGTCGGCACCGAGCCGATCGCCTACGGCTACCAGTGGCGACGCTGCGACGCAGACGGCTCGAACTGTGTGGACATCGGCGGCGCCACGCTCCCGACGTACGCGCTCACGTCCCTCGAGGTCGGCCGACGGGTCCAGATTCGCGTGACGGGGACGAACACGTACGGAGGCGCCGTCGAGCGTTCCTGGAACTCCGCGATCGTCGCCTCCTCCTCCGGCCAGCCCACGTGCAAGATCAGCAACCGCACGAGCTGGTCGCTCGGTGGATCTGATTGCCAATACGGCACGCTCATCAAGCTCACAAACGAGCAGTTCCGATGTTCGAAGCCGCTCTCGAGCTACGGCCCGCTGCCGATCAAGGTCGTCTGGACGTTCACGTCGGCGCCTGACTTCGGAGACCAGGGGTACGTCGATCTCGTCAACGGCTGCCGCGGCGACAGCGACGCGGACACGATCGATCTGATCGTCGACAACAACGCGGACGGGGCCACGTTCGGCGCTCGTGGAGGAGCCGGGAAGTTCCGCACCAATGGCCCGCGCGACATCCAGGTGACGGGCAAGTTCGACTGCGGACCGCTCGGCGATTCGGGCGCGCACCAGGACGTCTGGCAGTTCCACCCGGCCCATCCGAACGCAAATCTCGCGATCGTCAACGGCTACTCGGGCAACTGGAATGCCGGCACGGCGACGTGCATCGGCGCCGGTGGGGCCATCTTCTGGAGCGACCAGTACGACCTCGACGTCTACGGCGGAAAGTACGTGACGTGCAACCACGGGCTCTTCGGCGCCGGCCAGGACTTGCCCGGCAGCGTCGTGAACGGCGCATCGTTCCGCACCGGCCGGGTCGAGCCCGTGTCGAGCGGCGGCGATCCTGCCTGTCAGGGCTACTACGCGTCGGACCCGTGTATCGCGACGCAGGCGCTCCAGCTCATCGACGTGACCTGCCAGCGATGGGACTCGAAGACGAACACGTGGGTCGACAAGGCGCCGAAGTAGCGAGCAGATCGGAAGTCCAACGGCCTTCCCGTCCTCGCTGGTAGCGTCCGCGACCCGGTGGCGGAGATCCGAGGGGAACCAGGCGGCCGGTCCGTCGGTCGCAGGCGGCTCTGGCTCGCTGCCGTCGGCGTGCTCGTGGCGGCATTCGTCGTTTCCACGGTGCTGGCCAATCGCGACGACGAGACCCCCGCCTTCGACTCGAAAGGGGAGATCATGGGCACGTCGGGCCGCGATCGGCTGGCCGGTGGTCCCCAGGCCGACGCGATCTTCGGATTCGGGGGGGACGACGATCTCCGCGGCGGCGCCGGCGGCGATCTCATCGACGGGGGCAACCGCCAAGACGTGATCGACGCCGGCCCGGGAGACGATCGCATACGAGCGTACGACGGCTGGGTAGACACGGTTCGTTGTGGAGCCGGCGACGACGTCGGATTCGTCGATCCGGTCGACATGGCGGCCGGCTGCGAGGAGCTGCTCGAGTACCGCGACGAGAGCGCGCCGAGATCACCGCGTCGGCCTCCTGCCGGTAGCGTCTCCCAGCCGTCGGCGAGCTTCCCTGTTCGCGGGGAGATCGTCCTCGACGAGCAAGCGTACGTCTGCCGCGGACCGGTCGATCTCGATCTCGTCAAGGTGACGATGCGTACCAATGTCGACGACGCGATTCGGCTCGATCAGGACTGCTCTGGTCGCATCGGCCGCATCGAGGTGGACACCTGGACGGCCGACGGGATCAAGGTCCAGAACCACGGGGAGGTCGCCCACGACCTCGTGATCGAGTCCGGCTACGTCAAGTGTCACGACGTCTATGGCGAGTACCACCAGGACGGCATCCAGGCGATGGGCGGCTACCGGTTGACGTTCCGGAACCTCGCCGTCGATTGCCTGGGTAACGCGAATCTCTTCCTGAACCGCGGCGGAGCCCGAGTCTCGACGCCCACCGACGTCGTGTGCGAGCGGTGCATTCTGGGCCCGAGCTCTGCGCAGACGCTCTTTTCGGCCACGTCCACTCGCTCGGGGACACGCGACACGACGGTCTGCACCGGCCGCTATCGCGCGATCCGCATCGGCCCGAGGACCGAGGCCATGGTGGACGAGAACACCACCGTGCTTCCGCATGACGACCCGTCGTGCAAGGACGTCACGGGCCGTGGACGCGACTCCTGATCCGTTCGCGCTTGCCAGGACGCCGTGGCTCATGTACAAGGTGATGGCGGACTTTCGAGGGGAGGGGAGAGTGCAGGTCGTCAGGCGCGTATTGAGGTGCCGTACTGCTGCGATCGCCGCAGCGGCGTTTGCCGTTGCAGCGGCTCCTGCCTCGGCGGCGCAGGCGCAAGCTGAATCGTGCACCTACAACCCCTCGACAGGCGCGCTTAGCGCGACGATTGACCCCGGCTCCGCCGCCTCGCTGACCGTCGTCGGCGGCCAGCTCTGGTTCGGGCTCGTTCCAGCCACGTGTGGGGACGCGACAACGGTGAACACGAACTCGATCGCCGTGTCCGGAGAGGTGGGATCCACCGAGCGGCTCGTGCTCGACCTGTCGGGAGGAGTCTTCGGCCCAGGGGCGACCGGGGAAACGAACATCCCTGAGATCGAGATCTCGGTCTCTCTCGGTGACTTGTCCGACTCTACGGTTGTGATCGGGACGGACGTCGGCGATTCGTTCGCGCCCGGCCAGCACGGCATCGCCCTCAACCCAGACGGCGACGTCGACGTCACGCTCTCGCCGTCCACCATGCCACTCGAGTTCTACGGCGTGGGCGGAAACGACGTCATCAACGGACGTGGGCAGTGGGGTGCCGGTCTCCACTATCTCGGGCCGCTGCACATCGAGGGAGGCGACGGCGACGACGGCCTGCTGCGCGGAAGCTCGGAGCCCGACATCGTCCTGGGCGGTCCCGGAAACGACCGCGTAGAGGGCCAGGACGGCGCCGACGTGGTCGAGGGCGGATCGGGAGACGACTCCCAGACCGGGGGCGGGGGAGACGACAGCATCACCGGCGGGCCAGGAACCGACGGCTTCACGGGGAGCGATGGCAACGACATCCTCTATGCAAACGACGGCGAGGCCGACACGCAACTGAACGGCGGTTCGGGCACGGACACCGCGTACTACGAAGCCGCCCTCGACGCAGCACCGCTTGCGGTCGAGATCAAGATCGACTCCGGGGGCAATCCACCGCCTCCACCGCCGCCTCCGCCGCCGCCGCCACCACCGCCACCACCGCCACCACCGCCACCACCGCCACCACCGCCACCGCCGCCACCGCCGCCACCGCCGCCTCCTCCACCGCCGCCTGGGGAGACACCGGTCTTCGGCTCGGCCGGCGATGCGGCGACGGCACTCGGCACGTCGATCGATGTCCCGTATCCGTCAGGGATCGCCGCGGACGACGTTCTCGTCCTGCTCGTGCTGACGAAGGACGCGAGCGACATCCAGACGCCTGACGGCTTCACGCAGGGCGACGCACGCGGTCAGAACTCCGCCCTTCGCGCCGAGTGGTTCTGGACGCGAGCGACGGGCTTCGAGACGGGCTCCGTCGCCGTCACCAAGACGTCCGGAACGGCCCTGCTCATGGGACGGATGTACCGCTTCGCAGGGGCGGCCACGTCCGGCACCCCGTACGAGGCGGCCGCGCAGATCGGATTCGGCAACATCGCGACGATCACACCGGTCGACATCACGACGCTGGGCTCGAACAGGCGCGCAGTCGTGCTGGTCGCCGAGGGGAAGAGCCTCGCGCTGGGCGACTTCACCGGCGGTACGGCGACGGTGCCGGAGGAGACCGCTGAGGCCACGACGATGCTGGGCACGGACGGCGCGCTCGGCGTGAACGGTGTCGCCGTGACGTCGCCTGGCCTCTTCGACTTCGGCACGTACACGCTGGCGACGGCAAGCGGGCACATCGAGTTCTCGCTCGCGCTGCTTCCGACCGGCTGACGAGCGCTGCCGCTTCTTAGCGGGAAATTACACGCGCCGATTTTCGCCTGCTGAGCCGGCGTTTTCCCCGATGGTCGTGGGAGGAGCTCGGCGGTGCCAGCCGAACACGTTGGTAACTTGCCGCGCCGATGAAGGCGGCGCCGCACACCGTCTGCCACGTCGCCTTCTCAGGGGGGATGGCACGCGTACGCCGTGTCAGCGGGAGGCGGGTTGCCGACTCGCGCACCCCACGTTACTCGTGGGTCAACTCGACCCCTTCGGGGTCCGAACGGAGGGACTATCACGATGCTGCGATCCATCTCCCCTGCCTTGCGACAGCTGAGCCTTCCACTCGCCGTTGCGTCTCGCCGCACTTGTAGCACTCGCGGGATCGGCCTCGACGTCGTTCGGTAGCCCCGGGCCGACATCCGGCTCGGGCTCTTCCCCGACGTTTCGGTCAGCATCGGCAGCCGTGACCTCCGTCTCTTCCTCGTCTCTCACGGTCGCGCGACCGGCGACTTGTCGCCTCGGGAGATGTGCTACTCGCCGCCGTATCCGCCCGTTTGGCGGCCTCGTCGTCGATCAGCGCCCCGTCCGGGTGGGGCTTCGTGCGCCGGGACAACTGCACATACGCCGGGCAGAATCTCGCGCAAGCGGTCTTCGTGAAGGTGGCGTCGATGTCGGAGCCCACGTCCTATGCGTTCACCTTCTCCGCCGCGACGGGAGCATCGGTTTCCGTCCTCGACTATGACGGGGCCAATAACGCCGCAGCCCGTCGCTGCCAGTTCCGGCGGATACACCCAGTCTTCGCAGACTCTGACCGCACCGGGAGTGACGGTCTCGGAAGCAAATACGACTCTCGTCGCCCTGTTCTCTCACAACGGCACGGCGGCGTTCGGAACACCGAGTGGGATGACGCGCCGCACCGGTTTGCTCACCGCGATTCCGAGCGTCGCCGCTGCCACCGCCGACCAGGCTCTCGCGCTGTCCGGCTGGACTGGCAACCGGTCCGTCACGGCCGCTCTGGCCAACCCCTGCAGCATCGGGCAGCAGGTCGTCCTGCGCCAGGAAGGATGCGCCGTCGCCGCCTCCACCGCCGCCACCACCACCGCCACCGCCGCCCCCGCCGCCCCCGCCACCACCACCCCCGCCGCCGCCCCGCCGCCACCGCCACCCCCGCCGCCTCCGTCAGGGAACTGCACGGTGGCGGACACGTCGGGGTGCGTACCGGGAACGACCCTGACCTTCACCAACCAGCACTGGGTCTGCTCCGCGCCGATCTCGAGCTACGGGAAGCTGCCGGTCAAGGTCGTGCTCGACTTCACGAAGAACTACGCTCCGGCGCAGGGCGGCGGAGTCGTGCAGCTCTCCAACGGCTGCACGGGCGACTCGAACTCGACCACGATCGACCTGATGCTCGATGTCCGCGGCAACGGTCAGACGAAGGGAGCCGCTGACGACGCGATCCGGATCTCGTATCACTCGCCGGGCGCCAAGAACCTCCAGATCACGGGCAAGGCGAACTGCGGCAAGAAGCAGGGCAGCGGCCATCAGGACGGGATCCAGGCAATCGGCGGCACAGACATCACGTTTGCCGACTTCGAGATCGGCGACTACGACACCGGCTACGCGACCTGCCAAGGTGCCGGCGGCGCGGTCTTCTACTCCAGCGCCGGCAGCACCTCCCCGAAGAACATGCGAATCGTGCGCGGGAAGTTCATCGCCTGCAATCGCGCTGTCAAGGACGGCAACGTCACCGCGACAGGATCGATTCAGAACGCGAAGTTCCGGTCGCACCGGCACTTCCAGAACACGGTGCCGTCGGTTCCGGGCCTATGCCAGGACGGCGCGGGCGGGCCCTACGCGACGGCGGCGTCGGACTTCGACAACCCGAATGTGACCCAGAGCGGCAACATCGTCCAGTACTGGAACAAAGCGACGCAATCGTGGATCACGTCCTAGTTGCCGTTGCGATCAATGCCCGACGGACTCGAGCAGGCCCTGCTTGCGGATCTTGCCGCTCGCCGTCTTCGGCAGGTCCTCGAGGAAGACCACCCGCGAGGGCACCATGAAGCTCTCGAGGCGCTCGCGGCAGCCGGCGATCACGTCCCGATCGGTGAGCTCGGAGCCGTCTTCGCGGACGACGTATGCGCTGACGGCCTCGCCGAGCAGCTCGTCGGGGACACCGATGACGGCGGCCTCGCGCACGCCCTCGATCGCGTAGAGCGCGTCCTCGACCTCGGCCGGGCTCACCTTCTCGCCTCGCGACTTGATGATGTCGTCGCTCCGTCCCACGAAGTACAGGTAGCCGTCCTCGTCGACGGTGAAGTGATCGTGGGTGCAGAGCATGCGCTCGCCGGGCAGAGGCCCCTCCTCGAGCATCTCCGCCGTCCGCTCGGGCAGGCGCCAGTAGCCAACCATCACATGCGGGCCACGTACGTGAAGGATGCCGGTCTTGCCGGGCTCTACCGGGCTCCCTTTGTCGTCGAGGACCATGGTCTCGGTGCCCGGGATCGCCCGTCCGACGGACGTGGGCTTGAGGTCGAGCAGCTCCGGCTCCAGGTAGCTCACCCGCTTGCACTCGGTGAGCCCGTACATGCGGAAGATGAGCGCGTTCGGGAAGATCTCGTGAAGGGAGCTGTGGAAAGTCGGAGGAAGCGCCGCGGCTGTGTTCGTCACGCGCCGGACACTCGGGAAGACGAGTGGGCTCCGTTCGTGCATGGACAGGAGCGTCGAGTAGACGGTCGGCACGCCGGGGAAGACTGTCGCCTGCTCCTCCTCGAGCCGCTTGAGGACCTGAGCGGGGTAGACGAAGGAGCGCTCGAGAATGAGCGTCCCAACCATGCGTACGCTCATCAGCAGCTGGTACAGGCCGTAGTCGAACGCAAGTGGGAGCATGGCCAGGATGCGATCCTCCGATCCGAGGCGGAGGTACTCGGCGACGCTCCCCGCCGCGAAGACCATGCTCTGGTGGGTCATCATCACGCCCTTGGGGCGACCCGTGCTCCCGGACGTGTAGATGAGCGCGGCGAGGTCCAGCGGGATCGTGCCCGCAGAGCGTGGAGTCGGCTCGGCGCCGGTAACGAGGTCTTCGAAGTCGGCCATCCCTTCGATCTTCTCGGGACGCCCTCCGCAGATCGTCGCTTTGAGCGAGGGGGCAGCCTCTGCCGCTCGCGACGCAACACGGGCGATGCTTCCTTCGGTGACGAGGATTGCCGCGTCGCTGTCCTGGAGGATGTAGGCGAGCTTGTCCTCCTTCGTCTGCGGGTTGACGACGACGAAGACCCCGCCCGCGAGCAGCGTTCCGAAGATCGACGCTACGCAGAAGAGAGAGTTGTCCGTGAACACGACGACGCGGTCGCCGCGCTCGAGGCCCAGGTCCTGGAGCGCGCTTGCGAGGCGAAGCGACGTATCCAGCAGCTCTGAGTACGAATAGCGCTTCCCGTCGACGACCAGCGCCTCTTTCCCCGGCTCGAGCTCCACCGCGGCGAGCAAGCTGTCGTGCAGGAGGCGACGCTCAGGCATGCTCAAGCCGCTGCCGTCGCCGCCGCTTGCACGGAGTCGCCGACGACCGTCTTCGTGGGCTCTGCGGCCGGAGCGAGCGTCGGGTGGGCGATGAAACGCTCATGAAGGAGCATTACCGAGATCGATCCGACGAGCGCCATCTCGTCTGTCTCGCCGACCCCGGCCTCGCCCGCAGCCTCGCACTTGCGCACCAGCCGCTCGACCGTCTCCGGCTGGAAGATCCCGACCTCCCGGAGGCGGTCGGGAGCGAGTGCCTCGCGCACGTACGTGGGCGCCCGCGGACCAACGAACGCGGAAACGATCGGGGCACGGTACGGACGCTTTGTGCGACCGGCGATCTCGGCTGGGAGGAGCGCTGCCGCCACCTTGCGCAGAAGGTACTTCTCCTCGAGGCCGCGCAGCTTCATCCTGTCGGGGAGGGCAGCCGCGAACTCTGCAACGCGGAAGTCGAGAAACGGGAAGCGCCCTTCGACCGAGTGCCCCATCAGCATCCGATCGCCCTGGGAGTGGAGAAGGTAACCGTCGAGGAAGGTCATGATCTCGAGGTATTGCGCCTGGCCAAGCGGCGTCAGTCGTTCGAAGCCCTCGGGAAGGCGCCGGCTGATCCGCTCGAGCACGTCGCCGTGAGCCGCCGCGCGGTCGATGACGTCCTGCTCGAACAGCCGCAGGCAGCGCGCAGTGTTCCAGTAGCGGAGGCGATGGCTGTAGAGCGGGTCGTCGGTCTCCTCGAGGCCCCGCCCGTAGAAGCCCGCGAGAAACGCGCCGGAGCGCTTGAGGTCCTTGCCGAGATACTCGTTCAGCCGCGTGAAGAGGAGCGGGCGGAGCCGCGACTCGGGGTCTCGAGCCCAGAACCGTCGCACCTTGTTCTCGCGAAAGATGTCGTACCCGCCGAACAGCTCGTCGGCGCCCTCGCCTGTGATCACGACCTTGAGCCCGGCCTCCTGAACTGCGGCGGATAGCGATAGCAGCGGCGCCAAAGCAGTGCGGAGCGTCGGTTTCTCGGTCAGCTCGACCGCCCTCGGCAGCAGCTCGGCGATGTCGGGAGCGTCGACGACGACGCGCGTCAGGCTCGTGCCGAGATCCTCGACGAACCGATCCTGGTACACGCTCTCGTCGAACAGCGGATCCCGGAACCCGATGCCGAAGGAGAACAGGGTGTCGGGGTAGAGGCGCCGGGCGAGCGCCGCCGTCACGGATGAGTCGAGGCCTCCGCTCAGGTAGGCGCCGACCGGGACATCCGCCCGCAGGCGGATGCGCGTCGCGTCCGTCAGCAGCTCTGTGAGCTCGGCTTGGAGCTCAGCCTCGCCGTCCTCCCGCATCTCGCCGACGCGTGGGAACTCGAGATCCCACCAGCGTCTCTCCTCGATCAGGCCGTCCGGGCCCCAGCGCAGGTAGTGGGCGGGAGCGAGCTCGCGGACGCCGGCGAACGCGGAGCGGTCGGGCAGGATCGACCAGGTCGTGAAGGCCTCGACGAGGCCGAGAGCATCGAAGTCGCGACGGGCCTCCGGGTGGCGGAACAGCGCCTTCGCCTCGGACGCGAAGCTGAGGTCACCGCCGAACTCGGCCAGGAAGAGCGGACGGACGCCGAAGCGATCTCGCGCGAGGAAGAGCTCCTGCTCACGGCGGTCCCAGACGGCGAACGCGAAGTCTCCGTTCAGCCTGTGCAGGCAGTCGACGCCCCATTCCTCGTACGCGTGCGCGAGCACCTCGGTGTCGGAGGAGGTCTCGAGCCGATGCCCGAGGGCCCGGAGCTCTCGCTGCAGCTCCACGTAGTTGTAGATCTCGCCGTTCTGCATGACCCAGTAGCGCCGATCCTCGTTCGAGAGCGGCTGGTCTCCCCCGGCGATGTCGATGATCGCGAGCCGGGTGTTCGACATCCCGAAGCGCCCGTCGACGTAGAGCCCCGTGCCGTCGGGTCCACGGTGACGGAGCTCCCCGGCCATGGCCAGAAGCAAGCGCGCCGAGGCGTGCCCGCCTGGGCGCGTGTAGATCCCCGAAAGACCGCACACGAGTTGTGGTCGAAGCTTAGGAGCCTGCGTCGGCCCCCGCAAGATGAGGTGCGAGCACCGTGCGGGTGGCGTTATGGGACGGTCGATGCCCTGCCGATAACGAATGCT